>NZ_CP128362.1:1382500-2765000 GCF_034274695.1 Chitinophaga sp. LS1
CACCGTCACTTTTTACCTGAAAAAGGGGAAAGAGAAAGGGAAGCTGCTGATGGTGGTAACAAATCCTTATAGCGGAAAAATTATTTATACAGGTACGCAGGATAAGCGATTCTTTGTGGTGGTGAAGAACCTGCACAGACACCTGTGTATGGGAGAAGCAGGTAAACTGATCACAGGTATTTCCTGTAGCATGTTTGCACTGATCATCATCAGTGGATTGATCCTCTGGTGGCCCAAAAAGAATACCCGCAAGCAACGAATGAAAGTGAAGTGGAATGCCAGCTTCAAGCGATTGAACTGGGACCTGCATGCCGTATTTGGGTTTTATATTCACATAGTTATTTTCATCACTGCACTGACAGGGTTGGTGTGGAGTTATAAATGGGTGAATAACCTGTTGTTCTATGCATTTGATGGCAAGCCACAACAAAAGATAGAAGCGCCTGTGAGCAAGCCGGAAAAGGCCAATGACATTGCATGGCTGGACAAAATATTCACAGAAACAAACCAACGACTCACTTATAATGGTATTGTAAATATCCGTTTCCCGGAAAAGAAAGATCAGGCAGTGAGTGTGGGAAAAGAGAATACAGACAGGATCACCACGCACATTGTAGACGTACTTTATTTCCAGGCAGGAAGTGGTGCATTTGTAGGTGATAAGTTATTTGCAAATGATACAAAAGGTACGCAGGCAAGAAGAATAGTCTATCCTATTCACACAGGAGGATTATTTGGCTGGCCGACCAAGATACTCGCATTTATCTGCGCGTTGATAGCTGCATCACTACCGGTAACGGGATTCCTGATCTGGTGGGGAAAAAAATCGAAGAAACCTGTGGTCAAAAAGCCTCTACAACAAAAGGCAGTTAGTATTTAAAATAAAACCTTTATGAAAGAGGGTATTCTCCAACGGGGAATGAAAACCATTTTCAAATAAAAAGCCCCTTCAACAAAAGGCAGTTAGTATTTAAAATAAAACCTTCATGAAAGAGGGTATTCTCCAACGGGGAATGAAAACCATTTTCAAATAAAAAGCCCCTTCAAAAAAAAGCGGTTAGTATTTAAAATAAAAAACGAGCCGGTATCAAAATCAGATACCGGCTCGTTTTTTATTAATAAGTGTTCATATTGTCGTCTATTTCATAAGCCCAGGCATGTATACCACCTGTTACATTATATACTTTAGGAAAGCCGGCAGCATCCAGTTGTTGTGCAATCATCATACTTCTCATACCATGGTGGCATAGTACAGCTATAGGAACGTCTTTTCTCAGTTGTGGAAGCACACCGCCTACCATACGCATAGGTATAAAAACTGCTTGCGGCAGTTTACATATTTCCCATTCATCAGGTTCTCTTACATCGATCAGTTGTACCTGTTTTCCTTCTTCCAGCCATTGGTGTAATTGCTGTACGCTGAGGTGTTGTACACCACCTGTATCGCAGGGGATATCGTATTCTTCCATGAGTGTAGTAATAGGTTGTCTGACAGGTTTGAATTGAAATACCTGGTGAATATTGTTGAGTGTATCGATGGTCAGTAACTGGTTACTCAATGGTTCTCCTATGCCACAAATAATCTTGACGGCTTCATTGGCCTGATACGTACCGATGATGCCTGGTAATACACCTAATACACCGATATCACTGCAATTCTGCATCGTACCTGGTGCTGGTGGTTCAGGGAAAAGACAACGATAGGTAGCGCTTTCTTTATAGTTGAATACACTTACCTGTCCTTCATATTTATGAATAGCGCCGTATACAAATGGTTTGTTCAATAGCACACAGGCATCGTTCACAAGATAGCGTGTACCGAAGTTGTCAGAGCAGTCGATGATCACATCGTACGATGCAAAAATTGACAACGCATTACCTGGTGACAACCAGGTATCGTGTGGTATGAATTCAACTTCAGGATTGAGTTGCTGTAAACGTTTGATAGCCGTGAAGAGCTTGGACTGGCCTTGTTCTGCGGTGTGGTATAAAACCTGTCTTTGCAGGTTGGTAATAGAGATCGTATCGTGTTCTACAATACCGATCTTCCCTACACCCATGGCCGTTAGGTATTGCAATACAGGTACACCTAATCCACCTGCACCGATCACTAAAATAGCAGCGTTGTGCAACAACGCTTGTTTGGCAGGACCAAATCCTTCCAGTTTCAAATGTCTGTCATACCGCATGTTACAATGGCTTTACTCTTTTCGACATCAGGATATTATCCACATAAGTTCCGTCTGGCTGGCGAACGCCTTTAGGCATGCGACCATATTCCATAAAGCCAAAGTTACGGTATAACTGAATCGCTCTTTCATTATTTGCGAGTACGCTCAACTGAATGATTTCCAATTGCGGATGTTGTTCTGCCCACCGTGTGGCAGCAGTCATCATTCTCCTTCCTATGCCCATGTTCCAGTAGCTGTGGAGAACGCCGATACCCAGATTACAGAGGTGAGCTTCTTTCGAAAAGGTGTTCTGCCGAATGGAGAGGGTACCTATCGGGTGCTTGCCGGCGAAGGCTAATAACAGCAGGTCTTTGGCATCTCTGGAAAAAGAGAGGATAAAATCTCTTTCATCTTCCACCCTCCAGGAAGCTGCTTCCTCGCGGGTATAAAGCAGGAAATCTGTTTCGCTGATTAACTGGCGGAAATAGGATAGGAGCACCGGCGCATCGTCCGGTACGGCCTGGCGGAGTTCCAGGATTTGACCATTGGGAAGGAAATGCTGCATATGAGGTACAAATGTAATAAGAATTCAAAGGGGCCTGAAAATAAAAAAGCCTCTGCCTAAGGCGAGGGCACTGAAGAAGTTGCCCTTTTATGAGGGATCTCTTAAAAAATGATCAGGTAGAACACGTTTTTACCTGATCGTTTTTTTTGTACAAGAACTCGTTATTGGGCTTATATGATGATTTGTTGCGCATGATTGGTAAAATCCAAAGTTCTCCGGGCAGTTTTCACCAACTTTCGTCTTTTAGAGGTTTAGTTTGATAATTCTTTTCAGATTTACCGTGAAGATCGCCAATGCACCTTGCATTTGCATGCTATCAATCCCATAGGATATTGCCCGATTATAGCCATGTACATTCTTTAACTCACTGTTTTTTGCCTCGATCTTATATCGCTGTCTGGCCTTTTCTTTATAATATTCACTTTCTTGAAAAATCATTTGTTGCTGGTGTAAGTTTGATTGTATGGATACAGAATAGCTTTTAGTCTTTGCTTCAGGCTTATAACAATTGTCCTTCAGCGCGCAGATCTTACATTTTTCAATGTCAAAAAAATAGGTATCTACCTGATTAGTACCTACATCCTTCCTGCCATTACGGACTTTTTTAATCGCCATATGACCGGCCGGACAAACGAACATATCGGCATCCTTATTATAATCAAACTTATCCTCATCCTTTCTAAAGCCCTGGGTAATGGAAGGGTTCAGCTTTGCTACCACTTGTATATTCTGACCCTGGTTATCTTTTAATTTAAGGTTTTCTTTGCCCGAATATGCGGAATCACCGATAATCGTATCAACTTCAATCCCATTGTTCTGGCTGATCTCCAAAAGTTTGGGCAACTCCGGGCCATCACCTTTTTCTCCTGATGTGACTACCGCCGCGGTTATGATACGCTCTTCTGTCATGGCAAGATGTGTCTTATAGCCAAAGAATGAACTATCCGCAGATTTGTGCCCGATCCTGGCGTCCAGATCTGTGGAGAGTATGTGGTTTTCTTCCGTATCCTCTAATGTTTCCTTTAGCAGGTTTAGCTTTTCTTTAACCGCAGGTATTGAACTTAAAGTCTGCTCTGAGCTAATACGCCTCTCAAGTTCTCTGCAATAAATCAGCTCATCCTGCAGATCATTCGACGTATTTTTCTCAGGCAGATAGCCCTTCATATCCTTATCTATGGCGTAAACTGCTTTGCGAAGTAATTTTGAACGTTCTCTTAACACATCAAGGGCCGAATAAGGATTCGATCTGGAGAGTGAATGGGTGGCATCAACAATGATCGATTTGGATTTAATAATTCCTTTTTCGAGAGCAATAGATACAGTTTTGCCAATCAGCAGATTTAACAGGTCTGTGTCTTTTAAGCGAAGCTTTCGAAATTTAGTCAGTGAACTAGGGTTGATAACAGCTTCCTCGGGAGACATATCAAGAAAGTATTTGAAGGACATATCATAACGGGAACGCTCAACGATATCGACGTCTGAGGCAGTATAGATCGTTTTCAATAATAAGTATTTGAACATACGGATCGGGCTTTCAGCCATGCGACCATTATTCAAACAATACTTATTCACCAGTTCCTGATAAATAAACTGAAAATCGATCAGTTCGTTAATCTGGCGGAGCAGATTGTCTTTAGGTACTATAAGATCGTAAAGACTCGAAAAAGAACTAAGCTGAAGTTGCTGTTGATGAGGTAACATGCTATGATATATTGCTGATACCTCTAAGATAATTGAAAGGGAGCAGTAAACTTGCGTTTGCTGCTCCCTTTAATATTTAAGCATCTTGGGACTTTTTCAGTGCCCTCGCCTAAGGCAGAAGCTTTTTTATATAGAATTTTGGCCAATGGCCTGTTAGTTATGCAATCTTGTCGCTACCAAAATAAGATCTCAGCACTTCCGGAATCACGATCCCTTCTGCAGTCTGGTTGTTTTCCAGAATACAAGCCAGTATACGTGGCAGTGCCAGGGAACTACCATTCAGGGAGTGAACCAGCTGAGGTTTTCCACCACCATCTTTGAAACGGATCTTTGCGCGGTTAGTCTGGTAAGATTCGAAGTTAGATACAGAGCTTACTTCCAGCCATTTTTGCTGTGCAGTGCTATATACTTCGAAGTCGTAGGTGAGGGCAGAGGTAAAGCTCATATCGCCACCACAGAGGCGCAGAATGCGGTAAGGCAGGTTCAGGGATTGAATCAGCCCTTCTACATGTGCCACCATTTCATCCAGTACTTCGTAAGATTTCTCCGGGTGCACAAGCTGTACCAGTTCTACTTTGTCAAACTGATGCAGGCGGTTCAGACCACGTACATCTTTACCATAAGAACCTGCTTCACGACGGAAACAAGGTGTATAACCTGTCATGCGCACAGGCAGATCTGTATCTTTCAGGATCTCATCGCGGTAGATGTTGGTAAGTGGTACTTCGGCCGTTGGGATCATGTAGAACCCATCTTCGCCAATGTGGTACATCTGACCTTCTTTGTCTGGCAACTGACCGGTACCATACGCAGAAGCTTCGTTGACCATATGCGGCACCTGGTATTCGGTATACCCCTTGCTGATGTTATAATCCAGGAAATATTGGATCATAGCACGCTGTAAACGGGCACCTTTGTTTTTGTAAACAGGGAAACCGCTACCAGTGATCTTATTACCGAGTTCAAAGTCGATGAGGTCGTATTTTTTAACCAGGTCCCAGTGAGGTACAGCACCTTCGTAGAGAGAAGGGATGGTACCACCTTTGCCTGTTTCCAGGTTTTCTTCCGGGGTTTTGCCGGGAGGAACGATGGCAGCAGGGAGGTTAGGGAGTTGTACCAATGTATCGTGCAGGGCCTTTTCAGTAGCGATCAGTTCTTCATTGATAGGCTGTAATTTCTCTTTTAATGATGCTACTTCCGATTTGCGCAGATCAGCAGTATCTTTCTGACCCTGAGCCATCAGTTTACCGATTTCTTTTGAAGCGGAGTTAACCTGGGCTTGGGTTTCATCATATTCCAGCGTCAGCTTTTTGCGCTTGTCATCCAGTGCCAGTACTTCATCAACGATCTGGGTTTCTTTGAAGTTTTTCAAAGCCAGACGTTCCAATACCAGTTCTTTGTTTTGACGAATGAACGGAACTTGTAACATTGTACGATCAATTAAATTTTGCCAAAGATAATAAAAGATATTTCATGCCTTGCCGCGGAGTAAGCATCAAAAAACCTCTTCCACCTTCGGTAGAAGAGGTTTTTTGACTTTGCGGGGCCTGCGGCCGGCCTAAATGCCAGGCTACTAACTCAGGTATTTCCCCACTATCGGTACCCTTCTACCTACTCCAAATGCCTTCGACGACACCCTGACAATAGGACAGAACTGGTTCCTCTTATACTCATTATTATTCACCATTTTAAGCGTACGCGCTACCAGTGCAGCATCAAACCCCTGTGCGATGATCTCTTTTGGCCCTTGTCTGCGCTCTATGTATTGATAGAGTATTTTGTCCAATACTGCATAATCAGGCAAACTATCGCTATCCTTCTGGTTTGGACGCAACTCTGCTGAAGGGGCTTTGTCAATAATATTCTGAGGGATGATCCCGCTATTCCTGTTGATGTACCTGGCCAGTGCATACACCTGCATTTTGTATACATCACCCAATACTGACAGGCCACCGGCCATATCACCATACAGGGTGCCATAACCTGTGGATAACTCACTCTTATTAGAAGTGTTCAACAGGATATAACCGAATTTATTCGACAACCCCATCAGGAGATTTCCACGAATACGGGATTGCGTGTTCTCTTCCGCTACATTGAATGGCAGCCCCTGGAAGTAAGGGTTCAGGGTTTGCAGGAAGGTTTCGTAAATATCATTGATGCGAATGATGTCGTATGGGTTATCTAAATTCTTAGATAAAGCCACGGCATCATCTACTGAATGCTCTGTTGAATAAGGAGACGGCATCAGGATTGCACGTACATTTTCCTTACCTAATGCCTCTACTGCCAGGGCTAAGACCACTGCGCTGTCAATGCCACCGGAAGAACCCAGGATGGCCTTTTTAAAGCCCATCTTCCGGAAGTAATCTTTGATACCCAGTAAGATCGCTTCATAAATGCGATCTATGTTGTGTTCGAACAACAACTCCGTTACAGGCACATATGGTTTTACGGGATGAGCAGTCGTAGCCAGTTGCAAAGGTTCCAGCTCCAAACCGTCGATGGCCTCTGTGAAGTAGGGGAATTCCTTAGCGATATTTCCCTGTGCATCGAAGATGAGGGATCCACCATCGAATACGATTTCGGTCTGAGAGCCTACAGTGTTACAGTAGAACATGGGCAGTTTGTACTTGCGTACATTGGCGCGGATAATCTCTTTGCGATCTTCGTCATGATCGTAGTCAAACGGAGATGCGGAGAGGTTGATCATCACATCCGGCTGTTGCTCCATGAGCTGATCCATAGGACAGATACGGTAGAGCGGGTTGTTGCCCAGGTTCCAGATATCTTCGCAAATGGTGACAGCGAGTTTCTTTCCTTTGAACGGAATAACGTTCCAGGAGAAGGATGGCTCGAAATAACGGTATTCGTCGAATACGTCGTAGGTGGGCAACAAGGTCTTGTGAATGATCTGTTTTACCTCGCCTTCGTACAGGAACCAGGCCGCGTTGAAGAGGTCTTTGCCCTCTGTTGCCGGGTTACGGCAAGGGCCACCTACCAGCACGGCTATATTTTGAGTATGCGCTTTGATGGTGTCAATAGCAGCATAGCATTGTTGAATAAAGTCTTCGAATTCCAGAAAATCTCTGGGAGGGTAGCCACTGACACAGAGTTCAGAGAAGACTACGAGGTCTGCGCCCTGCGCTTCGGCTGTCTTGATCCCATTCAGTATCTGCTGGGTATTCCATTCGAAATTGCCTATGTGATAGTTTTGTTGAGCCAGAATAATTTTCATCTGTAATAGCGTTGGACTGACACAAATTTCCTGAATTTTATAACAAAAACGAGCGTGTATCAAAAGAAAGATACACGCTCGTTTAATTCGGATACCTGATAGCGCCCATTACTATGCATGAGCTGTACAGGAGTTAATTTATTTATGAAACAGTGCGAATGGCCTGCGGCCGGCCTATCACCACTAAAAGAATAATCCTAATTTCAACGCTATGCTATTCATATTCACCTTCCCATCATTCCACTTAGCATTTCTCGTCACATCGATAAACCCATTCCTGTAATCCAATCCTACCAATCCGGTCAGATTCTCTCCCAATGGATATTCTACACCAGCACCCACCAGTAAGCCAATGTTCACTGGTTGTAAGTCTCTCAGTACATTCACTTTGTCATACGTCTGGGTCAGACTCACTACATCTGCACGACCTCTTACCGGAAAACTCACATAAGTACCGAACTGACCAAAGATACTCATCCCCGGTGCTGTTTCCGCCTTGAGTTTCAGTGCCAAAGGCACTTCTATATAAGTGGCTTTGATATTATATTCAGCAGGGTTCGCCTTATAATCATCCAATCCTTTTCCCGCATCATATTTCAGTTTGCTACCCGCAGTGGTAATCTGTAAACCGGTAGCAAAGGCATAATGCCCTGCCTCATCCAACAGGAAATCGGCCATCACACCGAAACTAATACCTAACCGACCAGCATTTCTATCTACTCCTGATTCCTGTGGAACCAGCAGTGATACGGTTGGATCCAGCCGAAATCCCAGCCTTACCCGGTGCTCCCTTATAGAATAATTACGTTGAGCATTGCTTATCAATGCTATATTTAATAGGAAGATCACCAATAATGCCTTTCTCATGATAATTTTATCTTTTTTTTAATACAAGGTATATAATATTTTTACCGCTCAGTAGTTTAAGTAGAAGTATGCAAAATAAGACTAATAAATTAACCGGTATTTGTCAGCAGATAATCTCCTATGTTCTCTTATTGCTCTGCCTGACAGCATGTACACATAAAAACGTGCCAGATGTAAGTAAAATTGACATCAGTGTACATATTGACCGTTTTGATCAGGCGTTGGACAAGTTGGATACGACAAATGTCACCTCCTCCTTACAGCAACTGGAGCAAAAATATCCTACATTTTTGCCCAGTTATATCGAGCATATCATGAATTTCGGTCCTTATTCCGATACTGGCCGACTGGTGTTATTGCAGACCAAAATGCTGGTGGGTAATAAGGATTTCCGGCTTTTGCAGGATTCTATCAATGCCCATTTCCCTGATGTAAAGAAAATTGAAGACGAACTGGCGCAGAGCTTTAAGTTCATCAAATATTACTTCCCCAATTTCCAGCCGCCTACCAAAGTGGTGACTTTCAGTTCTATGATCAGCAATTATGGTGCGGTCACCGTCGATTCTACTTTAGGTATCGGACTGGATATGTACCTGGGAGCAAATTTTCCTGTTTATGGTTTACTGCCGGATTATCCGGGGTATATGGTGAGAAAGTTTTCACAGGAGAATATAGTGCCTAACTGTATCCAGGTGCTGGCACAGCAATTATATCCGGGTGGTCAGCCGGGCGATAAACTGGTGATTCAGTTGGTGAATGCGGGCAAACAGCAATACTTTACAGAACAGGTGCTGCCTTATACTGACGATAGTTTAAGACTGGGTTATACTGGTGAACAGGTAAAATGGTGCCTTGACAATGAACAGATGATCTGGCAGTATTTTGTACAGCAGGATCTCCTGTACAAATCTGACTGGCAGAATAATATGCATTATATGAACGATGGCCCTTCTACCCAGGGTATGCCGGAAGGCTCTCCTGGCAGGATCGGTGCTTTTGTAGGCTGGAGAATAGTGCAGGCATATATGAAAGCGCATCCAAACGTGACCTTACAACAACTGATGGATAATAAAGATGCCATGGGCATCTTCCAGCAATCCAAATACAGACCTAAGTAAAAAATATGCATGAAAGAGGGAATTCCTCAACGGGGAATAAAACCATTTTCAGGAAAAAAATAGCGGTGGTGCTGAAAAATCAGCTTCCACCGCATTGCTAGCTCAACGTAAAAAATAGATACCGGATTGGGAAGAGTCCAGCCTTCCGGCTAAAAACTACTATGTATTGGAAAAAAATGAATTCCTTTTAACCCAATACCGATGCTATTCCATTGATAAAAAAGAGGGCTGAAATAAAAATTTCAGCGCCTGTAGCATACCAGTTTAACCCCAAAAAATGCTTTGCTTATTCCCCTTTTTATGATGTTGTTTGTGTCTCTTCTGTTTGTTTGTGATACAAATATATGGTGAATAATTCAAAAAAGCACACTATAATATACATATCACAATACCACTTGTATTATTGAGTTGATTATAGTAAACTTAGTTTGTTAATTGCACCATGGCTAAAGAAAAGAAGGAACCCAAAAAGAAGGCGGTTCTGGGTCATTTTGATCACGACATTTTCCTCGAAGAATTAGGAAAACGCATAAAATTTCTTAGAAAAGACAAAGGATTTAGGTCTTACGAGACCTTTGCCTATGATATTGACATCTCTCGTGTTGGAATGTCAAGATACGAATCAGGCAAGTTTGATGATATTCGCCTCAGTACATTGCTCAAGATAATTGATGGTCTTGAAATGACACCGCAGGAATTCTTTGCGGAAGGTTTTACCGTGACGAAGACGCAGGAGTAACCCGTTCCTTCTTTACCATATCAGCAGTGACCGTTATTTCTTCATTGTTGAACCGATCCTTGATATATGCCACGATCGATGCCACCGATTGATCATCCAGAAATGCGGCATGGGCAGGCATCACCCCATCAAAAGTTTTCCCATTCACCGTGATCTTTCCTTTCAATCCATTCAGTACGATATTGATCAATTGTTTTTTATCACCAGCCAGGTATTGCGAACCGGCCAATGGTGGATACCGGTTATTATCGCCTTTTCCATCCCGCTGATGGCAGGTAGCGCAATAAGAATCGTATAACATTCTGCCATGCATTTCATTACCCTTGCCCACCATATCCAGTACAGGATCTGGCACCTTTATATAAGTACGTGATTTTCGGGTTTCCATCGCAGTAAGTTGAGCAGCGTTGAATGATTTTTTACTTCCAGTATACATTACCCGCCATATCTTCCCTTTGTTGGATTCTGCTATGTACAGCGAGCCATCGGGGCCGGTAGCGAGGCCCATGGGGCGATAGCGGGCATCGCTGGTATTGAATACGGTATCTGTGTCAGTAAAGCCATCTGCAAATACTTCCCATTTACCTGTAGGGACACCTTTTTCAAAAGGTACAAAGCATACGATGTAACCGGCTTGCGGATAGGGTGCCCTGTCTGTAGAACCATGGAATGCTACGAAGCACCCGTTTTTGTATCTCTCTGGAAACTGATCGCCTTCGTAAAATAACAGGTCCATTGGCGCCCAGTGACCGGGAAAACCAAAGATGGGGATCGCAAAACTATCTGCTCTTGCGGTGATCTTTCCATCCCCTCCATAGCCGGGAGCCAGTATATTTTTGCCCTGCATATGATCAAAGTAGGCATAAGGCCAGCCGAAATTGGAATGAGGGGTTACTTTCAATAAAGGTTCCGAGGGCAAAACTGCTGCCTGCCAGGCAGAAAAGACACCGGGATAGCGGTTATGAAAGTTGTCCATGCCATTCATGGCTACATAAAGGGTATTGTCAAAAGGGCTCCAGGCAAGTCCTAAGGCACTACGAATACCAGTGGCATATAGTTCCCCATCAGCTTGTGTCTGCCCTGTTTTATTGGCATCGAAACGCCAGATACCACCATGTCCTTGCAGGTCTGGTGCAGGATCTAATCCTTTGCCACCCGGCATACCGCCGGGACCTGCGGTATTGATATCCTGTGCAGCATCGGTAGGTGCTCCGAATGGAACATAAATATGGCCATCATGATCAAAGACCAGTGGCTTGGCGCTGTGCCAGTGTTTAAAGAGTGCGGTATCTGTATCGGTGATGATGGTATCGGTTTTGCCTTCAGGAATGAGTTGGCCGGGAGTGAGCTTTGTACGCAATACATATTTCACTGTCGAGAAATACAGGTAACCGTTATAGATAGACATGCCTGCAGGCAATCCTCCTTCATCCTGATAATCACCAAAGTAAGCCACTACATCTGCTTTCCCATCTCCATCCTTATCACGCAATGCCACTGTGCCACCCCGGCCTTCCAGCTGTTCATTGTAAGCGAGTTTCACATATATATCCCCATTGTCATTCACGGCCAGGTGACGGGCAGGACCTATGCCTTGTGTAACTGTAACGGCAGCAAAACTATCAGGTAAAAAGAGGCCTCCATTATCCGGGTCAGGTGTAGGCAGGGTAGTATGTACAATAGTTTGTTTACACTGGGTAAGCACCAGCAATAGCAGGAGAAAGGAACGAGACATGATATCTTGATTTTGGTAGACCTGTGCGAACAAAAAAGATATCATGGCAACAGCTTGCCATGATCAATAAGACCTGTGTTAATCAGTAAATCAATTTAGCTTAAAGGGTACAATCATTTGAAACTCCGGGATTTTAACCTCGAACAGCTTCTTGTTGAGTTGATTCTCCATCTGGTAGGTACCATACATCTTGCCGATCTCTGTACGCAGGTTAGAACCTGATACGTACTGGTAGCTTTCGGTAGGGGCTAGTAGCGGCTGTACACCTACTACGCCTTCTCCTTCTACTTCGCGATGAGTACCGTTGGAGTCAATGATGTACCAATGACGGCGCAATAACTTTATGGGAAAGGTATTATTGTTTTCAATGGTGATACGGTAGGCGAACATAAACTCACTTCCAATCGGATTTGAATAATCCGGTTGATAAAATGTTTCCACGCTGATGGTGATTCCGTCTGTTACTTTTTTTACCATAGAACACCTCCGTTTGACGTAAAAATAAGCAAAATAAATCCAGTGTTATCAAAAAATATAAACTGATACGGACTTTAACAATTTCTTGCAAATTTAGCAAACAACTGTATTTCAACCACTTAACTAAACACCACCCGATTTACGATCGCAGTATTCTTCTCTGCGGCCCGGGCCGCCACCTCAAAACGGTTGGCGTAGTACCCCACTTTTTTACATTCCCAGAGATAATGCCAGAGAAAACGGAGCAATCCCAGCTCCTGATATTGCATAATGTGGCATACTTCGTGGCGCACCCACCATGGGTGTCGCAAAAATTCCTTGCGGGTTACACCATGGAGATGGATGGTTTTTCCAATCACCATGGCCATATTCTGGCTGTTCATCCGGCGGGCAGCCAGACGAGCTATCCAGGAATCCTCTTTGATATGGCAGACAATTTTTTCCATTGCACTATAAAAATACGAATCAATTTTATACCTCCCTCGCAGGCGCAAAAATCGTGCACAGCCAGCGTCTCACCCTTATAAACACAAAATGCTTTTGCCATGGGCAAAAGCATTTTGTGTCCGGAAGTTATATGAATTTTTTACAGTGAAAATCTTCTGGATATATTGAATCCCCATCTGAACTGTCCCTGCAACCAGGAGGTAGTGGTTTCAGGTATAAACTGATTTTCCAGTATAGCAGTTGAGTTGGTGAAATTGATATGGAATACGTGTCCGCCAGTTTCGATTTCCAATCCTACTGAGAGTGGGTTGTACAATTCGCGGCCCCTGTTTTTGAAATAATCTTTCGTTTCCTGACTGCGGAACGGATAGAAATATTCTACCAGCAATGCCATGCGGTTGGTGAATTTCAGGCGTCCACCGCCGCCTATTGCAAATACATCATTCTCGTCCATGTACGTGACCCGGTTGCGGTGTACCAATGTTGGTAACAGTGCCAATGACAGGCTACGATTGAATTTGCGGCCGATGATCACCTGTCCTGTATAAGAAACACGGTCACTGAATTTATCAAAATAAGCAGCATCCGATTTTACTGTGCTGGATGTAGCACCACTTGCTACTGCATTACCAAATAGGGTAACGGTTACGGGTACATGGTCGTCAGTAGTCTGTGTGATCAGCTGGTACTTGGCCAGGCCTTCATACAGCTGTGTAAGGCCACCAGAGCCTTTGGAGCGGGACAGACCTACCATGAGGCGATCTGTAACACCATATTCAAATGCGATACGGATATCAGAAGAGTTATCCAGCCCGAAAGCTGTTTTGCCACCACCGAATTCCCCGCCGATGTCACCAAAGCGGTGATCTACGCGAAAATCCAGTTCATGTTTTTTGAGGGTTTCAATAGAATTGCCCTGAATGATACGGGTTGATTTGAATGTCGCAATCACGGGTTCATGCTTCTTAGCGCTATCCTGAAACATATTTGCCAGATCATCCTGCGCAAAGGTGCTCAGGCTGTAGCAACAGCCGAGCAATAACAGATATATTTGCTTCATAGAAGAGTTGTGTTGTTGTGTTGTTTTAAATGGTTCAGGACGCAGGGGAATAGGCTCCTTTTACAGTCACTTCTATTACTTCTGCAATGTTTTTGACAACGAGCGTAGGTACTTTGATCTTGTGATCTACCAACCTGACATTGAATTTGGCATCGAGGGTTGGTTTACCGTCTTTGACGATGATGGTGCCTTTTTCGCGATACACTTTATCTACGCCATGCATGTTCATTGTTCCTTCTACAGTTACAGGATAGGTGCCATCCTTGTGCAGGTCAGGTATTTCCAGAATTTTACCTTTGAATTCTGCGGTTGGATACTTGTCACTCTCGAGATAGTTTTCGTTAAAGTGTTCTTCCATCAGTGTCTTTTTAAATTTAAAAGTATTGATGGCGACTTTGAAGTACACAGCGCCTGTTTTTTCATTGATAGCAGATACGGCTTTGTTGGTTACAGCATCAATGTCTTCCATGGGTGTAGCAGAAAAGAAAGACAGGGTTGTGTTCTTGCAGGAATAAACATCCTGGGAGTTGGCGCGAAGCTGTAACAAGAGCATGGTTGTCAACAGCACAATGCAATGTTTCATTGTTTTACTTTTTTAGGATTTTTGAATAGTAACTTATTCGGGCATTCCATGCGATATCCAGCAGTCGATGGAATCTTTCATGCCCTGGCTCAGTTTTGTAGAGCCGGGAGGCATATCGGCATCTGCACCTGTTACACGTGATTTCCAGAGGGCTTCATTACTGGTGATGTAACCTTTGATACCACTATAAGTAGTGAAATCGGTAGATGCAGTAGAACCGGTGCCTTTGTGACATCCTCTGCTGGTACATTTATCTGAAACAGCGGTCAGAATGTAAGCGGAGGTGATGACTGCGGTGTCGCATGCAGTGACGGTGATTCCTGAGTCGGGAGCTGGTGCTTTTTCGGCAGTACATCCGTACACGAGCAGGCTAAGTAATAACACTGGCAACGCGAGTGTTTGCATGGGTCTTTTCATTTGGTCATACAATAGCTGGTTTTGTCCAGCCAGGTCTTTTAATATGGTTGAGTGATGGTTATTTGAGTGTCGATATGGTTATATGTTGGAACAAATATAGAAGATATATTTATAAATAATATTTTATTTTTCACGGGAATTTTGGGGGGATTTTTGCGGTATAATGCCTGTGGATTGCCCCTGATTTTAGGCAGGTTTCCGAAAAAAATGCAATTCATTTACAGTAATTTCATTTTTTCAAATAGCAGACAAATGCCCCACCAGGGCATATAGCAAATAATTTTTATTAAGTTACATTTGTTTTTATGAACATAGCGCAGTTATACGAAGTTTACCGTAATCATCCATCTATACAGACTGATACACGCCAGCTCAAACAGGGCGATATTTTCTTCGCGTTGAAAGGTCCCAATTTTAACGGGAATACCTACGCAGCTGCGGCATTGGAAAAGGGTGCTGTACTCGCCGTGATAGATGAAGCTGAATTCAATACGCAGCCGGACAAAATGATGCTGACAACAGATGTGCTGTCTACCTTACAGCAACTTGCGTTACATCACCGGAAACAATTGAATATTCCTTTCCTCGCCATCACCGGTACGAATGGTAAAACTACTACCAAGGAACTGGTAAGCACGGTACTGGCGGCAGCGTTCAAAACAACCGCTACTATTGGGAATCTGAATAATCATATTGGTGTGCCACTCACGATTCTGCGTATTCCTGCGGATGCTGAGATTGCAGTGATTGAAATGGGTGCGAATCATGAACATGAAATTGAAGCATATTGTAAAATTGCATTGCCAACGCATGGCATTATTACTAATATCGGAAAGGCCCACCTGGAAGGGTTTGGTAGTCCGGAAGGCGTACGTCGTGCAAAAGGTGAGTTATATGATTTTCTGAGAGCAAACGAAGGCACTGTGTTCCTGTGCAACGAATATCCATATCTTGTAGAGATGAGTAAGGGTATTCCACAGGTCATTACCTATGGACAAAAAGGTGCTACTTACACAGGTGATCCTATTGCCGACACTGCACTGCTGAGTGTAAAAGTAACAAGCGATACAGCGACCGGATTGATCCCCACACAACTGGTAGGCGCCTATAATTTTCCGAATGTAATGGCTGCTGTAGCTGTAGGTTTATACTTCAATATTCCGGGAGAAACAATACGGGAAGCCATTGCTGGCTATGTGCCTTCCAACAACCGTTCGCAGGTGATTAAACAGGGTAGTAATACTGTGATTATGGATGCGTACAATGCGAATCCTTCCAGTATGAAGGCGGCGATTGAAAACTTTGCAGGTATTGAAGCTGCACAAAAAGTATTGCTGTTAGGTGGTATGATGGAGTTGGGTGCGGATAGTGTAGAAGAGCACCAGGCGCTGGTCGATTTATTGCAGCGAACTCATTGGCATGCAGTCGTATTAGTGGGTGGCGATTTCAGTAAAGTAAAACATCCTTACATATTCATGGAAAACTCAGCAGCAGCAGCGGAATGGCTGAAGCAGCAGGAGTTTACAGATACGTATATATTAATCAAGGGATCGAGAAGTATGGGCATGGAAAAGGTCATTCAGTAAGTTCTTTATTTATCTATTCCTGCTCCGGCGGGAATAGATCTTTCTATAAAAAAAGAGACCTGCAAGCTAAAAAGCCCGCAGGTGTTCATAACCTATGCCAACTTTAGAGTATTTTGAATATACCTCCCACATTCATTTTCCAATGAATTGGGTAGATACAATATGTTTAAGGTAATTATTAGTGGTAGTCTGTTGCTTTTTGTTGTGCATTTAAATTCTTAGGTATATTAAGCTCGATCATTTACATTTCCCGAACATTCCCAAGCTATAAGTTCTAACAAATATTATTGATGATTGTTTAAATAAAAAATGTTTTTCTTTTTGAAATTAACGTGTCTGCTACAGTGTCTGAGAAATATCTACGTAACCAGATAAAAGGTGGATTTTAAAAAACTGGAAATTTTTTAAAATATTTCCTGACACAGTTCTACAAGTACACCACTGGTATCCCGGGGATGTAAAAAACAAACTAATTTATTGTCCGCGCCCTGCTTTGGTATTGGATTTAGTAAGGTAAAGCCTGCTGCAGCAAGGCGAGCCATTTCTGCATGAATATCCGCTACATCGAAGGCGATGTGGTGCATACCTTCTCCCTTTTTTTCCAAAAAACGCGCAATCACACTTTCGGGGTTTGTTGGTTCGAGTAATTCTACTTTGGTTTCGCCTTTTTGAAAGAAAGCGGTCCTGACGGCCTCGCTATCTACCTGCTCCTGTTTGTAGCAGGAAGTGTTGAGCAGCGCCTCAAACAGGGGAATAGATTTTTGTAACGATTGTACAGCAATACCTATATGTTCGACTTTCAGCATGTTAGGCAAATTAACACAAAATGGCTAAATCTCCTTCGCAACGAATTCGTACCTTGATGATAGCAATTCGTTAGATTTGTAGTATAAACTTTTGTGTATGTTGCAACTGCCTGTGTATCTTGATAACAATGCTACTACGCCCCTGGATCCAAGGGTGCTGGAAACGATGCTTCCGTTCTTTACACAGCATTTTGGCAACGCCAGCAGCCGTCATCATGCATATGGCTGGGCTGCAGAAGCTGCGATAGATCTGGCCAGGGAACAGGTAGCTGCCCTGATAGGAGCCGATCCGAAAGAAATCATCTTCACGTCCGGCGCTACGGAAGCCGATAACCTGGCCCTGAAAGGTGTATTTGAAATGTACGCGGACAAAGGCAACCATATTATTACTACCGAAGTAGAACATAAAGCCGTACTCGATACCTGCAAACACCTTGAAAAGTTGGGCGCATCTGTGACCTACCTGAAGGTGAATGAGGAAGGTATGATCGACCTGAAAGAACTTGAATCAGCTATTACTGCTAAAACGATTATTGTAGCTGTAATGTACGCCAACAACGAAATTGGGTCTATCAATCCTATCCGGGAGATCAGTGCCATCGCCAAGCGTCATGGCGTACTCATGATGAGCGACATTACCCAGGCTGCGGGCAAGGTGCCCGTGAATGTGACAAAAGACGGTATTGACCTGGCTGCATTTAGCGCACATAAATTATATGGTCCTAAAGGCATCGGTGCATTATATGTACGTCGCAAATCACCCAGAGTGAAGGTAACTGCGCAAATGGACGGTGGGGGACATGAACGTGGGATGCGCTCCGGTACCCTGAATGTGCCTGCTATTGCAGGGTTTGGCAAAGCCTGCGAACTGGCCATGCAGGAAATGGAAGAAGAAGGAAAAAGGCTGGGAGCCATGCGCGATAAGCTGGAAAATGCGTTATTACAACTGGAAGAAACATATGTAAATGGTAGCCGCGCACACCGCCTGCCACATGTAAGTAACATATCATTCAGATATGTAGAAGGAGAAGCCCTGCTGATGGGCTTTGGCAAGGAAGTCGCTTTGTCTTCCGGGTCTGCCTGTACATCAGCATCGCCTGAACCTAGCTATGTGCTGAAAGCTTTGGGATTGGGAGATGACCTTGCACATTCTTCCCTGCGCTTTGGATTGGGAAGATTCACCACTGAAGAAGAAATAGATTTTACTATTAATGCTGTAACAGCAACCGTGAACAGACTGCGCGAAATCAGCCCCCTGTGGGAAATGTTCAAGGAGGGAGAGGACATGAATGCGATCGAATGGTCGCATCAATGACAATACGGAAAAATCTGGCCGTAAGATTGCTATAAACCAACTATAAAACGGCCAGACAGAGGCCTAAATACAGTGACCTGTGGCATGCCTCTGGATTATGAATGCTTTATACTTATGCTTATGTCTTACGCTGAAAGAGTACTGGATTACTACAACAACCCCAGGAACGCCGGCACGCTGGACAAAAATTCCCAGCATGTAGGTACCGGGTTGGTACACGTCTCGGAATACGTAGATGTTGTAAGGTTTCAAATCGAAGTAAACCCTGTCACACACGTGATCAGAGACGCACGCTTCAAGACCTTTGGCTGTGGGTCAGCGATTGCGTGTTCTTCTATCACTACTGAATGGATTAAGGGGAAAACAATTGAAGAGGCTTTCCGGTTAGATCATATGGAGATCGTGGAAGCACTGAGTTTACCTCCTTCTAAAATTCATAGTGCGATTTTGACGGAAGATGCGGTGAGGGCTGCCATCAATGATTATCGGTTTAAGAATGGGATGGAGCCTGCGGTAGAAGAATATGAAGAACCAGCTGACTATTACGACGAAAGGGATTGATTGATTGATTTTATCATCCTGCTTATGTAAACGACCGGAGCGCCTCCGGTTGGAAAAACTTTCTCTCTTATCCAATAAAATTTTGATTTAAGCGCTATATACATGGCGCAAAAAATGCTTTTGCCTGAGGCAAAAGCATTTTTTATTACTAATTATATTCTAACGCTTGCACCTTAAATAATATATATATTTGTACTTTCAGTCAAATTACTATGCTAGCAATATTCAGAAAGGAAATCCATCAGTTTTTCAGCAGCATCACAGGGTATATCGCTATTATCCTATTCCTGCTGGCAAATGGGCTATTGCTATTCGTATTCCCCGACACCAGTCTGCTGGATTATGGATATGCCAACCTGGACCCGCTGTTTGAGCTGGCCCCAGTTATTTACCTGTTGCTGATTCCTGCTATCACCATGCGCTCTTTTGCCGATGAATTCAAATCCGGCACCATGGAGCTGTTGAGCACCAAACCGCTCACCTGGTGGCAGATCGTGAACGGAAAGTTCCTCGCTGGCCTACTGATCGTACTGATTTCCCTGATACCGACTTTGGTGTATTACATCGCCATCCGCAGGCTCAGCGCTCCTAATACAGTGCTGGACAACGGTGGCATTACCGGTTCTTATATCGGGCTGTTCCTGCTGGGAGCCGTTTTCACCGCCATCGGTGTCTGGGCTTCCTCTCTGACCACCAACTCTGTGGTCGCCTTCCTCACCGCCATTTTCACCTGTTTTATATTCTATTATGGATTCGACTCACTGAGTAAGTTGCCTGCCTTCACCGGTTCGGCGGACTACTACCTGCAAATGGCAGGGATCCGCTTCCATTATTCTTCTATCAGCAGAGGGGTAATCGATAGCCGGGATGTAGTTTACTTCCTTAGTATCATTGCACTGATGCTCTATCTAACAAGATTGTCATTACAAAGAAGGATCTGGGATTGAAAATAAGACTGTCACACTAAGTAATTAATCAGATTGTGATTAACAGTAAGAAAAAATACCTGCAACGGGCAATACTCGTCATAGCTATACTGATAGGCGTTAACATCCTGGCCATGTACGTTCATACAAGATGGGATCTAACTGCCGAAAAGAGATTTACCCTTACTCCCAGCACCCGCCAGCTGCTCAAAGGGCTGGATAGCACTGTCACCATCGAGGTATTCCTCAAGGGTGATTACCCTGCTTCCTTCCGTCAACTGGCACAATCTACCCAGGAACTCCTGGAAGAATTCAGGGAAGTAGGCGGTAACCGGGTGCAGTTTTCTTTCCAGAATCCCGGTCAGGGCATGAATGATTCCGACAGGCTCGCTTTTCAGCAATCACTGGCTGAGCAGGGGATCATGCCTTTTAATATGCAGGTGCAGGAAGATGCGAACCAGGGATACTCTGAGAAACTGATCTTCCCGGGTGCCCTTGTTCACTATGGCAGCAAGACCCTCGGCATCAATCTCCTGAAGAACCAGGGTGGCCAGGATCCTATGCAAACCATGAACAGCTCCGAGGCACTGCTGGAATTCCAGTTTGCCAACGCTATATATCAGCTCAAACAAAATCACCTGCCACTGGTAGGCTACATGCTCGGCCACAATGAATTGCTGGGTGCCGAAGTACTGGATGCCCTTACCAGCATGCAAAGCAGCTACCTGCTCGACACGATTACCTTACAATACGTTTCTCACATTCCGCAGGATTTTTCCGCCATCGTGTTTGCAAAACCTGTTGACCGCTTTACGGATGAAGATAAGTTGAAGATAGATCAGTACGTCATGAACGGTGGTAAAGTGATCTGGTTTGTAGATGAACTGAATGTAGGTATGGATAGCCTGCAAAAACATGATACCTATGTAGCCATGGATCGTGAACTGAACCTGGAAGACATGCTGTTTCGCTATGGCGTGAGGATCAACCAGGACCTGATTCAGGATTTACAATGTGATCGCCTTCCACAGGTGGTGGGACATGTTGGGGATAAACCACAGTTTGACCTGCTCCCTTTCCCTTATTTCCCATTGCTTTCACCAACCGGTGCACATCCGATTGTAAAAAATATGGACCTGGTGCTGAGCCATTTTGCAAGCTCAATCGATACGGTGAAAGGGGGGGATATCTCCAAAACAGTGTTGCTGACTTCTTCCGGCAATTCACGTACAGAGCGTGCTCCTGTACAGTTGAGCTGGAACGACCTTCGTACCAAACCTAATCCACGCCAGTTCCAGCAGCATAACCTGCCGGTGGCAGTATTGCTGGAAGGACAGTTTACCTCCCTGTTCCGCAACAGGCTGAGTGTAGACGAGCAACAGCTGATTCAACAGGTGACCCGTTTACCATTTAAAGATCATAGTGATGTTATAAATAAGATGATTGTCGTTAGTGACGGCGACCTCATCACAAATGCCATTTCCCAGAAAAATGGTCCTATGCAAATGGGCGTTAACCTCTTCGACCCCTCGATGGTATATGCCAATAAAGAATTCCTGCTCAACTCGCTGGGATACCTTACCAACAACGCCGGCATCATGGAAGCGCGCAATAAAGAGTTAACCCTGCGCCTGTTAGATGCCGAAAAGATCAAGCAAAACAAGTCTATGTGGCAGGCTATTTGTGTCATTATTCCCGTTCTGCTAATCCTTTTGTTCAGGGTCATTTTCCAGTTCATCAGACAGCGGAAGTTCGAAAGATAAGGTCATTATTAATTAAGTGGTTACCACCTGAAAGCACACATTTATAACAATGTGCTAACGGTTATTCCCATATATTTGCCATTCATTCATCAAAAAATTGCGGCAACCATGACCCCACATTAGTAGTAGACGTCAACTTTGTTTTAATTAATTCTATTAAGGGAAGTGGAACAATGAGGCCGTCACTGGTCATTGTTCCGGCAAAATAAACTTAACCACAAGTGTATAACGCAGAAAGTATCAGCAAGGTGCTGAAAGGTGAGCTATTACAGCAAACAGGTAACCCGGAGATTGAACATATTCTGTTGGATAGCCGGAAGGTGATATTTCCGGCCACCTCTGTCTTCATTCCGTTGGTAAGTCCTCGCAGGAACGCTCATCAATATATAAAAGAATTGTACGAAAAGGGGGTCAGCAACTTCATTGTAAGTGAATCACCGGACCTTGCCCAGTTTCCAACGGCTAACTTTATATTGGTTAAAGATACAATGAATGCGCTGCACGCTTTGGTAGCGTATCACAGACAGCAATTTCATATTCCTGTGATCGGTATAACTGGTAGCAATGGTAAAACCATCGTAAAAGAGTGGTTGTACCAGCTGCTGGAAAAAGATTACAACATCATACGTAGTCCTAAGAGCTACAACTCACAGATAGGGGTTCCCCTTTCTGTATGGCAAATGAAACCTGAGCACCAGCTGGCCATTTTCGAAGCCGGCATCTCCCAACCCGGAGAAATGGAGCACCTGGAAAAGATAATCCGTCCTAACATTGGCATTTTTACTAATATCGGCGAAGCCCATAACGAGGGCTTCCTGAACATCCGCCAAAAGATCAACGAAAAGCTGGTACTGTTTTCCAAGAGCGAACTGCTCATTTACTGCAAGGATTACCTCGCATTGAATGAATGTGTCAACCAGTTTCACAACCTGGTGGGCAAGAAGGAAAACCTGGAGGGCTTACAACTTTGTACCTGGTCGCGCAAAACGGATGCTGACCTTAGAGTGATCAATGTGGAAAAGAACGGTACCCACTCCCACATCGAGGCCCTACATAAAGGGGAGTCGCTGAATATTACCATTCCTTTTGTAGATGAAGGTTCTATTGAGAATGCGATTCACTGCTGGGTACTGATGCTGTACCTCAAGATCTCTCCGGAAGTGATTCAGCAGCGTATGGATCAGTTGGGTAATATCGCCATGCGACTGGAGCTGAAACAGGGTATTAACAACTGCTCGGTGATCAATGACAGTTACAATTCAGATTTAGGTTCACTCAATATAGCGCTGGATTTTCTGCAACAGCAGCAACAGCACCCTACCCGTACCGTGATACTCAGCGATATTCTGCAAAGCGGCAAGAGCGATGCTTCTCTTTATGAAGAAGTAGCCAGCCTGATGCAACAAAAGAAGATCGACAAGGTAATTGGTATTGGTAAAAACATCTTCCGTGAAAAGAAGTGTTTCCAGCAGGTAGAGGGATTAAAGAGTACTTTCTTCCTCACTACAGAAGAGTTTATCCAGCAGTTTAACCAACAGGATTTTCAGCATGAGACCATCCTGCTGAAAGGAGCACGTGTATTTGAGTTTGAGCGGATAGGCAAATTGCTGGAACAAAAAGTACATCAGACCATTCTTGAGATCAATCTCAGCTCAGTTTCTCATAATATCAAACAATACCAGGCATTGCTGAAACCCGCTACCAAACTGATGGCGATGGTCAAAGCATTTTCTTACGGTAGTGGAAGTTTTGAGATTGCAAATCTATTGCAGTTCCATGGCGTAGATTACCTCGCCGTTGCGTATGCTGATGAAGGTGTTGAATTAAGACGAACAGGTATAACCATGCCGATCATGGTCATGAACCCCGAACCCAGTTCATTTGATGCGATCCTGCAGTGGAACCTTGAACCCGAGATCTACTCCCCGCATTTGTTACAGCAGTTTGAAGAAGAAGTTCAGATAGCAGGCAAGACCGGATTTCCGGTACATATTAAACTAGATACAGGCATGCACAGGCTTGGATTTGAGCGGAAAGACATTCCCGAGCTGGCTGCTATGCTAACAGATAATAATTACCTTACAGTTAAATCTATCTTCAGTCATCTGGCAGGTAGTGAAGATCCGGCACTGGATGAGCTGACCAAACTACAGGGTAAGCATTTCTATGAAATGAGCTATGAGTTGCAAAAGGCACTCGGCTATGCGGTGATCAGACATATTTCGAACAGTGCGGCCATCCTCCGTCACCCTGATTTACAACTGGATATGGTGCGGTTAGGTATCGGGATGTATGGCGTGGACAGCAGTGAGCAAATGCAGGCACAACTGAAACCGGTAAGCACACTGAAAACAACCATTTCGCAGGTAAAACACCTGAATACGGGCGATTTTGTGGGTTATGGTGCAAAGTGGAAGGCAAAAAGCCCGGCTGTGACAGCTACAGTGCGAATCGGGTATGCAGATGGGTATCCCCGCCGCCTCAGCAATGGCGTAGGCAAGATGCTGATAAGGGGTCAGCTGGCCCCGGTAGTAGGTGTGGTAGCGATGGATATGCTGATGCTGGATGTAACCCACATTACTGATATTGCAGAAGGAGATGAAGTAATAGTATTTGGCGAATCCTTACCTGTACAGCAGTTAGCCGCCTGGGCAGGTACTATACCTTATGAAATATTAACAGGAATTTCGCAGCGGGTGAAACGGGTATATTTTCAGGAATGATAGGAAATTCCGATTTTGCACATTATTATTAATTTTGATAAAAATTATACCCTTTGAAATATCGTCACGTAATATTGATTGTAGTACTGGTACTGGTAGTAGATCAGGCATTAAAAGTATGGATCAAAACCCATATGAACTTCTCTGATGAGATCATTATCTTCCCTAACTGGTTTAGGATTCATTTCATTGAAAACGATGGAATGGCCTACGGTATGAAGTTCGGTGGTGATTTTGGAAAAATAATCCTCACGCTGTTCCGCTTATTTGCGGTAATTATTGGTTTCAGATATATGAAGAAACTGGTGAAGCAGGATTACAGTAGAGGTTTGTTAATTTGTGGTTCATTGATTCTGGCTGGTGCCGCTGGTAACCTGATAGACAGTCTGTTTTACGGAATGATATTCTCTTCTTCCAATTATGCAGATGTAGCACAGTTCCTGCCTCCAGGTGGTGGATATGGTACTTTCCTGCATGGAAATGTGGTGGATATGCTGTATTTCCCGATTCTGAGGGGGCATTTCCCAACCTGGTTCCCGATCAATGCAGGTGAGTCTTTTGTGTTTTTCAGACCAATCTTCAATGTGGCGGATGCTGCAATTTCAGTAGGTGTGATCACGATCCTGGTGTTCCAGAAAAAGTTTTTTGCCAGGCACCACGAGAAGGAGAGGGAGCAGAGAGAGAGAGAGCAGGTAGCGGTGAGTAAATAAGGGTATCGAATGACTACTATAAAGTCAAAGCTCCTGTCTTATGGCAGGGGCTTTTTTTATGCCTTGCGATAGCAGGAGGTGTCTTTTGCGATAGCTGGGTTACCCTTTGCGATAGCTGGGATGTGCCTTGCGGCAGCAGGAGGTGTCTTTTGCGATAGCTGGGTTACCCTTTGCGATAGCTGGGATGTGCCTTGCGGCAGCAGGGACTTGCCTTTTGCGATAGCAGGGGCATATTTTTTTTGTGTTTACCCCCTTCCTCTCATCAAATTTTAACAATAAATTTTGAAATGCTGAATCCCCTTATTACATTTGTCCACAAATTCTATAGACTAATAGATATAAGAAAAGAAGAATAAGCTAAGGAACTGACCTGTAATTCATTATACATTCACTAAACTAAAGTCCTTTTACTAATACATATAAATTATATGCAAAACACCAGACGCCCCGTACGTATAATCTATCTGTGGCTCCTGACCATTCTCCTGCCGCTGTTTGCGCAGGCACAACTCAACGGCTCCTATATCATTTCCGGTAAGATCACCGGAGACAGCAAGGACCCCCTGGTAGGAGCTTCTGTACAGATTAAAGGTACCTCCTTCGGCGCCACTACAGACAGTACAGGTACTTTTCACCTTACTGCAAACACTAAATTCCCGTTCAAATTAGTTGTCCGTCTCATCGGCTATCAACCGCAGGAATTCGATGTAAAGAATAGCGATAGCCGTTTACAGATACAACTGGTGACGCAGAACCTGCTTGTGAACGAAGTGGTAGTATCCGCTTCCCGTCAGCAGGAAAAACTGATGCGGTCACCGGTGGCGATTGAAAAACTGGATGTAAAAGCATTGAAAGAAACACCGGCTGCCTCTTTCTATGATGCCATCGGGAACCTGAAAGGGGTGCAGATGACCACGGCAGGTTTGACCTTTAAGGTATTCAACACCCGTGGTTTCAATGTGCCGAACAACTTCCGCTTTATGCAGCTGGTAGATGGTGTGGATAACCAGGCCGCTACCCTTGGTGTACCACTGGGTAATGCCATCGGCCCTACCGAACTGGATATCCAGAGTATTGAAGTTACTCCCGGCGCCTCTTCTGCCTTGTATGGTATGAACGCCATCAATGGGATGTCTAACCTGCTTACCAAGAACCCTTTCCAATACCAGGGTATCAGTGTGTATCAGAAAATCGGTGCTAACCACTTCGATGGCAGTGGAGGTTCTCCAAAGGCATTGACTGAAACTTCTGTGAGATATGCGCAGGCTTTCAATGACAAATTTGCCTTCAAAATCAACTTCTCTTATATGCAGGGTACTGACTGGTATGCGGATAGTCACAATGACTTCAATCCCGGTACCAAGGCGAATCCTGACTTCCCTACGCTCGTAGGTGCGAACAACGTAGCTAACGATGCATGGAATAAATATGCTGACCAGAGTACTTTCCCGATCACTGATAAAAATGGTAAATCTTACAACGTAAGCCGTACCGGATATTGGGAAAAAGACCTGGTAGGTGATTACACCGTAAAGAACCTGAAATTTGATGGTGGGTTGTATTATAAGATCAGACCTAAACTACAGATTTCTTACAACTACCGTATTGGTCAGATGGATGGTTTCTTCCAGCGTGGTAACCGTATTGGTTTGAAAAACGTGGTAGTACAAAACCATAAAGTCGAGTTACAGGGAGAGGATTTCACTATCCGTTCTTATATGTCACTCGAAAACACCGGTGACTCTTATAATATGAACCCGCTGGCGGATAACCTTGAAAAGTCTTTCAAAACAGACAAGGTTTGGCAGTCAGATTATACCAAGGCTTTGAACTCCGCGCTGGATGCGGGTAGCGATATCGCTGCTGCTCACCGTGCGGCACGTGCTGCAGCTGATAATGGCAGATGGACACCGGGTACAGCGGCTTTTGATAAACAGGTGAAGTTGATCAAGAGCATCAACGACTGGGATATTTACCCTACTTCCAAAGATTCTACTAACAAGAGTGGTGGTGCTGCCCTGTTGCAGATGAGCCATTTCTATCACGGAGAGGGTACCTGGAACCTGCGTAAATATGTACACTTTGCGGATGTACTGGTAGGTGCGGATTACCGTACTTACGAGATCATTCCGGATGGCAACAACTTTGTGGATTTCACAAAAGCGCTGGCTGACCGTAATACACCGGGTGGTAAACACATCTGGTATGGTAAAGCAGGTGGGTTTGTACAGGCAAGCAAAACCTTCTTCCATGATCAGCTGAAACTGACAGCATCTTTGAGGTATGATAAGAGTCAGCAGTTCGATGGTAAGTTCAACCCTCGTATTGCGGCAGTGTATACCACACCTAATCAGCGTCATAACTTCAGGGCCAGCTGGCAGAATGGGTTTAGGTTCCCATCGCTGTTTGAAGCGTATTCTTTCGTGAATAACGGTGGGGTACGTCGTGTAGGTGGTCTGGCATTTATAGAAGAAGGATTGGGGTACTTTAAGAATTCCTTCCTGACCAGCAGTGCGACGGCATATACAACAGCGGTGAATAAGATCACCAATGCAGATGCAACAGTGACAAGGGCGGAGGCAGAGCAGCAAAGTGCAGGCGTACTGAAAGTAGCGAACCTGGACCCGATTGTACCTGAGCAGATCCATTCATTTGAAGCAGGGTATAAGAGTGTGTTGTTTGATAATAAAGTGTTTATTGATGTAGATGGGTACTTCAACAGTTACAAACACTTTATCGGGCAGGTGGAAGTGGCGGTGCCTAAGACGGGTAGTGTGAATGACCTGACTCAGTCAGTGCTGGATCAGATGTATGATAAGCAATACCAGAACAGGTATAGGGTGTGGACAAATAGTAAGTCTACCGTACAGAACTATGGTTTTGCACTGGGTGTGACTTACAATTTTGAGAAGGGATATACCCTTAGTGGTAACCTGAATTATAATACCCTGACACAGGATAAGACGAAGGATGATGCGTTGATTCCTGGTTTTAATACGCCGAAGTACTTTTCGAATGTGAGTTTTGGTAACAGGCAGGTGTTTAAGAATGTAGGGTTCAATGTGGTATGGCACTGGCAGGATACTTTCTACTGGCAGAATCTGTTTGGTAATGGTGATGTGCCGGCTTATAGCACGGTGGATGCGCAGGTGACTTATGGATTGCCCAAGATTCATACTTCCGTGAAGGTGGGTGGATCGAATATATTCAATACGGCTTACTTCCAGTATGTGGGAGGGCCTACGATAAAGGGTTTGTATTATGTGGCGATAACGTATGATTTGCCTTTTGCGAAGAAATAAAGGGGCTTATGAAATGCCCAGACAACAAAGCTCCTGCCGAAGGCAGGAGCTTTGTTGTTTTAGAGAGCTGCCTGCCGGCAGTTGAAAGGATTAAACTTTCCTTATTTTTCTCTTTCTAATAACTTTTTAAGGTTGCCCGCTTGGATAAACCGTTTATTCACCCTACCTTAGTCTATCTTATCTATAGACTAAATAACTAGAGAAATAATGTCGCATAACGAGGAGATAGAGCAAATAGAGAATCAAGTGGCCAGCCCTGAACGCCAGGAGGTCCTTATTGACCTTGTCAATGATGACAACCAGAAGAAGCCAGCTTTATGGCTCCTGATCGGTCTTATCGGGTTAGCAGTACTGGTAGGGGCAGGAATATTATATTATTTTAATACCTCCGAAGCTACGCACACCCGTATCTACGACTTTACGGCGTCTTTGTTCACCAGGGAAGTGTTGTTCTACATCTGTGTAGGATTGGCTGCTCAGATGGTGGATGGTGCGTTGGGTATGGCTTATGGTGCTACATCTACCTCTTTGTTGTTGGGTCTGGGTATTCCTCCGGCTATTGCCAGTGCGAGTGTGCATGTGGCAGAGGTGTTTACGACCGGGGCTTCTGGTATTTCACACTTCCGTTTTGGGAATGTAAATAAGAAACTGTTTATGGGCCTTTTGATACCGGGTGTGATTGGTGCCATAACCGGTGCGTTTTTATTATCTAAGGTGATTGATGGGGATGTGATCAAGCCATACATGAGTGCTTATTTGTTGATCCTGGGTCTTGTTGTGCTTCGCAAAGCATTTCAGAAAAAGAAGGCAAAGAGCAAAACGAAGAGACTGGGGCTGCTGGCATTGTTTGGTGGGTTTATGGATGCCATTGGCGGTGGCGGATGGGGTCCGGTTGTGACTTCAACCTTGCTGAGCAAAGGCCGTTCGGCTCATTATACAATTGGATCTGTAAATGCTGCGGAGTTCTTTATTTCTCTGGCTGGTGCGAGTACGTTTTTGTTATTTGGCGCTATTACCGGTTGGCCGGTGATTATAGGGCTGATTATTGGTGGGGTGATTGCTTCTCCTTTTGCAGCGCTGCTGGTGAGGAAGATTAAGCGGAAGCCGCTGATGATTATGGTGGGAATATTGATTATCCTGACTAGTTTACGGACTATTATAATGGCATCATTACATCATTAATATTATTTAATATTCATTATAAGACATAATAAGAAAAAGGGGTTGTAAAATTTACAACCCCTTTTTTCTTTGAAAATAGTTCGTCCAGGCCATAATTTGATATGACTCTATAGGATTAAAATTTTCTTTTCGTGCTTATAGCAACAATCGTTTGTACTTAGAGTCTTAAATCAGTTTTTTCTACAGGCTGAAAAAGCACCAATAAAAGGTCGATTTTTGTAACTTAGTAATCTTATTGAGATGGGGGTAATGCCTCAAGCTCGCGCAGGCGTCTGAGATAATTATTTATCTGCGCCTGCTTTCTTTTTTTAGCCACTCCTGATTATCAGGTTCCATATATGGCACTCTATTTTTGAGTATAAAATAAGCGGCAATTAGGATTTTGTGTGAAATTGCAATAAGTGCTCGTTTTTTGCCTCTTCGTATACTCAAAGTATAATATTTTCTTTTCAGATAAGTATCTTTCGTATGTGCTGCAGCCCATGCTGCTTCCACGAGTGCGGTTTTAAGGGATCTGTTGCCATGATTGATTCTTTCACTTTTCTTTTTCCGGCACTTTCATTATTACCAGGACATAAACCACACCAACTAGCCAAATGATGCTGATTAGGGAACGCATGCATATCTGTACCTATTTCGGCTAAGATGGCGGTAGCTGTTTGTTTTTGTACTCGGGAATAGTCTGAAGTAATTTTACTTCTTCCTCCCATTTTTTAAGTACTGATCTATACGGTTATCCACCTGACCAAGTAGGTCATTTAGCTGTAAAATAACAGTTTTAGACAGGCTGAGCATAAAACGGTGATGCTCATTAAGATGGCCTTCTAATGCAAGAATAAGCTCTTGTTTTTTGATTTTGAGCCTACCTTTTGCCAAATTGGCCAATATCATAGGATCCTGTTCTCCTTCAATAATGGCAGTGATCATTGACCAGCCACTTACACCGAATACATCACTGACTACAGTGCTCAATTTGATATTGGCTGTCTCTAAAATGTTCTGTAACCGGTTATATTCACTGGACCGCTGTCCTATTACTTTACGTTTGTATCGGTACAATTCCCGTAATTCGCGAGTGTATTGCGGTGGAATAAAACTTCCCTTTAGTAGCCCGCTTAGCAATAATTTTGCAATCCAGGCACTGTCATTGCGATCGGTCTTATGCCCCGGCACATATTTAATATGCCGGGCATTGACCAGAATAAGTTCAAAGTGAGGTTCCAGTATATTAAAAACAGGCTTCCAGTAAACCCCCGTGCTCTCCATTGCGACATGTGTAATGCCGGATTCTTCAAGCCAAGCTACCAGGTCCCTAAGTGAACTTGTGAAAGTGCTAAAAGTGCGGGTTTGTTCTTCCAACCCATTTCCTCTGATGGTGGCTACTACATTCTCCTGGTGAACATCGAGGCCACAGCCGCGACTCACAACCTGTTCAAAACTGATATGTGATTGTTCCATGGTAGTACTTTTGTCGAAGGTACCACCATTTTCATAGTCGTTTGTGAACCCGGTTCATGAGGGTTTTTTCTGAAAATGTTTTTCATTCCCCGTTGGTGAATTCCCTCTTTCATGACTGTTTTTATGCAGATTATTTGAGTTTTGGGCGGAGATGATCTGATCTCTTTATGCGGATGATTTAATCTCTTGTGCAGACGATCTGATCTCTTTACGCAGATTATCTAATCTCTTTGTGTGGACGACCAGATCTCCTTACTCAGATTACTAAATCTCTCCGACCATATCAATTGGGTTTACCCACGCATCAAATTCTTCTGGTTTTACATATCCCAGTTTCACCGCCATTTCCTTCAGTGTAGTCCCTTCTTTATGTGCTTTCTGCGCAATCTCAGCAGCTTTGTAGTAACCGATCTTCGTGTTCAGTGCAGTTACCAGCATCAGTGAGTTATCCACATGCTTCTTGATATTTGCTTCGATTGGTTCCAGACCGGTCGCACATTTATCATTGAAGCTTACACAACCATCGCCGATCAGGCGTGCAGAGTGCAGGAAATTATAGATCATTACAGGCTTGAACACATTCAGTTCAAAGTGACCGGTAGCACCACCAATGTTGATTGCTACGTCATTACCCATTACCTGTGCAGCAATCATCGTGAGGGCTTCACACTGTGTAGGGTTCACTTTACCTGGCATGATAGAAGAACCTGGTTCATTGTCAGGAATGTGGAGTTCACCTATACCGGAGCGTGGGCCGGAGCTAAGCATACGAATATCGTTTGCGATCTTCATGAGGCTCACTGCTACAGTTTTGAGGGCGCCATGTGCTTCTACGATTGCATCGTGTGCTGCCAGGGCTTCAAATTTGTTTTCAGCAGTGATGAAAGGCAGACCGGTGAGGTTCGCGATGTGTTTCGCTACATTCTCAGAATAACCTTTAGGGGTATTGATACCAGTACCTACGGCAGTACCACCCAATGCCAGTTCGCTCAGGTGAGCGAGGGTATTGTTGATGGCTCTCAGCCCGTGGTCCAGCTGTGATACATAACCACTTATTTCCTGACCCAGGGTGAGCGGGGTCGCATCCATAAAGTGGGTACGGCCTATTTTCACCACGTGCTTGAAGGCTTCTGCCTTTTCAGCCAGGGTAGCACGGAGCTTTTTGATCCCTGGGATGGTTACCTCGATCAGCATTTTGTACGCCGCAATGTGCATAGCGGTTGGGAAAGTATCATTGGATGACTGTGATTTGTTCACATCATCATTCGGGTGTATCGCTTTATCTTTATCAGTGAGTTTACCACCATTGTTTACATGGGCACGGTAAGCGATCACTTCATTTACGTTCATGTTGGACTGGGTACCTGAGCCTGTCTGCCAAACTACCAGTGGGAACTGGTCGTCCAGTTTGCCAGCGAGAATTTCATCGCAGGCGTTGCCGATCAGCGTGGCCTTTTCCTGGGAGAGAACGCCAGCATCCAGATTGGTGAGTGCTGCTGCTTTTTTGAGGTAAGCAAATGCCTGAATGATTTCTTTAGGCATTCTGTTAATATCCTGTGCTATCCTGAAATTGTCGATAGAACGTTGGGTTTGAGCACCATAATATGCGTCTACTGGTACCTGTACTTCGCCCATCGTGTCTTTCTCTATTCTATATTCCATAATGCTTGATTTTTTGCGGTACAAACGTACTAAATGTCAGTAAAAAAATGGCTTGTACAGGCAGGAAATTGGGGAATGAATGAAAATGAAACCATATGGGGCCTTAAGCAATGGATGGCCTGTACAAGCGAACTCTGGGGACAATGGATGTAGGTATAGGATAGGGATAAAAAACTTAAGGGTAAATGGACGAAAAGGCCTTTACAGACCTGATAGCTTAGGGGCGAATGAATGAAAACAGGTTAATGGATGGCCAAGACCGGCATAAAATCATTGGGGGCGAATGGATGAAAAAAACCTTTTCAGGTCTAATACTTTGGGGGCGAATGAATGAAAACAGGTCAATGAATAGCCAAACCGGCATAAAATCATTGGGGGCGAATGGATGAAAAAAACCTTTTCAAATCTAATACTTTGGGGGCGAATGAATGAAAACAGGTCAATGAATAGCCAAACCGGCATAAAATCATTGGGGGCGAATGGACGAAAAAAACCTTTTCAGGTCTAATAACTTTGGGGGCGAATGAATGAAAACAGGTTTAATGGATGGCCAAACCGGCATAAAATCATTGGGGGCGAATGGACGAAAAAAACCTTTTCAGGTCTAATACTTTGGGGGCGAATGAATGAAACCGTGTCAATGGATAGCCAGACCGGCATAAAATCATTGGGGGCGAATGGACGAAAAAAAACCTTTTCAGGTCTAATACTTTGGGGGCGAATGAATGAAACCGTGTCAATGGATAGCCAAACCGGCATAAAATCATTGGGGGCGAATGGATGAAAAAGACCTTTTCAGGTCTATATTTTGGGGGCGAATGAATGAAACCGTGTCAATGGATAGCCAAACCGGCAAAGATCATTGGAACGAGTGAATGAAATAAATTTTCGGGGGCGAATGGATGAAAAAAAGTTGGCAGGAAGATTTCGGATTAACCGAATATGTGAAACCCTGCCTTCAGTATTATTTGGTCCAAAGACCCAGTTGGGTTGTCCCCCCCAACTTTTAATGTGACTTTCGAATAGGGGTTAATGGAATCGATGAATCAAAGGTAAGCCCACCCGCCCCATGCAGGAAATACATTACACCAATCCTCTTTTTCAAGGGACGGATAGCATGATTACAGGTATTTTTAGGAAACAGTGATCCATAATGAAGCGGTATAATTGTCCGCTTCATCAGTCGTAGTAAGGGAATAATTGTTTTTATAGGTGGCATCCAGCCTTCTCTTAATGTTATCCATACCTATACCGTTGGACAATTCTTTAGGCCCCCTTTTCTTCCTGTTATGGGTAGAGAAGTAAATAGTACCGTCCTCTTCCGACACTTTTAACTGCATCACCAATGGATGCTGGTCATTATTCAGCTCTCCGTGTTTAAAAGCATTTTCTACCAACGTAATAATTACCAAAGGAATAATCCGAATGTCACTCATATCGCCACTGATGTCAAAAATGACCTGTAACCGGTTACTAAACCGGAGCTGGTTGATTTTGATCACATTCTGTACATGCTCTATTTCTCTGGACAAGGGTACGGTATCCACATCTGCCTCACCGGTATGCATAGAATAGCGCATGATTTCACAGAGGGTCAGTATGCCTTCCGACAATTCTTCGCTCACCATGATAGATTTGGCATAAAAGAGGTTCAGGGTATTATGCAAAAAATGGGGATTGATCTGTGCCCGCAAAAAGGCATATTCCGATTTAAGCCGGTCGGCTTCTATCCTTGCCTTTTCCTGTTCCATAACACGTAGTCGCTTTTCTTTGCTGACCGACTCCATACCGAAGTAATAACCAAAAGAGAAAAAACCATAAATCAGGTATACCCACAATGTATCCAGTAATAATTCGGAGAAGACATAGGGCGGAACAGTACCCGGTGGTTCGAAAGGTCTGATCAGGGTACCGAATGCAAAGTATAAAAATGCAGCAGAGAAAAACACGAACAACTCACCTGCTACCAGCAATGCATATTTTTTTGTGCTCAAAAATTTTCGGAGGATGATATAGTTTCCATAAAAAATATACACCACCGGCAACTCTGTAAATACAAAGTCGAGCAGGTCGAAAGTATACTTAGTCAATAAAATTTTTCGGGCTAATCCAATGAATATATAAATAGACCAAGCTAAAATGTGTAAGGCTATTAATCTAGAGTAGGCCCGGGTTTTCTTAAACGATTCCATTATTCCTATAAGATATACAAATTAATCAGCGATGTTCTACTACATACTGTACCCAATCTGTAGTATTTGCTGGAATTTCAACGTTTGGGGCAATGCCAATATTGTCAATAACTTCCGCAGGCATGCGTAGTGTGCGGGAGCTGGGTACGCCAAAGGCAAATAATGTACAGGGCATCATATACGGCACTACATCAGAGTAATCTACTACACCGGCAGTATGTGTGCCGAACAGTTTTACCTTTTTACTCTGGCGTGCTTTTAATACAAACATCTCTGTACTGCTGCCTACATTATGATTGATGAGTAGCGATACTTTTTTGGGGTAAGGGAATACCTGATCCATAGTCGTGGTATCATTATTCCATAACTGATATTCCCTACCTATGTGCGCTTTTAATGCAGCTGCTTCTTTTTTGAAAACGGCTTTCATACTATCACTTACATTTGGATAATCCGTCACTTCGTACAGGTTATGGATATTCTCTTCTGTAGCCAGTACCATGGCTCCTTCTGTAATGATAGGATTTGTATATAAGTAGGGTAATACGTTGTCGAATACAAGTGTGGATCCGCCCCTGTTTTCCCTCACATCGATGATGAAATGACTTGTCTTACTCAGCAGATCTTTGTGCAGTACAAGTAAGCTATCGACAATGCCTTTGTATTCAAGCCGTGCACTGGGTATGGTGAGTAAGCAGGTTTGATCATTGAGTATTTTGAAAGATGGATCCAACGAAATTTTAACAGGTTTTTTTCTGGGGAAGTAGGTATCAAGCATAGGATGTTTTCCGCCACGATTTACAATCACCATTAAATGTTTATCCTGGAAAAAGGTGGTCCATTTTTGTAAGATGGAAAAGCATACAGGCATAGAAGCAGTATCTGATACTTTTATTAAACTATCAGTAAATGCCTGGTATTGCTTTTTATTGGCAGTCGTGACTTTGTCCGGAAAGCCAATATAGTTCCGGGCTACTTTATCAATCAGGTATTGCAGACTTGATTTACAGGCGCACTCCTGTGCGATGGCCGGGAATAGATAGCCGCTTAAAATAATGGTTAAAAAGAGTCGTGTCATCATAAATGGTCAACATTGCTTGAGGATGTATCAAAGTTAAATGATCCGCCTGAGAATCGCTTAATGAACTACACGTTTCCTTCAGGTACCCGAATAAAAACAGGCTGTATCGTAATGGATGATACAGCCTGAAAGTGTGAAAAGGTTTAAAAAACTGCAACGTCAATAACCGTCGTTACCTGTGTAAAATCACACACCGGGTGTGTAGATTGACCTGGGCCATCGACGAGAATAGGAAATAAATGTTGCACGTTGAGTTTTGAAATTGTTACTTTTTCCAATTTCAGTTTTCTTGATTTTTTGAGGGCAAGGGTTGTTGTTGTCTTCATGAATAGGATTTTATGGTTATACCTGGTTAATATGCTTATGAAGTTATCACAACGGGTTACGCTCATCAATTATTATACACGGATATTGGCATTAAAAGTATAGATGTTGCTTATTCTCCAATGAATGATGCAGGTCGTTTTTGAATGAATGCAGACGCACCTTCCTGCATATCTTTCGTAGCAAAACAGGCTCCAAATTCATTGATTTCCAGCTCATAGCCATCTACATCTTTGTCCAATGCACCGTTTGCACATTTAATAACTCTGGCAATTGCAAGCGGTGCTTTCGCATGTATTTTTGCTAGTATTTCTTTTGTTTTTGTGAGTAATTCTTCTGGTGCTACTACGTGGTTCACGAGTCCCCATGTTAGTGCATCCTGAGCATTGATCATATCGGCAGTCATCATCAATTCCATTGCTTTGCCTTTGCCAATGAGAGCGGTGAGACGTTGTGTACCACCATAACCTGGAATGATACCGAGGTTCACTTCTGGCTGACCAAATTTTGCATTGGTAGCAGCGATACGAAAGTGGCAGGCCATGGCCAATTCACATCCACCACCCAGTGCAAATCCATTGACGGCAGCAATAATAGGCTTCGGACAATCTTCGATACGCTTAAAGATCATGTGACCTTTGTTGGCTAGTTCGATACCTTGTTGTGGGGAGAGACGTAGAAATTCGGCAATATCTGCGCCGGCTACAAATGCTTTTTCGCCAGTACCAGTGATGACCGCACTTTTTATTTCTCTGTCTTTGTATACTTCATCAATAGCAAGGGCCAGTTCTGCCATGACTTGTTGGTTCAGGGCATTCATCTTGTCCGGGCGGTTGATGTAGATAAATAATGTATCGTTTTCTAAGGTGGTATTGATCGTCTGGTACATGGTTTTTCTGTTTGGATATGTAATGTAAGATTTTTTTGCGGGCGATCACTGATACAATATTAACATGTGATTTATTCAACATCTATTACCTATACTCACAAAAAAATCCTCCATCATCATTTACAGATAAGGATTTCATATTTTTTACTCATGAAATATGGTTTGAGTATACAAGCAGCGAACTAGCAGCGAACTAGCAGCGAACTAGCGACGGCGAAGCACCGAACACGTGAAAATACTATCAGGTTAATACATCATCTTCCCAAAACGATCCAACTGGGTCGGCCATGTATCTCCGAAACTGTAGGTCAGGGTTACGAAGAACATTTTGGACTCCATATTGCGATAGGGGTAGGTGGTTACACCTGCTACGGTTTCTTTAAAGTCCTTGTTGAAGAAGTTATTAGGATAGTACTGTACTTTCAGGCCTATACCCGGGTAGAAGCGGAAGCCCGCGAACAGTGAAGGCATGAGTAGTGGCGTACGGTCACTGAACCATTCATTGAATTTCTTCGCCTTATCTCCATTTATAAATTGCTTTTCCTTATAATTAAACGCCAGATCGTACTGGCCACCCAGGAAGAAAAAGAAATTCTGCCCTCTTACATCACCTATTTTAAGTCCCAAAGGCACGCCCAGGGTATATACACGGCGTTTTAGCTTTGTACCGTTCTCTTTGGTGATGATCCCTATATTTTTAAGATCGACACCAGAATAGATTCCCAGCCACTTAGTAAAGTCATAATTATAATTACGGCCTACATTAAAGAACAGGGTAAAACGTGGAGCGGTGTTGACATGTGCGCCATCCATCTTTACATTGCCAAAAGAGAGGATGGGGCCATCTCCACCATTGGTAGCATAAACATGCTGACGGAGTTTCTTTTGTTCGGTCGTATCCTGGGCGAACAGGGCGAACTGGCACAGGCAGCATAACAGGGTAAACAGGCATGTCTTTATGTTCATGTATTACTTCTTTTCTAAAAAAGACGACCAGGTCGCTAAAAGGTTACAGAAATGCTAGAAATTTCTATGTGTAGCCACCCATTCATTGATATAGCTGGCAATATCTTCCGTACGGGTACCTGGAGGGAATAATTTGCCTACACCGATATCATGCAGGGTATGCATATCAGTTTCGGGAATGATTCCGCCACCTGTCAGCAGCACATCGTCCATCCCTTTTTCTTTCATGATGGCCATAATACGGGGGAAAACGGTCATGTGAGCACCCGAGAGAATACTGACACCGATAGCGTCTACGTCTTCCTGAAGGGCGGCGCTGACCACCATTTCAGGAGTTTGGCGAAGGCCGGTGTAGATCACCTCCATGCCGGCGTCGCGCAGGGCTGCGGCGATTACTTTAGCGCCACGGTCATGGCCATCGAGGCCGACTTTGGCCACGAGTACCCGGATGGGGCGTTGAGAGGGGTTGACCATTATATTGGTAGTTTTTCGTTTTTCCGTGAATTTATTTCCTAAATGTACGATTCTCTGAAAAAGAGAAAAATGATGGTATCTTTTTTCTTCATGATGGTTTTCATAACCTGTTCCTCTTTTACCCCTCATTTCTCCGAATAACGGATAAATAGACAGTGTCTGCGGTCGGCTTGGCAGATTTTGTTACATTTGTCCTCCGAAATAATTTAAACCTTATGAGCGAAGAAAGGTCCTTGAACTTCCTTGAACAAATCATCGAAGAGGATATTGCTAACGGAGTCAATGACGGAAGGGTACTGACCCGTTTCCCTCCTGAACCCAATGGTTACCTGCACATCGGGCATGCGAAAAGCATCTGCCTGAACTTTGGACTGGCAAAGAAATACAACGGCCAGACCAATCTTCGGTTCGACGATACCAATCCGGTAACCGAAGACACCGAATATGTGGAGTCTATTAAAGCCGACATCCAATGGTTGGGCTTCCAATGGGCGCAGGAACTCTATGCATCTGATTATTTCGACCAGATATACAACTTCGCTGTACAACTGATCAAAAAAGGGTTGGCTTATGTGGACGATTCTACTCCTGAGGAGATCGCCGCATCAAAAGGTACCCCTACCCAGATTGGTACACCTACTCCTTACCGTAGCCGTAGCATCGACGAGAACCTGGATCTCTTTGAGCGCATGAAGAATGGTGAATTTAAGGATGGTGAAAAAGTACTGCGTGCAAAGATAGATACTGAACAATTTGAGGAAGGCTCTCCTGAGCGTTCCAATATGCATATGCGTGACCCGCTGATGTACCGCATCAAGCATGCACATCACCACCGTACCGGCGACAAATGGTGTATTTACCCTATGTACGACTTTGCCCATGGACAGAGCGATAGCATTGAAGGTATCACCCATTCTGTATGTACGTTGGAATTCATTCCTCACCGTGCATTGTACAACTGGTTCATTGCACAGCTGGGTATTTTCCCTTCTCATCAGTATGAGTTTGCCAGGTTGAACCTGACTTACACTGTGATGAGTAAACGTAAGCTGCTGCAGCTGGTAAATGAGAAACATGTGAGTGGTTGGGATGACCCCCGTATGCCGACTATCAGTGGTCTGCGCAGAAGAGGTTTTACGCCTGCCAGTATCCGTGAGTTCTGCGAAAGGATCGGGGTACAGAAGCGTGAGAACGTTATTGACGTGAGTCTGCTGGAGTTCCTGGTTCGTGATGAGCTGAACAAAACTGCGAATCGTGTGATGGCGGTATTAGATCCTGTGAAACTGGTGATCACTGACTACCCGGATGATCAGGTAGAAGAAATGCCGGCGGATAACAATCCGGAAGATCCGGAATCTGGTTCCCGTAAATTGCCTTTCAGCAAGACCTTGTATATCGAAAGAGAAGACTTTATGGAGGAGCCTCCTAAGAAGTTCTTCCGTCTGGGACCTGGTCTGGTAGTGCGTTTAAAGAATGCTTATATCATCAAAGGCGAAAGCTTTGATAAGGATGAGAATGGCAATATTACGACTATCTATGCAACTCACTTCCCTGAGAGCAAGAGTGGTGGCGATAACAGTGGTATGACGGTGAAAGGTACCATTCACTGGGTGAGTGCAGCGCATGCAAAGACGGCAGAAGTAAGATTGTATGATCGTCTGTTCAATACACCGGATCCGGGTAATGAAGAGGGTGATTTCAAATCTTATATCAATCCGGATTCATTGACTGTGATTCCGAATGCTTTGATAGAACCGGGATTGGTGAATGCGAAGCCGGGTGATAAGTTGCAATTTTTGAGAAAGGGGTATTTTACAGTGGATACTGATAGTACTGCTGAGAAGATGGTTTTCAATAGAACGGTCACGTTGAAAGATACCTGGGCTAAAGAAACCAAGAAATAAGTAGCATATTTTGATCTTAAATAAAAACGAGGTTGTATCAAGCATACAACCTCGTTTTTTTTATAAGGCTATTTTATTCGTTAATAGCTTTCAGACCATTCATGATCCTTTGAATAGTTTCGTGCTTACCCAATGTGGCAGCGATATTGAATACAGGAGGACCAAACTTGCCACCCGTCAGCATAATACGGAAAGGCAATTGCAGTTCACCCATTTTAATATTCATAGAAGTCGCCAGTGTTTTGAAGCTTTCTTCCAGACTTGTCAGCGAGAAATCGGACAAAGTTTCCAGTATAGAAGCCCATTCCATAAAGAACTGTGTCTTATCTGCATTCCACTTAGGTTTCACCGCAGTAACATCCCAGCTTTCAGGCACCTCGAAGAAGAAGAAACCATGTTGCCAGATGTCGTTGACAAAGTCACAACGATCTTTTACCAGACCAGCGATGGTCGCTACGTATTCAGGTGATGCAGTGACGCCTTTTTCTTTCAATACAGGTGCAAACAGTGCAGCCAGTTTGTCATTATCAGCATTCAGCAGGTACTGGTGATTGAACCACTTTGCTTTTTCGTAATCGAATTTAGCACCTGACTTGCTGACGCGATCCAGGGAGAAACGGGCAATCAGTTCATCCATAGAGAAGATCTCCTGACCGGTACCATCATTCCAACCCAGCATAGCCAGCATGTTTACAAATGCTTCTGGCAGGAAACCATTTTCGCGGAAGCCCTTGGTCACCTCGCCGGTTTTAGGATCTGTCCAGTTCATAGCATACACAGGAAAACCGAGTCTGTCACCATCACGCTTAGACAATTTACCATTGCCATCAGGTTTCAGGATCAGCGGCAGGTGTGCCCATTGTGGCATCTGTGCTTCCCAGCCCAGGTATTTCCACAGCAAGAGGTGAACGGGTGCGGAAGGCAGCCATTCTTCGCCACGGAAAGCGTGGGTGATCTTCATGAGATAGTCATCTACTACTACAGCGAGGTGGTAAGTAGGCATGCCATCGGCTTTCAGCAATACTTTGTCATCGACAGTACTGGTATTAAACTGAACATGACCACGAATCAGGTCGGTAAAGCTCACTTCTTCGTTATCCGGCATTTTGATGCGGATCACGTGGCGGGTGCCATTTTTCAGCAGTTCTGCTGTTTCGGCTTCAGACAAAGAAATGGAGTTCTTCATCTGCGCGCGGGCAGCATGATTATATTGTGGCGATGGATTCTCTTCGGTTTTGAGACGGGTGCGCATCTCTTCCAACTCTTCTGGCGTGTCAAAAGCATAGTAAGCATAACCGGCTTTCACCAGTTGTTCCGCGTACTCACGGTACATGGGCTTACGTTCGCTCTGGCGGTAAGGGGCATAAGGGCCACCAACCAGCGGGCTTTCATCAGCAATCAGGCCACACCATTTCAGGCATTCCATGATATATTCCTCTGCACCGGGAACATAACGGGTCTGGTCAGTGTCTTCAATACGGAGCACAAATTCACCATTGTGCTGTTTTGCAAATAAGTAATTGAATAAGACCGTGCGTACACCACCCAGGTGTAATCCGCCGGTAGGACTGGGCGCAAATCGTACCCGAACTTTCTGTTGTTGCATGGAGCAAAGGTAAATGGAAATACGAAATACGCTTCATTTTGTACTACCTTTAAAATTAAATCCGAACCCATCCATGTTTTATCTGACCAAGACGCCGGCTATCCTGAAAGCCATCTATAAGAGTTGCACCTGGAGCCTATCTCCTGCACGGCCAGTGGTATACCTGACATTTGATGATGGTCCGCATCCGACTGCGACTCCTTTTATACTGGATTTGTTGAAGAAATACAATGCGAAAGGCACGTTCTTTTGTATTGGGAAGAATGTGGTGGAGTATCCGGAAATTTATCAGCGGATATTGGAGGAGGGGCATACGACGGGGAATCATACCCATAATCATGTGAATGGGTGGAAAACGGGGACAGATAAGTATGTGGAGAATGTGATGGAGGCGCGGAAGTTTATCAATTCTACTTTATTCAGACCACCTTATGGGCGGATTACGCCATTTCAGATAAAGCAGATTAAAAATTTGATACCGGGGGCACAGATCGTGATGTGGGATGTATTGAGTGCGGATTTTGACACGGAGATAAATGGAGAGGCGTGTGTGCAGAATGTGGTGTTTAAGTCAAAACCGGGGTCGATAATAGTGTTTCATGATAGTACGAAGGCATGGGAGCGGTTGGAGTATGCATTGCCGAGGGTGATGGAGTATTTTAAGAAGAAGGGGATGGAGATGGAGGCGGTGCCGGTTTAGTGGGTATACTTGCTGATGGAGTATTTTTAAGAGAATGGTTTGTTTAATTGTTTGCAAAAGGCAATCCTTGTTTATATAGAAATCAATCCTTGTTTAACGGGCATAAAAAACCCAGGTTCCATTCGCGCTTTCGGGCAATTAGAAACCTGGGCAATGATTTATTATTTAGGTAATGCGATAGTTTTTACCTTATCACCTACAGAGATCGTTACTGAGTCATCGCATACACCGTTACCATAATCTACGGTAGCAGTCAGTGAGTTGTAAGACACGGTTGCTTTACCTTTGCCGATATAAGCACAGCTCAGTTTTCTTTCCAGATAAGTAGAATCTGCTACAGTGATGTATGCAGCATTACCTGTTGCGTATACCAGGGAATCAGTACCTACATAATTGAAGATATCGTCAGACACACTACCCAGGGTAGCAGTGCCGGAGGTTTGAGTATAAGTACCGCTACCGCCGAAGCCTACAGTAGTAGAATCCAGCACGACAGAACCACCGGAGATTACAGACAGGTATTTGTATACGCTGTTAGAGCTGGTGTTAGTGATTGTCTGTGTACCGGTTACGCTTTTACCATTTACAGTATAAGTGAGTGGTTTTACAGTGATAGTAGAACCGGTGTAGTAGAAGTAACCCGTCATAGTGATCTGGATGTTACCAACGCGTACACGGCCGTCAGCGTCAGCACAACCAGTACCAAAGCTTACTAATATTGTTTTAGGCCAGCTGTCAGTCTGCACATTATCGACAGTGTAGCTATAGCAGGCACCTAATTTAGAAGTCATTTCAGTAGTAGGAGAAGCTTTACGACCAGTTTGAGTATATCCGGCATCCTGACATACTTCCTGGGCGATTACGAAGAGATCATCGAAATAGCTGGTTGCAACAGCCTGGTCTCCGGCAGCGGTGATAGTCAGGTTATCGCTTGTGTTCGTCTTGGTCACATCAGTCGTACTCTTGGAACAGGCGTAAAACAAGGTGGCAGTCAATAAAAGGCCCACAACACCTGCAAGGATACGGTTAAAGCAAAAGTAGCTTCTCATAGGATAAGTATAAAATTTTTAATGAGGTTTTGCGGCCGTACTTTTGTACGGGAGATCGCTGATATATTTATTAAATACAAATATAATATTTTCAGTCATCTTTCGGAAAAAATTAATATTTCAGATAAAATGCAATGGATTGATACACATGCCCATTTGTATGGGGAAGATTTTTCGGATGATAGAACGGCGACGATAGAGCGGGCCATAAAGGAGGGGGTATATCAGTTGATTTTGCCAAATATTGACAGTCAGTCGATTGAGGGAATGCTGGCATTAGAGCAACAGTTTCCGGGGGTATGTATTCCTATGATGGGGGTTCATCCCTGTTATGTGAATGACAATGTGGATACGGAATTGGCGGCAGTGGAGGGTTGGCTGGAGAAGCGACCTTTTAAAGCGATCGGGGAGATTGGACTGGATTTTTACTGGGACAAGACGTTTACAGCACAGCAGTATAAAGCTTTTAGGCGACAACTGGACCTTGCACGCCAGTATGGTATTCCGGTGGCGATACATAGCCGTGAGAGCACGCGGGAGTGTATAGATGAGGTCCGTGCATTGCAGGATGGCCGTTTAAGTGGGGTATTCCATTGTTTTGGCGGTACAGTAGAGGAGGCGCGTGAAATTATTGATCTCGGGTTTTATTTAGGCATTGGTGGTGTGGTGACTTTTAAGAAGTCAGGATTGGATGTAACGCTGGGGGAGATTGGGATGGAACACATTGTATTAGAGACAGATGCACCTTATCTGGCACCGGTTCCATATAGGGGGAAAAGGAATGAAAGTTCCTACATTCCATTGATCGGTCAAAAAATTGCAGATATAAAAAATCTAAAAATAGATGATGTGGCTGCAATAACTACAAGCAATGCGTTGAAATTATTCAAAACTAACTAACTGATTACGCGGTAAATTTGCAGGCATTTTTGATACAGCAGCTGCAATGAGTAAAATCCTTATAATTTACACGGGTGGAACAGTGGGAATGATCTTCGATGAAAAGACAAAGGCTTTGCGGCCAATTGGCTTTAACGAGATACGGAACAACTTACCCGAACTATACCGCATGGGCATAGACTTTTATGTGTATGCTTTTAATCCTCCTATTGATTCTTCTGATATGCAGCCGGAAATATGGGTAGAACTGGCTTCGATCATTGAGGACAGGTACGACAGGTATGATGGTTTTGTGATCCTGCATGGGTCCGATACGATGTCGTTTACAGCATCGGCGTTGAGTTTTATGTTGGAGAACCTGGCGAAGCCGGTGATATTGACAGGGTCTCAGTTGCCGATTGGAAAGATCCGGACAGATGCGAAGGAGAATATCATCACTGCTATGGAAATCGCTTCTACACGTCATAATGGGCATGTAGTGGTACCAGAAGTGTGTATTTACTTTGACTTCTCCCTGTTCAGAGGTAATCGATCCAAAAAATACAATGCGGAGAAATTTGAGGCATTTTATTCCATGAACTATGTGCCGCTGGCAGAAGCGGGGATAGATATCAAGTATAAGACACAGGCGGTATTACCATTGCCGACAGCGCCATTGAAGGTGCATAAGCATATGGATGATAATGTGACGGTGTTGAAGATGTTTCCTGGGATCACCAGAAAGGCGGTAGAAGCGACGCTGAATGTTCCGGGCCTCAAAGGAGTCATAATGGAGACCTTTGGGAGTGGGAATACAAATACGCAGCCGTGGTTTATAGATTGCCTTCGTAAAGCAATAGAAAAGGGCATAGTGATAGTGGATATTACGCAGTGTGATGGAGGATCTGTAGAGTTGGGTAAATATGAGACGAGCTCGCTGCTGGCGCAGATAGGAGTGATAAGTGGGCATGATATGACATTTGAGGCGGCGATAACGAAATTGATGTTTGTGTTGGGGCAGAATTTGGATGCGGCGGCGACGCAGGAGATGATAGAGACTTCGTTGAGAGGGGAGCTGACGCCGATAAATCATGAATGGTGACGAAGATCAGGGTAGAATTTTTGGGAATATTTTGGAAATGTGAGGGGAAAGGTTACCTTTGCCATCCGAAATAAAATTCAACCGATGGAGAAGTGCAGGAGTGGTTGAACTGGCACGCCTGGAAAGTGTGTAAACTCGAAAGGGTTTCAAGGGTTCGAATCCCTTCTTCTCCGCTAAAGGGGACTGATTATCTAAATGATGATCGGTCCCTTTTTCGTTTTGGGGTGGATTGCCCGATAGGTGGGCAATCCGTGAGAAAATGAAATTTACTTTTGGGGTTCGAAATGACTCATTTTGGCGGTCGTAGATGATTCCTTGAGGAAAGATGAGCGTTTGGAGTTTTTCTTTGGCACTTGTGTCGCTGGAACGCCATGCCATAGCGAGGTTTGAAGAAAGGGTCAATGCCTTTTCGATTGCTTCGTCAGGGTTCGAAATGTTTTTGGTGCATTTTTCTAATTCGGAGGAAATGGTGTCTCGCTCCTTACTGTATCGGGAATAGAACTTATTAAAGCTTTCCTCCCCTATTTGCTTGAGTACATACCTGCTTTCTTCTAAACTATCAATCTTCTCATCAATTTCATTTAGCTGCGCCGTCAGGATTTTTTGATGTTCGAGGTTGTCTTTGTTCAATTCATAATACTCTGCCAACAGGGCTTCTTTAAGGGAATCTTTTAGGCTATCAATGAAACAATACTGGCTTAATAGCTGTTCAAATAGTTCATGCATCCTTTTAGCGCTTTTGTTACACTTGCAACCATCCTTACGGCATTTATAATACCATAATCCTTTTGCCTTGACTATATAGCCTGTAAATGGCTGGTTACAGATATCGCACTTAATGAAGATTTTAAGGGGTACTGCATCCTGTTCTTTCTTATGCGGCACTCCGTACCCGCCAGAACCCTGATGGATATTATTGACCTTTAAAAATATTTCTGGGCTTATCATCTTCTCATGGTCACCTTCTACTATTTTCCCTTCCAATAGGCCGTGATTAATCATACCACAATAGAAAGGCCGTTTAAAGATCTTAGTCAGTTGTTGTTTGTACATTTTCACTCCCATAGCTTTTAGCTTAGAAATGATTCCCTCATTCTTCATGCCCTCGGCCTTCCAGATAAATGCTTTTTTGATCTTTTTTCCCACTTCATTTACGACAAGTTTACGCTGGCCGTTAATTTTCACTATATCATATCCCTGTGGCGGTTTAGCTACCCATATCCCTTTATCAAACTTTTCAACCATACCCGCAACGGCTTTCTGCTTGCGCAACTGGTTATCATATTGGCTAAACAAAAAGGTAATATTCTGTTGTAATACACCACTTGGATTCGAGGTATCCGTCGGCTGCGTGACTGCATATATGGTAACACCGTATTTCTCACGAAGGTCTTCAGCTAGTTTAATAGCGGCTCCTCCAGTTCGGGAAAATCGGTCTAGGGTATATACCAATATATGGCTGACCTTTCCTTTGCGCATTTTGATATAATCCAGCATCCGGTTGAACTCCTTACGGCCATCTGTTTTGGCACTTTCATACGTTCCCCCAAAGTATTCTACAATACCAAGGTTACTACGTCTAGCGAAATCTTCGATTGATTTCCGTTGAACATCCAGACTTAAATTATGGTCAGCCTGTTCTTTGCTGGATACCCTGGTATATATAACAGCAGCTTGCGTTGTTGCCTTAACTGGTCTTTGTTTGGAATAATTTCCAAATTGTTTGAATGCATTAATAATACTCATGCGGCTAATTTTTCAGGTGTTGGGTTAAGAATTATTACTTTGGGTTCGTTTGATTCTGAAAGACTAAGAGTATGTTTAAAATTTGAACAGCCTTATTTTAGAAGTATACTAATGAAGGCTACCTGGATGAAAGCAACAGCAGATTCTGGTATCTTTTCATAGTCCTTCGATAACCTTCTAAAGTTATTGAGCCAGGCAAATGATCGTTCGACCTGCCACCTGCCTTTCTGTGGCACAAAACCTTTTTCTGACGGTGGTTTCTGCGTTATTTCTATTTTCCACTTATAATATTTTTCAACCATTTCGCTAAAATCTCCACAGTATGCTTTGTCTGTACGAATCAGTTTCATCCTATGACTAACTTTATCAATTCTCCACAGCAAATCAAAAGCGCCTATAGAGTCATGAACATTTGCGCTACTGACACTAATAGCAATCGGTAATCCTAAACTATCAACTGCCAGGTGTCTCTTTCGACCATTGATATGTTTGCCTCCATCAATACCGGTTTCTATACTTACAAATGCACTTTTCTTTACGCTTTGACTATCAATAGCACCTACTGATGGAGCGTAATTGTGTCCCTGATAAATTCTTTCCTTCCTTACCAATTTTAACATCACCTGTTCCAGCACCCCTGATTTCTCCCATTTGTCAAAATAGTAGTAAACTATCTGCCAGTATGGATATTCACTGCTTAGATTACGCCACTGACTGCCGGTTCTGCAAATCCATAATATAGCATTGAAGATAGTCCGAAGGCAATATTTACGCTTTCTTTTGTCCGTTAATATATTTTTAATACTTTCCCAGTGCGAATCGGTCAATAATGTGAACTTGCTTCTCATAGTTTGTTTTGTGGTAAATCCAAACTAATTGATCGATTCGTACTTTCCTAATTTTGGACCCACTGAAATTTAAACATACTCTAAGAACATGTTTAAATTTCTTAACAACTCATTTTAGAAGAATATTAATGAATGCTACCTGAATGAATGCGACAGATGATTCAGGTAGCCTCTCATGATCCTTATCAAGCCTTCTGAAAAAATTGAGCCAGGCGAAGGATCTTTCTACTTGCCATCTACCTGTTTGTGGTATAAAACCTTTTGCTGACGGTGGTTTCTGAGAAATTTCCATCTTCCAGCTATACCAGTTTTCAACAATCTCACTGAACTCTCCACGGTAAGCTTTGTCTGCAAGGATGAGTTTCATTCTATGACTAAACTTATCAATTTTCCATAACAGATCAAATGCGCCTATTGAATCATGCACATCTGCTGCACTTATGCTAATGGCTATAGGTAGCCCTAAACTGTCAACAGCAAGATGTCTTTTTCGACCATTGATATGCTTTCCGCCATCAATGCCTGTTTCTATATTCACAAACGCACTCTTTTTTATACTTTGGCTATCAATTGCTGCCACTGAAGGAACATAATTCCGGCCCTGCCGCATTCGTTCCTTTCTAACCAGCTTCTGTAATGCCTTTTCGAAGAAGCCATTCTTTTTCCATTTGTTGAAATAGTAGTAAACTATCTGCCAGTAAGGGAAAGCGACACTCAGGTTTCTCCATTGACAACCCGTCCTGCAAATCCATAATATAGCATTGAATATGCTGCGAAGGCAATATTTACGCTTTCTTTTGGTAAGCATTTCAATGATGAGTTTTTCGCTGCATAAATATACAACGAGTATTCCTGATACTATAGTATGTGTTACATTTCTACATAACGATTCTATTTTTATTAAGCATACATCAATTCAAGTACACTTCAATAAACAGTCTTCTTTATTTAGAACTCAGCTTTATGAGCAAAAACAAAGAGCTGCAAGGTCTTATTAACTTCTTTAATAAAGGCATCTGTATTCTCGATAAGCAGTCATTTCGAATATATTACGAAGTGCTGCAATGCTTACTCAACGGTGGATGCCTCAATAACTTTGAAGAGTGTATCTGCTTAAATTATTAATTTTGTTAAATCAGATCAAACGGAGCTGGGCAATGCTGGCGAGCAACCCAGCAAGGGATAGCCTGATGCTGACGGAAAAATCCGATAATTGGTAAAGGCTCCCCATATGGGCTGCCTTTATCTTTTCTTGATGCTCCATGCCTTCAAAACGCACGCATTAGCCAACTATGCCTATTTCATACTCTACCTGGTTCCTCCACACATGTCTTATTCGACTTAGCAAATGTCTGGCGATCTTGATGATTGCCTTATTAGGTATCATTGTAGAGCAATATTTCTTGTATAACATCAACATGGCAGGATCTTTTCTTATTATTACCCAACTACTTTCTACAATTGCTGGCCGTAGATAGTGATTCCCTCGTTGCGTGATTCCTTTTATTACATCATTCTCACCGGAACTTCCTGTGTCAGGTACAATCCCGACATAAGAACACAATTTATCAAGCGTCTTAAATCGATTCATATCCTGTAATTCAGCCATAATTATCATCGCATTCACAATACCTATTCCAGGTATACTTTGCAACAATTTTTGTACCGCAGTATAATTAGGGTGTATAGATAATGTTCGTATTTGTTTGGTAGCTACACTCAATAATTTCCGGACTAGTAAATATTCCTCCAAGGCTATATTTAGAGCCATCTTAAGTGATTCCGTCTGACAAGATAAAGATTGAAGTGTAGCTATGAATTTGCGACTCCAGTATTGTTGTGGCTTATCTACATCCAATTTTAAGCCACTGAACATGAGAAGGTGCCATATCCTGTTTTTGCACCTCGTCTGATCTTGAACTAATCGGCCACGCTGCCGCACCAATGTACGCGCATGTTCGGCTTCCAGGTCGGGCACGTAAATAGGAGGTAATTCTGTCTTAGATAAATGACGACTTATTTTGCGTGCATCAATCTTATCATTTTTACGCCTTTTCTCTTTATCTGTACTAGGCACATCTGCCGGATTAGCAACAATACAATTTACCCCTAATTTTGACAAAAAACGATGTATACTAAAGCCACAAAAACCAGCTTCATAGGCTACCTGGTAACTGGCGCCAGGATATTTTTTCTGTAAGTGATTCACTAGTTGTTCTACTGAAGCTTCCTGGCTGTAATCTTCCAGTTCAAATTCATCATTTCTGATATTGACCCTCCAGGTCTTTTTGTGGACATCGATTCCGCAAAAGATTGTTTGTCCTTCAAAGTTGAGTTGCTTAACTTTAGGCATGGTTCCTGATTTTTTAAGTGAGTTAATGTCGTAATTAAATTTACTTAATATCAGGAACTTCTTTTTCGCTTATTCGCCCAGCTCATACATATGACCTCGACGCGGAGCATTCACCAAAGATATTGATTAGCTTCTAACTTTGCCTTCGAAAGAATTGCAAATATGAAACGAAGAAAATCATCCGTGGCAGGCCGCCATCATTTTAGTGACCAGGAGATAATTTCCGCACTGGAACAATTTACCCGGGCAGGTAATATTAGTGTTAAAGAGTTTACAGCAGCCTTCCAAATATCACCTGCTACATTTTACAATTGGAAAAAACGTTTTGGAAATCAACCAGCGGTGACCAATGCACCAGTAGGCTTCATTGATGTAGACTTATCACCGGTCCAGCAGGATTTAACACCAGGAGCCATCTTTGCAGAATATCGCGGTATCATTTTTTATCAGCGTGTAGAACCTTCCTATCTTAAAGCCCTCTTGTAATATGCTATCACTAAATGGTTATCGGCTGGTATTATGGAATGGTTCAACAGATATGCGTTTGAGCTTTAATGGTCTTTCCGGTCTGGTTATAAATGAAATGAAGGAAGATCCTTTTCAGTATGGAACACTCTATGCTTTTTTCAATCACCGTCGCACGCAGGTTAAGATCCTGGGATGGGATATAGATGGACTGGGCATCTTTTATAAGAGACTATCAAGAGGTACTTTTGGCACACCTGTATACAATAGTGAAACAAAGATGATGGTATTGAGCAAGAAGGATCTTTTGCTGATACTGGAGGGTGTAGAAGTTAGATTCCGTAAGCGTTATGAAAGATCTGTCAGACCTAAGAAAAGCTGATAATAAATTCATCAGAATTAATCACAAATGCTTGTGTTTGAAGGTTCATGGTAGTACCTTTGCACTCATTGAAACCTGAGATCATATATAATTTATCTGAAGCACTGGAACAAGTGAATGCACTGCAATTGCAGAAGGCAGATCTCTCCAATGCACTTACTCAGGAAAGACATGTATTCAGCCGCATTATTCAGGAACTCACAACAGAAAATGCTGCACTAAAGGAAGATAAAGAGCAACTGAAACGTTGGTTGTCCAATGAGCAGGAACGGGGAATCGATAAGGAGAGATTGATTGCTTCCCTGGAAAAAACTGTTGCTGAATTACAGGCCGCTCTTGCCAGTAAGACGGACGAAGCAATGCGTAAAGACTGGCAATTGAGAGAGCTGCAGGAGATGTTATTTGGGCAACGCAGTGAAAAATTTATTCCGGATCAGTCAGCTACGCAAGCTGCTATTCAGCAGACCCTTGGGGATGAATTTGATAAAAAAGAAATCGAAGCGATCATTGAACAAGCTGTAGTATCTTCTGCTACTGATACTTCAATAGTTACCAGCTCCAAAACCAGTCGGAGGAGAAAGCATCATAAAGCACATAATGGGCGAAGACCTGTCGCTGCTCATCTGGAAACAGAGACCATTGTTTATGATATTGCCGCAGACAAAACAGGCATGAAACCCATTGGGAAAAAGGTATCAGTTTATTACGATATTATTCCCGGAAAACTCATCCGTAAAGAAGAACACCACCTTCAATATAAATCAACAGATGGAAAGATACACTGTACTCCTGTCCAACCCAGGATGATAGAACGGGGGATTGTCAGTAACAGGTTACTGGCACATCTTCACAGTGAACGCTTTGTTTACTACATGCCATATTATCGGCAACAACAGCGGTTTGAGCGGCTGACAGGTGTTTGTTTTGCGGCATCGACGATCGACCACTGGGAGGAAGTTTGTTATAAGAAGCTGAAGCGTCTGCTAAAGCTCCTGAAGAAAACAATACAGACTGCCAGTTATATCAAGGCTGACGAGACCAGTTTAAAATATCTTCACGATGAAGGGCAGGGTAAAGCCGCCAATGGTTGGATGTGGGTCTTCCATGCACCTGAACACAAACTTGTACTTTTTGAATTTCATCCAGGCAGAGCTCATGATGTACCTAAGGAAATCCTGAAAGATTTTGCAGGTACATTACAAACTGACGCACTATCCTCTTACACGACTGCTTTTAAGCAAAATGATAAAGTCACGTTGATGAGCTGCCTTGCGCATATCCGCAGAGGATTTAAAAAGGCGCAGAGACAAAATAAAGCACTGGCAGACCAGGTATTGGTATACTTTAATATCATATACCGCATAGAAGCCTATGCTAAACGTAAACAATTTATCTCTGACCAACGGCTTGCCTTAAGACAGAAATACAGTAAACCCTTCTTTGATAAAATACGCAGTTGGTTGGATGAACAAAAAGATGAACATGTACCTGATAGCCTGCTGGCTAAAGCAATTAACTATGCGAATAATCAGTGGGATAAGCTGAATATCCTTTTTTCAGATGGGAAAATAGACGTTGACAATAACTCAACCGAGAATGCTATACGTCCGATCACTTTATTCAGAAAGAACTCCCTTTTTGCAAGTAATGAACATGGCGGGGAAAGAGCTGCATTGTTTTATTCCCTCGTGGAATCCTGCAAGATGAATGGGATTGATCCATTCGAATACTTAACTGATGTGTATAATCGACTCCACGATTGCACAGCTGCTGAACTGATACACTTGTTGCCTTCAAACTGGAAACCAATCAAAGAAAGATAGGCTCCTGTTCGATTAATCCGAAAAATCAAAGAACTTATTGATGCAAATTTAATATCTGTCGTTTGAATCCGGAAGATGCTCCGCATCGAGGTCATATGTATGAGCTGGGCGAATAAGCGAAAAAGAAGTTCCTGATATTAAGTAAATTTAATTACGACATTAACTCACTTAAAAAATCAGGAACCATGCCTAAAGTTAAGCAACTCAACTTTGAAGGACAAACAATCTTTTGCGGAATCGATGTCCACAAAAAGACCTGGAGGGTCAATATCAGAAATGATGAATTTGAACTGGAAGATTACAGCCAGGAAGCTTCAGTAGAACAACTAGTGAATCACTTACAGAAAAAATATCCTGGCGCCAGTTACCAGGTAGCCTATGAAGCTGGTTTTTGTGGCTTTAGTATACATCGTTTTTTGTCAAAATTAGGGGTAAATTGTATTGTTGCTAATCCGGCAGATGTGCCTAGTACAGATAAAGAGAAAAGGCGTAAAAATGATAAGATTGATGCACGCAAAATAAGTCGTCATTTATCTAAGACAGAATTACCTCCTATTTACGTGCCCGACCTGGAAGCCGAACATGCGCGTACATTGGTGCGGCAGCGTGGCCGATTAGTTCAAGATCAGACGAGGTGCAAAAACAGGATATGGCACCTTCTCATGTTCAGTGGCTTAAAATTGGATGTAGATAAGCCACAACAATACTGGAGTCGCAAATTCATAGCTACACTTCAATCTTTATCTTGTCAGACGGAATCACTTAAGATGGCTCTAAATATAGCCTTGGAGGAATATTTACTAGTCCGGAAATTATTGAGTGTAGCTACCAAACAAATACGAACATTATCTATACACCCTAATTATACTGCGGTACAAAAATTGTTGCAAAGTATACCTGGAATAGGTATTGTGAATGCGATGATAATTATGGCTGAATTACAGGATATGAATCGATTTAAGACGCTTGATAAATTGTGTTCTTATGTCGGGATTGTACCTGACACAGGAAGTTCCGGTGAGAATGATGTAATAAAAGGAATCACGCAACGAGGGAATCACTATCTACGGCCAGCAATTGTAGAAAGTAGTTGGGTAATAATAAGAAAAGATCCTGCCATGTTGATGTTATACAAGAAATATTGCTCTACAATGATACCTAATAAGGCAATCATCAAGATCGCCAGACATTTGCTAAGTCGAATAAGACATGTGTGGAGGAACCAGGTAGAGTATGAAATAGGCATAGTTGGCTAATGCGTGCGTTTTGAAGGCATGGAGCATCAAGAAAAGATAAAGGCAGCCCATATGGGGAGCCTTTACCAATTATCGGATTTTTCCGTCAGCATCAGGCTATCCCTTGCTGGGTTGCTCGCCAGCATTGCCCAGCTCCGTTTGATCTGATTTAACAAAATTAATAATTTAAGCAGATACACTCTTCAAAGTTATTGAGGCATCCACCGTTGAGTAAGCATTGCAGCACTTCGTAATATATTCGAAATGACTGCTTATCGAGAATACAGATGCCTTTATTAAAGAAGTTAATAAGACCTTGCAGCTCTTTGTTTTTGCTCATAAAGCTGAGTTCTAAATAAAGAAGACTGTTTATTGAAGTGTACTTGAATTGATGTATGCTTAATAAAAATAGAATCGTTATGTAGAAATGTAACACATACTATAGTATCAGGAATACTCGTTGTATATTTATGCAGCGAAAAACTCATCATTGAAATGCTTACTTCTTTTGTCTGTTAATATTTTTTCTATACTTTGCCATTGCGAATCGGTCAATAATGTGTACTTCGGTCCCATAGTTTGTTTCTGGTAAATCCAAACTAATTGATCGATTCGTATTTTTCAAATCTCCTGCCGCCTAATTTTTAAACATGCTCTAAGCTGGATAATCATTTTCGAAAAACTAGAAATTGTCTTACCAATTCTTATAATTACACTAAATAGGTTTTGTTCTCCTGCATTTTGAAAGCTTAATAAAATCTTGACTTATATGTACGATCAATACCTTATTATTTACAAACATATCTTACTTGCTATATGAATAAAAATACGGTCGATTTTAAGTTACTAGCAATAAGACAGATTCCAATTATTATCTTGAAGTATCTGCCAATATACTTAACAGGAAATTTATGGCAATGCGTCCTTCAGAAAAATGGGTGTCTGATATTACTTACATCTGAACCTAGGGCGGTTGGCTTTATCTTACCGTTATCATAAATCTGTTTGACAGAAAAGTTATAGGATGGTCTATGAGTAGTGGCATGACAGCGAAGGAAACAATCGTTGCTGCATGGAAAATGGCCGTCAGGAATAGGTTGGTGAAAAAACGTGTGATCTTTCATTCCGACAGAGGCGTACAGTATGAGAGTCACGAGTTCAGGAATTTATTTAAACGCAGGGATGTAAGGCAAAGTATGAGCGGAAAGAGTAATTGTTGGGATAACGGCGTAAAGGAGAATTTTTCAAAATCTTAAAATCAGAAATAGGTTATAATACCGCATATGCCTCAATTGAGGTCGCAAAAACGGAGTTATTTGAGTTTATTGGAATATGGTATAACAGGCAGCGGATACATTCTATACTGGGTTACTTAACGTCTGAAGAATATGGTAAATCTATTACAAAACAAGCAGCTTAATAGTTTGCCCGTTTTTTTGTTGTAAATCCACATTGTCTTTTGCATTAAAAGCATGTAAAATATTTTATCATAACGAAGAAATAAATATTCCTTAAGCAAAACACCCATAAAGAAAATAATGGGAGGTAGCTATTTTGAGTTCGAATTCGCATAAAACGTCTTCTTAATCCAGTATATCATAATATATATTTAAATTTTAATATATCCAGCATGACAAATCCGTATAGCAAGGCTTCTTGGAAACAGTATAAAAAAAGCCTGACACCAAAAAAAACATGGCAATGTATTTTCATTATAATAATTGCCCTAATTGGTGTAGATTACTTTTTACCATTATGGAATACCTATATTTTCGAAACAATCATTTGTCATATCAATGAGGGTGCTATTTTAAATATAGCTACCCTTATATTATGTGCATATTCAAGTATAAAGGTAACTCCTAAACTCAAACTAGGGCTGTTACCTTCAATAAATTCTGTATTTTTTTTCCTTACAATAGTTACTATATATATCTATTATGGAAGATTAAATAGTACGTATAATTTTTACACATTCAAAGACTTTCATATACCGTGGCTGGTTAATACGGATTTATTACTTTTGTCTTGCTTGTCATTATTAGATTTTCGTGCATACAACTCACCATTAATTGTCAAAAATCAATTTTCATTTATTGAGGACAATGCCATAGTAGACAAAAATAAAGATTCTGCTCACATTAATAGTGATGGATATGTAAATACCATCATTAACCGCATAAATAATAGCTCAACAATAAATTCCTTTGCTATTGGTATATCTGGCAATTGGGGAAGTGGCAAATCATACCTCCTGAATCTCCTGTATAATGCACTAGACAACGAGGACAATATTCGAATTCAGTTCAATGTATGGCGATACAATAATACAGAAGGAATTATTGAAGACTTCTTTAATGCAATCTCTAGTGAACTTAAAATGTATAATACTTCAATTTCAAGTAAAATCACAGATTACTCAAAAAAAATCATACAACCTGGAAAAGAAATATATTTCAGGTTAATGGATACTATTGTTAATGATTTATCAGATCAGGATTCTATCAAATCCAAATATGATAAAATCAATACTGAAATCAGGCTGACCGGAAAACGAATTATCATTTTTATAGATGACCTGGATCGGCTAGGCGGAACTGAAATCGTCTCTGTATTAAAGCTCATTAGAAATGCTGCAGACTTTAATAATACTTTCTTTATTGTTGCAATCGATCATGAATACGTAATTTCAACAATCAAAAACACCAATATCTTCTCCAAAGAGGAACAATATTTAAAAAAAGTATTTCAATTGATTGTGCCTTTACAAAAAATCAATAAACGAAACTATGTTGAGGAAATAAGGAATCTGCTAGGATACTCTACTATGGATTATTTTGACAAGGATATTATCGACAGTGCATTAAAGATAGTATCCTCCCAAGATAAAATATTAAAACAGCGGGGCCTTCCTGAAGGCATGCTGGAAAGCATGTTAGACAACATTAGGGATATAAAGAGATTTTCCAACGTCATAAAGCTAAATTTTGACTTATTGAAGTTTGATATTGATATGAGTGACTACTTCTTATTGGTACTTATCCAATTAAGAAATTTTAAATTATATCGGCTGATAAGTGATCAGATACTTATAAAAGAAGATGTATCCGACACAAATTTTTATTGTTTAAATGAGGAGGAATTAAAAAATTCGTTGGATCCAAAAGCTTTAACAACGCAGGAAACCATTCTTTTAGAAGAAGTTATTAATCTCTTACTTGGGAAAAACCAACGCAAAACAGAAGAAGTGCTCATTAATAAGGACTACTTCTGGATTTACTTCTCATTCCAATTGTTCAACAACATTTCATTTCGGGTTTTCAAGGAAACATTGGAAAAATCTAAAGAGGAAATTGCTACTACATTTAATAATTGGAACAATAAATATCGATATGAACTTATTCAAATTTTGAATAACTTACGTCCTGTCCAAAATATTGAAGAAGCAAAAAAAATGCTATATGCTTTTTCATCTATTGATGATGATAAGGACCATTACATCGAAAGAAGTAAAGATTTAATTAAATCCGACGGTTTCTGGAAACTTGATAATGATGATAACGTAGTCGAGGCTATTAGAGAAATTGTAAATGATGATAACCTTCCTGTTTACTCCAGAGCATCAATTGTGAATAGTCTGAATGAAATAGGAGAACAAAGAGGAAATATCATTTTCAACGATAATGAAATCATTTCAACTATTCAGCGCCTTTTTGAAGTATACCTTAAAAGTGGTAAAGCGTTTGATTATAATGGAAAAATTGAGTTTCTACTTAAAGCTGGTAATATTAATAGAGCTGCACAGTCAAAATATGATTTAAATAATGAAATTGCACGGCGATACGAAGATTTTCTATTAAACAATAAACGTGCCTTCGTCTCATTTATTCTGTATGTTATCCGCTCAAAATCTACACCCCGGCCTTTGTCGCAAACTTACGTATTTAACCCATTCATCAATGATATTTTCTCTAATAATCAATTAGATGAAATAACAAACTGGTTGAATAATATCAAAGAAGAAGAATTAAGGTCAGAAATAACACAGGAAGAGTTAGCTGCCTTTAATACAATTAAAAGCATAATATTAAAACATGCTGATGAATATAAAAATAACAGGGAATTTATAGCGGACAAGGAAGAAGAAGAATTTTTAATACCACATCTGGAAAAAACAGGACAGATAAAGAAGATTTCAACAGAGGAAGATGACGAACCAATGCTTTAAAGGTGAAGATTACTTCCACTTTAAAGCATATTTAATCAGGTGACCTACTACATGACTTAACTTATGCCCATTCTTCCGCTCAAAATTTTCCGTATCGTTACAATGTCATCCAACTTATTAATAAAATTACTCATTGTTCTTTATCCTCACATCATTTGTTTAGACTCAGGAAGTAGGAGGAAAAAGGGCGGGAATTTGAGGACCTTTGCGATAAGAATTGCACTTTTTAACTAAAAAATGTGGTAATTCTAGATAAATCTTCCATAAACTGGTTCCGGGTAGAGCGGTTCGTTACCTCCCCGCTCCCCCACAGTCCCGTACGAGCGGTTTTCCCGCATACGGTTCCTCTACTTAGGGTTTCGCTAACTGATAGCTGTGATAGATCTTTGGTCGAATAAGTGGTATCCATTCTGTAGTTAGCTTTGCTATCTTACCCCATGTCCAGACTCGTTTTCCGCCCCGATGGTTGAGCCATTTATGGAGCAGATGTTTGGTCCGGTTGTAATAAATATGCAGCTTCCTGGTATGCCTCCGGGCAGTTTAAATTTGGAAACGCGTAAGTTCTCTAACTTTCATGATCAATAATAGATCATAATGAGAACTAAAAAATCACAAGTCAATAAGGAGGAATACATGTTTTCCCTCATTGCAGAGCAAGCCACCAGTGGTCAATCTATTAAATCCTTTTGTGCCAGACATGGAATTCCTTCTGGCAACTGGTTTTACTGGCAGAAAAGGTACCAGCAAAGAAATTTAGAAGCTCATAGTGAAAATGGGAGTTTTACTTTGCTTCAAATATCACCGGATGTTGTCTCCTCTATTGACTCTGCCATCTTTGCTGAATACAAAGGCATGAAAATCTATCGTCCGGTACCGGCTTCTTTTCTAAAGGAATTAATTGGGTAGTTATGTTGCAGATTCATCCAGGGACAAGATATCTGCTGTATTCCAAATGGGCAGACGTAAGAAAAAGCTTTGATGGATTGAGTGGGCTTATCACCAACGAACTCAAAATACCGATTGAGTCCGGTGATGTTTTTATATTTCTCAATCGCCGGCAAACTCACATCAAGCTATTGCAATGGGAAGGGGATGGTTTTGGTATGTATTACAAGCGATTGGAAGAGGGTACATTCGAATTACCTTCCGGATTTATGGAAGGGACCCATAGCGAGATATCCAGTAAGCAGCTTTCTCTGATATTGCAGGGGTGTAATCGGCAATTACAACTACACAATTTTCGGCGAATAAGCCTGCAGAGTTTTCGGCAGCAATGCTGCCGAAGAAACGGCAACAACGATACATAATTTTCGGCAGCAATAATGCAGAGGTTTTCTCATCCTTCCCGGAGAAGAATGCCACATTAGCAGGGAACTTAAGTTTCCTGTCATGATGAATGCTTATTTAAAGAAAATTATGATGTATCAGAGTATTAAAGAACTACACGAACAAGGCTTTTCAATAGCCAAAATTAGCAGTACTATTGGTATTAACTGGCGGACGGTAAAGTCTTATCTGTCCATGACCCTGGAAGAATACAACCTGTTTATAGAGAAAAGAGCACAACGTCAAAGAGGATTGTCTGTTTACGAATCTTTTGTTAGGGAAAAGCTGGAGAAATACCAGGATACATCATCCGCTCAAATGCATGACTGGCTCAAAGAGAACTTCCCTGAGTTTCCTAAGACAGCCATTAGGACCATGTTTGATTTTGTAATGTGGGTACGTCGCAAATATAATCTGCCTTATATCAAACCGCTTAGAGAATATGAAATGTTGGAAGAGTCTCCTTATGGGAAGCAGGCCCAGGCTGACTTTGGAGAATATAATCTCCGCAATGGAACTGGTAAAAGGGTAAAGATATATTTTATCGCCATTCAACTATCCCGATCCCGTTATAAATATATCTGGTTTATTGGTAGGCCTTTCACGACTGAATTGGCTATTATGGGCCATGAACAGGCATTTTCCTTCTTTAAGGGCATCCCGGAACAACTAGTCTACGATCAGGATAAGGTCTTCATAGCAGATGAAAACATAGGAGATATCCTTCTTACAGATGCATTCCGGGCATATACCAGAGAAAGACCTTTTGAGCTACATTTCTGTCGAAAATCCGACCCGGAAAGTAAGGGGAAAATTGAAAGCGTTGTCAAATACGTTAAAAGAAATTTTCTGTATAACAGATGCTTTATCGATATAGAAAATTTAAATGAAGAGGCTTTACAGTGGCTAAACCGCACAGGAAACAATATGCCTCATGGAACAACAAAGTTACTTCCTAATGAAGAATGGCTGAAAGAACAACCATACCTGAGCGCTTTACCAGAGTTTATACAAACTACCAGTCCTGAAATTTACATGGTCCGTAAGGATAACACCATCTCTTATAAAAGTAATTTTTATTCGTTACCACTGGGTACTTTTAAAGGAAAAGGAACTGCCGTAGTAGTGGGTGTTGATATGCATATTTACCTGATTATATCCAACTTACAGGGGGATATATTATGCAAACATATGATCGCTGTTGGCAAAGGACAGAAAGTACTAAATACTGACCACAGAAGAGATAAAACCGTTAAGATTGACAAGTTGATTAATGAAGTCTGCGGTTTTTTGGAAGACGATGCAAATCGGGGTAGACAATTTTTAGAGACCATACGAGAAGTGAAACCACGTTATATAAGAGACCAGGTGCTGTTGTTCAGGGACACTATTGATATTTCGGACAAAGTGAGTGTTGGCGAAGCATTGACATATTGTTTGAACAATAATATTCAAAGTGCCAACGACTTCAAATCTATCGTAGAACAGCAGTTGAAAGTAAGAAGAGCAACATCCATCCTTAATTATCAGTCTATCCAGATGAATCCATTAAATGGAGAATTACCCCCTGTAGCTTTAGCAGAACCTGCTAAAAGTTCAATCGAAGATTACATAGATCTTTTTAGCAAACAATCTTGAATCTCTGTCCGGACGACTTACGCAAGCATATTTTATGTATACACAAAATAAAAATCAATCATGGAAAAGAAACAAACAATTAAACAGTATTGCCACCAGTTTAGGTTGGGCGGGATTTATAACCAAATCGATCAACTGGTATCAGCTGCGGAAGCAGCTGGTATTGGTTATCTGGAATACACCGTTAACCTGTTAAAAACCGAAGCGGTACACCGCGATTATAATGATACTCAAAAACGTCTTAAAACAGCACAATTACCCCGATCCAGCGACTTAAACCTGTTCCAGTGCAAGAATGATAGCGGATTGTCTAAGGCTCGCTTAAATCAGCTTAGAGAGCTTAACTGGCTTGATCAGGTTTATAATATTCTTCTTACGGGGCCCTCTGGAACGGGTAAATCCATGCTGGCCGCAGGTCTTTGTGCAGATGCGGTGCAAAAGGGATACAAAGCCTACTTCAGGGATATGGAGGGACTTATCAACATGTTCAAAATGAAAGATTTTTCTGCTTCCGCTAAGATTGAATATAAGAGATTATCCAAAGCCCATTTAATCGTTATAGATGACCTGATGTCGTTTCCTATTGAAAAAAATCATGCTGTCTCATTTTTTAATTTTTTCAACAGTACCTATGAAAAAACAGCCTTTATCATCACTACCAATAAGAACCCCGCAGAATGGGCTACTATGCTCAATGATGAGGTACTGGCAACCGCCTTACTGGACAGATTATTATTCCAGTGTGAAGTAATAAATCTAACAGGAAAAAGCTTCAGACTGGAAAATAGGAAAACAATTTTTGAGCTTACAAACAAATAAATAATACATTTACCTCACTCTGCAGTATTGCTGCCGTTTTTTAGGTATCATTGCTGCCGAAAATAATGTACCATTGTTGCCGAAAACTCTGTATTTATATCTGCCGAAAACTCTGCATTGTTATCTGCCGATTACAAGGGGGTCTCTCTGAAAAAAGCATTCTATCGAAAGCGGTATACCGCTACTGAGGGTTAAATAGATTTTCTGACAGTAATTGTTGGCTAACATCATTAGGGTGTTAGCTTTTTTGTTTTAAGGAACGGACCGTTCTTTATAAAATCAATAATCCATTATGGTTTATCCACTCCCATAGTGTATAAAAAATGATGCGATGGACTTGCACCAAAGCATATCAATGTTATCTTTGGGTAATGTCGGAATCTGCTGCAAATATTAATTACAAAGAGCTGTATGAAGCATCAATAATGATGGTTCAGCAGTTAAATAAAAGCCTTGAGCAGCAGCAGAAAAGCAATCAAAGTTTGCAGGACCAGGTTACCCAGCTTCAGTATCAGCTACAACAATTAACGAAATTATTAAAGGGATTTAAATCCGAACGTTTTTTACCTTCAGCTATATCCAATTTACAGCCAGAATTAGGGTTTAGTGCGGATGTAGCACCTCCTGCGACAAATCTTTCTGATGTAAAAAAGGTAAGCTATACCAAAACTAAGAAATCCAGTGCTGATATAGAAATATCAGATAATGGAACCAGACTTCCTGATCACCTGAGGCGGGAAACAACAATACTGGAGCCCACAGAAGATATTAGTGATTGTGAGAAGGTTGGAGAAGAGGTAAGAGAAACCTTAAGCTGGAAGCCTGGAGAGATCTTTGTAAACCGTACTGTAGTAAATGTTTATCGCAGGAAAACAGCTTCAAAGAGGGGAAAGGAGATTATTATCAAAGCGTCTTTGCCGGTTCGGGCAATAAAAAAATGCCTGGCAGATCCTGCATTACTTGCTCAGATAACGGTTGATAAGCTGGTTGATCATAAGCCGTTAAATCGGCAGATTGAAGCTTTTAAACGCAATGGTGTTGAAATACCTTACTCCACAATGGCTGATTGGGTAGGGCTGGTCGCAAAGGCATTAATACCACTTGGCACTATCCATCTGAAGGAGATGTACAAATATGAATACTGGCATGCAGACGAGACCGGCATAGCAGTGTTGGATAGAGCTAAGCAAAAAGAAACTCATAAAGGCTACTTTTGGACCTTTCTGACAGGTGATGGAAAAATGATTTATTATGATTACCAACCTGGCCGTGGAGGTGAAAGGCCACTCAATATTTTAAAGGATTTTAAGGGTCATCTACAGGCCGATGGTTACGCCGTGTACGACGAGTTGCCATTAGAGAATATTACAGTCTTCTACTGTATGGCTCATGCGCGCCGTAAGATTTATGATGCGCAGAGTAATAATGAAAAACTGGCATCATATGCTTTAAAGGAGATCGCGAAACTGTATGCGATTGAAGAGGCGTGCAAGGAAGAACAGTTGAATGAAGAACAAATAAAGGATCGCCGTAATAAAGAAAGTCTACCTATACTGAAAGCATTAGGTGACTGGATGAAAAAAGAGTATCAGCAACTCAGACCGAAATCCCTTATTGCACAAGCGTTTGCTTATAGTATAAAGAGATGGGAGAAACTAAGTCTTTATGCTCATACAGGTAATCTTATGCCCGATAATAATGCGATCGAGAGGTGCATGAGAAATGTGGCAGTGGGCCGAAAAAACTATCTCTTCTGTGGTTCTCATGATGCTGCACAAAGAGCAGGATTACTTTACTCGTTATTAGTTACCTGCAAACTGAACAATGTCAATCCATATAATTGGCTGAAGGATGTTCTAAGCCAAGATATTAATGAAATGCCTATCAATCGGATCAAAACCTTGCTACCATATAACTGGAAAGGCCAATAATCTTCAGCGAATAGAAGGACTACGCAAAGCTAGTATGAAAAATTGTATTCAAGTTTAAACTGCCCGGAGGCATACTCATGTAATGGGTAAAGCCTAAGAAGTCAAACGTTTTAATTGGATGATTTCCGCCCTTCTTTTCTTCTTCCAGATCAATTAATCTGGTCTTTTCAGGGTGCAAGGTCAAGCCAGATTTCCCTAATCGCTTCGGCAGTACTTCCATCACCCGTAAGGCATCTTCCCTGTTAGTAAACCCCAACAGAAAATCATCCGCAAAGCGGATGATGAAGCTGCCACCTCGCAGTAATGGCTGGATTTGGTCTTTGAACCAGGTATCCAAAACATAGTGTAAATAAACGTTGCTAAGCAATGGGGAAACGCTCCCCCCTTGAGGCGTTCCTTCTGTTGGATACGTCACCTGTCCATTTTCAATTATGCCGGCCTTCAACCACTTGTCGATCATTTTCCTTATCACACCATCTTTTATCTTTAGGTCAAGGAACTCCCGCAAACATTGATGATTGATACTCCCAAAGTAGTTTTGCATGTCAGCGTCTATTATATAGCGCATCCGGTTTACGCTCACTTCTCTGGATAATTCCTCCAATGCCTGATGTTGAGATTTCCCAGGTCTAAAACCATACGAACAGGAATAGAATATTTCCTCGTAGACTGTTGTCAGCACTCGGGTTACCGACGTCTGGAGTAATTTATCGTCCAACGTTGGCAAACCCAGCGGCCGGTATTTACCCTCTCCTTTGGGTATAAGTACTCGTCGGATATGGGGCGCACGATAAACACCGCTCTTAAATGCAGTCAATAGTTGAGGTATTCTTTCTTCTCTTTGCTTATTATAGTCAATCCATTTTTCTCCATCTACCCCGCTTGCCCCTTTCTTATTGAGGCTATCGAAGCAGGAATTTAACATATCAACATTAATAAACTCATGCAGGTTCGTCAAGGCTTCTCCCCGGTATTTCCTTGCCCGTGCCGCTATCTGCATCTCTACTGTTAACACTTCTTTCATGTCTCTGGTACATTTAGTGTTGCTAAGATGCTGGTTCCGTAAACAGACATCCCCCTTCCTTACTCAGTGGCTTTCATAGAGCTGATTTCCCACCTTTCTAACAGTACTATGAGGATGCTAAGACTGCCTTCGTCCTTCTCCTTGCCTTCGATCTCTCTCGGCGTGGATACCTCCCGATATCACCTTTTCTTAACGCAATACAAGGTGGTGATACTAACCTTGGATGCCTGGATTATTTATTGCTCGGTAAATCCTTAAATAAAAAATCCGACTTCCGTTCGGAGACGTTAGGCTCTCCTGTGTTCCCGTATTACCCCTGTCTACCTTTGATATGTTCTCAGACCCCGGTCGAATCGCCCCTGCTCGTCAGGTAACGCAGGTTAGATGTTGCATTAGCATTTCGAACAACTAAAGCTTCAACATTGAGGACAGTTTCGAGGTTCAATAGCATACCTTCAGTAGTCGCTGTCTACGCTTCGTGCCACCATTACTGATGACTACGCAAGACTCGCTTCCGGTGGTTGACTAGACCTTGTCGGGCAGGATTGAGAACCTGCCGGGTAATTTCGAGGCGTTTCATTTATAAATCCCCGCCTCACGGACTTTGCACAGCGCAATCGAATATTGTCCCCTGTAGCCCGCAAAAGGGAAACAATCAATATTGATTGTTTCCCTTTTTTTATGCAGATAAGTTATTGGTTAAAATATTATTTCCCATTTGGGCAGCCAAAATGATGTTTGTGCTTTTCGTGAGAGAACAGGATAAATAGTCAAGCTGCGTGTTTAAAAATAGATTTACCAAATTCTTCAGGGGACAAATAACCGAGCACGTCCCGGCAGTTGCCCTTCCGACTCATACTTTGCTTTACGGACGTGCCCCTAAGTAAATTTCTACATTCCTGAGAAGCATATTTTGCGTCCCTGTCTGAGTGGAAGATCATTCTTTCCCCCACTGAGCTGTTTCTGATTGCCATTTTCCATGCTGCGACCACTGTGGATTGGCTGTCATGTCTGAACTCATGGCCCATCCTATTATTTCCCAGTCGAAAAGATCCATAATAACAGTAAGATAAAGCCATCCGTTCTTCGTTCGGATGTAAGTCAGATCCGATACCCATTTTTCAGAAGTATGTTCTGAGGTAAACTCTCTGTTTAACAGGTTTTCGGACACTTCCAGCTTATGATTACTATCTGTTGTACAGACAGACTTTAAACTTGCCTGTAATAATGCTTCGGAACCCCTTCTTTTTCATTACTCGTGCTACTTCCGGCCTGGAAGCATACAATCTCTGAGATTTGAGTTCTTTCACTATTTTGGGACTTCCATACCGACCTTTACTCCGATGAAAGATTATCTCAAACTTTTCGCTCATCTTTTCCCTGCTTCTGGCAAGTAATGACGGTTCCCTGGGGAGCCAGTTGTAATAACCACTACGGCCTACTTGGAAAACCATACACATCGTCTCGACATCAAATTCTGCCTGATGGTCTTTTATGAACCTGAATATTTGTTTGTCTTCACTGGAGAAGATGCTCACTGCCTTTTGTTACGAACTATTCGTTAAAGCATTATAACTAATGCCCAACAACACAATTATTGCGCATAAAAACTTATGCTGTCATTTTCTGTATAGATAAATAGTATTTCCCTTATCGTTAGTAAATTATCGTACAAATATTTTGTACTGATAGTATGTGTCCTATTTTTTATCATTAAAAGTATTAACTTCTTTTTATCATTTTAATGCATTGTTTGTAAAAAACAATTATTACTTTAGAGATGATAACCAACGTTAAAGTATCCGCCAACCAGAAAGAATAAATATGAAATATTTGATTTAACCTAAACCAACATTTTAAGCTGAATAATGAAATATCCTTATTACCGTCAACATGACTTGATGGATTGTGGACCCACGTGCCTACGTATGATTGCTAAATTTTATGGTAAATCTTACGGCGCGGAATATTTAAAGAAAAAATGCCAACAGCATCGTTATGGGACATCCTTACTTGGAATCAGTGAAGGGGCCGAGAGCATTGGATTCAAAACCCTCGCTGTCAAAATTGATTTTGACACATTTGTAAAGAAGGCCATTTTGCCTTGCATTGTTCTTTGGGATCAGGTACACTATGTTGTCGTCTATAAAGTCTCGGCAACGCAGGTTTTAATTGCTGATCCGGCCAGAGGAAAATTAAAACTTACAGCGAATGAATTCAAGGAAAAGTGGTTAAGCATTAAAGAAGAAACGATCCGCTCCGGCGTTGTTTTACTATTAGATCCTGCAGCAAATTTTAACGATGCTGAAGAGGATGAGCCAGAACACAAAGCGGGGATTGATCTGAAAAATGTATTGGCACATTTTGGCAGGCTCAAAACCCTGATAGCCCAACTGGGACTGGGTATGCTGGTAGGAATGGTATTACAGTTAATCCTGCCGTTTCTTACCCAGTCATTAGTGGATGTTGGCATTGCAGGTAATGACCTGAACTTTGTCACGATTGTATTGGTGGGGCAGCTCATGATTTTTCTGGGAAGTACAGTCGTGGATTTTATCCGTAGCTATATACTATTACATGTGGGTACAAGAGTGAATATTTCTCTGCTCACAGAGTTTTTTATGAAATTGATGAAGTTACCTATGTCATATTTTGATTCCAAAATGACAGGGGATACCATGCAACGATTGGGTGATCATAATCGCATTCAATCCTTTTTCACGAATACCTTGCTAACTACTGCTTTTGGCATCGTCAACTTTATCGTATTCACTTTTCTTGCTGTTTCATATAGCGCTCAACTGTTTTTCATATTTCTTGGTGGTAGCATCTTATATCTGTTTTGGATACTAATATTTATGCCGGTAAGGAAGAGAATGGATTTCAGGCAGTTTAGTTTAAATGCGGGCAACCAGAGCCTTACGATCGAAATGATTCAGGGAATGCAGGAAATCAAGCTCAATAATGCCGAAAAGCAAAAGCGGTGGAAATGGGAGATTATTCAGGCCAGGATATTTAAACTAAGCATTCGCAATTTATTTATTAATCAGTTTCAGTCAGCAGGTGCGATGCTGATCAATCAGGCCAAGAATATCCTGGTTTCATTTATTGCTGCCAGGGAAGTGATTAATGGAAATATATCATTGGGCGGCATGATGGCCATTCAATATATCATCGGACAGCTGAATAGCCCTATTCAACAAATTATTCAGTTCATACAGGCATTGCAGGATGCTAAAATCAGTATGGAACGGATTAATGAGGTGCATAAAATGGAGGACGAAAATGCTCCTGGCAAGGTGTTGCTCGAAGGATTGCCAGCCAGTAAGCACATTGAGCTGAACAATGTTAGTTATATGTACCCTGGTTCAAATGATAATTATGTATTGAAGAATATTCAGTTACAAATCCCTGAGGGAAAAACGACTGCTATTGTAGGTACTAGTGGGAGCGGTAAAACAACGCTGTTAAAACTACTGCTAAGATTTTATAACCTCGAAGAAGGTGAAATCAGGGTAGGGGGATCCCGGCTTAGTCAGTACAATACTGGTGTGTGGCGCGGAAAATGTGGTATTGTTATGCAGGAAGGTTACATCTTTTCGGATACAATCGCCGCCAATATTGCAGTGGCAGACGAAACGCCTGACTACGACAGATTATTGCATGCTATCAAAGTAGCCAACTTACAGACCTTTATTGACTCTCTGCCCATGGGCATGAATACAAAAATTGGTAGCCAGGGTAATGGTGTTAGCCAGGGACAGAAGCAAAGAATTTTAATTGCCAGAGCTGTATATAAAGATCCCGATTATATCCTGTTCGATGAAGCTACGAACTCGCTGGATGCTAACAATGAGCGGGTTATTATGAATAACCTGGAGTCCTTCTTCGAAGGACGTACTGTAGTGATTGTAGCGCATAGACTGAGCACGGTGAAAAAAGCAGATAACATAGTGGTACTGCGGGATGGCCAGATTAAAGAATCGGGCACCCATGAATCGCTGTTGGAGCTCAGACAGGAATATTATGAATTGGTGAAAAATCAATTAGAACTTGGTAATTAACACGGCATGAAAAATCAGGATGCAAATTTATATTCAGAAGAAATGAATGAAATAGTAGGGCAAATCCCTCCTTTTCTAATGAAATACGGCATTTTCATATTTATTGCTATTCTGCTCTTAATAGGGGGAGTGAGCTGGGTAGTCAGGTATCCGGAAATTGTGGCTGGCAAAGGAACCATATATGCGATGAACGCACCTAAGACAGTGAGCCCAAAACAGGGTGGACAAATAGCCCGTTTATTGGTACAGGAAGGTGATACGGTCAATCCGGAACAAACGCTGGCCATCATGAAATCCATAGCAGAATATGAAGAAGTGGAAAAATTATCGTCTCACGTAAAGCAATGGTATGAAGCTGCCCAAAATGAAGAGTGGAGTAAAATCAATGTAGTACCATCTGATTATAAAAATATCGGCGAATTACAAACGGCCTTTCAATCTTTTTATTTGAACTATGTACAGGCCAGGAATTTTATATTCAATGGTAACTATGTTGCGAAGAAAAATATGTTGCTCAGAAGTATTCTTTACAATGATTCTCTGAAGCACAATCTGTTGAAGCAAAAGAGCATTTATGAAAATGACTACCAGCTGTCTGACAGCGATTTTAAAGCACAGCAATATTTATATAAAGAGCGGGTCATTGCTAAATCAGAGTTTACAGCACAGGAAAGCAAGCTACTAGCGAAAAAAGTACCGTTGGAAAATGTAGAATCAAATATCCTGAATAACAGAATCACGATGATATCTAAAGAGCAGGAACGGATGGACCTGGACGACCGGTATAACCAGTACAGCCTTAGCTTTAATCAGGCGCTTAATAACCTGTGGTTTGCTATAGGGCAATGGAAACAGCAATATATACTGAGTGCACCTGCCGGGGGACGGGTAGTATTTCAGGAAATGATACAGGAAGGTCAGGAAGTAGATGCCGGTAAAGCCTTGTTTTATATTGAATCGCTTGACCAGAACTGTTTTGCTCAGGTAAAGGTGCCTCAATCCAACTTTGGAAAGTTACAGTTAAATCAACCAGTAAGACTGGCGCTACCCAGTTATCCTTCCGAGGAATACGGACGGCTTTCCGGTAAAGTTACCTATATCTCAAGAATGCCGGATAAGGATATGAATTATATGGTGAAGGTGTTTTTAACAGACGGATTGGTGTCGGACCGGGGATTTCACCTGGCCTTCTCAAATGAGTTGCAGGCAGATGCTGAAATCGTTACCGGTAAAGAGCGTATTATTAACAAACTGATGGCTGCAATGAATAGCGGTTACAAAAAGTAAATGGAGGTATTATGTCTTTCCTGAAATACATACAAAAGCTTAGAGTCATGGATTCATTTATCAGAAGAAAAGCTACAGGTACACAGGAGCAATTTTGCAGCCGGTTGTGTATAAGCCGTAGTTTACTGAACAGTTATATCCATGAAATGCGGGAGCTGGGATTCCCGGTTAAATATGATAAGAAACGTAAAACCTATTACTACGAAGAGGATGGACAGATTGTAAATGAACTGTTCCAAAAGCGAATTCCAAAAGATGAAATGAAAAATTATAATGGAGGCAGGATAATAGTCCAGATATATTAGACTGTCAACTTCGAACTTTGCTTTTAATAATTAATATCTAATTAAAAGCATAAGCCAATGTTATTCCTATCCGCATTGTTTAGCCCGGAGATCAGCCACAATAGTGCAGAGACCGTACAACAATTATTATTATTAAAGAAGGTCAAAGTCACCGATAGCACCATAAACCGAAGTCTTGAAGAACATGCAGATTACCCATCGTTATTAAGTATTAGTGATGCGTTGTTCCGCTGGAAAGTAGATAATGTCACTATAAGGGCTTCGGTCGATCAGTTAAGGGCTTTGCCTTTACCATATGTAGTGAAGTTGCAGCACGAGCAATCTTCATTTTTCACAGTTGTGAAAGAATGGAGTAATGGAAAAGTGCTGATCAACGATGCTGTATCTAAAAAATGGCAATGGATGGATGAAACTATTTTCCTTGAAAGATGGAAAGGTTTTGTCATGCTTGCAGAACAAGATGCACAATCCGGTGAACAGGAATATGTAAAGCAAAAGAAAAGAGCCGACCAGAAGCAGCTTACCTTTTTATCAACACTCATTGTTGTGCTGGGTCTGTGGTTGGTCCCTGTCATTTTAAATATAGCCACTTATTCATGGGTGGCATGGCCGGCTGTTACTGCAATAACTTTAAAGTTTTTTGGGAGCTATATAGGTGGTTTACTGTTATGGTATGAGGTGGATAAGTCCAATGCTGGTTTACAAAAGGTTTGTAAAGCAGGTAAGAAAATCAATTGTCATGCTATTCTGAATTCCAATGCGGCAAAGGTATTAGGCAGGTTTAGCTGGAGTGAAATCGGATTCTTTTATTTTATTGGCGGCTTTATTTCGCTTCTGGTAACGGGTATGGATAATAATATCCTTACAGTACTGGCCTGGCTGAATGTGCTTGCGTTGCCCTATACTATATTTTCAGTTTACTATCAATGGAGAATAGCACGTCAATGGTGTTCTTTGTGTCTGACAGTGCAGGGTATACTGGTTGCAGAATTTATTATGAATCTGTTCGGTCATCAGCTAGCTCTGCCTGTCTGGAGTATAGCCGGGGCAATGACGCTGTTAGCCGCATTTTTACTGCCTGCATTGATCTGGTTTATCATTAAACCCATCTTTATTGCGGCAAAAGATAGCCGGAACCATGAATTGGAAGTGCTGCGTATGAAACGCAATCCCCAGTTGTTTCAAAGTCTGCTGCAGAAGCAAAGGGTCATCGAAAGCGATACGACAGGCCTTGGTATCAGTTTAGGTAATCCTAATGGTAGCATTAAAATAACCAAAGTTTGTAACCCATATTGTGGCCCCTGTGCTAAATCACATGTCCATATCGATGAACTCCTGGATGGAAATCCTGAAGTACAGGTGCAAATCATTTTTACTATGAAAGGGGATATCAATGATATGAATAATGTGCCTGTAAAACATTTGATGGCTATCCATCAGCTGGGCGATGAGAAATTGACCAGACAGGCCCTAGATGCTTGGTATAACGCACCTGTCAAAGATTATAATGTATTTGCCGCAAGGTTCCCTATGCATGAAGCCGTACAACAGCAGGATGCAAAGGTAGTACGAATGGGCGAGTGGTGCCGTGAAACCAATATCGCCTTTACGCCTACATTCTTCCTGAATGGCCGCCAGTTCCCAGATACTTATAGCATAAGCGATTTAAAATATTTCCTAAGCTAGCTAGGAAAAGGCTGTAGCTCTGGCCTGATAATGAGCAATTGTTTGATCTGTTAAAAAAGAATTATGAAATCATTAAGTGAAGTTGTTTACACTTTTTGAAGGATAAAAAGGAAGTCCCAGGAATTAAGGATTTTTGTTTTGGCAAATAAAAACGAATAATTCTGGGACTCATAGACGAAGATAAGGTACGAGATTGGATTTTACCACATTTAAGCAAAGGCAAAAGAGGCTTTAAGGCCAGGATAGATTTAGTAAAAGTGGTTCTGTTGATTTTAAAGCGAATGAAAACAGGCTGCCAGTGGCGAGAGTTGTGTATTTGCGAATATTTTGATAAAGGGGCGACCTCGTGGCAAAATATTCACAGGTATTTTTTAAAATGGAGTAAAGACGGTTCATTCAAGAGGGCTTGGATCAATCTTTTATCTTGTAATAAGAAACTGCTGGATCTGTCAAGCGCTCAGTTAGATGGTAGCCATACACCTGTCAAACGTGGTGGCCAGGCGGTAGGTTATCAAGGCAGAAAAGCTTCAAAAACCAGTAATAGTTTGTTCTTATGTGACAACAGAGGTCAGATGCTGACGGTATCAACGGCGCAAAGTGGAGAGCATAATGACTTATACGATATAGTGAAGCTGTTTAAAGAAATGATCGGGGTTCTGGAACAATCCGATATCAATTGCAATGGAATATTTGTAAATGCCGATCCTGGATTTGACAGCGAAGATTTAAAACAAGTATGCATTGACTACGAGATTGAATTAAATGTAAAACCCAACTTGCGAAATCAAAAGAAGCAAAGTGATGAATACCGATATTTTGATGATCAACTTTACAAAAGACGAACAAAAATTGAACATGCCAATGCCTGGATGGATGCTTTTAAAGCATTGCTTGTCAGATATGAAAAACTTGTTGAAACATGGATGGCATTGCAATGGCTGGCTCTTATAACCCTTTTTTGTAGAAAATTAAAAGTATAAACAACTTCAGTGAAAAATTTCAATTCCTGAATCTGGAAGCAGACAGAGTATTGACCCGTGATGAGTTAAAAAGTATTTATGGCGGTGCAGAATGTGGTGCGGCAGCAGGCGGCGCCTTATGCCCCGGCAACCTTTGCTGCAGTGTCTATGGCTTCTGTGGAGATACGACTGGGTATTGTGATGCAAATTGTGATAATCTATGTAGTGAACCAAGTGGTAAATGTACAACAGGCGGAGGAATGCCCGGTACTTGTACAGCAGTTACCTGTATTGCAACTGGAGGTTATTTCTACGAATGCTTGGCTTAAATTAACCATTCAACTGGCCTGATAATTTTTATTATCAGGCTTTTTTTTTAATTTAATAGTTATGATTAAATATATTCTGATATTAACATTGTTGTTACCAGTCCTGATAACGAAGGGCCAGTCATTTGAATTAAATGGTATTATTGAAGGGAAAGATAGCGGCGTTATATTTCTCTATTATAAAAGCACAGAACGATATCAATTGGACAGTGCTAAGATTAAAAATGGACATTTTCATTTTCAGGGGGAAATTGCCGGACCGGTAGTCGCTTCTCTGAATAAATTCAGACCGGAAAAGCTGAAGAGTATTCACGACCGGAATGAGTTCTATATAGACCCTACAAAAATGGATATCACTGTGGAGGCCGATAAGTTTGAGCATTTCACTCTGAAAGGTGCTGCGACCGACAAGGACCGGGTATCGCTTATAAAATCCCAACAGTCAGAACGGGATAGTATCAACCTGCTCTCAGCTGCTATCGAAGCCACCACTGATAAGAATTTAAAATTAACATACATTCAGGCTACCAACCGGCTTAACCATATTATTCGTGAAAAGGATTCGGTGTTCATCGTACATCATCCGGATTCATATGTTGCTGCAGATCTGTTGCAAAAAAGTATAAGTTTTCATACCATTAGTTTTACCTCATACGACAGCCTTTATCAAAGAATGCCACTAGCCATTCAGCAAAGTGAAGTAGGCAAAAAGATAAAGGTAACAGTTGACAAAGAGAAAGCAGTTTCACCAGGAATGATAGCACCCGCATTCCCTTCCATAGATACCCTGACAGGTAAAAGGGCCATATTGCTGGACTTCTGGGCATCCTGGTGTATTCCCTGCCGCCAGCTGGCTCCACAGCTACATCAGCTATATGAGCAGTATAAGGATAAGGTTGAATTTATCAGCATATCACTGGACAAGAATAAAGCTGACTGGATAAAAGCCACTCAGGAAGATAATATCAGCTGGGTGAATATACTTGAAGACAATCTCCAACAGTTATCCCGCAGGTACTTTGTATCCACTATACCTACTTATGTATTGATAGGCGCTGATAAAAAGATCATAGGTAATTATGCGCCGCTAACATGGCAGGAGCTCAAGACCGCGCTGGCTAATCTGAACTAATTATGAATTCCCCCTGCGGGGCCGGCAGTAGGTATGCCTTTCATTCTGAAGTTATATAAGTATGAAAAGGCTATTACTACTCCCACACTATTCCTGTTAGTGATGACAACTTTGGCCCAGCAAACAGGGCATGTTATTCTGATCACAATAGATGGTCTCAGACCCGACTTTTATCAGGTTGCTTCCTGGGATATGGAGAACCTGCGCATGATGAAAGATAGTGGTACTTATGCATATGGTGTGAACAGTGTATTCCCAACTGTCACCTATCCCAACCACACTCCCCTGATTACAAGAAATAAACGAGGGTAATTTTGGCTACATATCTTGGTTAACTGGATGTACGGTAAGGAATTTCACTAACAAACGAATAAATCTTAGATAAATCCTCTTTAAATAAGTTCGAAAGATGTCCCTTATAGCCCGCTAAAATGACAAAACCCGCTGTTAGTCAGCGGGTTTTGTCATTTTAGAATTATTGTAGCAATTGTAACTACTTATTATTCAACTGTTGTTGGTTCGAATCCCTTTTTATTTTACAATATTGCGGCAAACAAGCTTCAGAATACTTCAATAATCGCCGATAAAGCCATGCATCAAAAATCTAACTCTATGGGAAGTTAATTTTACGAATATGCAACATTTTTACTCGGTCGGCTGAGAAATACCATTCAAAAAACACATAGATTCTTGTGCAGGGAAAGCGGTTACCTATAGCCGCACGATTTAATTCCAGCCTTTTAGCGAATTTTAACGCCAGTTACGGAAAATAAATTTATAATTCAATTTCCTTGAAATGTTCTACAACTGGGAATGGATCATAATAATGATGCAATAGTTCCTTCCAATGCACATAGACATCGGATTGTCTAAAACCTATTGTGTGGTCTTCTAACTTATCCCATTCGACTAACAGAATATATTTGTTGACGTTTTCTAAACATTTTTGCAAACTGTGATGACGATAACCCGGTATTGATCTGATATATTGTCCTGCTTTCTTAAAATCTATTTCAAATTCCGGGTATAGTCCCGGCTTTATATACAAAATCGCTACTTCCAATATCATAATGTTAAATTATGCTATCCGCAGTTTGGTAATTAAGGAAGATACAAGATACCAAATGATGCTGATAAGTCTTGTTTCATGAACTCAAAGAAGATGTCAATAGAGATGCCGCTCCTGAATAAATGTTATGCAAAATCAGTTCACTTCTTTGACCAAAAATTCTTCAACAGATCGTTTCTCTGAAGAGAAGCTAATACCAATAGCTATTTTCTTTCTATCTTCTAATTGGTAAGGACGCAAATAACCTTTCTCAAAAATCTGATCCAGGGCCGACGGCGCAGTTCCATTCAATTTTAACTCTATAGCAAAAATAAATTGTTCAGTAAACACCAGTACATCGCATCTACCGGTGGAACTATGTACCTCGCTACGTACATCAAGGCCTAAACGTTTAAAGGTTAGATGTACGATGATATGAAAGATTGATTCACTTTCAGCCTTCCAATGATCCTAAGGGATGGTGGAGATAATTACATCCAGTGCTTTGATCATTTGAGGCATATTGTTATTTTTCAATGCCTTTCCCAAATCATAAGTGACAGCCATTGAGTCGTTGCCTGGAAATATATTTCGATAAGCACTCAACAGCGCATCTGTCAAACTTTCTTCTACCTCCTTATTTGGATAACCAAGCTCATATAATCTTGTATCTTCATCATAATGTTTAATGGTCAGATACCCGGTCTGGAACAAAACCGGTACTGACGCGATATGCTCCACATTGAAACTACTCAAAGCATTTTCTCCAATTCGTAAATTTTCAAGTTCAAATTCCCGGTTATGCTTCATCAGATTCACTAACCAGGTGGGTGTACCCGTTTGAAACCAAAAATTTTGAATCCGCCCAGACCCCATATAACTCAGCACTGAAAATGGATTGTATACTTTACTGGTACCGTCCCATGAATATCCGTTATACCATTCTTTTAATTTCTGTAAAATATCAGGCTGCGTTTGCTGAAGTACATTTATTTCTTCTTTAAAATCAGACTCGAGCTCTTGCTGGGTAATGCCCATCAATGTAGCATAATGAGGATTAAGCGTAATATCGTACAGGTTATTCAGATCAGAAAATATACTGACCTTTGAAAATCTGCTTACTCCTGTTATCAGCAACAAACGAATATATTCGTCAGCATCTTTTAATACAGAATAAAAACTTTTAAATACCGATCTGTTTTCCTCGACTTTCTCTATATTTTCCAGGTAATCGGTAATAGGTTTATCATATTCATCAATCAGGATCACAACTCTTCCATTGACAGAAGCCTTACGGATCAGTTCTTCAAATCTTCCTTTTAAATGACTGGCTTCCAGTTCCAGGCCCAGCCCTTTTGCTAAAACACCCATTTCCATACTGAGTGCTTCATACAATCCTAATTTTTGATAATCAAGCTTACTAAGCCTTAAATGTATCACTGGGTGCTTTTGTTCCCAATTCCATTGATCATAGATCCAAAGCCCTTCAAATAATTCTTTATTGGCGCTGAAAATCTCCTTGATAGTAGACAGTAATAGAGATTTACCAAAACGTCTAGGGCGACTCAGGAAATAATATTTACCTGAGTCTAATAATTTATGGACTAATAAAGTTTTGTCGATATATAAATACCCCTCCTTTCTTATTTTCCCAAAATCCTGTAAGCCTATTGGATATTTTCTCATAAAATCAAAGATAAAATAAAATCAATGACAAAGCTTTGTCACACACTCTTAGTAAGCACAAAAGCTAAGTGGTCCTATTTCCACTTTTATATCAGCCCATTGCCACAAAGCCAATAGCACCAGGCAGACATTGCTACATAAGGTATATAATTAAATACACATGTATGGCTTAAAGAAGAAATTTACATGTATTCAGGCCGAAGATTTGGAGTTTTGGGCTTATAATTCAATTTTTGCCAACAGGAATTAGTTTTTTTAGCAACTTTCAACATTATTTGGTACCCTTGAACATATTTTATAAATACGCTGGCTTTTATGCTCTTACAAGCTTCCTCCTTTTTTGAATTATATACTGAGTACCCTGTCACCAGTATTTTCATGTTACGTTCCAAAAGCGAACCTACACAGTTTATCAGGCAGGAAGCGTTTTTAACAACTCCGCTGGTGCCCGTGAGTGAATATATAGATGGGTATGGCAATATTTGTCAACGTACTATTTTACCTGTAGGAACTACCATCATTGAAAGCAGTGTTATCGCTGAGTGCGATGAGAATATTGATGTGAATCCAGACGCAGCATATGTACCGATAGAAGAGTTACCCGGTCTTGTATTGCAATTTCTACTACCAAGCAGGTATTGTGAGTCAGACAAAGTCGGTGAGCTGGCCATGGAAATTATAAAGGATATACAATCGGGGTATGAACAAGTTGAAGCAATCCGCCAATGGTGTTTCCAAAACATATCCCGTCAGTATGGTACTACCAATAGTTCTACATCTGCTGTGGATGTGCTGCAAAGCAGAACAGGTGTATGCAGGGATTTTACGCATGTAGCGATAGCACTGTGTCGAAGTATAAATATACCAGCCCGCATGGTGGTAGGATATCTGCATGATTTGAAACCAATGGATTTACATGCATGGTTTGAAGCGTATGTAGGGGATCGGTGGTATACATTTGATGCGTTGATGGAGAAACCGGTTGGAGGCAGGATCATTATGGCCATTGGCCGCGATGCGGCTGAAGTAGCTTTTGCCAGTCATTTTGGGGAGGTCGTGCTGGTGAAGATGGAGGTGAATGTGAATAAAGTGATTTAGGGAGGTCCATTACGATGGTAGCAAGTACTGCGGCGTTATCTACTGACAGCAGACTTTCTATTATGATGAGATTACAAATGATAGCAATGCTGGTTCCGGGATGATGAATAATATCATTCCAGAGCAGGGTTAAGTCTTGTGAGATGTTCATGGAAAATTTATTAACTATTCAATACTTACTTCTACCCGCCGATTTTGGGTACGCCCTGTTTCGGTATCATTTGTTGCGATGGGATTGTCAATACCTTTGCCTATAGCAGTGATCATATTTGCATCAACTCCTTTGGAGATGAGGTATTGCTTAAATGATATTGCTCTTTCCTGTGCCAGTCTCATATTTACAGAGATGTCCCCTTCACTGCTGGCGTAGCCATAAATGGTGATTTTATGTGCTTTCTTTATTTCCTTTACGACTTCGTCGGAAATAGCAATAGGAGCGGAGTTCCCTTTGTTGAATGAAGCGGCAATACGGGCAGGAGCAGCGACAGGGGGACGAACCCCGGCAGCGGTAGGAGCCCCCTCCGCAGAGGTATGAGCAGTGACAGGAGGAACCCCGGCAGAGGTAGGAGCAGGATCACTAGCAACAGGTGAATCAGCTACCGGGGCAGGAGTTGCAACTAAAGTAGCTGTATCCATAACCGAAGTTGTAGCAGCTGTATCCGTAACCGGAGCTATAACAACCGTATCAGCTACTGCTTTTTCCTTTTTCGGTATAAAATACCAAACCGCCACTCCAACAATCACCACTACCAACAATAACACTATCCACAATTTACTCTTCTTTTCCGCCACCGGAACAGGATCATTATTCTTACTAAGATTAAATGCCATAAAAATATTTTTAAGTGTACATATCAACTAATGTCTGTAAACTACCCGTATGCGCTCTACCCATCGCCTCAAACTCCCACGAATTCCCAACCCTGAATAAACGCCCAAACTCCACTGCATCCTCGTTCGTATATTTATCCTTCAGATCAAACCGCAATATTTCCTCCCCTGTACTCTCATTGATGATCCTGATATAACAATCATCCACCTGCCCAAAATTCAGGTTCAGCGTACGTCTGTCCTTCTTATTATCATGCGGGTATTTACAGATCGTACAGCAGATGATGATCTGCTCTACATCAGGTGTAATTTTAGAAAGATCAATAAACATATCATCATCATCTCCATCACTCCTTCTTCCATCAGGGTCATCTATCGCCCCCATGATTGCACCATCTTTGGTAATAGGCCGCATCAACCCTTTCTCTACCGGATCTTCTATACAATTGTCCATCCTTACCTGCCCATAAAAAATAAAATAAGAATCAGATGGAATCTTAAAACTCCCATTCAATGCAAATGCAGATACATCCAGATCAAACTCAGGTCCTCCCGGCTGATCGTTGGGATCCCATCCCATACCTATTCTCACTACCGTAAGACCAGGAGCCGCTTTTGACAAGGAGAATCTTTCTCCTTTTGTTAGATTAAAACTTCCCATAAAAAAATGATTATTATTGATACATATCAACCAGTGTATTCAGTCCTCCGGAAAATGCCTGCCCCACTGCTTCTACATCCCATTGTCCATTATTCCTTGACAATGTTGCAATGATCACAGAGTCTTCTTCTTTGAATTCCTCATTGAGCCGGTATTGACACAGGAGCGTATTATCCGCCTCATTACGAATATTGATATAAGCATTCCGCACATAACCGAAATGATGTGCCCTCGATGCTGCCTGATCAATGGTCACCGCAAAGTAGAGATACTCGATTTGCTGATCGACCTTTCCGAGATCAATGGAAATGATCTCATCATCTCCCTCTCCGGCGCCATCCCTGTTATCACCCGGATAGTAAGCAGCACCATCAGGACTGGTATTGTTATTATAGAAAACAAAAAACGTATCCTGCGGCAACTTGCCATTGGCCCCCATCATAAAGACAGAGAGGTCCAGGTCTACATTGTAACCATTTACATTTGCTGTATCCCAACCCAGTCCTGCTATTATTTTCCGCAATCCGGGAGTCGTCTTTTCCAGTGATACAGGTTTCCTTTTCTCTAAATGAATTGCCATAACTTACTTTTTTGATGGTGGTAATGGTGGTGGTAATGGAGGTTTATTCTTATTCACAACTGGCGGTAATGGCGGCTTTGCAGCTGGCAATGGCGGTGCTGATGAAGCAGATGAAGCAGCCGGAACTGCCGGTGGCAATGATGGAGCCGGAACTGGTGGTGATGAAGATGGAACTGAAACCGGCAGTGGTGATGAAGCACCCGAAACCGGGAGCGATGAGGATGGAACCGAACCCCTTGCTGATGACGGTGGCGCAACAACCTTTCGGAATAACCCCGCAAAAACCAACTCCATCGTATCTTTCAACCAAACAGGTTCTACTTTCTTCACACGAGGATATTTCTTCAATAACTTATTCAAAAAATAAGATGTACTGATTTCTTCTCCTACCAATAAAACAACTGTGTTATCCACATTCAATTTATTCTCTTCCAATAAACCATCGATATTGTTATACACCACCTGATCATTGGAATAAAACTGCAACCGTTCATTCAGTGTCCGCTCCTTCACCTGAAACCAATACTTATGCCCATCCGTCAGTTCCACTTCTCCCTTTATAACCGGTGAAAGATGATTGAGCTGATCTGTGCAAAAAGGCAGTATCGCACCTGTCTCCTTCTCTATATCAATCGACAAAAACGACTGCTGTGCAATAATGTATTCTATGATCATTTCAGCCAACAGCTTTACTCTTGGATCAGCGCCCTGCCCATCCATAGACAAGGTACTTACAGGTCCCTGCTGGAAATTTTCATACAACTTAAAATACAGTGTTCCATTCAGTCCATTCAATAACAACACATGATTACGGGGCGTAATAGCACCCCATCCTGCCAATACTTCAAACAACGCGGCATCATAATTCACCCTGCTTGTACTGAAATATCCTGCATCTATAAACAAACTTTCTATCAGCGCCTTCTCTTTGTCTTCGATATCCACATCAAATAAAAAATGAAGCGACAAATGCTGACGATAAGATTCTATTGAATCACTCTTATATAATACTGTATTGATAAAGAAAGACAGACATTGCTCTACACCATAGTAAAACAGTTGCTTTACAGGCTTCTTATTACCATATATGGTAAAATGCTTTGCCGGATCTTTGATGATCTCAAAATAGTCTCCATAAGCATTTGGATGATGCTGGTTGAACATATCCCTCGCCGCATTTCCAAATATGAAATCGTTCCCATTCACATAGAAATACAACAATACCTCGTTGCTATCCTTTATAATCAGGGGTGCATACGCATTACTATTAGTCTGGTACCAGAAAGAGACTAATCGCCTGGATATCTTCACTAGCAATCGATAGGTCATAGCTTACTGGATTTTGATTCCTTTTAACAGATGCTTTTCAAAAAACTTCATCCCTTCGAGTATGATGATAGGCGCCACATAATCAAACTTCTTCTGCTCATCCACTTTACGTTTCTTCGCTTCTATAAACTCAGGTATGCCCTTGATGTAGTTTTCGATATTCATATCCTGAAATCCTGCCATGAAGTCCGCCGAGCTCATTTTCAATCCGAACATGGAAGACGCCACCCTGTAGAATAAATCTGCAAAGTCCATAAACCGCGGACAAGGCTGGCTTCCCTGTGGTGGATAGTTGATGAAATAATCACCAATATGTTCCAGCATTTCCGGCGTAATTGAATTGGTAGATTCGAGGTATTTGAATTCGCCATTAGGCATGACTATACAGAAATGATCTTCCCCCAGAATCTCGATGGCCTGCTTATTGGTGGGCACTAATATCCTGGTAAGGTTCGTAGGAATAGCGAGCCCTTTTGATACTTCGTATTTAACATCTGTATAGCTGTCTCCTTTCTGAGAATTGATATCTATTATTTTCAGCGGACTTTGACTCACAGGAATGATGGTCTTTCTTGCCACCGCTTCGCCACCAATACCTCTGATGAACATCTGGGTATAGTAGTTATTTGCAGCAGACGGATCGACCGCATTGAACCAGTCAAAGATGCGGGCGCCTTTACCTGCAAAGGCAATCCTGATTTTTGGAGGCGTGTTTTTCACTGCAGGTGGCGCATCTTCGGAACGGATTATTTCTGTTCGTAGCTTATGTACCAGTTGCCCTGCATAGAACATGATCAGCCCTGTGATGTACAGGTTCACACTCATCATCTCTTTACACTCCGCTGCTATGAGCAGATAAAAGGTATTAAAGTCTGTATGCTCCAACCGGTCCAATACCTGTTCAAAGTAATAGGGAGCCGTATTTTCAGAAAATTTATTCTCTCCCTTGTTCAGTCCCTGGATCGAGATGCGTTTCCTTTCACACATTTTCAACAGCACGGTTCTGAAATTGGGGGAATATCGGGTGGCCTGCGCCATACGCTCAGCTGCAAAGCGAATGGAGTTTTGCTTGATCATCGCCTTGCCATCTAACATCTGGCAAAGTGCTGTAATATCTGTTGTACTACCACCAATATCAAAACACAGGATTAACTCACCTGCATTTATTGAATAGCCGCCCTGGGGCCTGACGAGATAATTCGCTACCGCACAGGCTTCTGACAAAGACTCCTGATTACCCAGTTCTTTAAAATCAAAACGAATAGGTGCCGTATCAAAAGGAATTTCTACGATCTCCTTCTTTTTTGTTTCCTTTTCATTGCCCCAGCCACTTTCATCACTTGCTCCCCAACCACCACCTGTATCACTGCCTACGCCCCAGGTACTTTTCTGCACATCACCAATATCCGACAGGTCAGATGGTGGATATGTCTTCAATTTAACGTTGCTATTGATAGGGCTGATATTCACTAACGAATCCCAGATGGCTCTGTATTCGCTTAAAAGGTCTTTGCCCATAGAAGAGGGATAAGACCATTTCAGCGTATGCGGCTCATGGTTTTCCTCAAAGAGCTGTGCATATACATGCAACATCAGCGTACTCAGGTAAGCCGTTTTATAACTTTTATCAATACGCTGTGTGGACCATTTCATATTGTATACCAGCTCTGCCGTCCCCACTCTGTTGTAGGTCAGGAAATACCTGTTATCCGATGCGCTATCAATAGGAAGGTTCTTTTCAAAACAAGGGAATCCACCTTTTACTGCATCTGACAAGAGAGAATCCGGCTGATTGTTCTTTTCATTCACAATCCTTCTGGGATCATGAATAGTGAGCACCGACTTGATAGAATTGGAAAAAATCTCATCATTCTGAAAGAAAAATATTTCATCTTCCACAGCCGGACGTTCATCATTATTTTTCAAATCGGTGGACAACAATGAAATCCTTTTGTTCGTGAGTTTCAGATCCTCTTTCACCTTATTATCACTTTCGGAATAGTAAGCAATGGAAGAATTCGTACTACCAAAATCCACGCCCAGGAAAGCCGGGTATAATGTCTTTGTCGTATTCAGCATATTCAATGGAAATGCCGGATCGTTCCCAAATGATTTGTATCGTATAATGCCAAAACCACAATCTACGCCTGCATGCGAGAACTTAATGCCTTTGAATGGCTGATTACTTTCGTAGATCTCATACTTATATTTGTTATCAGCCACTGCATTGTTCGATGCGATGTGAAGCTGCACCTGCGTATCAGGAACAGATACAGCGCGGCCTTTTTCCGCCAGGTAAAATGGGATACCTTTATCATCCAGCGCAATGCGGAAGAACTCGTCATTGACATTGCCAATAAACGGCGTGGCCTGGAATTTAGCATCGTTGTGAGGAATCTCGGAATACAGGAAATACCGGTTCCATTGTTTGGATATAAAGTTGGGCCACATCAGTATGTCTTTTCCCATAATGGCTTCCTGCGTAACTTTATACACTACCTGTCTGAGAATTTCATTGCCGGTATCGGTAAATAGTTTGAGGTGTACGATCAGCTTTTCTCCATCCCTGTCATTAGGATCATATACCGCAGAGATACGTGATCTGACATTAGAGTTAGGCGACAATCCAGCAAGCGCATCCAGGTTTGTTCCAAATACATTTAAGGCAAGCGGTGTCAATGGCAGCGCAAAGTATGTATAGTTATTAGGCTGACCCTTTGTTTCGGCGGCTAATAACAGTATGGGTTTATTAGATAAGAAGTTCTTTTTTTCAGCACCTTCTTTACCAAAATCTATCTGCGCAATTTCGGTGGAGTCTGGTAGCAGGAGATCTTTGGGATCAAATGGAATACTGTATGCTGAATTTTCTACCTGTGTGATGATGCCTTCAGAACCGAATAATAAAGTGGAATAATTAAATAACTTACTAAAGGGTAATGCAAACAGAGAACCAACTTCAGGAGGGGTGGAACTATCCAGTCTGGGAAAGTTTTTTTGCTCCTGATATCTCACCATATCCTTTATCCAATCCTGCAGACAGGCGCTGATATTTTCGTAGGAAGGTCTGATATCAGCCGGCAAACCACTAAAGTGCTGTTTGAATGACTGTATATTGTCCAGGATATGTTTGGCATATCCATAGATTAATTTCAGCTCCTGCTGGCCTGGATCAGATTTTAACGGATCTACAAAACGACCGCTTTGAATATTGATGAAAGGATATTTTCCTTTGATGTTATAAGATACCGAAGTAAAGAGAAAGCAATCGGGCGATGTACCACCGATTACATTTCCTTTGAAAGAGATCACATCTATAAACGGCACCTTCTCTGCATTATCAGCCAGTGACTGATCGCTCCATAGGGGTTGTCTTTCAAACAAAGCATTGCCAAATGCACCAGTGGGTTCATAAATATTTTCTGTATCGGGCAGCTTTTTTCCATCTGAATAAACGAGGGGAACGCGGTTTACTTCAATATCTTTATAGTTCAATGCGAGGCAACTGATAAAACCTTTCCACTCACTTACCAGCGATTTGTAAAACGACATGAGCCCGGAAGTAGCGGCATCCTGATCAATGATATTGTTCAAAGCGCTTTCGAACAGGGCCGCTCTCGCAAATACGGTAGGAATACCAGATACAAGAGTACCAATGTTTACAGCAGCACCGCCATCCTGTTCCACTGCTATCTCAGGAATAATGATATTTCTGGTAAAAACTTCCAGCTGTGGGATCTTGTCCCAGGCGAATTGCACGCCCTGTAGTTCTGTCTTAGGGTGTACCTTGATAGTTAAGGCTTTTATTTTATTGCTCATTGTAATTTCAGATTAAATGGAAGCCCTGTGAATGAGTGATTGCATTGTAGATATGAGCGAGGAATTTTTCTTTTGTGGTATTGACCTGTTGCTCTTCGGCTGGTCCCAGGTTGATCAGCTTTTTGACAAAGGTGTCATATCTGTTAGCCAGTAAACCTCCTTTAGGCCAGTGATTTTTTTCATCGGGGAAGATGGTGCCGACATCCAGTTTCTTCAATTCAGAGAGACTATCAGGGAAGGCTTTGCTATCGAAGATGAATGTACCCGGGGCAACCGTGTTCCTAACCTGGTACAACCAACCGGGTGTGAATCGTGCGCTTTCGAAGGTGTATGCGAATGCCTTGAAGTAGTCATTGATTTCACCGCATTCAGCATCGGTGATGGTATTATATTGGGTGATTTTTTGCTCCTGACACCTGGTAATAAAACCTTTGATACCGGCGTCACCGTTTGCCGCATTATTGACGGTGAGTGAAATATGTGCCAGTGAAAAGAAAGCGCCGATTTTGTTGGCGAATCGTTCTCCTGCTTTATTACCATTGCCCACAAAGTCGTGAATAGAGAAACTGAAGGCGTTGCTGTTAAAGTCTACGGCTTTGTATACGTACTCAGTTTTGTCTACATCCAGACCGGTTGTTCTGGTAAAGAAATCATAGGCAGCACAGGCAGCCAGTAATTCAGTGATATGTGCCGCATTTTCCTGGGTAGCACCACCGGTGATGGTTTGGGTACTGCCATTGTCTACAGGTTTACTTTCTACCGGCCAACCGATGTGATAGAGCATTTTATAGCATCGCTGTACGGTAGGATCACTTTGATAAAACTGCAGGGCAGCCTGACTATTCAGGGGAAAATAAGAGGCATCTGCGATGATACTATTTTCTTTATTGGCTTTCTGTTTGTCATTGGGCTTTTTGAAAGTAAAGTATTCAGTGAGCAGGGTAGAGCCGAACTTTGCTTTGGAGAAGTCGATGCTGGAAGCCCCTTTGGACCGGATCTTTATGAATTCCTGCAGGGCTTTGGGAATGATGGGAATAGAAGAAGCACCTGTGCCACCGAAGATAGAGCCGAAGATGAACACACGAGCATCTTGCCCGGCGAGTTCCAGTTTGGTAACAAATTCATCCAGTTCCCGTTCCTGTACTTTTACATCTGTGCCTCTTACAATATTTCTGGCTGCCTCGATCATACCATGGTACATGAGCATAGAGCCCAGGTGTGTTTGTGCACGGTAGCCATGAGAGAGGTCGAATTCCTGTACAGATTCGTTGTCAAGAAAAAGGTCTGAGATGAGTTTATTGCCTTTTTGTTGTTCAGGTGTGCCTGAATTCAACTTGGAAATATTTTTATAATTCTCTCTGCCCTGACCGGAATAGTTGGTATAAAACCGGTAGAGGTTTAGTTTAGAAGAGAAGAAGGTATTTGCATTGGGGGTACCGCCGGATTTAATCCGGTTGTATAATTGAATCAGTTTTTCCACACGGCCTTTGTTGCCATTAGCCTGATCTGTATCGAGTGTGAGCATTTCGATTTCCTTGCTGTCGAACATGCCTACTGCACAGAGGTGAGTGAAGGCTTCGAGGCAGCGCATGCCGGTACCACCGACGGCGATAACGAATAATTTGTCCATGATGATTGCAGATTAAAACCAGTGACCTAGCTTACCATTTGTGAAGATGCGGCTGAGGATGTAGCCTAATAGGATGTATAAGAAGAAGCCTGCTGCGGTGCCAATGGTTAAGGCGGCGATGTAATTTTTTATCACCATTCTGTTACCATCGGGCATGAATACAAAGAAGCCGAGAAGGAAGATGAGAATAGGATTTACCAGACATAATACCCAGAACCATAGTTTCCTGATTTTGGGATCTTTGGGTCTGCTGCCACCTTCGAATTTGATGAGGTTAGCGATGATAGCTGCGATGAATAAGATGACAAGGGTGATAATGACAGAAACGGTGTAGGCAGTAATTGATTCCATGATTATAATGTTTTGATATAATAGGTGTAGATCGTTTTATTTTCAGGTTTTAGTTCCAGTAAAGTGTTTTTTATAGATTCATATAGCGCGATATTGGGTGTTCCTTTCCCATTGACCCATTTGAATTTTTCCAGTTTTAGATTGTCGATATTGGGGGTAGCCGCAGTGAGCACGATATTTATTCTTAATAAAGTATCAGCTTCTGCAGGTGTAAACTTGAAATCGAAGGTGATTCCAAGTTCTATATGTTTGTTATCGCTTTTGCTGGTATTATCAAATAAGGGTTGATTCAGGTGGAAGTAATTGGAGAGCGGCTTTAATGTTTGCGGATGGTATTTGCAGGCATCTTTTATTGAGCCGTCGTCGTTATAGCATTCGAGTATTAATGGATCTTTTTCTTCGTCGGATATTTTGGTTTCACCATTTTTCCCTTTAGTAGTTTTGGGAGGATTGTGTAATGTGTAATCAGCTTTTGCAAAATTTGTGAAATCTGTAGTGGCATTGAAAGTTTGTACTTCGAATGCTTTGAAGATATAGCTATCCTGATTGCTAAGGTCTATGAAGAGATTGCGGAATATGTCGGAGAATTCTTCCGGCACCTCTTTATGTATGTCTGCTATATTTTTCCAATCAAGACCTAGTGGATAGTATTCATACCATTCACCTTTTATATATTGATCTTTCTTTAGGTCTAAATCATTTTTATTATTGTAAATACCACCTGATTTGGGGTCTGCATAGTTTGTTGATAAAGTATATGCGCTTGTAGACAAATCGAACCGGGTGCTGTAGGGACTGAGTTTAGGCGAGAGCTTAGAGAGTAGAATGTTAGTACTATTGAAGATGGTAAAATAAATATGTTTGTCCACATTACCTTCTTTATAGTCTACTATAAAAAAATGGATGGATTTACCTTTAGCCAACCATTTTGAAAATGGCAGTTTCAGATAGGCGGTATTTGTTACTTCAGTTTTATCATTCCATTCTTCGAAGTCTGTAATTAAGAGCGCATCATTATCGGCTGCTGTGATTTTTTCGACAGCTTTCTGGATAGGCGCCCAGATATCTTTATAATTACTTTGATTACTTATTTCCTGCCCAAGCTGCGTGGTATTGGTCACTGGTAATGGGGTTACCTCATTAGATCCCAGCTTATATACTTCAAACTTGTCGGTTAGTATTGTATTAAAACATTCTGACAGCAGACTGTTGACAGTAGAAGTTTTGAAGGCATTGTTAATACCTGCTGAGAAGTCAATAAATAAATCAGGGGTGCCGTTATTAACATTCGACTGTACATTGTTATAGGCATTGAGGCGTTCAGTAAGACCAGGGCCATAAGGGTCAAAGGAGGGCTCATGTTTGCATCCCCCGAAGCACGCCATCACCAGAAGGCCATATAAAAATTGGGAATTAATAATCATAACATTATGAATTAAAAGCTTAGTGTCTTGACAATAGAATTCCACCTGCACTGGTTATACACCAGCACCAGAAAAATACTATCTGGAAATATTCGTGAATTGGAGTTGTAAAATCAGGTGAAAATTAGAACTAATTTCCAACGCGACAAGTGCAGAAACGCAAAAAGGGGATAAATCCCCTTTTTTAAAATGATGCTTGAATATGTGGCTTATTTTAAATATCCTCCTTCCACAATATCCTCCAATATCCCTTTCTCTCTGGGCTCCCAGCCTAATATTTGCTTTGTCTCTTCAGCCGAAGGCATCACTCCCATTCCCGCAAAATGCGTAAACCATCCAAAGTGCGCTTCCGCATCTGCACCTGTCTTACTCACTGTTGGCATATTCAATCCATTCCCTATAGTCGTCGCTATATCTCTAAATGGCACTCTCACTTCCGCTACCGCATGAAACACTTTTTGCGCCGGCTGTTTTTCTACTATCAACCTGTATAATACCGCTGCATCAAAACGATGTACCGCAGGCCAGTTATTCTTCCCTTCACCAATGTAAGCTGATTCACCTTTTGCTTTAGCTATGTTAATAATGATAGGCACAAAACCATGATCACCTTCTCCATGCGTAGTGGGCGGCAGTCTTACTATATAAGCACCGACACTGCGGGCCGCTTCTTCTGTAGCCGCACGCGGTACCTTGTCTGATGGTGGAGGTGTATCACTTTCATCAACAGGACGTTCATAATTTAACAAACCAATTGCAGATGTAACGATGAACGGCAACTTAGTTTCTCCTAATGCTAAAATCAACTGATGATCTTCTTCACTACTTTGTTTGAACCGGGAGAAATCATGATTAAAAGCTGTATGAATAATCGCATCACATTGTACTGCACCTGCTTTGATGCTTTCAATGTCAGTGAGGTCTGCCATGTGAGCTGTTGCACCTATTTTTTCCAATGCTTCGGCATTGATATCAGAACGCACCATACCCAATACCTGGTGTCCTGCCTGTAACAGTTCTTTTACGATTGCGGAGCCAACAAAACCCGAAGCTCCTGTAACAAATACCCGCATAAATGAATGATTTAATTTGTTGATACAAAAGTCATTTAATGTGGTGATGTAAATGTGGTCATTTGACCATATTTAAATTAACGATGTAACTGTGCATGCCGGATACGGGTCAATGTCTTTAATGACATACCCAGATAAGCAGCGATCATATGGAGTGGAACACGGGAGAGTAAATCAGGGTTGTTAATAACAAAGTCATCATACTTTTCTTCAGGCGTACCACTAAGCGTGGTAAACAGCCGCTGCCGGCCGGTATAATTAATTCTTGAGACCAATTGCTGTGAATAAGTATTCAGCGCCGGCATCTCGTTTAATAAGGTATCAAATTCAGCCTTTGGCCATTGCAATACATCAGTACGCTCTATGGCAGCTATATTAAATTTTGAGGCAGACTGTAGGTGATAACTTTCCGGATCTAATATCCACTGATGCGCTGAAGAGAATTGTAAAATGTATTCAGTACCATCGGCCGCAGTACCGTAATTACGTAGTAAACCTTTTATTATGAACGTTTTATGCCGACACACCTGTCCCTGCTGCAACAGGTGCTCACCTCGCTGTAGCGTTCTGGGAACTGCGAATGCGGTAATCCGCTCTATCTCTTCATCAGAGAGTAGCGTTAGTGTGCGGCAATATGCTTGAAATTCAGCGATCATAACTCTCTCTAAAATTACTCCTGAAAAAAAATTCCACCAAATACTTTCATTCCGGGAATATATTTACTTTATTTGTTCTACTAAATCAGTAGACTGTTAGTCAGACACAGGACATTTACTTTTAACTAACCAGACCATGTTATTACGTCCATTTGGGTTGCTATGCGTGTTGTTGACAACAGTGTTGTATACACAGGCGCAGAACAGACCTAACATCATCTTTATCCTGTCTGACGACCATGCTTACCAGGCGACGAGTGCTTATGGTAATAAGCTGGTGCAGACGCCAAATATAGACAGAATAGCCAATGCAGGCGCATTGCTGAATAACAACTTTGTAGCAAATTCTATTTGTGGGCCGAGCCGGGCGACATTGCTGACGGGGAAGTATAGCCATAAAAATGGGTATACCCTGAATGAAAAACGGTATGATGTGAATCAGACCAACTTCCCTACACTATTGCAGCAGGGAGGGTATCAGACGGCGTGGATTGGAAAACTGCACCTGGGTAGTTTGCCGGTTGGGTTTGATTACTTTAATATCTTGCCGGGGCAGGGTCAGTATTATAATCCGGAGTTTATCAATAATCAGAATGACACGATTCAGTATAAGGGGTATGTAACGAATCTGATCTCTGAGTTCTTCTTTGACTGGTTGAAGAAGCGGGATACGAGCAAGCCGTTCTTTGCGGTAGTAGGAGAGAAGGCTACACATAGGGAGTGGTTGCCGGATGTGCAGGATCTGGGCGCGTATGATAATATTGATTTCCCATTGCCGGACGATTTCTTTGACAACTACGATACGAGATTGGCAGCGCAGGATCAGGATATGACGATTGATAAGACGATGCTGTTGGATCTGGATCTGAAAGTGCATCAGAAATTTGGAACAGCATTGAAGGATGCTGCGGACGCAGGACCTAATAAGCGGTATGTGAACAAGGGGTATGCAAGGTTGGATCCAGAACAGGCAGGTGCGTATGAGATGTATTATGGTAAGATTTCGGATGATTTTGATGCGAAGAAATTAAGTGGGAAGGAGTTGGCGAAGTGGAAGTTCCAGCGCTATCTGAAGGACTATTATGCAACGGCGAAGTCTTTGGATAGAAATATTGGGCGTATTTTGGATTACCTGGATAGTACGGGGTTGAGTAAGAATACGGTGGTGATTTATGCTTCTGATCAGGGGTTTTATTTGGGAGAGCATGGGTGGTTTGATAAGCGGTTTATATATGAGCAGTCTTTGAAGACGGCTTTTGTGGCAAAGTATCCGGGGGTGATAAAGCCGGGAACGAAGGTAGCTGGGTTTGTGTCTAATGTGGATTGGGCGCCGACTATTTTGGATTTTGCGGGGATAAAAGCGCCGGCGGATATACAGGGGAGGTCGTTCTTTTCTTTGTTGAAGGGGAAGGAGCCGAAGGATTGGAGGAAGGATGTGTATTATCATTATTATGAGTATCCGCAGCCGCATCATGTGAGTCCGCATTTTGGGATAAGGGCGAAGGATTTTGTGTTGGTGAGGTTTTATAAGGGAGTGGAGAGTTGGGAGTTGTTTGATTTGAAGAAGGATCCGGGGGAGAAGGTGAATGTGTATAAGGATACCCAGTATGTAAAGGTGGTGAAGGATTTGAAGGAGCGGTTGAGGAAGTTGATAGTGGAGTATGAGGATAAGGAGGCGTTGGAGATATTTAATAAGGAGATATAGAGGAATAGTCCCCTTGCAGGGGCTATTTTTTTTCCATTAAACTTCTCCATTTTTCAGGCCGTATACTTTCCTCTCTTAATCCTGCGATGCGCCATTTTGCATTTTCCATTATCACATTTTCTGATGCATTTAAGAGGCACCGGTGATGAAGATGATATGCATGTGTTGCTGTGCTTTATTGTACAGCAACACATGCTTTAGGGAGTTGGGGTAGATGTGTCCAGGTTAGTAAATGATGTATCCAAATTTTCTTACTTTTGATATATGCCGTATATAAGAAAGGAACCTCTGAAATACATACTCTCCGATTCAATCCGCAGGGGATGATATGGACACATTAGAAGAAAGTTTCTACACTAATGCAGAAACTTCACCGTCATATAATTAATAGGCAACCATTCATATCCTTTCCCCACCTTTTTCACATGTCCAATTCCTGGGAATGATAAATGTGGCGCGGCCACCCAATACCCTTGCTTTGCAGCATCATCAAAGGCTTTCGTTCTCGCAGCTTCAGCACCTGCAAATTCCACATCGAAATCAATTGTCACGCCCGGATCTACTAATTGTACCGCACCAGCATGAATGATATCACCTACAAAGACCAGTTTTTCGCCCTTGCTGGTCAGCATAAAAGCACTGTGACCTGGTGTATGCCCTGCCAATGCAATGGCACTGATACCCGGTAACAACTGTGCGCCAGGAGCATATGTTTTTACCTTCCCCGCCTGTTGATAAGGAGCAATTGATTGCTGTGCAGGATCAAAGAAAGAAGTCGCTCTTTTATTGGCAGTGGCTTTGTTGGCTGGGTTTAACCAGAAATCAGCTTCCGGCTGACTGATGTAAAGAGTGGCATTTGGGAAAACCATTTTACCACCTTCACTTAAACCACCTACGTGATCTGCATGCAGATGTGTTAATAAAACTACATTGATATCTTCCGGCTTATAACCTGCTGCTTCCAGGTTGTGACGGACTTTGCCTAAAGTGGCGCCCAAAAAGTTGCCCGTACCAGCGTCGATCAGGATGAGTTGATTATTGGTCTTTACCAGGTATGCAGTAATAGATGTTTCTACAATCGTGTCCAGGTAGTTCTGTTTTAACAGTGATTCAATTTCACCTGCTTTCTTTTCGTGTAATAAACCCTTTAAATTCAGGGGAACAGTACCATCGGAGATAGCGATGACTTCACAATCGCCTAATGTCATGCGATAGTAGCCAGGTTGCTCTTGTGCATAAGTGGCAAATGTTGCGAAAAACAGTAGAGAGAAGAACAAATATTTCATGTCGTTTGTAATTTGAGACACAAAATTGCTGCTCAAAGCACTGCTGTCGAAGGACAAATGTCACTTTAAAATTGTGACATTTGTAACACTATTTACGATACAAACGACTTATGTTTTTGCGGGTTACTCCAAGGCTAGCTGAAGATCTGACTGGATAATTGCATATGTTGCTCAAATTATTTACGGTACAAACGACTGATCGTTTCGCGGGTTACACCAGGGCTAGCAGGAGATCTGACTGGATAATTGCATATGTTACTCAAATTATTTACGGTACAAACGACTGATCGTTTCGCGGGTTACCCCCAGATACGTAGCAATCATCGCTTTAGGGATCCGGTTATATAAATGCGGATATTGCATTACAAAATGCTCAAACCGTTCTTTCGCACTTCCCATAATCATCAGCTGCACCCGCTTTTGCAATGCAACAAACCCATGGGCAGACTTGACACTTTTATAATGTTCATACTTCCAGAGTTCCCGCCCCACCTTCAAGGTATCTTCCAGGGTAATGGCCAATAACTCACAATCTTCCAAACATTCAATAGCGGTTTTTGAAGGGGTCTGATTTAAAAATGCATCCCGCTCTGAGATCCACCAGGTTTCAGCGGCGAACTGATAAGTATATTCCTTACCTGATTTTTCTTCAGTCATATAAGCGCGGAGACAACCTTTCAACACAAAGTATTCACACTTCACCAACTCCCCTTCCCTGACAAGCAGGTGATGTTTCTTCAGTTTAACAGGCGTAAAATGAGACAGGATATATTCAAATTCCTCATCAGTGAGTTTACTGATGGCTTCTATATGAGCTCGCAGTGGGTGCACCATGCTGCAAATGTAGGAAACTATAGTAAGATACCCCCAATATCACCGCCGCCAACAACGCGGAGAAAGATTTGAACACAACAACCTTAGATTTGGTTACGTCCGCGCACCCGTTTATCAGGAGTTTTGTGATACAAAATCAAATAGCATGAAAATCGTTTTAACAGGCTCCTTAGGCCATATCGGATTACCACTGGCACAACTTCTTCATCACCATGACCTGACAATCGTCACCAGCAAAGAAGATAGAACGGCCGCCATCAAAGCACTCGGCGCCACACCGGCTGTCGGTTCTATTGAAGATGCAGATTTCCTCACCCGCACCTTTACAGGCGCTGACCTCGTGTATACCATGATCCCTCCCTTTGTCAGCTACTTCGATCCCAATGTAGACCTGTACGCTGAATGCCAGAAAGTGGCAGACAACCTGACACAGGCTATCAGGCAGGCCGGTGTGAAAAGAGTCATTCACCTGAGTAGTATCGGTGCACATCTGGAACATGGCTCCGGACTCATTAAACTGCATTACAATGTAGAGCAGGCATTGAATACACTGACGGATGCAGACATTACCTTCATGCGTGCTGTAGGCTTCTATTATAACTTATATGCTTTTATAGGATTGATCAAACAACAAGGTATCATGGCTTCCAATACCGGTGGAGATGACATCGCTACCTGGGTAGCACCATCAGATATCGCCGCTGCAATTGCAGATGAAATCACACTGCCAGCTGCCCACAGAAGGGTAAGATATGTAGTAAGCGATGAACTGACCTGCAATGAAACTGCACAGATTATAGGTGAGGCTATTGGCAAACCCGGTTTGCAATGGATCGCACTTCCCAATGAACAATACCTGCAAGGTCTGATAGCTGCCGGTATGCAACCCGCTATCGCCCAGGGTATGGTAGAAATGTATGCCAGCGTGCACGAAGGTGTCCTGCAAGCTGATTACTTAAAAAACAGACCAGCGGAATTTGGGAAGGTGAAAGTGAAAGACTTCGCAAAAGACTTTGCCAACGCCTTTGCAGCAAAATAATTAACTTGTATGATGGCCGGAAAACGCATCTTTACTTTTAATACTATATCTGCATTTCACGAGTTCAGGGGCTTCCCTAAACCGGAGCATCCACTGATCAGTGTGATAGACGTAGCGCCTATCAAAGATATTCATATGGAAGAGCCGGTCAGTATTGTGTTCAATTTTTACCTGATCAGCATGAAGAAAGGCTACAATGTGAAAATGAAATATGGACAGCAGGAGTATGATTTTGATGAAGGAGTGATGAGTTTCATGGCGCCGGGACAGGTGTTTAGTATTGAACCCCTTTCAAAAGAAATAAATCAATCGGGATGGGTGTTACTGATCCATCCCGATTTTCTGTGGAATACGCCGCTGGCAAAGAAGATCAGGCAGTACCAGTATTTTGATTATGCAGTGAATGAGGCATTGTTTCTTTCAGAAAAAGAAGAGCTGACGGTTTCTGCTATTGTGGAGAATATTAAGAGAGAGTATCATACCAATATCGATCAATTCAGCCAGGAGATCATTCTGGCGCAGCTGGAATCGCTGTTGGCGTATGCGGAGCGGTTTTATCAGCGACAGTTTATTACAAGAAAAATCAGTAATCATCACATTCTGGAAAAACTGGAAGCATTGCTGACTGATTATTTTAATAGTGATGAGTTGGTAAAAAAAGGGCTACCCAGTGTAAAGTACATTTCAACAGCGCTGAATGTATCGGCGAATTATCTGAGCAACTTACTGAAGACATTAACAGGCAAGAGTACACAGCAACATATACAGGATAAACTCATTGAGAAGGCCAAGGAACAGTTATCTACTACTGATTTGTCGGTGAGTGAGATTGCTTATGGATTAGGGTTTGATTATCCACAGTCATTTAGTAAATTGTTTAAGGCGAAGACACAGTTATCGCCATTGGAATTCCGAAATTCATTTAATTAATATGGCAAATCTGGTACTGTATTGTCAGCAGTTTTCACCGTTGGAAGATGCTGTATTGTGGGAACTGACTTCGCAGGCGATCACTAAGTCTTACAACAAAGGAGACTTCCTGTTGCGGAGTGGGGAAACCTGCAGGTATCTTTATTTTGTTAATGAAGGATTGATCAAGTCGTTCTCTGAGAAGGATGATAAGGAGTTTATTATGCGGTTCTTTTCTGAGAATGTACTTTTTACGGTGTTTGATAGTTATTTGAATCAGGTGCCATCTAAGTTTAATCTGGTAGCGCTGGAAGATACAACTGTTACTATGATTCGTTATGAGGTCATGGAGGGGTTATGTAAACAACATCATGCTGTGGAGACGTTCTTTCGTAGGCTGGTGAGTATAGCTGCTACTAAGATGACGAAAAGGATCAGTGAGATGTTGGAAGAGAATGCGGCGGATAGGTACAGATTGTTTGTAGAGGAGAATAATGCAATTCATCAAAGGATTAGCCTGGGGGATATGGCGAAATACCTGGGAATTACACAGCAGTCGCTTAGCAGGATCAGGACAATCAGGTAATTTCAGCACTAGCCGGATCCGAACTATTCGTTGATTATTTACCCTATGGTAAAATATTCCCCCCTGCCTCCATATAGCTTTGACAAAAAATTAAAGCTATGACACAATGGAACATTGATCCCGGACATTCTCAAATCGGTTTTAAAGTAAAACACCTTGGCATTGCCAACGTATCGGGCTTCTTCAGGGCATTCAGCGGCACTGTACAAACTGATAATGAAAACTTCGAACATGCTACTGTTACTTTCACATTGGAAGTACAAAGCATAGACACCAATAATAAAGAACGCGACGGTCATCTTACCTCGAATATCTTCTTTGACGCTGCGCAATTCCCTACCATTACATTCAATGGCGTATTAGCCAATGATACTTTAAAAGGTGAACTAACCATCTTAAATAATACCCGGCCTGTTACCCTGCAAGTAGAACATACAGGCAGTGGTATTGGCAGGTTCAATGACCACAGAGCTGGTTTTGAAATCAATGGAAAGATCAACCGTAAAGATTTTGGTTTGAACTTTCACCTGCTTAATGATGCCGGTAACCTGATTGTAGGTGATGATGTGAAGTTATCTGGAGAAATAGAACTAATCCGCCTTTAGCAAGGTGTTTGTATATTCAGAAATATGAAATTTACCTCATCTTTTTGCTAACGAGCATCGATTGAAAAAAAACGGATCGTCCTGTCAGTATGCAAAAAGCGCTGAGCATGCTAAAGATCTCACTGGAAGGTGCCCACCACAGAGGCATGAACGACGCAAAGAATATTGCGAAAATTTTGCACTGGTGCTTCCAGTGAGTATTTTCGCAGCATGTATTCCAAACAGGAAGTTTCAAAACTGAAAGAGAATTTCTGGACCGCCTTTGGTCGATATATGAAACCCGTGCTATCTGCGGACGGGGAGCCTATTAGCTGGCTGAACTATAAGACAGGTGTTCCCGGTGTATTTTTTAAAATGGATGCCGATAGCCGGCATGCCAGCATTGCTATTGTCATTACACAATCGGATCCCCGGTTCTATGAGTTGTTTGTCGTCAACAAAACGGTTCTGGAAACGACATTGGGAGAGGACTGGCAATGGCAGGCCAATACCATGGACGAGTATGGAAAAACAATGAGTACCATCAGTACCCGGCTGGAAAATGTGAATGTTTTGCAAGGCGAAGACTGGCCTGCAATTATCTCATTTTTCAAACCCCGCATCATTGCACTGGATGAATTTTGGAGCATGGCTAAGTATGGTTTTGAAGGATTGTTATAAATTACGGTGATTAGTTAACCGTAATTAAAAGATCCGCACATGAAAATTTTATGGCTTTCTCTCATAGCTATTGCATGCCACCAAAACTGCCTTGCACAGGACGCGATCGATCCTGCCATCGTTCAGAAAATAATGCAGGCAGAATTTGCCGACTCTCATATTCCTCAATTAGCCCAGGGGCTGACAGACCAATCTGGTGGCCGGCTTACAGGTTCTCCTGGATTTAAAAGAGCCGCTGACTGGGCAGTACAGGAATTTAAAAAATGGCATGTGAGCTATGCCGGCACTGAATCCTGGGGCCCTTTCGGTATTCAATGGGAGGCTGAGAGCTTTAGCCTGGATGCCGTCACTCCTTATTATTTTCCGATACATGCTTATCCGGTGCCATGGTCACCCGCCGCCGATCACCTGCAGGGAGAGGTGACTACCATCACTCGTGAGCAATCACTGGACGCTGACTGGTTACAAAATCACGCTGCCCAATTCAAAGATAAATTCATACTGATCGAAAGCACCCCTGTAGATACCCATAAGAATTTTGGGGTGGCCGCTACCAGGCATGATCAGGCAGCACTGGACACTTTGAAAGATACCTACATGATATCGTCGGAGGAGATGAAACACATTCAAGTGTATCTTCATAACCTGCCCGTGTGTAGAAAGGCATTAAAACAGGCAGGGGCGATCGGTATCATTGCGGCAAGAGGAAACAGTCATAATGGTGTAGTGATGAACCAGGCCACTTATGGATTTAGAAAAAATAACCCCATGGTACTGCCTGAAGTAGATATCGCCAATGAAGATGCACAACGCATAAGCCGATTAAAAAAGGTGGTGCTGAAAATGAACCTACAGGTAAAAGCTTCTACAGAAGAAGTACCCGGTATGAATGTGATTGCAGAGCTAAAAGGGTCTAACCCACAATTGAACTCACAAGTCGTGATGCTGGGCGCCCACCTCGATAGCTGGACAGCCGCCACTGGTGCCACTGATAACGCTGCCGGTTGTGTTGTCATGATGGAAGCCCTGCGACTACTGGATTCACTAAAACTCAAACCCGGCAGAACGATCAGAGTCGCATTATGGGGAGGGGAAGAACAGGGCCTGCATGGCTCATTTAACTATGTCACCAATCATTTCAGGGAAAAGAAAACCAGACAAATAAAACCATCACAGTCAAACATTTCCGTCTACTTTAACCTGGACAACGGCACGGGCAGGATCAGAGGAATTTTCGCCCAAAACAACACCGCCGTCGTACCCATCTTCAAAAAATGGTTCGCGCCATTCGATACTCTAGGTGCCAATACTATTACTCTCCACAACACCGGATCCACCGATCACCTGTCTTTTGACTGGGCAGGAATTCCCGCCTTTCAATTCATTCAGGACCCTGTAGATTATAACAGCAAAACCCATCATACAAACCTGGACGACTATGATCATTTACAAATAGAAGACTTGAAACAAGCCGCCGTCATCATTGCCTGCTTCGCTTACCAGGCCAGCATCAGAGATGAAAAACTTCCTGCTAAAGCCATTGATAATACGCCTTTTATCTTCGACGGATTTTAATAAATTTTTGTTAAAATGAGATGCATGGGCACACAACTAAAAATTTAGTTTATTTTTGATTTGATAACCTAGAGGTACAAGTGTAGACGGATTAACCCATGCATCAAAATTTTACAAATGAAAGCAGGACCTATACTCCTTCTTCTTTGTTTGTGCTCATGTTACCTGTATGCCCAGCAGCCTTATGCCGTGAAAGGGAGTTTGACCGATTCAGCTGCTGGAATAAAGATTACTGATGCCACGATCAGCGTACTCAGAGCAAAGGACTCCACCCTTTGCAAGTTCATCTGGAATAACTCCAGTCACAATTTTTCTGTACCACTTAAAGAAAGTGGCCAGTTTATTTTGCTAGTATCCTACCCGGGATATGCAGACTACACCGCAGAGTTTAGCCTGGATTCAACTAAACCTGTGTACGATTTTCAGGGTATCAACATGCTCCTGAGGTCGAGACTATTAACGGAAGTACTGATCCAGGGCAAGAAAGCGGAGATGAAGATCAAAGGCGATACCACCGAGTATGACGCCTCTGCCTTTCACGTAGAGCCGAATGCAAAAGTAGAAGACCTGCTCCGGCAATTTCCGGGGATAGAAGTAGACAAAGATGGAAAGATCACCGCCCAGGGCAAAACCGTCAATAAGGTACTCGTGGATGGTGAAGAATTCTTCGGTGACGACCCTACTCTCGTGACGAAAAACATTCGTGCCGATATGGTAGACAAAGTACAGGTCTACGAGCGATCCAGCGACCAGGCAAACTTCACGGGGATTGATGATGGTAAGAAAGAGAAAACCATCAACATCAAACTCAAGGAAGACAAAAAGAACGGTTACTTCGGCAAGGTCGAAGCCTCTGGCGGTACAGATAATTTCTATACCGGTAAGCTAATGTTCAATGCATTCAAAGGCAAAGAACGATTCTCCGCTTATGGCATATTAGACAACACCGGCCATTTTGGTATGGATTGGGGTGAAAGCAGCAAGTATGGCATGAGTAACTACAACTTCAACTTTGGAGACGATGGCAGCATCCGCATCTCCGGGGAGACCAACGATGAGCTGGAAAGCTACAATGGTGAATACTATGGAGAAGGCCTGCCCACCGCGAAAAACGGCGGTGTGCACTACGACAATAAATTCAATAATGACAAGACTACCGTCAATGTCAATTATAGAATAGGGTCTCTGGCGGTAGATGGAAACAAGCGTGTAATTACACAAAACACATTGCCTTCTTCCTACATCAATACCACCTCTGATCAGCAATTCCATAATTATCTCTTCCGCCATAAAGGTAATGGCCGCTTTGAATTCAAACTGGACACCACCAGTACCCTCGTGGTGAATGCCGCCGGTGGTTCAAGGAACAGTTCAGTCGATAACGAGTATAATACTACCAGCCTGCGCCAGGATAGTACGCTGCTCAATACTAACAGCAGGGCAGTGCATTCTAAAACGGATGAAACCACCTTTAATGCCGGCATCTTATTCAATAAGCAATTGAAAAAGAAAGGCAGAAAATTCTCCATGGGTATCAGTGAAGGTTATACCCGTAATAATGGAAATGAGTTCCTGAAATCTGCTATTAATTACTATAATGAAAAGGAAGGACTGGATAGTAGTGTGGTCAACGATCAGAACAGGGTACAGCATAGCGACAACAATACTTTGACCGCTAATGCAACCTTCAATGAACCACTGTCAGACAAAGCACAACTTGCGTTCTCCTACGACTTTGTGCTGACCAATGCCAACAGTAACCTGAACACGTACAAAAAATCTGACTCCGATAAGTACGATGTACTGGATAGCCTGTATAGCAACGATTTCAAAATTGACAACGTCTCTCATCAGGGTGGCGCGATGTTTATTTACAAGGCGACTAAGTTCAGACTCAGTGCAGGTTCCAAGGTATCCAATGTATCGTTCGAACAACTGAACCGCTATGACAACAGCACCTTCAAACGGAACTTTGTCAATATCAATCCACAAGTCTACCTGACGTATACATTCAGTCAGTCAAAGTCTATGACCTTTAACGTAACCAGGAGAACGCAATTGCCCACAGTGACACAATTGCAACCTGTGAGAATTAACACCGATCCACTGAATATACACCTGGGCAATCCTGACCTGGATCCGTCTTATAGCGATGATATTTACTGGAATTACAATTCCTATAAAGCGATTACGCAGCAATACATGTACCTGAATGCGAACTTCTCGCTCAAGCATAATTCGATTGTATCGAATGTAGTAACAGATTCTGCCGGCGCCAGTACTTATCAATATGCAAATATTAAGAAGAATGGCTACAATGGAGGTATCTGGGCGATGCGTGATTTCAAAACCAATTGGTGGGGCATGAGCCTTGCAACGATGTTGTCTGCCAATACCAATGTGTCTTATAACATGGTGAATAATGTACTGAACAAATCGACGTCCTACACTATTTCGCCAGAGCTCACCCTTAGAAAGAATGCTGACAAAAAGGGTTACTTCGAAGTTAACGCCCGGCCAAATTATACCATTCAGAAGTCATCGCTATTGCCCAGCCTGAATAGTAATGGATTGGGATTCGATGCGGGTGCCGAGTTCCGGGTGTTCCTTCCAAAAAATTTCGAGTTTTATTCCAGAACGAATTTTACTTATTCTCCAAAAACCAAATCGTTTAATACAGATCTGAAGAGAACGATCTGGAATATGGAAGTAAGCCGGAAATTCCTGAAGGAAAAACAACTGAGAGTAGCGGCTTCGGTGAATGACCTGCTGAATCAGAATTCTGGTTTTAACAGAAATGTATCAGGTAGTCAGATTACACAGAATACCTACAGCACGATCAGAAGATATTTCATGTTCACCATCACCTGGGACTTCAATAAAATGGGTGGTGCAAAACCTAAATCATGAGAACGCTCTATATACTGATTGCTGTATGCTTATTGGGTATACAGTCATTGACAGCCCAACAGCGCTTTCCATCCAGCGGTACGATTACTTTTGAGAAAACGATCAATATGCATGCGTATATCAACAAACGCATTAAAGAAAGACCGGATGATGGTATGTCGAAACAATTTTTTGAATCGTGGCGTAATTCCAATCCTCAGTTCAAAAGGCTCAATGCAAAACTGAGTTTTGCTGCCAACCGAACTTTATTTACACCTATGCCAGATCCGGGGGCACAGGATTTTATGTCGAATTCACCAGGGGTCTATCAGGCGAACCTGATCTATACAGATTTGACTACAGGCTTGTATACCTGCCAGAAACAGGTGTATGGCGACAATATGCTGATCAATGACACAGCACGGGCCATACAATGGAAAATCACCAGCGAAACGAGGGAGATAGCCGGCTATCAGTGCCGGAGAGCAAATGCCATTGTGATGGACTCGATTTATGTGGTGGCGTTTTATACAGATCAGATACATGTGTCAGGAGGGCCGGAGTCTTTTACAGGATTACCTGGTATGATATTAGGCATTGCACTGCCACATGATAATGTAACCTGGTTTGCGACGAATGTAGACCTCACGAGTGTACCTGCCACAAGTATTGTACCGCCTAAGAAAGGGATGCCCGTGACAGCGGCAGGAATGAAAGAGAAGATTAAATCAGTATGGGGGAATAATGGTGGTAGCTATATCTGGTGGCTGTTATTATAAAAGTTGTTATAACAAGATGAAGGCCCACAACAGGGTTGGGATATACACTTAAAGAAACGGAAGCAGTAGTAGCAGGTGTTACAAATTGTCACATAGCACTATACCCACCTGATTGTGCACCGCAGTATTGTGTATAACTTAAGAGGTTTTGCAAATACAGCGAACTTAAAGTAGATGCCGTCAACACCTGCTGATGGGCATCCGGATTATGAATTTTCTCGGTTGCATCCAGATTTTAACCGGGGTTAAGATTTTCCTTAGGGATTCATTCGAGATTTGTATGACTAAAACAACAAACAATATGATCTCTTTATCCGTACTCGGCACCATCCATACGATCATTTCGATCGTCGCTATCATTTTTGCAATTGCAGCTTTTATCCAATTTGGCAAAATTCAACCCGGCACCACCACAGGGAATTATTACTCTATTCTGACCGTATTTGCCTGTATCACCGCCTTCGGCTTATCAAAAGCAGGTGGTTTCAATCCGGGTCATGCACTGGCGATCATGATTTTACTTTTTTTAGCAATTGCTTATTGGTTGCGTCGCTCCAATCAGGCGTGGACCAAATACGTACAGACCTTTCTCATGACCACCACCTTATTATTGTCCCTCATTCCTGCGGTGAATGAAACACTCACCAGGATACCATTGGGACACCCACTCGCCACCGACATCACCTCACCGGCTATCACCAAAACCCTCATGGGGTTATTGATTCTATATGTGATCGCCCTCATCATTCAAACCTTGTTCATTCGTAAAATGCAGACGGCTACCCACAAAGAGTAGCCGCGAATCAGGCATTAGAATGGCGTTCTTTTTCCTTATATCAAAGGTGTCCATTCCTGCTCTCTTTACCCAATTTATTCAACCATCAGGGTTATATTTTCAATAGTTCATTGAATAAAGTACCCGGATGGTTGAATTGAGCGAGGCAAAAGAGCAGGATTTGGTATTTTTATTATGTGGAACGAGTTATTTTCAATTTCAACCTGCGGCAATTGCAGTGGCTGGGCTGGGGCCTCATCTGCATTTTCCTGTTTACCTCGCTGCTGTCCATGAATACATGGCAACATGCGACTTTTTTCTCCCTTTACTATACCAGCTTTTACGCCATCGTGATCTATACAGACATGCTGGTGCTACAACCACATTTGTATAAACAGGGCAAAAAACCGCTGTACGTATTCGCTGTCATCTTTTTCATCCTGGTAATAGGTACTATCCGATCCTATGGAAGTTGGTATTTTTACAATTATTACTTTACCGAAAAACCGGAAGAAAAATTTAGCCCGGACATGATCGTGAGCTCTGTCATGGGTATGACCATCGTATACTTTATGGGCTTTCCCATCAGAATGACCATGGCCTACTTTAAACTCCGCAAGCAAACTGCCTCGTTGCTACTTGAAAAGAGTCAGGCAGAACTGAACCTCCTGAAATCCAAAGTACAACCACACTTTCTCTTCAATACCCTAAACAATATTTATTACGAAGCTTACCTTGAAGCTCCCCGCACCGCCCTGCTCATTGAAAAACTGGCAGAAATGATGCGCTACTTTATGGAAGAAAGTCCCCGGGAAAAAGTGATGCTGGAAACGGAAGTCCGGTTCATCGAAAACTACATCGGTCTGGAACGGATCCGGGTGCGTCACGACATTCAACTCGACTTTAATATGGAATACGACGGACAACTGATGATCCCTCCCATGCTCCTCATCACCTTTGTCGAGAATATTTTCAAACATGGAATTGACAAATGTGCCAATGAAAACAAAATCAGTATCTCCCTGACCACTAACAGTGAACACCTGCTGTTTGAAGCCGTCAACCACATCCCTGATTATCAAAGCGCTGTCAAAGCCGGTCTGGGGTTAAAAAACCTGACACACAGGCTGGATATTCTGTATGGCCATAAAGCCCAACTGGTATGTGGATCCAAAGATGGTACCTACACCGCCTCCTTAAAAATCCCACTTATATGAAACTGAACTGCATCATCACCGACGACGAGCCCAATGCCGTCAGTCTGCTGGAAGTCCTCATTTGCCAAACCACCGACTGGCAGATTGTGGCCAAATGTTTTAACGGACTGGAAGCCCTGCAGGCGGTAAAACAGCATAAAACAGATCTCATCTTCCTGGATATCAACATGCCCCTGCTGGATGGCATGTCACTGGCGGCATTACTGCCCGCTGGTATCAAGATCGTATTTACCACCGCTTACTCCGAATTTGCGGCAGACAGTTACAACTACTCTGCCATCGACTATTTACTAAAGCCCATCACCCTGAAAAGGTTCCTCGACGCTCAAAAAAAGATCGAAGCCGCCTTTGAGAACGGGAAAAGTGTCGTGGATAACGGGTATTTCTTTGCCAAAACCGGCAAAACCATCAAAAAAGTGCCTATTCACGACATCCTCTATGCCGAAAGTGAGAAAGAATATGTAAAACTGGTGCTGGAAAAAGAAAACATCCTCCTCTACCGCCGGCTCAAGGAAATTGAAGAGATGCTGGCGCTGCCCTTCCTCCGCATTCATCACTCGTTTATTATTAACCTGGATCACCTGCAGCAAATTCAGGATAACCACGTTTACATAGGGGATAAGCGCATCCCGATAAGTGACAAGTACAACGAAGCATTTTGGGAGGTCATCAATAGAAAAAAGATCTAAGTGGCAACACCTAAAAAACCTGCATAAAATCAGTAGAAAAGGCTGAGCTACATCAGTAACAAGACTGCTCACGGTCAGGAATCTAAAACGAATATCTGGTGAACTTTACCTAATGAACACTACGACGTTGCACCACTTCCATATCCCAGTACTCGGTCTGGGGTATACCATAGACACGCCAGCCAAAGTGGCGAGATTCGGGATCTCGTCAGTTATATCGATCACCGACGATGTTGTGATAGAGAGTATGCGGGCACATTATTCAAAACTTTTAGACCATCCTTACGAACCTATCAGCGAGCGCGCAGAAGACCACAGAGCCAGAAGAATAACAGGTTACCTTGACCTGATCCACGAAATGGTGGAACGCCAGATGACCATTTTACGCGAATTGCCTTTCTTTGAAGATAACGAACTGAGTAAATATTTCGAACTACTTCCAGACGATGTTCCCGTAAAACAACTGTACCTAAAAATGCTGGATGGTGAGCCTGTAGACCAGGATTACCTGCGTAGTCAGCTGGTAGCAGGTGCGATTGATGTGAACATCATGTGTAAGGTTGATAATTTGCGTACAGATGCGAATGGTGATTTGTTGCCAGAAAAATATTCTGATGCAATTGCTGCATTGAGGGGTTTTGCCGATAGTAAACTGAGCAGCTCTGTCGTATTGTCTGCAGGCTATAATCCACGCCTATACAACTATGTAGAGCAGCTGGCAGATTTCCTGCCTGACGAAAATGGGCAGCTGAAGAAAAAGATCATTCTGAAAGTGAGCGACTATCGCTCTGCACTCATACAAGGTAAACTGTTTGCCAAGAAAGGCGTTTGGATCTCTGAATTCAGAATTGAGTCAGGGTTGAACTGTGGCGGACACGCTTTTGCCACCGACGGTTTACTACTCGGACCTATTCTGGAAGAGTTCAGAACCAAGAGAGCTGATTTAGCTGCTGAGCTATTTGCGTTGTGCAGCAATGCAAAACACTATCCCGTACAGCCTCCACAACTGATCACCGTGCAGGGTGGTATTGGTACTGCCAATGAACAGGAGTTCCTTTTAGAATATTATTCCATGGATGCTACAGGTTGGGGCAGCCCATTCCTGTTAGTACCGGAAGCAACGAACGTAGATACTGAAACGCTTCAACTACTGGCTACTGCCCAGAAAGAAGACTACTATGTAAGTGATGCATCTCCACTGGGTGTGCCTTTCAACAACCTCCGCAGAACTTCGGCTGAAAAGCAACTGGAAACCAGGATTGAGAAAAAAAGACCGGGTAGCCCTTGCTATAAAAAATTCCTGGTGACAGATACGACTTTTACTAAGAATCCTATCTGTACCGCATCCAGAGAATTTCAAAACCTGAAACTCAAAGAACTGGAAGCACAGAACCTGAGTGGTGAGGAATACAAAGAAGCGTTTGAAAAGATAGTGGTAAAAGACTGTCTCTGTGAAGGTTTGACAAGTTCTGTACTGATCAATAACGGATTACCATTATCACATAACCTGAATGCAGTGACGATATGCCCTGGACCTAACCTGGCGTATTTTTCAGGCATCTTCTCGCTGACAGAAATGGTAAATCATATATACGGCAGGGTGAATTTGCTGAATAAAATTTACCGTCCGAATATGTTTATCAATGAGCTGCATCTTTATATGGATTATTTCAAAAAGAAATTAGCAACAAGCAGTTCATTGACAGCGCAGCAGGTAAAATCATTACAAACATTCAAGAAGAACCTGCTGAGTGGCATTGAATACTACAAACAACTGGCAGAGCAATTGAAGAAGGAAAGCAACGAATACATCGCACAAATGCGGGCAGAATTAGATCATGCGGTAATGACGTTGAATTTGCCCAGCTTCAATCCATGTCCAACAGTTTAGTATACAGGCATGCAACGGCCTACGATATACCACAATTAAAGACACTGGCAATTGCTGCCTGGTTAGATCTTTAGTCAATACGCATTGCCAGCAGGGCATTTCTGGAACTCTCAATGAAAGAGGTATCTGCATCGGGGGAACGCTTTTCGAACAAAAGTGTCAGTGTACGTCCTTTTCTCACCGTGGATGCCTCCACTGTCTGCAAGTAGAAAGAGTCCTGCTGGAAATTGCTCCCATAGATATAAAATTGATTACCATTGATATTCATAGTGGTATCAATGAGTAGTTGTTCATGCCTTGAAAATAACTGGTGAATAGCTGCTGCTGTATCGTGTATCTTGTCGATAGATAGATATACAGTGAGCCGGTCACTATTATTCAAAGGCAATGTTTTAGGCTGATAGCGGTACATAAGGTAGTCTTTCCCCATTTCATAATGAACAAAGGAAAATGCAGTATCGTACTGCGAAGGCAATTGGATGGTGATGACACCTACACTATCTCCTAAAGGGATTTTTCTGCCTTCCGGCAAATAAGCTGATTGTTTGCAGGCGAAAGCCATGCACAAAGGCATTACGAACATGTAAGTTTTCATAGGTTTAGGATATTATCTGGCCACTGTTCAAAAATATTTTTTCGCAGTGTGCTCATTAAAAATAACGTATTTTTTGATGGTAGTGGTATGTTTTCGAGGCATACTACCTTCAAAAAACACATATTTTTTTATGCCCTCTTCACAATTTCAGGCACTCCTTTCTTAAAAAGTTATTTTCCAATAATTTGCAGTTGTATATGATTTGTTAAAACTTTTTTGGAATTCAAAAAATAGTTATAACCTTTGTATGGTAATAATATTTACAATGTATAACAAGCCCGCAAATTGCAATTTTCGTAATCTGCACTATCTAATCTTCACAATTTTCAATACTTCCCCACCAGTATTTTAATTAAAGCATTATAGCTATTACGACTGTGCGCACGCGCAAAATTCACAGGTATTGGGACATACCTGACATGGACTCCTATTTCATATACTCAAATACATAAACCAACAACTTTTATGCAAACAACTGATGTAATCAGGTGGCTGATGCTGCTTGGCATCCCCGTACTATGCCTTGTATTGTACCGTTTCATTCTCCGCGTATTCTTTGGCCTTGTGATCGTACCCGAAGATAAAATAGGACTAGTCACCAAAAAATTCGTACTGGTGGGTAAACAGGAACTCCCCGAAGGCCGCATTCTGGCCACTAACGGAGAAGCTGGTTTTCAGGCCCAAACACTTGCCCCAGGTGTGTACTTCTGGAAATGGTTCTGGCAGTACGATGTTAAGTTCCAGGCTTTCACTGTGATCCCTACAGGTAAGATCGGACTCGTATTAGCAAAAGATGGTGCAGAGCTGCAACCCGGCGCTATCCTGGCCCGCCGCGTAGATTGCGATGCTTTCCAGAATGCAGAAACGTTCCTGAAAAGTGGTGGTCAGAAAGGTCGTCAAACGGCGATTATGACACCCGGTTCTTATCGTATCAACACCTTCATCTTTGAAGTGGAAATCACCGATATGGTGAATGTACCTGACAATGCGGTGGGTATTGTCACTACAATGGAAGGTAAGGCGATTGAAAACGGTCAGATCGCAGGTAAGATTATAGAAGGTCACAGAAACTTCCAGGATGCGGATGCTTTCCTTGAAAAGGGCGGCTACAAAGGATTACAGGAACAGGTGATCCTCTCTGGTTCTTACTTTATGAACCCATGGTTTGCAAAGGTAGAGATGCGTACCATGACTGAAATTCCTATCAGCCATGTGGGTGTTGTGATCTCTTATGTAGGTAACGAAGGTGAAGACCTGAGTGGTACCGATTTCAAACACGGTAACATTGTAGGTAAAAACTACAAAGGTGTATGGGCAGAACCATTAGGCCCCGGTAAGTATCCTATCAATACTTACATCATGAAGGTCGAATATGTACCTACTACCAACCTGGTACTGAACTGGGCGAGTGCCCGCAGTGAGGCCCACCAGCTGGATAAAAACCTCTCTACCATTACCGTGCGTAGTAAGGATGGTTTTACATTCAACCTCGACGTGGCACAGATCATTCATATCCCTGCCAGCGAAGCACCTAAGGTAATTGCCCGCTTTGGTAACATGAGTAACCTGGTCACTCAGGTACTGGAACCTACCATCGGCAACTACTTCCGTAACTCTGCGCAGGACGCTGAAGTGATCGACTTCCTGAAGAGCCGTAAGGAAAGACAGGAATCTGCGAAACTGCACATCGGCCGTGTGTTGGAACAATACAACGTATTCGGTGTAGATACACTGATCGGTGATATCGTTCCTCCTGAAAGCCTGATGAAAACACTGACGGATCGTAAGATCGCTGAAGAACAAAAGGTGACTTATGAAACACAGATGCGTGCACAGGAAACCAGACAGGTACTGGAAAAAGAAACCGCTATCGCAGAGATACAGAAAGATATCGTTAAAGCAGATCAGGGCGTATTGATTGCGGAAAGAATTGCAGATGCTTCTGTAAAGAAAGCAACAGGTGATGCAAACAGTGTACGCCTGCAAGCCAATGCAGAAGCGGATCGTATGAAACTGCTGGCAAGTGGTGAAGCAGAAAAAGTAAGAGTGCTGGCAAAAGCAGAAGCTGAAAGAACGGAATTAACGGCAAGAGCAGAAGCTGAAAAAATATCCTTAACAGGTAATGCAGAAGCTGAAAAGATCCTGGCGATTGGTAAATCAAGCGCTGAGTCTTATAAGCTGGCGGTGGAAGCTATGGGTGGTAACAACTTCACACAATTGAAAGTGATGGAAGCGATCGGTGAACAGCATATTAAGATTATGCCTGACATACTGATCGGTGGTGGTGGCGATGGCAACAATGGTCCTATTAGCGGACTGCTGGGTCTGAAGCTGCTGGAACAATTAGGTGAAAAGAATAATCAACAACTACCTAAAGAATAAACCGGTCCTGCATCCTTTGTTATCCCTATCCTTGTAACCTGAGAGGCCGTATCATAATCCAGATACGGTCTCTTTTAATTAGGGCACCAAATCCTCTTCCCCTTTTTTATCCCACATTCAAGTGGTTTAATCACATTTAAAATCTGGTGCAATCTGGCTGGATTAATATTGTCCTATCAAAATTGTACTGACATGAAATCCATTTTAATAACCACCCTGCTCAGCTCCAGTCTATCATTGTCTGCGCAAGACTTTCAGCTACTCAATGGCAATATATTGATGGCCCAAAAAGGGAAAGTCATTCACAGTCTTTCATATGGCTATGCCGATATGCCGTCGCGTACGCCGAATACTTTGGAAACACCATTTAACCTTGCTTCTATATCAAAGACATTTACAGCTACCGCCATTCTTCAGCTGATGGAAAAGGGGAAGTTAAACCTGGATGATTCTTTCCAGCAATACTTCCCTGACTTTCCATATCCCTACATTACGATCAGACACTTGCTCACACACACTTCCGGCTTACCTGATATCGAGTTGTTTGAACCATTGATCAAACAATATCCTGATACGATTGTAACCAGTCATATACTCATTGATCAGCTAAAGGCTGCACACAGAACACTTGCATTCAAACCGGGTGAAGCGTTTCGCTATTGCAATAATGGATTTGTATTATTAGGTCTGCTGGTAGAACAGATCAGTCATGAACCATTTGATGCCTATTTAACAAAACACATTTTTAACCCCGCACACATGTATGAAACATTTGTTTATGATCCTACTCAAAACAAACTGCCCACACAGGTCACAAAACATGCGTATGAAAGTTTTGCGATCGATACCTTTTCAAGAACAGGTGATTTAAAAAGATACCGGTATACAGACTATAACAATGACGCAGCAATTGGTGCATCCAACATCATCACGACGGTAAATGACATGTTATTATTTGACAAAGCATTCTTTCGTTATAAGTTACTCAGTCCTGCTACTGTACAACTTGCGCTCACACCTGTGAAATTGAAAAATGGAACTATTTACAGCGAAAAGGTAATGGATACCATGCAGGGTGACGGTACAGGTTCTTACGGCTTAGGCTGGGAATTATTTGATCAACCCGGCTATGGCAAAGGAGCAGGGCATGGTGGTTTCAAATTCGGGCTCGCTACTTTCTACTACCACAACCTCGATAAAAACCAAACGATCATTGCTTTTGACAACACTGCGGCTCCTTCTTTTGGTGCGATCGTCACCAATGCATTGCATATGTTAAACAATGAGCCACCGAAAAAAATCGATAATAAAAAATCATTGGCCAGAATATATGTAACTACCTTAGTCAAAGAAGGTGCTGATGCCGCTGCTACACAATTATCCCTGCTGAAAACTGACACTGCTCACTACTATCTGAGTGAGTGGGAACTGAACAAGGCAGGGTATGAGCAGCTTTATGATTACTACCGGATCGATGCAGCTCTGGAGATCTTTAAACTCAACTGTCTGCTATTTCCACTTAGTTTCAATACCTACGATAGTTATGGAGAAGCACTGAACAAGGCGGGTAAACGAAACGAAGCTATTGCCCTCTACGAGCGTTCCATCCAGATCAATCCGAATAATGAAGATGGCATGCGGGAGCTAAAAAAGATCAAAGCCCGTTAATAATTTATCACTCTGGGAGAAGATAAAATCACTTTAAAAATTATTTAAAAACTAACCCCTATACTTGTTATTTTTAGGACTCGCAATTCATCTAAATGAATGATTGTCAATAAATTTAACAGGTAACGATGAAAATCAGACAACGAATTATCATGCTTGGGGTACTGTTGCTGGCCGTTGGTCAGGCTGGTGCACAGACCTACAAAAATGCGAAAGCACCGGTTGAAGCAAGGGTGAAAGATCTGCTGCAACGGATGACGCTGGAAGAAAAAGTCGGGCAGCTGAATACACTGCTCGGTTGGCCTATGTACGAAAAGAAAGGTGATGCTGTAGGTATAAGTGAAACGTTCAAAGAAGAGATATCCAAAAGACATATCGGTAGTTTCTGGGCTACGCTCAGAGCCGATCCATGGACACAAAAGACCCTGGAAACAGGTCTGAGCCCTCGCCAGAGTGCTGAAGCCACCAATGCCATGCAGAAATATATGATGGAAAATACCCGCCTGGGTATTCCATTGATCCTGGCAGAAGAATGTCCGCATGGGCATATGGCAATTGGTACCACCGTATTCTCTACTTCTATCGGACAGGCAAGTACCTGGGATCCTGCTCTGATACAGGAAATGGCAAGTGCTATTGCTGTAGAAGCACGTGTACAGGGTGCACACATTGGCTATGGTCCTGTATTGGACCTGGTGCGTGAACCAAGATGGTCACGCCTGGAAGAGACTTATGGCGAAGACCCCTACCTGATTGGCCAGATGGGTATTGCCATGGTAAAAGGTTTCCAGGGCAGCAATATCAACAGTGGTAAAAACATTATTTCTACCCTGAAGCATTTTACTGCCTACGGTTCTCCTGAAGGTGGGCACAATGGTGGTATTGCACTTACTGGTCAGCGAGAACTGTATATGTCCTACCTGCCTCCGTTCAGAGATGCGATCAAAGCAGGTGCACTCTCTATCATGGCATCTTACAACTCTATAGATGGTATTCCTTGCAGTGCCAATGCTTTCCTGCTGAAGGATGTGCTGGTGAAAGACTGGGGATTCAAAGGCTATACAGTTTCCGATCTGCATGGTATTCCAAGTATGAATTCAAACCATCGTGTAGCAGCTGATATAGAACAGGCAGCAGCGATGAGCATCAATGCAGGTCTGGACAATGACCTGGGCGGTGCAGCCTATGGCGATGCACTGATCAAAGCAGTAAAGGATAAACTGGCGACAATGGCCACCATTGATTCTGCAACAGCACATGTGCTGCGCGTGAAATTCAAAATGGGGCTGTTCGAAAATCCATATGTAGATCCGGCAGCTGTTGATAAAGCAGTAGCCACTCCTGCGCATATTGCACTGTCTAAAAAGGTAGCACTGGAATCAATTGTTTTATTGAAGAATGAAAACAACCTGCTGCCACTGAGCAAGTCAATTAAGAATTTAGCCGTTATCGGGCCGAATGCAGACAATATCTACAACCAGTTGGGGGATTATACCGCTCCGCAGCCGGAAGAGAAAATTGTGACCGTTTTAGAGGGTATTAAAGCGAAGTTAGGAACAGGTACCAATGTGACTTATGTGAAAGGTTGTGCCATTCGTGATACTGCCAATGATAATATCGCTGCTGCGGTTGCTGCTGCAAAGGGTGCGGATGCAGTCGTGCTGGTATTAGGTGGTTCCAGTGCACGTGATTTCAAAACTTCTTATCAGGCTACGGGTGCGGCTGAAGTAAAATCAGGCGAAAACGCTGTGAGTGATATGGAAAGTGGTGAAGGGTATGACAGGGTGAGTCTGGATCTGATGGGTTTACAGAATAAATTGCTGAAAAGCCTGGCTGCAACCGGCAAACCGATTGTACTGGTATTAATTGAAGGCCGTCCTTTGAATATCACATGGGCTGCTGACAATGTACCTGCTATTCTGAATGCATGGTATCCTGGTCAGGAAGGTGGGCATGCGGTAGCAGATGTATTGTTTGGCGATTACAATCCTGCCGGACGTTTGCCAGTGTCTATTCCTAAATCTGTAGGCCAGCTGCCGGTGTATTATAACTATAAGAATGCTTCAAGACATGATTATGTTGAGATGACTTTTAAGCCACAATATAGCTTTGGATATGGTTTGAGCTACACTACTTTTGATTATGAGAACCTGCAGGTAAGTGTGTATGGAAAGAAAGTAGCGGTAAAGTTTATTGTGAAGAATACTGGTAAGGTAGAAGGAGATGAGGTAGCACAGCTGTATGTAAGAGATGATTATAGCTCTGTGGTGACAGCGAATGAACAGCTGAAACGCTTCCAGCGCGTGCATTTGAAGGCAGGGGAGTCTAAGGAAATTAGTTTTGAACTGAATCCCGAAGATCTGCAATTGCTGAATGCGCAGAATAAGTGGGTAGTGGAGCCAGGAACGTTTAGTGTGATGGTAGGAGGTAGTAGTGATGATGTGAAATTGAATGGTAGTTTTACTATAAAATAAAATGCGGTTCAAAATCTTTTGCCTCCGGCAAAAGGTTTTGAACCGCCGGGAGCCGCTGCTGCGGGGGCTTATAGCGCCTGCGGCAGCGGTTCTCTCTGTTTTACCGGTATACCTATTACGAATGTCGCTCCTTGTTCCAATTCCCCTGAAGCAGTAATAAAACCATTATGCTGCTCCATGATCTTCTTACAAATAGACAACCCAATACCCGTACCTTCTATCTCATGGTAACTATGCAGTCGCTTAAACACGATGAAGATATCTTCTGCATACTGGCTCTCAAAACCAATTCCATTATCTGTGATATAGATCTTATACAGGTGATTCGTCGCATCTTCCGGCGATTCTTTCTGCGCATAGATATGTACTTCCGGCGTCACATCTTTCTTCCTGAACTTCAACGCATTGCTGATTAAATTATAAAACAGCTGCCGCATCAGGGTTGGGATCACATGTATAGACGGTAATGGATCAATCTTAATAATCGCATTGTTCTGCTGAATTTTTATCTCCAGTTCGTTCAATGCATCTTTCACTATTTCATTCAGATCAGAGTCAATAAAGTCTCCACCCTGTATAGAATGACGGGAGAAACGGAGTAAGTCGCTGACCAATTGTTGCATGCGGATAGTGGCGTTCGTGATTTTCATCACATACTTATTCACTTCTTCGCTGCTGCTTTTTTTCTGAATGATCATATCGCCGAACACCCTGATCTTACGGAGCGGCTCCTGCAAATCATGCGATGCGATATAAGCAAATCTATCCAGTTCAGCATTCACCGCTTTGAGGTGAATATTGTTTTGCAGCAATTGCTTGTTCAGATCTAATACTCTCAGCTCAGAAGCTTCTCTTTCCTCTATTTCCTTCTGTAGGGAAGCATTGGCATTCAGTAGTTTTTGTTCCTGTGCGATGAGTGATTGTGTCTTTCTATACAACTCTACAAACAGGCCTACCTTGATACGCAACAACTCCGGGTTAATTGGCTTATAGATGAAATCGACAGCACCCGCCTTATAACCTTTGAAGATCACTTCTTCTTCGTGACTATGGGCAGTGATGAAGATGATCGGAATATCTTTTAGCTTCTCACGCTGATAAATGAAAGTGGCTGTTTCAAAACCGTTCATATCAGGCATCTGCACATCCATCAGGATCAGGGAGAAATCAAATTCTTTAAGCAGGATCTTCAATGCAGCCCTTCCAGAGTTTGCTTTGACGATGATGTAGCTTTCCCTTTCCAATATGGATTCTATTGACAAAAGATTATCCGGTCGGTCATCAACTACTAATATTTTTATGACATCGTGGTGCTGCACCTATTCAATTTTTTCGGAATGAATATAAATTAATATATTTATCGATATAAAGTATTTACATTAACGGTATAACCACACTCTCATCAACGATAACAGCTGATCTATCTTCAATGGTTTTGTGATATAATCAGATGCGCCGGCTTCCAGACATTTCTCTCTATCCCCCTTCATCGCCTTCGCTGTCACTGCTATGATCGGCAATGCACTGTTCTTATGTTCCCTGCGAATTTTCTGCATCGTCTCATATCCATCCATTTCCGGCATCATGATATCCATCAGCACAATGTCGATCTGGTTATTCTCGCTGAGAATACTCATCGCCTCTTTCCCACTTTCTGCCGTAATAGTATTGATATGGAAACGCTCAAATGCTGTAGTCAGGGCAAACAAGTTACGTACATCATCATCGACTACCAGTACATTCTTATGGATTAACACATCTTTCTGAGAACGCAGATCTTCGATTAGCTTTTTCTTTTCAGGTAATAATGCCTGGTGGTTCAGGTGCAACTGCATGATCGTTTCTTCCAGCAACAAATCCAATGAGTTAACGCCCTTTAGCAATATTTTATTGGCATATTGCTTCAGTTTGGATTTTTCATTGTTGGAAAAGTCCCGCGCAGAATATACAATGACAGGTGTAGCATTGTACCTGTTCACGGTATTTAATCCAGCCACAAAGTCTGCACCATCTATATCCGGCAACATATAATCTGCGATGATACAATCATAATTATTTTGATTGATGGCATCAAGGGCCGATTTTCCATTATCTACAAATTCCATTTCTATCAGCTCTCCATTGTCCAGGATACGGGCTATCTGTGATGCATCCGGCTCATTGTCTTCTACCACCAATACTCTCTTCGTCTTGCGCTCATGCTGATCGATGATACTGCTGAAGAGAATATTCAGCGCTTCTGTTTTTAATGGCTTCAGGTTGAAGCTACGTGCCCCACGGTGCATGGCCAGCAACCTGTTTTCTTCACCAGATATCAGGTGGATAGGAATATGCCGCAGGTTAATGTCGTTTTTAAACAGGTCAAGCACCCTCCATCCGCTGGCATCCGGCAACTTCACATCCAGTGTCACAGCGATTGGATTGAACTTGTTTGTGAGGTCGAACACTTCGCCAAAACTGGTGGCCACCACTACTTTTAGCCCCATCTCATGCGCCTTTTCCTGCATGATCTTCGCAAAGCGTACATCATCTTCCACGATCAGTACTACCTTGTCGGTGTCCATAATATGCGTTCTGTCGTCGCCTATCTCATTGATAATCTCATTCAGACCCTCCAGGTCTTTGGTTTCGCTCACCGTACGACTTGGTATCATCGGTGGTTCATATGGCTGCGGCAAGGTGTATTCACCCACCGTCAGACTACTTTGCTTCTCTTTTCTGATCACGGATGGATTATAGTCAAGTGGCAGGAAGAGGGTGAAGGTGCTACCCTTACCAGCTTCACTCATCAATTCAATTGAACCACCCAACAGGTCTGCCAGACCACGGCTGATACTCAATCCCAGACCGGTACCGCCATATTTACGGCTGGTAGACCCCTCTGCCTGCTGGAAGGCTTCGAAGATGATATTTTGTTTGTCTTTGGAAATACCGATACCTGTATCCCTGATTTCAAATGCCACCACTTTAGTCGCACTTTCCAGGCTGTCATTTTGTTGTTTCCAGTTGTGACGCGCTTCGTAAATACGGAGGCGGACTTCCCCTTTTTCTGTAAACTTAAATGCATTGGAGAGCAGGTTCTTCAGGATCTGGTTCAGACGCTGTACGTCGGTTTCCAGTGTTTGTGGCAACTGATCATCCATCTCTATTCTGAAACGCAGATTCTTGCTTTCAGAGATATGCTTGAAGGTCGTTTCCACAAATCCAATCACCTCATTGAAGCGAACTTTGATAAAGTCGGTAGAGATATAACCGGATTCGATCTTAGACAGATCGAGGATATCGTTGATCAGTTGGATCAGGTCATCCCCACAACTATGAATGGTCTTGGCGTAGCGCACCTGTTTTTCATTCAGGTTACCATCATGGTTTTCGTATAATTGCTGGGCCAGAATGAGCAGTGAGTTCAGCGGTGTACGCAGCTCATGCGACATATTGGCCAGGAATTCTGATTTGTATTTGGAAGTCAGCTGTAGCTGCTCTGCTTTTTCTTCCAGCGAGCGACGGGCTTCTTCCACCTCCTTGTTCTTGTCTTCCACTTCGTCCTTTTGTTTTACCAGCAGGTGGGCTTTATCCTGCAGCTCTTCATTGGTACGTCTCAACTCATCTGCCAATGACTGGGATTGCGCCAGCAGGTCTTCTGTACGGGAGTTGGCTTCGATGGTGTTCAATACGATACCAATAGATTCTGTGAGCTGACTGAGGAAGTCAAGGTGTGTTTCACCAAAGGCATCGAAGCTGGCCAGTTCTATCACCGCCTTGATCTCTGTTTCAAAGAGCACCGGCAGTACGATCAGGTTCATTGGCGCAGCTTCACCAAGGCCAGAGCTGATCTTGATATAATTAGAAGGTACGTTTGTGAGTAAGATTCGTTCTTTGTCGAGGGCTACCTGTCCTACCAAACCTTGTCCCAGTGAGAATTCGCGGCTGATGCTTTCTTCTTCGCCATATGCATAGGAAGCGAACAGTTTGAGTTTTGGATTTTCCAGGTTCTCTTCCTGTTCCAGTATGTAGAACATCCCTTTCTGTGCACGTACCACCCGCGCGAGTTCTGAGAGAATGCGGCGGGTCACGGTATTGAGATCTTTCTGACCTTGCAGCATCTGTGTGAACTGTGCAAGGTTCGATTTTAGCCAGTCCTGCTCCTGGTTACGAAGCGTAGTTTGTTTCAGGTTGGCGATCATCTGGTTGATGGTATCTTTCAGTTCTTCCACCTCGCCTTTCGCTTCTACGCGGATCATCTGGGTCAGGTCACCTTTCGTTACCGCAGAGGCTACGGCAGAAATTGCACGTACCTGCGTAGTGAGGTTTTCTGCCAGCTGGTTCACGTTTTCCGTCAGGTTTTTCCAGATACCAGATGCACCCGGCACACTTGCCTGACCGCCCAAACGCCCTTCCACACCTACTTCGCGGGCAACCGTAGTTACCTGGTCGGCAAAGAGAGCGAGGGTATCGATCATTTCATTGATGGTGTCCGTCAGTTGTGCTACCTCACCCCGCGACACGATGGAGAGTTTTTGCTTCAGGTTACCCGTTGCTACGGCGGTTACTACTTTGGCAATACCTCGTACCTGGTTGGTAAGGTTAGAGGCCATCATGTTTACAGAGTCGGTGAGATCCTTCCAGGTACCACCCACACCCTGTACTTCTGCCTGACCACCCAGTTTACCTTCCGTACCCACTTCACGCGCCACACGCGTTACCTCTACAGAGAAGGAGTTCAGCTGGTCCACCATCGTATTGATGGTATTTTTCAGATCAAGGATCTCTCCTTTTACATCGATCGTTACTTTTTTGGTAAGGTCACCAGAAGCCACGGCTTTCGTTACTTCGGCGATGTTACGCACCTGCGAGGTAAGGTTACCCGTCATCTGGTTTACAGAATCGGTCAGATCTTTCCAGGTACCAGCTACCCCCGGTACGAATGCCTGACCACCCAGTTTACCATCAGTACCTACCTCACGTGCCACACGCGTTACCTCAGAGGCAAAAGCACGAAGCTGGTCCACCATCGTATTGAGGGTTTCTTTCAGCTGGAGAATTTCTCCGCGTACATCCACCGTGATTTTGCGGCTCATGTCACCATTTGCCACGGCAATAGCCACATCGGCGATGTTACGTACCTGTGCCGTAAGGTTACCCGCCATCTGGTTTACAGAATCGGTCAGATCTTTCCAGGTACCACCTACACCCGGTACATTTGCCTGACCACCCAGTTTACCTTCAGTACCTACCTCACGTGCCACACGCGTTACCTCAGAGGCAAAGGCGCGCAGCTGTTCCACCATGGTGTTGATGGTATTTTTCAGTTCAAGGATCTCTCCTTTTACATCTACTTCAATTTTGCGGGAAAGGTCTCCATTCGCCACCGCAGTCGTTACTTCCGCGATGTTACGTACCTGGGAGGTCAGGTTAGAGGCCATGATATTTACAGAGTCGGTCAGATCTTTCCACAAACCTTCTACACCTGGTACGTCTGCCTGACCACCCAGTTTACCTTCAGAACCTACTTCGCGCGCCACCCTGAATACCTCACTACCAAAGGCGTTCAGCTGGTCCACCATCGTGTTGATGGTATTTTTCAGTTCAAGAATTTCTCCTTTTACATCCACCGTGATTTTGCGGGAGAGGTCTCCTTTTGCCACGGCAGTCGTTACTTCGGCGATGTTTCGCACCTGTGCTGTCAGGTTAGAACCCATCTGGTTTACTGATTCGGTCAGGTCTTTCCATGTACCACCCACACCCTGTACTTTTGCCTGACCACCCAGTTTACCTTCCGTACCTACTTCCAGCGCCACACGCGTTACCTCGGAGGCGAAGGAGTTCAGCTGATCCACCATCGTGTTGATGGTCTTCTTCAGTTCCAGTATTTCTCCTGCCACATCCACCGTGATCTTTTTGGAAAGGTCACCGTTTGCCACGGCAGTCGTTACTTCGGCAATGTTACGTACCTGACCGGTCAGGTTAGAAGCCATCTGGTTTACAGAGTCGGTAAGGTCTTTCCATGTACCGCCCACACCCTGTACTTTTGCCTGACCACCCAGTTTACCTTCCGTACCTACTTCCAGCGCCACACGCGTTACCTCAGAGGCGAAGGAGTTCAGCTGATCCACCATCGTATTGATGGTGTTTTTCAACTCAAGGATCTCTCCTTTTACATCCACCGTAATCTTGCGGGAAAGGTCACCTTTCGCCACGGCGGTAGTTACTTCAGCAATATTTCGCACCTGAGCTGTCAGGTTAGAACCCATCTGGTTTACCGATTCGGTCAGGTCTTTCCATACACCACCTACGCCTTTCACAGTGGCCAGACCACCCAGTTTACCTTCAGAACCTACTTCACGCGCCACACGCGTTACCTCGGCAGAGAAGGAGTTCAGCTGGTCCACCATCGTATTGATCGTGTTTTTCAACTCAAGGATCTCTCCTTTTACATCCACGGTAATTTTGCGGGAGAGGTCACCTCTCGCTACAGCGGTGGTCACTTCCGCAATGTTTCGCACCTGACCTGTCAGGTTCGAAGCCATTTGGTTTACAGAGTCAGTGAGGTCTTTCCATGTACCGGCTACCCCTTTTACTTCTGCCTGACCACCCAGTTTACCATCTGTACCTACCTCACGCGCCACACGGGTCACCTCGGAGGAGAAGGAGTTCAGCTGGTCCACCATGGTGTTGATGGTATCTTTCAGTTCAAGAATTTCTCCTTGTACGTCTACAGTGATTTTTTTAGAGAGGTCACCTTTCGCCACAGCGGTGGTTACTTCAGCGATATTTCGCACCTGGTCAGTGAGGTTACCTGCCATCTGGTTTACAGAGTCGGTGAGGTCTTTCCATACACCGGCTACGTCTTTTACCTTCGCCTGACCACCCAGTTTACCTTCAGAACCTACCTCACGTGCTACGCGCGTTACCTCGAGAGTGAAGAGGTTCAATTGTTTCACCATGCCATTTACCTCAGTGGCGATACGGGCAAATTCCCCCTGCAGCACGTGATCCTCAATTTGTAAGGGCATTTCCTGAGAGAGATTACCTTTTGCCACGGAGCTGATTACATGGGCAATTTCGATGGTAGGATGTACCAGATCAGAGATCAGGTTATTGATAGATACTTCTGCCATATTCCACGACCCTTTGGCAGTGCGGGGCATTTGTACCCTGTGATTCAGTTTCCCCATTTTCCCGATCGTATTCCGGGCCAGCATGAGTTCTTCCACCAATGTTTCGTTGAGGGCAATAATATCGTTGACGGTATCACAAATTTTACCGCTTAAACCAATATTATCTGCCGGCATCCGGACAGTGAAATTACCATTCTTAACTTCAGAAAGGACCTGTAACAACTGGCGCATATCCAGTTCGTCTACGACACTATCGGTCGCATGGTTGGACATTGGGGAAGACTGTGGAGCAATTTCCACATTTGTGGCAGGCAAGGGAGTGGCGGCAGAATTCTTCTTCCGGGTGTTCATGCTGAAGGTATTAGCGACTTTATACTTATATATGCTAAAAAATTATCTTTAATGCGTGCCCAATCAATGATTTAAAAACAAAAGAAGGTTTGTTCCAGGTAATCATACATTGTATGCTTTGAAATGGTAATTTAGCGTTACAGAAACGTTAAACATTACTAAAAGATGCAATTTTCAGGCCATTCGAAGCGGCTTATTCTGTTAGCAGAAGATGATATTGATGATCAGGAATTATTAGAAAATGCATTTAGTGAAATAGATCCTACCTGGCAGCTGGTGTGTATCCCTAACGGCAGAAAATTCATTAAATATCTGGAAAGTATAGAGGACAAGGAGCTTCCTGTGTTAATGATCCTGGATTATAATATTCCGGAACTAACGGGGGTTGAAATTGTAGAGGAGCTAAATGACCAGTCGAGGTATCTGGGAATTCCTAAGATCATATGGAGTACTTCAAGTAGTCCGGTATTTAAAGCACGTAGTATTGAACTGGGAGTGGTGGATTATATCACCAAACCCAGTGACCTGGCATCTTTTTTAACTATCGCAAAATATATGTTGTCATTTGTGAAAGAAGCATAAGATAGAATGATAACTCCAAAATTATTTACCCCAAAACATTCCACAACAGTTATGTCATCGCACAGGGAATGGTAGCCTTTTGCTACATTTGTACCAATGGTTGATAGCGCGCATTATCTGGATATTTATCACTCACGGAACGAGGAAACACAACTGGTAATAGACATACTAGCCGTTTACATCTACCCGGTAGATAAATACATGCTCTCAGATGCCGTGCTAAAGTTACTTGATATACCACAGGATGTAATTGCTGACATATTGGAAGAGCTCATAGCAGCGGGTATAGTGGTCAAACATGTGACCGGCAACTATTCACTCGATCCGGCCATGAGCTTTTTTTTATTCCCGGAAAAAGTAAGGCAGCCACAATACCTGCAATTAATTCAGCAGGTAAAACCCTACTCGTTTTATAGCAGCAACGCGAGGATTCAGGAACTACAGCAACTGTTGATCGCATTCTTCACAGGAGAGAAGTCGTTATTAAGAGCACCGGTGATGCGCATCAGCGGAGAGATCAATGAATATTTGCCTTATCTCTGCTATCTACTGTACTTTCCGGAATACAAGCCTTTATTGCAGCTGTTTGAAACTGATAGTGTTCAGGTCATTTATCAGGCGGCCATCAATCTGCAACTGCAAAATTTGTCGCCGGTTTCAATACTGGCATCAGCCCCGCCGATTATTAACTGGAATGTGTTGGAAGGTGCTATGAAACCTTCTGACGATCCGTTTTCACAGGCAGTGATTGCGCTCTATGACCAACAACCGGATGCTGCGTTTCTTTTATTTGAGCAAGGCATCAAACAGCAACCTAAAACCGATCGTAAACACATAGTACCGCTATCGCCGGTACTATCCTTTATATACGTCTTCAACCTGACCTTACTCCCTGATTCCCGATCATTTCCCCTGATCACGAAAATCGTGACCTTCTACGAGAAGAAGCTGAGAGCAGACATTACCCCTGCTATCAGTTTACTCCATTTCCATCAGGGCAGAAAAGAAAAAGCAGAAAACATGCTGCTGATCCTATTACAGGGCAATCATGGAAACCTGATCAGTTACCTGGCATTGATCTGCCTACAGATCTACCTGCCTGCCAGTAAATTGCTGAAGACCTACAAAGATCTCAGCACACAATTACTGTATAAAGGCATTCAAAATCACTACCGGTTCCTTACTTACGAATACCTCTACCTGTTTAAAGATGAGGGCTTTCGTAAGAAAGAAGATGCCTACCTTGAAGCGGCATCCGTCATCGGCAAAAAACCATTGCTCTCCCAGCTGAAAAGAACTGCGGAGTGGGAAAGGCTGTTGAAATTACTCTCTATACCGGAAGCACAGCAAGCGGAAAAACCACAGCAGACAACACGTATTGCTTATCTTGTAGAACCCACTACCAAAGAGATCCAGGTCATTCTCCAATCCTTTAACGATACCTCCGGGTGGAGCAGAGGCCGACCTGTGGACATGAAAAGGTTCAGGGAAGGGGTGATACCCGGTATGACGCCACAGGATGTACGAATAGGAGACTGCCTGATCAAACAAAGTTTCTATACTTACGGCTCGGACGATTATGTGTTTGAAGACAGGGTGTGGCCGGAAATGGCCGGGCATCCTTACCTCTTCATGGCCCATGATCCCGATATCTCGTTAGATATCGTAAAAGGAGAGCCAGAGCTGCTGGTCAATAAAACAGGTAAGGGATTTACTTTTGATAGTAACCTCCCCACCACCGATTTATCAAAAGAGATCATCTTCATCAGAGAATCTGAAACAAGACTGAAAGTATTCAGGTTGACGCCTAAACAACGTACCCTCTTACAAACTATTCAACAGATTCCCGTCGTACCTGCCGATGGCAAAGAACAATTGCTCACCGCCTTACAGCAAATAGGCGCACACATTACCGTACACGCCAATCTGGAAGGTACTTCCCTCAATATTCAGCAACGTAAAGGCGATACCCGCATCACAGTTCAGTTACAACCTACTGCTGATGCACTGAAGGCATCCTTCTTTGTAAAACCTTTTGGTGCAGACCCTCCCTATTGCAAACCGGGAGAAGGTGCAGCCCACATTATAGGTGTGATGAATGGGGAACGCTGTCAGGCTACCCGCGATCTGGAAGAGGAGAAAGCGAACTATGCCCGTTTACTGGAACTTATCCAACAGGCAGTGGCACAGGAAATAGAAGATGATCACATTATCTTCTCCGATCCCAGAGATTGCCTGCAACTACTTGAAGTGATTCACGAAAACCCTGAACTGGCTATTTCAGAATGGCCGGAAGGTGAAAAACTGCGCATCCGCAAGGTTGTCACTACCCGTAGAATGACACTGACAGTAAAATCGAACCGTAAGTGGCTCGAATGTCAGGGAGAACTGAAGGTAGATGAAGACATGGTACTGTCGCTGAAAGAATTGCTGGATAATACCGTACAACATAGAAGCCGTTTCATTCCACTAAGGAATGGCAGTTATCTGGCACTCACCAAAAAGCTCTACCGACAGTTACAGGAAATCAACAGCTTTGCCACCGCTGACCACGAGTCTTTGAAAATCCAGCCTATGGCTGCCCATATGCTGGATGAGATGCTGGAAGATGCGGGTAGCGTGGAAACGGATGCCGCTTTCAAAGCACAAAAGCAGCGATGGAAAGAAATCATATCAGTTACGCCTGCTATTCCGGAAGCTTTGCAGGCAACCCTGCGTCCTTATCAGGAAGATGGTTTCCGCTGGATGGTACGATTAGCGAATCTGGGTGCCGGCGCTTGTCTGGCAGATGATATGGGTTTGGGGAAAACCATTCAGGCTATCACCTTATTGCTCCACAGAGGAGCAGAAGGCCCTGCTTTAGTCGTATGCCCGGCCTCTGTATTACCTAACTGGATCAATGAGATCAATCGTTTTGCCCCCTCTTTAAGAGTGGTCGTGCTGCATGCAGGAGGAGACAGAAAAGAGTTGTTAGCTGCTGCAGGAGGTTTCTCTGTGGTCATCATCACCTATGGGTTGTTGCTCTCAGAGAGAGCAATACTCACTGCTATTGAGTGGGATACCGTGATCCTGGACGAAGCACATGCCATCAAAAACTACCAGACCAGAACAGCAAAAGCTGCCATGGCACTACAAGTACATTTCCGGTTAATACTCACGGGTACCCCTATCCAGAATAACCTGAATGAGATATGGAGTCTTTTCCATTTCATCAATCCAGGGCTGTTGGGTACACTCAAGCATTTTACCAGACAATTCACCACACCAGTTGTATATAATCCAGATAGCACCGTCAAGGTTCACCTGAAAAAACTGATCGCTCCTTACATGTTGCGCAGAACAAAAGGCGCAGTGCTGGATGAATTGCCGGAAAAAACGGAGATCGTCAAACTTATCCCTTTATCTCACGATGAAAGGGCTTTTTATGAAGCGATCCGTCTCAAGGCTATTGAAAACATCCGTAAGTATAGGGTCAGCGACAGCAAGCAACACCTGAATACCCTGACCGAAATAGGCAAACTTCGTATGGCAGCCTGCCACCCACAGATGTTGCATACGGAAGTGAATATCCCTTCTTCCAAACTGGCCACCTGTCTCGAAATTGTGGAAGAACTCATTTCCAATAAACACAGGGCGCTGGTATTTAGTCAGTTTGTACGCCACCTGGAACTGGTAAAACGAGCACTGGATGACAAAGGGATTTCCTACCTTTATCTGGATGGAGCAACGTCTATTCCTGACAGGGAAGAACGGGTGAAACAATTTCAGAGTGGCACCGCAGATCTCTTCCTCATTAGTCTCAAAGCTGGTGGGCTGGGACTCAACCTCACCGCAGCAGATTATGTCATTCACCTGGACCCATGGTGGAACCCGGCGATAGAAGAGCAAGCTTCAGATCGTGCTTACAGAATGGGGCAGACAAAACCTGTGACCATCTACCGACTTGTGATGCAGGATACAATTGAAGAAAAGATCATTTCCCTGCATCGGAATAAACGTGATCTGGCAGATCAATTGCTGGCAGGCAGCGATATTTCAGGTAAGCTTTCCACCGAAGAACTGATTGCTCTCATCGTGAAATAATTTGAGCTATATTGTATTTGAATCACAGATTATGCATGAGAATCCCCCATCTGATCAGACCGCTCCCGTTGGTCAGGAGATACAACAGATAAAAGCCACCCTTCATGCCGTAGGTATCGGTATTTGGGATATTGATATTCTTCAGAATAAAGTAATACTGGACACCACATGTAAAGAGCTATTCGGCTTACCGCCGGTGACAAATATTACCTATGAAATGTTGTTAGGCAGCCTACATCCGGCAGACAGGCAACAGGTGCGTGAGTCCGCTAAGAAACTCATACAAAAGCAAGTTGACAACAGCATCAACCTGCGATTCAGAACTGCCGATGTAGATAATCGCTCGCTGCGCTGGATACAGGTAAAAGGGCAGGTATACTTCACCCCTGAAGATTCAGCTGCACGCCTCTCCGGCATGGCGATGGACATCACCAGTGAAGTCGCCGCCAATGAAAAAGCCGAAGTAGCAGAAAGACTCTCCACTATCGCTATGGAAAGTTCCGGTGCCGGATCATTCACCATCGATTTCGCCAGTGATACCATCACCTATTCCCCCTCGCTCGCACACATGATCATGGGCGAACGGATGGGAGGCACTCAATTCAGAGATATTTTTCTCCCTTATGTACACCCCGAAGACCGCAAGATAAGAGAGGCCGCTTATGAAGAAGCCATGGACACTGGTATACTCAGCTACGAATGCCGGTTCATATGGAAAGACGGCACTGTACACTGGGTCAAAATCAGGGGTAAATATTACTATGACCTCACGGGCAGGCCTGTATCTTTTTCAGGCATCGGTCTGGATGTGACAGAATCCAGGGAACATACCCGTCTGCTCAAAGAAGTAGAACAACGTTTCCTCCTGGCATTTAATAATTCAAGTATCAGCATGGCCTTCCTTGATAAAAACGGGGTCATACAGGAGGTGAATAAAGCCTTTGCAGGATTACTGGGATATGCACAGCCAGAGCTGTCAGGTATGCACTACAGAAGTATTGTGCAGGCAGACTACAGAGGGGAAAGCGACAAGTTATTCGCCAGCCTTGTCAATGGCGAACAGGAATTTTACAACCAGATCAAACAATACTATCACCAGGATGGCAGTGTACGCTGGGTACAGGTGAACATTGCTACCGTGGCAATGGAAGAAGCCAATTCCACACACATCCTCGCTATCGCTTTTGATATAGGCAATGAAGTAGCCGTACGCAAAGAACAGCAACAACTCCTGTCATTGGTAGAAAACAGTAATGACCTGATCATGGTCAGCAACCTCGAAGGCAATGTCACCTACATCAACGAGGCAGGCGTCCGGTTGCTGGGCTTACCCAACAAAGCTTCAGCCATTACTCACTCTATGAAAGACTTTTTTGAGCCAACCTTTTTCAATCAGGTAAAGGACTCAATCATTCCCGAACTGCTCAGAGAAGGTAAATGGACGGGTAGACAAACCTACCAACATCAGGAAACAGGAGAACCACTGCCATTCATGACGAACGCTTTCAGGCTGGATAGCCCTATGAGCGGAAAACCGATTGCGGTAGCAGGTGTAGCCAGAGACCTGCGTACAGAACTGGAAACACAAAAAGCCCTTCTTGAAAGTGAAAACAGGTTCCGCTCACTGGTGGAAGAAGCACCTGTACCGACCGCCCTTTATGTAGGCAGAGAACTGATCATCGAAGTAGCCAATGAGGCAATGCTCAATTTATGGGACAGGGGTAGCGCCATCATTGGCCTTCCACTAACCAGGGCAATACCAGAGATTCACGGACACTCTTTCCTCAATATCATGGATCATATCTTCAATTCAGGAGAGGTATATCATGGTCGTGAAATGCCGATCGATCTTGTGATCAATGGCCGTGCAACACTTCTGTACCTGAATATTACCTTCAAGCCATTGCTTAATCCGCAGGGGGAAGTGTATGCTATTATGAATATGGCCACAGATGTAACCCAACAGGTACTAGCCAAAAATAAGATCCTGGAAAATCAGAGTTTCCTGGAATCTGAAGTACTAGAGCGTACAGAAGAACTGGCTGCTTCCAATGAAGAACTGGCGGCGATGAACGAAGAATTGCAGGAGGCAAATTTGCACCTGGTGCGTTCTAACCAGGAGCTGGAACAATATGCGTATGTAGCGAGTCATGACCTGCAGGAGCCTTTGCGCAAAATCCGGATCTATGCAGACCTGTTATCGAACAAAGATGACCTGAATATTGAACATAAACGCCTGGTAGACAAAATCAATCAGTCGTCCGAACGTATGTCTATGTTAATCAAAGACCTGCTGGAATTTTCCCGCCTGCTGGAAACGGGGAATATGATGCGGGATGTAGATCTGACAGAGCTGCTACTGATGGTGAGCAAGGATTTTGAATTGATCATTGAAGAAAAGAAAGCCCGGATTAATATTGGTAAATTGCCTGTGATACAGGGCGTGCCATTGCAAATGAATCAGTTATTTTACAACCTGATGAGTAATGCGTTGAAATTTACACAGGAAGGTGCAACACCGGTGGTAGAAATACAGGCCCGCGTTATTTCACTGGCAGAAGTGGCTAATTACCTGCGTATGCCGGAGCAGGGCAGACAGTATTACGATATTTCATTCAGAGATAACGGGATAGGCTTTGATAATAAATATTCAGAGCAGATCTTTGAAGTGTTTAAACGCCTGCATAACAGGAACCAATATCCCGGATCAGGTATCGGATTGTCGTTGTGCAGAAGAATAGTGGGGAACCATGGCGGACATATGTATGTGCTGTCAGCCCCAAATGAAGGGACGATCTTTCACATCATTCTGCCAGGAAAGCAATAACTGGATAAATCAATTTTTTTATTTTTACACCATGAACATTTTTGGCTTCTGGAACGACTCCTATTACCTGATTATTATTTTACAGATTGTTTGTATTATCCATTGTCTTAAAACAGGCAAAAGGGACTATATCTATCTCCTGATCTTCTTACCCATGATCGGATGTATCATCTACTTTGTCCGTGAAATATTACCAGAAATCAACAGGGGAGAGTTCTTACCTAACCTACAACGGGTATTTTTCCCAAAAGCCGCTATCAGAGAGTGGGAACACCGTCTCAGGATATCTGATACCGTTGCTAACAAAATGGGACTGGCAGCCGCCTACGCTGACCAGCAACAATATGACAAAGCCATTTCACTGGCAGAAGAATGCCGGAAAAGCTTTCCTAAAGATTTAGGCATTTTACAACAGCTGGGACGCTTTTATTTCTTTGATCAGCGCTTTGCGGACAGTATTGTCTACATGGAAAAAGCATTTGCACAGACAAATGCGAACCTGATCAAACAGGAAGATGAACTGATGTATGCACGGGCACTGGAAGCCACAGGTATGCTACCACCTGCTGAAGAGGTGTATAAGAAAGTGATTCGTGTACATCACTCTATCGATGCCATGTATCACTATGGCCTATTTCTCAAAAATCAAAACAGGAACAAAGAAGCGTTGCAACAGTTTCAGACTATTAAAGAAGAGTTTCACCTGCATCCAAGATATGTACGCAGGATGAATGCTCAGTGGTTACGACTCGCCAAGCGGGAAATGGCAGGTCTATAAACCAACAACTCCCGGCGCCACAGTAATGCGATACTGCTTTGCCAGGAGTGTCTGTGACTATACTTATCGAACTGCTTGTCAACTGCTGATCTTGTGCACTACAAGATTATCATAGTAGATGTATCCATCTGCTGAAGCTTCCCAATAGTCTTCACTACCACCCCTGAAGGTGTGGAAGGTCAATCCTTTGATCAGGCGTTTGCTGTCATTGGTTGTCCAGCGGATATCTCTGTCTAATACGATCGTATTGTCGATCACGTATTGAACGTGACCATCTGTGTTACTACCGGTATTGCTTTTTACATACAGGTGTACATGATACCATTGTCCTTTATTGAGGCTGCCTGAAGAAGGGTACGATTTACCGAAAGTTTCTCCATAGGTGCCTGATTGGTCTTTGAAGTAGAGATAGGGTTGGAAGAACACGCGGCCGGCATCGGTTTGATACCACATGAGGCGTGCACTGCCACCATTGCCATCCCATCCCGGGTCACCGCCGGTATTGCCATCGCCGATGGAAAAACCGAAGCCCAGCTTACCACCTCTGGACCATTCGAACTGACTATGAAAACGAATGTCATAGTCTACTTCATAGGCAGAGCCGTCCGAAATGTCGACATTGCCGATAACGCCGCCGGCGCCGGAGAGCGCATTGGCCAGGAGTTTAATGCGGCAGTTACCGTTGGAGATCCAGCAACGGCTATCGACCCAGCCGGTGATGTTGCCGAAGTCGGAGGCTGCTGAGGAGCTGGCGTAAGTACCATCGGCATAGTTGTTCCAGTTTACTGACCAGCTGCTGTTTATTGCTGAACCGACAGCAGTCGTTTGTAGGGCTGAGGCAGATGCGAGGGGTGGAGGTGAAGCTGCCTCCTTACTGCAAGCGCAGCATAAGATGAGGGCGTAGAAAGCAAATACGCCGAGTTTTGATGTCATGTAATTTGGTTTAAAGAGGGAATAAATGGTTTTTCAGGAGGGATGTCGTGTAGAAAGGACGGAAGTACCATTCATATTATAAAAAAAAGCGCTTGCCGAAGGCAAACGCTTTTGGATTGTAGAGCCGTGCGGCCGGCTTAAATAACGAGCGGCTATTTGGAAGAACGTCCGTTACTTACAATTATTTTTTGTCTTGATACTACCCGCTGCCGCTCATCTGCCACTGTAACTATATATAGGCCTCCCGGCAATCCACTCACATTCAGACTAATACTATTCCCCTGCGCTATGCGCGAAATATGCTTTACACCATTAATACCATATAATGATACTACATACTTCGCTACCTTACCCGGCAGGGATACATTCACATACCCTGAAGCTGGATTTGGCCATACATGGCAGGTAGGCACTTTTACTGTATCAATGGTAGTTGTATCAGGTACTACCGGTTCGTCAGGATAAGTAAATGGAAAATCGATCTGTGCCTGCTTAAACTGCATTTCCAGTTCATCATCCCACTTAAATGCAGTATCTGCCTGTTTCTTCAGACTATATTTCACAGCACCACTCCAAAAATGCACAAACTCACCAAGATTCAGATCACGGGTATACTCTCCATTATGCTGAGGGAAATATTCAGACAATAATGTAAAATATCTGTTCAGTGCAGCACTGGAATCAGAACGGGAATAAATAGGATAGAACCAGTCTCTGAACCAATGCGTACCTGGCTTAGGATAGTTCTCCACACCACCAATTACATCGTTGTAAGTGCCCTGTGCATCATCATTCCAACCCAATCTCTTTTCCACATCATAAATGAAAATCTCCATCCATTTACTATCATGCCATATTGCAAATGCAGGTGAATTCATGACACCCTTGCTACCACCTTCTACGATATGCCCAACCTCATGTATAGATGCACCAAGGTTCCAATCACTTCTCGTGGTCCAGTCACCACCCAGATCAGCGACGTTGCGATAATCGTGTGAACTATCAAATACAGTAGCCGGATGACCACCGGAGAACCCACTCACACTATGATATACCATGTTTAATTTCGGATCACTAAAGGTGCCGTAATTTGATTTTACATAATCCCACACCTTTGTCATATCATCATTCATCCAGGTCACCGTGCGTGGTACAGCACTATCATAGTACATATTGATGCTGCTATTGCTATACACCAATGATAATAGCTCTCTGTGCTCAAACCAATGCTCCTTCCAGGTAGCAGGTGGCGCATTTGTCAAAGTGGTATCACTCGCATATACCCATGCAGAATTGCCAGCGCTGTTTTCTGCTCTCACCCGATAATAGTAAGTAGTGAACGGAGACAATTCCAGTGAATAGAAATGAGTAGAGTTTGGATTTAATACTTTTGAAAAATCCCAGTTGCTGCTATCAGCAGACCGCTCTAAGCGATAACTGGTTTCAGTCGTTGCATTATCAGACCAGTCCAGAATAATCTGGTTGCCGGAAACGCTTGTGGTGACTAAGTCCGAAGGCGCCGCAGGTGCACCTGTAGGGAGAGAACCACTACCAGTACCATAGATTTCCAATTCTGAGAACTGAATCAAATCATCGCCGTTATTCGCAGTAATGTTTAAACGGTAGTATGTATAAGCAGTCGTGTTGGAGAATACAAAGGTTCTCTTTTTTTGTCTGCCTGTGAATACCTGATTTGTTTCACTATGCAGTGTTACCCACGTGGTACTGTCGTTAGAACCTTCAAACACCCAGTTTTTAGGGTCTCTGCCATCCGCATCATTACCGGAGGTAATGGCATACTGTGTAGCAACACCGGGATTAGCCAGATGATATATAACCCAGGTAGTTGGATTGTATGCGAGGTATTTGGTATAGATGCTGTTGTCAACAGTTTTTGCAATACCTTCTCCACCAGTGGTATTGAACTGGTCTGAAACTTTGCCATTTACATAATCAGTCAGATCAATGGCATAAGGTGCAGCAGCAGTTCTTACTACACCTGATTTTGCGATAGCAGATACACCGACTGTGTTGATAGCTCTCACATGGTAAATGTAAGCCGTACCTACACTCAGACCGCTATCGGCATAGTGATGCACATTTGCCGCTACAGTATCCAGCGTATTGAAAGTAACCCCATCAATAGAACTGGAAATGATAAAGCCTGTTTCATTCGTAGAATTATCCGACCAGCTCAGGTATGCATTGTATCCTGAAATGCTGGCGGTGAGTTGAGTGGGTGCAGCAGGTCCTGCAGCTGATCCGGACAGTCTCCATTCTGAAAACTGAATGGCGCCAGCGCCATTGCTGGCAGTGATGTGCAAGCGAAAATAAAGGTAAGCAGCAGTACCGGATACCGTATAAGTGTTAGTCTGATAGCGGGCTGCAAATGTTTGTGCAGTCTGACTATCCAGTGTTACCCAGTTACTGCCGTCATTGGAACCTAAGAGCACCCAATCCTTAGGATCTCTTGTCGATGCATCATTGGCAGAAGAAACGGAGTATTGGCTCAAAATGGCTGAATAGGCCGACTGATACTGTATCCAGATGTCTGTGTGGGCAGTATAGTACTTGGTGTTTACATCATTGTCAGTGATGCTCTGATAGTTTTCCTTTGCGTTGTCATCGTTGTTATACTGAACAGTGACGGTACCAGCATTTGCGGTAAGGTCTGTCTGGGCAAGGGCGCCAAGACTACTGCATAGGCATACAGCGAACAAAGATAGCTTTGTAAAATTACGGGTCATCATAAAGGGCGTTATGCGTTTAGTTAATAAAGTGCGCTCTAAAAATGTGTCTTTTGATTTTGGTCTGCAGTGTCAGGTCAACACGATTCTATATAAAAATAAGCACAGGTCGGTTACAAACCTGTCAATGGATTTCAAATGGATTGTTAATAGATATTAAAGATGTCTTTCAGGGATTTCTTTGCAGCGTGGTAGCCACACATGCCGTGAACGCCGCCACCGGGAGGGGTTGCAGAGGAACAAACATAAATACCTTTTGCAGGGGTGCTATAGGGAGAGAGTCTGATAGCAGGTCTTGTATATAGTTGTGTAATATCTAATATTCCACCGTTGATATCGCCACCAATGTAGTTAGGATTGTAGTCTTCCATTTGCCGGGTGTTCATGGTATGCCTGCCAATGATGCGATCACGGAAACCGGGGGCAAAGCGCTCTACCTGATTTTCGATCTGCGCAGTCATGTCTACTATAGAACCATGGGGAACATGGCAATAGGCCCAGGCAGTATGTTTGCCTTCAGGAGCACGGGTTGGGTCGAAGATGCTTTGCTGTGCCAGCAGTACAAAAGGGTTGTCAGGATGATGTCCTTTTGAAGTGAGTTGTTCATTGGCAGTGATCTCTTCCAGTGTATTGCCCAGATGCAGGGTACCAGCTTTGCGGCAATGTTCATTGACAAAAGGGATCGGACCATCCAATGCCCAGTCTATTTTGAATACGCCCATACCGTAGCGGTAGCGTTGCAATTGGTATTTGTATAGTCCTTTTATTTTGTCGCCAGCTATTTCCAGTAATTGTTTGGGTGTTACATCCAACAATATAGTGCGGGCAGGAGGCAGGTCATTTAATGAGCGTACATAAGTATTTGTCTGTATCTCGCCGCCAATAGATTCGAAGTAAGCTGCCAGTGCATCGGCGATGGCTTGTGAGCCACCTTGTGGTGCAGGCCATCCCTGCAGGTGACCATTGGCCAATAAGACCATTCCTATAGCCGCTGTCGTGAGGTTGGTCAATGGCTGAATAGCATGTGCCGCCATTCCGGCAAATAAGCCTCTGGCCGCCTTTCCCTGAAATCTGTTCGCTAGGGTTTTGGCTGGCAATAACGCTTTCAGCCCAAAACGCGCCATAGCACCGGGATGCTTTGGAAACGCCAATGGACCCAGTAACGCAGGTGCCAATGCTGGCCAATCCCTCACTACCGGGTCCATGAGTTGATGATATTTATGTTCGTCTATACCGAGTCCTTTTGCTGTCTCATCCAGTGAGCGATTTAATACAGCTGCGGTACCATCGTCAAATGGGTGTGCAGCGGCCACTTCAGGTTGCAGGAATTTCAGTCCATAATCTGCCAGTGGAAGGGTCCGAAAAAACGGAGATCCTGCTGCTAAAGGATGAATGGCAGAGCATACGTCATGTACAAAACCAGGCAAGGTGAGTTCTTTGGAACGGAGACCGCCCCCAATGGTATCACGACCTTCCAGCAGCAATACCTGTATACCCTGTTGTTGCAGGGTGATAGCTGCCGCCAGGCCGTTGGGGCCTGCACCTACTACGATTGCATCATATGCCTGTTTGTTCATATTGTTATTAATATTGCCCCGCTTCGATGGTACTTTCAGACAATGTATACCTTTTATCTACCTTATCCAAAATTACGTAAATGCATCACTACTATACGGCCTCAATAAATAACGCAGCATTTCCAAGGTCCATTATTTTAATAAAAATAATGAGAGTGTATCAAAAATAAATAAACTCCTCAGAAGTGCTTAAAGGACTATCTATCTCCATTAGGTATCCGAATAAAATGAGGCCGTATCTTACTTAAGATACGACCTCATTCCAATCTATTACCTGGGGCACTTTATCGTTCCATCATATCAAGGATATCAGTCCAGATAATTCGCGCGATCTGCTCACTCTCCACCATTCTGATCCTATCTGCCGGCATTGCCATACTGTCTTCCTGCCAATCCATATTATCCGGCATAAAATCTTTCAGAATGTTACCACTTGTGATTACTTCATAGGTGGTTTCATGACGTGCTTCATTTACACTGATTACAATTTGATAGGACCGACCCTCTATATATACTGTAATTGTATTCTTTACCATAACAAACAAAAATTAGTTGTGATATTGCGACAATAGGTCGCAACAGTGGGGTACAAATGCTGTAAGATCAGATATAAGAAAGCTAACCATGATTGGCCACGCGATGTCCCGCTTTTTTCGCCACGCCGGTAGGATGGGGTCCCCTGGTTTTTTCCTTGTTGGTGGTCAGGCCAATGGCTTCAGCCTGACTGGGGTGCTTCACTTTCTTTCCACTTTCATGCTTTGTTCCTTCATTTTGGTTTTTTGCCATGTCGACTTCGCATTTTAATGGGTGAGTAATAGAAGAACACTTAAGGTAAATCAAAAGGTTTGCCAGCTTGTGAAGGACAGGGTTAAACAATGTTAACTAGCTGATAATCATAATATAACAAATGAAGCTTCCTGACTCCGTCAGGGGTGGGTGGGTTAGGACTTATGTCTACAAAGTATTCCAATGGTCTCCTTACTTAAATTAATTACTCCCAAACCGGGCAGATTTTGCCTCCGGCAAAATCTGCCCGGTTTGAATCCGACCTTCTGTGTATTGCCAGAGGCAACACACAGAAGGTCGGGGGATAACAAAAACTGCATGCATACCAGGGGGCTAATAAGAATGAAAAACCTGTTGAGACCTGGTTCTCGGCCTGGCTTGCAGCATGCAATCTAAACTTCAGAATACTTGTATCGTGGTAAATTTTAGCACAAAGGAGAGGACACCGCCTCTATCAATAACGTTTAAACTATGTATCGCTAAATTACCGATACCTTTCATTAAAAGTTGTCAATGAATTTCAAACGAATTGTAAATGAAATTTAAATTCCCGATATTTAAATATGAACAGAAAAACGCGGTTGGGGTTTAAACTGGCGATTGAAAGAATATATTTGTCTTTCAGGAATTATTACATGAGGCATCCGGTTAAGGTTTACATCACTTCTTCAGTCATCTGTTTCATTGTATTGGCAATAGTCCAGATCATGTTAGTATACAATACCTATGATCTGCTAAACAGAAGATTCTACTATGAAAAGAAAGGACGTATCAATGAACGTTATACAAAAGCTATCATCAACGACCACGTCTTTCCAGGTGGAAAAGATATTATTGATGGCCTGTTAACACCGCAATACCACGAACTCGAAAAACTTTACAAAGCTGGTGATACCGCCCGCTTCAATCGCACATCCCAGATAATGCTCCGGAATGTTTTCAATACTCTCATCAACAAACAAAATGCAGATGCACTGCTGAGAGATATCAAACTCAAAGAAGGCATTCACGATTCACTCAGGTACCTGCTTGTTGTATCTCGCATTGACCTGCAGTTCGCTGATCTGAAATACGTAAACATCTATGACAAACGAAAAAAATACCCGCTCATAGACGATGCTATTCAAACACCCAAAGGGATTAAAATATTCGGCGACCTGGCTAACCCCGATGAGCAAAGTCAGATCATTGGTCTCTTTGTATCTGATCCAAAACCGTATACTTACGCCATTAGTTTTTCACTCTACGCCGATCCATACAACCGCCGGCAGGTAGTGTTCAAGCAAATGCAGGGCATCCTCACCATGAGCCTGCTCTCGGTATTGGCTATCATCATCCTGTTCTTCATCACACTCCGCAACTGGATCAAACAGAAGCATATTGCCGATGTAAAAACAGATTTCATCAACAATATCACCCATGAGTTCCATACACCACTCTCCGCCATCATGGTGGCCAATAAGAACATTCAGAACGAACGGGTGCTGGAAAATAAAACCGCTATCCGCTCCCTCTCCGACATCATAGAGCGGCAATCGCAACGATTGAAGCTACTGATCGGCCAGGTGCTGGACATTGCTACCATCGATAATTTATACGTACAGAAAGGCCCTGAAGACTTGAATGTGCTGATCAGTGAGATACTCACCGACTTTAGTATCAAGTTCCCTTCAGACAACCTTCAACTGTCTTTTATCCCTGGCCCGGAAACAATTATAGTCGATGCAGACAGTTTTCATTTTACCACCCTGCTGCTCAATCTCCTCGATAACGCAGTGAAATATAACCTGCAGGTGGTAAAACATATACAGGTCTCCACCATGGAAACAGAAACTGATATACAGATCTCGATCAGTGATAATGGAATTGGTATGGATAAAGAAACAATCCGTTATATCTTTGACAAGTTCTACCGAAATCAGAAAGATCTGACGCAAAATGCCAAGGGTTTGGGACTTGGCCTGCATTATGTAAAGCAATGCATAGATGCCCACCAATGGACAGTAAAAGTGGACAGCGAGCCTGGCATGGGAAGTACATTTGTAATCATTATACCTAAGTGAAAATTGTAAGGGGATGAAACACAAAATTCTGTTAGTAGAGGATGAAGCAGACCTCGGAAACGTTGTAAAACAATACCTGGAATTAATGGATTTTGATGTGGACTGGCAACAAAATGGCCGGACCGCCCTGGACCTGTTTGAGAAATCGCCCAATGCCTATCACATTCTCCTCATAGATGTAAACCTCCCCGGATTGAATGGATTCGAACTGGCGGAACAGATCATTAGGCTCAACAATCATGTCCCCTTCCTTTTCCTAACGGCAAGAGGGGACAAGAATGACCGGCTGAGCGGATTGAAGATAGGTGCAGATGATTATGTCGTCAAACCCTTTGATGTAGATGAACTGGTACTGCGCATCCGTAACATCATCAAGAGAAAGCAACCTGTTGTGAGCGCAGAACCAGCTCAACAGAGTGTGATCAATATAGGGACGACCCACCTCTTTGTAGATTCACTGAAGCTGGTGACGGAGCAGGGAGAAGAGATCATTCTCACTCCAAGAGAGTGCGATTTGCTGGTATTGTTCTTTAACAATGTAAATCGTGTATTGAAGCGGGAAGAGATCCTCACTAAAGTATGGGGCTCCAACGACTACTTTGTAGGCCGTAGCCTCGACGTATTCATTTCACGTTTTAGAAAGTATTTCCAACATAATATTAATATCAGTATCAAGAATGTATATGGTATTGGTTTCGTATTTAATGTGAAATAGCGATCGCCCTGTTAGCTCGGTTATAGGCTGTTTGCGTTTTATATTCAAACCACCTTTTGCCCAGCAGCTTGCGCATCGCATCGTCAAAACGGCGGGTAATAAAGATGTTCCTCACACCGATGGCCCGTTTGGTTAGCGATACCGGCAGTGCCCTGTAAGCCACAGAATATCCTGCCGTTTCATACTGTATATAATGCCAGTACCCTGAAGGAATAAAGATCGTATCTCCCACACCCAGCTTACACTCATATCCGTCTAACAGGCGCAAACCTGGATATTTTTCATAATCAGGCTACCGCAGGTCCGCCAGTCCATGAAAGTTCCAGGGTAAACGATATAACAGGTTTGCCTGATCGTTCGGGAAAAGCCATACCCGTTTTACACCATGCAATTGTGTGAGAAATACATGCGACATATCGATATCGTAATGGTATCGCACAGATGATCCCTCACCACCAAAGAACAGGAACGGCAACCAGGTCAGCAGATTGTCTGCCAGCTTTCGTACCTGCAGCTCCTTCCGGATATCCGGTCTTTCGCGCAGCAGGTTGAAAAGAAATAACCGGCTTTCAGTAGGTGCGGCTGCTATCAGATCGAGGTAATCCCCAAACTTCATTGTATTCCCAGCCTGACTGGTGGCCTTGTCCAGGTGCGCATTCTCTTTTTCATGCACTGCAACCAATGTATCACCGGCTTCTTTCTTAAAATAATCATAGTTCCATTTTGTCAATATTTCCTGGCTCTCCGGTAAAATAAAGTCCTTAATCAACGCTGGTATGCCGGGTGTTACAAATTCGGAAGTGAATTGTTCCCGGCTATAGCCGCTGACTATGTTTACTGGTTTCAGATGCATATGTGTACTTGTCTTTTATTTAGTGCCTGGTATCGATACAGACGATCTTTGATAAGGAATCAGCATTGGCTACCGCTACCTTAATGGCAGGGGCATCCTGCTGGTTATTTAACTGATGTTGTTCTACACTCACCGATATGGTAAATGCGGTAATCACCGCGATGACACCCAGGGATGCAAATGAGGCCGCATACTGTCTGCATAAGTTCAGTTTCATGACTTTTCGATTTAAAAGGTCTGCAAGGCTGCTGACACATCCCTACAGACCTAACAACAGAGAACAGAAGGTTGATTTTTGGACCCTGACCAGGTAGTATATGCATAGCAATACCATGTCCGGTAAAGGATCAATTATTTCCAGGGTGAATAATAAAACTGAATTTGCTTGAACAGTGGTGGACTGTATCAGGTGGTGGTAAGAACAAATTTAACGGGAGCTAACCTAATTTCCAAAAAATAGTCCATAAATTTTGTAGACTAAAAAGAAAGGGAAGGATCTTCAATATGGTACAGGAAACCACAATTGCGAAAACTCCCTTTCGCAGTAATTCTTTTGTGTTCTTAAATGAGGGTTATCAATGCGTCGCTTTTCTGCTGCTGTAGTGGTACACTGTTGTCTGATGTCTCTCTTTGCTCACCTTGCCTTTGTGGCCATAGATTTTGTTTACTAATACAAAAACAACTGTAATGCTCGCAATGATAACATAATGCAATACTATTGACGGCATATGTTTGTGGAATAAAATGTTGATAGTGCTGTTTAGTGCTGTTTTGCGGTGCGCCCTTAAACTTAACCGATTTCGTAGGAAAAGATACAGCAGTATCATGAATTTTGCATCACACTTTCCTGTCATTAACAAATGTTAACAACGCCCAATGAGCCTGCATTTATGTATCATTGCGAAACATATTAAATTAATAATTAAGGCACTCGTAATTCTGTCTTTACAGACACTGGTTTGCCCAAAACAGGCATCCCATCCTTGTCCCAGGTGAAGGATTGCATACGGGGGGAACGCCTGTTTCCGCACCCATCTCCTGCATGATCATTGGCATGATACAAGATCCAGTTTTGCTTGCCGTCAGGAGTTGTAAAAAAGGAATTGTGCCCCGGTGCATACACTCCGGTTTCAGGTGATTGCAGGAACATTGGCGTTGCATGCTTCTTCCAGCTGGCGGTATCCAGGAGGTTACTGTTCCCATCCGTTACCAGCATACCTAATGCATAATAATCTGTCCAACAGGCAGATGCACTGTAAAACAGGAACAGCTTATTACCATGCTTCAGGATCTCCGGCCCCTCATTTACATTGACGTGTGGCAGGTTCGGATCATTCAGGTCACCAAATTTCTCCCAGTCATAGACAGGGCGGGATAGTCGCACCCGTGGGCCCGTGATCGTGAGAGGATCCTTCATTTCTGCGATATAGATGTCCTGCTCTCCATTGTTATCCCCTTCCCAACCAGACCAGATCATATACAACTTTTGTTCGTGCTCAAATACAGACGCATCAATGGCCCACTTATCGGAAGGATCGGCCACCTTCCCTTTCATTTCCCAGGTACCTGCCATAGGATCGGGAGAACTGTTTTCCAGCACATAAATGCGGTGATTTTGGTTGTCGCCCCCATCCGCACAAAAATAGATATACCATTTGCCCTGCAGGAAGTGGATTTCCGGCGCCCAGATGTCTTTTGAATAAGGTCCGGTAGCAGGCGGTGTCCAGATGCTTTTGTGAGGGGCATCTTCCAGTCTTGCCATATTAGCCGTTTTCCAGAGCTCCAGGTGATTGCCTACGGTATGCATGTAGTAGTAATACCCATCTTTGTACGTTACCCAGGGATCAGGCCCGGAAGACAGGAGGGGGTTGTGAAAGGTGGTTTTCTGCTGTGCATTGCAGGCAAAGACACAGAGCAGGATACAAAGCCGGATAATAGATTTCATATACAAAAATTAAAAAACCGCTGAATGCAAATTTTCATTGCACTCAGCGGTCCATTGATGACAAATATTAAAGGTCAATTTTAACTATAGTAGAATAAAGCAGATCTTCCACACCGGCAATCTTCACCCCAATCCTTGCATATGCATAATTCTGAGCGCCCGTGGTACCTACTGATGACATAGAAGCTGGTATGTCTACAGACATGGCTACGTTATTCAGATCAGTAATACTGCTGCCAGCCAGCGCAGTCCGCACTTTATAATTGCTTTGATCTACGATGGTCGTCTGGTTCAGATAAAGATACACGTTTTCAATGCTTCTGGCATTCGCATCCGTGATAATCTGTTCCAGTTTAAAAGTAGCTGCTGCTGTCGTACCACTTTTTGCAATCTGCTGGTTACGGATCATGTAATAAGGCATTACCTCAATATTCATGGTCGTGCTGCCAGTCAGGTTCAGCGGAATAGTGTCACTATTAGTAGCGTTATTTGTCACTGATCTGAATGGCCCCTGACCAGCAGGGATAATCAGTTTATAATTACCGTTAAACAAGAGGGAAGAGAAAGAACCATCTTCCTGAATCTGCACCGCAATCGCGCCGCTCTTACCCCAACCTGGTTCCCATAGTTCAAAATATACAGCCAGCGAAGCAACATTAATGGCTTCTCCCTGGTAAGTGATACTACCCTTGAAGATAGTCTTTGGTTCATCATAATTATCCTTCTTGCATGCAAATGCAGTCATGGCAATCAATAGACCGGTGATATATTTTCTACGAAACATAATTTTCATTTTACTGATTAGGATTCTTTACCAGCTTAGGATTATTACTCAGAATGTCTGCTGAGATAGAAGAGTAATAATTACCCAGGTTGAAACGGTGTGCGGCAGTTACGTTAGCAGATTTCACCACTTTGAACACATATTTACCATCATTTGCACTACCTGGATTATAAATCTTGTAAGGCCAGAGACCATAAATCTGGGTATTTATTTTATCAGCTTTACCAATGTTGGATACCACTTCGCTTGCACTGATGCTTTCACCATTCCAGACTTTATGGGCCAGGCGCCAGCGTTTGTTATCAAACATTTCGTGACCTTCAAATGCCAGTTCTACTTTCCTTTCATGTACGATCCTGTCAAAGGTGATGTCAGCAGCAGTCAGTGGTGTCGTCAGTCCTGCTCTTGCACGCACAGTGTTCATATAACCAGCTGCTACAGCAGGCTGATTCAGTTCGAAAGCCGCTTCTGCTGCATTCAGCAACACTTCTGCATAACGGTAGCGTACCCACCAAACCTCACTTTGTGTACCCAGCTGTCCGGAACCTACTGCAGGATCCATGAACTTACGTACCAGGAAACCTGTCTGTGCAGAATATTCTTTACCATCGATAGGACCATCGGTACCTACTATCTGCACGCCTGTAGGGCCACCGGGAATGTTACCGATTTCACCATAAGTATCACCGCTGATGATGCTGTAAGCACCATTATTCCAATACATGATACCAGCCCAGATATCCAGGTCCTTGCCTTTGAATTTAGAACCAGGCAGCATAATAGTGCCCCCTAATCTTGCATCTCTGCCAGCGAAAATGTCACCCGGATTCTCGTAGTAGATATAGTCGCTGCCTGAGTTAGTAGCAAACGGTGCATATGTGTTATCCAGTTTTTCAAACTGCTCAGCGAGGTTAAGGGAAGGATTAACACGACCACCCTGTTGCTCTTCAGCTGAAGACCATGGCTGGTTAGCAATAGTCCATCCCTGTACCTTTCCGCTTTTCAATTTGAAATCCTGTGCGAAGATGACTTCCGGGTTGTTTGACTTATCATAAAAAGTGGCTGCGAAGTTGTCCTGCAGATCTTCCGCTTTCTTCTGATAAAGGGAATACTTACCACCATTAATAATCTCCTGTGCGGCCGCCAGTGCTTTCTGATAGTAGCCCGCTGCCTTATCAGCAGGTATACCTACTTCGCCCCCGGCAGTGGCTACAGATGGTGTACCTGCGCCATATTTTGCAATAGAAGCGGCATACAAAGCTGCTCTGGCCTGCATTGCCAATGCTACACCTTTGGTAGCTCTTGATTGTGTGGCAGGATCATCAGGTAACATCGTTTTGATGGTATCCATTTCTGCAATCACGAAATCATATATTTCAGATTCTTTTGCTCTTGCATGTTGCAGATAGGTAGGATCACCACTAAAGTCGTAAGTCATAGGCTCGGTGATCAAAGGAACACCACCCATACGTTTTACTTCTTCAAAATACAGTGCAGCACGCAGGAAACGGGCTTCACCTAAAAAACGGGTACGTGCATCTTCACTTAAGGCAGTAGCTGCAGTACACTTCTGAATAAAGAGATTCAGGTCACGCATCTGGCCATAATCCCACAGATTCCACCAGTCATAAGGATAGTCGATCTGCTGTACACGCCAGTATTCACTGGCCTGAGAAGGGAATGCTTCGTCAAAATTCGTATACTCAGCCCAGTTGGTTATAGTTTGTTGATCTACATAACGGTTATAGAGATCAGCCAATACTGACAATACCAGACTTTCACTTTTCCACACGGTTTCGTCTGTCAGAATATTGGAAGGGTCAGTTTGCAGGAAGTCAGCATCCTTTTTACAACCAAACACAAACACAAGGGCTGCTGATATGATTAACAGATATTTTCTCATCTAATTGCTGTATTAAAGGATCAAAAAGAAAGGTCAAAACCAATATTCACATACTTGCTTTGTGGATAGGTCAGACCGTTATCATCAGAGACTTCAGCGTCTATACCTGTCTTACGCAGATTGTCGATAGAGAACAGGTTGTAAGCGTTGATGTAAGCACGGAAACGTTCAATCCTGGCCTTGGCAAGGATGTTCTTAGGAATGGTGTAACCCAGTTCCAGTGTGCGTGCCCTGATGTAATGAACGTTAGTCAGCCAGAAGTCAGAGTTCTTATTGTAGTTGCTATGACCTCCATTGTTGAAACGCAGAGCAGGATATTTACCAGGTATCCATTTGCTGTTTACATCATAAGCATCTTCCCTGTGCCAGCGATCGTTATAGAACTCAGCCAGCAGGTTACCCTGGTTGGTGTAAGGAATACGCATTTCATAATTACGGTTGAAGGAGTAACCGGTACCCGCTGAGAAGTCGGCTCTGAAATCAAAGTTGCTATATGCTACCGTGAAGTTGAAACCACCATTCATGATTGGGTTTTTACCTGTACCCCATCCAATAGGACGTACATCCAGATCGTTAATCACCCCATCGCCATTCCAGTCTTTGTAAATCAGGTCACCTGGTAATAATGTTTTGTTACCCGCCCCGTCAACGTTTACTTTATAGTTGTTGATCTCGTCCTGTGACTGGAATTGTCCGATTACGTTATATCCCCAGAATGTATTGGCGTATCTGTTTTCAGCAGAGTTACGATAGTGATCAATGGAGTTCAGGAATACTGGTTTGTAGCTATCCAGGTTCTTTGAACGTGCATAAGAGAAGTTAGCACCTACAGTGAAACGTACTTTCTTTATCTCGCCATGGTAATTAATAGAAAACTCCGCACCGGATACCAGATCGCTCTTCACATTTTCTAAAGGCAGTGTATAACCCAGTTCACTTGGTATGAGGATGTCATATTTGGTACCCAGCAGACCCGTTCTTTTTCTCTTGAAATAATCAACCGCACCGCTGATCCGGTTGTCCCATAAACCATAGTCAGCACCGATGTCCAATGTTCTGCTTACATACCAGGAGATATTATCGATAGGAACACCTTTGTAAGAGGAACCGATCACTGATTTACCATCCAGGATGACAGTAGAAGAGTTATAGTTATAACCGGAGAGATAGTCATATGCAGACAAAGGAATATCATCATCACCCAGTTTACCATAAGAACCTCTCAGTTTCAGTTCGCTCAGGGTTTTCCTGCCACCTACGAGGTGCTGGAAGAATTGCTCTTCGCTGATACGCCAGCCAGCCTGCATAGCAGGGAAAGTACCCCAGCGTTTGTTAGGTGCGAACTTCCAGGAGGCATCTCTTCTTGCAGATACTTCCAGGTAATAACGGCTGTCGTAGTTATAAGTGAACCGGCCAATGTAACCCAGACGGGCAGTAGTAAAGTCACTATCATTATACGTATCCATTGTACTGAAGTAAATCAGTGGCAGATCGTTGGTAGTCGGCACGGCATGCAGCCAGTTGTCGATTTCCCTTCTCTTGATTCTTTCTGCTACTACGGTACCCCCTACATTATGCTTGCCAAATGAATGTGCATAGTTCAGTTGCAACTGAATGGTAGGAGACAGGTTGGTGTGGTTATCTCTTTCTCTCCATGGGTTAGAACTACCGCCAGATACATTGTAAGTATCAGTATTCGGATCATAAGTATATACATTGTAAGTATACTCGTGACCATTCATAATTCTGTTTGCATAGTAATAAGAGAACAGACCTCTTACGCTCAGACCATCGATGGGAAATTTGTATTCCGCAGTCAGGTTAGTCTGTAATACGCGCCAGTCTTCGTGCCAGTAGCCGGACAACTTCTTATTCTGTAATGCCCAGTTTTCGGTATTGTGACCAATGTTGTTTGGGTAATTTGGGTTATCGTTTGCATAAGGCCGTTCGATAGGCGTGTTACGCAGAATAGCGAAACGAGCTTCCCAGTAGTCATCTGTACCTGGTACACCTGGTTGGTCGCGGGTTTCAACACGACCATTGATCTGAGCACCGATTTTGAAGTTGTCAGAAACTTTGGCCTCGATATTACTCTGAATGTTGGTACGTTCGAATGTGAATTCTCTGCCCAGTACAGAATATTGTTTCAGGTGAGTGGCAGATACATAGTAGTTGATCCTGTCAGAACCACCACTGAAGTTCAGGTTCAGGTTTGTAAGCGGAGCATTGTCTTTCACAATAAACTTGTACCAGTCAAAGCTCTTGTAGCCTTGTTCAGTACCTGCTTTCCATTTTTCCAGTTCTTCTTTGGTGATGGTAGTAGAACCATACTGGTTCATTTCAGCATCAGCTTTACCAGCCATCCACTCATAGGCATTTACGCCTTTAGGGAAGCGGGTCCAGTTCTGCCAGCCAGTATATGCAGCCAGATTGATGGTGTTGCGGCTGTTCAGTTTACCTCTCTTGGTAGTAACCACCACTACACCATTCGCAGCACGCATACCATAGATAGCAGCAGAAGCGTCTTTCAGAACGGTGATAGTTTCAATATCGTTCGGTGCGATGTTGTTGAACTGACCTGCATCCTGTTGGATACCGTCAATTACATACAATGGATCGCCCATGTTACGGATTTGAATAGATGCACTCGCACCCGGACGTGAATCGGACATGCGGAAGGTTACACCCGGCAGTTTACCTGCCAGTACGGTACTTACTGTAGAACCAGCGTGTACATCGCCCATATCTTTAGCAGATATAGCGGCGATCGCACCGGTGAGTGATTCTTTCTTTTGTGTACCATAACCTACGATCACCACATCACTTAGTGAAGTAGCAGAAGGTTCCAGTGTTACGTTGATAACGCTCAGCCCATTGATCTCAACTTCTTTGGAAGTATACCCTACATAAGAGAAGATGAGGGTACCGGATAGATCCGGTGCATTGAAAGCGAAATTACCACCGGCATCAGTAACAGCACCGGCTGTACTATTTTTGAGTTTTACGTTTACGCCGGGGAGTGGTGTTCCTTTTTCGTCTACCACTTTACCCTGGATGCGTACAGCAGCATCAGCGGAATAAGTGATCTCCTCTGCCTTGCGTAATCGATTGAGCACAATTTGCCGGCCATCGACCTGATAGGAGAGTTGTAACGGAGCGAGTAACTTGTCGAGTACTTTACCCAGTGGCTCCTGTTTTGCTTCCAGACTGACTTTGCGGGAAGCGCTTATCAGCGTGGAAGAATAGAGGAATTTCACATCAGCCAGTTTTTCTATTTTAGACAGCACCTGATCAACAGATTGCTGACGGGCGTCGATAGATACAGGTTTGGTGAGAATTTCCTGGGCCTCAGTAGACTTTGCAAATGTGAGACCGGTACATAACGTGGCAATTAGCAGCTGGTAAAAGCATGTACGCATGACCATAAAGATTAAATCATGGATTCGTAGTCTTTTTTTCATAACTTGAATTGTGTTCCTGTTTGTAATGGGAAATAGAAAGGGTGTCTTATCCCAGTGGAGCGGGTATAAGGCGGTGCCGCAAGAGTATTCTTTCAGCCAGTGGTACGGCCATACCGCTGGCTTTTTCATTACGTGATGTAAAGCATAAGTATCAGTGTAAATTTTTGTTTGTTCTCAATAACGTATTTCGTGGAATAGTGTGTCAACGGGGGAACTCTCTACATTCCTTATTAGCTACGCGTACGTGAACACTATTAATGACATCCTTTGGTTGTAATTGTAATCTCATTTCCTTCGATCGTACAGTTTGCTTCCAGAGCCTGACAAATAAGCTTTAATTTTTCCTTTAGTGGTTCGTCATCCAGGGAGGCAGTGAGTCTACAGCCAGCCATCAGGTTTTTATCATAGTTGATATGAACACCATAGGCTTTTTCCAACAGGGTCAGCACACTATCTGCAGGGGCATCTGCGAATACAAACGAGTACAGCTCAGTTATAGTTGGCTGGGCAGATACTGCTACAGACATTGGCAATACATCTAACGCATGAGTGGAGCGTTTCAGTATCGCCTGCTGATTGGCAGATAAATTTGCCCGGGCATCGTTCGCTTTTGGTTGTATTGAAATAGCAATTTTTCCGGTTTTTACTGCTACACTTACCAGGGTATCTTCATCATAGGCTCTGACCATAAATGAGGTACCAAGGACGTTGATTACCATTTCGTTGGCATATACTACAAAAGGTTCAATGTTTCTTTTTACTTCAAAGAACGCGGCACCGGAGAGGTATACCTGACGGTGGCATTTGCCAGTGAGACAGGTGGAATAACTGATCCGGGCGCGGGGTTGCAACACCACAGAACTACCATCGGGAAGGCTGACAGTTTCGGGTTTCCTGCCTTTGTTGATATGCTCAACAAAAGTGTTTTTAGCTGTTTCAGCTTTTGCCACCAGTTCATGGTAAGTACTGTGATCCGGCTTGTGCAGGGTATACCACATAACGGTGGTAGCTACCAGGGCGATGAGCACAGCAGCGGCAGCCATATACAAGGGGCGGAGTCTCCGCACTGGTTGTTGTGGCGTATCCATGCTTTCGCGGATATTTTGCCAGATAGCGGCATCGACATTTTCCTTCAAACCAAATGCAGGAAGCTGTGACGCTGCCAGAATAATGGCACGGGCCTGCAATATAGCGGCTCGCTGATCAGGAAAATTTCGGGCGATGGATTCCCAATGGGCTGCGTTTTCGCCATATTTCACCCAGGCGACGAAACTGTCGTCGGTTACAAAATCGGCGGTATCGAAGTTTGAGTAATCCATGTATAGACATAAAGAAGGGGAAGGGGGTTTTTAACTCACTTATGTTAAAGTTTTTTTAAAAAAACTTTTGGGGGGCTACAGCAGCTCTCTTAATTTGACTACCGCACGCTGTACCAGATTACGAACAGATTGCTCATTGACGCCCATAATCCCGGAAATCTCTTCCCAGCTAAAATTATCATAAAACCGGAGGCGGATAGCCTCCTGTTGCCTGACTGGCAATTGTCGCATGGCTTTTTGCAAACGAAGCTGTTGCAACAGATCCTCTTCGCTCATAATGCGCAAATCCTCTGCCGAAGACTCCTCCTGCAATGACCAATCAAGGGCCAGGGCTGCCTTTGCATCCGATAACCGGTGCAAACGCCTCCGCAAAGACCTGAAAAGATAGTATTTGACAGAAGTAGTCGCTGAGAGATTATGCCTTGTACGCCAGAGATCGGCAAAAAGATCCTGCATGGCATCCTGCACCTGTGCAGCATCTCCCGCAAGGTGGTAGCCGTAGTTATACAATACAGCAGAAAAACGCCTGTACATCTCACTAAAGGCCTGTTCGTCGTCCTGTCTAAAGGCATTCCACAGTACCTCTTCCGCTATGAATGACTGATAGCTATTTCCAGACCCCAATTTACCTGATTTAAAAAAGTATCACCTGAAGTAATAGTATGGTTCACCAGTCCATTCTCACTGGCTGCGGGGACTAAACTACGAACTATAAAAATCATTTACGAATCATTGCTTATCCCGGGATGAGTTATACCCAAAAAAACGGGGCCTGATAAATATCAGGCCCTCCCCAAATTAACCATTAAAAAAACTCATTTGAATTTTGCTTGAAACAAAATTAGAATGAATCTTTTGCAAATCTGTTAATCATAAGTTAATGATTCTAAATAATATGGGGAGGTGATAACGGTAGAATTAGAATGATACTTACATGATCAAATAGGTGAATAAATTAGTCCAGGCCGCAGCAATCTCTATAAAAAAAAGGTCCCCGGAAAAAATTCCAGGGACTTACCATTTAACCTATATTCTGTACTGTAGCATCAAAATTTTAAATATTTTTCAGAGGCTTAGACTTTTTCTCACTTTCTATACTTCAAATCGTTTCTCTAAAGTTTTGCTCTCAAATATTTTCTGTATATAAGACGGTGATTAATATCCGAAGTTTAACGGGTTTCGATTTTTTTTTCAATTTATTTCTAAATTACCTGCTATGAACAGGATTGACCGGCTTTCCGCCATACTTATTCAACTACAGGGCAAGAAAATAGTGAAGGCTGCTGAGATAGCAGAACGCTTTCAAATCAGCCTCAGGACTGTATATCGCGATGTCAGGGCCTTGCAGGAAGCAGGCGTACCTGTGGGTGCGGAGGCTGGTACAGGTTATTATCTGGTAGAAGGATATCACCTGCCACCGGTGATGTTTAACAGGGAAGAGGCAGCTGCGTTGCTGACAGGAGAGAAGCTGATGGCCCAGTTAAGTGATCATTCCAATAAAAAACAATTTGGCAATGCCATGCAGAAGATCAGGGCTGTGCTGCGGACCAGTGAGAAAGATTTCCTGGAATCGTTGGAACAGAATATTGCGGTCGTTGCCCGCAGGGCTCCGGAAGATAGTGAGTTTCCAAACCGCTTCCTCTCAGATATTCAACATGCACTGGGCAAGCACCTTATGCTCAAACTGGATTACTTTGCCCTGCACAGCGAAACACAGACACATAGAGAGATAGAACCCATTGGTATTATATATATGATGGGGTACTGGTACCTCATTGCCTGGTGCAGACTACGCCATGCTTATCGCAATTTCAGGATGGATCGCATCCGAAACCTGGCTGTTACAGATGTTTCTTATGACAGGGATCGGCACATTTCTTTAAAGGAATACATGGAAAAATATGCGGAGCCTGCTGCTTATCCTCATGTAGTGAAGCTGCGGTTTAGTGCGGGTATGGCGAGAAAGCTGGGGAATCAGCGGTTTTATTATGGGTTGATGGAGGAGCAGACAATAGGAGAGTGTGTAGAGATGGTGTTCCTGACTTCTCATCTGGATTGGTTTGGGAAATGGGTGTTAACGATGGGAAAAGAAGTGGAGATTATAGGTTCGGAGGAATTAAAGGAACATATGCGCTTACTTGCCATCGAAATATCCGAACAATATTTATCGGATCGCTCCGCGATCCGATAAACGATCCGACGTTCAAAAAGTTGGGATTACGAAGCAATCCCAACTTTTTGAACGCTACTGACATAACGCTGTCACTCCCCATATCTTCCTTTGCATTATCAACGCTAATGCATATGTCCAAACTCGACCTCACAAAAACCTATAAAGAACTCTACACCGCCACCTCCAAACCGGCCCTCCTCTTCGTCCCCCCCGGTCATTACCTCTCCATCGAAGGCCAGGGCGACCCAAACGGCGAGCATTTCGCCGCATGTACACAAGCCCTGTACACAGGTGCTTACGGCATCAAAATGCATTATAAGAAGATGGAGCTAGACTTCGTAGTCTGTAAACTCGAAGGCCTCTGGTGGGTAAACGATGTGGAAAACTATAAAGATTTCAATGAAGTTATGCAGATACCCCGTGACCAATGGCACTGGCAGCTCCTCATCCGCATGCCTGACTTCATCAACAAGAATGATGTCAAAAACATCCTGAAAAGGGCTTATCAAAAGAAACCCATTCAATACTTCAACCAGGTATACCTCCAAACCCTGGCCGAAGGCCAAAGCATACAGATCCTGCACACAGGTCCCTACGCTACCGAACCGGTATCCTTACAGTTACTACACGACTTTATGAAAGAAAAAGGGCTGACCTGGAATGGCCGCCACCATGAGATATACCTCAGTGACCCACGCAAAACTGCGCCGGAAAAACTGAAAACAATTTTAAGGCAACCGGTAAAATAACAGAGAAACGGGTTACTTTTCCCCCAGCCCCAGCAACTCTATCGCCTGCTGTGCCGCAATCTGGCTGGCATCTTTCTTATTGAACGCCTTACCGCTGCAAATGAGCTCCCCATCTACTACTGCACCTACAGTAAAGATGCGGCGGCCATTGTCCATTTGTTCTTCCAGCAGGTCGAACTCCAGTACTTTGCCATGCTTATTCGCCCATCCGTACAGCTTGTTTTTGTGGTTCATTTCCACACTTTCAAGCATTTCCAGATCGATGTAAGGCATAATAATGCGTTGGTGCACAAACTGTTTGGTACGGTTATACCCTTTGTCAAGGTATACAGCGCCGACCAGGGCCTCAAGCGTATTACCGAAGATCTGGGAAATCTTCAGAAAGCTATTGTACTTATCATAAATGGTGAGCTTTCGCAATCCCATCTTGATAGCAATATCATTAAGCTGCTGGCGGTTCACAATCTTGGACCGCATTTCGGTGAGATAGCCTTCTGTCTTATAAGGATACTTCTTGAAGAGGTAATCGCCAACAATGGCACCAAGAATGGCATCCCCCAGGTATTCCAGCCGTTCATTGCTCTCCAGAAACTTCTCCTTGCTCGAGCGGTGGCTCAGGGCCACTTCATACAATGAGAAATTGCCTGGGGCAAAGCCCAGCAGGTTATACAGATCCTTGTAAAGACTTCTCTTACCGGATACAAATCGATATAAAAATCCTGGCAGTAATTTCACACAATCAAGCAACAAATTTTTTGAAAATCACGGATGCATTATGCCCTCCAAAACCGAAGGTATTGCTTAATGCAGCGTTTACTTCTCTATGTTGTGCGACGTTAAAGGTAAAATTTAATTTGGAGTCCAGTTCAGGATCATCCGTAAAATGATTAATGGTAGGAGGAATAATACCATGTATGACAGACATGATAGCCGCAATCGACTCAATTGCACCGGCAGCGCCTAATAAGTGACCGGTCATAGACTTGGTGGAGCTGATATTCATTCGATATGCATCTTCACCAAATACCTGTTGGATCGCTTTTACTTCGGCAACATCTCCCAAAGGAGTAGAAGTACCGTGTACGTTAATGTAGTCAATTGCATTGGGTTGCAGTCCAGCGTCTAACAGCGCCATTCGCATGACGTTCATAGCGCCTAATCCTTCTGGATGGGGTGCTGTGATATGATAGGCATCTGCTGTTGCGCCACCTCCTGCCAGTTCAGCATAAATTTTGGCACCTCTAGCAATCGCATGTTCATAGGATTCTAGCACCAGTGCTCCTGCACCTTCGCCCATTACGAACCCATCACGGTTCAGGTCAAAGGGTCTGGAGGCAGTGGATGGGTCATCATTCCGTTCAGATAGGGCCTTCATAGCGTTAAAACCACCTACACAGGCATCGTTTATAACGTTTTCAGATCCTCCGGTGATCATTACATCCGCTCTGCCGTACCTGATGTACTGCATCGCCTCTATAATGGCATTGGTAGCTGAAGCACAGGCAGACACCACAGAGAAATTAGGTCCTCTAAAACCGTGGCGAATGGAAATGTGCCCTGCAGCAATGTCGATAATTAACCGGGCTATCAGGAAAGGACTAAAACGGGGAGTTCCGTCGCCCTGACCGAAATCTTTCATTTCCTGACAAAAATTGATCATACCGCCAATACCAGATCCCCAGATAACCCCAACCCTGTCCATATCGACAGAATTACGGTCAATCCCGGCATCTTGCACAGCCTGGTCAGCGGCTATAACAGCCGTCTGTGTGAAGGGATCCATTTTACGGGCTTCCTTCTTGTCCAGGTAATTGGTCGCATCAAAGTTCTTCAGTTCGCAAGCAAAACGGGTTTTGAACTTGGAAGCATCAAATTGTGTAATAGGCCCGGCACCGGATACACCGTCCGTCAATCCCTTCCAGTATTCGGATACGGAATTGCCGAGCGGTGTAAGTGCGCCTAAACCTGTAACGACTACTCGTCTTGGTTGCATTAAAACAAATCTGATTAAGTAGGATTATTTTACATGTTCTTCCAGGTAAGCAACTGCCTGGCCAACAGTAGTAATAGTTTCAGCTTGTTCGTCAGGAATGGAGATGTTGAATTCTTTTTCGAATTCCATGATCAGTTCTACCGTATCCAAAGAGTCAGCGCCCAGGTCGTTGGTGAAGGAGGCTTCAGGAGTTACCTCAGCTTCGTCAACGCCCAATTTGTCAATAATGATCTTTTTAACTCTTGATGCAATGTCTGACATAATTTTAAGTGTTTTTGGTTTAAAACTTGAGTGCAAAAATATAATTTTTATTGAATTGACAAGAACAGAGCCGAATTTTACCCAATTTACTTTAGTGTTATAGATACTAAATCCATCCCCACAAAGGATTAGACAGATATTCCGAATTCTCCCCATCCCTGGAAAATACCCCCTTACCACACCGTATATGCTTCAATGTACACATATAATAATGCCCACATTTGCCATTCAACCTCCTTTTATGCCTCCTATATACGGTTAAAGGTCGATTAACTTTAATTAACACATGAACCTCCCTATCAGCAGGGGCTTTTATTAAATTTGCCCGGGCGATATCCCCTACAACATAAATATGCGAACAAATGACTGGTAACAAAAAGTTCCTGAAAACAGTCGTTTACCTGATCCTGGCTGTAGTTATTATCGGTATTATCTATACCAGGTTTGCTGCTCCTAAAAAAGAAGATGCAGCACCCAACAAAGAAACTGTACGTGGTAGCAAAGGGAACAAACCCTTGCTGGTAGACGCTTTTATTGTACATACCTCCTCCCTTAATGAAGTTATTAATGCGAGCGGTACCCTCCAAAGCAACGAAGAAGTCCAGATCCAACCCGAAATTACCGGCAAAGTCACTGGCCTCTTCTTCAAAGAAGGCACCCAGGTAGCCAAAGGCACCCTCCTCGTCAAAATCTATGACGAAGATCTTAAAGCACAGCTGGCTAAACTGCAATTGCAGCAACAACTGGCCAAAACTACCCTCGAAAGACAGGAAAACCTACTGAAAATCAATGGTATCAGCCGCCAGGATGTAGACGTTACCCGCAACCAGGTCAGCGCCTACGGAGCAGATATGGACTATACCCGTACGCTGCTTCAAAAAACGGAACTCAGAGCTCCCTTCAATGGCCGGCTTGGACTCCGTAATATTTCCCTGGGAGCCATCGTCAACAATACCACTGTTATCACCACCCTCCAGCAAATCGATCCCCTCAAGGTGGATTTCACCGTACCTGAAAAATACCGCAACGCTATCAAACAAGGCGATGCTGTTGATTTCAAAGTTGCCGGCGACACCCATTCTTATAAAGGACAGATTTACGCAATTGATCCTAAAATCGACCTCACTACACGTACTATCAAATTAAGAGCCATCGTTCCAAACCCCGGTCAGTTACTGCCCGGTGCTTTTGCAAACGTACAGATCGCTCTCCGCAATATGCCCGATGCCCTCATGATCCCTTCGCAGGCCATCATTCCAGGTACCCGCGATAAGAAAGTGATCGTCGCTGACCAGGGCAAAGCAAAATTTGTAGTCGTGGAAACAGATCTCCGCGATGCTGACAACGTACAGATTATCAGCGGTCTTAGCAAAGGCGATACCGTGATCACCAGCGGTATGTTGCAGCTCAAACCCGGTATGGTACTGAAGTATAACAAGATCAATTAAATAAACTAGACCATGAGCCTTCCCTCTCTATCGCTCAAACGTCCTGTGTTTGCCATCGTGATGAACATTATCATTGTCATCTTTGGCATCGTAGGCTTCAACTTTCTGGGGGTAAGAGACTTCCCTGCCATAGATCCACCCATTGTAAACGTACGCACCTCCTATGCAGGCGCCAATTCAGATATTATTGAAACACAGATCACCGAGCCCCTCGAGAAATCTATCAACGGGATAGCCGGTATCAAAAATATATCGTCCAGCAGTAGCCAGGGAACTTCCAATATCACAGTTGAATTTGAACTGGGTATAGACCTCGAAGCAGCTACCAACGACGTGCGTGATAAAGTATCACAGGCACTCCGTAACCTGCCTCCCGATATCGATGCTCCACCTGTGGTATCCAAAGAAGATGCGAATTCCGACTATATCCTCTCCATGACATTGCAGAGCAATACCCGCAATCAGCTGGAGATCACGGAATATGCGAACAACGTGCTGCTGGAAAGACTCCAGACCATTCCCGGCGTTAGCTCTATCCGTATACTTGGCGAAAAGAAATATGCCATGCGTCTCTGGATGGATCCTGCCCGCCTCTCTGCTTATAGCCTCACACCTTCCGATGTACAGGCTGCGCTGGCCAGAGAAAACGTAGAACTTCCCTCCGGTAAAATTGCCGGTAATGCCACTGAACTGACAGTACGCACTTTTGGCCGTTTGAATACGGAAGAAGATTTTAATAACCTGATTATTAAAAATGTCAATAGCAGCGTCATTCATTTCAGGGATATTGGTCAGGCAGTATTAGGTCCTGAAAATGAAGAAACGATTCTGAAAGAATCAGGTGTGCCCATGATCGCCCTGGCCCTTACCCCACAACCGGGTTCTAACTATGTAGCCATCACCGATGAATTCTATAAAAGATATGAACAGCTGAAAAAAGACCTGCCACCGGATCTGAGCACGAATATCGCTATCGATAACACCCGCTTTATCCGCAAGTCTATCGAAGAAGTGGAAGAAACCCTTGTCGTGGCACTGGTGCTGGTGATCCTCATCATCTACCTCTTCTTCCGCGATTGGCTCATGGCCTTCCGTCCATTGGTGGATATCCCGGTATCCCTCATTGCAGCATTCTTTATTATGTATATGTGTGGCTTCACCATTAATATATTGACACTGCTGGCAATCGTACTCGCTACAGGATTGGTGGTGGATGATGGGATCGTGGTCACGGAAAATATCTATAAAAAGATTGAAGCAGGCATGCCACGTATGCAGGCAGCGAAGGAAGGTTCTGAAGAAATATTCTTTGCCGTTATCGCAACCAGTATCACGCTGGCATTCGTATTCCTGCCGATTGTATTCCTGCAGGGGTTCGTAGGCCGCCTGTTCAGGGAGTTTGGGATTGTGGTAGCAGGAGCAGTACTCATCTCTGCATTTGTATCCCTCACGTTGACACCCGTATTGAATGTGAAGCTGGGTCGTAAAAAGCATACCCACTCCTGGTTTTATACCAAAACGGAACCGTTCTTTACCTGGATGGAAGATAGTTACCAGAGCGCCCTGGAGAAATTCATGAAAGTGCGCTGGATAGCTATCCTGATTATTTTAGGGTGTGTGGCCATGATTTACGTCATATTCCGCAACCTGCAGTCAGAGCTGGCGCCGATTGAAGACCGTAGCCAGTTCCGTCTTTCTATCTCAGCTCCGGAAGGTACTTCTTACGACTATATGGAACGGTACATGGATGGGTTAACCCAGTTTATGATCGATTCCATTCCTGAAAAAAATATCGTACTGACTGTGACTGCACCCGGCTTTAGTGGCGGTGGTGCGGTGAACAGTGGCTTTGCGAATGTGGTGCTCACTGAACCAACTGAGCGAACCCGTTCTCAAAAGGAAATTGTGAACATGGTGAACCGGAATATGTTCAGGTTCTCCGAAGGAAAGGTGTTCGCCATTGAACAGCAAACCATTCAGGTAGGTCGTCGTAGTGGTTTGCCTGTATCTTTTGTATTGCAGCATATCAACTTCGATAGTTTAACAAGGGTATTGCCGCTCTTCCTCGATGAGGCGAACAGTGATCCGACCTTCTCAGGTGTGGATGTGGACCTGAAGTTCAATAAACCTGAATTGCGTATTCTGATCAATCGTGCCAAGGCGAGTGAACTGGGTGTATCTGTGGATGACATTTCACAAACCCTGCAACTTGCTTTGAGTAATGTGCGCTATGGTTACTTTATCCGCAACGGTAAGCAGTACCAGGTAATGGGTCAGGTATTCCGTGGCAATCGCGATAAACCTACTGACCTGCAGAACTTCTATGTACGCAATAGCAGGGGAGAGGCTATTCAGCTGGATAACGTAGTAACGATTTCTGAAGAAACAAGTCCGCCGATTATTTATCACTTCAATCGTTATAAATCTGCTACTATTTCTGCGGGGCTGGCACCGGGTAAGACAATTGGGGATGGTATCGATGCTATGTACCGGATTTATAATGACCTGCAAAAGAAAGGCGTGATCGACGATTCTTACAATGCAGCATTGTCAGGATCTTCCAGAGACTATGCAGAAAGTGGTTCCAATACCATGTTTGCATTAGTGCTGGCGTTGGTATTGATCTACCTGGTGTTGGCAGCACAGTTTGAGAGCTGGGTCGATCCGTTTATCATTATGCTCACAGTGCCACTGGCATTTGCAGGAGCGTTGTTCTCACTGTGGGTCTTTGGTCAGACATGGAATATCTTCTCACAGATCGGGGTAATTATGTTGATCGGATTGGTGACGAAGAATGGTATCCTGATCGTAGAGTTTGCGAATCACAAACGGGATGAAGGACTGGAAAAAGCAACGGCTGCAATAATAGCGGCGACCATGCGTTTGCGTCCTATTCTGATGACGAGCCTTGCGATGGCATTGGGTGCATTACCAATTGCTATGTCACTGGGTGCAGCGGCCACGAGTCGTATTCCTTTGGGTATTGTAATCGTAGGTGGTATCGTCTTCTCATTGGTACTGACCCTATTTGTGATTCCGGCGATGTACATATTCCTGAGCAGAAGAAAACCAGTAACAGAACCAGTAAATGATTGACATGAAACGTATCCTCATATTCTGCCTGTTGCTACCCGTCTTCCATCTATCTGCACAGCAGGTCCTGACGGTGGAGCAGGCAATAGATCTGGCATTAAAAAACAACTATGATATACGGCTGGCAAAGAATGATGCCGCCATTGCAGCTAACGATTATGCCTATGCAAACTGGGCGTTTGCACCGAGGGTGAATGGAACCGCTTCAAAGGTGTGGAATACCACCCGTACCAAACAGGAGTTTGTAAATGGCTCCAAACGGGATACCAGTGGGATTCATAGTAATAACTTAACAGGCAATGTAACCTTATCATGGACACTCTTTGACGGGTTGAAAATGTTTGCTACCCGGCAAAAACTGGAGGTCATACGTGACCTGGGAGATGCCACCCTAAAAGATCAGTTGATGACGACTGTAGCCAATGTAATAGCAAGTTACTATGCAGTGGTGCAGGGCAAACAACAACTACATAACCTCTCAGAACAATTGTCTATTGCAGATGAAAGAGTGAAATTGTCTGATGCAAAATTTCAGACGGGGTTAGGACCCAAGACCGATTGGTTGCAATCAAAAGTAGATTACAATGCATTGAAAGCGTCTTATCTGCGGCAGCAGACGGTGATCGATCAGGGCAAAGTGATATTGAATCAGTACATGGCGATAGAAGGTGGAAATACACAGTACGAAGTACAGGATAGCATTCCGTTAAACACCGATCTTGCCTATGGTAAACTGAGAGATGAGATGCTACAACGCAACACCAGTCTGATGGTGGCAAAACAAAACCTGCAGGTTTCCGAGCTGGCGCTGAAAGAAAGTAAAGGTGATTATTTTCCTGTTATCAGCTTCAACTCCGGTTACAATTTTACAAAGGTAAATTCGAACGCAGCGACCAACTCATTCAGTCCTATCTTCAATCAGAATGGGGTATTGAACTATGGTTTCTCTGCCACGATTCCCATCTTCAATGGTTTGAATGTACATCGTCAGGTAAAGAATGCGCAGCTGAATGTAAGCTATCAGCAGCTCTCGCTGGAAAATACCCGCACAAAGGTAAATATGGCGCTAAGCAATGCATTCAAGGATTACGAATACTACAAGACAGCAGTAGACTTAGAGGAAGAGAATTTAGGGTTGGCGAGGGAGAATGCGATGGTCGCTTTAGAACGGTTCAAACAAGGGGTATCCACAACAATTGAAGTGAAAGAGGCGCAACAAAGTTTGGAAGATGCTTATAATAGGTTAATCAATGCACGATACAATATCAAACTCGCAGAAACAGAATTACTCCGCCTCAATGGTGATTTGATTAAATAAGGAAAGGGGCCCTTCGGTGCCCCTTTCCTTATTTAAAATCTCTTTATTCCTGCTCCTCCTCCTTCTTCACCGGCGGCAAATTCCCCGTCGCCTTATCCTTCTGATACTGTGCATAACTATTCTTTATATACACCATCAAATCATACTCCGTCGCATCCTGCATAAACTGGTACCCCGGCCTATACCTCATCATAAAACTATCCAACTCAGTCCCATTCAAATGCGTCATCCTCTCCACCAACTCCGGACTATACCTGTTATCTATATACTTTTCCTTCTCCCAATACACCAACTGCTCCTTAAAGTGTTCATTCCGCTTCCTCGTCTTACTAGGCACCAGGTACGTCAACGCCGTGATCGGGTGTGACGGCAATGTCTTCAACACATCCATCGCCCCTGGCTTCTTATACCCAAAATACTTTGCATATTCCTGCCTCGTAGCCGCCGAATCCTTCACATAGTTCCTTCCCCGCACATCTACCCGCTGAATATCGAGGATCCTCTTAGTCATATAAACATTAATGAACATGGAAGAAGAAGGTACTGCTACAAATTTCTTTTCATACGTCAACATGGAAAACTCCAGGGTATCTCCCGGCATCGCATCAATTTCAAAACGTCCACTCTCACTTCCCAAAGCACCTGTTCGTGTCTTTTTGTTGATAATGCTAACATTTGGAATACCCTGTCTATTGTCAATGTCAGTGATTAGACCCGACACTCTGACCTGCGCACTTGCGTGCTGCAGACAGAAAAACAGGCTAAAAAATAGTGCTCCAAGCCAAGCGGGAAGCGTTTTAATTCGTCTAGGCATCGCTCAAAAATAAATTTCCCCTCGCAAATGAAACGTTAAAAATATAGATTAATGTTCAAAAATCGGGGTTAATGGCTGTAAAACATACCATTTATTTATAAATAATTAATTTTAACCCTCATATATTCCAAACACTATGCCTCAGAAGATCATTTTTGCAACACAGCGCTATCAGTACCTCAAAGACCGTATTATGGCGCTGGCCCCCCACTGGGAGGAAGGTAAACTGGAAATCCGTGACTTTCCGGACGGGGAGCATTATCACCGTATCCGGAGCCAGGTACACGACAAGGAGGTCATAGTGCTGGGAGGTACTATTGATGATAAAGAAACCCTGGAACTCTTCGATATCGCCCATGGCTGCATCCAGGAAGATGCCCATTCACTGAACCTCGTGATCCCCTTCTTTGGTTACTCCACCATGGAAAGAGCCGTTAAATCCGGGGAAATCGTAAAGGCCAAAACCCGGGCATTACTTTTTTCTGCCCTGCCCGCTACTAATAGTGGCAACAAAGTATTGCTCATGGACCTCCATGTAGATGGTATCACTTACTACTTTGAGAGTGGGGTAAGACCCGTACACCTGTATGGCAAAGACCTGGTCAAAGAAGCTGCAATGGAATTAGGAGGAGGTGAACCATTTGTACTCGCCAGCACCGATGCAGGTAGAGCCAAGTGGGTAGAATCACTCGCAAATGATCTGCATGTGGAAGCTGCATTCGTATTTAAAAAACGTCTCTCTGGAGACACCACACAAATTACCGCTATCAGTGCTGAAGTAGAAAATAAAAATGTGATCATCTATGACGATATGATTCGCACAGGCGGCTCACTCATACATGCAGCACAATCTTACCTTGATGCAGGTGCAAAATCCATTTCAGTAATTACAACCCATGGGATCTTTGCCGGTGGAGGATTTGATAAGATCAAGAAAAGCGGCATCATTAAGAAAGTGATTTGTGCAGATACACACCCCAATGCATTGCACATAAAAGATGATTTGCTTATTGTAAAATCAGTAGATAAGATTATTGTAGACTACTTCCAACAACACGGGTAATCATTCTCATGTGAGTACTACTGCACAATTCCTACACCTGCCGTTGGCAAGGTGTTTGATATACAGCGTCCTGGAAAAAGGATGAGCTGTAGAGTAGTGCTGCGCAACAAACACAGAGACCATAAAAGAATTTTGATTTGTTTGAAGGGGTGCTTCACTGCAAGTGAGAGGCATGGAATTACTATATGCGGATGTTGCATTCTCACACCTATAGACCAACACTGTAAACGCCACTTATTACGGCATTTTACAGTCAACTCTAAGAAATAATCCTGAGCTGGTTCATTGTACCGGCGCTTTCGATTGTATTATAATTGAGTAAAAGAATCAGGTATTGTAGACAGGATAACGGAAACCTGTTGTAAAAAAATTTTAAACCAAATCTTCCAATATAACAATGAGAAGCCATGTACTTACCTGGTTATGGCTGTGCTTTGCTTTCTACTGTAGTTTAGGACCCAATAAAGCGAGCGCAAACGTTAACCGGCCATTCCTGACGCATACTGCAGTAAAAGCAGTTCAGCAACAAAAAGATACTACTGTGAAGCCATCCGCTTCGCCTGTAGTGATCACACCTTCTGCCAGCAAACCTGCCACAGATAAGAGTAAGCCAGCAACGGCCACCCCTGTGACCATCACGCCAAATAATAATAGTCAAAGTAAAGCGGATACTACCAAACCCGCTGCTACTGTGATTACACCGAACAATCAGGCGAGTGACAGTACCAAAGCGGATACTACCAAACCTGCTGCTGCTGTGATTACACCGAATAATCAGGCGAGTGACAGTACCAAAACGGATACTACCAAACCTGCTGCTGCTGTGATTACACCGAATAATCAGGCGAGTGACAGTACCAAAACGGATACTACCAAACCTGCTGCTGCTGTGATTACACCGAATAATCAGGCGAGTGACAGTACCCGTAAGGATACCGCCAAACCCGCTACTGCAGCCAGTGATAGCACAAAGACAAAATCTGCGGACACCTCTGCACTGATCCTTCCTTCAGATAGTAATACACTGAAAAAAGAGATCGGTCAGTTCACATTAAGTGGCGTGGTAAAACAGCCGGGAGGCCAACCTATCCCGGGTGCACAGGTTGTAAACCTGTCCACAAAACAAGGTGTCGCTGCCAATGTAGATGGTACTTTTTCTATCAAGGCTTCTCTGAAAGATACCATCAAAATATCGGCACCTACCTTCGGTGATCAGTCAATCCCCCTTACCAACAAGGATTCACTGCCAGTGACACTCACGACAGCCTCTACCGGTAAGAAACAATTGCAGGAAGTAGTTGTTACCGCACTCGGTATTCAGCGTAATACAAGAGCAGTCGGCTATGCAATCGAAAATGTAGGTGGTAGCGCTGTGCAGGAAGCAAAAGAAGTGAACTTTGTCAATGCACTGCAAGGTAAAGTACCAGGTCTGCAAATCTCATCTAATACAGGCTCCATGGGCGGTTCCAACAAGATCACAATCCGTGGTGTGAAGTCTATATTAGGTGATAACAACGCCTTCATCGTAGTAGATGGAACACCATTCGTCAATAGCAACAGCAACCAGGCAGGACAATTAAATGGTGGTGGTGGTTATGACTATGGCTCCTCTTTGCAAGACATCAATCCAGATGATATCGATAACATCTCTGTGCTGAAAGGTGCCGCCGCTACTGCATTATATGGCAGTCGTGGTGCAAATGGTGTGATGCTCATCACTACCAAAAAACGTCCTGATACAGGAGGTGGTATTGGGGTAACATATAGCCTCAATGCACAGGCAGATCAGGTATCTATATTACCTCATTACCAGAATCAGTATGGTGGCGGTAGTGGTGGAAAGTTTGATAAACTTTACTACAACGAACATCCTGATGCTTTCACAAGTGAGGCCAGTGCTACATATGACGATGGTGATGGTTTAGGAAGATATGACCTGATGCCGATCTACAAAGCAGATGAATCATGGGGTCCAAAACTGGAAGGACAGCTCGTCCGCCCATACTATTCCTTCGATAAAGATAAAGGTAATCCTTACTTCGGTCAGACTACTCCATGGGTAGCACAACCTAACAATGTGAAGGATTTCTACAGAACGGGGTATACTATCACCAACAATATTGCTATGGCCGGTAATAACGACAAAGGTTATTTCCGTCTTTCTTATGGCAATATGAACCAGCTATTCGTACTGCCAAATGCAAGTATGAACAGGAACAACGTATCGTTCAATGGTGGATATGAAATTGCAAAAGGACTGAAAGCCGTAGCATCTGTAAACTATACTGCATTCGCTGCGAAAGGCAGACCGGGTACAGGTTTCACAGGACCTAACCCAACCCTGCAATTCACCATGTATGGACAGCGTCAGCTAAACCTGGATATGGAAAAGAGATATAAATATGAAGATGGTTCACAGATCACCTGGAACCGTACATCATGGGATAATCCTGCTCCTGCTTCCAGCAATGGTCCATACTGGAACCGCTATATGGATTATGAAACTGATAGCCGCAACCGCATCTTTGGTAATGCAGGGCTCGATTATGAAGCGAACAAATGGTTAACTATCAGTGGACGTGTGTTCATGGACAACTACAATGCACTGCAGGAAGAACGTACTGCGAAAGATTATTTCGTAGGTGGCTATATCAAACGTTTACCAACTGCGAGAGAAATGAACTACCAGTTAACTGCAAATATGAAGTTCGACCTCGGTGGAAATTTCAAACTGAACGGTCTGGTAGGTGGCAACATCATGCATCGCAAATGGACAATAACTGGTGGTGCTACTAATGGTGGTTTGATTCTGCCATTGGTGTACAACCTGAACAATTCCGTAACGACTGCGACGCCGTACGATGAATATTATGAGAAACAAATCAACTCAGGATTCGCTTCCGCATCATTCTCTTACAAGAACTTCCTCTTCTTAGATCTGACAGGTCGTGCAGATTGGAGCTCTGCGCTGCTGAATGAAAACAATCCGTATGTGTATCCATCTGCATCAGCATCCTTTGTATTCTCCGATCTGCTGAAGAGCTGGAAGTGGCTGTCCTTCGGTAAATTGCGTGCAAGTGCTTCTGCTGTAGGTAACGATACCGGTCCATATAATATCCGTGATACCTATCAGTTTATAGCTGGTTATGGCAGCCATCCAATCACACAGGCGACTACTACTAAATACAATATGAACCTGAAACCTGAGCGTACACAAGAGTATGAAACAGGTATCGCCCTTAAGTTCCTCGATGAAAGGGTAGGTGTGGATTTCACTTACTATCAGCGAACTACCAAAGACCAGATCATGCAGCTCACAGTTTCTCCGGCTACTGGTTATACCACTACTTATGCAAATGGTGGTAGTGTACAGAACAAAGGTATTGAAGCTTCCTTATCACTGAACCCCATCCGTTTGAAGAACGGTTTCCGTTGGGATATCGTAGCGAATATTGCACGCAACAGGAACAAGGTGTTGAATATGGATATCGCCCAGTATGGCACTTCACTGACACAGTTAACAATCGGTACTGACCGCCGTACCACAAGAGTATCAGTAGTAGGTCTGGTAGGCCAGCCACTGGGTACACTGATGGGTACTGACTATGTGTACAATGATAAAGGACAACGTATCGTAGGGGATGATGGTAATTACCTGATCTCTGATATCAAACCTATCGGTTATGCCTATCCTGATTACACAGGTGGTATCAACAATACCTTCTCTTACAAAGGTATTTATTTGTCAGCGCTGATCGACTTCCAGCATGGTGGTAACTTCTTCTCTTATACGAATATGTATGGTAAGATCTCTGGTCTGCTGGATGTTACTGCTGCAAACAATGTACGTGAAACAGGTATTATCGCAGAGGGAGTAAAGGCAGACGGTACTCCAAACGATGTAGTGCTGGATGCGAATACATACTTCGTAAACAATGAAAACAAAACATTGAGTAAAGCGAACCTGTACGATGCAAGTTATGTATACCTGCGTGAAGTGAAACTGGGATATAATATTCCTGAATCATGGTACAAACGTTTCCACGCACAGAGTGCAAGACTCTCTTTATACGGCCGTAACTTATGGTTGATGCATAGCAATGCACCAAACGTAGATCCGTCCAATATTCTCAACTCTAATTCCAACATTGTGGGTATAGAGGGTGGTGCATTACCATCTATCCGCTCGTTTGGTGTTAACCTCAATGTTTCATTCTAAAAAGTGAACCAAAATGCTTAACCGTATCATAAAATATTGTTTCCTGTTTGCTTTCGTGGGACTGATCATGACCGGATGTAAAAAGCTGGACAGCATCAATTACGATCCAACTAAATCAACAACGACAGAACCTCCATATCTGCTGACTGGCGCAGAGAAAAGTGTGATGGATGTATTGTATAGCACATTACAGAATGGCTATATTGGTATGCACTATGCACAGTTCTGGTCTGGCAATACAAGAGTGGCAGACAGCCAGTATTCACTCGATGAATCCAACAACAATACACTATGGACCACGCTGTATGCAGCCTTACACAACCTGGATCTGATCCGTACGCTGAATACTGCGAAGGGCAATAATCCTGCGGCACAGAATCAGAATGCCATAGCAGGTATTCTGAAAGTATGGATCATGCAGATGCTGACAGATACTTATGTGAATGTACCATATACACAGGCATTGAATGTGACTGAATATATCACACCAGTCTATGACGATGCCAAAACCATTTACTCACAGCTCTCAGATACGCTGACAGCAAATATCAATGCGCTGGATGCATCACAACCTACCTTCGATGATGCAGACGTTATCTTCGGTGGCGATGTCGCCAAATGGCAGACATTAGGCCATTCGCTGATGCTGCGTCTGGCTATCCGTATGGCAGATCGTGATAACGCAAAAGCACAGAGTCTGATAGAAGCTAACTATCAGGGAGCAATGACAAGTAACAGTGACAATGCAGAATTTGCATACCTGGGTGCTGATCCCAACAGGTATCCGATGGATGAAACCAACAGACCAATTATTGACTTCTATGTATCTACCACGCTGGTTGATTATATGAGAAGTATCAATGATCCAAGATTGGACATCTATGCAAGACCAGTAGATGGTCTGACAATTGACACCATCTACGGTATGCCTTATGGGATGAGCACCACAGATGCAAATCGTCCTACATCAGCTTCTTATCCTGGCACTAAGATCTATTCGGCAGACATGAAGGCCATTCTGATGACTTATTCAGAAGTTGCCTTTACACTGGCAGAAGCAGCCGCAAGAGGATATGCAGTGAATGGTGATGCAGCCAGCTATTATGAAGCCGGTATACGCGCTTCTATGGAGTACTGGGGCGTAACTGACGGAGTGGATGAGTACCTGGCAACAGTACCCTACACAGGTGGTGAGTGGAAGAATGTAATCGGTACGCAAAAATGGCTGTCATTATATCCACAGGGTTTCCAGGCATGGTTTGAAAGGATCCGCCTGAATTTTACAAAACCTGATGGATCAGATTTATTTATTGCTCCGGTTTCAGGCTCACTGGATCAAAATGTAACGCTGGTCCCTTACCGGCTCACTTATCCGATAGTAGAGTCCAACTCCAACAGTACCAACTACACGGCTGCGGGTAGTGCAATTGGTGGAGACAACAAAGGCACCAAGAACTGGTGGATTAGTTACTAACACAACTATCACTTATAAAACCCTGCCGGCCAGCTATCATGCTGGCCGGCTTTTTTTATGCCCGTATTTAATTATTTTTACTGTTCAACCTATTATGTGAATCATTATATGCGCACAAAAATTTGCCTGCTGGCACTATGCCTGCTTATGGGCGGTCTACAACTTTCCGCACAGGAACTTACCCAGGGGTATAGCCACTGGTATACGTACTTCGGTACTGCACAGATAAACCAGAAATGGGCGATTGCATACGATTTTCAGGCGAGGATAAGGGATGGGATCAGTCGAAAGGGGCAGATCCTGAACAGGGCAGGGTTACAGTATACGCCTGGGAAGAATGCAAGCTATCTGCTGGGGTATTCATTTATTACCACCTACAGCGATGGGGCGGATCAATACTTTCCTGAACACCGCATTTACCAACAATTCATTTACAAAAACAACACACGCACTTTCAATATGACGCATCGCGTGCGATTTGAAGAGCGTTGGGTAGGGGCTAAGACAGCGGCTTCAAAAGATGTGCAATATTGGAAATATGGGCATCGCCTGCGCTATTTCAATCGTACACAGTTCCCGATCAGGAAGGAAGAAAAAGTGACTCCTTTTTATTTCGCCCTGCAAAACGAATTCTTCATGAATGTATTCAACAGTAAGATCAATGATAAATTCGTAGATCAGAATCGTTTCTTAATAGCGCAAGGCTACGCCTTAAAACCCAACCTCAAACTCGAAGCCGGCTACATGAATCACTTTGTACAACCAGCAACTGGCAATAAATCGATGACCCATATTCTACACTTAGCTGTATTCCACAATTTCGCCCTATAAACCCGCGATTGTTCAGAATACGCGATTGTTCAGAATACGCGATTGTTTTAGAATACGCGATTGTTTTAGACAGGCGCGGAAGCGCTTGTCTAAAACAATCCCTCCGCAAAAAAAATCGGGCAGTCCAAAGGACTGCCCGATTTTTTTTGCAACTAATTTATACCTCTTAGTTAGTCTATTTATTCAATTTAACTAATCTTATTCTTCGCCAACCGCTCAAACTCCCGCTGCTCCAACTCCGTCTTAAACGCACTCGTCGGCACCAAAAAGAAATCCTTCTTCCCCTTATACAAAAAGAAAAAATTCTTCGCCTTCACCACCTGTGTAAACACATGCCACGACAATTCCTTCTCCACATCACTATTCCTCGTCGTAATCACAATCCCTTCCTCTGAATAATTCAACCGGATATCATCCTGAAATGTCGCCGCATTATTATAAATCGACACCGGCAGCATATACCAAAACACCAATCCAATCACCACCGACATACCGAGAATCCCTACCAGGGCACCAACAGTCACCAGCTGATATGCATACCCACAAAGAGTAAACACCAGCAGTATAAAAAGCGTGTTTTTGAAAACTTTGATTTCTCCTCGCTGCAGGAAATGATAGCGCAATGCATGCAATACTTCCTCCTTATTGTAACTAAACTCCAAATGCATTATGGCAAGGCAGACATTTTTGTTATTTAACAACTGGAATGGAAATCTGGCTTTCCATTTCATCCCTGGTACTAACTGGCGCATATTTTTTATGACTGGCCACAGGTGCTTTCTTAGGTGTACCATCTGTCAGATCATCTTCGCTCAGCCCAGGGAAATTATTCTTAATAAACTGAAAATACTGTTGTAATGTCTTCGCATCCACTTTAAATGGAAACGCAGGTTCTTCGGCCACTGCTTTCAAGTCGCTCGTATTCATACGGGAACCATTCTGCAGGTACCATTTATACAAATCCACTATCCCTTTCTTCAAATCCTCCTCATACATCTTATCACCATCCTGATCCTTCGGTAACATCCATACGTACTCCTCAACGCGGGCAGCACGTGCAGTAGTTTTTGTTACGGTAGTCGCTTTATCAGAATTATCGCAGTTAGCAGATTTACATTTTTCCTTATCCCCCTTTTCACCTTCCTTATCTTTCTTTTTCTCCTCGTTCCAGGTCTTATCCAGCTTCCTCTTTCCGCTAATGGCGCTTGCTGATGATACTGTGGCACATCCGACCAACAGCAGGAACAGCAGCTTTTTCATAGTGTAAAATATTTGTAAGTCTAAAAATACAAAATCCCGGTCAAAAAATGGAAACTGTTTTTGCCTGAGGTTGCTTCTTTCATCTTCCAACAGGTCAAAATTCCCGGCCAAAAAACAAAAGCAATGGATAAACCATTGCTTTCGAGAGTCATTTTACATTGCATGAAGATTCACGCCTGTAGGAATCAATTGGTTTTTCATAGGACAGTAACCATAATAAAATTAATACAATAACAAATATAATAAATATATACAGTAATGGTGTAATCCACATAAATATTTGAAATACTTCAATTTATTAGATCAATCTTAATAAAACGTATAAAAAAATAATGAATTTATGGTAAATCCAAAATGAGACTTTTTACGAATATATGTGAAATGCCAACTTAGAGGGAGTCCTCACTTACATCTGCGATTAATACAAATCACCAGATAATCACCAGAGAGATAATGTGTAGAGCGAACTAATAGAGAAAAAACCTATGTTGAGAGTATTAATTGTGCTTTTGAACGATCAGAAGCTACCAGGAAAGTTATGCGGTAAAAGATCTTAAAATAGGTAAAAACAGACCTCAGAAAAAATAGTAAGGGCACCTGGAAAGGCGCCCTCAATTTGTTACTATCCTATGAAAACCCTATTTGAATACAAATGTAAGGGCATGTTATTTTTCTTTAAAATTTTCCGGGCACAATAACAAATCATTAACAAAGGCCCTGTACGCTAAGTCCTGAAAATGAAGCCAGTAGGTGGTTTTCAGGCACTCCCTGAGCGTAGGAAATCTGCATTTGTAAATTCGGCGCAAAGGTCCTCTGCTATTGGGTTTCAGCATAAACTGGCATAGCTATACTGTTAACTCACTTAAGTTTTTCGTAATTTGCTTGTATTTACTGCTCAAAAAAATATATATTTATTTTATATGATAAAAAATAACTTTTTAGCTGGTTAATCCGTTACACTTAAGTGAATGGCCCAAAGATTGCAGACTGTAAAATTGGAGAGAGGTCAAAATCACGTTATTTTGAATAGAAAATAGCTTCCATGCATATTTATCTAAGACTGTGACTTATTACCAAAAAATTTATATTTTTGCGACAACCGGAACAATGCTATTTTGATGCACAATAAAATATACAATTCTTTCATCGACAGGAAAGCAAAAGGACTCAAATCCTTTGCAGTTCTGATTGATCCGGATAAGGTAACTCCAGCAGGAGCAGCCGACCTGGCCGCTAAATGTACAGCAGCGAAGGTCGACTATATCTTTCTTGGGGGTAGCCTTGTGATTACCTCTCATCTAGACGAGTGTGTACAACAGTTGAAAGCCAACTGTGATATACCAGTAGTTTTGTTTCCCGGCAGCCCTTCCCAGGTTTCCCGCTATGCAGATGCGCTGTTATATTTATCCTTAATCTCAGGCCGTAATCCGGAATTACTCATTGGTCAGCACGTTATATCGGCACCCGCCGTGAAGAAGAGCGGACTGGAAGTGATTTCCACTGGTTACATGGTCGTAGATGGAGGTGCACCTACAACCGTATCCTACATCAGTAACACTACTCCGATTCCCGCAGACAAAGACGACATTGCCATGTGTACCGCCATCGCCGGCGAAATGCTCGGCCTCAAAGTAGTCTATATGGACGCTGGTAGCGGAGCCCGTAAACCTATTACTGAAAGTATGATTGCCCGTGTGGCAAGCCAGGTGAGTGCCCCAATCATTGTGGGCGGTGGTATCCGGGATGCTGAAAAAGCCTATCTGAACTGTAAAGCTGGCGCCGACATCATCGTAGTCGGAAACGCTATTGAAAAAGATGCTTCTTTAATCAAGGAAATTGCAGATGCTGTCCATGCAGCACCTGTTTTAAGATAATAGTTCCTGCAACTAAAAAAACTAAAGTCCCCTCTCCTGAGGGGACTTTTTGTTGTATTTCTAAGTTTTAAACCTGTGCTGTCTTTTCTGAAAATGGCTTTCATGCCCGTTGGAGAATTTCCATTTTCATGATTGTTTTATTTAGAGACTCATCATCTCCTTGAATTTCACGGCCTGCCTTCTGCTCACCTCTATCTTTTCACCCCCACGCATTTCCAGCAATAACCCGCCGTTGAAGTAAGTATCTATCTTTTCTATCATCCGCAGATTCACAATGTGCTTACGGTTTGCACGGAAAAATGTCCTTTCGTCCAGACGCTCTTCCAGCGCATTTAATGATTTCAGGATCAATGGCTTATTAGTTTCAAAGTACACCCGTGCATAGTTGCCCACACTCTCAAAGAGACGGATTTCCTGCAACTTCACAAACCAGCAACGATCTCCGTCTTTTACAAATACCTGGTCGTTTTCTGATAGAATAGTTCTGATCGCGCCTACTTCGGCCTGTCTTTCCTTTTCTTCCTGCTGATGCAGTTTCTGTATGGCATCGGCCAGCCTTTTGGGTTCTACCGGCTTCAGCAGGTAATCCAGGGCGTTATACTCAAATGCTTTCAGCGCGTGTTCGTCGTATGCTGTGGTGAAAATAACCTGGGGAGCTTTCTCCAGCTCAGCCAGTAAGTCAAAACCAGTTTTGTCAGGCATCTGGATATCCAGGAACAGGAGGTCCGGATGCAGGGTTTCGATCTTTTCCAGACCATCTTTTGCATTCACCGCTTCTCCTACCACCACAATCTCCGGATGGTCTGCCAGCAGCTTTTTGAGCTCACTTCTGGCCAGTCTTTCATCGTCAATAATTAAAGCTTTTTTCATGAGCAGTTGCTTGTTTTGATCGCTGCGCGCTAGTATAAATCTAAGAATTTTTTCAAAAAGTGGGTTATACCAATGGCATTACCACCTTTACCTCTACCATCTCTCCATCCTTGTTGTAAATATTGAAAGACGCCCTGCTGCCAAACAGCATACTCAACCTTTGTCTCGTACTCTGTATTCCAAATCCAAATCCCGGACCTGAGGCAGACAGTTGTCCTGTGTTTTCAATCGTTATCTCATGCTGCATATTTTTTACATGAGACGCAATCAGCACCGTTCCACCTGTGATAATCCTTGAAATCCCATGTTTGATCGCATTTTCCACCAGCGTTTGCAACATCATAGGGGGAATAGGCAATTCCAGGGTTTCCGGATCGATATCATATTCCACTTTCAATCTTTCTTCAAACCGGATGGTTTCCAATGCCAGGTAATCTTTCACAATACTCAACTCATTTTCCAGGCTCACAGTCTCCGCTTTTTCCACCTGCATGGAGCTCCGGAGTATGTTCGACAACTCTGTGATGGCCGTTCTGGCCCTTTGTGGGTTTTCATCTACCAATGCCCTGATACTGTTGAGCGCGTTAAAGATAAAATGTGGATTTAGCTGTGACTTGATGGTTTTCAATTCCAGCTCCTTCACCGTACTTTCCAGCTTCAACTTATCTACCTGGGTATTTCTGCTCCGGTCTATATAGTGCCACACAAAATAAATGAGCCACCAGATAGCCGTGATCAAAAAGATCGGTAAGAGGAAATTCACTGTTTTCAGATCTGTAAATGCCCGCTGCTGGCCCAGATCCCGGAATAAATTGCCAACGGCAATATTACCCACATAGATGATAACCCCGGCACCTACCGTCAATCCAAAAAATAACAGCATCTGGCTCTCAAAACTATATTGGAACCAGTTGATACGCTGCAGAATACTCCGGAGTAAATGGGTGGCCACCAGACCAAAAAATATAATGAGCAGCAGGTTGATAGTGTAGGACCTGTCTATACTTCCCTGGTAAGAATAGGCGAAGAATATATTCACAACAAAATAAGCAGCCCATCCAGCTATCTGACACCACCAATATTTTGATATTCGTTTAAACATCTATTTGAAATTAATAAACAACTGCTACATTTCAAAAATACCTCAGCGGCTGTAGCCCAACACCCTCCTGATATACCATATTTACTTCCGGCAAGATAGCAGGGGAGTTTTTTGAAAATAATCCAACCTCCTCCTGAATACCACATTCCCTTCCCACAAAGCAACAGGGGATTTTCCAATAATTATCCACCCACTCCTGAAATACCGCATTCCCTTCCCACAAAGCAGCAAGGGATTTTCCGATAATTATCCCCCACTCCTGAAATACCAAATTCCTTCCCACAAAGCAGCAGGGGAATTTTTCTGATAAATCAGCGGATATCTTCTATTTCAAAAATACCATTAGCCAGTGGTATACTGCAACAGGTGCAGATGTACGGATTTCTGCAAGGCCAAATGGTTGTATGTGCTGATTATTGGCAAATGAATTGCTAAGTGCATACACACATTATTTATCGTACTTTTGTTTATTAAAATCCTGCATCCAACAGATATGAATATTACGCCGGGCCCATTGCTGGGCAACATCCAAACCCCTGCTGATTTGCGGAAGCTTAGTAAAGAACAACTGCATGAGGTAAGTGAAGAACTCCGCCAATTCATTATTGACGTGGTAAGCGTGCATGGTGGCCACTTTGCGGCCAGCCTGGGCGTTGTAGAACTTTCAGTAGCCCTGCACTATGTATTCAATACTCCCTATGATCAGCTGGTATGGGATGTAGGTCATCAGGCATATGGACACAAAATCCTTACCGGCAGAAGGGATGTGTTCTATACCAACCGAAAATACCACGGTATCAGTGGTTTCCCAAAAAGAGATGAAAGCCCCTACGACACCTTTGGCGTAGGTCACTCCTCCACTTCCCTTTCCGCAGCCCTGGGTATGGCCATCGCTTCCAAGTTCAAAGGAGAAACCGACCGCCAGCATATTGCTGTGATCGGTGATGGCGCTATGACCGCTGGTATGGCCTTCGAAGCCCTCAACCACGCAGGCGTAGCCAATGCCAACGTGCTCTTTATCCTCAACGATAACTGCATGTCCATTGACCCGAACGTAGGCGCACTCAAAGAATACCTGACAGACATTACCACTTCGCCTACCTACAACAAGTTCCGTGACGACATCTGGAACCTGCTGGGCAAACTCCCCGTAGGCAAGCGCTTTACCCGCGATATGGCTTCTAAACTGGAAGCAGGTATCAAAGGCGTGGTATCCGGCTCCAGCAACCTCTTTGAATCCCTGAAACTCCGTTACTTCGGTCCCATCGATGGGCATAATATCACCAAACTGGTGGATACCCTGCAGGACCTGAAAGATATTCCCGGCCCAAAACTGCTCCATATCGTTACCACCAAGGGTAAAGGTTATGCACTGGCAGAAAAGGACCAGACTACCTGGCACGCGCCAGGCCTGTTTGATAAAATCACAGGCGAAATCTTCAAAAAAATACCTGATAAGCCACAACCTCCTAAATACCAGGATGTGTTTGGGCATACCATCATAGAACTCGCAGAGCAGAATAATACCATTATGGGTATAACCCCTGCTATGCCTTCCGGCTCCTCCCTCAAATACATGATGGAAAAGATGCCGGATCGCGCCTTTGACGTAGGTATTTGTGAGCAACATGCCGTTACCCTCTCCGCCGGTCTGGCTACGCAGGGTATGCGTGTATTCTGTACCATTTACTCTTCCTTCTTCCAGCGTGCATACGATCAGGCATTACATGACGTAGCTATTCAGAAACTCCCGGTAGTATTCTGCCTGGACCGCGCAGGCTTGGTAGGTGAAGATGGGCCTACCCACCATGGTGTTTACGACATTGCTTATATGCGTTGTGTACCCAATGTGGTGATCAGCTCACCGATGAATGAAGAGGAACTGCGTAACCTGATGTACACTTCCCAGTTGCCTACACAGCAACTACCTTTCGTGATCCGCTATCCGAGAGGACAGGGTGTGATGCCTGAGTGGCGCCAGCCTTTCAAAGAAATTAAAGTCGGTACCGGCCGCAAACTGCGGAGTGGTAAAGATGTAGCGATCCTCTCCCTGGGTCCAGTAGGTAACTTCGTAACTGAAGCCTGCAAAAACCTGCTGGCAGATGATCTGCAACCTGCTCATTACGACATGCGCTTTGTAAAGCCACTCGATGAAGAGATGCTGCATGAAATATTCAGCCAGTTCGATAAAGTGATCACTGTAGAAGACCATGCAGTCAGTGGTGGTTTTGGTAGTGCGGTACTGGAATTCATGGTAGATCATGGGTATACAGCGAAAGTAAAACGCCTGGGTATCCCTGATAGGATCATTGAGCATGGTAAGCCTGAAGAGCTGCACCGTGAGTGTGGTTTTGATGCGGCAGGTATTGCGGCGGCGGCAAGAGAAATGCTGAAAGACAAGATAACAGTAACCGCTGGGTAAGCGTATCAAAAGAATTGAAATAGCATTTAAATAATTTCAAATCCTTTAAAAAAAATAGCTTTTGCCAGTGGGCGAAAGCTATTTTTTTTAAAGGACTTCTTTTATTTGCACATATGTATTTACAGCTTCAGATCATCGCTATCATAAAAGAAACAGCCGATACCTTCACTTACAGGTTGCAGGCCGTGAATGGAGAACCAGTCACCTATGCGGCAGGGCAGTTCCTGACCTTTCTTATCGAATTGCATGGTGTAGAATATCGTCGTTCTTACTCCTTCAGCTCTGCTCCGGGGATTGACAAAGACCTTGCTGTCACAATACGTCGCAGGGAGAATGGAGAGATCTCCCGCCACATTCTTGATCACTGGAAGGTGGGAGACATCATCACCACCCTGCAACCCGCTGGCCGGTTCACGCTGGATGAAGTTCCTGAAAACCCTTTCGATGTATTTTTGTTAGGTGCCGGCAGTGGCATTACACCACTCTTTTCCCTGCTGAAATACATGCTGCATCATCATACAAATGCACATATCAAACTTGTTTATAGCAGCCCTACACAAGAGCAGACGATCTTTCATGAACAATTACAATCATTACAGTCGCAATACAATGAACAATTGCACATCATTTACCTCTTCAGTGCCGAAGGCATTGTGCGCAGACTGAGCAATGGCCTGCTGGAACCACTGGTAAAAGAGCAATTAAAATATGCTGCTTCACTCGCACAATTCTTTGTGTGCGGACCACCAGAATATATGCGTATGGCGCTACTCACACTCACCTTCATGGGGTATAACGAGCAACAGCTGCATAAAGAAAACTTTATAGTAAACACAGCACCTAAGCTGGCGCGTATCGGTGCGCCAACAGATAGTACTATCAAAACAGTACTGATCAAAAAAGGCAGTGAAAGCTATGAGCTTAAAATACCGGGCAATAAGAACATATTGTCCGAGGCCTTGGCTCAGGGCATTACTTTGCCATATAGCTGCAAAGGAGGAGTTTGTGGCTCCTGCACAGCCCGTTGTACGCAGGGAACAATATGGATGGCATTGAATGAAGTGCTCACTGACAAAGAGATGGCACAAGGCTACCTACTTACCTGCACAGGATATGCAGTAAGTGAGACTGTCATTATTGAAGTCTGATTTCCTTTCTGCACAAGTCATGCTGTAAGTAAGCCCCTCATTATTGAAGTCTGATTTCCTGCACGAGCTATACAGTAAGTAAGCCCCCTCATCATTAAAGTCTGTTTCCCTTTAACCAGGCAAGGTCATGAAAAAGCGGAGAATGCATTGAATTCTTCCTGCAATTCTATATATAGCTTTCTGAATGTTTGCATGCGATCTTCCATTGTGGCGCAGTCATCCACGGGACGGTCATCATGTAGTACGGCGAGCTGACCGTTGTTGGAGATCTTTTTTGCACACTGCTTTAAGTCGTGGAACATCTCATCCGATACCTCTAACTGACGGATGAATTGGTTTTGAAAATGCTCAATCTGGGCCAGAGAATCTTCGTCTGATTTCTTGCTGGACAATAATTCAAGACGATTTTGCATTGACCGGATGGTATCTCTGACACTATTCACTTCTACCTTCCAGTCCTGAATCTGTTCGAGCTCTGATGTTTGTGCTGAAACTTCCATAGTATTGATTTTGCTGTGAAAAAAAATAGCTGATCAATCATGCTTTTCTTGCGGAAACAAGTCCTGTTTATAACACATTTCTAAGATACAAACCTTTTCACCAATAGAAAAAGGCAATTTGCTTTTTAACAAATTGCCTTTTCCAACTATATAGGTGCTTTCCCTTTCACTATCGAAATCAAGCTGCAATCGAATTAAATATTACAACTCACTTTATAATATCTCTACATTAAATAGCAGTCTAAGCATTTAATGATGATATCTTTTTTTAGCGCAAGTATGCGTTATACATCCAGATTATTTTTTCCTGTTCGCGAATGTAGGTAGTGATGAGGTCATTGGTACCATCGTCACCTACTTCGGCGCTGAGGGCAGAGACTTCACGTTCTATTTCGATAATGGTTTGGAGGCCGGAAAGTACGTGTTGTACACAGGCGGTGTCCTTGCCTTCGTTTTTTATTTCGTGAATATGAGAGTCGGCGATGTAATCCGAGAAGGCGTGAGTAGGGGTGAACCCTAAGGTTAATATACGTTCTGCGATTTCATCAATTTTAGTTAATGAATCGGTATATAGTTCTTCAAATTTTATATGAAGTGTGAAGAATTTGTCGCCGCGAATGTTCCAGTGAAAGCCGCGTACGTTCATGTAAAAAACCTGGTAGGCGGCTAGCAGGTGATTGAGTTTTTCTGCTAGTTCTTTTGAGGTTTTTTTCTCTAGTCCGATATTGGTTACTGCGGTACTCATATGTTGTAGTTTTTTAAGCTAAAACACAAAATAAATGCCCAAATACCCTATGCCCTAATACCGAATGATCCTGGCGGAATGCTTCGCATTCCGCCAGGATCATTCGGTAGCGGATTCCTTTTCTTTCAGGTAAAGCCTGAAAGAAAAGGAATCCGCAAGTAATTTAAACAGCATTAAGCCAGACTGGCATCCAGCGTAATCTCCGTATTCAACAACTTCGAAATCGGACAATTCGTCCTCGCCTCCTCAGCCAACTCCGCAAACTTCGCTGCATCCAAACCCGGCACCGTCGCCTTCAACTCAAGATGACTACCAGTCACCGCACCATTCTCCAAAGTCACCGTCGCCTTCGTATCCAGGTTCTCAGGCGTAAAACCCGCACCTGAAATCAGGAAACTCAATTTCATTGTAAAACAGCCCGCATGCGCAGCTGCAATCAGTTCTTCAGGGTTAGTACCATTTCCATCCTCGAAACGGCTCTTATAAGAATAAGGGGTGCTGCTCAGTACAGCAGACTGTGTAGTAACTGTTCCTTTCCCGTCCTTTCCTGTACCTTGCCAGTTAGCAGAAGCATTTCTCTTCATGATTCAGTGTTTTGTGTAGTTTAAATAATGTATTTAAAGGGATCTCTAAATTACTACTTCTTTTACTGTTCTCAATCCCGCACCCACGTAGATTTTTCTCTACATTCGGGGAATAAAAAAACCGCCCCGGCCGGGGCGGCTACTCACTATTTCTGGCAATCTATCCTTCAAAAAAAGTTAATGCTCCAAACATCACATTTACTCACTCCACACTTCGATTTGTAGTAATGCTAATTCCAATCTAATGTTCCTTAATACCAGTCCTGATTGCCAGAAATCTTCCTCTATACCTGATTAGGCTTGTTTTACCAACTGCACACTCGCCAGCAGTTTCACTTCTTCACCCAGCAACAGACCACCGTTGTCGGTAGGACCATTGAAGGAAATACCATACTCTTTTCTTGCGATCTTACCTTTTACTTCAAAACCTGCCTTAGTCTGTCCATATGGATCCTTAACGATACCGCTGAATTCTACTGCCAGTTCTACTGGTTTGGTCACACCACGCATAGTCAGGTCACCAGTTACTTTATAGTTCTCGTCGTCTACTTTCTGAATACCAGTAGATACGAAAGTCAGTTTAGGGAATTGTGCTGCATGGAAGAAATCTTCTGCCTGCAGGTGCTGGTCACGTTGCTCATTCTTAGTAGTGATGCCAGCAACTGCTGCTTCGAAAGAGATCTTAGCATCGCTGAAATCATCGCTGCCACTTTCTACAGTAGCATCGTATTGAGTAAAATAACCAGTTACATTAGTGATCATCAGATGCTTAATCTTGAATTCTACATCACTGTGAGATTGATCAATTTTCCAGATTGCCATAAAATAAGAGTTTTAGTTTTTTGAATGTTTTTAAATATCTGAAGGATTAATTGCCTTGTTTGTTCGTTGTTTGATGATGTAAAATTAATCGTTGCAACAACTATTCGGAATGGATAAAAAGAGGAAAGTGGTGGACTTTTTTACTCCACCGAACTAACTAATTGATTATCAAATTGCAAGTTTCCCAGTCTCTTTGAATTCAGAAGGGGTCTGACCGGTATATTTTTTAAAAAAGCGACTAAAGTAGTGAGGATCTTCAAAACCTAACCTATATGCAATCTCTTTTGCTGACAAATCAGTATTATATAAATAACGCTGCGCTTCCAGGATTACCCGGTTACGGATATGCTCACCTGCCGTAATACCTGACTGCTGCTTGCTGATCTCATTCAGCAATACGGGCTTCACATGCATCAGACCTGCATAGTCAGATACATTCTTCAGGGTGGTATATTTATCTTCGATGAGGTTCTTAAACTGTAAAAATAAGGAGCTGTTGTGCGAAGCATGCTGATCCGGGGTAGCGATCATACTACTCCCTTTTATACGGGAGGCCAGTACCAGGAAATAGCGCAGCAATCCATGCAAAGCCGTATCAAAACCTGGCTCCTGGTCCGTCACTTCCTTCTTCATGAGCTGTACCAGCATCTCAAAATCTCTTTCCTGCTCTGGCTGCAGGGTAATCACTGTGCTGAACTGATTGTTGAAGAAGAGGGAGGAATTGATACCCATTAGCGAAGCAGCCTGATCTTTCAGACACATAAACGCGTCCTGGAAAGCAATCATATAACCTTCTACCTTTTCGCTAAAGGTCATGGTATGTACCTGGCCGGGGGCCAGGAAATAAAGTGTATTCTTATTTACTTCGTACGTCATTGCATCAATGGTAGGCTCAATATGTCCCTGCTTGATCCAGTAGATCGTATAGAAGTCATGACGATGGGGTTTACCGTTGGTGGCAAAAAAACTCTCTTTCAGCTCACAGAGACTGGAAGCAACAAAATTGCTATCCGCCTGCGCATAAGCCGGTAACGAAACGATCTCGATATGTTCTTTTTTGTCACTCATTCCATATCAAAAGCTCCCGCTACTTCCAGTTCACGGTCTTCAGGTTCTATAAAATCGATGATAAAATTGTTTCTGCCTTCACCCACCATAATGGTCATGTACTTCATCTGCACCAGTTCCAGCATACCCAGGAAGAGGAAAATGGCGTGCACCCTATCCTGACAATGATCAAAGATCTTTTCAAATGCCAGTGTTTTCTCCTTTTGCGCCAGTTCGATCATGTACTGACGGGAGCCCTCCATGGTGTAATCATATTTATATACCACGTGCTGTGGCTTGTTGTCACGCTGCTTTACCCTTTGCATCACCTTTTCGAAAGTCTGGGTGAGCTTGAAGAGGGTAAGGGTCTGAATCTCAGTGCCCTCGCTGGTGATTTCACCAATAGAAGACAACTCCTTTGCAATATTCCCTCTTTTGATCATCAGCATCCTGTCTGCTTCCTTTTCGGCCAGCTCGGCAGCCGCCTGCTTGAAACGCTTATATTCCAGGATTTTATCAATCAACTCCTGGCGGGGGTCTATTTCCACCCCCTGCTCATCCAGTTCTTTGCGGGGCAGCAGCATCTTGGCCTTGATACGCATCAGGGTAGATACGAACAGGATGAATTCGCTGGCCAACTCAATGTTGATGGATTCCAGGTGGTGAATATAATCCAGAAAGTCGTTGGTGATAGTGGTGATAGGGATATTATAGATATCCAGTTCGTCCCGCTCAATAAAGAAGAGCAGCAGATCAAAAGGTCCCTCGAACTGGGGGAGTTTTATCTTATATGAGTTCTCGGCCATAATATTATGATCCCTTCGCCTGGCAAATTCCGGGTGAAGGGATCATTCAAAAATAGGAAAAAATTCCCGCTTAAAACTTCGCTGAAAAACCAACGCCTATGACCTCTTTGACCTGCAGCCGGGGTCCCAATACACCTGTTTTGGGATTCACAAAGGACTTCACGTCATCGTCATAGATCATATCAAGTGATATTACTGCTGAGATATGTTTATTCACCGCCAGGTTGAGCGAATTGGTCATATACAGATCCACGTTTTGCGGATTGTTCCGATAATTGGAGTAGAGATCTAATCTGCCCTTGTACACAATCCCTTTGGCCAGTGACTGTACGGTATTGATAGTCAGGTAAGCACCAAATTCAGATTTGATATGCTTGCCGGTATCTACTCCAAATGAGCCCTGGGATGCCAGATAGTCGTCCATCACAAATACATAACGGCCGGTAACAGGAGAGAAGAAGATCGAAAACTGGTCGGTCGGCTTATAGTCAATACCCGGAGAAAGCACTAAATAAGCAGGTGCGAAGAACCTGGATGACAAAGTCTTGGAAGTATCCGTATACAGGTAACCATCAGTAAACTGACTACGAAGATCCACCAACCCTGACAGGTAAAAGTTTTTACCAATGTCATAACCATATTTGGAGGTTATGGAAAGCAGGTCATCGCTCTTACGGCCACCAAGGCTGGTCGTATTTACATAACCGTATGCAAGGTTCAGTACGTTGTCCCAGCTATGCTTCCCCTTTTTGTAAAAGGCAAACGCACTCAGGGAAGAGGCAACGGAGAAAGAGAACTTATCACCACCCGCAGCCCAATTGGTCAAAGATCCCTGGTTTACGTTCAGGTTGAACATGCCTCCTTTTTTCCAAACTTTGTTAGTAGTGTCACTGGCGTCTTTCTTAATTTTCCCGCTGGCTTCTTCGCGGGATGTTTTCATCCAGTCGTCCTGTGCATGCAGGACACCGAATGTGCATACCAGTACAAGGACTGTCAAAAAGGATCTTCTCATTACAATTTGTGGTTTAAATGCGGGGGTCAGCAGACAGTGAGACCTGTACAGCAGCTTACGAACCGCCTTGAATAAAATGTTCTTAAGCTGCAAAAATAATCAACTCTATAAAAAGCTACAAGGGGTCACCTATGGCAACCCCTTGTTTATTTACTTTTACGAGTAATTATCTTTTTTTCAGTTCGTCTCTGATTTCCATCAGCAACTTCTCCTGTGGAGTAGGTTCTGGTGGTGCCGCTGGTATAGCTGGCGCTTCTTCTTTCTTCCTGGTCAGGGCATTGATCCCTTTTACCAGCAGGAAGATACAGAAAGCGATGATAACAAATTCTATGACAGACTGGATAAAGAGACCATAAGATAATACCGGGGCACCGGCTTCTTTTGCTTTGGCAAGTGATTCAAAACTACTGCCCTTACTCTCATTCAGTAGCCAGTATTTTTCTTTGAAATCCACTTTACCAGTCAGCATACCCAGGATGGGCATGAAGATGTTATCGACCAGTGCTGATACAATCTTTCCGAAGGCAGCACCGATGATCACACCGACTGCGAGGTCAATTACGTTTCCTTTGGTAGCAAAATCTCTAAACTCTTTAAAGAATCCCATATAACAACTTTTTTGGTGACACGAACAAATTTGCAGGGCCAAGATAATATAATCCCTTTTAAAGACAATCTCAAAATCTACCGGAAGCTTGCTACGCAAGCTTCCGGTAGATTTTTGCCTGACAGCTGCGCTGAGCTTTGTAAATAAAAAAATCAATCCTTCAATGCAGGATATTTCATTTTTAATGCCAGCAGTGTATCCCTTAACGTTTTTGCTACTATGTATTCTTTATACCAGTTATCATCAGCAGGCACAATGATCCACGGTACTTCATCACAATGTGCAAATACATCTTCATATGCCTTCCTGTACTTCTTCCAGAACTTCGCTTCTATCAGATCTCCTTTATTGTACTTCCACATCTTTTTAGGATTCGTAGTCCGCTCTTCCAAACGCGTAGCCTGCTCTTCGGGCGATACATGGAGATAGAACTTCAGAATAGTCGTATTACCATGATCCGTCAGTAATCTTTCAAAATCATTGATAGCAGCCATCCGTTTTACAATCGTTTTTTCATTCACCCATTTATGCACTCTCTGTACTAATACATCTTCATAATGAGAACGATTGAAAACCATAATCATACCTTTAGATGGGGCATGCTGATGTACACGCCATAGAAAATCATGATCCAGTTCCTGCTCAGTAGGCACTTTAAACGCCCTCACATCTACCCCTTCAGGATTCATCGTACTCATCACGGAACGGATAGCGCCATCTTTGCCACTCGCATCCATTCCCTGCAAAATAATGAGGATAGCATGTTTATGTTCGGCATAGAGCAGGTTCTGTAACTCATCCAGCTCAGTTCTTATCTGGGCAGTCAGGGCCTGGGCCTTTTCTTTATCCAGCTTTTTGGGAGCTATGGTACTGATATCTGCCAGTTTTATCTTACTCATTCGCGTAGCATTTCTTCCTAGTGTAACAAAATATAAACCGAAGTGTTCTCAATTTGCGATCTTTGGTTGGCCATTCTAAAAATCTAAAAACGTGAGCCAACGAACACTCAACTGGGGGATATTTCTCCTCCTTTCCCTCACCTGGGGCAGTTCCTTCATTCTCATGAAACTGGGTATGGAGCAGTTATCGCCCTGGCAGGTAGCCAGCCTCCGCATGCTATGTGCAGGCATTTCATTATCACCTTTCTTTTTCCGCTTTATCCACCAGATACCTGTGAAAAAGCTACCCCTGATTTTTCTGTCAGGTTTATTAGGCAATTTCATACCTGCCTTCCTCTTCTGTATTGCCGAAATGCAGGTAGACAGCGGTCTGGCCGGGATCCTAAACGGATTCACCCCACTTATGACCTTAGTGACAGGGGTTTTGCTGTTTAATAATGCGATCATCAAGCGCCAGCTACTGGGTATCAGTGCCGGGCTAATAGGGGTCGTATTGTTATTTGCCTCTCAAGGAATCAGCACGAGTTATTGGTACTATGGCCTGTGGATACTTGTAGCCACTGTATGCTATGGTACGAATATCAACCTGGTTCGCAGGCACCTGAAGGATTATTCATCCGTACAGGTGAGTGCTATCTCCCTGGGATTCTGTGCCATCTTAGCTTTGCCGGTATTGCTGTACACACATTTTTTTGCACTGCTGAATGGCCCCGCTGTTCCATGGACCTCAATCGGTGCAGCAGCTACACTAGGCATACTCGGTAGTGGTATTGCGACCGTCCTGTTTTACTTCCTGATCAGCAGAACAGGGGCTATGTTCGCCAGTATGGTAACATATGCATTGCCCATTGTGGCGCTGGGCTGGGGTTTTCTGGCCGGAGAGCACATTACGGTCTTACAGATATTAAGTCTTGGGATCATCTTAGGTGGTGTATACCTTGTAAACAGAAAATAATTAAAGGGGGGATTGATTCGCTATAAATGAACCCCGGCTTCATCAAGGTATCCAAAAGAAAAGAGCGTGTATCAAAATTTTGATACACGCTCTTTTCTAAATATAAGCTTGACAACCATTTAGATCGCCATAATCTCTTTTTCTTTCTGTGCACAGTGCTTATCAACCAGTTCGATAAATTTATTGGTCAATGCCTGTACTTCGGCTTCTGCATCTTTTGCAGTATCCTCGCTCAGGCCGTCTTTCTGCAATTTCTTAATGGCTTCGATCGCATCACGACGGATATTTCTGATAGACACTTTACCATGTTCACCTTCACCAGCTGCTCTCTTTACAAATTCCCTTCTTCTTTCTTCTGTCAGAGGAGGTAGGAACATTCTAATGATGATACCATCGTTCTGTGGGTTAATACCGATATTGGAAGCAATGATAGCCCTTTCAATCGGCTGAAGCATATTTTTTTCCCAAGGCTGAATAGTCAGGGTACGCGCGTCAGCCACATTGATATTGGCAACCTGGGAGAGCGGGGTAGAAGAACCATAGTAATCTACGGAAATCCCATCCAGAATAGCGGGAGTTGCTTTTCCAGCTCTGATCCTGGACAACTCCAGCTCAAGGTGAGCGATCGCCTTTTGCATGGATTCGCTGGCATCGTCCATGATTAAGTTTAGATCATCTTGCATAGCAAACAAATAATTAAGTGCGTGCAAACCTACAGGAATTATCTGAGATTTTGAAGCCGGGATATGATAGAAATTGAATATAAGGGAAGCGGGGTGGACAATTGTAAGACTGCCGGCCCCTTCATACGGGAAAGTGAGACCTGTAAAACATCCCAGGATTATTTATCCTGTAAAATTCCTTTTGGATTAACTCTGATTACCGATTTCGGCATCACCTCTACCACTGCTTTGGCATCATTGACTGTTGCAATGGTAACCTTGTGCAGCATGTTTTCTTTTCTCCTCTTAGCCTGGTAAAGTACACCAGTGAGGATCAATGAGGAGCCAATCATACTACCCAGTAACCAGCCAGTACCAATATGTTGGAAATAAAATGCAAAAGCTATGTAAGCAGCATTTACCCCTACACATACCAGGGTAACCTGGCGGTGGTTGAGGTTCAATGCCAGCAGGTAGTGATGCAGGTGGTTACGGTCCGCCGCAAACGGAGAACGGCCATGTAGCATTCTCACTGCAAATACCCGCAACGTATCGAACAGTGGCAGGATCAGGATAGCAATCGCTACCGCAGGCACAGATTCTACAGGCAGCTTGCCCGCAGGATTGCCCGCCACTTCGATGAACTTAATAGTCAGGATGGCATTCACCAGACCCACCATTAGTGAACCAGTATCGCCCATGAAAATCCTGGCAGGAGAAATATTGTAAATCAGGAAAGCAGCTAAGCCACCTGCCATTGAAAAACCTAATACAGCATATACCAGTTGTCCGGTATAGAGGAAATATGTACCCAACACACCAGAAACCAGCATGCCTACACTACCAGCGAGGCCATCTACACCATCAATCAGGTTGAAGGCATTGATCACCACCAGGAATGTAAAGTAAGTGAGCAGCAGGCTAAAGTGTGGAGGCAGGGCGTTGAAACCCATGAAACCATACATACTGCTGATCTGTAAATTACTAAGATAAATTACTGCAAAAGAAGCCATTAACTGGCCTATGAGTTTCTTTAAAGGGGTAAGGCCTACAATGTCATCCTTCATTCCAACCATAAAAATCACGAAGAACGCAGCCACCATATATTGATATGGGGAATCAGCCAACGCAGGTACGCAAACCGACGTGGCAACAATGAATCCTGAAAAAAACGCAATTCCTCCTAAAGTTGGAATCCGTGACTTGTGAGATTTCCTTTCGTCCGGTTCGTCATATAAATGCTTCAGTTCTGCGACCCGGATTAACACGGGAATAGCGAAGTAGGTAATAACGAAACTTAGGACAGTAGCTATTAAAACATTCTCCATTTGGGATGGGACTTGGTCTATGTACAAAGATATTAATTTCAATCAAATGTGTATCACCTTATCTGAAAATATCCCCGATTACAGGGATGACAAATCCAGGTTACCGGATCATAAAGTTAAAATGAGGGGAAATAGGCAAGATTATGTGCAATTGTATTTAAATTCTATTATTTTCGCCTGATCAAAAAATTTGCAAGTATTATGCCACAGTTGAAAGATATAGCTACACAAATCAGAAGGGATATCGTTCGCATGGTGCATGGCTGCCAGAGTGGCCATCCAGGCGGTTCATTAGGTTGTGCTGATTTTTTCACAGCCCTGTATTTTAAGGTGATGCAGCACAAGCCACAACCTTTCGAAATGGACGGAGGTGATCAGGATCTGTTCTTTTTATCAAATGGCCATATCTCGCCGGTATTTTACAGTGCATTGGCCCGTTCGGGTTATTTTGAGGTGTCAGAACTGGCTACATTCCGTCAGTTGAATTCCCGTGTACAGGGTCACCCTACTACTCACGAAGGTTTGCCTGGTATACGTATGGCATCAGGTTCTCTGGGTCAGGGTTTGAGTGTGGCGATTGGTGCTGCGCTGACTAAGAAACTGAATAATGATGACCGTATTGTATTCTCTCTGCATGGTGATGGTGAGTTGGAAGAAGGTCAGAACTGGGAAGCAATTATGTTTGCTCCTCATCATAAAGTGGATAATCTGATCGCAACTGTGGATTGGAATGGACAGCAGATTGATGGTACTGTTGAGGCGGTAGCAGGATTGGGTGACCTGGAAGCGAAGTTTGCAGCTTTTGGATGGACAGTGTTGCATATGAATGGAAATGATATGGATGAGGTGGTTGCTACATTGGAAAAGGCAGTAGGTATGACCGGACAGGGTAAGCCGATTGTGATTTTGATGAAGACAATTATGGGTGCCGGGGTTGATTTTATGGAAGGGCATCATGAGTGGCATGGTATTGCGCCGAATGATGAGCAGTTGAAGAGTGCGTTGGGACAGTTGCCAGAGACGTTGGGAGATTATTAATAGAATAATAAGCGAAAAGAATTCAAAAAAATGGGCAGATCACTTCGTGATTTGCCCATTTTTTTTGTGGCCGGATTAAGCTTCGGCGTTAGCAGTAGCTTAATCCTTTATTAGCTGGCGCCGAAGCTTAATCCTGAAGCATTTTAGGTAGCCTTTAGCGCTACATGTTGCCGCCCCGCTCTCCTTGCCGGATACCAGCTGGCAGCTAATCCAATTACAACTATCGTAATACTTACCAGTACAAAATCACTCAAATGCATACTCACCGGGTACGCAGGTACTAAAAATGATTGCCCCTGCAATTTGATCAACCCAAACTTATCCTGTAGTATACAGAAGATAATACTGATTGTAAAACCTATTCCGGTACCGATCCCCGCAATAATCAATCCCTCCATAAGGAAGATGCGGGTAATGAGGCTACTCCTGGCTCCCATAGCCTTCAGAATCGTGATGTCTTTCTGCTTTTCCATAACCAGCATATAGAGTGAACCAATCATGTTGAAAGCAGCGATCACCATTATAAATGACATGATCACATATACCGCCCACTTCTCCGTCTGCATAATCGCATACAGCGCCTGGTTCTGTTCATATCTTGTCTGTATCAGGTAGCCATCTCCCAATAGCTGCTTCAGCCTTGCCTTCAGATCATTATCATTCACACCGGACTTAGCACCTACTTCCAATGCCGACATTTCATCTGGTCCCATGCCTAATACCCCTCTCATAAAATCGATATGGGTAATGACATACTTGCTGTTGAAGTCCTGTTGAATTGCAAAGGAGCCGGAAGGGTAGAGGATACCACTTCCCAGTGCATCTTCAGGTGTAGTTACACTCGTGATATTGCGACGGGGCAGGTAAACCGTCAGCGGTACAAGGCTTTTTTCTACATCTACCCCCAGCGCCATTTCCAGCTCCAAACCCAATACGGCTCTGTAAGCCAGCTCATCGCCGGTATCAAAATGACCACGCACCATGCTTTTATTCACAGCCGCTACCTTATTATAATTACTATCTACACCTTTCAGGATAGCGATTGTCTGATCTCCATCTCCGTATCGCAACACCGCTTTTTCCTCGATCACCTCTGCCATGTTTGCCACACCTTTTACCCCAGCTATCTGCTTAAGCTGTGCAGGTGTAAGATGCAAAGATTTCCCTGACGCCGGACTCACCTTTACAGAAGGGTAAAAGGTAGAATATAATGACTTGACCAACCCTTCAAAGCCATTGAATACACTAAGAATAACAATCAGGGCAGCCACACCGACTGCAATAGCCGATACGCTCACCCATGCAATAATATTGATGGCATTAGTACTCTTTTTGGCCCTGAAATACCGGGATGCGAACTGCCAGATCATACTTTTAGCTGAAATTCCTATTTGTTTTCCTTCCCGGCATCGTCGTCATTAATCTTCCTGAACAGTTCCTCCATCTTGAACACGTAATCCAACGTGTCATCGAGGAACAGGGTAAGCTCTGGTATACGGCGCAACTGTTTGCCTACACGATTGCCCAGGTCTCTCTTGATCACACCCATCTGTTCTTTGATTCTATTGATCATCTCGTGGTTATCCTTGATCTGGAACATGCTCAGGTATACCCTTGCTTCCAGCAGATCCGGGGTGACGCGCACTGCGGAGATGGAGATCATTCCTCCGTCTACTACATTGAATCCATGACGCTGGAATATATCACTCAGTTCTTTTTGTAACAGTTGTCCAATTTGTTTCTGTCTCTTGCTTTCCTGCATATTATACGAATTGTTAATATTGAGAGCTATGTAGTCCAGAGGTAAATCACTATTTAATATTATAGTAACTTGCAGCCCTGTTTCTATACTCTCTGGCAAAGATAAGGAAACACGCATGCGCGATACGATATAAAATAAAGTAAAGATGAAGACATTTTTTAGGTTGCTGGATTTATCCCGGCCCTATCACCACTATGTTCCGGAATACATTGTTTATATTATCCTCTATTCTATACTGGGATTAATGAACTTTGGCCTCCTCATTCCCCTGATGAGTGCATTGTTCGACACGGGGCACCAGGCGGTGGTGACCCAACTGCCGGAATTTTCCATGAGCTTCGGTTATGTAAAAGACGTATTTTATTATTTCCTCAACCAGCAGCTGGCATCAGGGGGTGGTAAATTCGGGGTATTGATATATATCTGTATCGTCCTGTTCATTACCATCATACTCAAAAACATCTTTGGCTACCTGAGCCAGAAAGTACTGACCCGTATGCGGGTGAACATGGTAAGAAAAATGCGCGAAAAGCTGTTTGACCAGTTCAGCACACAATCGCTCCGCTTCTTCCATGATGAACGTAAAGGCGATCTGCTCTCTACCATTAGCTCTGATGTAGTAGAAGTAGAAAACTCTGTAGTGACCTCTTTGCAGACACTGTTCAGAGATCCACTGGTGATCATCTCTACCTTTATCGCACTCTTCGTGATTTCCAAAGAGATGACATTATTTACCCTGGTGTTCTTCCCAATATCCGGTTGGCTCATCACTAGTGTATCCAAAAAGCTGAAAAGGCAATCCAATAAAGGTCAGAGCCTGCTGGGCAAAATCGTGAATATCACCGAAGAAACCCTGTCAGGTATTCGTATTATCAAGGCTTTCAATGGTGAAAAGTTCATTCGTGATAAGTTTGATAAGGACAATATTGCTTTTGCCCAAACGGTAAAAGCTATCCAGAACCAGCGTGAAATGGCCTCTCCGGTATCCGAAATTCTCGGTGTAATGGTAGTGGTGGTAATCATGATGTATGGCGGTTACCTGATTCTGAATCACAAGAGCAACCTGCAACCCGAAATGTTCATTGGCTACCTGGCCCTGTATTTCCAGATCCTGGCACCTGCCAAAAACATCGGTTCCGCTATCACGTCTATGCCTAAAGGTCTGGCTGCCGGCGAAAGGGTACTGCGCATCATCGACCTGGACAATGCCATCAAGGATAAACCAGATGCAAAGTCGCTGGAGGGATTCAAGGATGCCATCGTATACGACAATATCACCTTCAGATATAATGAAACACCTGTACTAAAGAATGTTACCCTTACCATTCCAAAAGGTAAGATGGTGGCATTGGTAGGTAAGAGCGGCGCTGGTAAAACCACCATGGCTGACCTGCTGCCACGCTTTTACGATGTACAGGGTGGTAAGATCATGGTAGATGGTCAGGATATTCGTGATGTAAAAATGCACGACCTGCGCGCTATTATGGGTATGGTATCGCAGGAAGCGATCCTCTTCAATGATACTATCTTTAATAATATCGCCTTCGGACAGGAAAATGCGGATAAGGAAGAAGTGATCAAGGCGGCTAAGATCGCCAATGCCCACGAGTTCATCATAAAACAGGATAACGGGTATGAAACTGAGATAGGAGATAGGGGTATGAAATTGAGTGGTGGCCAGCGTCAGCGTCTGACTATCGCGAGAGCGATCTTCAAGAACCCGCCTATCCTGATCCTGGACGAGGCCACCTCTGCACTGGATACAGAATCAGAAAAACTGGTACAGGATGCACTGGACAAACTGATGGAAAACCGTACGACTATCGTGATCGCACACAGGTTATCCACCATCCAGCATGCGGATATCATTGTGGTGATGGACCAGGGAGAAATTAAGGAGCAGGGTACACACGACCAGCTGATTGCAGTAAATGGTATCTATAAGAAGCTCGTAGAAATGCAGGAATTCAAATAGCTGAATGCAGTTACATTTCAGCTACCGCGATAATATTGCAAAGCAAAAGCCCGGATGGTACATCCGGGCTTTTGCTTTATCTTATAGAAGAGAAAATTACTTGCTCTTAGCCAATTTAGCTTCAATACTAAGGGTAGCGTGAGGAACCGCACGCAGCCTTGCTTTATCGATCAGCTTACCCGTCATACGGCAAATACCATAAGTTTTGTTCTCGATACGGATCATGGCTTTTTCCAGGTGATCGATGAACTGGATCTGGCGGCTGGCCATCTGGTTCAGCTGCTCTCTTTCCTGAGAACCGGAACCATCTTCCATACTCATGTATTTGTTTTCAGTATCGTCGGTACCTGCTTCATCCTTACGGGTGATCAGGCCTTGCAGATAAACCAGTTCTTTCTTAGCTGCTTCCAGCTTTTTCGAGATCAGGTCTCTGAATTCCTGCAGGTCAGCGTCACTGTAACGATAGATAGGTCCGGAAGGTTGTTCAGGTTGATCCAGTACGGACTTCGTGAACTCTGGCTGGTAGGTAACCAGGGTATTACCTTTGGAACCGGCTTTTTTGTCGCCTTTATCTACGCGCTCAACAGGCTTTTCAGCTTTCGCAGGAGCTTTATCTGTTTTCGCAGGCGCTTTTTCAGCTGTTTTTTTGCCGGCATCTTTCGCTACCGCTTTTTCCTTCTCGTCTTTTTCTTTATTATTCTTTACTGGCATTATTACTTCTTTTTCTTCTGGCTTGGAAATTAGTTTTTCTTTTACAGCAGGTGCGACTGGCGCAACTACTTTCTGCTTTGTATCAGGCACTTTCGTAGCTGCCGGCTTAACGGGAGCCATAGCTTTGTTAACGGGCTGCTTAGCTGCGGGTGCAGTTTCAGCAGGTGCTGGTTTCGCTACAGACTTGCTGGAAGGGGATGCTTTTGTAACTGTTTTATTTGTGGCAACAGCCTTTTGAGTAGCAACCGTTTTAGCGGGTTTGGCGGAGGCTTTCGACGTTAAGGTCTTCGCATTAGATTTTTCAGCCTGTACCGCTGTCTTTTTTGCAGTGGGTACGTGGGCCGCTTTCTTAGCGGGTGTAGCCTGCTTTACCGAAGCTTTTGTAGCCGGTGCTGCCTTCTGGGTCTTATTGATAGCAACTTTTTTGCCTGTTGCCATGGGATTAGCTTTTTTTGTTAACTAATACATTAAATGTCAAATCATTAACTTCAATTTCAACTCCATCCTGTAGTTCCGGCACTAATTCCACACTATCTGCCAAAATTTCCGTGCAAATATAGTCATTATAGTTAATAATCGCTGATTTGAGGCTTTCTGCAACCGCCATTTTTACCTGTATTCTGTCAGTCAGTTCAAAATCATTGTCTTTCCTGATTTTCTGAATACGGTTCACCAGTTCACGTGCATTACCTTCATCGAGCAACTCAGGTGTAATAGTAATATCCAGGGCTACCGTTAAGGCCCCTTTATTCGCTACAGTCCATCCCGGAATATCTTCTGAAATGATCTCAACGTCAGATAATACTATAAGTACTTGCTCATTTTCGATCAATAGATTAAACTGTCCATCCCTTTCTAATGCCGCTATATCTGCATCGGTGAAAGTTGTAATAGCTGCTGCTACTGCTTTCATTTTTGCCCCCATTTTGCTTCCGAGGGATTTGAAGTTTGGCTTGATCTTTTTCTTGATGAAACCGGCAGTTTCCGTAAGATAATCAATACCTTTCACATTGACTTCACTTTTTATGAGGTGAGCCACTTTTTCAACCTGATCCTTCAGATGTCCATCCTGAACAGGTATCAATATTTTCTGTAACGGCTGACGTACTTTAATATTTACCTTTTTACGGAGTGACAATACCAGGGAACTGATATCCTGGGCGAGCTGCATTCTTTCTTCCAGTTCAGCGTCGATCGCTGCTGTTACAACTGTTGGGAAGTCCACATGGTGCACAGACACCCTGTTGCTACGATTACTTACTTTATTCAGGTTGTTGAATAACCAGTCAGCAAAGAACGGAGATACCGGTGCCATTAGTTTGGACAGCGTTTCGAGACATTCAAAGAGGGTCTGATAAGCAGAGATCTTGTCATGTTCGTATTCCCCCTTCCAGAAACGGCGACGACAGAGACGTACATACCAGTTACTCAAATGTTCATCTACGAAGGTCTGTATTGCCCTTCCAGCCTGGGTAGGCTCGTATTCATCAAAAAATCCTGTAACGTCTTTTACCAGCGTGTTCAGCAGGGAAATGATCCAGCGGTCAATTTCTGGTCGCTGTTCCAACGGAATGTAGGCTTCCTTGAACGAGAAGTTGTCCAGGTTCGCATACATGGCAAAGAAATTATAAGTATTGTACAGGGTGCCGAACAATTTACGTTGTACTTCACGGATGCCATCAGTATCAAATTTCATGCTATCCCATGGAGAAGCATTGGTAATGAGGTACCAACGGGTCGCGTCCGCCCCAAATGACTCCAAAGTTTCAAAAGGATTGACCACATTGCCGAGCCTTTTACTCATTTTGTTGCCATTCTTATCCAGGACGAGTCCGTTACTCACCACAGTCTTGTAAGCCACGCTATCAAAGAGCATGCTACCAAGCGCATGCAGGGTATAAAACCATCCACGGGTTTGGTCCACACCTTCAGCGATGAAGTCGGCCGGGAAGTTTTGCTCAAAGGTTTCTTTATTCTCAAATGGGAAATGCCATTGTGCGTACGGCATTGCACCACTGTCGAACCATACGTCAATCAGATCTGGTTCGCGGCGCATAGGCTGACCAGAAGCACTTACCAATATAATGTTATCAACAAACGGCTTGTGAAGGTCAGAGGTCAGGTGCTCGATATAAGCAGCTTCAGATTCTTGATCAGCAGGCACTTGCATCACACCAGCTGCCAGAGATTTTGACAGTTCTTCACGCAATTCTGCCATAGAACCGATACAGATTTCCTCCGTACTGTCTTCTGTACGCCAAACCGGCAGTGGAGTACCCCAGTAGCGGCTACGGCTCAGATTCCAGTCAACCATATTCTCCAACCAGTTGCCAAAGCGACCGGTACCAGTAGAAGCCGGTTTCCAGTTGATCGTCTTATTCAGTTCTACCATTCTGTCTTTCAGCGCTGTAGTACGTATGAACCAGGCATCCAGCGGATAATATAATACAGGCTTATCTGTACGCCAGCAATGAGGATAAGTATGTTCATACTTCTCAACTTTAAAAGCGCGGTTCTCTTTTTTCAGTTTTACAGCGATGTCTACATCTACATCTTTGTATTCCGGATCGCTCTTGTAATTCTTTACATAGCGGCCACCGAATTCACCCACAGTATCCAGGAATTTACCCTGACGGTCTACCAGTGTGAGAATACCGATTCCATATTTCTTACCCACCTTGTTATCGTCCGCACCAAAAGCAGGAGCAGTATGTACGATACCAGTACCATCTTCAGTAGTTACGAAATCACCTATAATGACACGGAAAGGATCTCCTTCTTCAGGCTGTACATAAGGTAACAGTTGTTCGTAGCGAATTTCTTCCAGCTGGCTGCCTTTGAAAACGGCCAGCGTCTGCCATGGGATGACTTTATCACCTTCTTTATACGCAGCAAAATCGCCATCTTCACCTTCTTTCTTAAAATATTTACCAGTCAGGGCAGTCGCCATTACCACAAACTGTGGCAACCCGGTATATGGGTTAAAAGTGCGGATCAGCGCGTATTCGATATTTGCTCCAACGGTCAGACCTAGGTTGGAAGGCAACGTCCATGGGGTAGTGGTCCATGCCATGAAGAAAACTTCAGCAGCAGGATCTGCCTTGCGGGCTATTTCAAACAGGAAAGCAGACCTGTCTGATTCGATTGCCTTGAAAGTAGCTACGACTGTAGTATCCTTTACATCTTTATAAGTACCTGGCTGGTTTAGTTCATGAGAGCTAAGACCGGTACCAGCAGCAGGGGAATATGGCTGAATGCTCACGCTCTTGTACAGCAAGCCTTTCTTGTATAAGGTTTGCAGACACCACCACAGGCTTTCGATATAGTTATTTTCGAAAGTGATATAAGGTTGCTGGAGATCTACCCAATAGCCCATTTTACGGGTCAGGTCATCCCATTTATCTTTATATTTTAATACCTCGGTACGGCAGGTCTTGTTATATTCTTCAACAGAAATAGTCTTTCCAATATCTTCTTTAGTAATGCCGAGCGTTTTTTCCACACCCAATTCCACAGGCAGGCCATGGGTATCCCAACCGCCTTTACGCTTTACCTGGAACCCACGCATAGTTTTATATCGGCATACAAGGTCCTTGAGGGTACGGCTAATGACGTGGTGAATACCCGGTAAGCCGTTAGCACTTGGCGGACCTTCATAAAAAACGAAGGGGGTCGCGCCTTCCCGCAGGGAAACACTCTGCTCGAAAGCTTGTTCCTGTTCCCAACGAGCCAATACATCTTTCGCTATCTGCGGTAAATTCAGCTGATTATATTCCTGATATTTGCTGCTCATAAAACAATTATGCGCCCTTTGACGTTAATAAGTAAGTTGATTAAAATTCTGCAAAGTTACGGATTTTAGCCGGCTCTTATAAGGAAATCAGGACTAAAAACAAAGAAGTAAACCATTTGATTTTAATTGCTGGATATTTTTTGTATTTTTACAGTGCATTGGTTCGACATGAATCTTGGCATTGTTTTGGTAACTAACGTCGGAAGAATATAAGTTGAAAAAACTTAACCCAAAAAGAATTGATAAACCATATCTGATCAATTATGAGAAAGTTAGTTTTAATATTTTTTGTGGCACTTGTAACTTCCGGCACAACTTTTGCACAAAAAAAATCAGCAAAAAAAACAAAAAAAGTAGTTGCTAAAACAGAAATGGCAGCTCCGTCAGTTGTAAAAGATTCTTTTCAACAGACCTTTGCAGGAACGGACGCCAAATGGAGTAAGAACTACGGAGGCAATTGGGTAGCGAACTTTACCAAAGACGAAGTGAAGACAGCAGCAGAGTTTGATAAAGATGGTAAATGGATAGCAACCCGCAGCAATTATACAGAAGCTAATCTGCCAGGTGCAGTAGCTACAAGTGTAAAAGCAAAGTATCCGGCCGCCACCATCAAAGATGGTTGGAAAATAGAAAGGTCAGATGTTGCTTCTTATTATAAGGTAAATATTCAGGACAACGGTACAGAAAAAGCAGTGTTGATTAATGAGGCTGGTACCATTGCAGAATAATTACTTTCACTAATTAGTATTTCATAGGTATAGGGATAAATAGGACAGACCCTGCTCTTTTGGGCGGGGTTTTCTTTTGTTTTTAAACGGGTTGGGCTTGCCTATGGCAAGCCCAACCCGTTTAAAAACAAAAACCGTCTCGTGTAATACGAGACGGCTTTATGTAATTACGGTAGAAGACTTACCTGACAAAAAACGCACTTTCAAAAGGTCAAATATGGTGTTTGAGGTGCAAAATAATGGCTTTACTCAAATCTTTTGCCCGGTAAGCCTTCCCCATGGTCAAATCTGATAAGGAAGCTTATAAGGATGATCAGGATAGATATCTGCCGATCGTGATACAAAGATGCACCAATCTTCTATAGTTCCTTTTCGAATTCGGGAAAACTAATGATCGAAAAAGGAAAACCTCATCCAAATAAAAAACTTTATGAAAAAAGGAATTCACCAACAAGGATGAAAAACCCATTTTAGAAAAAAAAAGCCCCCTGTAAACAGGAGGCTTTCGATATAATAAGCTGATTATTAGCGCAATAACAATTCACATGGTTTCAACCCCGTATGCTTCTTAAACGCAGTGGAAAAATGTGAAATACAGGAATACCCCATCAAAATCGCCACTTCACTCACACTCATTCCCTTTTCGTACAGCAGCCCTTTCGCCTTCTCCATTCTTTCCTTCTGGAAATAATCATAAATGGTAGTACCATACATCGCCTTGAATCCCTTCTTCAGGTAACACTCGTTCATCGCTACCTTACGGGCCAGATCACGAATGGTAATAGGCGCATCCAGCTGTTCCAGCAAGATATCCTTTGCCTTCTCGATCTTTCCACGATCTTCCATATGAGTGAGGAAACGACAACCAAAACGGTCGTCTGTATCGTTCTGCACAAACTGGTCAGAGCTGAATAACAACAACTCCAATGCCTTGCTCTGCAAAAAGATATTCTTCAGTGCCCCTTCATAATTATGATGCACCATTTGCTCCAATACCTCTTTTGATTTGGTACTTGGCGCCAATGTCTTTACAAACGGCTTACGTGACTGCATGTCAAACAAGGTACTTGTCGTAGAGCCCTTCTGCAGGGTTTGTATGAACGACGGCTGGAAACGCACAGTGATCATATCGATAGAAGGCTGCTTGAAATTGCAGTTCTCCTTTTTATGTGCGCATACCTGGTCTGTACATCCTGGATTTTGACAATACTTATTCCCGGCTACACAATATCGTAGTTCCACAGCAGCTGATTGCCCTCTTTTTGCCGGTTGGTATACCACCATCGCTACATCTTCTACTGGCAAAGGGCGGTCATATGTGAACCGCTGCAATGTGAAATCGAGACAGTCCGGTACTGCCACGCTATCGGATACTGCCAACTCGAGCTGATCGCTCATAGCAGGCTGACGGATAGCCAATGTTAATATGTCCTGCAACTCTTTCAAATTTCCTTATCTATTGTTAAAATCCTGACAAAAATAGTCAATCAATTTTTAATGGAAACGGTTTTGACAGTAAGGTGACCAAAACACGTGGTTTCCAAAAGGGAACCTGGTGTAAGGTTCCAGATACCCCATCGTCTCTATAGCACGTCTATCACACTCTCAGGGAGATAACCCGCCTATAAGCCGCCCATAAGCCGCCTATATCCCGCCAATAACCCGCATCTATATAGAGGCGGGATATGTGCGGGTTATCTATGGGTTATTGACGGTTTACTCCTATGATAAGTATAGGTTTATCCTATGATTAAACCTATACCGCATTTGTATTATATAAGAAAACATACACTACTTTTACTTCCGGGTGCGTACTGGTATGAAATTCGTTCACTCATCCCTAATGGAAAGAAAATCCTTTATACGTCGATTCCTGAAAAAAGCCCTGATCATCCTGGCCAGCTTTATTCTTTTAGTCATGGCTACCGCATGGTACCTGGCCCACCGCTGGGATAATCAGATACGCATACAGCTTAAGAGCTATGTCCTCGACATGTCTGACAGCCTGTATAACCTTCAGTACAGTAAATTGCACCTCAACCTCATTACTGGTAGCCTGAGCCTTGAAAAAGTAAGCCTGGTCAGGGACTCCGCTGTCTATGCCCGCTTACAGCAACAGCACAAAGCCCCCAGGTTCCTGTATACTTTCAGCGCTGACGAGATCAACCTGAAATATTTCAAAGTATGGCGCTACTTCCACAGAAAACAACTGAGCGCCAGCTCCTTAGCGCTACATAATCCCAGTATCATACTGGAACTCAATACCCGGAATATCGATACGACCAAGCCCCGGAATGCCTATCAGAACATTTCGAAAAAAATCTCCTCGATACACCTGGGGAACCTGCTCCTCGACAATACCAACCTGAAGTATACCTATATCAAAAAAGATAGTAGCCTGATTTATACCCAGGTGAGTGAACTGAGTATACAGGTCAGGGATTTCCTCATCGACTCCGTAGCCATGCAGGATCCTACCCGCTACCTGTATGCCCGTAACTATATTTTAGACCTGAAAAATTACCATTATCGCACCCCGGACAGCCTTTATTGGATGAATGTGAGAGATGTACACTACAGTGCAGAAGACAGAAGTATCAAAATCAAGCAGTTCCAGGTAGAACCACGGTATAACAGGGAGCAATTCGACAACAAATCCGTCTATCAGCGCGACAGGTTCGATGTACAGCTGAATGATATTGATATTACCAACCTGGAACCTCGCTTATTGCTTGAAGATCAAATCGTTCAGGCCGGAAAAGTGGTTATTAACAGCGGTAACCTGGATATTTACCATAACCGGAATCTTCCTCCATCTCCCGGCAACAAACTGGGTAAATTCCCCAATCAGATACTGCTAAAAGTAGCGGTACCTATTAATATAGATACCATCATTGGCAAGAAAACAGACATTCTCTACTCGGAGATAAACCCGAAATCGCAGGAAGCCGGCAAACTTAGCTTCAAACAGGTGCACGGCATATTCCGGAATGTGACCAATATAGACTCAGTCATTGCCCGCAAGTCTATGCTCACCATCGACCTCGATGCCGTACTCATGAAAAGTGGTAAACTGAAGGCCCATTTTGGGTTTAGCCTGAAAAATAAGGGAGGCGGATTCTCCGTGACCGGGCAGATAAAAGATATGGATGGGAGAGAGCTAAACCCGGTATTGAAACCACTGGGCATGGTAGAAGTAAAATCATGTAAGATCAACGACCTGAGCTTTAGCATGAACGGCGATGAAAAGGGAGCAAAAGGAGAAGTGAAGTTCCTTTATTCAGACCTGAAGGTGAATATTCTGAAAAAAGAAGAAGGCAGCCATGAATTCAAAAAGAAGGGCCTGATCAGCTTTATTGCCAACCTCATGGTAATCAAGGATGAGAACCCGGGTAAGGGGCAAACAAGAATTGCACACCCTAACTATACCAGGGACCCAAATAAATCGTTCTTTAACCTGGTATGGAAAACCCTTTTTACGGGAATCAAGGAAACTGTACTTGGGGAACACTCACCCATATAACTGTTATCGAAATGTGAAAAAGCCGAGGTGAAAAAAATAACCCATCGGTACATCATTTTATTTGCACATTAAACATTGAAATAAGCCTCATTTTTCGTATTTTTGCACAATTCACGAGAATTCAACTCTAAACTACATTTTCACCCAAATATGAGCGAAGAAATAGCGCAAGTAACTACTCCAGCCCAGGGCGGCTATGATGCGGATAGCATTCAGGTACTGGAAGGTCTGGAAGCGGTGCGTAAACGCCCTGCGATGTACATTGGTGACATTGGCGTAAAAGGTCTTCACCACCTTGTATATGAAGTGGTGGATAACTCGATCGATGAGGCACTGGCAGGTTATTGTAAGAATATAGATGTCACTATCTGTGAGGACAACTCGATCAGGGTAGTGGATGATGGTCGCGGTATCCCGACAGGGATGAATACCAAAGAAGGCCGTTCAGCGCTGGAAGTGGTAATGACCGTACTGCACGCAGGAGGTAAATTTGACAAAAACACATATAAAGTATCCGGTGGTCTGCACGGTGTGGGGGTGAGTTGCGTAAACGCACTGAGTTCCCTGCTGCATGTAACCGTAAGACGCGATGGTAAACTGTTCGAACAGGAGTACTCCCGCGGTGTACCTCAATATGCAGTTCGTGAAATCGGTGACTCCGACGAAACAGGAACAACTGTACACTTCAGACCAGATAGCGAAATCTTCAAGGATACTACCTACAACAGGGAGATCCTCGCTGGCCGTCTGCGCGAGCTGGCTTACCTGAACAGGAAGATCCGTATCGTTCTTACGGACGATCGTGAAAAAGACGACCAGGGCAACTCTGTAAATGAAGTCTTCTACAGCGAAGGCGGTATTGTCGAATTTGTATCCATGCTGGATCGCAATGGTCGTCGTAACCCTCTGTTGCCTGATCCTATCTTTGTAGAAACAGTCGATGCTGCCAGCAATGTAGCGGTAGAAGTAGCAGTGATCTACAATGATTCCTTCTCTGAGAACATCTTCTCTTATGTAAATAATATCAACACCATTGAAGGTGGTACACACGTAGCCGGTTTCCGCCGCGCCATTACCCGTGTTTTCAAAAGCTATGGCGATAAGAACAAAATGTTCGAAAAGACCAAAGTGGAGGTAACCGGTGATGACTTCCGCGAAGGTTTGAGCGCTATTGTAAGTGTAAAAGTACCTGAGCCACAGTTCGAAGGTCAGACCAAAACCAAGTTGGGTAACTCCGACGTAATGGGTGTGGTAGACAGTTCTGTAGCTGCTGTACTGGATGCTTACCTGGAAGAACATCCACGTGAAGCAAAAACCATCATCAACAAGGTGGTACTCGCCGCCCAGGCCCGTGAAGCTGCGCGTAAAGCAAGGCAGATGGTACAGCGTAAGAGTGTATTGAGCGGTAGTGGTTTGCCTGGTAAACTGGCTGACTGCTCTGAGAATGATCCTAAAATATGTGAACTGTACCTGGTCGAGGGTGATTCCGCGGGTGGTACGGCGAAACAGGGTCGTAACCGTAGCTTCCAGGCTATCCTGCCACTGCGTGGTAAGATCCTGAACGTAGAGAAAGCTATGGAGCACAAGATCTACGAAAACGAGGAAATCAAGAATATCTTCACCGCCCTTGGGGTAACCATCGGTACTGAAGAAGATGATAAAGCACTGAACCTGTCTAAACTCCGCTATCACAAGCTGATCATCATGACGGATGCCGATGTGGATGGTAGTCACATTGCGACACTGATCCTTACATTCATCTTCCGTTATATGAAGGCGATGGTAGAACAGGGCTATGTGTACATCGCACAGCCACCTCTGTACCTGGTGAAAAAGAGCAAAGAGCAGATCTATGCATGGACGGAAGAAGACCGTAAAGCAGCGATCCAGCAACTGGCACATGGTAAAGAAGACAGCGTGACCATCCAGCGTTATAAAGGTTTGGGTGAGATGAACGCTGAGCAGCTGTGGGAAACTACCATGAATCCTGAACACCGTACCCTGAAGCAGGTAACTATCGAAAGTGCTGCCGAAGCAGATCGCGTATTCAGTATGCTGATGGGAGATGAAGTACCTCCACGTAGAGAGTTCATCGAGTCTCATGCGAAGTATGCAAAGATCGACGCCTAGTTAAAATTTTATATATACGCGAAAAAGACTGGTTCCGGCCAGTCTTTTTTATGTCATTATGATTCTGGCATATTCATAAAATTATCTAGTTAAACTCTAAAATTATTACCAAAGGTTAATTTTATACCATTTTGTGGAAGGTGTGGACAATTTATTTCTCTCTCATTTACAGTCACTTCGATCTTATTGTGAACATACCTGTTAAAAAACTTATAAATCTTTTATTTAATTCATCTCTTTTCTCTGTATTTTGCACTCCTATTTATCTCTATACCTATTGAATTTGAACTATCCTATGAAACCTAGCTCCCTCCTGGGACTTCTGTGTCTGGTGCTATCCTTTTGCGCATGTCAAAAGGAAAAAGCAGTGTCGACATCGGGATCCTTATCATTCGCGTTCGAAAGCACTGCTTTTTCAGCTAACACTGCGAGTGGTTATATGACCGATACAACTGGCATTGGCAAGAAAGTCCTGACCATTGAAGGTATGACCAGTAACCTTAGCAAACACATTGCAGTGACAGTTATATTTCCTGACACGCTTGCAGTGGGCACATATACAGAGGCAAATGGCGCCACCATATTATGGTCGCCTTCTTTGTCTGCAGAGGTTGCATCTTATCTCAGTACTACAGCGACAATTAAAATTACAAGCATAAATAGTAAGTATGCCGAAGGCACATTTGCCGGCATTTTAGACAATGGCGAGAAAGAAGAGCCATTAACGGACGGAATATTTAAAGTCAACATTTATTGATCATCGTTTTTTTTGAAATCTTTTTCCATCGTGTCCCGCTTGTTAAAGCGGGACTTTTTATTTCTGGTTAATATCTGAGCATAGATAGTTAATTACCATAAAAGGACTCGAAGCCCCACAGATTACATTTGGAGTAAATCATGAATTCTTTAATCAGGAACAATAAACAATAAAGGCCATTTGCGCAGATGGCCTACAGGGAGTTTTATTTCATCTTAAAAACCAATTTCTAATCTCCGTTGTATGAAGAAATTTTCATATTACCTGTCAGCATTGCTGGCGGGCTTGCTATTTAGTGCCCTTACCTTTGCGCAAAGCAGGGTGATACAGGGGACAGTGACCGATGAAAACACACATCCGCTAAGCTTTGTATCAGTTAACATTAAAGGGACCAACAAAGGAGTTGTCACTGACAAAAACGGGGTATTCTCGCTGGAAGTCGCACCCAATGCCACACTCATTGTAAGAGCCGTAGGCTTCCTCACCAAAGAAGTGGGTACAGGCAGCGGCCATTCACTTACGATCACCCTGGCTGAAAGCGCCAGCGACCTCAATGAAGTCGTAGTGACCGCACTGGGTGTAAAGAAGGAAAAACGTAATCTTACGTTCAGTTCACAGGAAGTGAAGAGCGATGAAATTCTGCGTTCAAGAGAGCCGAATATCGTGAATACGCTTACCGGCAAGGTAGCAGGCGTACAGGTCACAAATTCATCTGGCATGCCCGGTTCCTCCTCCCGTATCGTAGTGCGCGGTATCACGTCTTTAAACGGCGAAAATCAGGCTTTAATCGTGATGGATGGAGTACCTGTCAACAACGATGAAACAGACAATCCTAACGACGGTGGATCAGGCTCTAATCGTCTCTCTGATATCGACCCCTCTGTTATCGAAAGCATCAACCTGCTGAAAGGCGCTGCCGCTACTGCCATGTATGGTTCTGCAGGTGCCCGCGGGGTATTGCTCATCACGACCAAAAAAGGAAGCAACAACCGTAAGCCAACTGTTACCTTATCTTCCGGGTTATCTTTCGAACAATCTTATCTCCCTGATCGCCAGACCACGTATTCACTGGGTGAAAAGGGCATTTATTCTGATGGGGAAACGACCGCCACACAAAACAAAAATTCATGGGGTGCACGGATGGATACCCTGCGTGTGAACGGAGCAAAAGTACCTTTTCATAATCCAGCCAAAGAGTTCTTTAAAACAGGAATTTCTACCAATAATACCGTCTCTGTTTCTGGCGGCAATGCCAGCTCAAGTTATTTTTTATCATACACCTACTTCAATCAACAAGGTACCATTCCTAATACTGATTATACAAGGCATAACCTGTTTGCCAAATACACCACACAGATCCTTGATAATCTCTCTGCTTCCTTCCAGCTCACATACAGCTCTGTCAAGAACAACATCATGCCACAGGGATGGGGATTGGAGAATCCACTCTGGACCATCTTTGCCGCACCCGTTTCTTACAATCTGAAACCTTACCTGAATGAGGATGGCACACAACGTATGTATCGCTCCGGCCGTAACAATCCATATTGGGTATTAGACAATGTACTGAATACCACAGTGGTGAACAGGTATCTGCCAGTTGCCACTTTTGTGTATTCACCTACCAGCTGGCTTTCTGTCACTGAAAGAATGGGAGCAGATATGTACCAGGATCAGCTGCACTATCATGTCAACGTAGGCGATGTGACTTACACACAGGGTCTGGTACAGTCTAAAAATCAAACATTGCGTCAGTTCAACCACGACTTCATGGTGCAGTTGAGAAAAGAGGTGAACCCTAAGCTGAATACAAGTTTACTGCTGGGTAACAACGTCTATTCTAAATACAATGATGCTATGTCTGCCTATGGTTTAGGACTGGCAAAAGCTAACTATTACAACATGGCCAGTGCATCGTCTGTAACGTATGGGGAATCATCTACACTGGTAAGAAAAGTAGGCTTCTATGCACAGGGTGAAATTGATTACAACAGAACACTGATCGTGAATCTGACAGGTCGTTATGATGGTAGCTCTGTATTATCATCATCTAACAGGTATTATCCTTATGGTTCTGCGGCAGCGGCTTTCATCTTCTCTGAATTATTATCTGACAAACTAAAAAAGACGATCAACTTCGGTAAGTTCAGGGCATCTTATGCTGTAGTAGGTAATGATAACGTAGGCGCTTATGCCACAAATACACCTTATTATCAGGCAGTGATTTACGGTGATGTAAGCAGCAATTTAAACTTCCCTTATAATGGCCAGAACGGCTTCCTGCTCAGCACTGCATTAGGCAATCCGAATCTGAAAAATGAATTGCAGAAAGAATTGGAATTTGGTCTGGAAATGAAATTCTTAGATAACAGGTTAGGCTTTGAAACATCCTGGTTTGATCGTAAAATGTCTGACGGATTAGTAGAAGGCATTGCGCTGCCAAACTCCACTGGTTATAGTACTACCACCATCAACTCTGCAAAGATGGAGACAAAAGGATTGGAAGTATTAGTGAATGCAACACCTGTCAGAACAAAAGATTTTAGCTGGGATGTAACGCTGACTTATACGAAAATGAATAACAAAGTTACCCAGATTGGTGCTGGTTTGGACGAAACGAGTGTGGGTAGTTCATGGGCCATCGTAGGCCAGCCATGGGGTGTACTGAAAGGTACCAAATTCGCACGCACTGATGATGGACAATTGCGTATCAATAGTTCAGGGTTACCATACTCTGATGACAACAGCAATATACTGGGTAATGTCACCGCGAAATGGTTAGGTAGTATCACCAATCAGTTCCGCTATAAACAATTCGGATTAAGTTTCTTCTTCGATACAAAACAAGGGGGTCAGTTGCAAAATGCGGATGATGGATACAACCTCTTCTATGGTGTGTCTAAAGTAACGGAAAACCGCGCCGACAGAGTCGTGAAAGGTATCAGCGATGCAACAGGCCAACAGAACACGGTATCTGTAACAGGGCAACAATATTGGCAACAGGTGAGCGGTATTACGGAACAAGTGATACAGGATGCATCTTATATCAAACTGCGCAACGTAAGCTTCTCTTATTCACTTGGTCAGAAAGCATTGAGCCATCTGCCTTTCAGAAATGCGAGTCTTATACTGACAGGTCGTAATCTCTGGATCCACAAAGCTTCTAATTTCTCAGGTCCTGATCCGGAAGCGAATTCATGGGGGAACGGCAATAGTAGCTTAGGTCTCTACTCCTTTACTACACCGACTTCCCGCTCATTCGACGCTACGATAAAAATTACTTTCTAAATTTTCGAACATGAAGAAATCATTCATCATCATATCTATCTTCACAGCTTCTTTGCTGGCGGGATGCAAAAAGTTTCTGGATGTCAACGACAATCCCAACCTGCCTGAATCAGTGTCAGAAAGCCTGTTACTCGGCCCTGTAGAAGCAGGAGCCTCCACGTATGTAGCGAATGGCAATGCTGCTGTATTAGTGAATCAATGGATGCAGTATTGCGTACCTAATCAACCCATGCCGAATACAGCGAACTACCTGGTTACAACATCGACCTTCGATGACTACTGGGATTCATTTTATACGATTGAACTGAATAATCTGCATGTACTGAATATACAGGCCATCACGAATGGAAATAGCATGTATGCAGGTATTGCAAAAGTATTGACAGCGTATACAATAGGCACCGCTACTGACTTCTGGGGTGATATTCCTTATTCCGAATCATTTGAAGGCACTGACCTGAGTACCCCAAAATTTGATTCGCAGGAGAGTATTTACAACACGATTCAATTACTGTTGGATAGCGCAATTACAGCATTGAATGAAGGCAAAGGTTCTACGCCAGGCACAGATGATTACATGTATAGTGGTGATATGAGCAAGTGGATAAAGATGGCGTATACATTGAAAGCAAGGTATTATATGCACCTCACAAATGCGACTGGCCATACCGCGGCTGCACAGGCTTCGCTGGCATTAGATGCGCTGGCAAGTGGCATGAGTAGCAATGCTGACGATTGTTATTTTCCATATTCGGGTAGTGGTACATCTTCCAGTCCGTGGTACCTGCATTTCTTTAGTACAACAACACTGGTGTTATCATCACATTATGTAGACACACTGGTAGCAAGGGCAGATCCACGTTTACCATTTTTGGTAAGTAAAACAAATGCTACGGATGCATATGCAGGAAATGTAATTGGAAGTGGTGCGGGTAATATTGATTATTATTCTGTACCGGGTAGTTTCTATGGCGACATTGCTTCTAATGGGTATGTGTTGAATGCAGCAGAAGCTGATTTTATAAAAGCAGAAGCAACTTACATTGTGTCAGGATACGCTGCAGCACAGCCTATTTACAGGAAAGCGATTGTGGATAATATGGTAAAGGTAGGGGTGGATACAAGTAGTACTGCTGCACAAACTTATCTTTCAAACAGAGGAACATTGTCAGCAACAAATGCCATGCAATTAATTATTGAAGAGAAGAATATTGCGAATAATTTCTCTACTGAAAACTGGGTAGATTGGAGAAGGACGGGGTACCCTGTGATATCGCTGATTGCGAATGACAACATCACTAGTTTGCCTCGCAGGTTTTTATATCCGAATAGTGAGATCTCTACAAATGGAGCAAATGTGCCTTCAGTGAAACTAACAGATCGTGTGTGGTGGGATGGAGAATAATAAAATTAAAAGGAGCCAACCCCATAGTGGGGTTGGCTATATTGCTTACTGAATAGCGAAAACTGCTTTTACATCAGCTGTCACTTTAATAGTGCGGTAGTCAATATTCGTATCAGCAACAGCATAATCTTCTGATTTAAACGCCCTGTTCATAGTCGCATTGGCATATACAGGGAAAACCACATTGACATTATTTTCATTTACCTGCATAACTCCGCCTATTTTTTCCCCGATCCCTTCCAGCATTACATTTGCTTTATTTTTAGCAGCCTGCAATGCTTTTATTTTTACCTGCTGACGATATTCATCCATTTTGCTGGATGTCGCTTCACTGATATATACATTGGTAATACCTGCATCATCTATTGCATCAAAAATGGTGTTCACTTTTGTGAGACTGGTTACTTTCAGTCTGAATTCTTTTGAGGCATAGAAATCTGCATCCTTCTTTTTCTTTCTCCACCACTGATCGCCCGAAATGTTGGCAATGGTCAGATTTTCCGCTGCGATGCCGGCTTTTTCAACGGCTTTGGTCAATTGCTGTTCCAGTGTAGAAATGTCAACTTTGTTATTCTTGTCTTTCTGATATTCCTGTAGAGTGATGTTCAGGTAAATGATATCCGGAGTGATCTCCATTTCGGCAGTACCGTCTACAGCAATACTCTTCGTTTTTTTATCATTCGTATCCTGCGCAAATCCAGTGATTACCATTCCTACAACCAACAGTGTTAATAATATCTTCTTCATAGTATTCCGTTTTTTTCTTTCATGATGCAGGGGAAATATCAAATTCCATAAAAGGGGGGAAAGTTTTTACTATATTTAAGAATTCCAACTTTTTATGTCAACGTCCACGGGGTTTATTATGGTACTGTTTTGCCTGCCGCTTTTTGCCAATGCACAGGTGCAGACTCCTTATATTCTAAATGGTAGCGCTACACAACGTACCTGTAACTGTTATGTACTGACTCAGGATGTAAATACCTCGAGCGGGACCGTGTGGAATAAGAACCAGATTGACCTCCGCAATTCCTTTGACTATTATTTTGATGTAAACCTGGGTTGTAAAGACAGCGATGGTGCCGATGGCATTGGCTTTATCCTGCAGACAAAAGGAACGAACCTGGGAGCTACCGGGTCGGGTATCGGGTTTCAGGGTATCAGTCCTTCTTTAGGGATTATTATTGATACCTGGCAGAATGAAATTGACCATGATCCTTACTACGATCATGTGGCGATACAGATGAATGGAGTGACGGATCATAATGCTGTCAATAACCTGGCTGGGCCGGTGACGGCGCTGGATGGGAACGATAACATAGAAGATTGTAACTGGCATATATTCAGGGTAAAGTGGGATGCGGTAGCCATGCAAATGACAGTGAGTATGGATGGGGCATTGCGACTATCATTGCAGAAAGATATTGTGCAGGAAATTTTCAATAATAGCCCCTTGGTATATTGGGGATTTGCAGGATCTACGGGAGGAGCGTACAATGTGCAACAGTTTTGCGCAGCACTCAGACCAGAGTTAGCATTTAGGGATGATCAGCGGTTCTGTATAGGCGATCCGATCCTGTTTAGTGATTCATCCAAGTCCTTTGGTACGATTACAAGATGGTTGTGGGATTTTGGAGATGGCACTACGGCAAATGTATCGCAACCGGGAGAGCATCATTATGCAAAACCGGGTGTATATGATGTAACATTGGTGATTGAGGATAATAGTGGATGCATTTCGGATACCATGCACCAGCAGGTGACGATCGGGACTTATCCGATTGCAGGGATGTCTACCGATCCATTGTGTTTGGGACGAATAATGACGATCAAAGATGCAACGACACTGGAAGTGGGAACATTGACAGCATGGAATTGGGAGTTGAATGGACATACAGATAGCGGGAAGAATATAGTCGCTGATTTTACTACTCCCGGCACCTATCCCGTGCATTTATCTGTGTTGACGAAAGAGGGTTGTAGTGATGATACGATACAAATGCTTTCTGTGTATAATACACCTGTGATTAGTGCAAGTGGGGGTGATGCGTGTATAGGGGATGCCATTGATTTTTCGGGTACGAATCTTACACCTGCTATTGCATTAGCAGGCTGGCATTGGACATTTGGAAATGGAGATACATCCACCCTGCAGGATATTAGTTATGTGTATAAAACAGGGGGTGTATATACAGCGGGTGTATATGCTGTGAGCAGGGATGGCTGTTTGTCTGATTCATTCTGGCTACCTGTGAAGATAGTTGATATTGCATTGGATGCGGGACGCGATACGCTGATCGCGAAAGGGCAACCTTTGCAGTTGAATGCAATAGCAACAGGAGATAATTTAAGTTATAGCTGGTCGCCTGCTACAGGGTTGAATAATGTGATGATTGCAGATCCTGTGGCAGTGTTGTTTCAGGATGTGAAATATGTATTGACGGTGACTTCACCAGAGGGATGTGTACAGGTGGATAGTTTGGCAGTGAAGGCGTATACGGGGCCGGAGTTTTATGTACCAAGTGCTTTTTCACCGAATCATGATGGGCAGAATGATTGGTTCAGGGCAATATCGCCGGGTGTACCTCAACTGGATTTTTTATGTGTGTGGGATAGATGGGGCAAGGAGGTGTTCAGGACGAGTGAATTGACAGGGGCATGGGATGGCACTTTTAAGGGGCAGGATTCGCCTGTTGGGACGTATGTATACATGATACAGGGAACGGATTATACAGGGCATAAATTCAGCCGGAAAGGGACTGTAACGTTGATAAGATAAAAGACCAATCCCCCGGAGTTTTGCCTTCGGCAAAACTCCGGGGGATTGGTGTGACTGTCCTGCGGACGGCTTAAATATTTTATAACTTATGACCTTGCATCTTCCATATTTTTCAGGAAATTATACAGATCATTCATATTAGTAATTTTAGTCGCCACTAACATAAAGTTCGTACCTAACTGTTTCAGTTTCGCATTGTTCACCCTCGTCTGTACATAGTTCAATATATGATCAAATGTAGGCGATGTGAAGTAAGGCGAATCCGGGTTGTTGATAAAGTAACAACGTAATGTCTCATTCTTCATCATCATCTTCTCAAAGCCTAACTTAATCGCCATCCACCGACAACGCACCAGGCATAATAATTCCAATACCGGTTCAGGCAATGGACCGAATCTATCTTTCAGCTCTTCCTCAAATGCGACCAACTTACTTTCCAGCGTGATATTATCCAGTTCCTGATACAGGTTCAAGCGCTCCTGTATGCTCTCTACATAACTATCAGGAATGAGTATTTCAAGATCTGTATCGATGGTACAATCGCTTACATAATCCTTCTTCTCTTCCAGCTGTTCTTTAAAGAGATCTTTGAATTCATTTTGCTTCAGTTCGCGGATCGCTTCGTCCAGGATCTTCTGGTACATATCAAATCCGATATCTGACATGAAGCCACTCTGCTCACCACCTAAGAGGTTACCGGCACCACGTATATCAAGGTCGCGCATCGCAATCTGGAAACCACTACCCAGTTCACTATGTTGCTCCAGCGTTTGCAAGCGCTTACGGCTGTCAGCAGGCAATGTACTCATGGGTGGTGCCAGCAGGTAACAGAATGCTTTCTTGTTACTACGCCCTACACGACCTCGCAACTGGTGCAGGTCACTTAATCCAAAGTGATGTGCATTGTTGATGATGATGGTATTTGCATTTGGAATATCCACACCACTCTCTACTATATTAGTACATACCAGTACATCGTACTTACGATCGATGAAATCAAGGATCACTTCTTCCAGCTGATGACCTTCCATCTGTCCGTGTGCAGTAGCGACAGACAAGTCAGGGCATAAGCCTTTAATGAGACTGCTGATCTCTCCCAAACCTTTCACACGGTTGTATACAAAGTATACCTGTCCACCTCTTTCTGTTTCGTAATAGATGGCATCGCGGATCATGTCATGATCGAATACGTGTACCTCTGTCTCAATCGGCTGCCTGTTAGGCGGCGGCGTATTGATGACAGAAAGGTCTCTCGCTCCCATCAGGGAGAACTGTAGTGTTCTCGGAATAGGCGTAGCCGTTAGTGTCAATGTATCTACATTCAACTTGATGTGTTTCAGCTTTTCTTTTGCTGCCACACCAAATTTCTGTTCTTCATCCACGATCAGCACACCGAGGTCTTTGAACTTCACATCCTTGCTCAGTAAGGCATGCGTACCTACTATGATATCTATCTTTCCTTCAGCGAGTCGCTGTAGTGTGTCTTTCTTTTCTTTTGCAGATTTAAAGCGGTTCAGATAATCTACTGTACATGGAAAATCTTTCAGTCGGTCTGCAAATGTTTTGAAGTGCTGGAAAGCGAGGATGGTAGTAGGTACCAGTATTGCTGCCTGCTTACCATCTACGATCGATTTGAATGCTGCACGCACTGCTACTTCTGTCTTTCCAAAACCAACGTCGCCACATACCAGTCTGTCCATTGGTGCAGGCGATTCCATATCTCTCTTTACATCGGCAGTCGCCTTGCTCTGGTCAGGAGTATCTTCATAGATGAAAGATGCCTCCAGCTCTGTTTGCAGGTATGTATCCGGTGCATGCTGGAACCCTTGCTGGGCCTTGCGTGCCGCGTATAGCCTGATCAGGTCTTTGGCGATATCCTTAACCTGTGTTTTCGCTTTTTCTTTCAGCTTATCCCATGCATCACTACCCAGTTTATTGACTTTGGGTTCCTGGCCTTCCTTGCCGGTGAACTTACTGATCTTGTGCAGGGAGTTGATGTTCACATACAGGAGGTCATTGTTCTTGTAAATGATACGAATGGCTTCCTGCATTTTGCCCCCAACTTCTATCTTCTGTAAGCCACTGTACATACCTACACCATGGTCGATATGGGTTACGAAGTCGCCCGACTGCAATTCGCGCAGGGTCTTCATGGTAAGCGCCTTATTCTTGTTGTACGCCTGCTTTACCTTGTACTTGTGGTAACGCTGGAAGATCTGGTGATCTGTATAGCACACGAGTTTCAATGAATGATCAATGAAGCCATGGCTCACCGGCACCGGTATCGGGAAGAAGGTGAAGGTCGCTTTCAGGTCTTCGAATATGCTACGCAACCTTTCCAGCTGACGGGCATTTTCGGCGAAGATGAAGAGGTTGTATTTATTTTTATTGTGGGTTTCCAGGTCTTTAATCAGCATTTCAAACTGACGGTTAAAGACTGGCTGCTCCTGTGTTTCAAAGTTCAGTGGGGTAAAGTTACGGTTCGTTTCTTCCCACCATAATTTAGTGCCAAAGACGATGCAGTGCCTTTGCAGGATCTGCTGCATGAGGAGATGAGCCTTTACAAAATCCGTCTCCTTCAGTTCCATCTTCTCATCTTCATCAATCCTCACCTGTTGGCCGGATTGTAAGAAAGCATCCAGCTTCTCTTCCAACTGCAAAATTACCTCCTGCACATACCCCGGGTCTTTCATCCAGACTACGGTATTGGCAGGCAGGAATTCCAGCAGGGAGGTCTTCTGATGGTCCAGGTTATGGGTATCCATATTGGCGATCAGGGTTACCTGGGTGAGTTTGCGCTCACTGAGCTGGGTTTCCGGATCGAAGATGCGGATAGAGTCGATATCTTCTCCGAACAACTCTATGCGGTAAGGTTTTTCATTACCAAAAGAGTAGATGTCGAGAATACCCCCACGGAGGGCGTACTGCCCCGGTTCATATACGAAGTCAGTGAAGCTGAAGCCCCAGCTGACGAGTTTTTCCAGCAGATCGTCCACCTTGAGCACATCGCCGACCTTCAACTGGACCATGTTGGTGTTGAAGGCCACGGAGGCGGCTACCTTTTCCCATAGGGCTTCGGGGTATGTGACGAGGATCTTTTTGTGGATGCTATCGCCGGAGAACTTCATGAGGGCTTCGGTACGCAGCATGCTATGGCTGCTGTTCAGATCGCTGAACTGACCTACCTTTTTGAATGAATCCGGGAAGTAGAAGATATCGAGGGCCTGACTGAGTTGTTCCAGATCATTTTGAAAATAGGCAGCCTCCTCTTTATCATTTAAAATGAACAGGTGATTAACTGAAGACGCCAGTTCCCACGCGCCTGCCGCGATAAATGTGGGGGTGCTACCGGTTAATCCTGTTAGTTGAAAATACTGAGGATGGGACAAATGCATCCCTTTCACCAGCTGTTGCAGGCGGGTGTCGCGCTGGTATAATTGTAATACAGCCTGAATATTCATGAGGGGAGCAAAGTTACGAATTATTGGTCATTGTTTGATCTGATGAAAACGGTCACAGGTTCAGGAAAAATTCGCGATATTTAAGTAATAAATTCCACTTAATATGCTGGACCACTGGTATACTGGTTATGTGACCCGCATTCTGCAGGAGACACACAACACGAGACGGTTCTGGATACAGATAAGGGAGCTGGAAAGATTTGATTTTAAACCCGGACAATTTGTAACCCTGGACTTACCTATTCATGAAGAGAGAAAAAAGCGATGGAGGAGTTATTCTATTGCGTCGGCGCCGGATGGGTCGAATGAGTTTGAGTTGGTGATTGTGTCGCTGGAAGGAGGGGCGGGGACGACTTATCTTTTTAATGAGGTGAAAGTGGGGAGTGAGTTTCCTGTGAAAGGGCCGCTGGGGGTGTTTACGCTGCCGGAGACGCTGGACAGGCAGTTGTATTTGATTTGTACGGGAACGGGGGTGGCGCCGTTTAGGGCGATGGCGCATCATATACATACGCATCAGATACCGCATCAAATGATACATTTGATTTATGGGTGTAGGAAAGAGTGTGATTTGTTGTATGCGAAAGAGTTGTGGCAGTTGGAGGCGGAGTTGGAGGGGTTTAGGTATTCACCGACGTTGTCAAGATGTGAGGATGGGTGGACGGGGAAGAGGGGGTATGTGCATTTGATTTATGAGGAGTTGTTGGCGCTAAATAAGGAGCCGGCGTATTTCTTTTTGTGTGGGTGGAAGAATATGATTGATGAGGCGAAGGGAAAGATATTGGGGATGGGGTATGATAGGCATGATATACGTCAGGAGTTGTATGGATAGAAAATAAAGTAAAAAGCGAAAAGGCAGGGACCGGAGGTCCCTGCCTTTTCGCATAGCGGGAGTTTGTGATCCGGGCGTACGCCCGGATCACAAACTCCCGCCAATATTGTTATTCGTTGATTTTATTCAGAACGAGTTCTTTTACTTTATCCAGCGGGATTCTTTCCTGTTCCATGGAGTCGCGATAGCGGATGGTAACGGTGTTGTCTTCCTTGGTCTGGTGGTCGATGGTTACACAGAATGGTGTACCGATCGCATCCTGACGGCGGTAACGCTTACCGATCGCATCTTTCTCTTCGTAGAAGCAATAGAAATGTGGTTTACATGCATCCATCAGTTCTTTTGCTATTTCTGGTAACCCGTCTTTTTTAGTCAGTGGAAAGATTGCCAGTTTCGTTGGTGCCAGTTTAGCAGGGAAGCGCAGTACTACGCGGCTATCTTCTTTACCATCTTTGGACAGGTCTTCTTCTTCGTAAGCATTACACACAGTGAGGAGGAACATACGGTCCAGACCAATAGAGGTTTCGATTACGTATGGTACGTAGTTCTGATTGATTTCAGTATCAAAATACTGCATTTTCTTCCTGCTGAATTCCTGGTGTCTGCCCAGATCATGATCTGTACGGCTATGGATACCTTCTACCTCTTTGAAACCAATCGGGAATTCAAACTCAATATCTTCAGCAGCATCGGCATAGAAAGCCAGCTTTTCGTGTTCATGGAACCTGTACTTGGCCGGATCTGCACCCAGGCTCAGGTGCCATTTCATACGCTCCTCTTTCCAGTACTGGAACCACTCTTTCTGGGTGCCAGGGCGTACGAAGAACTGCATTTCCATCTGCTCAAATTCGCGCATACGGAAGATGAACTGACGGGCTACGATTTCGTTACGGAAAGCTTTACCTACCTGTGCAATACCGAAAGGTATTTTCATACGACCCGTTTTCTGCACGTTCAGGAAGTTCACGAAGATACCCTGTGCGGTTTCAGGACGGAGGTATATTTCACTTGCTTCGTCGGTTACGCTACCTAACTGGGTAGAGAACATCAGGTTGAACTGACGTACATCTGTCCAGTTAACAGTACCGCTGACAGCACATTTGATTTTGTATTCTTCAATCAGTGATTTCAGGCCAGCCAGATCATCAGCAGCCAGAAGGGCATTCATTTTAGCGATCAGGGCTTCGCCATCAGCAGCATCCAGTGTTTCTGCATGTGCTTCGATCAGGTGGTCTACACGGTAGCGCTTTTTGCTATCCTTGTTATCAATCATAGGATCACTAAAGCCGTCAACGTGCCCTGACGCCTTCCAGGTAGTCGGATGCATAAAAATAGCCGCATCGATCCCCACGATGTTTTCATGCATCTGGGTCATGCTTTTCCACCAATAGTCGCGGATATTCTTCTTTAACTGGGCTCCACACTGGCCGTAGTCGTATACCGCACTTAAGCCGTCATATATCTCACTGGACTGGAAAACGAAGCCATATTCTTTACAATGCGAAATAATCGCCTGGAATTTGTTCTGATCTGTTGCCATAATGGCGCAAATATATATAACTTTTTTGTGCCCGCTCTTATGGGGTAGGGGGCTTTTTTTTGGCAGCTTCCAGATTGGTTTCCAGCTCTACAGGTATCTCCTTTACATAGACTGCGTACTCATTGGGCCTGATCTGCTCCCCATGGTATTGTACATACACCTGTGTAAACTCAGCCCCAAAGTAGAGGATGATGGCAGAGTAGTATACCCAGAGCAGGATGATCACTATGCTTCCGGCCGCACCGTAAGCAGTGCCGACCTTGCTGGCGCCGAGGTAAAAGCCGATGCCAAATTTGCCTGCCATGAAGAGGACAGAGGTGGTCATAGCCCCTACGATGACATGTTTCCATTTTATTTTGGCGTCTGGAAGCACTTTGAAAATGATGGCGAACAACAGGGAAATGACGCCAAAAGTAAGGCACAGGTTGATCACATACACCAATACCATGGTCACTTCGGGGAGTAAACGGGCCAGTTGTTTACTAAATAACTCGATCAGACCGTTCAGCGCCAGGGATACCAGGAGGATAAATCCTAAGGAGATCACCATAGAGAAGGAGAGGAGGCGGTTGATGAGTATTTTGAGTATACCATTTTTAGGTTTGGCTTTTAGCTGCCAGATAAAGTTGATAGAATCCTGGATTTCGCCGAATACACCGGTAGCGCCAAAGATAAGGGTTACGATACCCACTACGGTGGCCCAGGTAGAATCACCGGAAAGCGCGGCGTTTTTGATCATCTGCTGGATCTGAAGGGCGGCGTCGTTGCCGACAAATGCATTGATTTGTCCGTAGATGCTGCCTTCGATAGCCTCTTTGCCCAGGAATACTTCGCATAGTGTGATAATCACTATGAGCATGGGAGCGATGGAGAAGATCGTGTAGTAAGATAAAGCGGCACTGAGTTTAAGTACCTTGTCGTCCATAAAATCACTGAAGGTTTGCTTCAGGATTTGCCAGTATTTCTTAAAAAATCCGGGTTTCTGCATATAGTTGATTTAACAAAAAACCTGCCTAGTGTAATTTTTCATTTTCCTTGTGCCTGGTGGCATCGCGGATGTTCTTCTTTTCGAAGTTCTTTGTGAGTGCATCGGTCATGTCGATGCCGGTTTGGTTGGCGATGGTGAGGAGTACCCACATGACGTCGGCCAGCTCATCGGCGAGGTCTTTTTGAAGGTCGGAGGGTTTAGAGGATTGGTCACCATATTTGCGGGCCATGATACGGGCTACTTCGCCGACTTCTTCGGTGAGGATAGCCATGTTGGTAAGTTCACTAAAATAACGAACGCCTACTGTTTTAATCCAGTGGTCGATCTGGTCCTGCGCTTCTTTGATAGTCATGTTTTAGAAGTTGCTTATTGGGTTTGTTTTTGTATTTTCTTTTGTGTTTAAATGCCGAAAAAATGAGGATATCATAAATAACTTTTACCCAAATTTACCCGGGTACCTGATGGAGAAAATTTTCGTATAAGAAATTCTCAGCGCCATCGAGTCACTTATGACAACCTCATTTTTCCGGGCGGGGGGCCTGCGGCCGGCATTTAGGATAACCAATGCCTGCTGGGCTTACCTTACATTCCTTTGATCCTATTGATTCCTTTGATTTATTATTCCTTTGATTTTGTATCGATCAATATTGTAACTGGTCCATCGTTCAGCAGATCTACTTTCATATCAGCACCGAAAATACCAGTAGCCACCGGCTTGCCGAGATCCTGACTCAACTGCTGTATCATCTGCTCATACAATGGTATGGCTATATCCGGCTTACTCGCCCGGATATATGATGGACGATTCCCTTTCTTTGTCCCTGCGAACAATGTAAATTGACTGACTAATAGTATACCACCATCTACGTCTTTTACCGACAGGTTCATCACGCCCTCCGCATCACCAAATACCCGCAGATTGACGAGTTTATTACTTAACCATGTAATGTCTTCTGCATTGTCAGCATCTTCTATCCCTAACAGTACCAGCAAGCCTGTCTGTATACTACCCGTAGTCTGCTCGTCCACGGTCACAGAGGCCCTGATTACCCGTTGTATAACTGTGCGCATAATGTAATTGTTTAGTTACTCCCTGTCTGCAATCTCCATGATATCTTCTGCTTCCAGTTCAGGATAGAAAGTCTCAATTAAGAAATAATAATACAGGTATATCAGTGCAAGATAAAATATAAAGTAATCATTGAAAGCATATGCTACCGTCAATATATTCAATCCGATCACGATGTACACAAATGCCTTACCAGCAGAGAGTTTCAGGTAAGCACCTATTTTGAGTAAATATAAAAATGCAAGTATACTGATCGCCACCAGCCGCAGACCTGTAGGTACAAAGAGCATGGTATAAATATTATAACCTGTGATGACGATACCCAATACAATCATTGCAATACGTGCATACCGTCGCTTTGCCTGCAGGTAGCTCGCTGCATTTTTCATATGCGTTTCTCTTTTTTCAGGTGCTAAAAAACAATAAATGGCTGCACCAATATTTGCTACAGGCAACAAATGTAACAACAACACCCACGGGCTGTAATGCCCGATAGTCAAGGATCTGCCGGTAATCACATTGCGTAGCATAATAGCCCCAACATATAAAAAGAAGATAGACGAGATCATAAAGAGAATACTCATGGGCGTAGATTCTTCCGGCATCTGTTGTCCTTCAAAAAGCATACGCACACGGGTACTCAGGTCACCAATACAACCCATATAACCAAAGAACAATACCATCCACATAAAGAGGTATTCCCACCTGTTGTACACCTGTACCTTAGATGGAAGCCGCTCCATGAAATGACGCAGACGGTAACCGTTTTCCACCAGAAACAGGATGACATAATAACACAGCACTTTCATGTACAGTATGACCAATGCAGACGACAGGTACACCACCTCTTTCAAAGTTCCTGTGAAAGGATAATTACTGCTGAAAGGATTGCCCGTCTTTGGCAGTAAATAAAATATAGCGGTAGCCAGCAGCCCCGCAGAGAACTTATTTTCTATACCCATTAGATGATAATGGGTGGTGATTGCGACAATATAAGCCGCGAACAGGTTGAGGTGACCCAGTGCCCCGGCGGCGGCAGGGTTGCCATCCGGCAAATGGTTCATGAGCATATGCTGCAGAGAAAAAGCAATGCCCGATACCAATACCATGATAAAAAAGTCCTTCCAACGGCGGCTCACCACAAATTCCCAGCTTAACAGACCTGTAATCGTGAGTGTGTTGACTATATAACCCGGTGCGTGTGGAACAAAAAACAGCAGCCATGCAATGACGGCTATAATCCAGCCGGATTTCAGAACGCGGAGTTGAGCAGGGTTGAAAAATGTCATAGTCAAGGGTTTGGGTTTATGTATCAGTGCATACAGAGCAGACAACGGTTCATTCCGCGACAGCGAAACACGCGCATTTGCCTGCCCGGTCATTGAATACTTGTAATAATTGTACCTTTATTAAATTACAATAAACAGTTATAAAGAAAAGTTAATTTAATGGACCTCGATCTCACGCCCGAGATTACTTTCCGAACTGCACGCAGCGGAGGTAAGGGCGGACAAAATGTGAACAAGGTAGAAACTATGGTAGAGGGGTACTTTGATGTAGCAACATCCCAATTGTTAACCCCCGAACAGAAAGCCCTTGTATTAGAAAAATTAGCCCACCGATTGACGAGTGAAGGCCTGGTTCAGGTTAAATCGCAGGAGGAACGGACACAGCTGGGCAACAAGCAGCTGGTGATCAAAAAAATGAACGATCTGGTGCAGAAAGCGATGATCAGACCTAAAAAACGCGTCGCTACCAAACCTTCCAGAGCTGCCAAAGAAAAGCGGCTAAATCTGAAGAAAATACAATCTGACAAAAAACAGCTTCGCCGGAAAGGGCTGGAATAGTTAATTTTGGTAAAAATACAGGGCATTGAGTAGTATTAAATCACTGGCAGGACAGACCATCTATTACGGCTTTAGTAACATCGCTAGCAAGTTGCTGAATTACTTTCTGACTCCCCTTTACCTGGAATTAATGACCCAGGCGGCATATGGGGAAATGTCTACTGTATATGCCTATGTCCCTTTCTTGAATATTATTCTCACGTATGGGATGGAGACGGCCTTCTTCCGCTTTGCCAAGCAGGAGAACAAGACGCAGGTGCTGAGTACATCTATGTTTTCCCTTATTTTTACCACTATTGGTTTTACTATACTGCTGCTCCTGATGCGGGGAACGGTCATCAATTCTTACATGGGTTCACTGGGGGGATTGAAAGGGCATCCCTGGTTTTATACATGGGTGGTATTAATTATGGCATTTGATGCGCTCACGGCGATTCCTTTTGCCCAGTTGCGATTGGAAAACCGGCCTATCAGGTATGCCATGATCCGCCTGTCTGGTATTATTACCACGATCCTGTTCAATATCTTCTTTTTGGTCGTACTGCCTAAGTTTGCTCCTAATGTAGTGAATACCAGCAACCAGGTAGGGTTCATTTACATGAGCAATATGCTGGGGAGTGGGGTGACCTTATTATTATTTTTACCACAATTACTGAAGATAAAGCCCAACTTCGATTTCACCCTTTGGAAGAAGATCCTCAACTATTCATTGCCACTGGTCATCTTCGGGATGGCAGGTATGGTAAACGAAACGTTTGACAGGGCCTGGTTCCTGCCGGAATTCCTGCCAGGGAATAATATGGAAGTGAAGAAACAGCTGATCGGTATCTATGCCGCCAACTATAAACTGGCGATCCTGATCACGATGTTCATACAAGCTTTCAAGTTAGGGGCGGAGCCTTTCTTTTTTAAGCAGGCAGAGGGGAAAGATCCACAGCGAACGTACGCGAGGATTATGAAATTGTTCGTCATCCTGTTGTGTTTTATGTTCTTATTCGTGAGTCTTTATCTGAATATATGGAAGATCTTCCTGCGGAAACCAGTGTACTATCCAGGTATGAAGATAGTACCGGTGTTGTTGCTGGCAAATATGTTCCTGGGTATTTATTATAACCTGACCATTTGGTTTAAGCTGACAGACAAGACGAAGAGCGGGGCGGTTATTACCCTGATCACTGCGGCGGCTACGTTCTTCTTTAACTGGTGGTGGATTCCGATATTCGGTTATTTCGGTGCGGCGCTGGCTACCATGGTATGCTATTTTATACAGATGGCGATTTGCTATTCATGGGGACAGAAGCATTATCCTATTCCTTATCATTTGCCAAAGATTATCACTTATATAGGAAGTGCGGTATTGGTGTATTATGTGTTTGATTTGCTAAACAGGACGATTTTGTCTCCGGGTGATGTGTATGCGGCAAAGCCGGGGAATTTGCTGGTGGCGACGGTGTTGTTTTTGGCGTATGTGTGGTTCCTGTTGAAAATGGAGAAGAAGGAGTTTGGGAGGTTGCCGGTGGTGGGGAGGTTTATTGCGAAATTATAGTTCTGGCATTTTTGCGTCCAGATGGGACAGAGCTTCGCTCTGTCCCATCTGGACGCGGTCCCGATTTTTTGGTGATTGGCTGAGCCAATCACCAAAAAATCCGGAGATTACAGGAACGGATTATGCTTCTTCTCATACCCTATCGTCGTCTCTTTTCCATGACCGGGCCAAACACTTACTTCATCCGGCAATACGAACAATTTCGTCTCTATACTGTTAATTAAAGTTTGATGATCACCACCAGGCAGGTCAGTACGACCAACACTCTGGTAAAACAGCACATCCCCACCAATCACAAACCCCTGCTTTGCGCAATAAAAACATACACTTCCGGGAGAATGCCCTGGTGTCAACAACACCTCCAGCTCATTATCTCCAAACTGTATCTTTTCCCCATCTTCAAAATATCTGGCCGGTGCCGGCGAAGCCTCAAAGGGTACCCCATACATCTGCCCTAATTCCGGTGAGCGCTCCAACACCACTGCATCCAGCGGATGGATCTCAAGCCCCACTCCATACGTATCAGCCACCAGTTTATTACCAAAAATATGGTCCAGATGACAGTGCGTATTCAACAAGCGGGTAACATTTAGTCCCTCTTTTTCGATATATGTTAGTAATTCTTTTCTTTCCGACTCAAAATAACAGCCCGGGTCTATAATTATACATTCCTTTTTTTCGTTTAAGAGCAAATAGGTATTTTCCTGAAACGGATTAAAGGTGAAATGTTTGATTTCAAGCATTGTTACCGATTTTTGTTACTTTTAATTAAGAACGCAATATTATCAATACTTTCTGTATGAACAGACTTATTACCAGGTTATTATTTACCGGTACCCTATTACTTGGCCCGTTTCTCCTCATGGCGCAGACCAATAGCGTGGAATTTGGACAGAACCGCATACAGCATAAGAACTTTAAATGGCGTTACTATCAAACCAGCCATTTCAATACTTATTTCAGCCAAAACGGTCTTGAGTTGGGGAAATACGTCGCTCAGGTTGCAGAAAAGGAGTTACCCCAGCTGGAAGAGTTTATGGAGTTCACCTTCCGTCAGAAAGTGAACATCGTTGTATACAATTCCTTTGGGGAAATGAAGCAATCAAATATAGGCATTGGCGTTGACTGGCAAAACACCGGTGGGGTAACCAAGCTGGTGGGGAATAAGCTGATAGTATACTTTGATGGCAACCATGAGCACCTGCGTTCCCTCATCCGCCAGGGTATTGCCCGTGTGATGCTTGAAAACCTCCTGTTCGGAGAAGATATTGGTGAGTTCGCAGGCAATGCAGTACTGATCGACTTTCCAAAGTGGTACACAGATGGATTCATTGCATATGCTGCTGAAAACTGGAACACCACCCTCGACGATCAGCTCAAAGATGCTGTACAGTCCAACAAGTATAAAAACTTTTACCAGTTCGCCTACGAACAACCTCTACTAGCTGGCCATGCGTTCTGGTATTATGTAGAAAGTAAATATGGTAAAGACGCTGTTCCTTACCTCATGTATATCTCCCGCATTAACAGGGGTCTGAAAAAAGGCTTTGAGCAGGTGCTGAACACCAAGCCTAAAGCTGCCCTGAAAGACTTCTTCGTATACAACACCAAGCGCTATCAGGACGATAACCGCCGCCGTCGCCAATCGACCAAAGGCCGTACCATTGCCGTGAAAGAACTGGGTAAAACCGATTACTTCCGCTTCCAGGCCAATCCTAAGAATGCCAGCTTTGCTGTTGTATCTTATACCAAAGGATTTTACAAAGTACAGTTGCAGACGGGTGAAGACAATCCTACCACCCTGCTGAAGAACGGTGTGCGTATGCAGGCAAACCAAATGGATCCTAACTACCCACTGCTGGCATGGAACCAGAAAGGTAACCGCCTCGCTATCGTATACGAATCAGAAGGCATGACCAAACTGATGGTATATGACCTGATCACCAAAACAAGAATGAAATATGACCTGAATAAGTTTGACAGGGTGATCGATATGAAGTACTTCTTCGAATTCGACAACTCACTGTTGCTCTCCGCTGTGAAAAATGGTCATACCGATATCTACGTTTACAGCATCAACAAGAATACGATCGAACAGATTACTAACGATGTGTATGACGACCTCGATCCGTCTTTCGTAGCCTTCCCAGGTAAGAGCGGTATCATCTTCTCTTCCAACAGGCCTTCACCTACTGCCAAAGGTGGTGATACCACCCTGCCGGCAGGACATTACAACATCTTCCTGGTTGACAACTGGAACAAGAGCGCGGACAAACAAATCACCCAGCTTTCCAATATGAAATATGGTGATGCACGCAACCCGCTTCAATATAATACCACACACTTTACCTTTGTATCCGACGCTAACGGTATCCGTAACCGTTATGCCGGTTTCTTCAGGACAGAAAGAGCCGGAGTTGACTCCCTCTTCTTTGTAGGTAATGAGATCCTGCATAACCCGGATCCATTGGAACTGGATTCTGCCCTGCAGGAATATGGTGCCAATGCACCAGATAGTGTGATGGCGGTATCTATTACGAAAGACTCTACTTATACTTTCCCACTCAGCAACTATTCTTATGGTATTAAGGAAACAAGGGGCGCCGGCGATCAAAGCGAGGTTTCCCAGGTGATCCAGCAATATGGCTATAAGATCCTGCAGAAGCTGAAAGTAGATACCATTTCCCTGAAGAAGCGTAATGTGAGCGATCGCCCTACGGCTTATCGTGCGTATGTAATGCACCAGGATAGTATCCGGCTGGGACTGCCTACTTACAAAAGTCCGCAGGCGCCTAAGAAGGATACAGTAAAACATAATGACTTCTTCCAGAGTGAGTTTGGCAATGAGCCGCAGGATACTACCAATAGAAATCTTACCGGCAACAATGCAACCGCAGATATGTCTGGCAATGGTAATCCGATCAAAATACCTATTGAGCCATTGCTGAAGAAAGCGAAGCTGCTGCCTTACAAGTGGAAATTTGCTTCTGACTACCTCATCCTGCAACTGGATAACTCTGTATTGGTGAACAGGTATCAGCCGTTTACCGGGCAGCCTTCTGGTCCGATCCAGTTGTCAGATCCGCTGAATGGTATGATCCGTTTAGGAGTGAGTGACCTGATGGAAGATATCAAGATCAATGGTGGTTTCCGCATTCCATCTTCACTGGATGGTACAGAGTACTTCCTCTCTGCTTCTTATCTGAAAAAACGCTTTGACTATAAATTCACTTACTACCGTAAGGTGGCGAAATATACAGGTACCGGTACAGATAGTTCAGGAACTGTGCTGATTGATTATCCTGCCAAGATGAAGACAAACCTGTGGCAGGTAGAGGTGAAATATCCGTTTGACGAAGCACGCAGCATTCGTCTGCAGGTAGGTTACCGTGTAGATAAGTTTGTGATTGCAGCTTCTGACCAGAACTCATTGAAATGGCCTGATTACCAGGATAAATATGTACTGAGCCGTTTGGAATATGTGTACGATAATACCATCAATCCTGCCATCAACATCTGGCATGGTACGAGGTATAAGATCTATGGTGAAGCATGGGCGAAAATAGCGGGTAATATCAATGAGGCGTTTGGAACAACAGATGCCACCGGCAAGGGTAGATTTACTTACAACATGGGGATCGATGCCCGTCACTATGAGTCTATCTATCGTAACTTTATCTGGGCCACCCGTTTCTCTATGGATGTGTCATGGGGTACCAGGAAGCTGTTGTATTATTTAGGTGGTACGGACAACTGGCTGAATCCTAAGATCAATACAAATACACCGGTAGCGACAAATGCAAGTTATGCTTATCAGACGCTGGCTACGCCGCTGCGTGGATATAAGCAGAATGCAAAGAATGGTAATAACGTGATGGTGTTTAACTCTGAGTTACGCTTGCCAGTGTTTGCAACATTCCTGCAAAGGCCGATTAACTCAGCGTTGTTGAGGAACTTCCAGCTGACACAGTTTATTGATATTGGTACAGCATGGAATGAGAAGCTGAGCTTTAAGGATGCGAATTATACTTATTATACTGGTAGTGATGGAACGATTAGTGTGAAGGTGAAAGAAGGTTTCCTTGGGCCGTTTGTAGGAGGATATGGATTTGGTGCGAGAACAACCATTGCAGGGTATTTCCTGAGAGTTGATGCGGGATGGCCGGCGATTGCGTTCTTTAGAGGAAGTCCGATCTGGTATTTTGGTATGGGAGTTGACTTCTGATTTTCCTGATAATATTGCAAATAAAAACGCTTTTGCCTTGCGGCAAAAGCGTTTTTATTTTAGGCGGGTCTGGCCAGCGGCCGGCTTAAAAGTAGGGGATGAAGATAAGCGCACCGACTATGATGGCGATGATGGCTGCGATTAATACGGCCCCTGCCGCTACATCCTTTATCCATTTCACGCGGGGATGATAGTCGGGTGCTACGTGATCCATTACCTTTTCCAGCACAGTATTTATCATTTCGGTGATCCAAACGATTCCTATCATGATGAGGATGGCAATCCACTGCATGTTTGTGATGCGGAAATAAAAGCCTGCACCAACAACGATAATCGTTGCAATGAAGTGCAGCAGGGCGTGTGGTTCAGAGCGAACAAACGCGATAATACCAGCAATCGCAAATCCAAAACTGCGCAGTCGTTTTTTGAGATAACTCATAGTTTTAAAGTAATCTTATTCATTACCCTTCAGCTCTTTCCATTTGATCTTACGGCTAAAGAACATTACGATAGCAAGTATAATGAATAATCCAAGGCTACCCATCAGTAAAGACAAGTCTTCGGCACGGAGAATGACATAAATAGCCCCATACAATATAACTAATACTCCACCAATGCCACTACCAACACGGAAATTGTTAAAGATACTTGCGGTGTATGCGGTGACAAGAACAATGGTCATACCACTTGCAATCAGGTAGGCAATACCGAAATTCAATTGTTCTGCCAGGGCGATTAATAAGGTATAGAAAAGCACGAGCGCAAACCCAATGAGGATATATTGTAGTGGATGTACATACAGACGCTGGAGTAATTCAATAAAGTAGAAAACAAGGAATGAAAGGCCGATAATGAGGATAGCGTATTTTACCGCGCGGGTAGATTGTTGATAGCCATCGACAGGCAGGAACAGCTTGATACCAAAATCATAGCTACGGAGGTTGACCTCATCTTTTGTGGTCAGAGATTGGGGGAAGTTGCGGTTCAGGTGAGATACCTGCCAGGCGGCGGTAAAGCCGGTAGATTTGACAACGGATTTCACAGGCAGGAACTGACCATCGAACTGGGGATTGGCCCAGTTGGAGGTGATATTGACCTGGGTAGTTTTACCAACAGGAGAGAAGTGCACCTGACCGGAGCCACGAAGATCAAGATTTATAGAAAAATTACCTGCCGTCCAGCCACTATCAGTTTTGGTCAATGGTATTCTTGCCTGCATCCCATTATTAAATACACTCTGGATGGTTACACCTGGAGAGAAGAGGTAGTCTTTGCCATTGAGCTGCATATTTGGTTGGTTACTGATACCTCTCATATCACTGACGCCTACAGCAATGACAGCTTCATTGATCAGCAATTTATCTGCAGGAATGTCTGTGGTAAGGGGCGCAAAGTTGCCACTCACCTGAAGATGAGAACTGTATACAACGGTTTCATAAATGCCACGGTGGCGCATTTCGGGTAGCAGTTCGCCATTGATGCTCAGTTTATCGGGCAGGAAGAGGGCGTAAGCGCGATGACCAGGGGTATCTAGATATGGAATGATGATAATAGGGCCGGTGAGGGTTTGGGCTTCGCCCCATTTACTACTGATTTCGGCCGTTGCTTCGTCACTACGTTGTTCTCTTTCCCTGATCAGGTTCATGATCATAGCAGTGGGAATGAGGAGCACGAGGACAAGGAAGCCGATGATGACGGCTTTGATAGCGTAAGCGTATCTTTTCATAAAGGAGTTTTTTCCAGGTAAAATATCTTCCCCTGGGGCAGGAGAATAGCTCTCCTGTCCTGCATTTGCAAGATGTTGATGTTCCATGATTATTTTCTTTTAAAGTGCTTTGAATTTCAAAGTATAGGGATAAAAAAAATTTACTCGATAGAGCGAATCATATTTTCAAGCGCAGCGAGGTGGCCTTTGAAAGCTTTTTCGCCTGCTTTGGTGATTTGATAAGTTGTATTTGTTTTGCGGCCGATGAAGCCTTTGTGCACTTTGAGATAACCGTTTTCTTCCAGTGTATTCAGGTGTGAGGCCAGGTTACCGTCGGTGAGTTCCAACATTTGTTTCAAATCGTTGAAGCTGACTTCCTCATTGACTATAAGAATACTCATGACACCAAGACGGATCCTGCTGTCGAAGATTTTATTCAGATTACCTATGGGATTGTTTATGGCCACTGCTTAACAGATTCAAAAGTTCAATTAATATAGCCTTGCTGTCAGAGAGTGATTACTCTTCTGATTCAGCATTGCGTTCATACTTCCACCACATCATCACGCCGTATACGATGTGTAATACACCGAAACCGAGGGCCCAAAAATACAGACCACGACGCAAATAGAAAACATTGATTATCCCCAGTATGATTTGAGCGATCCCAAAGTATTTGATATCTCTGAATGTATACTTGCTGGCGTTGACCAGTGCCAGTCCATAAAAGAGGAGGCAGGCGGGGGCCACGAGTACTTCAAAATTATTATAGACCATTCCGGCTATGAATGCAGCGCCGGCTACCATGGGGATGAGTCCACTATAGAAAACGTTGCGGGAGGTTTTGCCAAAGATGGAAGCGCCATCTTTATTGGCTTTGCGCCAGGTAAAGTAGATGCCGCCAGCCAATGCAATGCCCATGACGATGAGGCCGAGGATGGTGAGTTTTATTTTTAATAAATTGAAATCTTCTCTTACGAATATGCCAGAGGTGTTCCAGCGGTTGTAGTATTCACTGATCCAGACATCGGCGATAGCAGCACCCAGGAGGCCGGCGATGCCGGCGCATACGCCACTTAGTCCACTGAGGGAGATGAAGCGGCTGCTGCGGTCCATGATACGTTTAATATCACTTAAGGTAGATAGATGTTGCTGATCAGTCATACTAAAGTACTTTGGAATTCAAAGTTAGGATTTAGGTTGGAATTATAAAATTATTTTATTGGTATTTGGTAAAAAAGGCTATTATGAGGCGCTAACCCTGGGGGAAAATCGCGAAGTGATTTTACCCAGGGTTAGCGCAGGGAATCAGGTTTGGCCTGACGGCCAAACCTGATTCCCTGCTTTTGTGCGAGCCAGTTCTTAAGCAACAGCATTCAATACCGCAATTATAGTATCGCAGGCGAATTTGATTTCGTCTTCTGTGATAATCAGGGGAGGGGCAATGCGGAGGCATTGCGGCGCAAATAAGAACCAGTCTGTCATGACACCTTTCTCAATGCAGGCATCGATCACCTTTTTATTCACAGCAAAGCTTTCCAGTTCAACGGCCATCATCAGGCCCTGAGAGCGGATGGCTCTGATAGCAGGGTGTTGCAGATATTTATGAAACAAGGCTTCTTTTGCCCTGACGGTGTTTGTGAGTTTTTCTTCCAGCAATACTTTGAAACCCGCCATACCAGCAGCACAGATAACCGGGTGGCCACCAAAGGTGGTCATGTGTCCTAAGACAGGGTTATTGGTCAGGGTCCACATAATTTCTCTGTTGGCAATAAAAGCCCCCATTGGCATACCACCACCTAAAGCTTTCCCTAATAAGAGAATATCAGGTACAATACCGAATTGCTCAAAGCCCCAGAGGGAGCCATTTCTACCCAGCCCACACTGGATTTCATCTAATACGAGCAGGGTACCTGTTTGTGTACATTTCTCCCGCAGGGCCTTCATCCATTCCTGCTGCGGTACGATCACCCCAGCTTCGGCCTGTACTGTTTCTGCAATCACACAGGCCGTCTTTTCGGTGATGCGATCTATCGCCTCCCAGGTATTATATTTCAGGTGTTGGATATCTGGTAATAAAGGACGATACGCATTCCGCCATTCTTCATCTCCCATTATACTCATGGCTCCCTGCGTGGAACCATGGTAACTATTCTCAAATGCAATAATTTCCGTTCTGCCTGTGAATCGCTTTGCCAGCTTCATCGCGCCTTCCACCGCTTCTGCACCGGAATTCGTAAAGTATACACTATCTAAAGAAGATGGTAAATGCTGTGTGAGCAAGGTAGCAAATGCTACCTGTGGCGACTGCACCAGCTCCCCATACACCAGCAGGTGCATATATGTCGCGGCCTGCTCCTGTATAGCCGCCACCACCGCCGGATGGCAATGTCCTACATTACATACACTAATCCCCGCTATCAGGTCCAATAATTTCTTCCCATCCACATCCCACATGTACATGCCTGATGCCTTCACCATCTCAATGCCCAACGGCGCGTCTGACAATTGCGCTACGTGTCTTAAAAAAAGTTGCCTGTTATTCATTTGCCTGCAAAAATACGAAAATGATATGCCCCTGCGTATTAATAGTATACCTGATCCGGAGCATGAGTTTAATCAATTGTAAGTGGTAATTTGCCAGCAAAACAAAAGGAAATGCCATACATTCTGCCGGTAAAAGGAGTAATGCCTGAAATGGGAAAGGACTGTTTTATAGCCCCAAATGCGACAATCGTAGGTGATGTGATTATGGGGGATGGTTGTAGCGTTTGGTTCAATGCTGTGATCAGAGGAGATGTAAACAGTATCCGTTTAGGTAATAAAGTAAATGTACAGGATGGTGCCTGTATTCATGCTACATACGAAAAGACAAAAACTATCATTGGGAATAGCGTATCCATTGGTCATAATGCGATTGTGCATGGCTGTACCGTGGAAGATAATGTACTGATAGGGATGGGTGCTATTGTGATGGATAATGTACATATCGGCAGCAATACCATTATCGCCGCAGGTGCTGTGGTGCTGGAAAATACACAGGTAGAAGCGGGTGCTATTTATGCAGGAGTACCTGCTAAAAAGGTTAAGAATATTAGTGAGTCATTGATTAGCGGAGAGATCAGCAGGATCGCGAATAATTACGGCATGTATTCCAGCTGGTTCAAGGATTTGCCGGAAGAAGGGAAATAGGTTATTGCATCGTTTCCTGTTAGTTCAAGGATCTGCCGGTAGAAGGGAAATGGTTATTGCATCGTTTCCTGCTGGTTCAAGGATCTCCCGGTAGAAGGCAAATGGTTATTGCATCGTTTCCTGCTGGTTCAAGGATCTCCCGGTAGAAGGCAAATGGTTATTGCATCGTTTCCTGTTAGTTCAAGGATCTGCCGGTAGAAGGCAAATGGTTATTGCATCGTTTCCTGCTGGTTCAAGGATCTGCCGGCAGAAGGCAAATGGTTATTGCATCGTTTCCTGTTAGTTCAAGGATCTGCCGGTAGAAGGCAAATAAGCAGTCGCTGATGAATGCTATGCCAAATAGCAAACCATGAGGTTTTGTCTAAGGCAAAACCTCATGGTTTGAGAATATCTGTGCCCCAAAGCAGGTAAATGCATAACCTTTTAATGACATATTTTAATTATCTTGCATTTAATATCCTTACCCTATGCAGAAATTAATATTACTCCTGGTGCTGGGTAGCATTTTAGCTATCAGCTGTCAATCAGAGCAAAAAGGCTGTCCTAGCAGCAATTACTACTCTAATAGGAATATCAAGCAGAATAAGCATTCTTCCAAACAAATGTCTAACAGGGTATTCTAATGATCCGTACATTCTTTATTTGCATGTTCGTGCTTACCCTGATGGGGTTTAGTTCCTGTAGGACAAGGAAGACGGGATGTCCGCAACCGAGGAGTAACTGGGGGGCTGAGAAGATATTGGATGAGATGCAAGGAAAGCATCATAAGAAGAACAAGCATTAGTTGAATGCTGTTTGAGGGATTTCCTTCGGAAAACATGTAAAAGGTTTTTATTTTTTCTGAAGGATAGGACCAATTGCTTTTACCTTTTGAGAAGGATTTCCTTCCGAAAACATAAAGGAGTGTTTTTTGAAGGAAGAATTTAATTGATTCTTCTTTAAGAATTAGAAATCCTTTAATAACTCTCTTCCTGAATTGACTCCAGAATCGTGGCATAACTCACATACCTCTCCATATCAATTTCCCCTTCCTCCACAGCCGCTTTCACCGCACAACCAGGCTCATTGATATGCAAGCAGTTATTAAACTGACACTGTGTAAGATAAGGCTGCATTTCAAGAAAATAATGCGACAGCTCCGGCTTCGCAATATCCACAATCCCGAATTCTCTCACCCCAGGTGTATCTATCAACCGTCCACCCTGTGGCAGATCATACATCTCTGCATAAGTAGTAGTATGCAACCCCTTACCACTCCAACCACTCACTGCTTTTGTACGCAGATCCAGACCAGGTAATAAACGATTGATGAGGGAAGACTTTCCCACACCGGAGTGACCGGACATCAGGGTAGTTTTATCCTTCATCATGGTCTCCAGTTCATCTATACCACCGCCGGTAGCAGCAGAAACCAGTTTTACTGTATAACCGATATCTTCATACAGCGCCGCTAATTCAGCGAATCTGTCTATTTCTTTCTCTTTATAAATGTCTCTTTTGTTAAACACCAGCACCACTGGAATGTGATAAGCAGCTGCTGTAACCAGAAAGCGATCCATGAATCCATTGGAGGTTCTTGGTTCTTTTACCGTGCAGATGAGCATGGCCTGATCCAGGTTGGCCGCCACGATGTGCTTCGCGTTTCCTTTTTTATGTGGGGAGCTGCGGACGATATAGTTACGCCTGTCCCCAATGCCAGTGATCATAGCATTTTTTGCATTTGCATCACCTTCTTCAGGAACGATATCTACGATATCGCCTACGGCTATGGGATTGGTAGACGTAATGTCCCCATCCAGTTTCAATACACCTTTAATGCGTGCCTGGAAGGTTTCGCCGGTGGTGATGGTTTTTACGGTGTACCAGCTACCGGTGGATCTATAGATTAGTGCCTGCAAATGCTAAGATTATTATTAGGGTGTAAAAATACAAAAAACTCGCTTCTACCTTCGGCAGAAGCGAGTTTTTTGATATTGCCCCCTGCCGCTGGCGCGGCAGGGGGCAATATTGTTTTATGGCAGACTCCGGAATACGGTATATCGCAGCACTACTTCCAGCAGTATACAAGCCAATGCCAGTATAGCAAACGGGAAGAAATGTTCAGCAAATCGTTTGTAAGAAGTGATCTCTACCTTGGTCTTTTCCAGCTTATCAATCTCATCATAAATACTTTCCAGGTCCTTATTATTGGTAGCCCTGAAATATTTACCCCCGGTTTCTGTTGAAATCTTCTTCATCAGCGGCTCATCCAGCTGTACATCCTGCATAGCCATCTGAATACTACCATCCGGCATGGTCATCGGGAAAGGTGCCTTTCCGATCGTACCTACCCCTACGGTATATACCCTTGTTTTGAATGCCTTTGCAATTTCCAGCGCGGTGAGCGGATCTATCAAACCTACGTTGTTCACACCATCTGTAAGGAGAATGATCACCTTACTTTTAGCTTTACTATTACGAAGGCGATCTACAGCCGTGGCCAAACCCATCCCAATCGCAGTACCATCCTGCAGCATACCACTCTTGATAGCCGTAATCTGGTTTTTCAATACCGCATGGTCAGTAGTAATGGGACATTGTGTAAAACTCTCTCCGGAGAAGATCACCAGGCCAATACGGTCACTGATACGGCGATCCACGAAGTCGTTCGCTACTTTCTTCGCTGCTTCCAGCCTGTTAGGCTGCAGGTCTTCGGCCAGCATACTACCTGAAATATCTATGCTCAACACGATATCGATCCCTTCACTATCTATACTTTCAGATGTATTGCTGGTCTGAGGTCTTGCCAGCGCTACCACCAGCGCACTAAACGCCAGCAGTCGCAGTATCAGCAGGAGGGGGCGGAACCTCACCTTCCAGGATACCGGCAGTCCCTTCAGCCCCTGAAGGGAAGACATATCCATAGCCACCTGCTTTTTCTGCTGTTTTGCATAGTGCCAGTAGATCATCACGGGCACCAGCACCAGCAAGCCAAAGTAGGCAGGATGGGCAAATTCAATATTTTTCCAGACTGAAAAATCCATGTATATAAAATAATTTCCTGGTTCTAGTTAGTAGCCTGCTCCTTCGGTTTCTGAGGCGAATTTCGCTTGCGGAATACTTAGTTGCCTGCTCCTTCGGTTTTTCCTGCGTCTTCGCTTTCTGATCCCTTAGTTGCCTGTTTCTTCGGTTTTCCCTGCGTCATTCGCTTTCTAACCCCTTAGTTGCCTGCTCCTTCAGTTTTTCCTGCCTCATTCGCTTTCTAACCTCTTAGTTACCTGCTCCTTCGGTTTTCCCTGCGTCATTCGTCTTCTCTGCTTCTTTTGCTTTCTCTACAGCGGGTTTGGTCCATTCCACAATCTCAAAAGCCTGTGCCAGTGCGCGCTCATGCTCTTCAGGTGTAGGATGGAGCTTCGCGAATTTGGCCAGGTCAGCTACCGTCAGCAGGTCTCTCAACCTGTCGCGTTGCTGATTAAGGACCGTCACCGGTTTGATGTGTTGCAGCAGTTCCTCACTGGTTTGCTCCAGGGCAGGGATATTGAATTGCTGTTCGAAGTATGCGCGTAGTACGTCGGTGATGCGGGTATAATATTGCTTCACATCTCCCTGCTGCCACAGTTTCTCTTCTCTCAGCTGCTTCAGTGCCAGCAGTGCTACCTCGTAAGGTGGTACGGCAGGTGCTGTAGGTTTCACCACTGCTTTCTTAGGACGGCTGCGGAAATATACCAACAATCCTATACCTATGATGATCACACTGAAACCAATAGCAAAGTACAGCCAGTAATCCCAGAAGTTCCAGGGTACAGAGCGTACGTTTTTAATAGGTTTGAACGCCTTGGTAGTATCTACCGCAACGGTACCTACCTCTATGCGCAGTGAATCGGTGAAGGCTGAATCAGTCACCCCACCATTATTCAGCACATCAAATTTTAAGGCAGGGAGGTCCCAGCTACCACTGTCAAAGCTGGTGAGTACAAGGGTTTGTTGAAACACCTTGTTTCCATTGGCAGCAGAAGTATCGAGGCCGGTACGGCTTACTACTTCCCAGTGACTGAAAGAATCTGGTAATTGAGGGAATACGACATTGCCAACGCCCTGGTTAGGTACGGTGGCTGACAATATGAGTTTTACCTGCTCACCTATACGGATATGGTCTGTATCTGTACGGGCACTCACCTGCACCTGGGCCTGCGAAGCAAACCCATAACCCAGCATTGCAAATAAAATAAGTGTTTTAACTATGATCTGTTTACCCATGTTAATTTGCTCATCTTTAAACTATCACCTGTTTGTAAAGAAGCCTTTTAAAGCCTTTACATAATCTTCATCCGTACGAATGCTGATCAGGCTTGCACCACTCTTTTTGAAAGAATTGCTGCAATACTGTACGTGCTGCTGGAACTGTTGGGTATAATATTGCTGCACCTGTTTGTCAGAAGCATCTACCCATTGGCGTGCACCAGTTTCAGAATCCTGCATTTGTATCAGTCCTACCGGTGGCAGTTCTTTGTCACGCTGATCGTATACATGTACGCCGACCACATCGTGGCGTTTGGCAGCAATGTTCAGTGCATCCTGGTAGTCGCCTGTCAGGAAGTCGCTCAGCATGAATACAATGCTCCTTTTCTTTGTCGCATTGTTAAAGAAACGCAGTGTTTCCCTGATATTAGTGCCTTTGCGGGTAGGAGTAAAGGACAGCAGTTCGCGAATGATAAACAGGATATGGGATTTACCTTTCTTAGGCGGGATATATTTTTCCATACCGTCGCTGAAGAAGATCACTCCTACTTTATCATTGTTTTTGATCGCGGAGAAGGCCAGTACAGCGCAGAGCTCCGTAATCATACTCCGCTTGTTCTGCCGTACGGTACCGAAGAGGGAGCTATCACTCACATCTACCAGCAACATTACGGTAAGTTCACGTTCTTCTTCGAAAACCTTGATGAAGGGATGATTTAAACGGGCAGTCACATTCCAGTCGATAGCCCGCACATCATCGCCCACCTGGTAATCGCGCACCTCACTGAAAGACATACCACGCCCCTTGAAGGCGCTGTGATATTCGCCTGCAAAGATGTGATTGGAGAGACCTTTGGTCTTGATCTCTATCTGCCTGACCTTCTTAAGTATTTCTGCAGTATCCACCGGTTGTACATTAACGTTTAAAAAAACTGTTTGCTACAGAGGGGCCGATTAAGGTACTTCTACAGCATTCAGAATTTCGCTCAGGATGTTTTCGCTGGTTACGTTTTCCGCTTCCGCTTCGTAAGTGAGACCTACACGGTGACGCATTACGTCGAAGCAGATGCTGCGAACGTCTTCAGGAATTACATATCCGCGACGTTTCATGAAGGCATAAGCTTTAGCAGCCATTGCCAGGTTGATGCTCGCTCTTGGAGAACCACCATAAGCGATGAGCGGTTTCAGTTTCTGCAGTTTGTATTCGTCAGGATTACGGGTAGCAAATACGATATCGAGGATATAGCGTTCGATCTTTTCATCCATGTATACTTCACGCACCAGGTCGCGTGCCTTCATAATGTCGGCAGGCTGAATGATGGGATTGATCTTCTGAGAAGGCTGTGGGTTCAGGTTCTGACGGATGATGAGGCGCTCTTCTTCCCTGGTAGGGTAGCCGATCACCACTTTGAGCATAAAACGGTCTACCTGTGCTTCTGGCAGTGTGTAGGTACCTTCCTGCTCGATTGGGTTCTGGGTAGCCAGTACCAGGAAAGGCTCTTCCAGTTTAAAAGTAGTATCACCGATAGTGATCTGTCTTTCCTGCATTGCTTCCAGCAGGGCACTCTGCACTTTTGCAGGGGCACGGTTGATCTCATCCGCCAGGATAAAGTTGGCGAAGATAGGACCGCGTCTTACTACAAATTCATTCTTTTGCTGGTTGTATATCATAGTACCGATCACGTCCGCAGGCAGAAGGTCCGGTGTAAACTGAATACGGCTGAATTTACCGTTAATGGCAGAAGAGAGGGATTTAATAGACAGGGTTTTTGCCAGACCGGGTACACCTTCCAGCAATACGTGGCCTTGTGCCAGCAGCCCTATCAACAGTCTTTCTACCATGTAACGCTGCCCTACGATGACTTTGCCCAGTTCGAGGTTCAGCAGGTCTACAAATGCGCTGGCCTCGTGGATTTTTTCATTTAGTTGACGGATATCATACGAAGTATTCTCCATGCTTATTTATTATTTACAAGTTTGCTAAAGTAAAACTTTCTGCCAGTAAAACACCGCCAGACAAGCAGATATGGCCGTTAAAATGCTGTTAAGAATAGAATTACAAATTAAAATTTACAAATTACGATATGGCACTCAGATACATACATTTCTTAATTTGTAATCCTTGCATTATAAATAACGTATGTGACCCCCAAATTAATAAAGCCGGCGCATATTTATATCATCTTTTTTTATAACGTACATTTGCAGGGATAGAAGGTTCATAATTAAATAATTATAAAATGGCAGAGGAATTCGAGCAGCAATGGAAAAGGGTGCTGGATATGTTCACAGAGCGATTTGGGAAAACCCCTAACATGGAAGCGATTCTCTTTTTAATAGGTGCACAGGAACTGGGAAATATGAAGAAGAAGTGGACGAAGGAGCAGAAACAGGACCTGATGCATGTGGCAACATGTACTTTATTGAGTCAAAGCGGGTATTTTGAACTACAAGGGTATGACAACGATGGTTGGCCCCATTTCAAAGAAGCACAACCTGTACCCAAAATGAGTATGCCAGAACAGGAAAGATTTTTGCAGGAGCATATTATTGCATACTTTGACGATCAGGAGGGACGATAAAATTCCCTCCCTGATATAAATTACACACACCCTGGCTATGGATACATCATTACACGTTGTGCCCGTTTCTACTGAGTTGCTGGATTTACTGGTGATGCTTGAGCAGCGGACGTTTACCGAAACATTTGTTCATCAATACAACCCGGCGGACTTTAACGCTTTTATGGAAGAGAAAAAATCCAGGAAAGCACTAACAGCTGAAATGGCGGCCCCTGGCTGTTTATATTATATTCTGTACGAAGGCACTTCCCCCGCGGGGTTTTTGAAACTAAATTTACACAAGCAGCCGGATCATAACGGTCCCCTGGATCCCGCTCCTGTCATGGAGCTGGAAAAGATCTATGTGCTGAAAGCATTTCAGGGCATGAAAGCCGGACAGTTCCTGCTGGACTACGCACAGGAAGTAGCTGCGCAACATGGCGTAAAAACCATCTGGCTCGGGGTTTGGGAGTACAACACCAAGGCTTACCAATTCTACGAGAAGAATGGTTTTGAAAAATTCGGTAGCCATATCTTCATGATGGGGAATCAGGAAGATACTGACTGGCTCCTGCGCAAACAACTCTAAAATAATCATACCCCCATGAAACGATTGCTACTCTTTGTGTGTATAATACTCACACTCCCCGCTATGGCTGCTAAAAACCGGAAGGTAAAGATCATTACTCCCTATGGCACGATGGTGATCGAGCTGTATAACATCACACCAAAGCACAGGGATAATTTTATAAAGCTGGCTAAGCATCACTTCTATGACAGTACGTTATTCCACAGAGTGATCAAAGGCTTTATGATACAGGGCGGTGACCCTGATTCAAAGAATGCGGCAAAGGGAGCAATGCTTGGTAATGGAGATGTGAACTACACGATTCCTGCAGAGTTTCAGCTGAACCTGTATCACAAGAAAGGTGCACTGGCGGCAGCAAGAGACAACAATCCTGCAAAAGCAAGTTCAGGATGTCAGTTTTATATTGTGCAGGGAAAAGTGTGGACAGATGAGGAGCTCGACAAACTGGAGAAGGGTAGACTAGGGGGGAGGAAGATTCCCGTGGACCAGCGCGAGTACTACAAAAAGTACGGAGGCACACCACAGTTGGATCAGAGCTACACTGTGTTTGGTCAGGTTGTGGAAGGCCTGGACGTGATCGATAAGATCGCAGCACTAAAGACAGATGGTAATGACAGACCACTGGAAGATGTGGTAATGAAGGTGAGAGTGGTGAAGAAATTTTTGTTCTTTTAGGTTTTCCTTAATTTTACCCCTTAAAATCAAACTTGCCATGAATTTTCCGTCAAATCTGCGTTACACCAAAGATCACGAATGGGTGTTACTGGAAGGTAATACAGCTACTATCGGTATCACTGAATTCGCTCAGCGTGAACTGGGAGATATCGTATTTGTAGACATTCCTACCGTTGGTAAATCATTGGGTGCAGAAGAAGTATTCGGTACTGTGGAAGCAGTAAAGACTGTGTCTGACCTGTTCCTGCCAGTAAAAGGTACTGTAAATGAAATCAATTCCGAGCTGGATAGCTCACCAGAACTGGTGAACAGCGATCCATATGGCGAAGGATGGATGATCAAGATGACAGTATCTAACCCTGCAGATGTAGACGGACTGCTGGATGCAGCTGCCTATCAGGCACTTGTTGGCGAATAAGTCCAATAATTAATAAAAGGTTAAAAAAGTAGAGGTATAAGGTTCAAAAGTTGGGAACGACTTTTGAACCTTATACCTTTATGATTATTAATATTTACCCTAAAAAACAATTGGACGTGCCAGCAATGAGGATTATCAGATACTATTGGCCTGCTATATTATGGATATTGCTGGTGTTATATTTATGTACTATTCCCGGAGATAAGATCCCCAAGGATCCTTTCTATGAGAAAATACATATGGACAAGATCGTTCACCTGGGATTGTTTGGTTGTACGGTACTCCTGTTGTGTATAGGCTATTACAGAAGTAAAGGACATATTTCGGCGCTTACATTAACGCTGTTCTGGTTCACAGCAGCAGCGTATGGTCTGGCCATTGAGTTTATTCAGAAATACTGGGCGGTAGATCGCAGCTTCGATATGATAGATGCGGTAGCCGATTCAATAGGCGCCATGTGCGGGATCATTGCTTTCTTATTTATACGAAAGTGGTGGTTGAAAAAACAATAAAAACATTCATGAAAGAGGGAATTTGCCAACGAAGATGAAAACCATTTTCAAAGAAAAGGCCGTATCCAATGATACGGCCTTTTTTCATATATATGTGTATGAAGGAAATCCTATTACTGTCCTGATTCTTTCTGCGCATCCTGCTTCATCTTATCGTTCGCATAGATAGCGAATTCCACACGACGGTTCTTAGCTCTGTTAGCATCTGTGTTATTAGGTACTACAGGCTGTTTGGAACCATACCAGTATGTTTGAATACGGTTAGCAGCTACGTTCTGTGTTTTCAGGTAGTTTGCTACAGCAGTTGCACGTCTTTCAGAAAGTGCATAGTTGTAAGCATCAGTACCAGTGGTATCGGTGTGACCTTCTACACGTACGTAGGTGTCAGGATATTTATTGAGGATGCTGGCCAGCTGCTGAATGTTTGTCTGAGCGGCAGCAGTCAGGTCCGATTTATCAAAGCCGAACAGAATACCGGAGTTGAACGTTACGTTGATACCTTCACCTACACGTTCTACGGTAGCATTTGGTACGGTTGTTTTGATTTCCTGTGCCTGTTTATCCATTTTTTTGCCGATCAGTACACCGGCTCCGCCACCTACGGCAGCACCAATGATAGCGCCCAGGGCAGTGTTGCCTGCAGCTTTACCAATCACGGCACCTGTGGCAGCACCACCACCTACGCCGATGGCTGCGCCCTTTTGGGTATTGTTCATTCCATTCCAGGTACTACAGCTAAATAACATGGTGGCAGACAATACTACTGCTACGATAGGATTGATTCTTTTCATTGTACGAGTGTTTATTACTGAGAGATACGAGACAAATATGCTGCCAGATTTTGGTAGATCAAGGCAGACATGAATATAGGTATTAGTGAAAAAATAAATGTAATACTAATGTTTCATATTTGGGTTTAATAGAATAGGCAGGAATAAAGCGCTTTTGCCTACGGCAAAAGCGCTTTATTCCTGAATTATTATTGCGCTATAACTTATTAGCTACCCATTTTCATCTTCTCCACATTCTCCGCAAACTGTAACGCCTGCAGCATTTCCTGGATCTCTCCGTTTGTAAACGCATCCAGGTTGTAGACCGTCATACCAATACGGTGATCAGTTACACGACCCTGTGGGTAATTGTAAGTCCTGATCTTTGCAGAACGGTCACCAGTAGATACAAGGCTCTTACGCTGTGAAGCAATCGCTTCTTCATGCTTACGCACTGCTGCTTCGTAGATACGGGAACGCAGCATCTTCATTGCGATATCACGGTTAGAGTGCTGGCTACGTCCTTCCTGACACTCTACCACCACACCGGTAGGTATATGCGTCAATCGAACCGCAGATTCAGTTTTATTTACGTGCTGACCACCCGCACCAGACGAACGGAAAGTATCCATTTTGATATCTGCATCTCTTACATCCACATCCACTTCTTCTGCTTCCGGCAAGATCGCCACTGTAGCTGCTGAAGTATGTACACGGCCGGAAGTTTCTGTAGCTGGAACACGCTGTACACGGTGTACACCTGACTCAAACTTCAGGGTACCATATACATCATCACCATTTACTTCTACCACCACCTCTTTATATCCACCCACTGAACCAGGGGTTTCGCTCATAATATTGGTAGTCCAGCCTTTGAGCTCACAATAGCGGAGATACATGCGCAGCAGGTCACCAGCGAAGAGGCTAGCCTCGTCACCACCTGTACCACCCCGGATTTCAAGAATCGCATTCTTTTCATCCTGTGGGTCTTTTGGAATCAACAGGTTACGGATTATCTCCTCCTGCTCAATTTTCTGATTGGCCAGTGCTTCGGTTTCTTCCTTAGCCAGCTCCCTCATTTCTTCATCGCCACTATCCAGCACTTCCTTGTTAAAGGCAATACTATCCAGCAACTTTGTATAAGTATCGTACGCCTTCACGATTTTTTCCAACTGCCGGTACTCCTTGCTCAGTTTGCTGAACTGCTTGTTGTCGCTCACTATTTCGGGGTTGGTAAGGGCAAGGGAGACCTGTTCAAACCGGCCTTTAATCGCTTCTAGTTTATCTATCATAGTTATCTTTGTTGAATGGTCGGTGATCTGTCGACTTATCAATTGCCGGCAAAATTAACATCTTTAGGATAATTATGACCCAACAGCTAAAATTTAAAGGAACAGCCCTCTTTGACGGGCAGAAAATATTATCGGGAGACAAGGTCCTGATTCTCTCCGAAGACAGGACTATCATGGATATCGTATCAGCAGACCTCGCCGGCGAAGGGGTACAGGAAGTGGACGGGATACTCAGTCCGGGGTTTGTAAATACCCATTGTCACCTGGAATTGTCTCACATGAAAGGGATAATTCCAGAAGGTACCGGGTTACCCGCATTTCTAACACAGGTGATGGAAAAACGGGGGCAACAGGATGATGCCGTTATCAAAACGGCTGAGGAAGCCATGTGGGAAAGTGGCATTTCGGCAGTGGGAGATATTTGTAATGGCACTGCTACCCTTGCTCCTAAACAGCATTCCCCCATTTACTACCATTCCTTTGTAGAAACAATGGGGTTTGTACCTGTTGCGGCGCAGAGCAGACTGGATTACAGCTTGTCTGTACTGGAACAGTTCAGGCGTTTGAATGGTGATATGCATTCCTGTTCCGTGGTGCCACATGCTCCGTATTCTGTGAGTAAAGCGCTTTTTTCACTGCTGTCCGTGATACCGGATAATACCCCAATCAGCATTCACAACCAGGAAACAGCGGCTGAAAATCAATTATATGCTGATAAAACAGGTGCTTTCCTCGATTTCTATCAGCACTTTGGGATGGATGCAAGTGCCTTTGTACCCACAGGAGGCACCAGCCTACCTGCATGGCTGCCTTATTTTAAGCACCTGCCGGTGATATTGGTACACAATACTTTTTCTACCAAAGAAGATGTGGTATTTACTAAACAACATGCCCCTGATGCATACTGGTGCTTATGCCCGCAGGCGAATTTGTATATAGAAAAACGGTTGCCGGATATTTCATTATTACGCAGTGAGGGATGCGCCATCACGCTGGGCACAGATAGCCTGGCTTCTAATCACCAGTTGTCTATCTGGGAAGAGATACAGGCAATACGTGGACATTATCCGGAAATCCCACTGGAGGAAATACTGCAATGGGCCACGTTAAATGGCGCGAAAGCATTGGGTATCTCAGCCAGGTATGGCAGTTTTGAAAAAGGGAAGCAACCGGGTGTAATAGTTATTACTGATAAGGGTAGCAGAAGAATATACTAATATTGTAATTTCGCATAATATGACCAATGTACTAGACCAGGTTATTCTTGGCAACCCAATCCAGAATTACTTTATTCTGGCTATTGTGCTACTGTTTGTATCGATGATAAAACGGTATCTATCACAATGGCTGGCCAATCTCCTTTTCAAAGAAGTCAGAAAGTGGGCACCTGACATCGACCAACATGAATTTTCCCACCTGCTGCTGCGACCATTGGAATACTTCTTCCTGCTGGTCGCCTTCATGCTCACGATCGATCACCTGAACTTTCCACCGGAACTGAACATCACTGTTTACAATGGGTTTAGTCTGAAGGGGATATTAAGTACACTGCTGGAACTCGCGCTTACATTATCCATCATCTGGATCATTCTCCGTGTCATCGATTTCGTGTCGCTGATGATCAGCAAGAGTGCCGATTTGCTACATGATAAGACGGACAACCAGTTCATCGTGTTCTTCAGGGATTTCTTCAAAGCCATCGTCTTTATTTTTGGTGCCATTGCCTTTATCAGGATCCTTTTTGGGGCGGTGCTGGTCAATAAAATTATTGCGGGTCTTGGTATCGGTGCTGCGGCCCTCGCCCTCGCTGCCAAGGAAAGTATTGAAAACCTGATTTGTTCTTTCATCATCTTCTTCGATAAGCCTTTCCGGGTAGGAGATACCGTGAAGGTAGATACTTACCAGGGTGCTGTAGAAAAGATTGGTCTGCGCAGTACACGCATCCGCACCCAGGACAAAACCTTTGTGACTGTTCCCAACAAGAAAATGGTAGACAGCATCCTGGATAATATTTCGCTGCGTACGCAGCAAAGGGCGGTATTTCGCCTGGAAGTAGCGGGTGATACGGCTGCAGATAACCTGCTGAAAGTATTACAGGATTTCAAAGCCCTGTTGAAACAGCATGATAAAGTAGCAGACGGCTTTATTGTGAATTTGAACGACTTTACTAAAGATACGTACGTGATACAGGTTATTTACCTCACCAATGTGATTGAAGGGGTTCCTTTCAATCAATTGAAAAGTGAGATCAACCTTGGTTTTATAAAAATACTGGAAAGCCATGGTGTAAAATTATCCAGTACAACGGTGGAGATACACGAGAAATAAGTTATCCACTGTGCATAAAAAAAGCCGTTTCAGGATCCTGAGACGGCTTTTTTGTTAGTTTCTTTTATATCAATCTTTATCTTTTCTGTTTGCTTTCAGCAGGATTCTGGCGATATCGCCTTCGAGTGTATCCTGCAGGTCAGTGCTAACACGACCCAGTTCTTTTCCATCACGAACGATGATGAAAGTTGGTAGTTTCTTTGTCTGGTAGCCTGCCTGTGTACCTGTTTGCAGCTTTTCGTCAGCACCATAAGTGTGGATCTGTTCATCAGGGCTACCTGCCAGTATCATGATCTTGTAGAGGGCTGGCAACAGGCGGCGGCTTTCGTCATCCCAGGTACCAATTATCGCTACCACAGTGAATTTACCACGATTGTCCTTGATATAATTCAGCATGTTTTCATTGGGCTGATATTTGTTTACACCGGCATAGAACCAGGCAAACGAGCTATCGTTCATCAATGTTTTCATTTCGATCTTGCCTTTCAGCACCTTTCTTCCGTTAGATGCTGTGGATTGTGCATAAGATAAGGTAGTGGCAAGTAGGAGGCATGCCCCCATGAGTAATAATTTCAATCGCATAATTTATTTTTATAATTGTTCCTTCAGTTCGGTTAAAAATCCTTTTACCTTCAGCAAAGCCTGTACCATTTCAAAATTACGGGCTGCCAATTTACGATCTTCTTTTAACTTTTGCTTCGCACCCTCGATAGTGTACTTACGCTCACGTAAAAGATGATAGATCAGTTTCAGGTGTTGGATATCTTCCTGGCGGAACAAGCGATCGCCTTTTCTATTCTTTTTAGGTTGGAGTATATCGAATTCATTTTCCCAATAGCGGATCAGCGATGTATTGACTTTAAACATCGTTGCTACTTCACTTATGGAATAGTATTGTTTGTCAAGCGGCACTGCTTCCAGTGTCTTGATCAGGTCCGGATCGTCGGCCACTTCTTTCAGCGATTTGCGTCCCCGTTTCTTCTGGGGAGGCTGGGAGGCAGTTACAGATTGGCTGGATACCGCCACTGGTGGTGGTATATCAGGAGGTAACTGTACCTGTATCCTGCTGGGTATGTTTGGTAAATCGTTCTTCTCTTCCATCTTAGGTCGCTCCACAGCTGGTTTCTGCTGCGGCTCCGGTTCCTTTTCGGGAATGGGGGGCGCAGGGTCTGGTTTTTTAGGCTCCAGGTTTGAAAATAGATCCAGCTGTTGCATCATATCCATTTATGAATACCAAATTACAAAATTCCGGGGTAGTTTAATTTTTCTACTTTGGGTATATATTCAAAAAATCCGCTTTGGCGGGTGGCCGAAGCGGATTTCTTATAAGAATTTATGTATTTATTAATCAAATGATTGGTTGCCGGACCTTGCTATCTTCAGCATTCTGTCAAACTCTTCCGGAGAAAGGTCATTGAAGAAGAAGTACACAGGGTCTACTTTTTCCCCGTTCTTTTCCACTTCGTAGTGGCAGTGAGGGCCTGTTGACTTACCTGTACTTCCTACCCAACCTAGTACGTCGCCACGTTTTACAGCTGTACCTGTTTTTACTTTTATCTTAAGCATGTGGCCATAGCGGGTTCTGTACCCATATCCATGGTTTACAACCACATGGTTACCATAGCCTACATCGCTCATGCTGGCTTCTTCCACCACACCATCGCCGGTGGCGTAGATGGGGGTACCGGCAGGAGCTGCGAAATCAAGACCGGAATGATACTTTACAGTTTTGTATATCGGATCGATTCTATATCCAAAACCGGAGGCGATACGCTTCAGGTCTTTGTTGGAAACCGGCTGGATGGCCGGGATAGAAGCGAGCATTTTTTGTTTATTTTTTACCAGGTCATCAATCTTTTCATAAGATTTAGCCTGAATACCAATGCGATGCACTAATTCCTGGAGCAAAGCGCCTGTGCTGGCAATGATTTCGCTGCTGGAAAAAGAAGCCATCTGGGATAGCTCTTCTTCTTTGGCCATATTGCCGGCCCTGGCACTATCAGGGATAGGAGAGGCTTCGAATATGACGCGATAGATCTCATTATCACGGTGTTCCAGTTCGGCCAGCTGGGATTTGACTTCCTTCATACGGCCTTGCATTTCTTCATATTTCTCGTTCATCACTTCCAGATCACGGCGCAGGTTTTTCTCTTTTGGGGAATCCAGCACTCTATAAGATATGGACAGAAAAATAAATCCTGTGACAATGGCGGCTGAAACAAATCCTAGTATTCGTAATACCTTTACGCGCAGCGATACTACGAGTTTTTCGTATTTGAGCGTTTGAGTATTATAAAAGTATTTAACCTTCTTCATGTGCCGGGCTTATGCTTTAACAGCAGTAGTAAATTCTATCTGGGGGGCTATTCATACAATGAGGATGAAGTTGGGTGCGGCTTTTCAGTAATTCTTCGCCATTCTGACTTTTTCAATATTTTTGCACACCTTTCGCTTGTGCGACAGGGTGTGCAAACCTAAGGGAATTAGACTAAAAGGGCAATCTTTTGAGTGTCAATTTTCTAAACACCACTAGTTGGCTTAAAATACAAATTAAAGCCATTTAGGTGACACAAAATTATAATACATACTAATTTTTTCAAATACTTATGACTGCTTCCGAGATTCGCCGGCAATTCCTGGAGTTTTTTAAATCCAAAGGGCACCACGTAGTGCCATCCGCTCCAGTTGTATTAAAAAACGACCCAACCCTGATGTTTACGAACGCAGGTATGGTTCAGTTTAAGGACTACTTTCTTGGGAACAAAGTCGCGGAATGGAAGCGAGTGGTCGATACCCAGAAATGTCTCCGTGTAACAGGTAAACAAAATGACCTGGAGGATGTAGGTATCGATACCTACCATCATACGTTATTCGAAATGCTGGGTAACTGGAGTTTCGGCGATTATTTCAAGAAAGAAGCAATTGCCTGGAGCTGGGAGCTGCTTACGGAAGTGTATAAATTACCCAAAGACCGTCTCTATGTCACTATTTTTGAAGGGGATGCGTCTGAGAATCTGGAAAAAGACCAGGAAGCCTACGACTTCTGGAAAAAACACATTTCTGAAGATCGGATCCTTATGGGTAATAAAAAGGATAACTTCTGGGAAATGGGTGACACTGGTCCATGTGGTCCTTGCTCTGAAATTCACGTAGACTGCCGTCCGGATGCCGAAAGGAAACTGGTAGATGGTGCTACCCTTGTGAATGGCGACAATGCGCAGGTGATCGAAATCTGGAACAATGTATTCATGCAGTTCAACCGCCTGCAGGATCAGAGCCTGCAACCCCTGCCAGCCAAGCATGTGGATACAGGGATGGGCTTTGAACGACTGGTACGGGTGATTCAGGGTAAATTTTCCAACTACGATACAGATGTGTTCTCTGGCACTATTGATCATATCGAAAAACTGACTGGTGCTAAATACGAGGGAACTGACAGCAAAAAAGATGTCACTTTCCGTGTACTGGCAGACCACATCCGCGCTATCTGCTTTACTATTGCAGATGACCAGCTGCCCTCCAATACTGGTGCCGGTTATGTAGTGCGCCGTATACTGCGTAGGGCTGTAAGGTATTATTTTACCTTCCTGGATCGCAAAAAGCCTTTACTTCATGAGCTCGTACCTGTACTTGCACAGCAGTTCGACGGTGTATTTCCAGAACTGATTCAGCAGCAGGACTTTGTGAAGAAAGTAATTTTCGAAGAAGAAAATAACTTCCTTCGTACTATTGAAAGTGGTATCCGTCGTATCGAGGACTTTATTGCAGCAAACAGTAAGACGAAATTGGTGGATGGACAGACTGCTTTTGAACTTTACGACACCTATGGGTTTCCTTTTGACCTGACCAGCCTGATCGCTTCTGAGAATGGCTTCCAAGTAGATGAAGCGGGATATAAAGTTGCTATGGAGCAACAAAAAACCCGTTCCCGCGCCGCTACCGAACTGGATATGGGCGACTGGACCATCCTCGAAGACAGCGGTACCACCTTTGTAGGTTACAGCCTGGATACCACCCATACCAAAGTAACCAAGTACCGTAAAATCAAAGCTAAAGGCAAAGAACAATACCAGCTCGTACTGAGCCAAACCCCTTTCTACGCTGAAAGTGGCGGACAGGTGGGCGATACCGGTACACTGGATTTCAATGGTGAAAAGATCAGCGTAACTGATACCAAAAAGGAAAACGACCTGATCGTTCACTTTACCGACAAGCTGCCTGCTACTATCAATACCACTGTCACCGCGACTATCAATAAAGATAAACGCCAGCAGACTACCCTGAACCACTCTGCTACTCACCTCCTGCACGCTGCCCTGCGCCAGGTACTGGGTACACACGTAGCACAGAAAGGCTCGCTGGTAAACCCTGAAGCCCTCCGCTTCGACTTCTCTCACTTTGCAAAAGTGACTGACGAAGAACTGGCGCAGATCGAAGACATCGTGAATGAAAAGATCCGCGCTAATATCCCTGTCGTAATACAGGAACTGCCTAAAGAAGAAGCAATGAAACTGGGCGCTATGGCCCTGTTCGGCGAAAAATACGGCGATATTGTACGCGTGGTGATCATGGATCCACACTACTCTGTTGAGTTCTGTGGTGGTACCCACATTGGTAGCACAGGCGAACTGGGTCTCTTCAAATTCCTCTCTGAAGGCGCAGTAGCTGCAGGTGTACGCCGTATTGAAGGTGTAACCGGCGCTCATGCACTGGCTTTTGTAAATGAACAACTGCAACAGCTGAAAGAGGTGAAAGCAGTCCTGAAAAATCCAAAAGAACCAGTCAAGGCTGTTGAAACCCTGATCGCTGACAAAGCTGGTCTGGAAAAACAATTGGAAGTCTTTGAACAGGAAAAGGTAAAACAACTTGCTGCAGGTCTGCTGGAAAAAGCAGAGAAAGTAAACGGCATCAACTTCATCGGTAGCGTTGTGAGCGTGAACAGCGCCGACGCACTGAAGCAGCTGTGCTTCCAGCTGAAAACAGAACTGACTGATTACGTATTTGTCTTCGCTGCCAATGTAGGTGGTAAAGCAAACGTAGCAGTGATGATCGCTGATAATTTAGTGGCCGACAAAGGACTGGAAGCACCTAAAATTATCAAGGAGAAAATTTCCGGCCTCATCAAAGGCGGCGGCGGAGGTCAGAAATCCTTCGCATCTGCCGGTGGTCAGGAAACTGATAAGCTGGATCAGGTGATCAAAGCAGTAAAAGAGATACTCTAAAATTCTTTTCTATAGCGCCCTCCGACCGGAGGGCGCTTTTCATTTCCCCCTTGTCGATTTTAACTTTTCCTTTATACCTCCCCCCTATAAATTTGCCCTTGTAAATCATATAAACATGAATAAGCTCTTACAAAAATTCGCTTTAGCGGGTTTCACCTGCCTTACCTTTAGTATGGCTTACGCGCAGGAACCAGCACCCAAGGGCGATAAACTGGGTGAGTACGACGAGATCATTATCAAAAGAAACAGCAATAAGGACGGAAAAGTAACAGTCGAAATCAAGGATGGTAATGTGTTGGTAGATGGTGAGAAACTGGAATCCTACAAGGATGGAGACATCTCTGTATACCGCCGCAAGATCCGTCCGATGGATGGCAACAACTTCAACTTTAACATGCCGCAACACCGTAGCATGCAGTTCTTCGGTGAAGGACCTGACAACATTCGTCCAGGCAAAGCGCTGCTGGGTGTACTGACTGAAAAGAAAGAAGCTGCAGGTGCGACTGTGAAAGATGTGTCTAAAGAAAGTCCCGCTGATAAAGCTGGTTTGAAAGTAGGTGATGTGATCACAAAAGTAGATGCTGATAAGATCGAAGAACCCAAAGATCTATTTGAGAAAATTGGTAAGCACGAACCTGGCGATAAAGTGACTGTGACCTACCTGCGTGATAAGAAAGAAAGCACTGCTAACGTGACACTGGATGAAAGGAAGCAACCTGAATTTGGTTTCAACCGTGGTCGTGATGACAATGATGGGCCGGAAGATTTCTTCCGTATGATGCCGCCAAATGGTGGTCGTTTTGACTTCCGTGAAGATGAAGGTGGAGATGACGATCGTGGTGGGCCACGTAGTTTCAACAGGGATGACCGTCGTGAAAATGATGTGAAACTGGGTCTGTCTGTACAAGACACTGAAGATGGAAATGGCGCTGTGGTACTGACCATAGCCCCAGGTTCTGCTGCAGAAAAAGCAGGTTTCAAACCTAAAGATATCATCACCTCCCTGGCTGGAACCAGCATCAGTTCTACCCGCGATGTGACAAATGCGTATAGGGAAAATAAGAATAAGGGCACTGTGGATGTACAGGTGAAGAGAGATGGAAAAACACAGACCTTACAGGTGAAAGTACCAAAGAGATTGCATAAAGCGGATTTATAGGGCAAGCATATTGTTCCGCCTTTAGTAAAAAGAGGATGTCTCCATGAGCGGAGGCAACCTCTTTTTACATTTTATGTCATTATTTCATGAGCCTTTTCAGCAATCCCAACCCGCGATAGGGAGGGTATTTCAGCTTTATATCCAGCCAGGTACCGGTTTTCATCACGGCTTTGGCATGGGTAAAAGTCAGGAAGTTGTATTTGCCATGGTATTGCCCCATACCGCTGTATCCCACACCACCAAAGGGCAGTTCTACATTGGTGTAATGTCCTAATACATTGTTTACACAACCACCCCCAAATCTCAACTGTTCGATGAGCGTCTTTTCCGTACTGCTTCTATTTGTGAATACATAGAGTGATAGTGGAGTTGGATGCTGTTTGATATACTGAATGGCATCGCCCAGGTGTTCGTAAGTCATGATGGGCAGGATGGGGCCGAATATTTCATCGTCGATCGCTGCATTTTCCATGAGGGTAGGGCCGATGTACAAAGTGGAAGGATCAGTATCTCCACCATGCAGAATTTTACCTTTTGACAGGTAGCTATGGAGGGTATCGAATCGCTTTTTGTTGATGATACGGGCATAGTGTTTACTGAGGGCCGGATTTTCCCCATAATAGCTGGTGATGGTCTTTTTCATGGCAGTGATGAGGTCCTCTTTTACCTTGGCGTGCACCAGTACATAATCCGGTGCTATGCAGGTTTGGCCGGCATTAAAGTACTTGCCCCAAATGATCCTTTTGGCAGCTATCTGTATATCCACCTTATCATCTACCACACAGGGAGATTTGCCACCCAGTTCCAGTGTGACCGGGGTGAGGTGAGGGGCCGCCATTTCCAACACTTTCTTACCCACATTCGTACTGCCGGTGAAAAATACATGATCGAACCTGTGTCGCATTAACTCCGGAATCACTTCACGGCCTTCTCCATCTACAACGGTGATATAGGCAGGGGCGAAGGTATCCTGTATAAGAGAGGCAATTACAGCAGCTGTATTAGGCGCCATTTCTGAAGGTTTCAGAATAGCGCAGTTACCACCGGCAATGGCGCCAATGAGTGGGGTAATGATCAGACTGAAAGGATAATTCCAGGGGCCAATGATGAGGGTCTGGCCCAGTGGTGCCCGGTGAATTTTACTTTTGGAAGGGTAAAGCATGAAGGGACTGCTTACGGGTTCCGGGCGCATCCAGCGCTTCAGGTGTGTTAAGCAGTACTTGATTTCACCATACACCAACCCCACCTCGCTGCCGAAGGCTTCCATAGGAGGCTTGTGTAAATCGGCATACAGGGCAGCCATGATACCACGCTCGTAGCGTTTTACAGCCTTTTTCAGCAGCTTCAGCTGCTTACGGCGGTAAGCGTAAGGGAGCGTAGCGCCGGAGGCAAAAAAGGCCTGCTGTGCCTGATAAATATTTTCAATGCTCATGCTTGAAAGTTACTAAAAAGGCACAACCCGTATTTCCAGAATAGGGATAAATAGTGGTTAAATGGTAAGTCCCAACGTCGAAATCGCTACGCACAGTGGCTAATTACCGCTTTAAACAGGAAAAAGGTTAAATATCAGTGGCGTCAGGAGAATATAGGCCAAATGATCTGGCAAGTGGTCCCAAAAAAGTGGAAATACAGATTAAACAGTTGCAAGTGCAAGTTTAATAAAATTTTGTTAAAATTCAATATTACGTTTCAAAACGGTAAACATTCCCCTTTCTACCCGTCATTTTCTATATTTGCGTTCACAGCATAATAATAATATGAGCGCAAGCATCGATTTTGACAAATATGAGGTAGTGATAGGCCTGGAAGTACACGCCCAACTGCAAACAGAGAGTAAACTATTCTGTGGTGACAGTGCTGCTTTCGGAGGCGCTCCCAATACGCATATCAGCCCAATTACCCTGGGGCACCCGGGTACCCTGCCTAAACTAAACAAAAGGGCCGTGGAATATGCCATTAGGCTGGGTCTGGCCTGTGAATGCCACATCGAAAAGGAAAACTACTTTGCCCGCAAGAACTATTTTTATCCTGACCTGCCGAAAGGCTACCAGGTATCTCAGCATACGGCGCCTATCTGTGTAGGTGGCCGCGTCGTGATCCCTGCTGCCGATGGTGAAAGAGCTGTACAGCTGAACCGCATCCATATGGAAGAAGATGCCGGAAAATCTATGCATGACCAGGATCCGGACTTTACCATGGTCGATTTAAACCGTGCTGGTGTACCCCTGTTGGAAATTGTGACTGAACCGGACCTGCACAGCAGCGATGAGGTATATGCATTCCTTACGGTGCTCCGCCGCCTGGTACGGTGGGTAGATGTGTGCGATGGTAACATGGAGGAAGGTAGCATGCGCTGTGATGCCAACATCTCTATCCGTCTGAAAGGCGAGACCAAACTAGGCACTAAAGTAGAAGTAAAAAACCTGAACTCTATCCGCAATGTAAAACGCGCGGTAGAAGGTGAAATAAAACGCCAGATCACCCTCGTAGAGAGTGGAGGCACAATCGTACAGGAAACCCGCGGTTTCGACGCTGGCAGTGGTGGTTCTTACTCCCTGCGCTCCAAGGAAGAAGCGAATGACTATCGTTACTTCCCTGAGCCGGACCTCGCCCCCTTCTTTTTTACCGACGAATTCCTCGAAAGCATTCGGGCAGCACTGCCTGAGCTGCCTGAAGCACTGGTGCACAAGTATGTACAGCAATATGGACTCTCTGATTACGATGCCAAAGTAATTTGTGACGACAAAGCCACTGCTGACTACTTTGAACAGGTGGTAACGCAGATTCCAAAACACAAAGCAGTAGCTAACTGGCTGCTGGGACCAGTGAAATCCACCCTCAATGAAAAGGGCATTGACATGACGGTCTTTCCGCTGCCTGCAAAGGCGCTGGCTGCCCTTATTCAGCTGGTGGAAGATGGTAAAGTGAGCTTCTCCATCGCCTCCTCCCGCATATTCCCGGAACTGTTGCTGGAACCGGCCACTGCACCGCTGGAAATAGCTACCCGTCTCAACCTGTTGCAGGATAATAATGCAGATAATATTTCCCCCATCATTGATGAGGTATTAAATAAATACCCTGATAAGGTGGCAGAATTCCGCAAGGGGAAGAAAGGCCTGATGGCCCTGTTTGTGGGTGAAGTCATGAAAGCATCCAAAGGCAAAGCCGATCCAAAACTGACCAACCAGCTGCTGGCTGAAAAACTTAAATAACAACTGATCTATATGAAGAAATTAGCATTATGGGCGATAGCCTTCGGTTTTGTACTGGCGGGTTGTCACCAGCAAACCGAGAAAGGGAATTTCGTGATCAATGGCAAAATTGATAATGCGCCTTTAGGTACTGTTGTACTGGAAGAACTGTCTATGGATACCTTGAAAATAGTGGATTCTGTGACACTGACAGATGCCAGTGGCAAGTTTACCCTGAAAGGTATGCTGCCAGAACAGGGACTGTACCGTATTCGCTTTGGCGAAGATGAACAGCACTTCATTCTGCTGGCACTGGATGCAGGTACCATGACTGTGACTGGTGATCTGAATAACCTGGAACTGGTAAAATTTGAAAATGCTGAAGCTTCTTCTGAACTGCAACAGCTGCTCAATGATGTAAGCTCTAAAAGCCGTTCACTGACAGAAGAAAGTATGGCACTGGATAGCATGGCGAAGAGCGGTGCCGGTGATAGCGTGATACAGGCAAAATCCAGCGTACTGGAAGCAAAAGAAAAAGAAGTAACTGATTTTGTAATGCATGCAGCTACTACTTCCAAAAACCCTGCTGTTGCTGCGTTTGCACTGAGCATGATCAATCCACAGTCTTTGATGAGCAGTGGAAAAGAAATTGCTGAAGTGAAGAGCCATTTCCCTACTAACTCATTGGTAGTTGGATTAACTGGTAAACTGGAGCAGATGCTGAAACAACAGGCTGGTGAAGTAGATGCGAATATGACTGCATTGCAGGTGGGTCAGGTAGCACCTGATTTCTCTTTGCCAGATCCTTCTGGGAAGATGGTAAGTCTGAGTTCTTTCAAAGGTAAGTTTGTGTTGGTTGATTTCTGGGCGAGCTGGTGTCAGCCTTGTCGTATGGAAAATCCGAATGTAGTGAAGGCGTTTAATGCTTATAAGGATAAAAACTTTACTGTACTGGGTGTGTCTTTGGATAAGAAGAAGGAAGCATGGGTAGAGGCGATTCAGAAAGATGGTTTGACATGGACGCATGTAAGTGATCTGAAATTCTGGGAGTCTGCGGTAGTACCTTTGTATGGAATTAATTCTATTCCGACGAATATGTTGCTGGATCCGGGCGGGAAGATTTTGGGAATTGGATTGAGAGGAGAGGCGCTGGAAGCGAAGTTGAAAGAAGTGATAAAATAACTGGGATTTAATATCAAACATGAAACGCTTTTGCCTACGGCAAAAGCGTTTCATGTTTGGGGTTGGGGCCTGCGGCCGGCAAATGCGGGTTTGTTGTGCAGCTGAAATGTAGGGTTCTTAGTACCCGGCGTTTTGTTGTATGTTTTTGTTTACATCTATTTCTCTTTGAGGTATCGGTGGGATCACTGTTGGTGAGGTAGCAGGATACGTACAGGCAGGTGTATTTAACTCCACTGCATCACCACAAAATGTTCTTACAATATCCTGTTTGTTCCTCAACAGATCGAAGTAACGATGCCCTTCGAACATTAATTCTTTCCTTCTCTCTAACAGTACATTTGCAAGTACATCTGCATCAGGAATATTAACGAGATCAGGTAGTTTTCTATTAGCACGAATAGCATTTACATCTTCAATAGCAGCTGCATAATTACCCAGCTTTGCATTTGCTTCTGCACGTATCAGGTATTGCTCTGAGATACGTAATATCTTAGGACTATACAATCCTGAAATCCCATCCTGACCATAGAATTTCTCATTTTCATATTCAGTAGGGCTTCCACTAAATGGCAGTATAAATGATGTGTAGCGTGCATCATCAGTATCAAATACTTTTACGATATCTGGTGACACCCGAATGTCTCCATAACCGGGTTTCAGATATATTCTACCTACATCATCAGAACCTAATGATTCAGTAGACAATACCCTGAGTGTGAAAATATCTTCACTTGTACCAGGTGTGTTGTAGAAATCTGGTAAATCTTTTGCGGTGACTATTGCATATTCACCTGAATTAATTACTACAGAAGATTCCGTTACAGCATTTGCATTATCACCTTTATAGAGGTATACTCTTGCGAGCAATGCAGATACCGAATATGCGTTTGCGTTATATGGATTGCCGGCATCACTTTCCAGTAATGATTTCGCTTGTGTAAGATCATCGATGATCTGTGTATACACTTCATCCTCAGTATTTCTGGCAGGAGAGCCTACTTCAAATTTAGTCATAACAGGAATGCCCGGTGCACTACCACCACCAATAGCATACGGCTGTGCAAAAACCCGCAGCAAATCAAAATGTGTGAGTGCTCTGACAAACAACGCCTGACCTAATGCACTATTCTTTTCTGCATCTGTACCATCTTTTAATGCAGGAATACTGTTGATGATATTATTTGCTCTCAGCATGACAGTATATGTCTGATTCCAGAGGTTTGTGATATCCCCGTCAGATGTGAGCCAGGTGACACGAAATGTAGAAGGAAAGCGATTACTGTTAGTCGCAGACAAGTATACATTATCAGCAGCCAATTCAGGTATCACTAAAAAATTTCGTCCATAATAATTCACGGAACGCATACCTGCATACATACCGCTGATACCGGCATTTACCCCGGCAATATCAGTAAGTGCATCTTCAGTAGGCAGTTGTACTGCTGGCGATAATGTGAGCTTATCATTGCAGGCAGTAAAAGATAGTAAAAGGAATATATAAATGATAGAGTTTCTCATGTTTCAGCAGTTTAGAAGTTTACATTTAAACCCAGACTTACGGTCTTTGAAGGAGGATATCTGAACGTTTCATTGGCAGTAATATCCTGCTCCGGATCCCAGCCGGTATAGCCTGTCCATGTAATTAAATTGGTACCTGTTGCAAATACATATGCCTTTGTAATTTTTGCATGTTTTAACCATCTTGCAGGCAGATTATAAGAGAGCGTTACATCCTTGAGTCGAAGGAACTTACCGTCTTCTAAAAACCTGTTGGAAGTAACGGAACTTGCAGAGTTATTACCTCCTTTTTTAGGCTTAGGTCGTTCTGCAATATCACCCGGTTGACGCCAGTAATTTTGTCCTTGTTGTTTGCTATAATTGTAACCAAAGTATACACCATCTGCATCTGATACTGCCCTTGTCTGGTTCAGCACTTTATTGCCTGTCAGACCGTAAAACATAAATGATAATCCAATACCTTTATAGGAGAATCTGTTAGTCAGTGAACCTATATATCTTGGTTCTGCATTGCCCGCCACTACTTTGTTTGCAGCATTCAGGCTACTGGTTGTTTTGTTATCGATAGTGTACCATAATGGGTTTCCATTTTCAGGATCAACACCTGCCCACCTGGCCATGTACCAACTGGTTACATGATAACCGACACGCTGTATTGAAATAGAACCTGTGATATCCTGTCCGCCATACAATTCAAGGATCTTATTTCTGTTCATAGAGAAGTTGAGTTCTGTCTGCCACTCAAATCCATTGAATTTTATATTCGTGCTGGTCAGCATAGCTTCAATTCCTTTGTTCTGTACCCTGCCCACATTCGCCTGTTGCTGTGTGAAGCCACTGGTACTCGATACAGGTGTATTCATCAACAAACCATTTGTGATACGCTTGTATACATCGAACGTCAGTTTGAGTCTGTTATTCAGCACAGCTGCTTCCAGGCCGATGTCAGATGATTTATTCTTTTCCCAGGTCAGGTCTTTGTTGCCAATGGTGCTTGGTGCATTGCCAGGTGCACCATTGTAAGATGTATTATATGCATACAATGCAGTAGCGACAAAGTTGTCAAAGTCGGCATTACCGGTGAGCCCATAACTACCTCGCAAACGCAGATCGGACAAGATTTTCTGCGATTGCATGAAAGGTTCATCTATCAGTATCCAGGAAGCGCCGACAGAGTAGAAATTACCAAAGCGTTTGTTTACGCCAAAACGGGAAGAGCCATCATTACGATAGGTGGCATTGAGTGTATAACGACCTTTGTAATTATAGTTGAGTTGTCCTAAGTAAGACACAAATGTATAGTCAGTACCGTTACCATTCACATCCTGAGGTGTAGAGGTCACATCCAGTACTTTCAGGTTACCGGATACAAGACCGATACCTTCTGCACCAAAGCTGATGTTGTTAAAGCGATCGTATTCCATCACCGCGATATAGTTGAGGGAATGATCTTTTGCAAGCGGAATGCTACCCGAGGCAGAGAGCTGATTGGTCAACGTTGTATTGCGCACTAACTGGTCGAAGATATCACCACTCTTCAGGGGTTCTGCACTGTTATAACCATCGTGGGTAGTAGGATCAGTGAACAGATGTGCATATCCATATACCAGGTCCATATTTACCTTTTCGGAGATCTTTAGCCAGTCAGTAAATGTATAAGATACTGTCAGGCCACCCAGACCTCTGAAATTATTCAGCTTATTTGAGTTGCGGGAATAGGAGTAGAGGAAGTTATTCTTGGAAACCGCTTTAAACTCCGTTTCGTTGCCCGTATACATACTTCCGTCTGGCTTGTAAGGACTCTGGAAGGGAGAGACGAAAAAAGCGCCTAAAATAGGGCTGGAATAGAAATTTCCTCCACCTGCAGAATTATAGTCAGTATAGGACAGGTTCAGGTTGAGTGCCAGGTCGATCTGGTTATTCACTTTGGAAGTCACGTTGGACATTACAGAATAGCGTTTCATACCTGTGCCGATCATTGGACCATCAACCTTTTCATATCCGCCGGAGGCGTAGTATTTCGCTTTTTCGGTACCACCGGAACTGGTAACACCGAGTACATGGTTAGTACCTCTTCGCCAGCCGGCTTTGCCCCAGTCAAAGGCGTTGTCGAGTAGCGACATGGGAAACTGTGCATCAATATCTGCCTGAGATGTGCCATTGATGGCCAGCAGATCTCTGTCGTAGTGCAGGGCTTCGGCAGGTGTCATTAATTCAGCGTGGCCTCTGGTCATTTCTGTTTTACCATATTGTGCATTGATGCCGATTGTAGAAACACCGGATTTACCTTTTTTGGTGGTAATCACAATGACGCCGTTAGCGCCTCTGGACCCATAGAGGGCAGTAGCGGATGCGTCTTTCAGCACGGTGATAGTTTCCACATCATTGGGGTTCAGATTTGCCAGCAGGTCATTGCTTTGAACTCCCAGTGAACCTGCGGCATTCAGGTCTCTACCATCGATGATCACACCATCCATAACATAGAGTGGAGAGGAACCGGCGCTAATAGAGCCTATTCCCCTGATTCTGACAGTTTGAATAGCGCCGGGCATACCTGAGTTGCCGCCAACGAAAACACCTGGCGTTTGGCCCTGTAATGCCTGATTAATATCAACGTAGTTTTTGTTCTCAAGGTCTTCGGCAGTGACTTCACCAACAGCGCTGGTTCGGGTTCTTCTGTTGGTATTTGTGTAACCAGTAGCGATGTATTCGCTCAATACGTTTTGGTCCGTCCCCAGGGTTACAGATACATTTGTCTGACCGGTCATTGCGACAGTAACGGATGAATAGCCGACAGACGATACCTGAAGAGATTGGCCAGGCTCCAGACTGATAGAGAAATTACCTTGCTGATCGGTGGTAGTTCCTTTATTTGTTCCTGCTATTCTGATGGTGGCAAGTGGGATAGGTTGACCATCGCGGGCATCGGTTACTTTTCCTTTGACGGTACGGGTTTGGGCATGCGTGGACACCACGCTGATGGCTAGTAATAGCCATAGGAGTACAGATGTTTTCATGAGGGAGTTAATTTAAAAGATCAAAGTGGGTTATGATAGGTGCATACATAAGGGAACTGCACGCCACATGGGCACGATGATGGCTACAAATAGGTATTCTTTGGCTTTTAAAAATGATGGATCGTTGTGTTCAGATTTTGGTTCTTAGCTATTTTGAGTTTGGATTATTAGTCTGTACTAATATAAAAAATCGGGGGAGAAATAACAATTAAAAAAGGCGTGCATCTTAGAGATACACGCCTTTTTGATATTAAGAGTTGAAAGGATTACAATGCATCCCACCATACTGCCTCGAAGATGTCATCATGGTTGACAGCGTTTGCTTTGTTGTAAAGCAGTTCGTTATTTTCAGTAGGCAGTCTTCTTGGAATTGCGTTAGTACCGGTTACGTTGTCTGCGTTTGGAGTCAGCGTTGGGTAACCAGTTCTGCGCCATTCAGCCCATGTTTCGATCTGTGTGAACAGTGCGATATATTTCTGGGTGGCAATTTGTTCTTCTGTGATGGTCGCAGCTGTAGCAGAAGCGTGAGCAGCGATGTAAGTAGCATCAGGAGCGGAACCAGTCACCTGGGTTACAGCCTTGATCACAGCCTGGTTGTAGTAGGTAGCAGCATCGCCCAGGTTACCCAGACGGAAGCTAGCATCAGCCTTGATGAACAGGGCTTCGGAGTAAGTCACCAAAGGAATTGGTGAACCAGCACCAGCGATGTAAGAACCTACGTTGGAAGCTGTGGTATTTTCGGAAGAAGGAGCAGCACCTTCATAAATACCAGCGGCTGTTGTATCTGCATAGTAAGGCAAGCGAGGATCGCTGTCAGCTTGCAACATATCAACCAGGAATTTACCCATTTTGATATAGTTCGCTCTATCTGTATTGAATGCATACCACTGGTTTTGTTCAGCGGTAACAGTTCCATAAACAGCCATGGCATCACCAGCATCAGTTACGCTTGAAAGGTAACCCAGTGCAGTAGTTGCAGAACCAGTAGCATCACCTTTGCTCAAACGGTTAGCGAAACGAGCCTGCAGGATGTGCGCAGTATTTACCCATTTAGTCAGATCGCCTCCGAAGATGAAGTCGTCAGAACCCATTGTGTAGTTGTTAGTACCATCGGTAGCATTCAGGGTAGTGATTGCTTCGCTCAGCAGCGTCTGAAGGTAAGCATAGACATCTTCCTGTGTATCGAATTTAGGAGTAGTGTTACCGGTAATATTACCCAAACCAGCTTCGGTAGCAGGTACATCTCCCCATATATCAGTAGCGACACCCAGTGCCATTGCCTTCATGATTTTCATTACAGCAGCATACTGTTCGTTGGTAGCGCCGTAATTTTCGATCAGGTCATTTGCGGGCTGAACAACATTATTATATAGGTTGTTCCAGTCGTTTGTATTAGCAGTATTCAGCAGCTGGTACTCATCGATTTCCAGCATCTGGTTAGATACACCACCAGTTTGTTGAGTCAGGGTAGCAGAGATTCTTGACAGGGTACCTGTGTAGGTGCTGTAAAGGCCCAGTTCTGCTGCTGACAGGATCAGCGGCGGAGTTGCAACTGTTGGGTTATTAGGGCTTTCACCATAACCTTCTGTGAACTTTGAGCAGCTTTCCGCCATGAATAACAGCGGTAATGCTAAGAATATTAAGACTTTTTTCATGACTTAGTCGTTGTAATTATTTTCAATAATACCTTTTAATGCACACCTTAGAACCCAACTCTCAGACCAACTGCATAAGTTTTAGTACCTGGGTTGTTGAAGTAATCAAAACCAGTCAGGTTAGAGCCGGCACCAGTTAAGCTGGTTTCAGGATCTACACCTTTATATTTGGTATGTAACCACAGGTTACGACCAGTTAGTGTCAGTTCTACAGATTTAATAGGGCTAGCGTTTCCGAACTTGTATTTATAACCCAGGTTCACCTCACGCAGACGAACCCATGATCCATCTTCAACAGCGTTTTCAACGGCATAACCAGATGCGTCACCTTTATAAACACGGAAGTAGTTCTGTGCAGAAACTGCTGTTGTATTTGCAGTATATTTACCGTCAGCACCTAATACCACACCTGGAATTACATAGGTTCTTTCGCGGTCTGCAGATTCAGCTGTTCTACCCAGGTTGTTCATTCTTGCATAGGTACCATTCCAGAGCTTACCACCATGTCTTACATCAAACAGAGCAGACAGGGTGAAGTTCTTGTAAGTGAAGGTAGTTCTTCCACCACCAGTCCAGTCTGGGAAAGGGTTACCGAGGTTACCACTAGCGGTTGCTACCTGAGGTAAACCATTTGCTTTAATGATGATCTGACCATCTTCATTACGTGCCCATTTAGAACCGTACAGTGCGCCATAAGGCTGACCTACGATAGCATAAGAACCGATAGAAGTGAAGGCAGATTCAACACTATTTTCATCAACACCTTCAGCCAATGCCAATACAGTATTTTTGTTTCTAGCGAAGTTGATCTGCACATTCCAGGTGAAGTCTTTCAGTTTCACCACATCAGCAGATGCCATTACTTCAACTCCCTTGTTCCGCATTTTACCAGCGTTATCGAGAATGTACTGGAAACCAGAAGAACCTGCGATTGGTCTGTATACGAGGATGTCGGTGGATGTCTTATTATAATAAGTCAATTCCACATTCACACGGGAGAATAATTTGAAATCCAGACCGAATTCTTTTTCCACACTTCTTTCTGGTTTCAGACCGATGTTACCCAGTGTGCTACTCAGGCTCATACCGTTCTGACCCATGAAAGGGAAGTAGTTACCATCAGTAAAACCATCCGCGAAGGTTGGGCTGGTATACACTGTATTTGCAGAGTAAACAGCAGGGCTCTTACCACCGGCAGCTATCGCAGCACGGATTTTACCGTATGTGATTACGTTATTAACAGGTACAATCTCAGAAAATACCCAGCTACCACTTACTGAAGGGTAGAAGAAATTGTTTTTAGATTTACCGAAAGTGGAAGACCACTCGTTACGCCCGGTAGTAGTCAGGAAGAACTGGCCTTTGTAACCAAATTCCAGATCATAATATAATGCAGATGTTCTCTTGATTGTAGTAGAGTTATCAGCATACAGCGTAGAAGCGTTATTCAGGTTATAGTAATTAGGAATAGAGAGCTGAGTACCTTTACTATAATCATTCTGCCCCTGTTGCTGTAAAACGTTACCACCTAAGTTAGCAGTTACATCCAGTTTATCAAAAGTCTTATGGCCACTCAGAATCAGATCTGAATACAGATCTCTGCTGGTGAAGGTATTTTCTTCGATCTGACCCAGGTAATCACTGATCTGAACAGATCCGATTGCAAATACCTGTTTGCTGAACTGGGTGTACATATCAACACCAGTACGGTTGCTTATTGACAACCAATCAGTGATTTTGAAGGTTGTATTCAGGTTACCGTAGAAGCGGTCAGTTTTATCTTTGTAAGGGTTGTTATACAGACTCCATAATGGGTTGTCGTAGTAGAGGTAGTAATTTTTGCTGGAACCATCAGAGAACTGGTAGTCCATCAAATTCCAGGATGCAGGAGCTCTCATCAAGCCCAACATTGCACCGGAAGTGTTAGAACCATTCTGTGCTTTAGTGCCTTCAGTCAGTACATAAGAAGCAGATACTGCCATTGTCAACCTGTCAGAGATTTTAGAGTCCGCGTTTACACGTACAGTAGTTCTCTGCAGATCAGTAGTAGGGATCACACCTTGCTGGTCCACACGGTTCAGGGACAAACGGAAAGAACTATTCTCGTTACCACCGGTTACAGATACATCGTGTGTGAAGTTCTGACCAGTCTTAAAGAAGTTTTTAGTATTGTCGTATGATTTAGCACCGCTTACAGAACTGATTAATGGGCCCCAGCTTTGTGGAGAACTGGTAGCGAGACCTCCTGGGTCGTATACTGGAGTAGTACCAGCAGCACCCTGGCTATAAATATGTTGTTCGTCAGGAAGTTGGCTTACTTTATCAAAACCAGCATTGAAGCTGTAATTTACCCTGGTAGCGCCAGAACGACCTCTTTTAGTAGTATAGATGATCGCACCGGAAGCAGCGTTTGCACCATACAAGGCTGCCGCAGCAGGGCCTTTCAGTACGGTTACGGTCGCGATATCGTCAGGGTTGATATCCAACGCACGGTTAGAGTTGTTTACACCCTGCAGGTTAGAGTTGTAAGGGTAGTTTCTTGCAGCAGTAGAGTTTGTACTGTTATCCATAGGCACACCATCGATAACGATCAGTGGCTGGTTATCCAGGTTGAAAGTAGCGTTACCACGGATGATGATCTTGGTAGATGCACCCGGTGTACCACCGGAACCTATTACCTGTACACCGGCAGCCTTGGAAGCCAGCGCCTGGATTACGTTGTGCTCGTTAGAGTTGATCAGCTCATCAGAACCGATCTTCTGAACGCTATAACCCAGGGATTTCATTTGTTTAGAAACACCCAGTGCGGTTACCACAACCTCATTCAGTTGTTTATTATCTGTACCGAGGGCTACAGAAATGTTTGCTGCACCGCCTACGGCTTTTTCCTGGTTAACATATCCTATGAAGGAGAATATCAGCGCATCGTTTGCACCTGCATCAATTTTATAACTACCATCGGCACTTGTAACTGTACCTTTGCCAGTTCCCTTCACTATAACTGACACTCCAGGTAAGGGAGACCCGTCTTTGGTATCAGTTACCTTTCCCGTAATTGTTCGTGTTTGTGCGAACGTGTGCAACACGCTCATGGCCACGAACAGCCATAGGAGTAATCCTTTCTTCATAAAAGATAATTGATTTGATAAAATGAACTTGTTAACAATTATATCAGTATTCCTCATAAGCAATAAGCAATATTCAATTCATAAAAATGCAAAAACCATTTCCCACGCCACTACAGCGCATAACAAAGCAGTATAGAATTCATAAGCAAACAGGTAATTCTCTTGTTCATTTTAACGTCTCCACGTTCTCCCCCGTTACTGTCAATGCTGTTTAAATAGAATACAAGCGACCCCTAATTCTGTGTAACCAAATAATAATAAGTCCTGACTTTGTTAGATCATCTTTAAGCAAAACCAATAAAATTAACAGTTTACTACACGTCTCCATGCAATATTTCCGGGCACCAAAATACAGTTCACAAGTTTTGTTCAGTAAGCACCTCACGTGATTATGTTGTCATAATATTGGGTTGTATGCACAATACATATCCGTCTCAGCAGCTTCTTACATCTACAATTGATTTTGGCTTAGATTTCTGTTGTTGTAATGTTACTTTATTATTATTTAATAGGTCGGCAAGATACTTAATAAAATGTTAAAACCCATATACAATTTTCATGTTATCCCGGGTAGTTTTTGTCATATAATTGTAATAACAGAATAATATAGAGGGTTTCAAGGGGCTACTTGTCTAAGTTAAGTTTCAACATATTGTCAAAATAATGTTATAGAAACCCTATTTTTTTATCTTGATAAAGTCATATTAAATAAAACATTAAAGGGCAAGCGGTATGATTACCGCCTGCGCGCTCATCAACCAAAATCTAAATCCGGGTTAAACCAGATTTAAATAAAAATGTACGTCTAATAACAGTTTAAAGGGGAAATTGATCAGCATTCCACATATACATACCGCTGGCCGGCCCTCTTATAAAGGCTGGCAGCGCTCCCTCCCCGAATTGTCCACTTTCCCTTACGACAGGCTAAGTGGTTGTGTCTTCAACAATTCCAACAGCGTTTCATAGATATCCTCATTCCTGTTATTGTACCGGAACTCACATTCCTTCAGGTGAAGATATACCGTGCTGCGGTTCAGACCCTTGAATTTGGCCAGACGATGCTTGGTTAGCCCCCAGAATGCATCTACATCCTCGGAGGCATTGTTGGTTCCCTCATTTTCAAGATTGTAAAGCCTGTATTGCCCCAGATCAGCGACATTGCTGAAACGCCGGATCTTGTCTGCTGCAGCCTGGGTCTCCAATATTGATCGGTTACTCCTGACTACAGAATGAATCATGGAACGGCTTACATCGGGCAAAATCTCAGTATGCAGACGGTCAGATGCGCGATAGATACCAAAGACAACTGGCTTGATATTCCGGCTGACATCTGTTTTTACGGGAACTGGGGAGTCGGAGTCTTGAGTGGCTGGGACTGCTTTCCGTTCAGTAGTAGTTGAACGTAAGGGGTCGGTTGGCAATAAAGATTCACAATGCCGGGCTATCTGTTGTCTGATTTTCTTAAGATAACTGTTAACAGTAACCCGACTTACTCCACTTATGCTGGCAATCTGAGTGGCCGTGAGATCCTCGGCAAATAGCCGTAGTATCTCCTTAAATTTACGCTCAGATAAATGAGCGCCCTTTAAGTATTTGTTTTTCATGAACTAAAAGTGGTTAGAATGGCATCATAAACCTCTTATTTTTTAATGGGTATAATACACCCTTTTATACAAACGGCTAAAAGGGGGGGATGAGTGCCCCGCACTAGATTATTTGAAACTAAAAAGCTCAATGCCAGCGCGCTGGCATTGAGCTTTTAGCTAATTTGGATATTTTTTAGCCGCTATTTTTCGCCTTGCTCGCGGTCTTTTAAACCAAGTTTAGACATATCTACATCCTCTTCATCATCCAGTGTATTCCACAACTGTTTCTTCTGCGCCTTCTTTATCAACCCTTTCTCCATCCATAACAACAAAGCAGGCAAAATTGTTAAATTCGTAATCATCGCCAGTATCAATGTCAGTGATGTCAACCAACCCAATGCCTTGGTACCTCCAAACTGAGAGAAAGCAAAGATCATGAAACCTGCAAACAGGATCAGGGAAGTGTATACTATACTCAAACCTGTTTCATGAATAGTCTGTTTTACTGTCGCAGAGATATCCAGATTATGATGGGGTAACTCCTGCTTGAAGTTCACCAGGAAACGAATCGTTACATCAATCGCTATACCCAGCGCCACACTGAACACCAGTACCGTAGATGGCTTGAGCGGTACACCAGCCCAACCCATCACACCTGCTGTCAGTGCCAGCGGAATGATATTCGGAATCAGGGAGATGATCAGCATCTTGAATGAACGGAACAGATACAGCATACAGAAGATGATGAGTATAAAGGCCAGCAGAATACTCTCCATCAATCCATCGATGATGAAACGACTACCTTCCAGGAAAATCACCGTGCTACCTGTATATGTCACCTGGTAATGCGCTGTATCGAATATTTCATTGACTCTTGGTTTCAGTGAATCCAGGAGGATTGGTAAACGACGGGAACCTACGTCAGCCATATTTACACTCACCCTTGCTACCTGACGGCTGCTATCCATAAAGTTGGAAACCAGTTTTGTAAACATTGCTGCTTCCTTGCTAGCATTACCCGTATTCTTCATACGCAGGTAAGGCGCCAGGAAACCGATATCAAATGAGTTAGGTACTGCGTAGTTAGTACTGTCGCCATTGTAATAAGCCTGCTTTGCAAACTTAATACCCTGCACTACCGATAGTGGCTGTGCAAAGTCTGGTTGTGATGTTACCAGTTTAGACAACTGATCCAGTTTATCCAGCGTTTGCAGGTTGATTACACCATTCTTCTTTTTGGTATCTACAGCTATTTCCAGCGGCATTATACCCTTGAAATTGTGCTCAAAGAATTTGAGATCGGTATACAACCTGTCTTCCTTCGGTACATCGTCCAGCATAAAGCCTTCTGATTTCAGACGAAGCATACCGGTAACAGCTACGATCACCATCACTGCTGTACCAATGTATACCACAGGTCTGTATTTGAATACCAATGCATTCAGCCCATCAAGAAATGCGCGGAAGAAGCGGTTATTCATGTAACTGGTATGCTTCACCTTAGGTGCTGGCAAATAGCTCAATACCGATGGCAGGAAGATAAATGAGATCACAAAGATCAGCATGATATTCAGACCTGCTACGATACCAAATTCTTTCAGCAAAGAACTCTTGGTAAAGCAGAACACACCGAAACCAATGGCAGCTGTCAGGTTCGTAAACAAGGTCACGATACCCATACGCTGAATCATGTGCACCAGTGCCCTGGTTTTGTTCTGATCCTTTGCGAATTCTGTATGATATTTATTGAGGAAGTATACACAGTTCGGTATCCCTATCACCACTATCAACGGTGGGATCAGGGCTGTAAGCAATGTGATCTTGTAGCCTAACAATACAATCGTTGCTACTGACCAAACCACCCCCATCGCTACTACGATCATTGACATAAGCACAGACCCCAATGAACGAAAGAATACGAAGAGGATAAATGCTGTCAATACAAATGACAGGATCAGGAACATCTTCATCTCTTTTGCTACCATCACCGCCATGATTGTGCGGATCAGTGGCAGACCACTCATACGTACCTGTGTATGATGTCTGGCGCCGAAATCATCGCCCAGCGTCATAATGTCATTTACCACCTTAGAACGACCGGCTGTAGCCATCACCTGCTTGTTCACACTGATCATCATGAGATAAGCGTGTGTATCAGGATTGTACAACAGCCCTTTGTAAAAAGGAAGGTTATGAAATACATTACTCAGACTATCCAGCACCACCTGGTCCTGAATATTACCTTTGAATAAAGGCTGTGCGACAAGTTTGTGCGTACTGTCGTTCTTCAACAGATTGATGGCAACTGGTACACTCAGTACATTCTCTACATAAGGCACCTTCTTGAGGTCTTCATTGAGCTTTACGTAGTCTCTGAAAAATCCGGCATTAAAGAAACTGTCAGTCTGAACGCCCAATACGACCATGTTTCCATCCTGACCAAAGAGTTTTGTGAATTCCAGGTATTCCTGGTACTTCGGATTGTCAGTAGGAATGGCTTTGTTTGACTCATAAGATAACTGGACCTTGCTGGCGAAATATCCCATTACTGCGGTAGCTGCTAATAATGCTATCAGCAGTGGGAGCCTGAATTTTAGTACGAAACCCGCTAAGCGTTGCCACATAAGCATCGTTGAATTTAGTAGGTCGTAAAGGTAATTAAAGTTGTCTAAAAAAATGGGGCACTCAGCCTATATAACAGTAATTGTCATAAAGTAACAACATATAACTATTTTTGATGCATGTACCGGTTTCTGCTCTCCCTGTATCTTTTGTGCCTCGGTCCGCTGCTGCTATCAGCACAAACCCTTATCGGACAATGGCAGTCATGGTTACCCTCCCTGCCAGCTATCTCTGTAGCCATGCAAGGAGACAAGGTATATTACGCCACCAGTTCCGGGTTGTTTTCCCTGACCACTGGCGCCGAACAGGACATTACCAGGTATAGTAAAGTGAATGGTCTCCACGATATTGGCATCAGCACCATCTGTAGCAATGAAAACGGGGTACTGATCGCTTACCGCAACAGCAACCTCGACCTTTTGAGTGGAAGCAACAGCTATAACCTGCCCGATTTACAACGCAAACAAACCGCTGAGGATAAGACGATCTACCGTATTTATGCAGGTGGTACTAATACCTACCTGTGCACTGGATTGGGGGTAGTGGTGGTGAATACGACAGTACCCGAAATAGCGGCGACGTATGCCATCGGTTCTGTATATGGTTTTACCATGCTGAATAATCAATTGTATGCCGCTACATCTGCAGGGGTGAAGACTGCTCCATTGACTGGCAGTAACCCTTCCGATTACAGAAACTGGTCTATGGTAGGGCAGTTGACAGATACAGTGGATAATATTGTTTCTTATAATGGGCAGTTGATCTGTCAGCAGCATCAAAGTCTTTATATTTTGAATAACGGAGCATGGATACCCTACTACTCAGGTGCTACAAACATCGCTGTACAGGGTGACTACCTTACCGTTTCCAATGATACCAGTATTGTATATATAGGAAAAGACGGGAATGCCGGCACCCCCATTCAAAATGCGTTATTAAAAGCGATCCGCCAAACGACGGGGAATAACCAGTATACCTGGGTGGCCGACTCCCTGTACGGGTTGCTGCAATATGATGGTCAGGAGTTCTCTGCCATCAGCCTCAATGGCCCGGCCAGTATACTTACAGGGCAGCTGCTGTTTTACAACAATACCCTATACGCCCCTGCTGGTGGCGTTTCTGATAGCTGGGTAGCTAATAATAACGCCGGCGTTTACTATACTTATAATAGCAGCGGGGAATGGCATCAATATACCGATAACCTTCATGACATTATCACCATGGCTCCAGATCCTACAGGAGATGGGATGTATGCCGGCTCCTTTGGGGGAGGTCTGATACATATAGCCGCCGACGGTACCCGTACCTATGCCCTGCAAGGACAAAAAATCAGTGGTCTTACCAACGATGCCTCCGGCAATCTCTGGATAGCCGTTTATGGCGCTACCTACAACCTGGTATGTAAAAAACCAGATGGTACCTACCTTACTTTTCGCAGTACTTATGCACAAAGTGGCAATGCCATCAGCCAACTGGTCGCTGACGAAGCCGGGCAAATATGGATCGTATCTCCACAGAGCAACGGCCTTTTTGTATACAACACACTCACTAACGAATGGAAACAATTCAGACAGGGGAGTGGTCAGGGCAACCTGCCATCCAACGATGTATACTGTATAGCAAAAGATAAGAATGGTAGTCTCTGGGTGGGAACAGGCACCGGTATCGGCGTGATAGGATGTAGCACCTGCGATGCCGTCTGGCCGATTATTCAGCAGGACAATTTTGCCGGCTACCTTTTCCAGGATGAACAGGTGACGGCTATTGCCGTAGATGGCGCCAACCGTAAATGGGTCGGTACGCACAACGGTGTATGGCTTGTGAGCGAAGACGGCACCAGCATCGAAGAAAACTTTACTGCCAGCAATAGTCCTCTACCCGGCAACCAAATTTATAGTATCACTATCCATCCTACTACCGGCGAGGTGTATTTTGCTACCGATCAGGGTTTGATGTCGTACAGAGGCACTGCCACCGAAGGCAAAACCATGAGCAAAGATTCCGTACTGGTATTTCCGAACCCTGTGCCACATGACTACAGCGGCAATATTGCCATCAATGGTTTAACTGAAAATACATTAGTGAAGATTACCGATATCAACGGCAGAGTGGTATATCAAACGAGGTCCAAAGGTGGTCTTGCACTATGGAGTGGGCTGGATTATACAGGTCACCGACCTCAGACAGGCGTTTACCTTGTATTTGCTTCCAGTGCTACGACGGGAGAACATCTTGTAACGAAGATAGTGTTTATTAATTAGCCTATTTTTGCACTGTAATGTTACACAAAACACGTGGTATAGTCCTCAGAACGGTTAAGTATGGCGAAACCAGCGCCATTGTGACCATCTTCACAGAGCTGTTCGGTATCCAGTCTTATATGGTCAATGGCGTTCGCTCTTCGAAGCCTGCAGCCAAAGGCAACCTGTTTCAGCCAGGTAATATACTTGAACTTGTGGTGTATCATTATGAGCAGAAAACCATTCAGCGTATTTCTGAATTTAAGCTGGGCTATATCTGCACTTCTCTGCACTTCAATATCGTAAAGAATACTGTTGCGCTCTATCTCATAGAACTATTACAAAAAAGTCTGAAGCAACCGGAACAACACCTGGAGCTTTATTACTTTGCCGAAACTGCACTGGCGGCACTCGATCAGGCACCATTGAATGTTGCAGCAAATATACCTTTGTATTTTACTTTGAAACTGGCAGAACAACTGGGTTTCCGCCTGAATGGAAGGTATTCTGAATATGCCCCGTTCCTCGATTTACAGGAAGGCTCATTTACAGATCTGCCTCCACACCATAACAACTATCTGGATGCTGCGAATAGTGAAATTACAGACAGGCTATTCCAATGCCAGGCATGGGAACAACTGGGTGAAATAGTGATGAATAAAGATAAAAGAAGACGATTGCTGTATGCTTACCTGGACTTCTTCAAGCTACATATGCCTGACTTCCAGGAGATGAATTCTCCACCTATTTTGCACGAGATTCTTGATTAACATACTTCAGGGTAGTGGTCGTACCATCGAACTCCGCATACGTGAAGTAACGCAGCCAGTCACCCAGGTTGATATAGTGACTGTTGGGGCCTACCTCCAGATCTAAAGGCAGGTGACGATGACCGTATATAAAGTAGTCGTAGTGGGTCGTTTTTAAAATGTCTTTGCTGTATACTGCCAGCCACTCATTCTCTTCTCCAAGGAATTTTTCTTCATGCTCTCCGCCGGTAGCCGTGCGGCTTTTACGGCTGAAGTAGTTAGCGAGTCCAATACCCCATGATGGATGAATAAGGGAAAATAACCAACGGCACACAGGATTACGGAACACCTTTTTTAGCATCTTGTAACCATGATCGCCGGGGCCTAAACCATCTCCATGACCAATGTAAAATTGCTTGCCAGCAATGTCGTAAGTCTGTGGTTCGTAATATACCGGAATATCCAGTTCATCTTCGAAATAGCCATTCATCCACATATCATGATTTCCAATGAATACTGAGATGCCAATACCGTTGTCACGCAGTTCTGCCAGCTTCCCCAACAGGCGGGTATAGCCTTTAGGAATCACCTCCTTGTACTCAAACCAGAAATCGAAGATATCGCCTACGAGAAAGATATGGCCAGCATCCTTAGACACTTCATTCAACCATGCTACGATCTTACGCTCCCGATCCCTGCTGCGTACCATATCTGGTGCACCCAGGTGAAAGTCTGAAGCGAAATAAACACGTTTGCCAGCCGGAAGTTGAATGTGATGATGCATGAGCCTTTTAATTGCGCGTGCAAAGATGAAGAAAAATTGTGATTACCTGATACCAGCTTCCTGTACGGCGGTTTCGATATCGGTGATATCTGCCTTTACCGGATCATTGTAGCTGTCGAACAGGAAGACTTCCCAGGCATATTTTTCATGCATGAGGTTAATGTCTACGTCTTCGCCGTTCTTCTTATGAAACTTCAGTTTCAGCTTAGAGGTGCTGATGATCTTTACACCCAGTTTAGCGAGGTAAGCACTGTCTGCTACCAGGGCTGCATTGTTGGATTGTTCCATAGCAGCAAACGAGTTCTTGCTGAACGTATTTTTCAGGTAGGTCAGCTTATCGCCTGCGGGATGGAAAATAACGGCACAGGTATCCGTAATGACGAGGGTGGTGGTAGAATCTTTAAAGTTACCACCTCCTCCACTACCACAGGAGGCGCACATGACGATGATGGAAATAAAAAACAATAACCGTGTCACTTGCTTGATTATTTAAAAGAACAGCGCATGACGAGGTCACGCGCTGTACGAATATTGTTAACTGATAATTGACTTATTCATCTACCAGAAATACATACACTTCTTTCGGACCATGTATACCTACTACCAGTGTTTTCTCAATGTCTGCCGTGCGGCTTGGACCAGAGGCAAAGTGAATAGAGGAGGGAAGGTCTCCCTGATATTTCTCTTTCATTCTTACGATGGCATCTTTCAGGTCAAACACCAGCTGATGAGTATATGCGATCACCAAATGTACGGGTGTATATACTGATAGTGCTCTTCCTGAAGGCTGTGCTGCGCTAAGTACGATAGTACCTGTGCGGGCCACCAGCATTTCGCAGTCAGTAATGGCTGCGCTGGCAGAGTGCATATCACCTTTGTTGAGGCCTGACAGTTGATTCAGCTGCAGATCTTTGATCAGTGACGGGGTCTGGCAGATGATATCTGACCATTCCCTGGTGGCGGCCAGTGCCTGCAGGTTTTCCAGCAGTTCGGCCTTACTGGTACAAAAAACGAATTTGCCCTGCAAGCGGGCAAATTCTTCTGCAAATTTCATTTCCAGTCCTTCATGTTCCTTCACGAATACGGAGTTGTTGCCCTCCGAGTTAGGGAAGGGCAACTGTACCGACTGGCTTAATGCATTTCTTACTCTTTTGAGAATATTTTCCTTGGCAGGAGATACTTTCATATCAACTTACGCATTAGCAGTAGCTGGTGAAGGATTGATCAGATCACTAGGATGCACACCGTCAGTAGTCAGACCTTTGTTGGCTGCCAGGTGTTCTCTGTGTACATCGTAAGGACGTCTGCCGATCAGTCTTTCCAGATCTGCCTGGTATAATACTTCTTTTTTAAGCAGTTCACCAGCCAGCACTCTTACATTGTCGATCTTATCAGACAATAGCGCTTTGGTACGCTGGTAAGCTTTTTCGATCAGGGCACGTACTTCTTCGTCAATCATTTTTGCTGTCTCTTCAGAGTAAGGCTTGGTGAAAGACTGATCACTGTTCGGATCGTAGAAGGATACGTTACCAACTTTATCGTTCATACCATACACGGTTACCATTGCATAGGCCATACGGGTGATCACCTGCAGGTCATTCTGGGCACCGGTTGATACTTTACCGAATACGATGTCTTCTACTGCGCGGCCACCCAGGGTCATACAGATATCGTCCATCAGCTGTTCGGTGTTATAGAGGTATTGTTCTTTCGGTAAGTATTGTGCATATCCAAGTGCAGCTACACCACGGGGAACGATTGTTACTTTCACCAGCGGATTAGCATGCTCCAGGTACCAGCCACAAATAGCGTGACCAGCTTCATGGTATGCGATAATCTCTTTTTCTTCAGGAGAGATGATCTTGTTTTTCTTTTCCAAACCACCGATTACCCTGTCAACGGCATCGTTAAAGTCATCCATTTCTACTTCCGTCTTGCCTTTACGCGCAGCGATCAGGGCTGCTTCGTTACATACGTTGGCAATATCGGCGCCGGCAAAACCCGGAGTCATGGAAGCCAGTTTCTTGATATCGAGGATTGGAGAAGTCTTGATTGGTTTCAGATGCACATCGAAGATCGCTTCACGACCAGCCAGATCCGGCTTATCGATAGAGATCTGACGATCAAAACGACCTGGACGCAGCAGCGCACTATCCAGTACATCCGGACGGTTGGTGGCAGCGAGGATGATGATACCACTGTCGGTACCGAAACCATCCATTTCTACCAGCAGCTGGTTGAGGGTGTTTTCACGCTCATCGTTGCTCATCATTACATTCTTACCTCTGGCACGACCGATCGCATCAATTTCATCGATGAAGATGATACATGGTGCTTTTTCACGGGCCTGTTTGAACAGGTCACGTACACGGCTGGCACCCACGCCCACGAACAGTTCTACGAAGTCAGAACCGGACATAGAGAAGAATGGTACCTGTGCTTCACCGGCCATTGCTTTGGCCAGCAGGGTCTTACCAGTACCCGGAGGGCCTACCAGTAGTGCACCCTTTGGTATTTTACCACCGAGGGCGGTGTATTTTTTCGGATTCTTCAGGAAGTCTACGATTTCCATTACTTCCACCTTCGCTTCGTCGAGACCGGCTACATCACTAAAGGTGATGTTGACACGGGTACCTTTGTCGAAGAGGGTTGCTTTAGACTTTCCGATATTGAAGATGCCGCCAGGGCCTCCACTGCCACCGGCAGGTCCACCCATTTTACGCATCAGCAGGATCCAGAGGCCAATAAGCAGTACCAATGGTAACAGTAATTGAATGAATGGTTCAAACCAACCCTGTCTGTCTTCGTAGGTGACTTTCACCTGGTCTTCCAGTGGGGTATTGGCCTGTGCCTTGTCCATATCAGTCTTGAAGCTTTCTTCACTACCAATAGTAAAACGGTAATGAGGACCCTGGTTTACACGCCCCAAGTTGCCTTTAGATACTTTGTCAAATTTGGGTTCATTAAGACGGTCTCTCTTTATGTAAACCTCTACTGATTTCTTATTTACAACCACCAGCTTATCTACATCACCTGGTTTTAGGTAATCCAGCTGGAATTCCTGCCAGCTTATATCCCTGGGCGGTGGGTTAAAGGGAAACCAGTTCATTGCCAGCAGGGCAATACCTATAAAGGCATAGACCCAGTATATATTGAACTTTGGTCCTTTTTTAGGCGATTTGTCTGACCCCTTGTTGAAGTTGTTGCCTCTTTCCATAATCTTTCGCTCCTTTACGGATGTCGGGTAATAGTTAAAAGTTATTAGTTAGTCTCATTATGCTCCATTCGTTCGGCATCACTCCACATATCTTCCAGACCATAAAATTGTCTGGTTTCCGGTTGGAATACATGCACCACAACATTCACATAATCTACAAGAATCCATTGTTGTGCGGTAAAGCCCTCATGTTTGTAAGGGGTTTCTCCTGTATGCTTTTGCACCTGATCTTCCACGAAGTCAGCAATAGCCCGCACCTGTGTGTTGGAGTTAGCCTCACATATAACAAAGAAATCAGCCACAGCTTCAGGAATCTGGCGCAGATCCAGGGAAACTATGTTTTCTCCCTTTTTTTCCTGGATGGCCTTGATGATGGTGGAAAAAATCTCGCTTTCTCTACTCAGGCGCGTAAGCGCTTTCTTTCTCGTACTCAGAACGGTTAAGGGTGCCAATAAAATCTCTTTTGGTTAAAAATAAACTTTAATTGTCAAAATTACTAAACAAGCCTGAAATAACGCCGGAATAAAACGAAGGTACCTCAAGGTGATGACCGAACGTTTGCCGGGTGTTAATGCTTAAGAACCACTGACTTGCTATGGCTTTCGGCAGCTTGGCACGAGGCCGTTTTTATGACTGTTAAGGAAAAGATAAAATGATTTACTTTGCCTTTTCAAAAATAAACCAATCCATTTCTTTCCAATGACAGGACAGCCTTTTTATATCTTAGATTCAGTAGACAGCACCAATAACTATGCCATGGAGCAGGTAAATACAGGCCTGGTGACATCCGGTACAGCCTGGTTTGCAATGGAACAAACTGCGGGAAAAGGACAGCGTGGAAAGCAATGGTCATCGCACAAAGGTGAAAACATCGCTTTGACGATAGCGCTACAACCCACTATGCTACCACTTTCCAGGCAGTTTTTGCTGAGTGCGGCAGTAGCGCTCGGTGCTGCTGATTTCTTTGCAAAATATGCTGGTGATGAGACAGCTATTAAATGGAGTAATGATATTTATTGGCGTGACAGAAAGGCAGCAGGCATTTTGATCGAAAATGTACTGCGTGGCAATACATGGCAATATGCCATAACAGGTATCGGGTTCAACATCAATCAGGCTTCTTTCCCGTCACATTTACCGAATCCGGTGTCACTCAAACAAATAACCGGGAAGAATTGGGATTCAGTGGAGTTAGCACAGGATCTGTGTACGTTTCTGCACAAGAGATTTGAACAATTACATCCTGCTTATTATAATGATTTGCTGGAAGAATATAAGAGCAAACTGGTGCGTATGAACAAACCCGGCCTATATCGTAAGGATGGGGAGATTTTCGAAGGCATCATCAGGGATGTACTGCCAGATGGAAAATTATGCCTTGAAAAAGCAGGAAATATTTTAACGCTCGGATTTGGGGAGATCGAATTTATTTTTCCTAAGTGATATGTCCGGTTTTGTTTGTTGCGAACACTTAAAATGATACGGATTACGTGCCGCGGTCATGTTTAAGAATATAGGTTGGATGACGGGGTCACGTAATCCGTTATAATATCTTGTTTACTGCAGAGCGGGTAGTTGGTTGTTGTTTCATAGCAGTTCATCAAAAAGCCAGATGAAAACAAGATTTTGGTTGATAAAGGGTAGGACTAAATTGTGAAAATTTTGTTAATTTATCAAATTAAAAAATGCAACGGGGAAACATATAATTTTAATTTCTAACTGTTTATAACTTATTCACTACCATTAAAAGTAAAGTTAGGGGCTTTTTATTGCAGGATTCAGATGGCGATCTTTCGCTAATTTTATTGTAGGTTGAACACCACCCTCAAAGCTCCTGCAAAAAGTACATTCGCTGTTCACCCGCGCTCAGCAAATCCCTGCCGAACTTTTATCAGTGCTACCAGACGTGGCTTTGAAGAGCCTGCGAACTTTATACACTTTTTCAAAAGTCAGACCGGGCATACGCCACTTACTTACAGAATGAAATAAGTTATTTGGCCTTATACCCCCAGTCCTGCAACCATTTGATCACTTTCTCTTTGTAATCACCCTGGATCAGGATCTGCCCATCTTTTGCACTGCCACCGGTACCGCATTTTGTTTTAAGGTCTTTGCCCAGTTTTTGCAGGTCTTCATCTTTCCCTACGAATCCATCTACCAGTGTCACTACTTTTCCTGCACGCTGCTTCGTATCCAGCTTTACACGTAACTGCTGCTGAGCAGGAGGGAGGGTGTTCACGTCTTCCTGTTCATTATCATTATCTGGTGCAAAATTGGGATCTGTGGAATAAACGATCCCGCCGCCGCTATTTCTCTTTTTGGACATACTTCTAATTTTAAATTATGCAACAATCACCTGCAGGGAAGCGGGTTCTATCCTGAAGAGTACCTCCCCCTGACTGGTAAGGGGTACTGCATCTCCATCTACCTGCAAATAGGCCAGCTCCGGGCTCCTGACCAGGATTTGCTTACCCATGTAATGGTTCATGTAACTGGTCTTGTCGATATTGCCAATCAGTGAAAAGAAACCCAAAGGTACTAATCCAAAGAAAGGCATAGGTGGCACCACACAAATATCCAGGTTGCCATCGAAGACACTTGCGTTTGGCGCCAATTTGAACTCATATCCAAACTGGTTACCATTAGCTACTGTGAACATAAATGCTCTTTGCTCCAATTGCTGCCCGTCGATATCAATTTTATAGGAAGGCCCTTTGTACTTGTTGAAACTGCTGATCACCAGCTTGGCATAGCCCCACAATCCTCTCTTCTTCGTATTTCTGAACTGGTCGGCAATGAGGGCATCAAAGCCAACGCCGGCATTGCTAAGAAATAAGTGTTCGTTGGCATAACCGATGTCAATAGGTTTGCGCTTCCCATTGGCGATCAGTTCCAATGCCAAAGGCACTTTTAGCGGAATCTTCAGCGCCCTGGCCAGGCCATTACCACTGCCCAGCGGTATCACAGCGAGTGCGGTATCAGTTCCTACCAATCCCTGTGCGATTTCATTGATGGAGCCATCTCCACCTACTGCTACCACTGTATCTACACCGTGGGATGCAGCTTCGCGGGAGAGGTCAGCACCATGTCCCAGGTATTCCAGGTGTTTAATTTCTACTTGAAAGGCCTTAGGTGTCAGGTACCGCCGGATCACGCCTTCTAGTCGCTTCTCTCTGTCAGTACCGGCTTTCCGGTTGATGATAAATAATATCTTTCTCAACGCTAGGGATATTTCTGTTTTAAATTGCTTTCAGACTCAGGTCAAGACTCACCGCATGGTGAATGACCGCTCCTGCCGATACGAAATCCACTCCCGTCTTTGCGTACTCTTCGATCGTATCAAGGTTAATGCCTCCTGAAGCCTCTGTTTCATATTTCCCATCTATCAGTAATAATGCCTGGTGCAATTGTGCTGGTGTAAAATTGTCCAGCATAATGCGATGTATCTTTCCAACGGTCAGTGCTTCTTTTACATCATCAAGATTACGGGTTTCCACTTCTATCTGCAAAGGTAATCCGTTCTCTTCGAGGTAAGCAACCGTTCTGTTTACAGCGGCAGTGATGCCACCTGCAAATTCAATATGGTTATCTTTCAGCATTACCATATCATACAGTCCCATTCTGTGATTAACACCCCCACCGATTTTAACCGCTTCCTTTTCCAATAGGCGGAAGTTAGGCGTCGTCTTGCGGGTATCCAGCAGTTTGGTATGGTAGCCACTCAGGCGCTGTACGTATTGATTGGTAAGAGTGGCAATGCCGCTCATGCGCTGCATGCAGTTCAGTACCAGTCTTTCGGCCATGAGCAGGGTATGTACGGAAGCATGCACTTCAAAGGCTGTTTCGCCGGAGGTCATTACTTCACCATCTTTCTTCAGGGGAGTAAATACGGTTTCAGGGTCCAGCAGGTGGAAAATGGTAGTGGCTACCTCCATTCCTGCTAAAATGCCATTCTCTTTTATCTTCAACCTGGCACCACCTCTGGCATTTGCCGGTATACATGCGAGGGTAGAGTGGTCTCCGTCTCCGATATCTTCTGCCAGTGCGTTGCGGATAAGGTTTGTTAATGCTGGTTCCTGTAACATACTATTGCTTTGAGACAACGAAAGTAAGAGAATTTTAAATCACGCTTTCAAACAAAAAAAGTCCGGAGATGTACTCCGGACTAAACAATATCAATCTTAACAATCATTACTTGTTTTCAAAACGAAGCTCGTTGAGTACCATTGAGCCTCCCTTTTTTTGTAAGAAAAAGGACGTACGATATGAACCGCCGGAGGTACCCATATTACCGATACCGAAGCGGGATCCTCCACCGCCTTCTCCCTGATGGATCAGTTCGAAGGACTTGACCTGATTCTTTGAAAAAAAGTCTTTCAATATTATTTCAGCCTGTGACTTGCTATAAGAGCTGGATTTACCTGAGATGTTGATTTCAACAGTATTATCAAGATAGCGGGAGAGTGAACCAGCATCGCCCGATTTGATGGAGCTGACTACATCTTCAAAAGGTCCTGCAGCAGCGGGATTTAAAGCCGATGCTGACATTGTAAATGCAGTGACAATGCCTGCTAACAGCACCACTCCCAGCACATACATTATCTTTTTCATTGCCAGTATTTTAGTAGATAGTAAAGTTTTCATCATCAATGTGAAATGGGCTAAAACTATGCCAAACTGCGGGTTGACGCGGAAAATACAATTATCGTTGTATCATCCAATTGGTAATTAATGCAAATTTAAAAATATATAAATTTAGATTAAAACTTAAGTGCGTGTTATGACATCTAAATTCAGAAGGGGCTGATATGAATTTTGCTGCCAAATGATCAAATTACTAGTGGAATTGAAGTATGCTTGTTAACTTTACGACCTTACTGCTTTAAAATCTCAACCGGATATATGGAAAAGAAAAAAGCCATGCTCGTTATCATGGATGGATGGGGACAAGGACAGGTTCCTTCCGCTGACGCAATAGCAAATGCCAAGACACCTTTCGTGAGCAGTCTTTATTCAAAGTACCCACACAGTACGCTCGTGACTTGTGGCGAACAGGTAGGCTTACCGGACGGACAAATGGGCAACTCAGAAGTAGGTCACCTGAACCTTGGTGCTGGCCGTATTGTATACCAGGAACTCCAGCGTATCAATGTAGCTGTCCGCACTGGAGAACTGGCATCTAACGCTGTGTTGCAGGAAACTTTCAACTACGCTAAAGACAAAGATAAAGCCCTTCACCTGATTGGTCTGGTGAGCGACGGTGGTGTACACTCTCATATTACCCATCTGAAAGCCCTGACCCAGATCGCGAAGGAAAAAGGCCTGACCAAAGTATATATCCACGCCTTCACCGATGGCCGCGATACAGATCCTAAAGGTGGCCTCGGCTACTTCTCTGACCTGCTGCCTCACCTGGCACAAACTACCGGTCAGGTAGCCAGCATCACAGGTCGCTACTACGCTATGGACCGCGATAAACGCTGGGAACGCGTAAAACTGGCTTACGATGCCCTGGTAAATGGTACAGGTACCCCTGCTACCGATGTACTGGCAGCTGTAAAAGCTTCTTACGAAGCGGGTGTAACTGACGAATTTATCAAACCAGTGATCATCACTGACGCTGCTGGTAAACCAGTGACCACCATCCAGGACGGTGATGCCGTTCTCTGCTTCAACTTCCGTACTGACCGTTGTCGTGAAATCACCCAGGTGCTCACTCAACAGGCTTTCCCTGATTTCGATATGAAACCACTGAACCTGTTCTACACCACCATGACTGAGTATGATAAAACATACAAAGGCGTGCACGTGATCTTCGAAAACGATAACCTGACCAATACCCTGGGTGAAGTGCTGGAACAAAACAGCCGTACCCAGATCCGTATTGCGGAAACTGAAAAATATCCACACGTATCTTTCTTCTTCTCCGGTGGCCGCGAAAAAGAATTTAATGGCGAACGCCGTCTGATCGTATCTTCTCCTAAAGTAGCTACTTACGACCTGCAGCCAGAAATGAGCGCATTCGAAGTAACAGATACCATCGTAGCTGAAATCAACCAGAAATCAGCTGACTTCATCGCCCTCAATTTCGCTAATGCTGACATGGTGGGGCATACCGGTATCTGGGAAGCCGCTATCAAAGCAGTAGAAACTGTAGATACCTGCGTAAGCAAGGTAGTTGCAGCTGCGCTGGCGAACGATTATACCGTGTTCCTGACTGCTGACCACGGAAATGCTGACTTCATGGTAAACGGCGACGGTACACCCAATACCGCTCACACCCTGAATCTTGTACCTTACTTCATCATCAGCAATGATTTCAAAGGTGAAGTAAAACCTGGTAAACTGGGTGACGTAGCACCTACCATCCTGACCCTGATGGGATTACCTATCCCTAAGGAAATGAGTGGTAATGTCCTTGTTTAATTGATGCACTGACAATACAAAAAGGCCGTTCTGTGAGTACAGAACGGCCTTTTTATTTTTCCCCATTACCTGTAACTATTCACGTAGGTAAACCGTTTTACGTTTTTAGTGCTCTCGACAGATTTGCTCATGCATCAGATGCGCCGTCTTCACGGCGCATTATTTTTTACCGCTTACTTTAGCAGCAGTTCAGTTTGCTGTTCCTTTCAATTCCTCATACTTCGCTACCTTTGCTGCATGAAATTTTTCTGGACATTACTGACTGGCACTATACTCTTTACATCCTGCAAAACCGGCTCTTCCACCCCTTCTCCAACTGGCAGCGGATACAGGGACCTAAAAGGCTTCTTTCAGGATGAGCTCAACGGACTGGAACTACAAAAACCCGGGTTATTCAAAACAGTTTCATTGAATACAAAGCATGATAGTGTCACTATCACCGCACCCGATTCCCTGCAACTACATAATATGCTCGCACCCTTTATGGATGTAGACCTCCACAAACCAAGTTTGCAGGGTGCCTACGATACCATTTTGCTGGCAGATCAGTTCACCGGCAAGCGTTCCCTGATGTACAAGGCAAAAGATGATGCGACCCTGCCCCAGGAAATTATTATTGAATTGGACAATGCACAACATATCACTGCCGTACAACTGAACAGACATGTACGCAACCTCGTTTATGAATACGAACAAAACCTCGAGTATCAGCACAATCATCATATCCGGATCACGACAAGACAGCATATCGCTTTCCTGCCCGAAAAAGAACTGGATATTAAGATTGCGATGATGCACCTTTAATGACTTTATTGATCAGATGACAGCAGCGGAGTTTTCACAGATATCACATACCATTCCCCTTCAACCCGGTATTTATAAATACTATAATGAAGGTGGCGAGCTCCTGTACGTGGGCAAAGCGAAAAGCCTGCGGAAACGGGTGAGCTCTTATTTTGCAAAGAATCACGATAGCTTTAAGACCAGGAAACTGGTCGAACATATTCATCATATTGAGTTTACCATCGTTGGCTCCGAACAGGATGCTTTTCTGCTGGAAAACTCACTGATTAAACAGTTCCAGCCTAAGTTCAATATCAACCTCAAGGACGATAAAACATATCCTTATCTCGTGATCAAACATGAGTCCTTTCCAAGGGTGTTATTTACCCGGAATGTGATTAAGGATGGATCGGAATACCTGGGGCCTTATACTTCCGTGTGGAGAGTCAAAGAACTGATGGAAGTGATCAGGTACAACATTCCATTACGTACCTGTACACTGAATCTTTCTCCACAGAATATTGCAAAGGGTAAATACAAAGTATGTCTTGAATATCATCTGGGCAACTGTAAAGGTCCTTGCGAAGGCTTGCAGACAGAAGACGATTACAGAGAAGGCTTGTCGCAGGTAAAGAACATACTGAGAGGCAACCTCTCTCCAATATTGCAACTGTTTCGCACACAGATGCAGGAGCATGCTATGAACATGGAATTTGAGAAGGCAGAGATTATGAGAAAGAAGATTGAAAAACTACAGGATTATCAATCCAAATCCACCATTGTAAATACAAAGGTGGGCCATGTAGATGTCTTCTCTATCATCAGTGAAGGAAACCATGCATATGTGAATTACCTCCGTGTGTTGAATGGAACAATTGCGGATACAAAAACAGTGACACTGGAGAAAAAACTGGAAGAAGAAAATGAGGAGGTGTTGGCGTATGCGATCAACTATCTGAGAGATGCTTTCAAGAGTGTAACAAGAGAGATCATTGTGCCCATTGAAATAGAATATCCGGAAGAGAATGTAATAGTCACTGTACCCAAAGGAGGCGATAAGAAGAAACTACTGGAACTCTCTGAGAAGAATGTTAATTACTTCAAAGAAGAGTTGCATCGTAAAAAGATCCTGCACCTGGAAGGCAAGAGTGATATGGAGAAGAAAAAGGTGTTGTATCAGTTGCAGGCAGATCTTGAACTGGTTGATTTACCCACGCATATTGAGTGTTTCGATAACTCGAACTTTCAGGGTGCATATCCGGTATCTGCCTGTGTAGTATTCAAAGATGGTGTAGCGTCTAAAAAAGACTATCGTCATTTCAATGTGAAAACCGTAGAAGGGATCAATGACTTTGCTTCGATGAAGGAGGTCGTATTTCGCCGTTATAGCCGCTTATTGGCAGAGCAGCAGCCATTACCACAGCTGGTGATCATAGATGGTGGTAAGGGACAATTAGGGTCAGCAATGGAAAGTATCAGGGCATTAGACCTGGTGGGTAGTATGACGGTAGTGGGGCTGGCTAAAAATGAAGAAGAGATTTTCTTTCCGGGCGATAAGGATAGTATCAAATTGCCTTATGATAGTGAGAGCCTGAAACTGATAAGAAGAGTACGTGATGAGGTGCATAGATTTGGCATTACTTTTCACAGGAATAAGCGAAGTAAAGGAACGTTTAAAAATGAGCTGGAAGGAATAAAGGGGATAGGGGAGAACACGGCAACGCAGTTGTTGAAAACGTTCAGGTCAGTGGCAAAGATTAAGTTGCTGGCGGAGGATGATCTGGTGAAGGAAGTAGGGGCGGCGAAAGCGAAATTGATTTACACTTATTTCCATCCATAAACCTAAAAGAGAGCGGGAATTGCGAATCGATTCCCGCTCTCTTTTAGCAAGAAAAAAGGGATCGCGCAATGCGATCCCTTTTTTCTTTTAATCTTTATCTGCGAGCAGCTATTAATACTGCCACATATCCTGTTCTTTGTTGAAGATCTTATCCTTAACAGCCTGACCTTCCAACAATCTCATAGTACCGTCTTTGATATAATCTTTAATCTCACGGTTATAAGTATTGTTTTCTTTGGTCACATAGCTGGTGAAGAAACGCATTTCAAACAGATCTTCCCAACTCATGGTAGCCGCATCGTTATTCTGGTTGTATACATCGTATTTAGCCAGGATAGGACGCATATCAGGATAGTACACCCAGAACAGCGGGATAGCCGCGCGGAAGGAACCATCTTCGTTCATACGGGATACCATTGGAGCGATACCGAGGATACGAACTTTCAGTTGGGACGCTTCTTTGTCGAATACCCAGATTTCTTTGATCTTATACTGAACTACAGTACGAGGATCGAATTCATCACGGGTAGTTACCATCTTCTCTTCACCTGTTACAGGGTCGATACTACGGATGGTTTTTTCTTCACCGCTCAGTTTATTCTGGATCTCACCGTAAGCGATAGGGGTAGTGAACCTGTCATCGATAGCGCTGAAGGCTTCTACCTGCTTGCTCTTGATAGCATCGAGCAGGATATTAATGAACAGCTGGCTTGTACCATTTTCATCCTCAACATTATATTGAAAAGGAAGGTTCATCTTTTCGCGGGTATCTATCACCTGCCAGATTCTCTTTTCCCAGAATTCGTCATCTGAGCGAATGTGATCATAGGCAATAGGCGTACGGTCCTTGATGAAGTTCTTTTCAGAGATACCATCGGTACGCTGTGATTTGCGCGGTGTATCTACCGCCATACCGAAACCATCCGGGCGCAGTGATGTTCCTGGGGGGGGTGGAGGGGGCGGTGGCGGCGCAACGCTGTTACCTGTAGCAGGATTTACTACGTTAGCATCTTGGGTAGCTGCATCAGGGGTCGCCGATTTACGACGTGTACTACCTCCCCGACGTTGTGCATCAGCCTGAGATGCCAGCAGGAGTACCAGCATAAGGGAACACCAACCAATTTTGTTAAGGATGACTGCTCGCATAGAAATAATATTAGTTTATCTTGAAATTGATATTGCTCATATCTCTTACTTTACCATCCGGACCCTTTACACGAACGTTGTCGAAGTAAACCTGGTCACCTGGTTTCAGGCTACGGATAGCACCCATTACAGAGCTAGGGAAGTAAGCGGAATTTGCCTCACCTTCAACATAATCGCCGGAACGAGGTTGGATACCGATACGGTAACTAACTACATCGTATTTTACACCGTCGAATACGAAGTCTTCCAGATCAGCACGCAGACCGCCCTGTACTTTGAACTCAGCAGCTTTCATAGAAGGGCCTTTGCTCAGACCTACTTTCAGCACTGGATCAGGGATGTATTTGATACGAAACTCTTTGGAACCTAAAGTTTTTTGTTTACCATCGATATTAGCACTTACAGAGATAACTGCTTTACCTGGGGAGCTTACAACTACGGCATATTCACCAGTAGCTTTCTTCGTCATAGAACCCGCAGAGATGCTAGCGCTAACTGCTTCACCTGGTACTCCACCTGCAGATACTGAGATTGGGTTTGATAAACCAATGTACAGTACGTTCATTTTATCAGCAGAGATAGAAGTAGTAGAAGCTCCTACGCTATAAGGCTCATTGAAAGGCAGGGTCTCAGCAGTGCCATCTGGTTTCTTGATCGTTACAGTACCAGAGATAGTTTTTTCACCGATACCGGAAACTGGCATAGTATAAGTACCCAAACCGTCTACCGCAGTAATGTTTTGACCATTCACCACGATGTCTGGATTCACAGTGCTGCTGTAAGCACCAACTGCGATCTGAGCTGTCAGCGTTTGACCTTCCATCAGATTCTTGGAATTCAGGGAAACCAGTGGTCTGATCTTGTCGAAACGAATGATGTTTTTGCTAATCTGGGCCAACAGATCATCGATGATCAGTGACTCAGAGTTTTTAACGTCGTTCTGGAACTTACTCAAAATGGTAACAGCTGCGATAGTTGGCACCATTTCAAAGTGATAGCTGGTCCAGTCCTTCTTTTTTGGTCCGTGGCCGCCGTGAGACTCACCTACAACTATTTTCAGTGGTAAGGATTTGGCAAAAGCGGCAGTATCCTTAGGATCAACATAAGTCAGCAGCTGCGCACGCAGTTCTTTCAGACGTTTTTCCAGTTCAGGTCCTTGTTTGCGATTTTCCATGACGCGTGTTGGAGCGTCCAGGTCAGATTTAGATTTGATGTCACCATATTCGTCCAGTCCACCTGATTCTCTGATGATCGTGTTCTTTAACGTATCGAGATATACATACATTGCCTCAGACAGTTTTTTTACTTCTTCAGCTTTTGTTTTCAGAGGACCTACTTTACCTGGATCAGATTTCATCTGATCTTCGAAAGTGAGGTAGGTGTTTTCATTCTTGTCGGTAATCGACTTATTCGATGTAATAATTGAGTTGTTTACTATATTAAATGCGTTCAATATCTCAGCAGAAACGTTCAATGCAAGCATGGCCGTCAAGACCAAGTACATGATATTGATCATCTTCTGCCTGGGATCTTTAGGTAGTGCCATAGTTTGTTTTCAGATTAAATGATTGTCTGTTGTTAATTCCAAAACTATAAGCGTACCTTATCTACCTGCACCATGCATAGCGCTGAGCATGTTACCGTAAACGGTGTTCAGATTGCTCAGATTTTTAGCGAGCTGGGAGATTTGATCCTGAGTTTTACGCGCGTCATCTACGCTGCTGGTCATAGCTGAAGAAACTTTGAGCAGATTTCCGTAGAAATTGTTCATTGCTTTCAGGTGATTGTTAGTGTCCTGGAGTTCCAGTTCATAGATAGCATTCAGAGAAGCCAGATTCTTGGTCATACCCTGCATTTGCTCATGGAAGTTTCTGGTAGACTCAGAAGCACTGTTGAAAGAAGCAACAGCCGATGCTGCTGTAGTGTAAGCGTGAGCAACGTTTGTAATTGCGCTGGCAGCTTCCCTTGTTTTCTGGGTGTAGTCGCCTGTAGCCGCAACGACGTCGCTAATGTCCCTCATCTTATCGACGGTGGTACCTAATTTCTGGAAGTTCTCGCTCAGGCGTTGTAATGATACAGGAGTGATGTCAGCTTCTTCCAGCATCTTGTCCAGGCCAGCCAGAGCAGGGCTACCACCGGCAACAACAGAAACGTGAGTTTCGCCGCCGTGATCTCCGCCACCACTATCTGGTACGAATGCATATACAAAGAAGATTAATGCCTCAGTGCTCAAACCAACGATCAGGGCGATATCCGCGCCTGGCCAGTGTTGCAGTTTGAACAACGCTCCGATAATTACTACTGATGCCGCGATACAAACAAAGAAATTAAGCCATTTCGATGTAGTAGGATTCATAGCCATAGGTCAAAATTTACTGGTTAAAGTGTTAAAGGTTAAATTGTTGTTATGGAATAGTTGTTGCTCATCGATGATTTGCGGTTTCACTATGTACATCATACGGTTTCTCATGTTGAACATATTTTAAGTTGTTTAACATACACTACATGCCTGTCCCAAAGGCAACCGGAATAAATCCCGGTACAGCTTCGATCTGTGCCTGTGTCCTGCCCATCTATCCGTAATGCTGATTATACTATTGAATACTTGCCAGATTAATGGTGACCAAAATCATTTTTAGAACGGCTCAGGAATGCAATCGTACAACGGAAACCAATGTAAGATTTAGCACTATCCTGATACTCGTAAGAGCGGGTACCTGTTTGAAGGAAATATCCGATGTCTTTCCAGCTACCGCCTCTTACAGCTTTACGCTTCATTTTTGGTGGCGCATCATCCGTTACGTCCATACGGAGGTATGGGTTCATGTCAGATGTGAAGGAGTAGGCATTCTCATAGAAGATATCCTGTGTCCATTCCGCTACGTTACCAGACATGTTGTACAGTCCGTAGTCGTTAGGCCAATAAGCGTCTGCTCTTACAGTGTAGAAACCACCATCTTCAGGATAGTTACCACGACCTGGTTTAAAGTTCGCCAGCAGACAGCCCTTCTTGTTGCGGATATAATAACCACCCCATGGATAAGGAGATTGCTCTCTACCACCACGTGCAGCATATTCCCACTGTGCCTCGGAAGGTAACTGGAATTTATCTTCAGTAAACAGATTCTTAGAGATACGATAGTCTTCCCAGAACTTACTACGCCATTCAGCGAATGCGTTTGCCTGGTGCCAGGTCACGCCTACTACCGGATAATTATCAAATGCCGGGTGCCAGAAGTACATTCTCGTCATAGGCTCATTGTAAGCATAAGAGAAGTCTCTGATCCAACACAGGGTGTCAGGATATACAGCTACATCTTTCTTTACAATGAACTTAGAACGTGGCTTGTTTGCGTTCTCACGCAGCTTTGCCTGCTCCCAGTTGAAAGTTTCTATATGATACACCAGTTTATGTACGTCGAATTCCTTACGACCGTACAGGCGATCCTCCGGAGCATATGTCATTTGCTCCAGCTTATCAATGGTGCCTTTATCTTTGTAATTGATCTTCTGCTTCCAGTCGATCACATCCTGTCCACCATCACTCTTTACATGGCTAAGCAGAATGTGCGCGATAGAGTCTGTCACCCATTGTACGAACTGACGATACTCGTTATTTGTAATTTCCGTAGCATCCATATAGAAGCCGGAAATGGAAATAGACTTGTTACGAGCAGTGTACGCATAGTTCAGATCCTCATCGCTGGGGCCCATATGAAAGGTACCTGACGGTACATACACCATTCCATAGGGTACAGGAGGGAAATACTTCGGTCTGGGACTAACTCCAATCAGCTGTCCTTGTGCATTTTTGGGGGTTTTACTACCACCGCAGCTGGCTAGCAGGCTAACCAGCAATACTGCTAACAGACCACTTGAAAAATTAAGCTTCATAAGGGTAGCTTTCATTGAAAATCATTTATTTCGATACAGCGACGCAGTTCCATTGGCCGAAATGAGACTGCTTGCCGTCGCTAAGTTCTGAAACATGGCCGAAGTCTTCCCGGAATCTCCCGGTTAGACCGATAAGCCAACCAGCCATTCACATTTTTTGAATTTTAAATGACTCTAAAGCTGCTGATTTATAGACAACTCCAGATATAACTGGTTGCTCGCTTGTTGGTTTCTTTAATATCTTGCCCGATCAGGTCGTGTTCTCAGAATCAGCACCTTTTGCCCATCACTCACCCGTTTGAATCTTAAGTAAGATAACAAATGTAACGATTAATTTTAATCCGTAGTTAGTTTTTAGCCAACTTTTTCATTCGCTCATAGGACCGATGACAATTAAATTAAACGTATTTTTTAACATTTTATTATATCTGACGAAAAATCCTTTTTACCGTTTCCTTTTTACAGAGATATGGTCATGCAAGATACATAAATATTATTTCAAATTAATAATTTCGTCTATATAATTCACAGGTTTAATGCAATGATAATCTTCGCAAACATAGATCAGCGTCTCATCCGCCCGCTCCCTGTGTGACAGTAAGGGTTTTTCAGGATCATCATGCGTTGCTCCCAACAGTACCTTAAACGGAATATAACGCTTATTAGTATCCTCCATTCTCAACTTATAATCCGGCCCTACAATCGCAATTTCTTTCACGCCTTGTACCCTTTGCAACAGCAGTCCAGACCATACCCCCAATGACGTAGGATACCTCACCGTAGTTTGTGCCTGACCCGCCTGCATTTTTAAGGATCTTTCCGCCCATTCTTTTTGGTCGAATACAATACTCAGGTACCATAAGTTGGCTGCCATTACTGCATTGCCACTTGGCGTAGCTCCGTCGTATACTTCCTTCTTTCTGACAATCACATCAGATTGACTCTCAACAGTATAAAAGCAATATACACCGGTTTCGTCAGAAAAATGCTGCAAGACAAAACTTGTTAGGGAAAAAGCCTTGTCCAGCCACGTTTTGTCTCCGGTTACCTCCTGCAGGGCAATCAACGCCCTGATCAACCAGGCATAGTCATCCAGAAATGCCGGATATTTTGCCTGTCCATTTTTATAGGTATGATAAAAGGAGTCCTCTCCATCCTTCCGGAAATGTGTCCAGCAAAAATCTATCGCCTTCAGAGCCATGTCCCTGTAACTTTCTTCTCCTGTTGCAGCAAAGGCTTTACAGCAGGCATGTATCATCAGGGCATTCCAGCCTAATAGGAGCTTATCGTCCAATCCCGGCCTTATACGTTGGCTTCTTACCTCCATCAATTTGGCAAGGCCAATGGCCAGCTGTTCGCTCAGCGCTGTCTCATCCACCTGATTTTCAGCAGCAAAGGCCGACAGCGACTGTTTAATCCATAGTATGTTGGTCTCTTCCCAGTTTCCCTCTTCACTGATATCGTAAAAGCGACAAAATGCGTCTGCATCTGATCCTAATATTTCATCTATCTCTGCCTTGCTCCAGGTATAAAACTTACCTTCCACCCCTTCCGAATCTGCATCCAGCGCGGCGTAAAAAGCACCACCCGCATCCGTCATTTCCCGCTGTACAAAAGTCAGTGTTTCTGCTATTGTAATGGAATACAACGGATTGCCTGTTACCTGGTAAGCTTCACTCATCACATCTACCAGCAATGCATTGTCATAAAGCATCTTCTCAAAGTGCGGCGCCAACCATTTGGCATCGGTGCTATAGCGGGCAAAACCGCCACCGGCCTGGTCATAGATACCGCCCTGTATCATTTTGTCCAGCGACAGCAGCGCCTGATCCAGGGCCGCCTGTTCTCCGAAACTATGATAGTAGCGCAGCAGGTACTGAATGATAAAAGTGCCGGGGAACTTTGGAGCATTTCCAAATCCTCCCCATTCCTTATCAGCCTGTTGCATTATGTTGTTGAAAATAATATCACATTGGTTGCGAGTGAATTGTTCTTCTTTGGGAAGCAGGTTGATTGTGCTACCAAACTTGCTGGCCTGTACCAGGTGATCACGCATGTTAATAGCCTGTGTCTCAATGTCTTCCCTTCTGTTTTTGAACGCATCAGACAGGGCCAGCAGCAGTTCCTGCCAGGAGGGGCGGTTGTAAGCTTTCATGGGAGGGAAGTAGGTACCTCCATAGAATGGCAGTCGCTCCGGGGTCAGGAACATATTCAGGGGCCAGCCGCCAGATCCGGTCATAGCCTGCAGGGCGTCCATATAAATATGGTCCAGGTCTGGTCGTTCCTCTCTATCTATCTTGATATTAATGAAGTGTTCGTTCATGATCCGCGCAGTGGCTTCGTCCTCGAAGCTTTCGCGTTCCATGACATGGCACCAGTGACAAGCGGCATAGCCAATGCTAACTAATATTGGTTTGTCTTCTGCTATTGCCCTTTGTAAAGCCTCATCGCCCCAGGGGTACCACTCTACAGGATTGTGCGCATGCTGTAGGAGATACGGGCTCGTCTCGTTAGATAGTTTGTTCACGGTTATGGTCTTCCAGTAATTCCTTTTTCCAAAAATAAGAAGGGACAGCGATTGCTGTCCCTTAAGGTATATTAATTTCCTGTTTTTTTTACAGATTATTTTTCTATTTACCCTGATTAACAGGTAGAAAGCTGTTATTCTCAGTTAATTCTACCTGAAATTAGGAAGATTTATTTCTTGTTGGTAGTAGCCAGGTATTGTTCCAGGGCAGCTACCATAGAAGGAGCTTGTGGCGCAGGTGCTTTTACATCCAATCTGAGACCGGCCTCTTCTACCGCAGCAGAAGTAGTAGGACCGAAGGCCCCTATATGAGTGCCATTCTGCTCAAACTTCGGCATATTTTCAAATAGCGACTTCACTCCGTACGGGCTAAAGAACACAATCATGTCGTAATCTTTGCCAGACAATACTTCCTTTACATCGTTCGAAACGGTTTTGTAAAGGGTAGCAGTTGCGTATTCACATTTGTTGGCTTTAAGCCACTCTTCAATGTCTTTCCGCTGGCTGTCAGAACTAGGGAAAAGGAATTTCTCGTTATCGCGATGCTTATTCATCACTTCCAGCAGACTTTTGGTAGAACCATCAGCCCCATAGAATACCTTACGCTTGCGGTAAAGGATGAATTTTTGGAGATACAACGCAATTGCTTCTGTAATGCAGAAATACTTGCAATCCTGCGATACTTTGATTTTCATTTCTTCGCAAATGCGGAAGAAATGGTCTACAGCATTACGGCTCGTAAATATCACGGCTGTAAAAAGCTGTATGTCAATCTTCTGTTTCCTGAAATCTTTCGCGGACAGTCCCTCCACCCTTATAAACGGATAAAAATCCAACTTCACATTGAATTTTTTCGCTAGTTCAAAGTATGGTGATTTTTCTGTTTCAGGCTTAGGTTGGGAAATTAGAATTGACTGAATCTGTTTCGCTTGCAAATCTTTTTTTGGCCCGCCTTTAATCATACGTTTTTTTGCTCTTGTGTTAACAATAGGAGATCAATGACCGCCAGTTAACCAGACCAGCAGCACCTTTGTAATTATTAATACCGGCGCTACTTCGAATGCGCAAAGGTAAAGAAAAAAATGTAATCTGCTGAAAGATAAGTATTGCTTTACCACTGAATAGGACCTGATATACCTGTATGCGACCAATATTACTATAAAAAAAACGGATATGTACAGGAAGGCTTTTGCCAGTTCAGGCCTGCAAAAGGCCAGAATAACGAGGAATGGCACTAGCAGAATTCCCAATACTTTGTTGATCAGATACAAAATAAAAATATATGCATCTGCCAGCTCCACACTACCGAATAACCAGCCACAAAAACGCAACATCACATATTTTATACTATAGACCAGGGCAACCAAAACGATCAATGCCGGTATTACCATCCATGCATTACTGCCGGGTATATAGTTTTGGCGATACATGAGCAGATATAAGTACATGGCCAGGCTAATCACAAAAAATATATTCAGCAGCAAGTTGGGGAAAGGGCTCTGTGACAACTGATCTTTCAGCTGACGCTGGCTCAGGGTTGGGTTCAGAAAGGCCCTGAACAGATCTGTGAAATACTTCAGGTAGCTCAACCGGATTATTCCCAGTAATAAAACGACTCCTCCCATTACATATACCAGCCAGTCAAGGTCTCTGTATGCACGGACTGGATTGAGGTCCAGCCTGTGGGGCTTGTTCAGTTTCAGAAATATATTGCTGGCGGTCAATGTCTTTAGATACTTCTCATAAATCGTTTCCTGATGCAAAGGTACGGCCGGTACCTGCGGAATCGTATCAGTACGCAGGGTGTCAGTGCCGGCTATCACAGGGGTAGCAGACGCTGCCGGTTTTACACCCACACTATCTTTTTTTATTACAGGCACCTTCTTCTTCACCGGCTTCACGATTCCTGTATCCTTACGGACAAGGCTCTCTGTTGCCACAGGAGTCGTAGGCCTGACTGCCGCACTGTCTTGAGCAGCTATCCGTAAACAGGGTAATATGAACAGGAACAATAACCAGCTTCGCACCTCAAATATTTTTTTATGCTGAAATATGATTGCTGGCAAAGATATAAAATAAGTCCATCGTCTATAGGTGCTCTGCATCTTTTCTGTATGATCCGGGCTGTATCCCTTTGCGCTGTTTAAAATAATGTGATAAATGACTGGCATCCGTAAAGCCGAACTCGAAGGCAATCTGCTTCATCGTTACTGTACCCGAAGCTATCCGGTTTTCTATTAGCTTAATCCGGTAGTCGTTGACATAATCCCGGTAACTTACATCGAAGTTTCGCTTGAAATAAGCACTGAAATAATTAGGGCTTATGTTGAAGTGGCTGGCGATATGCCTGATCTTAGTTAATGAGGGGTCGTAGATATGCTGATGAATATATGAGATCATTTCCTCTTTGTCGGGCTGTCCCTGGTCGATTCTCACATTCATACGAATCATCGCCTCTCTGATCAGCCCGAAAACCGACAATACCTGGAAGTACATCAACGGTGAGTTCGATATATCCTTCTCCTGTTTCCAATAAATGAGCAGGTTATCGATCGTATTACGCAGCACCACTTTCCCAGCCTCATCCATTACCGGCTTCATTTCCTTGAGAAGGGTAAGGCGCATGATCTTTTCAGGAGAAGCAGACAGGGAAAGATAACTTCGTCCACTGAAATAACTGTCTGTAAATTTTATAAAGATAAACCGGCTCCGCTGGCCGATTTCAAAATAATGCTCATCCTCAGGAGAGATCAAAAACAGGTCTCCCGCCTCATATGGAATTCTGTTATTGTTATGCTGGTGGATGCCATCACCCTTATATACATAAATCATTTCGTAATAAGTATGGCTATGCACCGGCAAATGGTAGACGTCTGTATCCATTTCGTCTATTTCAAGTGGCTCAAACTGTCTCCGCTTCATCTATTAAATTTACAATAATATATCCTACATATACCATTTTCGCCAAAGAATACTACAGGAACTTTGCAGATGAATACACCTGAGTGTAATGCTCTTTTAGCCTGTACTACTTACACTCCTATTGTTAATTAAATAATTAAATATGCAAGCAGCACAAAATGCTGGTGTTTCGTTGTCGAGAGTCCGTTCGACCATAGCGGAATTCGTTGCTTTTACCTTTATTGGATACTTTACCATTGGTCTTGCACTGGCGGTATTACCATTCTTTATTTATCACGACCTGGGTTTTAGTACAATGACTGCAGGTGTAGTGATCAGTCTTCAATACATTACGACTTTCCTTTTCAGAGGGTATGCTGGTAGCATCGTTGACAAACAAGGACCTAAACCCGCTGTGATAATGGGGATGATTGGTTTTGGCGTGAGCGGAGCGCTCCTGGTTGTCGCTTATTTCTTTAAAGGTATTCCTGCGCTGAGTCTTTCTTTGCTCATTGTGACCCGCCTTACGACTGGTTTTGCTGAAGGGATGATTGGCGCGAGTCCTATTAACTGGGCCATCCTCGCTGTAGGAGATGAACATACCAGCAAGGCGATCTCTTATAATGGTATTGGTAGCTATGGCGCATTGGCCATCGGCGCTCCTTTTGGTGCTATACTCCACCACAATTTTGGAATGAGCACTATGGCTGGTCTGATTATGATATGTGGTATCGTGGGATATTATTATGCCAGGGGTAAAACACCTTTGAAATCTACATCTACCGCCCCAAGACAACCTTTCATGGATGTATTCAAAACGGTGACACCGTTTGGTGTGTGCCTGGCGCTGGGAGGTTTAGGTTTTGGCACCATTTCTACTTTCATCACTTTGTATTATTCTCAACTGGGATGGCAGGGTGCTGTAATGTGCCTGTCTACCTTCAGTATCAGCTTTATACTGGGTCGTCTGTTCTTCGAAGATTACATCAACCGATATGGTGGTATGAAGACGGCGATCTTTTGTCTGCTCACAGAAGCCATTGGTTTGGCCATTCTCTGGCAGGCATATAGCCCGCATATCGCACTGGTAGGCGCTTGTATTGCCGGGTTTGGTTTTTCGCTGGTATTCCCTGCACTGGGAGTAGAGGCGGTGAAACTGGTGCCTGCATCCAACAAAGGGGCGGCTTTGGGTGGCTATGGCTTATTTATTGACCTTTCTCTGGGCATTACCGGCCCACTGGTAGGCCTTGTGGAGAGCACTTTTGGCATGGGACATATCTTTATGTTCAGCATGGTGATGGTGTTCACCGGGTTTATCATTGCCGTGCTCATAAATTACTGGCAGCATAAAGGCGAAATTCCTGTGCGCTAAAATCGCGGATAAATACCCACCTTTGCAGAATGGCGGGTATTTATTTGCATATTCCTTTTTGCAAGCAGGCTTGTTACTATTGCAATTTTCATTTCTCTACTTCATTGGCGCAGGAGCCAGCAGTAGTAACAGCCTTATTAAAGGAAATTGAGTTACAAACAGCATATCTGTCTGGCGAACCTATTAATACAATCTACTTTGGAGGCGGTACGCCAAGTTTGTTACCTGAAAAAGACCTGCTCCGCTTATTAGAAGCAATTCATAAAAACTTTACTGTCAATACTGGTGCCGAAGTGACGCTGGAAGCCAATCCGGATGATCTGACTCCTGAAAAGCTGCATATGCTGCAAAATGCGGGTGTCAACAGACTGAGTATTGGTATTCAGTCCTTTCACGAGGAAGACCTGAAATGGATGCATCGCGCACACAATGCTAAGCAGGCAAAAGAGTGTATTCTCCACGCGCAGGATGCAGGATTTGAGAACATGACAATTGACCTGATTTACGGCGGCCCAACCCTGACTGATGCAGGGTGGGAGTACAATGTACAGCAGGCAGTGGATTTGAAAGTTCCTCATCTTTCCTGTTATGCACTGACGGTGGAAGCAGGTACCGCATTAGATCATTTTATCAAAAAGAAGAAGATACCTGCCATTGATGCAGATAAAGCAGCCAGACATTTTGAGCAATTATTGAAATGGACAGAAGATGGTGGATATGAGCAATACGAGATTTCAAACTTTGCCTTAAAAGGATGGCATTCACGGCACAATAGCAGCTATTGGCAAGGGGCGCCCTATCTGGGTTTAGGTCCTTCAGCTCATAGTTTTGACACAAAGTCAAGACAATGGAATGTGGCTAATAATGCATTGTATATAAAAAGTCTGGAACACGGGAAATTGAACTTTGAAAAAGAGGAATTGACACCCGTAATGATGTTGAATGAATACTTAATGACATCGTTAAGAACTTCAGCAGGATGTGATCTAACCACCATTGCCGACAGATTCGGAAATGACAAAAAAGAAAAAATTCAAAAAGAGGTTGCTAAGTATTTGTATAAAGGCTGGATGCGTCAGGAAGGAGAGAAGCTAATGCTAACACCAGCAGGCCGGCTATTTGCAGATGGTATCGCCTCCGAATTATTCTTCTAAAAAAAACGCCCCCCAGGGCTGGGGGGCGGGAAAATATTTATTTAACTCCAAATTTGTAAATACACTCAGAAGTATAAGTAGCACCTGGTTTCAACACCACGCTTGGAAACGCCGGCTGATTCGGAGAATCAGGAAAATGCTGTGTTTCCAGACAGAAAGCTCCACGATGTACATATGTCTTATCATCCTTACCCTTATCGGTACCATCTAAGAAGTTACCACCATAGAACTGTACACCTGGCTCAGTTGTCCATACTTCTAAAGTACGGCCACTGGTAGGATCTTCTACCTTCGCTGCCAGAGACAACTCATTACCTTTCTTGTTAAGTACATAGTTATGATCATAACCACGACCAAATTTCAGCTGCTCAAAGTCTGCATCTACTCTCTCTCCAATCTTGGTCGGAGTAGTGAAATCCATTGGCGTACCTTTTACTGCTTCTAATTTACCAGTAGGAATCAGCGTGCTATCTACAGGAGTAAACTTATCTGCATTGATGGTCAGGATCAGATCATTGATATCACCATTACCAGCACCATGCAGGTTAAAGAAAGAGTGGTTAGTTAAGTTAACAACAGTTGCTTTATCTGTAGTAGCTGAATAATCGATTTTCAGTTCATTACTGTCAGTCAGCGTGTAAGTGAGGGTGATATCCAGGTTACCAGGATAACCTTCTTCACCATCTTTTGATACGTAGTGGAGTTTCAGTGAGTTAGGGGCAGTTTGCTCAGCATCCCAAACCACATCGTTGAAACCTTTTTTACCACCATGCAGGTGATTTTGGTTATTGTTGGTTGCCAGTGTATATTCTTTGCCATCCAGTTTGAACTTTCCCTTTGCAATACGATTACCGTAGCGGCCTACGATACCACCATAGTATCTTTCTTTGGTGCTAACATAGCGGGAGATGTTGTCATACCCCAGTTCTACATCTTCCAGCTTGCCCGATTTATCAGGCGCCAGCAGACTTACGATTTTACCGCCATAGTTTGTAATGGCAACCTGCACATTACCTTTACTTTTCAGGTAATACAATTTTGTCTGTTTACCGTCTACCGTGCTGTCGAAACGTGCAGCAGGTATCTTCCCTTCGATTGAAAGGCTGTCTTTAGTGGTCTGCATACTGTCTACTGAATTATTATTGGATTTTGTACCAGACTGGCAGGCGCTTAAGCTAACAGCGGCTGCCACCGTGAGTAGTGGAATAATGTTTTTCATGCATTGGAAGTTATAAGGGTACAATATACGCTTTTCTGTCTAAAAGCAAAGAGGGCCCGACATAATGATGTCGGGCCCTTTAACTATTTTTCAAGGTAGTAATTACCAACCCAGCAAATAAGAGAATATCAGCGGTGCTACGATCGTAGCATCAGATTCCACGATAAATTTCGGTGTATTGATATCCAGTTTACCCCATGTGATCTTCTCATTAGGTACTGCCCCTGAATAAGAACCATAAGAGGTAGTAGAATCAGAAATCTGGCAGAAGTAACCCCAGAAAGGAACATCATGCCATTCCAGATCCTGGTACATCATTGGTACCACACAGATTGGGAAGTCACCAGCGATACCACCACCAATCTGGAAGAAACCAACACCTTTACCACCGGAGTTGTGTTTATACCAGTCAGCCAGCCAGATCATGTATTCAATACCACTCTTCATGGTAGAAGGCTTCAGTTCACCCTTAATGCAGTAAGAAGCGAAGATATTACCCATGGTGCTATCTTCCCATCCTGGTACTACGATAGGAATATTCTTTTCAGCAGCAGCAAGCATCCAGCTATTCTTTGGATCGATCTCGTAGTGTTCTTTCATCACACCACTCAGCAGCAGCTTGTACATATATTCGTGCGGGAAGTAACGTTCACCTTTATCTTCCGCATCTTTCCAGATCTTGTGGATATGTTCCTGTATGCGGCGGAAAGCTTCTTCTTCAGGGATACAGGTGTCAGTTACACGGTTGAAACCATCCTGCAGCAGGTCCCACTCTTCCTGAGGGCTCAGGTCACGGTAATGAGGAACTCTCTTATAGTGCGTGTGCGCTACGAGGTTCATGATATCCTCTTCCAGATTCGCGCCGGTGCAGGAGATGATGTCCACTTTCCCCTGACGGATCATTTCCGCGAAGGAGATACCCAACTCGGCAGTACTCATCGCACCCGCCAGAGATACCAGCATTTTGCCCCCTTCCAGTAAGTGAGCTTCATATCCTTTAGCAGCATCCACCAGTGCAGCCGCATTGAAGTGGCGATAGTGGTGCTGGATAAATTGAGAAATTGGACCTTTGTTCATTTCCGTTGTTGAATAAGTTTAAATCTTGAAACAGAGGGGCAAAGGTAAGGATTTTGAAAAGATTTCAATTCAGGCGCAACAGGGGAGCAGGTTATCATTTTGCTAATGACTATAAAAATTTTGCTAGTGCCTGTAAAAACAAAAACCGGGGTAATAAATACCCCGGGTTCCAAAAATTAACAATAGTCTTCTTTAACTTAAAAGCAGGTTATGCTTTTTTCAGGCGCTGGTGTACGCTCAGGTCGCCGTTAGCACTTGCTTTGATCACCTTCCAGGTATTGTTACCTTCCAGTGTTACATAATACGCTGTATTACCATCACTCTGGAACTCTACTACCCAACGGATAGCTTCGTTTGGATAACGCTGCGCCAGTTTTGAAGCAACAGACAGCGGGAGGTTGGCTGCGTCAACATAACGACGCGTAGCCAGCAGATGACCTTCTCCATCAAAATAAGCCGTTACGTTACGCTCATTCAGCATGAACTTAGCCATAAAGGTCTTGTTGTCATCACTGTACCATTTGATGGCAGATGCTCCGGTAAACTCCTTATTCAGAGCGGTTTTCAATGTACTGGATGCTTCCAGCTCATTGGCGCCGGTACCTGCAAAAGAGTAGATCGAGGTAAATAAAGCAATTGCTACCAGGAGCAACAGCTTTTTGAAATGGCCAAAAGGCCTTACACCCACAGGTGCAATGTGGTTACTGATTTTTGAACTGAATTGTTTCATGGCGGAAACTTTATTTTGTTTGATGAGTCAAAGGTACATGGTTCCTGGCTGGTAGGTCAAGGCTTTTGTTACAAATGGAGAGTCACTGGATAAGATGTGCGCAATCTCCTGTAATGTTGGGGCGATATTCCTTTACCGGACACGATATACAAGCGTTACCATAGAAGAGTTGCACTGGAAGAAGGAAAGTTGCAGGCGTCACCGTTAAGCTTTTGTTAAACTGGACAAGGAAAATAAAATCTATCTTCGCTATATGAATTTTCTCGCTCATGCATATTTATCATATCACCAGCCTTCCATCACTATCGGTAATATGATTGCCGACTTTGTGAAAGGAAAGCACTGGCAGGATTATGATACAGGTCTACAGCAGGGCATTCGGTTGCATAGGCTTATAGATTCTTTCACGGATACACATCCTGTCACACTGGAAGCGAAGAGATTCTTTCAACCCGGCTGTGGCAAGTACAGCGCCGTATTCATCGACATTGTCTACGATCATTTCCTGGCCAACGATACAACCCGGTTCCCCGGCAATACACTGGCCGCCTTTGCACAGGAAGTATATACTACACTAAAGGAACGACATTACCTGTTACCCGTTGGTTTTCAGGAAGTATTCAGGTATATGAGTGAACAAAACTGGCTGTTGGGTTACCAACACAAGGATGGTATTTACAAAACTTTCAGCGGCATTGTCAGAAGAAGCCGTTACCTGGAAGTAACTGCCGACGTACCTTTTGCAGCACTGGAAGCAAACTATGATGCACTCGCTGCCAGCTACCAGACCTTTTTTCCGGACCTTGTCACCTTTGTGCAAAATGTACCGCCAGCACCTACATCTGTATAACTTTAATCGTAGGTTTGCGCAACTATATTTTTTGAACAATTAAGAGCTATTAATGAAGCAAGTATTCATCGCCACACTGATTACCCTGTTTGGTTGTAGTGCTGTGTTTGCACAGGACAAAAAACTGCCGCCACTGGATTCCAGCCCTATGGACATGGCGTATTATCCCGTAATGTATCCTTATGTTGTGAGAGTAAAAGGAGAACCAGGCGCCCTCGTGGCCCGCGTGATCTACAGCCGGCCACAGAAGAAGGGAAGAAAGATCTTTGGCGATCTGGAACCATACGGTGAACTCTATCGCCTGGGTGCGAACGAAGCTACTGAAGTGGAATTCTACCGCCCGGTTTCAATCGGTGGCAAACTGGTGCCAAAAGGTCGCTACACCATGTATGCCATTCCCAACGAAACAAAATGGACCATCATCATCAACAGAGATAGTGACATCTGGGGAGCATTCAAATACAGCGAAGCAAAAGATGTAGTAAGGATCGATGTACCAGTGACCAAAATGGATACCCCGGTAGAACCTTTTACCATGGTATTTGAGAAAGCTGATTACGGTGCTAACCTGATTATAGCATGGGATGTAGTGAGTGTGAGCCTGCCTGTGAAGTTTAGCAATGCTGCTCCTGTAAAAAAATAAAAGGCGGTAAGAATACCGCCCACGAATTTTAACCATATCCTATGAAAAACCTGAACCGAAATTAGACGGAAATACTGCGGGAATACTACGGTATCCGCTTAACGTATAAATTTAGTTCGTGAACGTAGCGAATTCATCCGTGTAAATGATTCAGATGGCTGTTTTTGATTATATGGCTTTTTGGTATACGTAGTTCTACGCATTTTGCCGTTTGTGGGATGTACTGAGGATCGTTACCTTTGGTCCTTTCCTAATAAACTACAAAATCTTACAGGCATGAAGCTGGGAACTAAACTCATTCACGCGGGAGTAACGCCGGATCCGTCTACCGGCGCCATTATGACCCCCATATTTCAGACCTCCACTTATGTTCAAAGCGCCCCCGGCCAACACAAAGGATATGAGTATGCCCGTACCCAGAACCCAACCCGTGACGCCCTGCAAAATGCACTGGCAGCCATAGAAAATGGGAAATTCGGTATCTCCTTCGGTAGTGGCCTGGCCGCTACTGATGCAGTCATGAAACTCCTGAACCCCGGTGATGAAGTCATTGCCAGCAATGATCTTTATGGTGGCACTTACCGCATCTTCACAAAAATATTTGAGCGCTATGGCATCAAATTCCATTTCATAGGTATGCAGGATGCGCAGAACATCCGTAATTATGTCAATGCCAATACAAAGCTGATCTGGATAGAAACACCTACCAATCCGCTGCTCAACATCATTGACATTGCCGCCTGTGCACAAATTGCCGGCGAACATAAAATACTGCTGGCGGTAGATAATACCTTCGCCTCTCCATACCTCCAGAATCCACTGGATCTGGGTGCGAACATCGTTGTACACTCTGCGACCAAATACCTGGGGGGCCACAGCGATGTGGTGCATGGCGCCATCATCGTGAAAGATGAAGACCTGGCCAAACAGCTATATTTCATTCAAAACAGTTGCGGAGCAGTACCTGGTCCACAGGATTGTTTCCTCGTGCTGCGTGGGTTGAAAACCCTGCATGTACGTATGCAAAGGCATTGTGAGAACGGGGCTGCGGTGGCACACTTCCTGCGCCAGCACTCCAAAGTAGCCAAGGTATACTGGTGCGGTTTTGAAGACCATCCAAATCATGCTATTGCTAAAAAGCAGATGCGTGGTTATGGTGGCATGATCTCATTTACGCTAAAAGATGATAGTATAGAAGCTGCGACAAAAGTATTGAGCGGTACCCACCTGTTCTCCCTGGCGGAATCACTGGGTGGCGTGGAGTCCCTGATAGGGCATCCTGCGTCTATGACGCATGCCTCTATTCCCCGTGAAGAGCGCATCAGCAATGGTTTAGTTGATTCGCTGATTCGATTGAGTGTAGGTATTGAAGATGCAGACGACCTGATCGCAGACCTTTCAAAAGCTATTGGATAATTGAAATCGCTTCTGCCTCAGGCAGGAGCGATTGTTTTTTGGGGACATTTGTTTTCACAATTTTACTTATTTTCAATGCGTCATGCTGCAATCTTATGCGAGCCAACAGACAAACCTAACCGAATAACCACCATGAAATTCCAGCAACTGAAGGCGTTTTTGGATACCAAAGCGGCATATTACAATACTCCGGATTTTATAGCCGGAGATCCTATTACGATACCGCACAGGTTTTCCAAACTACAGGATATCGAGATCGCAGGACTTTTTGCAGCCATACTTGCCTGGGGTAACCGAACCACCATTATCAATAAATGCACTGAACTGATGAAGTTGATGGACAACGAACCCTACGACTTCATCAAAAACCACCAGCCCAGAGAACGTATAAAGCTCATGCAGTTTTGCCACCGGACATTCAACGGGATAGACCTGCTCTATTTCGTCGAGTTCCTGCAGCACTACTATAGCAACGTCACTTCCCTGGAATTTGCCTTTAGCGGCCACATAACCCCTAAAGACGAAACCGTTGAAAATGCCCTCATAGGGTTTCATAAGATATTCTTCGCCATGGAGCACCCGGAAAGGACCCGGAAACATATTTCCACCCCTGCCAGGAACTCCGCCTGTAAGCGCCTGAACATGTATTTGCGCTGGATGGTCAGAAAAGATGAAAATGGCGTGGATTTTGGACTATGGAAACACATCCGCCCTTCACAACTGGTATGTCCTGTAGATGTGCATGTAGGAAGAGTCGCTACCAGACTGGGATTAATCTCATCAGCCAAGTCAGACTGGCGTACTGCGCTGGAATTGACAGAAAAGCTAAGGCAGCTGGATCCGGAAGACCCTGCCAAGTACGACTTTGCGTTGTTTGGCCTCGGCGTAATAGAAAAATATGTTTAAAATATATAGCGTAATGATGAAGCGATTTTTTGTGTCAATGGCTCTGGGCGCTACCATAGCCATGCCGGCATTTGCACAACAACAGGATGATAAAAGAGATTATGTAGATCTGAGCTACAATTTTCTCAAAGGCCAACAGTTCGAGCTGAAACAGGAAAGCCGCAGCGAAACCTATACGACAGTAGATGATGTCATGCAACGCGTAACACGCGATTTCAATAATACCATTGCTATCGAGGTGACCGAAACTTCAGACGGACATGCTACCCTGACTTTCAAATACAAAGAGCTGAAGTTCAATTTCAATGCACGCAATCAGAACATCCTGGTAGATGCTGCCGTGCCTAATGAAAAAGAACCTTTCCAGGCTGCCCTGAAAAGTATTATCGATCAGCCATTCTCTGTCGATATATCGTCCTCAGGATACATCAATAAAGTAATGGGACTGGACGATCTGCTGGACAAAGCATCGGCTACCTTCACGAACCTGAAACCAGATGAGCAGACTGCTTATAAAAAGCTAATGAAAGACCAGTTTGGTGCCAATGCATTCCGTACCTGGTTAGAACAACTGCTGGTGATCTATCCGGTGCGTAGTATCAAAACAGGTACCCGCTGGGAAGAGAACGTACCTATCCGTACCGGATTGGTAGGCGATATTTCCCTCTACTGGAACCTGCAAACATGGGATAGCCAGACGGCAAAGATCAATGGTACAGGTAAGGTCAACACAAATAAAGTAGAGACTTTTACAACCGATGATGGTATCGAAGCTACTGCTGAAATCAATGGCGATATCATGACGAATTATCTCATAGACCGCACATCAGGATTCCCTAGTATTGCTTCGCAGAATACAGAGATGAATGGTACGTATACTTACAAAGCGAATAAAGCGAAGAAGATTAAAAGTGATGTGAAAGTACCGGTGAAGATTGTGACGAATGCGTCTTATAAAATTAAAAGAATGAAATAACTAAATAAAGAAATTAAAGCAATTAGCAGAACCATTTTGCTGAAGTAAAATGGTTCTGCTAATTGCAAAAAAATTGCTGCTGCCATTGGCAGCAGCAATTTTTTTAAAGAATAAGATGAATAAATTAATACGGATACAATGCAGCTTTTACCAGAAACAACATTACAACTTGCCGAAGATACTTCCCTCACAATTCCTGATCACATTACCTACGAACAGTTAAAAACATTACTCGCTGCAAAGCTTGAAGCCATGATCAATCAAGACTTTCAGCAGTTCTTGCTATTGCTGTATAAAATCGATGTAGCAGAAAATAAAATAAGACAGGTACTGGCTGATGATACAACCGGAGAGGTCTATCATAAAATTGCGGCCTTGCTCATAGAGCGTCAGCAGCAAAAAATTATCTCCCGCAAAACCTTTACCAGACCCGCCAGCGATGACGATGAAGAAGAAAGATGGTAACCTATTTATCAAACATCAGTTCACGCACTTTCGCTTTATCTTCTTTCTCTTTCTCTAATTCAAATGATGTTTTGAATACCCAGTCCCACAAAGAAGAACTCACACCAAATCCTTTCTCTTCTGCCTTATAGTGATGCAGATGATGATTGCGCCACAATGGTTTCATAAATTTAAACGGTGGATTCCATGCATGAATCGCATAGTGCATGCTGCCATAAATCAGGTAGCCTAACATAAATCCCGGAAAGAACATATAAGTATACTGTCTCAGGAAAATATACTGCACACCAAATATCACAGATGCCAGTATCAGACTGGGCACAGGTGGCATAAACAACCGTTGCTTGTCGCGTGGATATTCATGGTGATTACCATGCATCACATAGATAAACCGTCTTACTTTGGGATTCTCACTACTGAAGTGAAACAAGTAGCGGTGCATGATGTATTCAAAAAATGTCCAGAATAACATTGCACCAAAAAAGATCGTTAATACATTAGTGATGTTAAATCCTAATGAGGTGTTACTATAATAAAGGCTATACCCGATAATTGGGATGTACATGCCCCAAATCACCAATGGATGTGTTTTGGTGAGCATTTCTAAATATCTGCTCTCAAAAAGCCTCGCCTGTCCTTTGTTCTTAATCTTATCAAACTTCATGACTCCCTTTAGATTTATTTGCAAAATTAAAAGCCTTAAAACCCTTTATTCTTCTCGTTATATCATTTGCCAAAAATTCATATCCGCTAATATTATGCCGATATTGCCTCCCCTTTTCTGTATGTATTTATGAATTACATCAGGGTCCTTTTTCTTCCTTATTCATATTGATAAATTATCTCACCTGTATTTAAAAAAAGGGATACCTTATATATCCATTCTCAGTCCCTGCGGGTATTATTAAAGATTCTCACATATGATATTGATCGTTCCTTTTTTATCCTTAAAGAAGAAAAACTTAACATCCCTATCACAATAAATTGCCGTGTCATAATGTGGATTTGCTACCTCAGCAGGGTAGTCTGATAAATATGTATACAGCAAAAGATCATCAATTGTTGAGAGATTGTCCTTTCTCAATTTCGATATTCTCACTGAAATCACCTATCAATCCACTGCGGGCAGATGACCCATTAAAATGTATAAGCTATATTTACAAATCATACAACCAGAACGTTAATTTTATGAAACTTGTTACTTACCTCCGGGAAGAGAGCGACCAACTGGCAATATTAGTAGACAACCAGCTCTACAATACCCAGGACCTTCACCCAAATCTCCCCAGCAGTATGCAAATGTTCCTACTCATGTGGGAAGATGTGATCGACATTGCAAAGGAAGCCGACGCACAATTAAAAGCAGGCAAACACGTAGGCATCGCTAGTCCCATTCCACTGGAAAAAGTTACACTAATGGCCCCCGTGCCATTCCCCAATTCCTGCCGTGATGGTTACGCATTCCGTCAGCACGTTGCTTCTGCACGCCGCAACCGCAGGGTAGAGATGATCGCAGAATTCGATCAGTTCCCGGTTTTTTACTTTACCAACCACAATGCTATTCAGGGACCAGGTAATGTATATTGCATGCCTGATCACTTCGAAAAACTGGACTTTGAACTGGAAGCTGCTATCGTAATCTGTAAAGCAGGCCGCAACGTTCCTGCTGAAGAAGCAGATGAATACATCGGCGGTTACATGATCATGAATGATATGAGCGCCCGTACCCTGCAAATGGATGAAATGAAACTGAACATGGGCCCCTGCAAAGGCAAGGATTTCAGCACCGTGATCGGTCCTATGCTGGTGACACCCGACGAACTGCAACACCTGCTCACAGAACCTAAACCCGGTCATACCGGCAATGCTTATAACCTGAAAATGACCTGTCACGTAAATGGTGTGCAGGTAAGCGAAGGCAATATGGCAGATATGGACTGGACCTTTGCCGAAATCGTACAGCGCTGCTCTTATGGTGCGAATATCATGCCCGGTGATGTAATTGGTAGTGGTACCGTAGGTACCGGCTGCTTCCTGGAACTGAATGGCACCGGCAAACTCAATAATCCTGATTATCCTGAACAATGGCTACAGGCCGGCGATGTGGTAGAACTGGAAATTGAGGGGCTGGGAAAACTGACCAATACCATCGTTGCAGAAGAATCAGATTTTTCGATCCTCAAACTAAAGAAATAAATGCAGATCATTCCGGGGCAGGTAACCACCGCCGTACTGCAAGGTTATTTACAGGGCGCCATCGCTCCCAGACCTATCTGTTTTGCAAGCACTGTCGATAAAGAAGGAAGACCTAATTTATCGCCATTTAGCTTCTTCAATATCTTCGGAACTAATCCTGCTACGTTGATTTTTTCACCTTCGCGCAGGGTCAGGGACAATACGACCAAACACACACTGGAGAACCTTTACGAGGTAAAGGAAGTCGTGATCAATATGGTGAATTATGCCATGGTGCAGCAGACTTCTTTGGCCAGTTGTGAATACCCGAAAGAGATCAGTGAATTTGAGAAAGCGGGGTTTACAGCAATTGCTGCTGAAAAAGTACGGCCTTTCAGAGTAAAGGAAAGCCCGGTGCAGATTGAGTGTATTGTTAGGCAGATTATTGAAACCGGTACTGAAGGAGGTGCGGGTAACCTGGTGATTTGTGAACCTGTCATGATCCATATTAGTGATGAAGTGCTGAATGAGAAAGGAGGGATTGATCCGCACAAACTGGACCTGGTAGCGAGAATGGGAGGGGACTATTATTGCAGGGCTTCCGGCGATGCGGTATTTGAAGTGGCAAAGCCGAATACAGCATTAGGGATTGGGATTGATGCCCTGCCCTTGCATATCCGGAATAGCAGCATTCTGACCGGTAATCATTTGGGACAATTAGCAAATGTGCATGAGCACCCGGTGATAGATCCGGCATTTGAGGATGAGCACCTGAAGAATATTTTCCAGTATTATAGTATTACGCCTGATGAGATGGAGCGGGAGTTGCATGCATACGCCCAACGGCTATTAGACAAAGGGAAAGTAGCAGAAGCGTGGCAGATACTACTTGCTGTATAAATCAAAAGGGTTGCGGCCGGAGGCTGCAACCCTTTTGACACCAGGAGATGAGGTTTGCCAGAGGCAAACCTCATCTCCTGATAATAATTATTTCGCTACACTTCCAAACACCTTCTGCAACAGCGCACTCGTTCTCGCCGTTGAATTATTCCTGATATTCTTCTCTTCAATTTTAATCTGATCAAACAGTGCATTCACTGCCATTCCTGTCACATAATCCTGCAAATCCGGATTTGCCTTTTTGAATGTAGTCGGCAGCTTATTGTAGGAATTAATGATGTCAGCATAATACTTAGTAGCGTTAGTGCTATCCAGCGCACCTTTTACTACTGGCGCAAATGCAGCTTTCAGATCAGTAGTGGTTTTACCCTTGAAATATACTGTAGCAGAACTATCCGTTCCTTTCAGAATGTTTAGCGCATCAGCAATAGACATTCCCTTGATAGCAGATACAAAAATTGGCGCTGCAGAACCTACTGCTTTTTCAGCTGCACGGTTGATAGACAGAATTGCCTGATCTACCTGTGCACCCAGACCAACACTTCTCAATGTATTCCCAATCTTAACGGCATCAGGAGGTAATAACAGTTTGTATACCTCACTGCCAAAGAAGCCATCTGTTTTGTTCAACACTCCGATACCTGAAGTCACACCTTTAGAAAGTGCTTCTTTGATGGCACTACCTGCATCACTCTCAGAAATCCCGGTAGTACTACCTGATGCACTGCTGGCTGCACTACTTACTGCCTTACTCAAATTCTTCAGTATCTGCGCCTGAGATACCGTCCCTAAAGAAATACCTGCCAAAAACAGAAGACATAGTTTCTTGTACATATTGATTGAAGTTGTGGTTTACATGCAAATTAGTAACAATATTTAATCTACCAATTCAATTAATGATGAAGGGTAGCTCATCGCACAGCAGCCCCGGATCGCAATGCGATCCGGGGCTGCTACAGGCTATAAATGTAACGTATTTTCCTATTCGTGTATTGCCAGCAAAGGGATATGACTGTGAAAAGCCAGCTGAGTAGTCCGGCTCCTTCTGAACATTCCTTCAAAAAGCCCATGTTTCCGTGGGATAATAAAGATCAGATCGGCGCCTTCCTTTTCTGAAAAATCCATGATCCCATTCACCACATTCTCATTGTCTACAAAATGGTAAATTGGGTTATACCCTTCCAGCAGGGTATCCAGCAGTAAACTCTCCATAGGTGTTTCACCTGCCAGCCCTTTCCCGGAATGATCGATGTTTAACACATGCAGTTCTGCATTAAAGGTACTGAGCAAACTCTTCAGGGTTCCAATGGGCGTATTTTCCCCCATATGTTTAAAATCACACGCGAATACGATCTTCCGAATAGGGTGGTACACGGCATCTCCTGGTACAATAATCACCGGACAAGCGGTATGCCTGGCCACATCTACCGAATTGGAACCAATGAGAATCTCTTCGAAATGACTGCCCCCTTCCGTACCCATTATAATCAGATCGGCTTGCTGATCAATGCAAAATCCATCAATATTTGCTGCCAGCAGGTGATTTTCTGCCCGCAGATCCAGTATTACATTAGCAGGAATTTCGGTTGCCAGCTCCCTTTGCATCTTTTCCAGCCCTTCTTCACTGGCCGCCTTCAGGTCCGCAGGATCTACCATCGGAATAGCCGAAGGCATATCCGGCACCGGCACTACCAGCTCATATGCATGGTACAAAACAACCCGGGAAGCCCCCATCTGGCTTGCCAGTCCCAACGCATAGCGGGCGGCATTATATGCTGCTGCTGAAAAGTCCGTAGGAACAATAATAGTTTTCATCTCATTACTGTTTTTAGTGTGGAATATGTAGAACCTATGGAATAAAGAGAAAAATTAATGCCAAAGGGGAGAAAACAGTTATTTTTGCACTCCATTATTGTAATTCAGTATTTACATGACATCACTATCTGAGCAAGAGATCATACGCAGGGAAAAACTGCAGGAACTGGAAAATGCGGGCATCAACCCCTATCCGGCGGAAGAATATCCCGTTAATAATACTGCCGCAAATATAAAGGCCGTATATAGTGAAGAAACAAAAGACCAACTGCAAAACATTTGCGTTGCAGGCCGTGTCATGAAGAAACGGGACATGGGGAAGGCGGCTTTCATCAGCCTCCAGGACCATACCGGCTCTATTCAGTTGTATATTCGCCGCGATGATATCTGCCCTGGTGAGGACAAGACCATGTTCGATACTGTTTTCAAAAAACTGATCGATCTGGGGGATATTTTAGGTGCTAAAGGCTATGCTTTTGTGACCAAAACAGGCGAATTGTCTATCCATGTTACACAACTGGATTTTCTCGCTAAATCTCTGCGCGTACTGCCAAACGTAGCTGAAAAAGACGGTGAAACATTCGATGCCGTAACCGATCCTGAATTCAGATATCGCCAGCGCTACGTAGACCTGATCATCAACCCGTCTGTCAAGGATACCTTTATCAAGCGTACGAAGATCATGCAGACCATCCGTGATTTCTATAACGACCTGGGTTACCTGGAAGTTGAAACACCGATCCTTCAGCCTATTCCTGGTGGCGCCACTGCACGTCCGTTCAAGACACATCACAATGCACTGGATATTCCATTATATATGCGTATCGCCAATGAGCTTTACCTGAAACGTTTGATCGTAGGTGGTTTCGATGGGGTGTACGAGTTTGCCAAAGACTTCCGCAACGAAGGTATGGACCGTACCCACAACCCGGAATTTACCGTAATGGAAATGTACGCCGCTTACAAAGACTACGAGTGGATGATGCGTACCACAGAAACCCTGCTGGAAAAGATCGCCCTCGCCCTGCATGGTACTACCCTGGTACAGGTAGGAGAGAAGGTGATCGACTTCAAAGCGCCTTTCCGCCGTGTCACTATGTTTGATGCGATTAAAGAACATACCGGTATCGACATTTCCGAAATGGACGAAGCACAGCTGCGTGATACCTGTAAACAACTGGGTATCGGCGTTGCACCTAGCATGGGTAAGGGTAAACTGATCGACGAGATCTTTGGCGAAAAAGCTGAACACAACTATGTACAGCCGACCTTCATCATTGACTATCCGGTGGAAATGAGCCCGCTCACCAAGAAACACCGTAGCAAACCAGGTCTGGTAGAACGCTTTGAACTGATGGTAAACGGTAAGGAACTGGCCAACGCTTACAGCGAGCTGAATGATCCTATCGACCAGCGCCAGCGCTTCGAAGACCAGGTGAAACTGATGGAAAGAGGTGATGACGAAGCGATGTACATCGACTACGACTTCCTCCGTGCCCTGGAATACGGTATGCCACCAACCTCCGGTATCGGTATTGGTATCGACCGTTTGACCATGATCATGACAAACAACCTATCTATCCAGGATGTGCTGTTCTTCCCACAAATGAAACCAGAGAAGCTCCAATAGTCTTCTCTTTCAACCTTATATCCAAAAAATCCGGCTCTTAATGGCCGGATTTTTAATTTACAACAAATCCGATCTATGCAATTACGTCACTTTACCCGCTACATGGCAGCCCTGGGTCTGTTATCCGCGCCACTATGCGCCCAGGATAAAAAAGACCTTACCTACGAGCAGATCTGGAAAAATGCCCCTTCCGGCATTTCCCAGCCACTCCCCAACATAACCGGTTGGGCTGATGACACACATTATATCGAAGTGCGCAATGGCAAGTCTTACAAAGTAGATGTAAAGACGGGTGCAGCGACCGACTATTCCCAGGCCGGCATTGCCGTATCTGTTCAGGATCACGATATTATCTACACAGCTGCTGATGGTACTACCACACAACTGACAAACGATACGCTCACAGAAAAGAATCCTACGATCTCTCCTGATGGGAAATATGTGGCCTTTACCCGCCACAATGACCTCTATAGCGTAGAAATAGCCACCAAAAAGGAAACCCGCTATACCAGCGACGCTTCTGACGTGGTATACAATGGTTACGCCTCCTGGATCTATTATGAAGAAATTCTGGGCCGTGCCTCCCGCTACCGTGCTTTCTGGTGGAGTCCCGATAGCCGCTACCTGGCTTACATGCGTTTTGACGACTCACAGGTACCCATATTCCCTATTTACAGCGAAAAAGGGCAGCACGGCTTCACAGAAAACACCCGTTATCCAAAAGCCGGCGATAAAAACCCGGAAGTGAAAGTAGGCGTGGTGCCCGTAGCTGGTGGTGCTACCACCTGGGCAGCTTTTGACGAAAAGGCAGATCAGTACTTCGGTACCCCTTACTGGACAACCGACAACCACCTATGGATGCAATGGATGAACAGGGGACAGGATAACCTGAAGATCTACGATATCAACCTAACCACCGGCGCTAAAAAGGAAGTGTACGATGAAAAACAGCCTACCTGGATCGACTGGAAGGATGGAATGACTATTCTTGAGAAAGGTAAAGGATTTATCATGAGAAGTGATAAAACAGGCTGGTCACACCTGTACTGGTACAATATGGACGGCTCACTCAAAAAGCAGCTCACGACCGGCAACTGGACGGTGAACTATACCGTAGCCCTGGATGCAAAACAGGAACAACTCTACTTCGTAGCAAGAAAAGAAGCTTCTACCCGCACAGATCTTTATAAGGTAAACCTGAATACAGCGGCAATTACCCGCCTCACCTTCGGCGAATACTACCATGCTGCGACCGTAAGTCCCCATGGCGACTACTTCATTACCACCTATTCGAACCTCAATACACCTGGCCGCATTGCGCTGGTAGACAATAAAGGCAAGGTAATCAGAGAATTGGGCGATAGCAAAGGCGCTCAATTAGCCAGTTACAACCTGGCCGTGCCCAAATTAATGACTTATACTACCCGCGACGGGTTGACCCTGCCAATGACGGTTACCATGCCACTACATATGCAGGAAGGCAAAAAATACCCTGTACTCATCAGTATCTATGGTGGGCCTGATGCAGGCACCGTATACGATCGCTGGAATGGCAACCTGACCGCACAATGGTGGGCCGAAAAAGGTATTATCCAGGTGGTAATTGATAATCGTAGCTCTGGCCAGCTGGGTAAAATGGGCATGAACTACATCCATCGCAAAACGGGTATCTATGAAATCGAGGATTATATGGATGCCACCAAATGGCTCCGTTCCCAGGCTTATGTAGATACAAACAAGGTTTGCATAACCGGTGGCAGTTTTGGGGGGTATATGACCTGTATGGCACTGACCTATGGCGCTTCCGTATTTAACTATGGTATGGCGAACTATTCGGTGACCGACTGGCAGCTCTACGATAGCCATTATACAGAAAGATATATGGATACCCCTGCCGAGAACCCGGAAGGTTACAAGATCACTTCGCCTATGCATTACCTGGACCGCTATAAGGGATTAATCAGGATCGTACATGGCACCATGGACGATAATGTACATATGCAGAACAGTATCCAGTTGGTGAATATGCTGGAAGACATGAATAAGCATTTTGAATTTATGTTAGTTCCGGGAGAGCGTCATGGGTGGAGAACCAGTATCAAGATGAAGCATAGTGATATGGAGATGTACCGGTTTATCTATCGCTATTTACTGGAAGAGCCGTTTCCGGCAGAGTTATAAAAAAAGAAACGGGGCTGCAAGACTACAGCCCCGAAAAATTTTAACCATATCTTTATTGAAAAACCTATATCAAAGGTGCACGTATTTTGAATACACGCAAACCCCATTCTGGTGAATGCTATATTTTTGTTTGGGAACGTAATAAAAAGGAAGTTAAACGTACCGGCTTTTGAAGGGGAAAATCAGTTTTTGAGGGGTGAACGTAACAGATGAGCCGTTAATGGTTATACCTGCCTAAAATATAGAAGGGCGGTAAGAATACCGCCCTTGTAATAATTTTAACCATATCCTATGAAAAACCTGAGTCAAAGATATAGTCTACAAAAATGAGTTATCTTCCTATTTCCGTGAACGTTATAAAATAGTTCGTAAAACAGTAAGAATGAAGAGGTCAGCTGATACATATCAAATAAGATAATATTAATTAATTTTTAAATTGTAAATATTCTTAATTACTAGCCAATACACCATTATCATCCTACTTGCAGGCCATTCTGGACCGCCCTGTCTGGTTGTAACAACACTACTTCTTTATCCGCGCCCACTACACCACGTACCAGACATTCAGAGAAAAAATTAGCCACCTGCTTCACTGGAAAGTTCACTACAGCAACCACCTGTTTGCCGATTAACGTCTCTTCACTATATAATTTGGTGATCTGAGCAGATGAACGCTTAATGCCCAGCTCGGGACCAAAGTCAATTAATAACTGGTAAGCAGGGTTCTTTGCCTTGGGAAAATCGGCTACTTCTATAATGGTTCCTACCCGAATGGCTACCTTTTCAAAATCCTGCCACGTAATCTGTTCCATAATGTTATGATATTGAGGTATTAAGATAATAAAAACCTTCATGAAAGAGGGAATTCACCAATGGGGGATGAAAAACATTTTCAGAAAAAACCCTCATGAACCGGGTTCACAAACGACTATGAAAATGGTGGTACCTTCGACAAAAGTACTACCATGGAACAATCACATATCAGTTTTGAACAGGTTGTGAGTCGCGGCTGTGGCCTCGATGTTCACCAGGAGAATGTAGTAGCCACCATCAGAGGAAATGGGTTGGAAGAACAAACCCGCACTTTTAGCACTTTCACAAGTTCACTTAGGGACCTGGTAGCTTGGCTTGAAGAATCCGGCATTACACATGTCGCAATGGAGAGCACGGGGGTTTACTGGAAGCCTGTTTTTAATATACTGGAACCTCACTTTGAACTTATTCTGGTCAATGCCCGGCATATTAAATATGTGCCGGGGCATAAGACCGATCGCAATGACAGTGCCTGGATTGCAAAATTATTGCTAAGCGGGCTACTAAAGGGAAGTTTTATTCCACCGCAATACACTCGCGAATTACGGGAATTGTACCGATACAAACGTAAAGTAATAGGACAGCGGTCCAGTGAATATAACCGGTTACAGAACATTTTAGAGACAGCCAATATCAAATTGAGCACTGTAGTCAGTGATGTATTCGGTGTAAGTGGCTGGTCAATGATCACTGCCATTATTGAAGGAGAACAGGATCCTATGATATTGGCCAATTTGGCAAAAGGTAGGCTCAAAATCAAAAAACAAGAGCTTATTCTTGCATTAGAAGGCCATCTCAATGAGCATCACCGTTTTATGCTCAGCCTGTCTAAAACTGTTATTTTACAGCTAAATGACCTACTTGGTCAGGTGGATAACCGTATAGATCAGTACTTAAAAAAATGGGAGGAAGAAGTAAAATTACTTCAGACTATTCCCGAGTACAAAAACAAACAGCTACCGCCATCTTAGCCGAAATAGGTACAGATATGCATGCGTTCCCTAATCAGCATCATTTGGCTAGTTGGTGTGGTTTATGTCCTGGTAATAATGAAAGTGCCGGAAAAAGAAAAGTGAAAGAATCAATCATGGCAACAGATCCCTTAAAACCGCACTCGTGGAAGCAGCATGGGCTGCAGCACATACGAAAGATACTTATCTGAAAAGAAAATATTATACTTTGAGTATACGAAGAGGCAAAAAACGAGCACTTATTGCAATTTCACACAAAATCCTAATTGCCGCTTATTTTATACTCAAAAATAGAGTGCCATATATGGAACCTGATAATCAGGAGTGGCTAAAAAAAGAAAGCAGGCGCAGATAAATAATTATCTCAGACGCCTGCGCGAGCTTGAGGCATTACCCCCATCTCAATAAGATTACTAAGTTACAAAAATCGACCTTTTATTGGTGCTTTTTCAGCCTGTAGAAAAAACTGATTTAAGACTCTAAGTACAAACGATTGTTGCTATAAGCACGAAAAGAAAATTTTAATCCTATAGAGTCATATCAAATTATGGCCTGGACGAACTATTTTCAAAGAAAAAAGGCGGTAAGAATACCGCCTAATAATTTAACCATATCCTATGAAAAACCTATTGTAAATATATACTGACCGTTTTGTAGAAAAACCTGCCATTTAGTGAATGTTATAATTTTCCCAGTGAATGCACGATTTAGTGATTATTCGAACATATGCCAGAGTATCATTATATTATAAAATAGATGGCTACATGCACATACTTAATGGCATGGTTCTTGCGTTTTATAAGTACAAAATTTTAGGTTAAAAAATAGGTTAAAGCGAAACGGCCCATCATTGCGTATGCAATGATGGGCCGTTCTCGTTGAGTGAATATCTTTAGTCCAGCATGGTGGTATCCTGTACCACAAACGGACCGGTAGGATGCAGGATGGTGTAGTTTGTAAAGTCCTGATTGGAAATCAGCCCGGTACCATATAAGGTATCTGTTTCCGTACTTATCCTCACCGGCGTATTGGAAATAAACTGTTGCTTTTTAGAATCCCAGTTCAGCTCCTCGCAGTCCAGCCTTTCTCCTTTCTTGTTGATAACCACCACGTGGTCTTTGAGAAAGACATTGGCGTCATTCTCAAAGTATTTGCCATAGCGGGCTGTCAGGGTGCTCTCTACGCTCAGGGTATCGTTGTAAAACAACACCTTCAGTCCGTTATTGAACTCCACATAGATAGGTACCGCCAGGTGGCGCAGCATAGTGGGGGCTGTCAGATTGGCTTTTACGTGCCCATCCTGACTGTACAGGGAGTTAATATTCTTCCCTTCCTCTACAGCAGCGGCTTTTTTATCGAGGTTCATCACAGCCTCCATATCGTTTTCGCACGATACGGTAGCTATCAGGACCCACAGGAACGCTAAACGCGTAATGATTTTCTTCATATATGTGCTTCGGGCAGCAAAATTATGCAATTCCTAAATATCACCTGCTGATAGGTTTCGAAAATGCCCATTCAAATTCACCCGGTCCTTCAACCGTTCCATTTCCGCCATGACAGGCACGACCTTTAGCAGGTGTCGCTTCAGGTATTCCAGCCGCTGCATTTCCTGGAACAGGTGAAGCAACTCATACTCCTCATGCAGTGACAATCCCGCATGATGGGCCAGGTCGTATGAAAGCAGGTCAGCATCTTCCTTTTTAAAGCTCTTATTCACCTGCAGCAGGTTGTGCAGCTCTCTTACAGCCTGCAATACCTGTTTTTGTAAGCGCTCGCTTGAGTTAAATTGATTTTCCGGGTAGTTGACTATAGCGCCTGAGTATAGCTTGTCAGGAATGGATTTGATCACTTCCAGTACGCGAAACACCTTTGTGCCCCTGGTTACGACATCCAGCTCCCCACTCTCGTAAGACTTTTCCACTCGTACTACCTCTACCAATGTACCGTACTCTACTATCTTATGGTTAATCACTGCTGGAATTCCAAAAGGTTTCTGCTCGGCTATACATTCCCGGATAAGCTGTTTATATCTCGGCTCAAATATATGCAGGTTTAGCTGCTCTTCAGGATAAACCACAATACCAAGCGGAAATATTGGAATGAAATTCGTCATGGTTTCTAAATTATAGAATATATCTTTAACCCCAAATTATTAGCAACTGCTTAACTTATATGCCACAACTATTATTCGACTGTGAGAAAATGAAATACCCCAATACAGGACTCTTTGAATTCTGCAAACAACTGGGATTGGCTCTACTTAATAATAAAATGGCAGATGAGGAAATGGTCTATTATGTTCCGGCACAGTATACCGGTTATTTTGGAGAGAATGCGACTTATATCAAAAAGAATTCCCTCCATAAGCACTGGATGCCGACCTACTTTAAACCAACCATATGGCATACCACTTTTCAGACGTCAAGATACATGCCATCAACAGGTAGAACTAAAAAAGTATTGACTATCCATGACCTGAATTGCATTCATGAAAAGATCCATCCAAAACAAATAAAAAGAACCTTAAAGGCTATCCAGGAAAACATTAACCGGGCAGATCATGTTGTAACTATTTCTCAATTCGTCATGAATGATGTGAAAACACACTTGCATTTGAAAGACAAATCTGCAAGTGTAGTGCTGAATGGATGCCACTTAGAAGAATATCCTGACTTTAATGCACCGGCTTATCATCCTACTAAACCATTTCTCTTTACCATTGGAGGCGTCAATGCCAAAAAGAATTTTCATGTATTGCCAGCGTTACTGGTTGGTAATGATTATGAATTGATCATAGCAGGGCCTATTTTCGATGACAATTATAAACAGCATATCCTGATGACAGCACAGGCACATGGTGTTGCCAGCAGGGTAAAAATAATAGGTGCCATATCCTATCCCGATAAATACTGGTATCTTCGCCATTGTGTCGGTTTTCTATTTCCTTCTATTGCTGAAGGTTTTGGTCTTCCCGTCATAGAAGCTATGAACCTGGGTAAGCCATGCTTTCTTTCTGACAAAACAAGTTTACCTGAAATAGGAGGACCTCTTAGTTACTATTTTCACGATTTTGAACCAACCACTATGCAGGAAGTTTTCAGGAATGGCATACAGGATTACCTGAAAAATAATCCTTCCGAAGCTATAAAGGCATATGCAGCACAGCTAAGCTATGATAATACGGCCAAAAACTATCTGAGTATATATCGCAGCCTTTATTAAACGCAACTTTCATTTTTATGCACCGCATCGGTCTGGATTTCGAAAAATTAAAGTATCCACACAACGGTCTTTACACCTTCTGTTTACAATTAGGACAACGACTATTGAACCTGCAGCGGCAGGATGAACAACTGCTGTATTATATGCCCGAATCCTTCACTGAATTCGATGGCAGATTTGAAACCATTCCTTATAAATGGTATGACAGATATGCCTTCTATCCTGAAAAGATGGACGTATTTCATGCTGTGCACCAGACAGGGAATGTCTGGCCCAGAAGGCAGGCGAAAAAAGCACTGGTCACTATTCATGATCTGAACTTCCTGTTTGATCAACGGCTCAGGAACTGGCAGAAACAGCATCACCTGCGCCAGTTGCAGAAACAGGTAGATGAAACGGATATAGTCGTTTCTATCTCCAAGTTTACATTGAGTGTGATCAGGGAACATATCAATGTGCCGGAAAGTAAATGTCATATCGTATATCAGGGCTCTGAAGTAAAACAGTTTCCGGGGTTCGATGCTCCTTCTTATAAACCACAAAAGCCTTTCCTGTTTTCTATCGGCATGCTGACGCCAAAGAAGAATTTCCATGTGCTGCCTTCATTGCTGATAGGGAATGATTATGAGCTGATCATCGCCGGCAGACAACAGGGTGACTACATCAAAAAGATTGAAGCAACAGCGGCAGAATTAGGTGTGAGCAACAGGTTGAAACTGGTAGGAGGTATTACAGACGAAGAGAAATACTGGTATTATAGTCAGTGTCTGGCATTCCTGTTTCCTTCACTGGCAGAAGGCTTTGGCGCACCTGTGGTAGAAGCCATGCACTTTGGCAAACCGGTGTTTTTGTCTGACAAAACAAGCTTACCCGAAGTAGGAGGGGCCGTCGCTTATTACTTCCGTGATTTTGCACCCGATGCTATGCAGGAAGTTTTTGCGAAAGGGCTGGAACACTTTGCCGGCAATGATCGTGCAGATGCTATAAAAAAACATGCCCTGCAATTTAGCTGGGATGCTAATGCAAGCGCATATTTTGAATTATATAGGAGCCTCTTTTAAAGCCGGCCACAGGCCCGCCCGCTCCAAACAAAAAGAGCTTTTGCCAGCGGCAGAAGCTCTTTTTGTTTCTAAATTTTTATATAGTTCCGGTAATCGAACAAACGCTTCCCGGTCCTTTTCTCTATCCAATACAGGATGCTATCCTTGAAACCAAATTTCTTCCTGCTGATATCGTGCTCAAACTTCCAGCCTTTCTCATCAATCCTTGACTGCATCACAGATGGATGTGTACCCTTGAACAGTTCCAGACTATCTACCACTCCATAATCAAACTCCTGGATATTCACCCTCTTCTTCATCTTCTCATCATTCCCGCCATGGTACAACTGGTATGAATTATTCAGCTTCCGTGCCTGTGCTTCCGGATCCTTTACCCATCCATAATGATAGATGTTGGCATCGATCTGTTTTACATGCAATTTCTCTCCTTCTTTTCTGAAACCCTGTGCATCGCGGTAAGAAGAGATCTTCTTATCATTTCTGATCACTCTTATCTCATTCTTATACCACACTCTTGAATCACCAATATAATCGTAGCTACCAAAAAAGTGCATGTATTCAAACAACAAACCTTCTACTCTAGGATCATCTTTATATTTCTCCATTGCAGCCCTTATCGCCGCATAATCTCTTTCATGCACCACCTCATCTGCCTGGATATAAAAACACCAGTCTGCATCGGGACTTACATGTGCAAATGCCTTGTCTGTTTCTACAGCCAGAATACGTCCTCCTTCTTTCAGAGAATCGTCCCATACAGAATGTGTAATCTTAATTTTTGGAGAATCGATTGACTGAATGAGTTCCAATGTTCCATCGTCAGAATCACCTACACTGACAATCACCTCATCGCACAGTGGCAGGATTGACCTGATAGATGCCAATACAGGATAGTCATATTTAACGGCATTGCGAACAAAAGTGAATCCGGCTACTTTCATATAATAGTTATATTGGCTGCGAAGATAATCCGTTATTCGTAATTTAGAAGATGCGTTCTCTATTGACAGACCTCTTACAGGGCTCACCCAGGGCATTGGCCCGATGTATTACCCTGGTGGAAAATGAAGCCAGTGGGTACGAAGGACTGTTGGCAGACCTTCCTGCCAATAACCATACCCGGGTGATCGGCATTACCGGCCCTCCCGGTGCTGGCAAAAGTACGCTCGTGAATGGCTTAATTGAACTGCTGCTGAAACAAGGGAAAAAGGTAGGCATCATTGCCGTTGACCCCAGTTCTCCCTTTAATTACGGCGCATTGCTGGGAGATCGGGTACGTATGGCCCAGCATTTTAACAACGACCATGTTTTTATCCGCTCTATGGCGAGCAGAGGGGCATTGGGAGGATTAAGCCCAAGGATCATTGAAGTAAGCGACCTGATGAAAGCCGCTGGTTTTGACTATCTCTTTATAGAAACAGTAGGAGTGGGGCAGAGTGAAGTGGAAATAGCCGGAATTGCTACCACCACAGTAGTAGTGGTCGTACCGGAAGCGGGCGATGAAATACAAACCATGAAAGCAGGGTTGATGGAGATCGCAGATATCTTTGTGGTGAATAAAGCAGATAGAGATAATGCAGATGCATTTGTAAAAAACCTGCGCATACTGGCCCATAGCCGTGTACAGGAAACAGCCGTTTTAAAAACAGTCGCTACTACCAACGAAGGCTTAACTGCATTGATAGCAGCCATTGACCATCATCAACAACAACTGACCCAACATCCGGAAAAACACGCACAATTACTCACCGAGAAAGCCTGGCAACTCATACAACGCCAACGTATGCGTCCCTTTAACAGGCAGGAATTGTTTCAGCAAATAAAAGCAGCACTTGAAAAAGGAGACTTTAATTTGTACCGTTTTTTACAATCAGTTTACGGAGTATAAAAGCAGGCATTACAGCTACTATCACAGGTAGAATGACCATCCATTGATGTGTAATTTCTATGGATAGTATAATTGCTGCCAGTATGATGGGGAGTCTTCCCGTGAGCAATGCTGCGACACCCACTATGGCAGCCACTCCAAATGTCGTATCATGCACACCAAACAACATCGAAAACAGCAATATACAGCCTGTTCCCAGTGCACCACCTATGAGCACCAAAGGTGTAATCATCAACGCACTGCCAGGTGCACCTGAACCTGCAGCCAAAGCAAGCATTGCAAAACGTACCAATGATAACCCCAGGCAGATCTGCAGATTCATCTGACCGTTATACAGCACTTCTAAAAAGTTATTCCCCGTACCCAATCCTTCAGGTCGTAGCCAACCTAAATAACCAATGATCACAGCAGCAACGACCGGCAACCATTCCCGTTTGTAAGTGATCTTTTCCATCACCTTTATCAACCCCGTTAGTAAAATGCCAAATAGCGATACGACTATACCCGTTATAAAGTATACAGTTAATCCTGAAATCGTAGTAGCGCCTAATTCATGTATGGGAAAAACAGCTCCCCAGCCATGAAACAAAAAACAACACAACGCACCTGTTGCAGCCGACAATAACATGGCGACAACATTCAATAAGGTAAACTCGATAAAACCCAGTTCAAAGACTAATACTGTCGCTGCCAGCGGTGCATGCATCATATATGCCAATGCAGCTGCAAGCGCCGCTGCTTTGAGCAACTTCTTTTCACCCAATACAAATAATCCACTTACAAAAGTACCTTCCACACCAAATGGAAAACCTGTGCCGGTCATCAACAGCGCACCGAGAGGAACCAGCATTTTCTTTCCGAACTTTGCAATCAGGGCACCAGCTACAGCACCTGCTATTGGAATAAGGATGATCCACACACCTAATCCGGAATTAGTAATATCAGGTATATCCGTTTTGAATGCTCCTAAAAAGCAGACCCAGGTGATGAAGTTTATCAGCCGCGCGAGGCTTTCAAACACCAAAGCGGCAAGTACAGCAGTCAACACAGCTAGCCCAATGTTTTTCATATTCTTAACTTCCAGTTATGTTAATGACTCGTTAACAGAAAAGAGTGTTTCTTTAAAATCAATTTAATTCCTCATTTATTACAATCTAATAATAAAATTATTAACCTGATAATCACTAATTCATTTTTGTGAGTAATCGTTCGTCAATAGCATGTTAAAAATTTCACGCCGTATCCCCCCCTACATACATTTGTGTCAACCTAGATTACTGTTATTGATAAATTGATAATTAACCACATATCCATGGAAGTTGCTATTTTCGACACCTATGTGAAACGCCGTGAAGGAGGCTATATGCATTTTGACATTATCGTCTCCGTTGATACTAATTACGAAAGCGTCCTCACATTTGGTAATGCTTACCTCAAATCCCGCTCATTGACTGCGCCAGTGATTTCCTCCCGTGATTGCAGGTTCTGCCATATGCAGGAAACAGTTCCTTCATGGGAAAAGAATATCCAGCAGCAAGGCTATCATATTTACGAACTGGAAGGTTGCAGGTAAAATCTTTAAATACAAAGGGCTGACCATCGCTGATCAGCCCTTTGCTAATAATGATTTGTAATAGTTTATGCCTGTTGTCTGTTATTCCTGTAATAACGGAAGCCCAGAAATGCAATAATAATGAGTGGCGTTACTGCCAGCATCAAAATACCCGCATTCAATCCTTTCGCAGGTCCTTCTCCCAGTTGCTGTGCCGTCTTGGTACAAAGAGAACACTGTGCCATGGTTTGTGTGCTCAGGGCAAGGAGTATCAATGCTATTTGTCCAATCTTTTTCATACCTCAAATTTACGAATTTTAATTGCATCTGCCTTTGGCATAAGATGTAGAGAATTGATTTCTTCAGCGAAGATTTAATCAATTTTCGTCCATTCCCATTATCAATAATAAGGCGCGATCATTACATACACAATCACCCCGGTTACCGCTACATAAAACCAGATCGGCCATGTAATTCTCGCAATCTTCTTGTGCTTCTCAAAGTCATTCTGGAACCCACGCAGCAATGTAAACAACACCAGCGGAACTATAATTCCAGCCAGGATAATATGCGTGATCAGGATAAAGAAATATACATACCTCAATCCACCTGCCGCTGCTTTCTCTGCTTCTGTTACAATATAGTTATGATCTACATCACCATACATAGTCGACTTTACAAAGAAGTGATACGTTACATACGATACCAGGAATATAGCTGACAGCGCCACCGCAATCAGGTTCGCCACCTTGTGTGCTTTAATCTGCTTCATCTTGATAAAATACAGACTTGCCAACAACATCACTGCCGTAGCTGAATTCAGCGCCGCATGAAACAACGGCAATACCGAAACATTAAACCCCGCTTCCATATGCTGGCGCGGCAAAAACATCAGGAGCGCCACGACTACCGGTATCGCTACGGATACAATCGTAATAGGCAGGTTTAGATTTTTGTTTGTAAGACTCATATCAGGATATTTAAAGCAAAAAGTGAAACGGAAACGCTACACCTTAGCGTCTACACATTTCACTTTTATGCTTACTTTTCATTTATTTAATTTTCTTATTCAGTACCTGGATTCAGAATCCTTTGCAGGAAAGGAGGACGATGCTTTGCCTTCTCCAGGTGCAATACAGCGATATCATTTGCGACCTGACGAATTACATTGCTGTCTGTTCCATCATAATACCCCCTGATCTGGCGATCCTTGTCCAGTAAGATCAGTTTCTCTGTATGGATAAAATCATCCGGTCCGCCATCTCCCTCTGTCACACTTACAAAAAACTCATGTCGGGCCAGATCATAAATATCCTTCTTACTACCGGTTAGCAACCACCAGTTATCAGGATTAATATTGCGTTTTAACCCATATTGGCGTAAAGTCTCAGATGAATCTCTTTCCGGATCTACTGTCAGCGACAGCAGTTGCAGTAAAGTATCACTCTTAATATACGCTTTTTGTAGCTTTTCCAGATTTGCCATCATCTTTGGGCAAATGCTGGGACAGGAAGTAAAAAAGAAATTTACCAGCACCATTTTGTTTGGCAGGTCATGTAAGGATACCTGCTGGCCCATCTGGTTGGTAAATGTAAAATCCTTTACCGTATGGTACACCGTATCATACGTTTGCTTCCCATCTTTCATCACAGTATCTACACGCTCCGCAATATAATGGCGGGGGAGTGGTACTGCATCCTCCCGATAGTGATCTACTATCAGGTAGCCCACCAATGGCAACAGCACGGCGAGTACTAATCCTAAAAGTCCTTTCTGTGTGATGGCGTATGGTATTAATTGTGAACAAAAAATTACGCTTTACAATATCCGCATCGCTGGGGACAATGTAAAGCGTAACAGTATAAAAGTAATGAATTATTCGTGGTGTCCCTCTCCGCCTTCGATAACCTGTACTTTCTCAACTGGTTTTGGAGTACCAGGAGCCAGGTTCTTACGCATGTTCTTCCATGAATCACCATCAGCCAGGAAGGCGATGATAAACCAGACAAACAGGAGCAGCGGCATGAGGATCGTCATGATCAGATTCTTGATCTCGTGACCAAGGTGCATGAACTCAGCTACGATAAAGAATGCCTTCACAATGGTCAGACCAATGAAGATAGAGTTTACCAGCAGCTTAGGAGGAAAACCTGTGTTCAGGTGAACCAAAGCCAGCGCGATTTCAACAACTGTAATCGCTAATAAAATCCAAAACGTTTTCCAGATGCTCTTGGTAGAGCTATCAGCTACATGAACATCGTGACCCGCGTCTGTATATGTTGTATTTGACATGTGTTCTCTTTTTAAAATTCCAATTTACTAAATTCCCAATTCCGATTAGAGCAGGTAGAAACAGGTGAATACGAATACCCAAACCAGATCCACAAAGTGCCAGTACAGACCTACTTTCTCAACCATTTCATAGTGACCTCTGTCTTCGTAAGTACCTTTCAGTACGTTCGCCAGGATAAGGATGTTCAATATTACACCAGAAGTTACGTGCAAACCGTGGAAACCGGTGATAGTAAAGAAAAAGTTAGTAAAGTTAGGAGAACCAGCAGTACCATCAGCATTTGCAAAAGGATTACGACCCCACCATGCACCTTCGTGCCACAGGTGTGTCCACTCCCATGCCTGACAGCTCAGGAACGCGATACCACCGATGATCGTCCAGACGAGCCACTTAGCTACATCCTGCTGACGACGCTGGTGACCGGCATGTACAGCCAATACCATGGTTACAGAACTCATGATCAGAATGAATGTCATCAAGCTCACAAATCCCATTGGAACATTTGCATGTCCCAAACCTGGGAACGAACGGAACACCTCGTTAGGGTCAGGCCATGAAGTACTCATGAAGCGGATCGTTCCATATGATATCAACAATGCTCCAAAGGTGAAGGCATCTGACAACAGGAAGTACCACATCATCAACTTTCCGTAACTCACATTAAAAGGAGAATGTCCCCCGGACCACCATTTTTTCTTCGCTGTAACTGCTGTATCCATTGTTTGTTTTGTAAATTAATTTTTAGAAAGTTTATCTGGCGATACTCAGAAAAATCAAAAGGTAAATCCACAGAATGTCTACAAAGTGCCAGTAAGTAGATGCTACCTCAATCGGAACTGAACTGTAGCTTAATACTTTGGTTCTAAAGGCTCTTCCAAACAAAACCAGCAAAACGACTACTCCCCCCAGTACGTGCAGCAGGTGTACACCTACAATCACATAAATAAAAGAAGCAGATGCCGGGCCATTTAAAGGCAGCCCATTATGTGCCATCTGTGAAAATCCAATCCACTGACATACCGCAAATGCTATTCCTAACAGAGCGGTCAGCGTGATCAGCTGTTTGTATGCCTGCATATGTCTGTTTCTGAATTGCTTTACAGCCATCTGAACAGTTACACTACTGGCCAGGATTACTGCGGTGCTCACCCAAAAGATCATAGGCAGCTCAAAAGTGATCCAGTTTGCTTGCGATCGCTTTACTACATACGCACTGGTGAAACCAATAAACATCATCGTAATACTCCCCATAGCAATCCATAGGGAATATTTGTGTGGATGTATCTTTTTACGTTGTTGTAAACTCATCGCCTGCATCACTATTTATTCTTTAAAACCTTATTAAATGTTATGCACTTTGTCAGCTAATAATGCCAACTGCATGATTGTAAGATAAATGTAAGATCCGAACATCAGCTTACGTGCTGCTGCAGCATCACATTTTCTATACAAGTTAATCGCACGGTAAAGGAAGAAAAGCGTGGCCAGAAACACAATCACTGCTGAAATGGCACCGCTGATCCTAAACAGATAGGGGAGACCACCCAGTGGAATCAGGAGGAATGTATACATTACTGCCTGAATAGCGATCATCCTGTTTGGCTCTGAACCGTTTGGTAATAATTTGAACCCGGCGTTTTTATAATCTTTATGTCCAACCCATGCAATCGCCCAGAAGTGTGGGAACTGCCATACGAATTGAAGCGCATACAAAGACCATCCGCCAGCGCCCAGTTCATCCGCTCCGGCTGCCCAGCCAATCAACAGTGGCATCGCTCCCGGGATTGCACCCACAAACACCGCCAGTGAATTCCATCTTTTCCAGGGTGTATAGATAAATGCATACACTACCAGCGATAACAGGCTCAAACCAGCACTCAGCCAGTTGAATGCCCATGCCATGATCAATACACCGGAGATAGCTGTTGCATAGGCCAGGATCCTGGCTTCTGTTTCAGAAACACGGCCAGAGGGCAGGGGCCTTACAGCCGTACGTGCCATCAGCTTGTCTGTCTCTATTTCCAGTAACTGATTGATTGTATTTGCTGAGCCGGATACTAATAAACCACCGGCAAATAATTCAACGATTTTTATCAACGAAAACTCCACCCCAGGAACGAGTAAGTAACCCACTACACTGGAAAACACCACCATAAAGGTCAGGTTAAACTTCATCAGCTGAGAATAATCCTTCACCTTACTGGCTACAGCATACGACAACGACAATTTTATGGAGTTTGCTCTTATCATTTCTTAGTCCAAATCTGCGAGGTGCGCGCTCACAGGGGTCCAAAAATATCAATCTTCACTTTCGTTTTTGAGCTGCCCTCCCTTTTAGCGGGGGAGGGCAACCGGCAGGTCAGGATTAGTGACCGCCGTTAGCTTGTTCTTCCGGAGACAGTGGAACGACCTGAGGAATGAAATCCTGACCATCCTTGCTGTAATCGTAAGCCCAACGGTGAACCTCAGGGATCTCACCAGGCCAGTTACCGTGACCAGGATTAATCGGAGTCGTCCATTCCAGGGTAGTTGCATTCCATGGGTTCTGAGTTGTTAACTTACGACCCTTGAAGATGCTATAGAAGAAGTTGAATACAAACAGGAGCTGAGTAGCAAATACCAGGATCACCACGATAGAGATGAAGTGGTTCAGATCAGCGAACTGTTTGAAAGACTCCCAGTTAGAGTAGTCATAATACCTTCTTGGCATACCCACCAGACCTTCATAGTGCATTGGCCAGAAGATCAGGTAAGCACCACACAGGGTGATCCAGAAGTGGATGTAAGAAAGGGTATTGTTCATGTAACGGCCAAACATTTTCGGGAACCAGTGGTATACACCGGCGAAAGTACCGAAGAAGGCAGATACACCCATTACTATATGGAAGTGCGCGATTACGAAATATGTATCGTGCAGGTGAATATCGATAGAGGAGTTACCCAGCCAGATACCAGTCAGACCACCGGAGATGAATGTGCTCACGAAACCGATGGAGAACAGCATACCAGGAGTAAAACGGATGTTACCTCTCCAGATCGTAGTGATCCAGTTGAACACCTTGATTGCAGACGGTACCGCAATCAGCAATGTCAACAGTACGAAGAAGGCACCAAGGAATGGGTTCAGACCAGTTACGAACATGTGGTGCGCCCATACCAGGAAAGCCAGGATAACGATCGCGAACATGGAACCAACCATCGCCAGGTAACCGAAGATAGGTTTGCGGGAGTTAACCGCCATTACTTCAGATACCATACCCATTGCAGGGAGGATGATGATATATACCTCAGGGTGACCCAGGAACCAGAACAAGTGCTGGTACAGGATAGCAGAACCACCTTCGTTGCTCAGTGCTTTACCATTTACGAACAGTTCGCTCAGGTAGAAGCTGGTACCACCATGGCGGTCGAACAGCAGAAGGATAAAACCTGACAGTAATACAGGGAAGGAAAGTACACCCAGTACAGCTGTGAAGAAGAAGCCCCAGATAGTCAGTGGCATCTTGGTCATAGTCATACCTTTGGTACGCATGTTCAGAATAGTAGAGATATAATTCAGACCTCCCAGCAGCTGAGACACTACGAAAAGTGCCATTGCCGATAACCAGAGGTCCATACCAATTTTAGAACCGATTGACGCATCGCCCAGCGCACTCAATGGCGGATAAGCAGTCCAACCACCAGATGCAGGACCAGTCTGTACAAACAGAGAGCTCATCATCACCATGCTAGCCAGGAAGAAGAACCAGTAGCTCATCATGTTCATGAGAGGAGAAGCCATATCGCGGGCACCTACCTGCAAAGGAATCAGCAGGTTGGAGAAAGTACCGCTCAAACCGGCAGTTAATACAAAGAATACGAGGATTGTACCGTGCATTGTTACCAATGCATAGTAAGCTTCGTCAGTAATACGGCCACCTTTAGCCCATTTTCCCAGTATGCTTTCCATCCATGGGAAAGTAGCATCAGGGAAACCCAGTTGCAAACGGAACAGTACAGAGAAGAAAGCACCTATGATAGCCCAGATAATACCGGTAATCAGAAACTGCTTAGCGATAGTTTTGTGATCCAGACTGAAAACATACTTCGAAATGAAGCCGCCCTCATGGTGCTCATGGTCATCGTGACCGTGGCCATGATCGTGCCCGTGGGCGCCGTGCATTAGCTCCTGTTGACTGTGCAATGTTGCTTCGTTACTCATAATCGGTGCTATTTATATAAAACTGATGTGCGTTCAGTTTTTCTTATAATTATTTAATGTCCTGTGCGTCTTGTGCGTCTAAAAATTCTTCTCTGGCTACAAAGTTACTACTTCACTAGTTTTTAGCCACTGCCTTTTGGGTGCTGTCAGCAGCAGTTGCTGCAGGAGCGGGAGTCGCGCTTTCATGAGCAAGATCAAACTGAGCCTTCTGCTTAGCAGCCCAGGCATCGAATTCTTCCTGAGTTTCTACCACGATGTTTGCCTTCATAGAGTAGTGACCTTTACCACACATCTGATCGCAGGAAAGTTCGTACACATAATCAGGATTGTCCATCTTCTGTCTCATTTCCTTTGTGGTGAACTTTGGAGTTACCCACAGTGTAGTTGGGATACCTGGAACAGCATCCATCTTCATACGGAAAGCAGACAGACCTACGTCATGGATTACGTCGCGGGAACCAATGATGAATTTCACTGGTTTGTTTACTACCAGGTGAATGTCGGTTGTCATGAAGTCATCCTTATTCAGCTGATCGTCCCAATCCTGACCTACAGGGTTGTTGGCATCGTTGATGTTTTTGAAGAACTTACGGCCCAGCTGACCATCTTTACCAGGGTAACGAACCAGCCAGTTGAACTGCTTACCAGTTACTTCAACTACCATTGCATCTTTCGGTGCATCGGAAGTGAGGCGGAACCAGTGTCTTAAACCGAATGCTACCAGGATTGTCAAGGTGATAGCAGGTATTACGGTCCAGATTAATTCCAGTTTATTATTGTGAGGAAAATAGAAAGCTTTCTGACCTTCTTTTTCCTGATATTTAAATGCGAACCAGAAAAGGAGGATCTGGGTGATAACGAAAACGATACCAGTGATAACCAGTGTCCATTTAATCATGCTGTCGATACCTTCACCCTGTACAGATGCTGATTCAACACCAATTTTACCTTTCAGTAACTCATTACAGTAGTAAACACCTATCAGGCCCACCACCAGGAACACGATCATCAGGAAGCCGTTCACCTTGTTAGATTGCTGGCGCGACTTCTTTTCTCCCTTTAATATCGACACATATTCGCTGGCCTTCGCAATCTGGAAGATGACTACGAATATGAGCACAACTACTAAGACTGCTAAATATCCTGACATTGCTATTTTGAATAATTAAGTTATCTAATGCTTTACGATTTACCTAAATCTATCTCTCAGTATTACGGCCAATTAAACCTGGTGTATAATACTTTCTTTCAGATAAGGGTGGTTCTTTGGAACCAGCGGAGCCTTAGTCAGATTTCTTGACACGAGGAAGATGATCAGACCAACAAAACCTACGCCAATACCAAGCTCATACCAAGGGAACACGAGGTGCTGATAAGTACCAGGACCAACCATCTGCCAGAAGTCCATCCAGTGACCAGCGATGATCAGCACAGTGATGAAAGTCATAGAAGACCAGTTACGTTTGTTATCTCTGCTCATCAGGAACAACAGCGGAGTGATGAAGTTGATGATCAGGTTCAGGAAGAAAATAGGTCTCCACTCACCCCACAGACGAGGTTTGAAGTAAATAATTTCTTCTGGCATATTAGCATACCAGATCAGCATGTACTGGGAGAACCAGAGGTAAGTCCAGAAGATACTGAAACCGAAAGCGAATTTACCCAGGTCATGCAGGTGCTCTTCATTCACATTTGGCAGGTAGCCATTACGTTTCAGATAGATAACCCACAATGCGATCAGGGAAATACCAGATACCCAGCTACTCACGAAGGTATACCAGCTATACATAGTAGAGTACCAATGTGCATCGATACTCATTAACCATAACCAGGGAGAGGTAGAACCAACGCTCAGTGCGTAGATTACTACGAAACCACCGCACATTACAGTATTTCTCCAGAGGATGCGTTTACCGCTTTCTTTAGAGAGATCCCATCCATCTTCTTCGATGGACATGTTGCGGAGTTTAACAGTGAACAGTATCCAGAGACCAATTGTCAGGATAGCAGCTACTGTGAAGAAAGTAGGATTCAGGAATGCCTCTTTCCATTTCAGGATTGGATCGTGTTGCACATGTTCTTTGTCAAGCCAGTGGTAAATATGACCAGCTTTACCATAGACCAGGAACATCAGAATTACGAAAAAGATACCACCTAATACAGGAACAGCCATTGAGATGGCTTCCGGTACGCGACGGAAACCAACTTGCCATGCACCATGTGCCAGGGTAGTGGCACCAATAAAGAAGGCACTGGCTAATACTACAAGTAGAAAGAAAGAGCTGTTCTGCAGGAGGCCAGCCCAGAAACGTGTGGAGCCATGCTCACCACTAAATGCGAAAAATCCGATCAACAAAGTCAGCAAGCCAATCCCCATTAACACGAAGCTGGTCGTCTTTAATCTTGCCGGTACTACAAATTGGTCCTTCATTACTGTATATTAAAATACTTAATTAATGCTATTATATTCAATTACTTATGTGCAGTGCTGTCCGAAGTAGGTGCAGCTGCTGCAGGTGCAGGAGTTGCAGCTGGGGTACTTGCATCACCATCTACCAGGGTAGGAGGGTTCGCACCACCGTTCTGCACACTGCGGATATATGCAGCTATTTTCCAACGCTGTGTTCTATCCAGCTGGCTGGCGTAGCTACCCATCACGTTGTAACCATAAGTCATTACGTGGAACAGGCGACCTTCGCTGTAGCTGGCTTTCGCACCGCTGGCCAGGTTGGCAGGAGCAGCTACATAAGGACCATTACCATCCTTATACAACGGACCGTTACCATCCAGTTTAGTGCCATGGCAAATACCACAATAAATATTGAATAAACGTTTTCCTTCCTCCAGATCCGCTTTCGCCAGAATCAGTGGATTTTTAACACCGTTAGCTAACGCAGTATCTTCTGCTTTCAGATGGTAAGGCAATAACTCTCCTCTCTTCACGGTGCCATCTACAGGTTTCATAGATGATACCTTCTCATTATAGAACTCATAAGCACGGGATTCATACATGTCAGGCATGTAAATCCTTCCGGGCTTTCTGTTATTCTCTCCCCTGTTGCATGATACCGATACCAAAGCTCCACTTACCAAAGCAGCTGCGATCAATATGTTGGAAGTCCTTTTCATCTGTTTATTATAATTCAAGCTTATATTCTGTATACTTCTCTGTAAGTCTGCTTTACAGCGAAGTTTTAAAATCGTTGTTTACGCGTTTACAGGTGCAGTCTGTGCGTTCTTGTACAGGGTAGGTTCATCATCCTCATCGAAACGACCGTACCACCATCCTGCTTCCGCACGCTGTTCGTTGATTTCCAGTCCACCAGCTTTTGCCAGCAGGGCTTTCACTTCTTCAGCGTTTGTTTTAGCAGTTACCTCGATAGCCATTACAAACAGATCGTCTGTCTGACGTGGATGGAAGATGTGTTTCTTCACACCTGGCATCAGGTTACACAGGTAGCAGAAGGTCATTACCATACCTACCGCAGCGAACAGAACTGTCAACTCGAAGGTAATAGGTATGAACGCCGGTAATGGAAAGTGTGGCTTACCACCGATGTTCAAAGGCCAGTCTGATGTAAAGATCCAGCTCATGCAGGATAATGCTGTCGTAGTACCACAAACACCATATATGAAACCGGCAGTGTGCAGGCTGGTTTCACGAAGACCCATTGCATGATCAAGACCATGTACTGGAAATGGTGTGTATACATCATGGATTTTGTAGCCCGCAGTTCTTACTTTTTTAACTGCCGGAAATAATACCGCCTCATCATCAAAACTTGCTACAACGAAATTTTTAACCGCCATATGTTTAAAAAAATTCTAAGTCTAAAATGTCTTTGTCCAGATTTCTTACAGCTAACAATTAATTGTGAGCGTGTGCTACGGCATGACCTGCATGTCCGTGGTCGTCATCATGATGACTATGAGCGATGTGCTCAAATTCCTCTGCGGAAAGTGGCTCCAGTTTCTCCATGTTGTCTCTCTTGAAGCTCTCACCGGAAGTTTTCAGTACGAACTTGATTTCCGCTACTGCAATTACCGGGAAGTATTTAGCAAACAGGAAGAAGCAGGTGAAGAACAGACCGAAGGTACCCATGTAGAAACCAACTTCTGGCCAGGATGGACGATAGTAGCTCCAGCTGGATGGCAGATAGTCACGATACAGGGAAGTACAGATGATTACGAAACGCTCGAACCACATACCGATGTTCACAATGATTGACATCACGAATGTTACTACAATGTTTCTTCTCATTTTACGGAACCAGAACACCTGCGGCGTAATTACGTTACAGGTCATCATGATCCAGTAAGACCAACCCAGCGGACCAGCTGCGCGATATTTATAGAATGTTGCAAACTCGTAAGGTACAGCTGCATACCATGCCATGAAGAGCTCAGTCAGGTAAGCACAACCTACTACAGAACCGGTCAGTACGATCACTTTGTTCATGGCTTCCATGTGGCCCATGGTGATGTAGTCTTCCAGTCCTAATACTTTACGTACTATGATCAGCAGTGTATTTACCATCGCAAATCCGGAGAAGATCGCACCCGCTACGAAGTAGGGAGGGAAGATGGTAGTATGCCAACCAGGTATTACTGAAGTTGCAAAGTCAAAAGATACGATAGTGTGTACTGAAAGTACCAGTGGGGTAGACAGACCTGCCAGTACCAGAGACAGGGCCTCGTGACGCTGCCAGTGTTTTGCAGAACCGGTCCAACCGAAAGATGCTACACCATACAGCAGTTTACGCAGTTTGGTCTTTGCTCTGTCACGCACAGTTGCAAAGTCAGGCAGCAAACCTGAATACCAGAACAGCAGAGATACTGTGAAGTAAGTAGAGATCGCAAATACGTCCCAGAGGAGTGGAGAGTTAAAGTTCACCCACAGTGGACCACGGGTATTTGGATAAGGCAATACGAAGAAGGCCATCCATACACGACCCATGTGGAAGATCGGGAACTGACCGGCACACATTACCGCGAAGATCGTCATCGCTTCTGCCGCACGGTTTACCCCTGTACGCCATCCCTGACGGAACAGAAGGAGGATCGCAGAGATCAGCGTACCCGCGTGACCAATACCTACCCACCATACGAAGTTGGTGATATCCCAACCCCATCCAATTGTTTTATTCAGGTTCCACACACCTGTTCCATAATAAACTTCCCAGGTCACGGAGAAAACACCCCATAACAACAACGCTACGGAAATGAAAAAGCCTACATACCACAGTTTACCAGGTTTCCCTTCAATAGGGCTGATGATATCTTCTGTTACCTGGTGGTAATTCTTCTCCCCATCAACTAATGGTTCTCTTAGTGTGGATTCGTACTTTAAATGCATAATTCTTTAAGCTTTAACCCCTAACCTTTACTTGCGCTTCAGAATAAGGAGCTTTTATTGTTCTAAACTTAAAACTTTATCTCTCTGTTAATCTTTCGTTCTCGTTAGCAAAAAGCCAGCTTACGCTGACTATGCTTCATGATGAGCAGCTTCTTCCTTCTTACCTTCTGCCTTAGGCTCAGCATCTTTGTTTCTGATCTTAGCCAGGTAGTTGATGGAAGGCAGCACGTGCAGTTGTTCCAGTACATAGTACATTCTGCTCTTCTGCTCTTCGTTACGCACTTTATAGATACGGCTTTCCTTATCGTTCACGTTACCGAATACGATTGCATCTGCGGAACAAGCCAGTTGACAGGCAGTTCTTGCTTCACCATCCTTCATTGGACGACCAGCTTTCTTTGCAGTCAGTTTAGCATCCTGTAATTTCTGTACGCAGAAAGAACATTTTTCCATTACACCACGGCTACGAACTACTACATCAGGGTTCAGTACCATACGTGTCAGATCATCGTTCATACCACCTACATCGTACAGGTTGTTCTCGAAGCTATCTGCACCATTCCAGTCTCTCCAGTTGAAGCGACGTACTTTGAACGGACAGTTGTTAGCGCAATAACGAGTACCGATACAACGGTTGTAAGCCATCTGGTTAATACCTTCAGAGCTATGGTTGGTAGCTGCAACCGGACAAACGTTTTCACAAGGAGCGTTGTCACAGTGTTGACACAGCATAGGCTGGAACACTACTTCCGGATTGTTCTCATCACCGCTGAAGTAACGGTCGATGCGGATCCAGTGCATTTCATGCGCCTTGATCACCTGCTCTTTACCAACTACGGATACGTTATTTTCAGCCTGGCAGGCAATGGTACAAGCACCACAACCGAAACAGGTGTTCAGGTCAATTGACATACCCCATTTGATACCCTGATACTGGTGAACATCCGGGTAGAGGGTACCATTCTTAACAAAGTTGCTGGTGCTATCCTTTGGATTAGAAGCATCGTAACCAAACTGGTCCAGTTCTCTTCTATCTTCGTTCACTTCTTCTGGGTTCTTGATGAACTCTTCCAGGGTAGTTTCCTTAACGATAGGACGACCTTCGTAGCTATTGTGGGTCTGGGTTACACCAATCTCATAAGTCTGACTGGTTTTTTCAACAACCACTTCAGGAGCGTAAAAATCGCGGGTTATACCGTTGAAGCTTACAAAGTTGTAAACGTTCTTACCTACACCAGCAGCAGCTTTACCTGCGTTAGCGTTACGGCCATAACCAACTGCGATCGCGATCACTTCAGGATGGATACCTGGCAGGATCAGCAATGGTAAAAGCACCTCTTTACCATTGGCTTTTATTTTCAGAACGGTCTTATCATTGTTGATTTCGTAATCATCACCCAGCTCACTACCGAAAGTTTTAGCCAGTTTGTTGGAGATTACAGCGTAGTTATCCCATGTAGAACGGGTGATAGGGTCAGGCATTTCCTGCAACCAGGGGTTGTTGGCTTCCTTACCGTTACCAATTGCGACTTTTTCATACAGTACCAGTTCCAGGCCATCTTTGCTGCTTTTCTTAACGCTACCGATTTTAGCAGCTGCATCAGCTACATTGCCAGCGAAAGAAGCACCACCTAATGCAGGAGCAGTAGCTGGTTCGATCACACCATCCTGCAGCGCTTTGTCCCATGCTTCCTGGCTACCCAGTTTAGCAATCCACTCATTCTTCAGGAAATCTTCCCAGGCAGTCGTGTTGCCACTCCATGCCAGGAGGGTAGATTCAAATGCACGTGTTTTGAACAGCGGCGCAATGGTTGGTTGTATGAAGGAGAAATATCCGGTGCGGCCTTCAGCATCACCCCAGCTTTCGAGGAAGTGGTGAGCAGGAGCAGCGAACTTAACGTTCTCGGAAGTTTCGTCTTTGTGAGAGTTGAAAGAAACAGTCAGCTTCGTTTTCTTCAGACCTTCTGTGAAAGCGGCTGCGTTGTAGTAATCGTAGCTAGGGTTCACACCGTAGATGAACAGACCGCCCACAGTACCTGCGTTCAGATCTTTCACCAGTGTTTCCATTTCGCTATCGATACCCTGACGGTAACCTACAGTAGCATTCCAGTCGATAGTCGTACCGTTAGCGCCGATCTGGCTGTTGATCGCATTTACGATAACCTGTACGTTTACATCGTTGGAACCTGCTACTACGATGGATTTACCATTGTTTGCCTGCAAGGCTTTCGCAGCTTTCTGAATACCTTCTGCCAGACGTTTGTCAGTGATGGCAGGAGCGCTAACGTTACCACCCAATGCATTCAGCAGGGCCAGCGCAACGTCACCAGTTTGAGAAGGCTTGTGTGTATATCTTTCGTCAGCATTTGCACCGGTTACACTCATCATGCTCTCGAAGTGGAAATGTTTGCTCATTTCCGGCTTCTTCTCATCGATTTTACGAGTAGAACCGTATTGCTTAGCATATTCAACAGGGTTTAACCAGGTACCCAGGAAGTCAGCATTCAGGCTCACGATCACTTTGGCATTTTCAAAGTGGTAAGCAGGAAGTGCGCGCTTGCCATAAGAAGCTTCGTTAGCCAGCAACATACCGGAGTATGAAACTGCATCGTAAGTTACATGGCGGAAGCCTGGATATTTAGCCTGGAAACCAGCGATTACTTTTTTAGTAGAAGGACTGATGATAGTAGAAGTCAGCAGTACAACCGGTGCACCTGCCAGACCGGCGAGGGCAGCGCCTACCTGTTTGTCCAGTTCGGACCAGGTAGCCTCAGCGCCTGCGATAGTTGGGAAACGCAGACGGGCCGCATCGTACAGGCTCAGAACAGAACCCTGTACTCTTGCAGTAGAGGAAGTACCAGTGATAGAAGACAATTCGTTACCATCCACTTTAATTGGACGACCTTCACGGGTTTTCACCACTAAAGGAACGAACTCCCCATCAACAGCGTATGTAGAAGCGTAGTAGTTAGGTACACCTGGAGTGATTTCCTCTGGCTTATTTACATAAGGTATTGCTTTTTTCACAGGTATCTCACAACTGGCAGCGATAGTAGCAGCTGCAGTAGTGAACCCCAGGTACTTCAGGAAGTCCCTGCGTGGGGTAGTAGCATTCAACAGGCTTTCACTCTCCTCAAAAGGCAGATCCTCTCTAAATTCGTTATTCACAATCTCCTGATGTTCCTTGGTATTGTGCAACTCCTCCAAGCCTTTCCAATACTTTTTTTGCTCCATGTTATTTATACTAACGAGTTACGGATTATAATTAGCATTATGAAGAACGATGTATGAAGCTGGTATGATAACGATCTGTTTTACGCTACTACTTTGCTTCCTCCACCAGATTTATCTTCACTTATTATATTAATAGTGACATTTCTGACATTCAGTACCACCAACCATTTCAACAGTCACGCTGTCGATCTTGCCATCTTTCACATCCTGGTGGAACTTCTCGAAAATGCTATAGTATTTGTTGTCAGCAAACTGCACCTTGGTAGTACGGTGACAGTTGATACACCAACCCATTGACAGATCCGCGAACTGATGAACTTCATCTTCTTCGGTGATCGGACCATGACAAGTCTGACACTGTTGCTTACCAGCTACTACGTGTTGAGAGTGGTTGAAGTAAACGTGGTCAGGCAGGTTGTGGATCTTAGTCCATGGAATAGGTTTGCCTGGTTTAGTGTACGCTTTCGCTGTAGCATCCCAACCTACGTAGTCGTACAGTTTGGCGATTTCTGCTGTACCATTGATCTTCTTGCCTTCGGCATTGAAGAGATCACCACCACTGTATTCGCTGATCACTTTGTGACAGTTCATACAAATGTTTTCAGAAGGGATCATTGCATGCTTACTCTTCTCAGCACCAGCGTGGCAGTAAAGACAGTTGATCTGGTTCATACCCGGGTGAACTTTGTGAGAGAAGAAGATTGGCTGCTCAGGCATGTAATCTTTTTGACGACCCAGACCGATTGCACCATTGATAGTGAAATAACCACCAACCATGAACAGGAGCAGGATCACCAGCGCGATGTATGCTTTGTTTTTGTAGAATGGAACAGGTTCTGCAACGGCTACGCCTTCTTTGTCAGCAGCAAGTTTGTTCAGGTTGCTGTTGATCTGGAGGAGAATTAATGCAACTACTGCGAGGATCAGGGTAATAATACCAAAAAGGAGGCTGTTGTTAGCGCTTCCTTCTTCAGGGTTAGTACCTGGATTGCCAGTTGGATTGGTAATTTTATCAGTAGTACCACCTTTAGCTTCTTCCTGCGCAATGAACGCCAGGATATCATCGATATCGGCGTCAGAGAAAGAAGGGAAAGCAGGCATCGCAATATTGTACTCTTTGTACAGAGCATTTGCATATTGGTCTCCAGAAGCCAGTACAGATGCTGAATTATGGATCCACTGGTGTAATAACTTCTTATCACTCCAACGGCCTTCAACACCCGCCAGGGCAGGACCAGTTAGTTTCTTTTGGACATTGTGGCAAGATGCGCAGTTATCCTTAAACAATGCTTTCCCTTTGGAAGGATCGGCCGCCTTTACAGAGAAGGAAGCAATCAGACCAACGCATAGGACAAGAACACTCACAAAATGCTTACGCATACGGATGGAAACACGACGATACACAGCCTATTTAGTTTAGATTTGACCTTAAGTTTCTTTAAAAAGTGCCAGCAAAAATAAGACACAATATTGACAATTTATCAACAATTATAAAAAAATCTTACTTGCTTCACTAATTCCTTTTCCCTATATATGACGCGGCAAAGCGCGTATTGATCAGATACTTTTACATAAGAAAAAACATGATAAATATCATAAACTACACATTGGGTTCTTAGCTTCCTTGCAAACCTACATATTATCATGTATTGTAATATGGCATAGAGAGGGGATAAATTCCAGAGCTGTGTCTTGCCTTAATTAACCTCTTTTCCCTGTGAATGGTTCAAATATACTCCGAAAATTTTGGGATCAAAACAGGCCCTGCCAGACATCTGCCGATATTTATCTAATTTTGCAACTTCTTCCTTTAAAAAGCAAACAAACTTCAACTTGAAAAATATAGCCATCTTCGCTTCCGGTGCAGGTAGTAACGCGCAAAAGATCATCGACCACTTCAGAGGCTCCGACAAAGCCGCCGTTACACTCATCCTGTGCAATAAACCAGGAGCCGGTGTTTTTACAATTGCAGAGAATGAACACATTCCTTCTATATTAATAGATAAAGAAAGATTTTTCAAAAGTGATGACTATATTCAGACATTAAAGGAAGCAAACATAGACCTGATCGTACTGGCTGGTTTCCTCTGGAAAGTACCTGGCAACCTGGTACAGGCATTTCCAGAGCGTATTATTAATATACATCCGGCATTGCTACCGAAATATGGGGGCAAAGGCATGTATGGTCACTTTGTGCACGACGCCGTGATCTCCGCAAAGGAACCTGAAAGTGGCATTACTATCCATTTTGTCAATGAAAAATATGATGATGGAGCTACTATCTTACAGGAACGTTGTACCATCACCCCGGACGATACCCCGGAGACCCTCGCAAAGAAGGTACAGGTGCTGGAACACAAGTTTTATCCACTAATTGTGGAACGATTATTGACTTTATAATCAGTCATACTTTCAGCTAAGAAGCTGGTAACTAAACTTTATGAAACGACCACTGCTTGTTACATGCCTGTTACTCCTGGGGATGCTTTCAGCTATTGCCCAGGATAGCAAATCCCCTTTTCGCAGGTCTACCTATATCAAGGTAAACCCTACTACGCTTATTAATGAACTGGATGTATCGATCGAGCAGGAACTGAGCGAAAAGCTGAGCCTCGAAATCGGTGTATCAGCTATCTATACCGATTACCCGGATTATCTCCTGTCTAAAAAAATCGACGTCGGACAGAAAAAACCGGATATCACTACCGAGCAGTTTGTAGATGGGAGAGGACTGGGATTCAGGGCTGGCCTGAAGTGGTACCTGTTTTCTGCAAGAGATGGTTTATACAGGGCAATGGGTACTTACTTCGAACCCGTCTTCTTATATAAGAAGGTATTCTACCCCAACCAGGATGTAGCCGTCAATGACAATAATTATCAACGCTCTGCCAGCAAAAATGTATATGGCTTCCAGATCCTGCTGGGCCGGCAGATCACAAAAGATAAAATCGTTTTTGATCCATACATAGGACTGGGTATCCGTACCAAAGTCTATCGCTACCAGAATTTTTCAGATAATAATGGAGCTACCGAGACGAATGATGGCAGACTGGTGAGTGTACTGCCAAGCATTCAGCTGGGTATTAAAATTGGACTGAAACTTTAATACTGCAATTCCTACCTATATTATATATACCTGATCGCCCATTCGGCGAGGCCGCGAAATACTCGAAATATTTTAACCGGTTCATATTGGCCTGGTAAACCGTATTCAATACATTATCTACCTGGAAAAACAGGTCAAACTTTTTTGCAATGGTGCCGCCTGCCCCCATATTTAATAATACATACCCATCCGTCGCCGTCTCTGTATTGTCTACGCCGTAAAAGTGGTTTTGTCTTGCGTAGCCGTCTACTTCTATTTTACCATACATGTTCGGGAATACCGCTTTCCATTCTGAACGCGCATGCAACGGGGGAATAAAAGGAAGATACTTTGCCTGATCACCATGCTCCCTGATGGATGCTGCGTTTTGGTTTAAACCAACTGTATAGGCGAGGCTAGTGTTAATTTTCAACCAGTTAATAGCACGGGGGTGAAGGTTAAGGCTGAATTCTCCACCATAGAGCCTTGCTCTTGATTGCTGGTATTGGTAGGTCGCATTGCCAGGTACGATCACCACATCATTGAGACGGGCCTGATAGATGTAATTGGTAATATTATTATTAAACAACTCCACACTGATATCCAGGTCGCCCAGGTAGGCGAGAAAGCCGATATCTTCCTGTAAATTGAATTCCGGGTTGAAACTGCGATTGCCTAAATACACAATGTGTGCACCCGGGTCGAGGCCATTTGAGCCGATCTCGGTAATGTTGGGAGCACGGTAGCCCCTGGCGATATTCGCTTTTAGCAATAACCGCTCGCTGAGATTATAGGTAGCGCCCACGCTGCCGGAGATACCATTATAACTATGCACGAATGCGGTAAACTGGCGGAAATCATCCCAGTGAATATGGCGATGATCATATCTTATACCTCCGGATACATCCACAGGTCCGAAAGATTTTCTAAGGAAATAAAAGCCCCCGATGTCAAAGAGGTTGTAGTCAGGGATAGGGAAGTCGGTGGCATTCTGGCTACGGTTAGTCTGGTACATACCATTGACCCCGGCTGTCATTTCTATACCTTGTATAGTTGGGAGATTATAGCGAAAGTCGTAGTTCAGGGTATTTAATATCAGGTCAAGACCGGGTTGTTTGGGGGTGAGGGGGTGGTTGTATTCCTGCCGAACGCTTTGTTGCAAGGCGATATTAGAAAAGAAATTGCCGATTTTGGTACGATTGTATAGTCTGTAATGACGAATGTGCTGATGCAAATCGTTGATGGTGTAGGTTTTTAGTAAATGATCCGGAACTATCGGACGGTTTTTGATATCATCGTCAACCCCTTCGGTCACCTGCATGGTGAATTTGCGGGTGAGGGAGTCGCGGCTACCGTCAGGGATTTCCTGTAGATTATTATATAGGGTAGTGGCGAGCAGCGAATAGCCCCATTTTTTATCTACCCTGGCCATAGCTGTGCCATTCAATTCGCGGAAGGCCGTGCCGTATACATAGCCATCGGCGGCGTTGCGGTAATTATGCGCCAACTTACCGCTGAGACGAAAAACATAGTGCCAGTCGTTTTTATGATAGGAGAGGCCGAGGGAAGAACCGATCATACCATTGTTCGTCTGGTATTCTGAAATGAAGTTGCCTTTGAGTCTACCGTCTTCCCCGGTTGGGAGGTCGGGGATCATGTTTATCACGCCCGCGATGGCATCGGAGCCGTAAGTAAGACTTGCCGGGCCTTTTACGACTTCAACTCTACCTATACCATATTGATCTACTTCGATACCATGCTCATCTCCCCATTGCTGACCTTCCTGGCGAACCCCATCGTACAAGGTCAATACCCTGTTATAGCCGAGTCCCCTGATAAACGGTTTGGAAATATTGGGACCGGTGGTCACTGCGGATACCCCGGGAATGGATTTCGTAATTGCATCGATGAGATTGGTATTTAAATGAGTGGTCATCTCTTTTTTGGTAATGACGGAGATCGGGACGGGGTTCTTCCTGACCGTGGTGGCACGGGTCACACCGGTTACAATCACCTCATTGAGGTGAGTGGTCTGGAGCGAATCCGTTTGGGCAAAAGAAGCCATGCTACAGAGTATGAGCACTGCAGTTAGAAATCTAAACATGTATATTTAATTTTCACGAATGTATTTTTTTAATTTTTCATTACAAGAATTAATTTTTAGGCTGGCCTAAATTATAGGGTAATAAAGAAAACACCTACCTTTGCATTATATAAATAACAGATCGGCGATTATGTCTAAGAAGAACGTCTTTTTAATCACCTTTTTCGTGCTATTGGCCATAGCCTTCATGGGATACTCCGGCTACGTGATCAGAGGAGAACAGGGTGATTTCTTCGGCAGAGAAAAACTGCCAGTGCTGGGAACAAACGGCCATATTGTAGGGGGCTTTTCATTTACCAATCAGGAGGGCCGTACCATCACAGCCAAAGATGTGGAAGGCAAAATATACGTAGCAGAATACTTTTTCACCACCTGTACCGGCATCTGCCCAAAGATGAACAAGAACATGGAGAAAGTATATGCTAAATATAAAAACGAACCTAAGTTCAGAATCCTCTCCCACACCGTAGATCCTGAGAATGATAGTGTCCCTGTATTAAAGAAATATGCTGAAGAACACGGCGCCGACCCATCCAACTGGTGGTTCCTGACCGGTTCTAAAAAAGAATTATACAAACTTGCGAGACAAGGTTATCTTGTAGATGACGGCACCTATGCCGGAGACGAGGACTTTGTGCATACTCAATGGTTCGCTCTCGTAGATGGCGATGGTCGCATAAGGGGATTATACGAAGGCACTAAAGCCAATGATGTAGACAAGATGATCGTCGATATCGACAGGCTGCTAAAGGAATAATTATGGACATCACGCACAAAACACATATCACAGAACTGCTGAGATCGAGCAAACTCAGCATCACAGATACGCGGTTAAAGATCCTGGAGCTGTTCATGGAGAGTAATGGCGCACTGGAACATAGTAGTTTTGAAAAACTGGCCGGTCAGTCTTTTGACCGTGTGACCGTGTATCGCACTTTGCAAACTTTTCTTGATAAGGGATTGATCCATACCATTCCCACTACCGATACCAGTATCAGGTATGCCCTGTGCAAATCTGATTGTTCAGAACATGATCATCACGATCACCATATTCATTTCAGATGTGAGAATTGTGGGACTACGATTTGCCTGGATGAAACGGAGATACCTGTGATACAGCTACCGAAAGGATATGCTGCGCATAATGTAGATGTGGTGGTAAGTGGGGTATGTAAGGAATGTAAATAGCCGGCCGCAGGCCAGCTCTAAATAAAAAAAACGCTAATGCTTCAGGCATTAGCGTTTTTTTATTTGATCTAAATCTTTTCGATCTCGGACTGTACAAAATCTGCCAGTTCCTTCACATAAGCAGGAGAGAAGTCGAACTTTATCCCCGCTGCTTTATACAACTCCGGCAATGTCCGGGTACTACCCAGGCTCAACGCCTTCACATAGTTATCAAGTGCCTGTTGTTTGTTTTCTTTGTATTGTTTCCACATCGCAATCGCACCCAGCTGCGCAATACCATACTCAATATAATAGAATGGCACTTCAAACAGGTGTAACTGACGCTGCCAGCTAGCTGCCCTGGATTCTTCCAGTCCGGTGAAATCTACAGTATGGGTTGAGAACTCTTCCAGTATAGACACCCAGGCAGCTGTTCGCTCTTCCACAGTGTGCTGCGGATGCTCATACACCCAGTGCTGGAACTTATCGATGGTGGCAATCCATGGGAAAATCACAATTGCCCTTTCCAGCTGTTGCAGTTTTGCACGGCGCAGTTCATCGGGATTACTGAAGAAGATATTCCAGTGGTCCATCGTAAACAGTTCCATACTCATGCTGGCTACCTCGGCAATTTCCATTGGATATTCCTTGAAGAAGCTCATTTTCAGGTTATGGCTCAGGAAGGAATGTACCGCATGGCCACCTTCGTGTACCATGGTTGTCAGGTCCTTCATTTGTCCGGCTGCATTCATAAAGATGAAAGGCACACCGGTTTCAGCCAGCGGACAGTTATATCCGCCTGGTGCTTTTCCTTTGCGACTTTCCAGGTCCAGACGGCCCATTTTCTGCATCACACGCAAACAGTTGCCAAAGAAAGGGCCCAGTTCATCGAAGGTTTCAATGGCTTTATTGATCAGTTCTTCGCCGGTGTGGAAAGGTTCCAGTGGTTTCACACCTGCTGGTTCAGCCTCACTATCCCATGGTTTCAGCACATCAAGACCCAGTTTCTGGCGTTGTTTTTCCTGGAAGTTCTTTACCAGTGGCAGGATGTGCTCCTTTACAGCTGCGTGGAACTGGAAACAATCTTCCTTGGTATAATCGAATCTGCCCAGGTCTTCGAACTTATAATCCCGGTAGTTTGCAAAACCGGCATTCTTTGCTACCTGGTCGCGCTTTTGTACCAGGGTGGTATACAGCTGATCCAGCTGATCCTTGTCCTGGAGGCGACGGGCAGAAGTTTTACGGTATACCTCTTCCCTGAGGGTGCGGTCGCTGCTTTCCAGAAAGCGGGCTGCCTGCTGCAGGGTATACTCCTGGTCATTTACATTGATAGTCATTTTGCCTACAATCGGACCATATTGCTGAGATTGTACGCTCAGTTCTGCCAGCAGGGGTACGTTTTCCTCCCGGAACAGTTTTACCTGTTTCTTTACGGAGCGCAGGTAGGTGGCATAGAGTTCCTGATCCAGTTGGTCCAGGTATTCGCTTGCCAGCAGTTTTTTGTTCAGGGCATCCGTATAAGGTTGTAACTGAGGTTGTATTTCCATGCAGAAGTAGGCGAAAGCCTCTTCCAGGGATTTATCTGTAGTGTCGCAGGTCATGCGGATCTGACGCCAGGCGACGTCTTCGCTGATCACTGCATCCAGTTCGCTGATGTCTTTCAGCCATTTTTCCAGCGTTGCCACACTATCTACCGGTCTTTCTAACAATTCATCATAATATGGCTTCAATACTTCCCACGTAGTCACCTTAAAGTCTTCAGACAGGAGTGTACGTGGCTGTTTATCAATATTTGCGTCTAATGTCTTCATAATACTAAAATAAGAAATTAATGTCAGAGCTATAGTGTGTCTTTACCATAGCTTCGCTGCTGAAAGGTCACTAGAAGGGCACTATAAGGTCACTTCAATATCCCCGGGATAATGAGGTGACCTATTGATGATCCGTTGGTGACCTGTTGGTATCGAAGCTATAGTATAGCTTAGTCGAAGAAGCATCGAACAAGCGTCGAAGAAGACGTGGACTTATAACAATAAAAATGCCTGACGGAAAACGCGATTGCGCTTTCCGCCAGGCAATATTTTATTCCTGAAAGGAAAATACTATTCCTCGGTCTTCTTCTTCTTAGGAGCAGCCTTCTTTTTAGGTGCTTCTTCGCCTTCAGCAGCAGGAGTTTCTTCCTTCTTAGCCTTAGTTGCTTTTTTAGGTTTAGCAGCTGGTGCTTCTTCACCTTCAGCAGCAGGCGCATCGTCCTTAGCTGCAGCTTTTTTAGGCTTAGCTGCCTTTTTAGCAGGTTTTGCTGCTTCGTCTTCAACTGCTACAGTTTCGGCAGCTACTTCTTCAGCAACTGCTTCCTCTGCCTGCTCGTCGAATCTCAGCAGGTCATTGCTTTTGAGGATGGTATACCATTTTACCATCTTCTTCATATCACTCACATACACCCTTTCTTCATCGAATTCAGGGAATACGCTTTTGAAGTAAGCTTTGATCGCATTATTGTCAGCCTTAGCATCCACCAGGGCAGTTTTACCATCTTGCTCCTGCATAGCCTTGAATACTTCCGCCAGGTTTACGTTTTCGCCTGTGGTAAATACTTCAATGCTTTCCAGGGGGGTAAAATTATGGATGCGCGAACTCACAAAACGCGTACTCTTGTCTTCCAGAGATCTTACAATGGCACCATCCTGTTTGCTGGCGATCAACTGAAATAAACCGCCCAAACCGGTTACTGCAACTATTTCTCTATACTGCATGTTCAAATTTTTAAGAAGCGCAAATATAAAAAATCGTTTCTATCCGACAAATTGATCCTCCGTATACTTTCATTTTCTTCCTAATGATCAACTTCCCTGACTATTAATATATTAAAAAAATATTTGTCATTAGCAACTATAAATGTTGACAAAATCAGGCATTTTTTCTCTTTGCCAATACCAGCGGGAGCTTCCAGCGTTGCACATCTCCTTCAGGATCAAGGAGGGAAGCAAATACGACATATATGCCAGTTGGGGCTATATTGTGTAGATCATCTGTACCATCCCAGGTAAAAAATCCTTTTGGCGGGAGTAAAAAATTGTTGCAAATGGTTTTGACTAATCTGCCCGTAGCATTATATATAAAAATATCGGCTACTGATCCGGGACCAGTTAGTGCATAACTAATCAGTGCCACATCATCCATTCCATCATTATCTGGTGAAAACACTTCAGGGCTCAGGGTCAACTTGCGGGTCAAATCTACTGCGTTTAACTGCTGGGAATTTGCAATTCCCGGTGTCGCATATCCCACCGTGGAGGATGCAGAATGCCAATTAGAAATTTGTTGTGTGGGTGCATTTACATCGAGCCGTTCTAACGATACACCTTTTGTATTTTTTGCTAAAGGAAAATGCATGGCATCTGAGTAGTGTAATACATCGATGGTATCGCCTTTACTATCCAATATAAAGATGGCTCCTTTTTCATTTGTCAATGCAGGCAGCGACATTTTATAAATATGATCAGGATACGTACAATGATATTGTCTGCACAATGCATCGGGATCACTCGTAAATGCAGCATAACTACCCGGGGCTAATGTGCCTGAAGAAAATGTAACAGGATCAGTAAGCCCACCACTTGTTTTCTCTCTTATAATAGATAATTGTGAAAGTGACACAGGTTGTGTACCATTATTATACAACTCTACAAATTCAACATCACCATCGTATAATATTTCATTGATCACTACATGTATATTTTCAGTATCTGCAGGAGCATTACCAACAATGACATTATCAAAAATATGCTTGCCTGCAAATGAAGCAATGGATTGCCGCACTACAAATCCCATCACAGTAATAGCACGATAAGTACTATCTGTTGCAGTTCCTTCTACTACATCATTTACCTGTAGTGTCCATTTATATTGTTCACTACATGTCACCCGTACATTTAAAATATTAGTTGTATGGTCAGTGATGCCATCTCTGCCATCTATGAGTAATACAGGTGTTTTATGCGGATCTTTCCGGTATAAACAGACTTCATCTTTCGTGTTACCTACCCTTACGAAATACCCACTGATCAAGGAATCCATCAGGTCACGTTTATCTGCACATAAGTATGCATCTACATAGTTTAAAGATGAAGTATTGAAGTTGAGTTGCATCCACCATTGCCAGCTATTGTCTGCAGGTAGTGAAGAAACAGTAGATATATAGAAATTACTATTAATCTGTTCGAAGCTACTTTTTAGTTGTCCATTTTGAATTATCCATGCGGAGTCGGTGCCACGCCATCGCGTTGCATCTTTCATATCTTGATAATTAAAATATTCTTCGAATTGGGCGTGAGAAGAAAGGGCATGCAAAAGCATGCAAACACAAACAATGGGAAACCTCATTTCTTAATTATTTACTAATGATAAGTAGTTAAAATTAGTGAATTTCTATGATTCATAGACATACATTGAAAACCGATAAGGTTGTAGTAAATTCGCATCTCCAAAAAATTAAAATGTAAATACAATGAAAGTTGCCGTAGTAGGAGCTACCGGACTGGTAGGCTCAAAAATGTTACAAGTGTTGACGGAAAGAAATTTCCCAGTTACAGAACTCATACCAGTAGCCTCTGAGAAGTCAGTAGGTAAGGAAGTAACATTTAAGGGCAAGCAGTATAAGGTAGTCAGCGCAGATACGGCAATTGCCATGAAGCCAGCAGTAGCCCTGTTTTCTGCAGGTGGTAGCACATCTACAGAGTGGGCACCTAAATTTGCTGAAGCAGGTATTACTGTTATTGACAACTCCTCTGCATGGAGAATGGATCCTACCAAGAAACTGGTAGTACCAGAGATCAATGGTAAAACACTGACTCCTGAAGATAAGATCATTGCCAATCCAAACTGTTCTACCATCCAGATGGTACTGGCATTAAATCCACTGCATGAGAAATATAAGATCAATCGTGTAGTAGTATCTACTTATCAGTCAGTAACCGGTACTGGTGTAAAAGCAGTAGAACAGTTAATGAATGAACGTAAAGGTGTAGAAGGACCTAAAGCTTACGCTCACCAGATAGATCTGAATGTGATTCCTCAAATCGATGTATTCCTCGAAAACGGATATACGAAAGAAGAGATGAAGATGGTGAAGGAGACTGTAAAGATCATGGGGGATAGTAACATTCGTGTCACTGCTACAACTGTTCGTATCCCTGTAATGGGTGGACACAGTGAATCTGTGAACGTTGCATTCGATAATGAGTATGAATTGAGTGAAGTACGCAGCATTTTAGAGCACACTCCGGGTATAATAGTAGTAGATGATCCTGCAAATGCAAAATATCCGATGCCAAAAGATGCACATGAGAGAGATGAAGTGTTTGTAGGTCGTTTGCGTCGTGATGAGACCCAGGAGAAGACTTTAAACATGTGGATTGTCGCAGATAATCTGCGTAAAGGTGCAGCTACCAACGCAGTGCAAATAGCAGAATTTTTACATGCACAGAAATGGATCTAATTAATCCATCCGTGATATTCGCTAACGTATATACGTTATAACATAAACTATTGAGAGCAAGTGACCTACCACTTGCTCTTTTTGTATCAATTAGTATTATTCTGATGAGAAATTTGTATCACCACAACAAAAATTACACAGAAGTAGTATTGATTAATGAAGGATAAAATTCAATTTTGGTACTAATAATCCTATGCCAACTTACTTCTGCCAAAAAAGTTCAAACTTAAAGAAAGTAAGGTGCTGACAGAACTAAAATTCACAAATCCGTAAACACCCTTAAGTCCTATGAAAACCAACGCCAATCGTGAGCTTTTATTGATGCACAAATTTACTGAAGAGTGGAGCAACAACTTTTCTTCACAAGTATCACGCATCATGAACATTGTGGATCAACATGATACACTGGATGGCATTATCCCAATCATTGAGGTAGCCAACGTGTATAACCAACGTTTTGCGCATACTAAAACGGACAAAGAAAACCTGTTGAAGAATCGCAAGGCAAGGCCATTTGAGTTCCTGATCCACAAAAACTAGCCAGCAAAGTATTCGTCCCGTATTTATCTGTTGGCCTTATTAACATGTGTATATGTCAGGTATACATATCCGGCAGATAGGACTACAGACGAGTCTATTTTGTGGTGGAGATTGTCTAAGAAATCGAAGAGTGTATTGTAGAAGAACGTTAATTGCCTGTGCTCCAAGTCATGCACAGGGTTAAAATTTTTTGTCCTACTGAAGACGGTGTTGAAAACGGAAAAAGGGCTGACTAAAAAGCCTATAACAGTCATTGCACAACAAGTGCAGCAACCATAGCTTTTTGGTCAGCCCGGAGATTGGGTTAAGATGGAACCATTATTCCAGGTCCAGTGCCCGATCCATGAATTTTACAAAAGGCTGCATGACAGCAAAGATTTTCAGAATTTCTCTAACAAGTGCAGGCTGTAAGGCAGCATCGTCCGAGATGTGGTGCCATACTGTGAAGCTTTTTAGTTTCAGGTAAGCTATGGCCGGATTGTCCGGCTGGTACCCCTGCGGCGCAGTTTTGAGTGCTTCTCCCTCTATTTTACCAAAGTAGCGGATGAAATCCTTATTGGATATAATCTGCTGGAATTCCTCAAAGTTGTAGTCTATTTCCTGTCTTACTTTCTTTAATACGGATGCTTCAGGCATCCAGAGGCCACCGCCTGCAAAGCTATTTCCACCTGGTTCCAGGTGGAAATAATAGCCCGGATGGGGTGTTTTGCGACCACCGGGGGCAAATGCAGCGCCCATATTTGTTTTGTAAGGTGTCTTGTCTTTTGAGAACCTTACATCTTTGTATATACGGAATGTACAGTCCTTTACCTGTAGTCCGATCAGTGCAGGATCCTGTTTGCACAGGCCATCCAGTATCTGCTGTACTACACTATCAAAGTCGGATTTGGCCTGTTGATAGTCCTCTTTATGGTCATCAAACCATGGCTTATTGTTATTCTTGTTCAGTGATTTCAAAAATTTCAACGTGGTGGGCTGTAACATGCATCAGATTTTGTACACAAAATATAAAATAGCTTTTAGAAATGGTACGTTGCAGCCACTAAAACGTTTGGAGAGGTGCTTACAGGCGCACCGTCGTGTTTGTTGAAAATATCTACTGATGCTTTGTCGAGTCTGAATTCAGGGATAATAGTCAGGTTGCCTACTTTATAGTTCACAGATACCGTACCTGCCATTACATGACCACCGGTAGTACCAGCAAAGGTCTTGAGGCCATCGGCATCATCAAAGTACTCTCCCCTTAATGTTACACCCAGTGTCTTGTTGAAATCAATGTTCATGTATAAAGCCGATCCCCACCATTTGGCAGTGTTATCGATTGCTTCTTTTTCACGCGTATTCTTGTAGGTGCTCACAGTACCATTGTAACCAAATCCGATTGCATCACTCACATTATAGAGTGCTACGAAGTCTATCTGATGGTTCTGAATACCGGCAGTATCGCGGCCTTCCAGGTAGTTCAGGTAGAGTTTGAGTGGTGTAGTATTGGCACTGTAACCAATCTGTGCGCCGATATATTTGCTATTCGACCAGGAAGCCGATTTGAAATCAGTAGGATTGAATACACCAAACATTGCTGTCAGGTGCTCATTGATGGTGATATCTGCCTTTACACCAGTATTGAAGAAAGGACCATTGCTGAACATATAACTCATACTGTAGTTCCTGTTCTGATAGGCATCTACAAGCTCATAGCCAACGTGTGTGGCAAAGCTACCCATGCTGATTTTCAGTTTATCCAGCACCTGGTAACTGAGGTAGAGCTGTTTGACTGCCATTTCCATACTTCCCTTATCAGCGGGATGATCATTGTATGAAAACTCCGCAGCTCTTCTGCCAAATCCAAGATCGGCTACGATGCTACCTTTCTGGAATGTATGCTCTGCTTTGAGTGAGAACATACCCAGTTCAAAACTATTGTGCGAATTAGTGAAGCTTGTCTTATTGTCTGTGCTGTTACCGTTGAAATTATACTTGTAATAAACATCTGCTGATCCGGAGATATTCACTAATGGAGCTTTGGTAGAATCCACCGTTTGGGAATAGGCAAAAGAAATCTGGCTGACAGCGAAAGCTGTCAAAAAAAGTTTTTTCATGCAGTAAAATTTGGATGATAAAAGGAGTGTGCTAAATCTACGTGGTGGCTGCTTCTAACGATAAGGGCCAGTTAAGGCAATAAGAAAGAATAGCTAATAATTAACCTTGGGGAAGGAAAATTTTTACACGAAACAAATAAGAAATTGGTTGATAAAATATCTGGTTGATAAAATGTTGCTATCTACAATTTCCCGTGTTAATTATTAGCTATTCTAAATGTTTTGGGTATATCAAACTCACTATATAATCTTCATTAGTCTACGATTGGCTCTTCCTTGAGTGTGCCATTGTCGTATACGCTCATCATGTTTGGATGATAGCTTTCGTTGTGCTGTGTAGCATCCAGACCCAGTGCTTCTTCTTCTTCGCTTACGCGGAGTGGGTGGAAAGCATCAATCAGTTTGAAGATCGCGAAGGATACAACGAAGCTGTATACTACTACGATTGACAGACCGATGAACTGAGTTTTGAACAGATCGAAGTTACCATAGAACCAACCATCTACTACGTTCACAGCTTTTGTAGCGAATATGCCTGTGAGCAGCATACCTACCATACCACCGATACCGTGACAAGGGAATACATCCAGTGTATCGTCGATAGCGGTTTTAGATTTATAATGAACCATCATGTTGGAAATGATCGCAGCAATGAAGCCCATGAAAATACTCTGTGGGATACCTACGAAACCTGCAGCAGGTGTAATAGCTACCAGACCAACTACGGCACCGATACAGAAGCCCAGTGCAGAAGCTTTACGACCACGAACCACATCGAAGAAGATCCAGGACAAACCAGCAGCAGCAGCAGCAGTGTTAGTAGTTGCGAAAGCAGATGCAGCCAGACCACCAGCTGATACAGCGGAACCGGCGTTGAAACCGAACCAGCCGAACCACAGCAAACCAGTACCTAACAGTACGAATGGAATGTTTGCAGGTTGCAATTCTTTCTTTTCAATATGATCTTTACGGCGTTTCAGTACCAGGGCACCAGCAAGTGCAGCACAACCAGCAGAAATGTGTACCACTGTACCACCTGCAAAGTCGATTACACCAAGCTTGAAAAGGAAACCTTCCGGATGCCATGTCCAGTGTGCAATTGGACAATATATCAGTAAGCAGAAGAGCACCATAAACAATACGTAAGATGTAAACCTGATCCTTTCAGCTGTAGCACCTACTACCAAAGCAGGCGTGATAATCGCAAATTTCAGCTGGAAAAGCGCGAACAACAGTAAAGGAATAGTAGGAGCACCAGACCATGGCGCGCTGGAAGATACCCCCTTAAAGAAGAAGAAGGTAGATGGATCACCGATAAAACCGTGATAAGATTTACCAAATGACAAGCTGAAACCTACAGCTACCCATAATATACTGATCAGGCCCGTAGCTATGAAGCTCTGCATCATGGTTGAGATCACGTTCTTGCGGTTCACCATACCACCATAGAAAAATGACAGACCAGGTGTCATGAAAAATACCAGGCAGGTTGATACCAGAATCCACGCGATGTCACCATAATTGTATTTTCCCTCAGTATCTACAAAAAGTGGCTCATTCTTCATGAATAAACCAATTATCGCCACCAATCCCAGAATAATAAAGGGTAAATAGTCTTGAAATGATGTTTTCTTCATAGCAATGCAATTTTAAATTTCTTCAATAAAAGTAGGGATAAATTTAAATTATCAAATAGATGGGGTCAAAAATAGAAATCATCTTATAAATACAGGCTAAAAAGGGTCAAATGCTAACTATATTATAATTAATAATAATATTAATAATGATTTTGGTCATTCTGTGAGTGGAAGAAATGATTATATCAAAATATAACTTATTGATAATAAGCTCATTATTTGGTACTTAAGTAGGAATTAACAATTTTCTAACACAGGGCTTTTGAGTATTACTGCATTTGGGAGATGAGGCTTGCAATTTTATGTAAAACAACTACATAAACATTATTTATATTTTGTTACGTTGTACGGATTTACTTTAAACCCAATATCATATATTAAAAATTACAATATTAATTTTACTACTTAATGGTTTCTTAGAGGAAGTGACTTTCATTTTTAGACACATTTTTTGATCTTTTTATAATCCAAACCATGAAAAAAAGGTTTTGCCAATGACAAAACCTTTTTTTCATGAAAGAAGGTTGAAAAATCAAAGGTTAAATGCCCTCAATCTTCATATTAAGATAATTTAATTATAATTCTTTCATAGCATCGAGCTCACGCTGCAAAGCAAACATCTGGTCGCGGAGTCTGGCAGCTTCCATGAAGTCCAGATCTCTCGCCGCCTTCTCCATATCCTTTTTGACTTTGGCGATTGACTTCTCCATTTGAGGAATGGTCCTGGAAGCGGCTACCTGCTTGGCGTAGTCCACGGCATTTTCTGCTACCAGGGTTACCTCATCATGTACGGCCATCGGCGAATTCTCATCGAAGTTCTTGATTTCCAATACAGATGTCTGCCCCATGATCTGCTCCCTGCTCTTCAGCACCGTTCTTGGGGTAATACCATGCAGTTGGTTGTAGGCAACCTGCTTTTCCCGGCGACGGTCAGTTTCGTCGATGGTACGCTGCATACTGTCCGTAATCTTATCCGCATAGAAGATCACCAGTCCATCTACGTTACGCGCCGCCCTACCTGCTGTCTGGGTAAGGGAGCGCTCATCACGGAGAAACCCTTCCTTGTCCGCATCCAGGATGGCGACCAGCGTCACCTCTGGCAGGTCAAGCCCCTCACGGAGGAGGTTCACACCCACCAGTACATTTATATTACCTAAGCGCAGATCGCGGAGGATTTCTATTCTTTCCAGAGTATCCACTTCGGAGTGGATATACCTTGACTTAATATTAATACGCTGCAGATACTTGTCCATTTCCTCGGCCATACGCTTGGTGAGGGTCGTGACCAGTACACGGCCGCCACTCTGCACACGCTTGTCTATTTCTTCCAAAAGATCATCTACCTGATTTATACTGGGCCTTATTTCAATAGGAGGCTCCAATAGACCGGTTGGTCTCACTACCTGTTCTACCACCACACCTTCTGTCTGACGCAGTTCATAATCACCAGGTGTCGCACTTACGAAGATGGCCTGGTTCACCAGGTTCTCAAATTCGAAAAAGTTCAGTGGGCGGTTGTCCAGCGCAGAGGGGAGGCGGAAACCAAAATCGACAAGAGTGAGTTTACGGGAACGGTCACCACCATACATACCGCCAATCTGAGGGATGGTTACGTGGCTCTCGTCTATTACTAACAAGAAGTCTTTCGGGAAGTAATCCAACAGACAGAATGGACGGGTACCAGGCGTACGTCTGTCCAGAAAGCGGGAGTAGTTTTCAATACCGCTGCAATAACCCAGTTCCCTGATCATTTCGAGGTCATAATTGACCCTTTCTGAGAGACGCTGGGCTTCTATATGTTTTCCTTCTGCACGGAAGTAATCTACCTGTGCTTTCAGCTCATCCTGTATCTCAAAAATGATCTGTTGCATCATATCTTTTGGAGCGAGGTAAAGATTGGCAGGGAAGATGGCGGCGTTGTCCATGGTGCCGATCCTTTTCCCGTTCTGTATATCAAAGCTTTCGATCTCTTCTACCTCATCACCAAAGAAGGTAATTCTGTAGGCATAGTCTACGTATGGCAGATTGATGTCTACCGTATCACCTTTTACACGGAAATTACCACGGTTAAAATCACCGGTGGTACGGGTGTACAAAGAGTTCACAAGACCATGTAAAACGGTATTACGACTAATGGTCTGGCCTTTGTGTAAACGGATGATACCATTTTCATAATCGGTAGGGTTACCCATACCGTATATACAGGATACACTCGCTACCACGATGATGTCTCTGCGACCGGAGAGCAGATTGGTAGTGGCTTTGAGACGCAGCTTATCCAGCTCTTCGTTGATGGCGAGATCCTTTTCTATATAAGTATCACTAACCGGCATGTATGCTTCAGGCTGGTAGTAGTCGTAATATGACACGAAATATTCGACAGCATTGTCGGGGAAGAACTGGCGGAATTCGCCGTAGAGCTGAGCTACCAGTGTTTTATTGTGGGTGAGCACGAGGGTAGGGCGCTGTACCTGTTGGATCACATTGGCTACAGTGAAGGTTTTTCCTGAACCTGTTACCCCTAGCAGGGTTTGGTAAGGAGCTCCATCCTGCACGCCTTCCACCAGTTCTTTGATTGCTCCCGGCTGATCGCCGGAGGGAGCGTAAGGTGAATGAATTTTAAATGGCATACCCAAATTTACTAAGAAATGGTTAAACGATCGCTGCAGCCTTCGGCAATAGCAATATAGGGCCGGCAGCCGGCAGCATGAAGGAATTGAGTCACTGGCTGGAAGTACGCCGGCATGCTTTTGATGGTTGCTGATGAGAATTGGATGACTGGTCAGTAGTATCAATGATAAGTCATTACCTTTACTTTTTAGTGACTTAACCAGCTCATTTATTTTTTTATGCTTAAGAAGTTATACCTGCTTGGTCTGGGCCTGATATTACCGCTCATACCACTATCTGTTTTTGCATGGGGCGTGACGGGACACCGCATTGTTGCTGAGATTGCTTACAGACACCTTACACCCAAAGCCTTAAAAGCCGTTCAGGCCATTCTTGGAAAAGAAAGTATGGCGATGGTATCTACATGGCCTGATTACATCAAGAGCGATACGACACATACTTATGATCATCGTTATAGCTGGCACTTTGTCGATTTTCCTGCGCATATAGATAAAGCAGGAATGGAAGCAACGTTGAAGACAGTGAAGAAAGAGAATCTGTATGATGAGACCGAAGCGTTGATCAGTGAATTGAAATCCCGTAAAGGTACTAAAGAAGAACAGTGGCTGGCAATGACTTACCTGATACATATGATTGGAGATATGCATCAGCCTTTGCATGTGGGTAGAGATGAAGATCAGGGTGGTAATAAGATTCAGGTAATGTGGTTTGGTAATCAGTCTAACTTACATAGAGTGTGGGATGAGCAGCTGATAGATTTTCAACAGCTGAGTTATACAGAGTATACAGCCGCGCTGGATACGGCAGATGCCGGACAGATAAAGGTGATGCAGAGTGGAAGTGTGAAGGATTGGTTGTATGAGTCTAATCAGATGGCGGATAAGATTTATGATAAGACGCCGGCAGGAGAGAAGTTGAGTTATAAGTATAATTATCTTTTTGTGAAGGATCTGAATAGTCAGTTATTGAAAGGAGGGTTAAGACTGGCAGCTATCTTAAACGAAATTTATAAATAGCAAAAAATGAGGTTGTCATAAATAAAACCTCTGAGAATCGAATAAATAGAAACCTGTATCCATTAGGTATCTGAATAATAAGAGCGTGTATCTTTCTTTTGATACACGCTCTTTTTTTTGGCAGGCACCTGCGGCGGGCTTTTAGTTGAAAACAATCGCAGCGGCTTATGCCCAAAAGATTTATTTAACTATACTAAATCAATATCGAAATTCACTAACTCTACAAACTGATCCAGTCTCGCTGTAATATCTTCCTGCGTAATTGTCTTCAAACGATCCGCACCAAACTTCTCCACACAGAAAGAAGCCATTGCAGAACCAACAATAATCGCAGTCTTCATATTTTCAAAAGAGATATCTTTTGTTCTTGCTAAGTGGCCAATGAAACCGCCTGCAAATGTATCGCCAGCACCGGTTGGATCGTATACATCTTCCAATGGTAATGCAGGTGCAAAGAATACATGGTTCTCATGGAACAACAACGCACCATGCTCCCCCTTCTTGATGATCAGGTAACGGGGACCCATTGTCAGGATCTTACGCGCCGCTTTTACCAATGAATATTCACCAGACAGCTGACGAGCTTCTCCATCATTTACCAGCAGCACATCTACTTCTTTCAGTACTTTTTTCAGATCATCCAGCGCTACTTCCATCCAGAAGTTCATTGTATCCATTACGATCAACTTAGGCCTGGTCTTCATTTGTTTGATCACAGACATCTGTACCTGTGGTGTAAGGTTACCTAATATCAGGAACTCACTACCCTGGTAGTTATCAGGAATCACAGGGCTGAATTCAGCCAGTACATTCAGCTCAGTGATCAGGGTATCGCGGGTATTCATATCCATATGATACTTACCGGACCAGTAGAATGATTTTTCATCCTTCTTTACCTGAACACCTTCCAGTGCTACGCCCTTGGCCCCCAGGGATTCCAGTTCTGCTTCAGGAAAATCCCCGCCTATTACAGATACCTGGTTAATAGGTTGTACGAAATTGGATGCAGCCCATGCAATGTAAGTAGCGGAACCACCTACTATTCTTCCTGACTTTCCAAATGGGGTTTCTATATCGTCAAATGCCATAGTGCCTACAACTGTGAGCGACATGTGTTAATCGTTTTAAATGAGTTTAGTTAGATATTTTGAACACGCGCAAAGGTAATTAAACTTTTACCCGCTTCCACCATCCTTTTCTGAATATGATGATTGATGCTATAGCCATCACGGATTCTGCGGCCGCTATAGCCGTGAAAACCCCGGTAGGCCCCCAGTTCAGATGTACTGACAATACCCACGCCAGCGGCATCTGCAACATCCAGAAACCAAAGATATTGATGATAGTAGGAGTGCGGGTATCGCCGGCTCCATTAAATGCCTGCGACAATACCATGCCATAAGCATAGAAGATATAACCCAGACTTACTACCTGCAATGTCTGTGCACCATAAGCCACCACCGCAGCTTCCTTCGTGAACAACAGGATGATGGGCTTCGCTGCCAGTATGAAGAAGAGCGATACAAAACCCAAAAAGACCATATTGAAAAACGCCGCTCTCCACACAGAACGCTCTGCCCTCTCTGGCTGCCCTGCACCGAGGTTCTGACCCACCAGCGCTGCGGCCGCATTCGCCATGCCACTAGCCGGCAACAGGGTGAATATTACCACTCTGATAGCTACGGTATACCCTGCCACCGCCTCTTCGCCAAAGCGCGCAATCAGGCGTACCAAAAAGATCCAGCTGGTCGTATTAATGAGCAACTGAGCTGTACTACCCATGGCAATCTTCAGCAACCTGCCGATCAAAGGGAAATCAGGCTTTAAATGATGGGCAGATATTTTTATCAATCCCCTGCCACCAAAAAGATTATACAGTTGATACACTACGCCCACACCACGGCCTATGCAAATGGCCAGTGCCGCACCCATCAATCCCATGGCAGGTATTGGGCCCAAACCATTGATGAATAAAGGACATAAAATGATGTTCACAATATTCGCAATCCAGAGAGAACGCATCGCCATAGCAGCATCGCCCACACCTCTGAATATACCATTGATCAGGAACAACAATACGATCACCAGGTTACTACCCATGATCATACGGGTATAGATATTACCATGCTCTACCACCTCAGCAGGAGCGCCCATCAGCGTAAGCAGATCGCGGGCAAATACAACACCCAATATGCTGATCAGCACCGAAAAGCCCACAGCGATATACAATGACTGAACCGCACTATGCGCTGCCGCATCCGGATCCTTTTCACCTGTACGCCGCGCCACCACTGCCGTGGCCGCCATACTCATCCCGAACGCAATGGTGTATACCAGTGTCAATATAGATTCAGTTAAGCCTACTGTTGTGATGGCATGGGTACCCAGCTTGCTCACAAAAAATATATCTACTACTGCCAATAGTGATTCCATCACCATTTCCAGTATCATGGGTACAGATAATAAAAAGATGGCCCGGTTAATACTACCGGTCGTAAACTCAGTCTCTGTGCCTGATACTGCCGATATAAATAACCGGAATACCCTGCGCAGACGATTGTCAGCTACCTGCTGCATTGTCAAATTGTTATAGAAGTTAGCAATGAAAGTTGGTACGGATGTACCGCAAATTTGGAGGTCGAAAGAAGGATCACGGACGTACCGGATCGGGAATTACATTTCCATAGTTCGTTGATTGAAGGATACTAAGGTAGTTTTTTTTCTCTTAAAGCTGGCTGGAAGAATAAATACAAGATAATCTTATAGCAATTGTAACTTTTTATACCCTATACCCGTTTCATGAAAACTAGCGAACCCCATTTAACCTATATTTTTATTCTAGCCCTGACATCAATTATACGGGGATCATGCTTTACACTTCATAAAAAATAATGGCCGGTCTTACAACCGGCCATTATTATGATGGTCCTCTTTTCGATAGGATATGGCTCCCACCTCGTGGTGGGTTTAACCTTCTTTATAGATTATTGCGATAACTGGGTTACGCGCAACACCTTGAACTCTGTTCTTCTGTTCAGCTGTCTTCCTTCCGGATTATCCTTACCGTTAGGCAGGGTATTCGGTGCAATCGGCCTGGTTTTACCATAACCTTTCGCAATCATACGGGATGACGGGATACCTCTGCTGATCAGGTAATCAACACAGGATTGTGCCCGGCGCTGAGATAATTTCATGTTATAATCATCCTTACCCTTACCATCTGTATGAGCGCTCATTTCAATGATAATATTCGGATTATCCAGCATAATAGAAACTACTGTATCAAGTACAATCAGTGATTGCGAACGGAGTGTCGCTTTATCAAAGTCGTAATAGATATCTTTCAGGATAATTGGCTTGCCTATTTCATAATGTTTCAGACAGATGGTAGGACTCTCCATGGAATCCACTTTCTCCAGCTGATCTGTATTGATAAAGATCGCTTTGGAGAAGTAATTTTCTTTCTCCGCCATGATCTTATAATTCATTCTAGGCGCTACTTCAAAACGGTAACGGCCAGTTTCATCCAGTGTTACCTGTTGCAGTACTTTTTGCTGAACGGTATCAATCAGGGTGATCTTTGCACCTGACAATGGCAGGTTGTTATCACAATCCATGACCATACCATGTATTGACTTGGAAATCCTCTTGATGTTAAACAATTCCAGACAACATACAGATTCTCTGTCAGAGCTGATGTAGCCACCATTCATAGGGTGCGACCAGTCAGACGTCGCGTAGTAGATATCATCTTTTGGAGAGTTCAGTGGTGCACCTAAGTTTTTAGGAACTGCCCAACTGCTGAAATCCCCCTCGCTGGAATAGAAATCCAGTCCACCCAACCCCACACGGCCATCGGAACTAAAGATCAGCATATGCCTGTCGCCATCATAAAAAGGGGCCTGTTCCTCATCGCGGGTATTGATACCAGTACCCATGTTTCTGGCAGGACCCGGGTTATTTTTATCCAGCATGCTATACCACAGGTCATTCTTACCCATACCACCTGGTCTGCCGGAAGCAAATAACAGGTACTTCCCATCTGCAGTTACAAATGGCTGCATAGAGCTATAGCCATCTACGTTTACGTTTGGACCTAATGCCTTTGGCTCTGACCAGGTGCTGCCACTACGGGTACTTGAATAAATAGCAGCAACTTTTACCCCGTTTTTATTTGTCCAGCGGGTCAGGTAAATGGTATTGCCATCAGGGCTGACCGCAGCTACACCCTGATCTATACCCTTTACTTCAGGTATGGCAAGGGGGCGGCTATTACTGAAGGAAGCATCCTTTCCATCGGCCTGAAATAAACTGTTGATATAAGGATTTTCCTTTTTCTTTTTTTCCAGTATTGTCGTATCAGGGCGGGAAGAAGTATACAGCAGAACATTTTTCCCCAGCAGGGAAGGAGCGTAGTTAGCACCTCCTACGTTTACATCGCCATTCAGTTTTGTAACGATGTAACCTGGTGTACGACTGGCTTCTGAGATCGCAAATTCACAGCTGGCAGTTTCCAGCGCTACCCGCGCACTTATTTCATCTACCTTGGTATACTTGTCCTTAAACTGTTTGAATTGTTCAATAGCTTCGGGATACTTACCATTTGCACGCAAACATACGCCATACCAGAAGCGGGCCAGTGGAAACAATTCATTGTTGTTGTAGCTCACCACCTCTTCATAATACTTCTCTGCATTCCCAAAATCGTTATACATGCGGTAAGACTCTGCCAATCTATACTTCACAGTTTCATAATCTTTGATCTTACCTATATCTTTCCCTTTTTTGCCAGCCTGGTAGGGCAGCACTTCATTCGCATTTATTTTGAATGTACCCAGTGCTCTGTTGTAATACTGCGCAGCAGAATAATAGTCTTTGGCTTCGTAATACACATCGCCTGTCCGCTTATAATCGTAAACGTACTGTGCCTTTAGAGAGTGAACCGTAAATAAGCAGCAAACGATGGCCAGCCAATAGTGTGCAATTTTTTTCATCCGTTATTTTTTTGTTTTACAACCGTGGGCATATGAAGTATTCCTCTCCATACACTTTCTTCTTGCGGCTGATGAAAGACAGGGAAATTTCGAAACTGTTGCTGCCATTTACCAGTCTTCTCAGATTGGAGGCGTTTACATCATAACTGAGGCCCAGTACAAAGTTTCTGAAATGAAATCCGGCAAATGGAATAGCAGAATCATTCCAGCGGTAGTTACCACCTATGAGAAAATCGAAGTCTTCATTTACCAGTACGGATCCATACACACCTGCTACTATTTCTTCGGCATTACCCTGTCGCAGGTACATACCATTTGGGGTAAGGCTAAACACATCATTTATCTTAATACGGCTACCACCATGTGCGAGGTAACGAACAGGCAGTTTCCTGTTAGCCCCTGTCACGAAAGGATCTACAGGCTGTGTAAGATGGCCCGCAGACACCCCTACAAATGGGTTAAACTGGTGATTAGGGTTACCATCAAAGAACATCGCACCGGCGGCGGCATCAAATACATTTGAGGAAGTAGTATTGATATTCTCTCCACTGGATTTTGTAGGGTCGAATCCAATTACAGGATCGTACTGGCTACCCAACTGCCATTTAGATGGATCAATACGGCGGTTGATCATACCTGCCTGCACACCGAATACCAGCTGACTGGTGCCCGTAGCGCCGAAACGTACGCCCCTGTATGAGAAGCTGGCCATTCCATTGAAGTAATTGTAACCGGCATCACCTGCTTTCATGTTCGTCACATTGATACCAATCCCTACATTGTTCGCTGCTGCTGCATCAAATGAGAAGCCCATAGTAGAAAAAGGTTGCCCAATATTCACCCATTGGTTACGGTAATTGGCACTGGCTCTGTAGTCGCCGTCGATCACACCTGTCAGTGCGGGGTTGAGCCACAACGGATAAGCATAGTACTGAGAAAAATGGGGGTCAACCTGCGCCCTGGTTAATTCTGGCAGAAACGCTGCAGCCGCCATTAATGCAATAGCAAATATATTCTTATTCTTCATCGGAAGAGGTTTATCGTTTGATATTAATAACCGGGATAGCGTCTGTCACTATCCCGGTATCTGTATTAGTTATCTTACAATGGTGACGGTACCTTTCTTGTTTACAATCGTACCATCCCGCAGCGTAGCTTTCAGTACATAGATGTACACGCCTACCGGCTGCTGAACGCCGCTCATCGTACCATTCCATCCTCTAGCCTGATCCCTGGTTTCGTAGATCAGCTGACCATACTGGTTGTAGTACATCATGACGATAGAGGCGACCTTATTGCCGTATACATAATGGATGTCATTGAAGCCATCTCCATTCGGTGTGAACACATTTGGAACAAAGATGCTGTTGCCTTGTGGGTTCTTCGATTCACCGGTTACGGCATTAGACAGGGCACTTGTTTCACAGCTTTCGCTACCCAGTGCTCTCACCTGTATCGTCACTGGCTGACCAGGCGTAAGGCCATATACTGTATGTGTAGTACCTGTGCTGCCAGAGCTTGGCGCAGTATAAGTCGTACCGTTGTTCGTGGTCACTTCATAACCGGTTGCACCAGCTACAGGATCCCATGTGAAGGTCACAGCATTAGTAGTCGTGAGCGCAGTGTCAACGCTTACTACCGGTGCACTGAGCGATTGCAGAACTGTTACGGTAGCTGCCACCCTGGTACCGCTTGTACAACCACCTGAAGAAGCAACTTCTACATAGTAAGTAGTCGTCGCGGTGATGGCAGGAGTGGTGAACGCTGCGCCTGTTGCTACTGCAGTTCCACCTGTTGCGGTGGTATACCAGCTAAAGGTTGCACCTGTTGTAGTAGATGTCGCTGTTAGCGTTGCACTCGAACCTGGGCAGATACCAGCTTCATTGCCGGATACAACTGCATTGTTACCAGGTGTGCCGATGGATACTGTTACAGCTGTGCGTGTATTGCTTGCACAACCATTTGGATTTTGTGCTTCCACATAGTACATGGTAGTGCCTGTTATAGCAGGAGTCGTGAAGGTAGATCCTGTGCCGGCTGCTGTTCCACCTGTATTGGTTGTGAACCACTGATAAGTGAGACTTGCATTCGGATTTTGTACCTGCAGTGTTGCAGTAGAGTTTGCGCAGGTTACGACTGCGGAATTCACTACTACTGGTGCAGCAGGTGTCGCATTCACAGTTACCTGTACCATGGTGCGGCTTACGCTTATACAACCACCGGTTGCTGCTTCCACATAATAAGTAGTATTAGCGGTGAGCTGTGGTGTGGTGAAGTTTGCACCTGTGAATACTGGTGTACCACCGGTTGCAGTTGTATACCATTTATAAGAGTAGCCTGATACAGGACTTGTTACTGAGAGTACCACAGTGTTGCCTGCGCATACTGTCGCACCACTTGTAGCTACTGGTGCATCGATCGTGTTCACGATTGTTACCGTTACACCTCTGCGTGCCAGGCTGCTACAGCCAGAGCTGTTCAGAGCTTCTACATAATAGGTAGTATTCGTGCTGAGGGCAGCTGTTGTATAATCAGGGCCTGTAGAGAGCAGGTTACCGCCAGATGGTGCATCGTACCAGCGATAGGTAAGTGATGCATCCGGATTCAGTACTGAGAGGGTAGCAGTACCACCTACACAAGTAGTTACATTGGTAGATACTACATCAGGCGTAGTAGCAGAGTTGTCTACCACGATGCTGCCTGCTGTACGGGTAGCGCTTACACAACTTGTACCGATCAGGGTCTGTACATAGTAAGTCGCATTTGCAGTTACTGCTGTTACATTGAACACAGGACCGGTGAATACCAGGGTACCGCCTGTAGCAGCATCATACCATTGGTAAGTAGCACCTGTCTGTGGATTCAGTACGGTCAACGTACCATCGTTTCCAGCACATACTTTCACGCTGCCAGACACCAGGGTTGGTGCATCAGGTGAAGTACCTACTGTCACTGTCGCACTTACTCTTGCGCTGCTGCTGCCACAACCGGATGTTGTATTCACAGCTTCTACATAGTATGTAGTAGTCGCAGTCAGTGTAGGTGTGGTGAAGGTTGCACCGGTGAATACAGGTGTACCACCTGTTGCTGTTGTATACCAGTTATAATCTACGCCGGTAGTTGTTGATGTCACACGCAGGGTGACGGTGGTACCGGAGCAGGTTGTTACATTATTTGATTCGAGTGTCGGAGTTGCTGCTGGTGTTGCAACAAGCACACTTACTCTTGCTCTTACTGCACTGGTACAATTACCATTGCTGGCCTCTACATAGAAATCAGTGTCAGTGTTGATGACAGAGGTCGTAAAGGTTGCGCCGGCGCCCAGTGAAGTACCACCAGTTGCTGTGCTGTACCAGCGATAAGTGAATGCTGCATTTGGATTCTGCACAGAGAGCGATGCAGTATTACCCTGACATACGCTTACTGAAGCAGCGGTCACTGTTGGTGTACCTGGAGATGCGATGGCTACCACACTCACTTTCGTACGACCACCCGTATTCACACATCCGCTTGCATTTACAGCTTCTACATAATAGTCAGCATTCGCTGTTACATTTCTGATCGTGATAGAAGCACCTGAACCAACCAGGGTACCTGCTGTAGCAGCATCATACCATTGGTAGGTCACGCTGCTCTGTGGTGTAGATACAGACAATACTGCATCCTGACCTGTACATACATCTACGCTGGTAGCGGAAACTACCGGTGCATCAGGATTCAGCGATACATTGGCGGTCGCAGTTACTCTTGCACCACCTGCTGTACAACCAGATGCTGTGTTCACCGCTTCTACATAGTATACTGTAGATGTAGTGAGTGCACCTGTTGTATAAGTCGCACCTGTAAATACCGGTGTACCGCCAGTGAGGGTAGTGTACCAGTTATAAGTAATACCAGTTGTGCTGGATGTTACTGTAAATATTGCCTGCTGGCCTGAACAGATATTTACATTGTTCGCCGTCAGGGTTGGGGTTGGAGCACCTGCTCCGACAGTGACAGTGGCTTTCACTCTTGTTGCGAGTGTACAGCTGCTGTTGCTGGTTTCTACATAGAAGGCAGTATCTGCTGTGAGTGCATTGGTCACATATGTAGTGCCGGTGAACAACAGCGTACCACCTACAGGAGCGCTATACCACTTCGTCGTGATATTAGTACCTGTCACTGTAGCAGTGAGGGTAGCAGTATTTCCAGAACAGATATTCGCGCTGTTAACTGTAGGCGTGGAGAGCGCTGGTACTACATTCACTGCTACAGATACCCTGTTTGGATTCGCACAACCATTGGATGTACGTACTGTCTGTGCATAATAAGTAGTATTGGCAGTCAATACCGGTGTGGTAAAGGTCGGACCATCGCCTACCTTAGTACCCATAGCATTGTACCATTCTATAGATGCTACAGCGCTGGCTGTTGCCGTGAGGGTAGCAGTTGTACCACTACAGATAGTAGTGCTTCTTACAGCAACCACTGGTGCAGATACCTGGCGGGAAGCGTAGTATACGCGGAGGGTCACCAGTGCGGAGATCACACCACCTCTGAGTTTCACCTGTACGCGGTCGTAAGCTGCACCTGGCGCAAAGGCTACGGTGAACTTATTGCTGCCGCTCAGCAATGATACTTTCAGGTTGCTGCTATTGAGCAGGAGTGCATCGTTGTTTGCAGTGGCGCCATTGTAGCTGGATATTTCTATCGCACCCAGTAATGAAGCGTCTAATACCTGTGCAGGCAGTTCCAGCACCAACCTTACGCTATCACCTGCGGTAGCAGCGTCTGGGAAGATGAGGGATTGCTGTACACTTCCACTACCAGCCGCCAGTGGCACTGACAGCAATGAATAGTTATCAGTATTTACATCTGTCGTATTTGCAGCATCCTGTACAGAACACAATACGCAGATAGCAGTTGTGCTGTTAGTTTGTGCATTTGCAAAGTCGCACGCAGTATTTGTTGCTACTGTTACTGTGAGCGGTACAGCGGTACGCTGACTGCCACAGGTAGCAGAATCTGCCACGGCTTCTACATAATAAGTGATATCACTGGTCAGTGCACCTGTAGTGAATACATTGCCTGTGAATACAGGTGTACCACCTGCAGCATCTGTATACCAGTTGTAAGTAACACCCGTTGTTGCAGGAGATACTGTCAGCGTTGCTGTCTGGCCGGAAATTACCTGACCATTAGCTGGTGATACATTTACAGCTGGTGCACCCGGAATTGCATTCACTTTTACAGTGGCTGCAGTTCTGGTAGCACTTGCACAGATACCTGCTGCCGCTTCTACATAATAAGTAGTAGTGGTATTCAGTACCGGTGTAGTGAAGGTTGCACCTTCAAATATAGCTGTGCCACCTGTTGGTGTGGTATACCAGCGGAATACAACGCCATTGGTTACAGCAGAAGCTACCAGTTGAACAGCGCTGCCTGCACATACCTCAGCAGATCCTGGTGTTACCGTTACGACTGCTGGTTGTGTGATGACATTTGCAGTCACCATAGTGCGGGTAGTGTTGGAACAACCTGCTGCATTGGAAGCCTCTACATAGTATACGGTAGTTGTGTTTAAAGCAGGAGTGGTAAATGAATTACCGGTAGCGATAGCCGTACCACCTGACAATGCGGTATACCAGCGATAGGTCACGCCTGTTACCGGTTTCACATTGAAGGTAGCAGTGCTGCCACTGCACACGGTGATGCTCGTTGTATCCAGTGCTGGTACATCCGGAACAGGATCTACCACAGCAGTAACCGGTACCCTTACAGGATTAGGACAGGTCAGGCTTGTCTTCACTGCCTCTACATAATAAGTAGTGGTCGTGTTCAGCGCTGGTGTCTGATAGCTGGTGCCAGTGAAGATGGAGGTACCACCTACAGCTGTTGTATACCAGCGGAAGCTTACGTTGGATGGACCTGTTGCCAGCAGGGTAGCACGGTTGCCAGCGCAGATAGTATCACCTGTTACAACCGGCAGACCTACCAGGCGGCTGGCGTAGTGAATGTTCACTGCGCTAAGTGCGGTGGCCAGACCAGAATTGAGGCGTACTACGATCCTGTCGAAGAGACCTTTAGGCTTGAAGCCTACCAATGCCTGTGAATTGCCACTGAGCAGACTCACATTGATACCTGCAGCATTCAATGCTACAAAGTCATTGTTGGAAGTAGATCCATTATAAGAACCTACCTGAATAGTACCTAACAGACCTACATCGGCCAGTGAGTTAGGGAAAGACAGGCTAATCTGTACGCTGTCATTCAGTTCGCTCACCTGCGGGAAGATCAGGGTTTGCTGTACATAGCCACCCGTCAGACCCAGTATTACATGCAGGGTAGAGTTGCTGGCAGTACTGTTGTCTACAGACAGGGCTGGGTTTTCTACATAGCAACCTATGCAGATACCATTGGCTGTATTGGTTTCTGATGTAGCGGCATCACAAGGGATGTCGTTATTACCAGGAATCACGGTAGCGGTTACAGACACGCGGGATGCAGTCTTACAACCAGCAGCATTCACTGCTTCTACAGTGTAGGTAGCTGTTGCCGTAATAGCGCCGGTATTGAATACGGCACCGGTAAAGATAGAATCGCCGGCCGCATTGTACCATTTATAAATCAGGTTCGTTCCGGTAGCATGCGCGGTGAAAGTAGCGCTCTGACCACTGCTGATGGAAGTACCCATCGGTGTTACAGTAAGTCCGGTAGGTACTGCATTCACCGTCACAGCTACCCGGGTCCTTGTTGTGCTGATACAACCATTATTATCTGCTTCCACATAGAAAGCAGTATCGGCTGTCAGTGCGTTAGTCGTATAGTTTGGAGTAGATGCCAGCAGGGTGCCTCCTGTAGCAGCAGTATACCAGCGGAAGGTGGCTCCGGATGGCGCTGTTGCCAGCAGGGTTACCTGGTCGCCTGCGCAAATATTCTTAGCAGCAGCAGTCGGCGCCACAGGTGTATTACCTACGCTCACCATCACTGGTACCCTGGTTGGGTTTGCACAACCAAAGCGGCTGGCTGCTGCATAGTAAGTAACCGAAGCGTTGAGGGCTGCTGTAGTAAAGGTGTCGCCGGTAGCTACAGCTGTACCACCCACTGCACTGGTGAACCAGGCAATGTCCGCATCATTGGTAGATGTTGCGATAAGGGTTGCCGTATTACCGCTACATACATTCACATTAGATGCAGATACATCTGGTCTTGGTGTCACTACCGCTGCGAAGTAAACATTCACAGTCGTCAGGGCAGTCAGCAGACCATTGATACTTACCATCACACCATTAAAAGTTTTGGTGGTAGGTATGGTCACTCTGAACTTGTTGCCAGTATTCAGCAGGGTAAGACGGATCGGGTTATCACCGAGAGAACGCGCATCACCATTGGCAGTGGCACCATTATATGTTTCTACCCTGATACCACCCAGCAATGTAACATCCGCTACTTTGCCAGGAATTTCCAGATCCAGCGTGATGCTGTCACCGGCTGGGTAAGTATTGTTATACCTCAACAACTGACCGATGTAACCAGCAGCACTTAAGGTAGCATTGATAGTGGAAGCAGAGTTTGCATTCTGATCTACTGCCAGTGCAGGATTGCTTACAGAACACAACAGACATACACCACTGATAATAGGACTTTGCTGTGAAGTAGCATAACTACAAGGGGTTGGCTCTGTAGGCAGGTTGATATCTACCCTTACAGCTGTACGGGTAGCGCTGGTACAACCATTCACCGGATCTTTTACTTCCACATAGTAGATAGCCGCTGCTGTGAGCGCACCTGTGGTGTAAGTGGTGGAATTTGATTTCAGCAGATTGCCACCTGCCGGTGCATCGTACCAGTTGTATTGATATGCCGGGTTTGGACTAAGCACCGTGAAGGTAGCCGTCTCACCGGAGTTGATAGTTTGTGTAGCCGGATTTACCAATGGCTGTGGTAAACCTACCATTACGTAAACTGCTTTACGCACAGGGTTTGCGCAACCACTGCTCGATACGCCTTCTACATAGTAGATCGCATTGGTTGTTGGTGTTACCGCATAGGTAGCACCGGTAGCCAGGGCTGTACCACCCGTAGGCTGGGTATACCAGCGGAAAGTAGTACCAGGACCTGTCGCCTTCAGGGTTGCTGTAGCACCCGCACATACATACACTGTATCTTTTTCTACGGTAGGCGTACCTGCAAAGATCTCTGCTGAATATACTTTCAGGGCTGTGAGTGCTGTAGCCAGACCACTCAACCGGATATTCACCCTGTCATAAGCAGCACCAGGAGCGAATGTATAAATCAGGTCTCTGTTACCATTCAGCAATTGCAGGTTCAGGAGACCACTGTTCAGAGTCACTGCATCGCTATTAGCAGTTGCATTGTTGGAAGAAGAGATCTCGATACCCGCTAATGCGTTCAGATCTGTCAGGCCTGTATTGAAGCCCAGCTTGATCCTGACGCTGTCTCCCTTCACACCAGGTGCAGGGAAAATAAGGGATTGCTGTACATAAGAACCTACCCCCAGGATAGTGTGGATCACAGAAGCAGTAGCAGTACTGTTGTCCACCGCAGAATCCTGTTTCTCTACATAGCAACCTACGCAGATACCACTGGTAGTAGATATCTGTGAGGTAGCACCACCACAATCAATATCCCCAACAGGGGTTGGACCACCTGTGCCATTCAGCGTGATAGCCACTGGTGTACGCAGGCTCTTACAGTTTGCATCGCTGAGCGATACAGCTTCTACATAATATGTAACATTCGCAGATACCGGAGGGGTAGTGAACTGAGATCCTACATATACAGGCGTACCACCGGTAGGCACTGTATACCAGTTATACTGGTAAGCAGCATTTGGCGATACAACATTGAAAGTAGGCGTTGCGCTTTCTGCTACGGCAGCAGAAGATGGAGTCACATTCACACTTGGCAAACCAACTTTCACCTGTACAGGTGTACGTTTTTCACTACCACAACTATCAGCACCAACAGCGGCTACGAAGTAGGTAGTGTCTTTAGTGACAACAGGTGTAGTGAAGGTCGTGCCATAACCTACCGGCGTACCACCCGTGTAGGAGGTATACCATTGATAAGTATAGCCAGTCGGACCTACAGCAGTCAATGTAGCAGATGAACCGCTACATGCATATATAGTGGATGCGGACACCTGAGCGATCGGGGTCACCACCTGTGCATAATAAATATTGTAAGAAGAGAGGGCGGCAAGTAAACCATTCAGGCGAATTTCGACCCGGTCAAAATCTTTGGTCGCCACAAAGGTGTAGGCCGATTGCTGTGCTCCACTCAGGAGACGAACGCTCAACAGCCCAGGAGACAATGCTACCATATCTGCATCAGCTGGACGCGCCCCATTCCCTGTACCTACGCTTAAACCAGCTAGCAAAGTTGCATCCAGCAGACCAGTGCTCGTACCAAGGCCAATACGGATAGAGTCACCAGCTTTTCCTGATTTAGGGAATACCAGATCCTGGTAAATAGTTGCACCCAGACCGACATTGATACGCATAGTAGCCCCTGTTGTTGCAGATGCATCTACTGCATTGCCAGCGTCAGACACACCACACAACAGGCAGAGTAAACCGGTAATGCCATTGTTCTGTGTAGTAGCGCCGCTACAGCTCAAGGCACCATTGCCGGTAGTATCAGTTACATCGACAGTAACAGCTGTACGTTCTATACTGATCAATCCATCAGTCGGAGACACCGCTTCTACATAATAAGTCTTATCTGCATAATTGGGAGGGGTAGTAAAGGTACTACCTGTATGTACAGGTGCACCGCCGGTAGGCACATCGTACCAGTTGAATACCGCATTAGGGATGCCTGGTATACTGGCAGTAAGCGTAGCCGTCTGACCTGCATTTACATTGGCAGGACTGGGGGTGACCGTTACCGGTATCATCGCCGCTGCTTCATAAATATACAGTGAGTTATCAGTAGCCACCAGGCTGCTGAGGTCTATTGTTGCTGCATCAAAATCCTTAGTAACAGGGATTGCCACGCGCACGCTGCTGATTGTATCTTTTGATAAGAAATCCAATGTTAATAATGGAGAGTTCAATGCCGTACGATCATTGTTGCTCACATTGTTCAGGGAAGTGGTTACCCCGATATTACCCAGCAGGGATACATTGGCAATCGGATCACCTTTCACACCCAGGATCAGGATAATGCTGTCACCAGGGTGATAAACACCAGGGAAGGTGATCTTCTGACCTACAGAAGTAGCTACACCCAGTGGCAGAGAAAGACGGGAAGCTGTAGTCGTATCACCGTCAATAGCCAGCAGCGGATTCTGTACACTACAGAGTGCACAGGCTACGCCGGTAGTAATAGGAGAAGTCTGGTCAGTGCCATATGTCCATAATGGGCCATTGCCGCCACCTATAGTGACAGGAACTGCGGTACGCACAAAACTGGTGGTGCCGGCAGGATCAAGTGCTTCTACATAATAGGTAGTATTGCGGATGAGCGCAGGACTTGTAAAGGCGCCAGCACCGCTGAATACCGGTGAACCACCGGTAGGAGTAGTGTACCAGTTGTAAGTAGGATTGGAGATCCTGATAGAAGGCGTTAAAGTAATGCCTGTGTTATAAGCAGTTTTTGCCGGATTAGGCGTCACTGATACAGGGATCATAGCCGCTACTTCGTACAGTTTGAGTGAACCGGATATACCCAGCAATCCGCCAAAGTCAACTTTCACACCATCGAAAGTATTGGTAGCAGGAATAGTGACTTTGAACTTGCGTGCGTTATTCAATCCTCCGCCGAGTACCTGCAATTTCACAACAGCATTGTCCAGTGTTCTGGTATCATTGTTAGATACCGCAGGACCCGCAATGCTATTCTGGTAAGTGGTTACAGTTACTTTAGGCAGTACTACCGTCGCAAGGTTTTCAGTAGGCGCTTCCAGGAAGAGGACGATGCTATCGCCAGCCTGATATACACCTGGCATTTTTACCAACTGGCCTATGGTAGACAATATACCTAATGGTACAGTCAGGGTAGAGGCAGTAGTGGTATCGCCATCTGCAGCCGATGCAGAATCTGTCACAGTACAACCAGCACAGGCCACGCCACCGGTGATGGGGCTTTCCTGATCCTGGCCATAACTCCAGATAGTTCCCGGACCGCCTGCTACCTTGATAGTGACAGGTGTTCTGACATAGCTGCTCAGGTTATTATTAGGATCATAGGCTTCTGCATAATAAGTAGATGTTCTGGACAGGGCAGCCGTTGTAAACGGATTACCAGTAGATACGGGAGCACCGCCAGTAGGAGTAGTATACCATTTAAAGGTTGGCGTGCTCACTCTTGAATCGATGCTGGCTGTCAGGGTTTCTGTGTTGCCGGCTGTGATAGTAGGTGCCGCAGGAGAAATAGTTACCGGAATCACGGCAGCTGCTTCATAAATGCGCAATGCACCAAAAGCAGTAAATGCAGTACCAAGATCGATTCTTACACCATTAAAATCTTTAGTAGCAGGAATCGTAACTCTGACTTTAGGTGTATTGCCCAGACCCAGACCGGATGCCTGTAAATGTACCAGACTATTATTGAGCTGGATCGCATCATTATTAGGAGTAATACCCTGATAGGTAGATATCTGGATAGCTGATAATGCAGCGACAGATATTAACTGGCCAGGTACGTCCAGGTCCAGCACGATATCATCACCGGCTTTGTAGTTGCCAGGAAATGCAATGTACTGCCCTACAGTGGACAATGCACCTACCGGCATGGAGAGGGTAGAGGCAGTGGTGGTATCACCATCTATTGCATTGTCCGGGTTGTCAACTACACAACCAGCACAGGCCACACCATTCGTCAGTGTGCTGACTTGCCGGTCGCCATACATCCAGAGCAAACCAGCGCCGCCACCTACCAGTACTTGTACGGGTGTGCGTACAGGGCTTACCAAACCATCTGCAGGATTGGTAGCTTCTACATAGAAAGTAGTTGTGCGGTTTAATACAGGGGTTGTAAAATTAGTGCCACTGCCAATCGCAGTACCACCATCAGGTTCAGTATACCATTGAAAGGTAGCTCCTGGAATACGAGGCAAAGCCGCAGAGAGGGCGACTGTACCACCAGTGATGACTGCAGGGGTAGCAGGTGTCACTGTTACAGGCTGAAATGCGGTTACTTCATACACACGTAGTGTACTGAATCCACTTACGACTGCAGAGAGGTTCAGCTGCACTTCGTCAAAAGTATGTGAAATGGGGACAACCACCCTGACTTTTGGTGTACTGCCGATGCCTAGTTCCAACAGGTTTAACCTCACCAGATTATTATTCAGCGAGATCTGATCGTTGTTACCCACACCTGCATTGAAGGTGCTAACAGAGATAGCACTCAGCAGGGAGAGGGAAACATTCTGGTCAGGAATTTCCAGGTCAAATGCAATCGCATCGCCTGATTGATAAGTACCGGAAAATGTGAGCTGAAGCCCTACACCGCCGACAACGCCGACAGGCAGGTTCATAGTTGCAGCAGTATTGGCGTTGCCATCTACAGCATTTGCTGCGTCACTCACACTACAGGTAGCACAGGCCAGACCAAAGGTGACTACATTCGGATTCCCTCCGGAACTCCAGAGGGGGCCATCAGCGAAATAAGTACCTGAAGTATACCAGGTTTGCCAGTGTGGTTGCTTTCGCAAAACAGGTGCATAGGGGTGTAGCGCTGCATACGCCTGCAACCATGACAGGGCGTTGTTGTTTTGAATGTCGTTGCTAAAGTCGGCAGCAACTGGCGTAGAAGTTTTCTTAGCAAAGGAAACTCCTGCCGGCAACCCAACCATGCAAAGACATGAAAAAATAGTAAGGATAAAAGCTCTTAGGGAGCCTTTAAGAGTAGCGTTAAGATGCATAGAAATCAATTGGTTCGGGTTATAAAGCGTGTATGTTTTTCACAGTTTTTGTTTTCACATTCGTTTTTCAAGGAATTCAGGTCAATTATGCATCACATCGAGTCTGGCGTCCATAGGCCACTCAGTAGGATACACAGCACACATATATTAATGTCTATGCATTGGCACGGTCATGAAGGGGAGTAGCAATAAATACGATATGGCTAAAACAGGGGTAGTCTGATTCGGTTGATATATACACGAACTCACATTTTTAAGAACCCATCGGTCAGAATACGGTACGAATGTAGGTTGATAGGGTGGGAAAGCAGCTGTTCTTTTCGTTCAGTATTTGAACGATATTCATTCTATTCATTTCAATATTTCAGAAATCTTTTTATCCAGTTTTTTTCTACCACACAACATATTTGTTGTAGTACTATGATTAACAACGTATTTAGTTGGCAGTGCTAATATGAAATCAAACCAATAAAATAAAAATTATTTTTAAATAGACATTGCCGCATTGTTATAAACAATTATTTTATATACAATTTTAAATATCATTCATTTATATATGTTTCATTCATTTTGTTCATTTTTATAAGAAAAAATCTAAACTAAAAACCGCTACGTAAGTTTATCCTTGATTACCAAAATCCGATTACAAAAATCCATTTCTTGTCCCCGTATGATAGATCTCTCCTATGACTTTATCATAACTCTTCAGAAAGAAGTTTCGAGACGTTTTGGCGTTGACTCTGTAACGGCTAGTGACTGCAAACGATTGTCACTCGCCATATCCGATGTAACCGGCAAATTGGTTAGTGAAACAACTTTAAAGAGAGTTTTTGGGTTTGCTGTAACACAGCATAGTTTTTCGCGCTATACTTTGAATACCCTGGCGCAATATTGCAGTTATAAGGACTGGGAAGATTTTCAGACCAGACATTTCACGCAATCCACTCCCGGGGAAGTCGTAAAGGATGGTAAATGGGCAGAACTAAAAAGTAAAGGAGCTGCCGTATCCCATTATACCTTAGTAACACTGAAGAACCGCTCCGGCATTCCATTTCAGAATACTGTGTCAAGGGCATTCAGCGTTGCCCACATAGAGCGGTTCCTGGAAGGAACATATCCTGCTACTGCCCTCATTGCGCCAAGCGGATGGGGTAAATCCACTACGCTTGTACACCTGGTAGAACACTTCTGGTATAGCAAAGAAGCAAAGTATCCACACGACATATGCTGGTTCATCCACGCACACGCCGCAGGGAGCTTATTTCTGCGTGGTCTCAATCTTAGTAACTGGCTGGATGATCAGCTCAGCCTCGGACAACGGGAAAATTTCAGGGAATACTTTAAAGCACATTTTGATAAAATAGGCGGTAGACTCATACTCATTATCGATGGCTTCGACGAAATCACGATGTCCAGCGATAAACTGAAACTGATGTATACCAAGCTGGAAGAATTTGTCTACTCCAATGATGAATTCCCGTGGATAAAAGTGATCCTCTCTGTTCGCAGCAATACCTGGTCAGAAATATTTCACAATGATCAGCGCATGCCGCCATTCGGTCGCTATTGGTACCTGGGTCCTGAAATGGATGAAGAAACCAATATCAACATCCCCCGTATGACGGAACAGGAAGTAAAGTCCGTGCTCTATAACCATCGCATGGATCCGTCTGTAGTACGTACTTTCAGCGAAAGTTTCCTGCAAAAACTGCGATACCCTTTTTATCTGCAACTCTTTTGTCAGCTCAATACAGGTGAGAACTCATTTATCAATGAACACCTGAGCCTTTATGAAATGGTCTCGCGATTCGTGCAGATGAAAGTATTCAGCACGAACAATAACAATTTTAAGATCAACATCATTAATAAGCTCCTGGAGCTGCTCGACTATGGCAAGAAGGGGCAATATGTCGACAAGAGCGCACTCCTGAATAAGAATGCAGAATTATTCTCCGCGTACAAAGAACTCCTCTCTGAAAATATACTGGTTGAAGAAAATCTGAGTCAGGACATTATGTTCTACGTGAAGGTTCGTTTTGCCCATCAGTTCCTGATGGAGTACTTCATGGCCATGCACTTTGTGGCGCAGGGTCAGCACCAGACAGGAGAAGGCGTATTTATGAATGTGATCAGCCATCTGCCATCCTCCACCTTCCGTACGGGTATCTTCAAGTGGATGCTGCGCTACGCCATCAACAACGGGCAGCAGGAGAGCATCCGGCAGATGTTCCACCTTTCCTTATCCAATATTGAGAAATCACAATTGCTGGAATACCTTGCTGTACATTATCAGCAGGAAGGAAACAGGGAAATGTCGCTGAAATCCATCTTCCCGATGGGTTACTTTAAAAGGTATCCACTCAGCAAAATCCTGAACGACAACTTTATTCATTTTGGTAAGCGGAAAGTGCTGGTCGCCTTGTTAGACCTGGCAGAACTGCCGGAAGATAAACTGAAGATCAGAAGCATCCTCTTCATTATGTCGCTCCTGCAACTGGATGCAGAGCAATGCGAACAGGAACTGCATTTCATCAAAAAAATCGTTCAACGCGAAATGACGGAAGAAGAGCTGTGGGTCACCCCCTACGACCTCTTCCTCTTTATATATGAATACCTGAAATTTGGTATCGTCAACGAAAGCATCAAAGATAAGCTCTACAGTTATGGACGATATCTGAATGGAAGTACCAGACAGACACCCTCTGTGTCACATGAACTGGTATTCAGGTTTTCAGGGTTTGCCTTCGCACTGCTGCATGATTATGGCCATATGGCTAATTATTCCAAACGGATCTTTGAATGCTATCCGGCACTGGTGTATCAGAAGCACGATCCTGTCAGGCTTTCTTTGCTGAGCTGGCAGACCTATGCCGCCATTGGCCACCATGATCTTACCAGCGCCCTGAAAATCAGCAGGCATGCCGAGCTGTTGTTAAAAAACTATTCATTTGATCATACCAATGGCAGACACCTGGAAGTATTGCACAAACTGATGCAGGGATATGCCTGTATGCTTGAAAATGAATTAAATAAAGCCATACGACTGACAGAGACAGCCATGGAGATTTCCCAGAAAATGGATTTGAAGTTACTGATGATGATGGCAGTGCAATTATTACAAAAAATCTACACGGCCCTGAAGGCCGAAAAACAATTACATATTACACGGCAACAGCTGCAATTAATAGGCACCAGCACGTCATTCAAGCAGCTGGATAAGCTGTGGGGACAATAGACATTCAATTCTGCTTTTCATTATCTGGCATAATTTTGCGTTATTGCATTCCGTAATGGCCATAGATGAAAGTAAATATTCTGCTTTTCAGCAATTTCTGCTCAACCTGCTGAGCCTCTTGACAATCCTTCCGCTGGCACCATATCTGAACCGGTATATACCACCGCTGGTTGAGGATGGCTGGCACCTGGATATGCTGTTGGCCGTACTCTCCTCATTCATGTTCACCCGTCTATTACTCTGGGTATTCAAACCGCTTATCATTCCTGCATTTGTATTAGTTGTCGGTATATTATCCTTCAATTATTTTGCTGATAACTATACCTTTACCAATGTGTTGAATGATTATAAAGGGATGGTACAAGGCAACTGGGGGGCAAAAAACTATAAACAACTGGATATCCTCAGTTTATACCCCCACCGCGTAGAAACCTACAGAGATAAAACAGTGCGTGGTATTCGTGACAAGGTCAACTATAAAGATTCCCTGGTACGTAATTTCTCCATTTACCATTCTGTAGAAGATTTTGATGAATATTTCCCAAAGTATGGGAAAGTAGCCCGTTATCTGGCGCTGTTCAAATACATCAATAAAAATTTCCGCTGGGTACCCGATACCCGTCGTGACGAATATTTTGCTACGCCACAGGAAACCATCCAGAATGGTATGGGCGGCGACTGTGACGACCATAGTATATTGATGGTATCCTGCCTGCAATCTATCGGAGCACGTTGTCGTATAGTACTGATTCAGGGACATGCTTATCCTGAACTCTACTGTGGCAATAAAGAAGATTTTGAAGTCATGAAGCAGGCAATTATTACACTGTTTCCTCATCCATCTATTAAGGAGGTCCACTACCACGAAATGAAAGGCGAATACTGGATAAACCTTGATTATTCTGCGCGCCACCCTGGTGGGCCTTATCTGAATGATAAGGTATATGCGTTGATTGAAATCTAATAAAAACCGATGAGTCAATTTAAAAACATAAAGAAGTTTCACTCGTTTTTGCGCTTTAAGCGCGATTTTGAGCGGTACAGTATGCGAAGGGTCCGAAGTTATGAGATCATCATTCACTGGCTGCACAGCAAAATGAACAGAAACCAGTTCCTTGTACTTTCAGGTATTCTGGTCGGCCTGGTCGCTGGTTTAGCAGGGGTGATCTTAAAAACCCTGGTCCACTATATCCACTATTTTATTACCTACAAAGTTCACTTTAGTACACAGGTCTTTTTCTACGCTATATTCCCTTTCCTTGGTATTGTACTGACTACACTCGTCGTTATCATATTTTTCAAGGGCCAGTCCCGCAAAGGCGTCGGGCTTATTCTTTACGAGATTGCACAAAACTCCAGCCTGATTCCACCGGTTAAAATGTATTCACAGATCCTGCAAAGTGCTCTGACAGTAGGTTTGGGAGGTTCCGCAGGTCTGGAAAGTCCTATTGCCGTAACAGGCGCCGCTATTGGTAGCAACTATGCACGCAATTACCACCTGGGGTATAAAGAAAGAACACTGTTACTGGCAGCCGGTGCCACTGCAGGTATTGCAGCATCTTTTAATGCACCGATTGCAGGGGTGATGTTTGCTTTTGAAATTTTGCTTACGGGAGTGGTGTTTTCAGATTTCCTGCCTTTGATACTGGCGGCGATATGTGGTAGTCTTTTGTCAAAGATCATTTTACAGGAGGAGGTGCTATTTCACTTTGAATCCAGGCAGGCATTCAATTATCACAACGTTCCATTTTATCTTATACTCGGATTATTAAGTGCTTTTTACGCACGTTACTATATCGTCATTTCACAGAAAGTAGAACACTTCTTCCATCGCCTTAAATGGAGTGCCCTCCAAAAGGCCGTACTGGGAGGACTGATCATTTCTATCCTTTGCGTACTGATGCCACCACTGTTTGGAGAAGGGTATTCAAGTATCAAACTGATGGCCAATGGACAGGCTGATGAAATCATCCGGAATAGTTTCTTCCGGTATATACCAGCTAAAAACTGGGTTTTACTGGCATTTCTGGGATGTACCTGTTTACTGAAAGTATTTGCTTCCTCCATCACCATTCAGAGTGGTGGCAATGGTGGTAACTTTGCACCCTCTCTTTTCGCAGGTGGTGTATTGGGATTCTTCTTTGCTATGCTGTGTACACAGCTGGGATTTCAGGATGTTCCTGTTACCAACCTTGTAATCGTAGGCATGGCTGGTGTAATGAGTGGTGTGATGTATGCCCCGCTTACCGCCATCTTCCTGATTGCAGAAGCCAGCTCCGGGTATGACCTGTTCATACCACTGATGATTGTTTCCTCTACATCTTTCCTGCTGGCAAAATGGTTTTCCCCTATCTCGCCGGAACTCAAACAACTGGTAGATGAAGGCAAGATCTTTACAAAAGAACATGACCGGAATATCCTCTCCTTACTCCATACTGAAGAACTCGTAGAAAATACAATTCAACGAATAGATATGAACGCCAGTCTGCGTCAGCTGATTGAGCTGGTAAAAAGCAGCACCCGGAATGTGATCGCAGTCGTTTCTCCCGAAGGTAAACTGGATGGAGTCGTGACACTGGATCGTATACGTCCGATTATGTTCAACCAGCTGATCTATGACACCGTCACTGTGAAAGAAGTGATGCAGCAACCACCAGCATTGATCGGCCTACATGACAATGTGGTAGATGTAATTACAAAGTTTGATGAAGTCAAAGAATGGAACCTGCCGGTAGTAGATAATGATATACTGGTAGGATTTATCTCCAAATCAAATATCCTGAATCAATACAGGTTATTACTACAGGAATATTCTGGCGATAAAATATAGATTCTATGAATTATGTTTTACAAATCATCGATCTCCCTGATTTGTAAAACGTAATTCGTAATTTCCATCTTCTATGTCAAGAATTCTGATTCTATTCGCGCACCCGGCCTTCGAAAAATCAAGGGTCCACCATCAGCTGCTGGCCACTATCCGCGGTATGCAGGGGGTGACTGTGCATGATCTGTACGAAACATATCCTGATCTCAACATCGATGTAAGACAGGAGCAGGGGCTATTACTACAACACGATATTATTTTATTCCAACATCCTTTTTACTGGTACAGTGCACCCGCCATGATCAAGCAATGGCAGGACCTCGTGCTGGAGCATGGCTGGGCCTATGGTCGTACGGGTACGGCTCTCCGGGGCAAGCGCATTACGAATGTAATTTCAGCCGGGACCATGGAGACCGCCTATCAGAAAGACGGATGGCACCAACATCCATTGACCGATTTTCTGTTGCCATTCAAACAGACAGCTACACTTTGTAATATGCAGTATCTGGACCCATTCGTGGTGTATGGCACTCACCAGATGGATGCCACCGTCATCAGTGAACAGGCAATCAGTTACAAACAATTTCTGGAAAACTTAAGGGACCGATAACTATGGAGCATTCATACTTTTTTATAACCATGATCTATCTGGCAGCGGCAGTGGTGTTTATTCCCATTGCCAAAAAGCTGGGCCTGGGCTCTGTACTGGGTTATCTGCTGGCAGGGGTAGTGATTGGACCTTCCCTCATGGGTTTTATTGGCAGTGAAGGACAGGATCTTATGCACTTCGCAGAGTTTGGCGTGGTGATGATGCTGTTCCTGATCGGGATAGAATTAGAACCTGCCTTGCTATGGAACCTGCGGGCACCGATATTGGGGCTGGGGGGATTGCAGGTGTTGATCACTACAGCAGCGGTAGCGGGTTTAGCCTTGTTGCTGGGACAACCACTCAATGCTGCACTGGCATTGGGCATGATCTTATCCCTTTCTTCCACAGCGATTGTGCTGCAAAGTCTCAAGGAGAAAGGACAGTTGTCTTCTGCTGCCGGTCAAAGTGCATTTTCAGTATTACTGTTCCAGGATATCGCAGTTATTCCTATGCTGGCGGTTTTTCCACTGCTGGCAGGGACCTCTTCAGAGGGTGGCAGCCATAGCGAGTCATCATTAAGAGATAATTTACCAGCATGGGGACAAACGCTGGTGGTACTGGGAGCTGTGGTCGTGATTGTGGTAGCAGGGCGGTACCTGTTAAGACCCTTATTGCGCATTATTGCTGCGACAAGGGTAAGAGAGTTGTTCACAGCATTTTCTTTATTGCTGGTAGTGGCTATATCTGTGCTCATGTCGCTGGTGGGATTGAGTCCGGCACTGGGTGCCTTCTTAGGTGGCGTAGTACTGGCGAATAGTGAGTATCGTCATGAACTGGAAAGTGATATTGAGCCATTCAAGGGGTTGCTGCTGGGACTGTTTTTTATGGCCGTAGGCGCGTCTATCGACTTCAAGCTGATACTGAGTATGCCTTGGGTGATTTTAGGGCTTGTAATAGGCTTAATGGCACTAAAGTCCCTGATACTGTTAGGGTTAGGCAAGATCTTCAAGGTCAAATTTGAGCAAAACCTGTTGTTTGCCATCGCTTTATCGCAGGTTGGAGAATTTGCCTTTGTATTGTTATCATTTTCCAACCAGAATAATATTCTGCCACAGGCTACTGTGAGTATACTCACGGCGGTGGTAGCGATCAGCATGGCGCTGACACCATTACTGCTACTGGCTTATGAAAGGTTGATACAACCCCGGTTCAGTGTGCAGCCTGCGAACACGCGGGAGGCAGATGAGATACAGGAAAAACATCCGATCATCATTGCCGGCTTTGGCCGTTTTGGCAATATAGTAGGCCGTTTTCTCAGGGTAAATGGAGTGAAAGCTACCATTCTCGACCTGGATTCTGACAGGGTAGATGCCCTGCACAACCTGGGTGTGAAGGTATATTATGGCGATGCTGCCCGCAGAGACATGCTGGAATCAGCAGGGGCTGCAGAGGCCAAAGTGATCATTGTAGCGATGGATACAGTAGAGCAGACGCTGGAAGTAGTACGGGTAGTGAGAAAACACTTCCCTCACCTGCAAATGTTGGTGAAGGCAGAGAACATACCGGATACTTTTGAGCTGATGGACCTGGGTGTACTACACATCTACAGAGAAACCCTGGATACATCCCTGCGTATGGGAGCAGATGCCCTGCAGATGCTGGGTATCAGGGCGTACCATGCATACAGGAACGCAGGCACCTTCCGTAAGCAGGATGAAAAAGCCATGAAAGGGCTATCCGCTATACGCGATGATAAAAAGCTGTATATCAATACTGTGAAGGAACGTATTGAGGAGTTGGAGAAACTGATGTCCGGCGAAAGAACAACCCGGTTTAATCCGTCTGGTTTGGGATGGGACGAACAGTCACTGATAGATGAAGCAAGGCAGGACGAGTAAGGAACCCTTACCCAGCCAGCGCTTCTTCAATCTTTTCAGCAATAAAGGCAATGAGTCCGTGATCTACTGATTTGGAGGAGTGGGGCACCTCACTGATAGCACGCAAGCGACCTTCTTCATCCTGTTCAAATATGACTTCGTGTTCTTCTACGGTAACTTTAAATGCAATCTTATAAGTCTGTACCCATGGCCGCACTTCGATGATGTGCGGTTTTCCTTTGTACTCAAATTTCAGAATAAAATTAAAATCCTCCATCGGACTATTTCCCAGTGTTTTTAATAATGGCGTCGGTTAACAAAGGTCAGCGGCCGGTTACACATCGATGCTTCCATCTATATCCATACTACGGTTGCGCATTCTTACTTTTTCATCTCTTGAGAGCTGATGTATGAACATCAGAGAGAAGAATGCAGCCGCACTAATGATGAAGATGTAGCCTATAAAGCCCAGGGTGTGAAATACCCGGAACCAGGCCCAATCGTTTGTGATAGCATATTGTGCTAATACGGCGAATACTGTTCCTATGGTAGCAAACGCAAATGCAATTCTCTTCATAAAGGTAAATTTTGGGATCCGGTTTCGATCTTTTTCCTTTTGGTTTTTTACAATACTGTCCAGATGCTGTTAAACAATGACAATTCCGATGCTAATATTTGGGGCAAACCCAATGCCACTGCATTAGGTAGCATAAAGGTACTATACCCAGGTATATCTTCGAGTATTTTTTTCCACATTTGTGGCAAAAAATGAAAATGTGAATAACTATTGTTGGCAAATTGTACACATATGCATATAGAAAATAATATATTGGCAACGGACATAAGAAAGCCGGAGTAAGAATACTCCGGCTCATTACCTAAACCTACAACTGTTACACTGTTAGTAACATATCTTTAATATCTTTTAGTGCATTGCACTTGCGTCTAGTTTACCTTGTTGTTTGTTGCTCTTCACCATGAGTACGAATGGTACGCAGACGAGGAACAGGATGCCGAGATACAGGAACACATCCATATAGGACATTACTGTCGCCTGTTTCAATACGCTGTACTCAAGTCCCTGATAAGCACTACCCAACGCTGATTTCGTATCCATGCCCTTGCTTGCCCAGGAAGCTGCAGCGGAATGGACTCTGTTCATCACTTCAGGATTGTTGGTATCCAGCTTGCTCACCAGGTCCATACGGTGCAGCTCATTACGTCTTGACACGAAGGTCGTAATCAGTGCCACCCCGAAGGAACCTCCCAGCTGACGCATCATACCCGTGAATGCAGCACCCTGACCAATCTGTTGTCCTTTCAGGGTAGAAAGAGACAGTGCTGTGATCGGGATGAACAGCATACCCATACCAATACCACGTACGATCAGCATCCAGAAGAAATCATCTTTACCTGTATCGGGAGTTATGATTTTGTATCCCCAGAAGCTATATACAAAGAACAGCACCATACCTGCGGCTACCAGATACTGATTAGGTATCCCTTTTTCCAGCAGCTTACCAATCAGTGGCATCATAACGGCGGTCATCAATGCCGCCGGTATCATGAGCATACCTGACTGAGTTGCGGTCCATCCAAGCAGTCCCTGCGTATACAGTGGAATGATGAAAGTAGATCCGTACAGACCGAAACCTAACAGGAAGGATAGTAATGTACCTACCCGGAGGTTTGGATTCGCCAATACCCTTAACTCTACGATCGGATTTTTATATACCAGTTCTCTCCATATAAAGAAGAAGAAACCTAATACCGCAGCGACACCTAATACGAGGATGGTTGTATCGTTGAACCAGTCATCTTCCTGTCCGCGTTCCAATACATATTGTAGCGAACCAACGGCCATTGCCAGGAAGCCAATACCCCACCAGTCAATTTCACTCGCTGACTTCTTCTCTGCATATTTAGGACTACGTACGAACTGCAGTGTAAGCAGTGTAGCAATCACCCCGATTGGAATATTAATGTAGAAGATATATGGCCACGCGAAGTTATCTACGATATAACCACCCAAAGGAGGGCCGAGGGTAGGTCCGATGATCACACCCAAACCATAGATGGCCTGTGCCATACCACGTTTTTCAGGAGGGTAGCTTTCAGTGATAATCGTTTGAGAAGTTACCAGCAGTGCACCACCACCTAAACCTTGTATGAAGCGGAACAATACCAGTTCCCACAATGTGTGTGCGTTACCGCAAAGGAAGGAGGAAATGGTAAAGATTATTATAGAAACTGCAAAGTAGTTACGTCTACCGAATTGTTGTGACAACCAGCTGGTCATCGGAACCACGATTACGTTACCAATCGCATACGCTGTGATCACCCAACCGATCTCACTCAAGGTAGCTCCCATATTTCCGCGCATGTCATTCAGAGCCACGTTCACGATGGTGGTATCCACGATCTCCAGCAAGGCGCAAAAAATGGCAGTGATTGTAATGATGACCCTGCGGGCACCATATTCTACCAGATTCTCTTGTTGCATGATGTTGAATTATTTTATAGTGATCAATCCGCAGATGTTCAATTACGAATTACAGCCAAGCGATATTTATATCCAGTCTGAAGTACGAATGTGAGTCCTTTCCCGTAATTCGTAATTGATCACCGGCGATTGAAAAATTAGTCGAGGTGAACATCCACCAACACGTTCATACCTGGGCGGAGTTGTTTAACTTCTGGCTGTGAAGATGCATTTTCGAATTCGATCTTTACAGGCAGACGTTGCACCACTTTCACGAAGTTACCAGAAGCGTTATCTGGAGGCAACAGTGCGAAACGAGCTCCGGTAGCAGGAGAGAAAGAAGCTACTTTCGCTTTCAGCGTTTTACCTGGAAAAGCGTCTACATGTACTTCTACTTCCTGACCTGGTTTCATTTTATCCAGCTGAGTTTCCTTGAAGTTAGCAACTACCCATATATCGTTGGATAATACTACGCTGAACAGGGATTGACCAGCCTGCACCAGCTGACCTGGCTGTACATAAATTTTTGACAGTTCACCATCTTCAGGAGCGAGAATGATAGTATAGCTCAGTTGCAGTTTTGCATTGTCTATTTCTGTCTGACGTTCTTTGATGATCGCTTTGGCAGCATTGATAGATTCAGCAGTAGCATTTGCCTGGGAACCAACAGCGCTGGTCTGGCGGGAAGCTACTTCTTTCTGCTCCTGCAATACTTTCAGCTGACGTTCAGCAGTTTGCTTCGTAGCCAGTGCCTGCTCATATTGTTGCTGAGTGATAGAGTGATCTTTGATCAGGTTGTTGTAACGTTCGTAGTCCTGGTTTGCACGCCATACGTTTACTTCAGCAGCTTTGATCTGTGCATCTACAGCACCGATGTTAGCAGAAGAAGAAGCGATGTTGGAACGGGCAGCAGTAGTATTAGCAGTAGCTACAGATACCTGTGCTTCTGCTGCAGCCAGAGCGGCTTCAGCCTGTGCCAGTTTGATCTTCAGATCACTGTCATCGAGGATAACGAGGGTGTCGCCTTTCTTAACTTTCTGGTTATCTTTTACACGTACTTCTTTCACATAACCGGTTACACGAGGGATAACAGGGCTCACATTTGCTTCAACCTGAGCGTTATCTGTTTCTTCGTGGTGTTGACCATGAATATATTTAGTGATACCAAATGCACCACCACCTATTACCAACACGGCCAAAACGATGATGAAGGTGGAGTTCTTTTTCTTAGGCGCTTGATTTGATTGCGTTTCCATATAATGCGATATATGATATTAATAAGTTGTTACTGAGATAATTATTTACCGGTTGTAGTTGTGGTACCGGTCGTTGTAGTTCCTTCTGTACCTGCTTCGTTCAGCACACCTGCTGTTTCCAGTAATTTGGAGTAAGCAACCATTGCATCTGCTTTTGCGAACGCATAGTTCAGTTTTGCCTGGATATTAGCGACGTCAGCTTCGAGCAGATCGGTAGTCGTAGCGAGGTTATTTTCCTGCTTGTTCTTTACGATCTTGTAGTTCTCTTCGGCCTGGTCGATGGCTTTCTGGTACATATCGATCTTCTTCTGGTTTACCAGGTAGTCCTGATAAGCTCTGTTGATACTGATGTGAATGTTATCCTGCAGCATCTCTTCATTTACACGTACCTGCGCCAGCTGTATCTTAGCATCATCAACTTTCACACTGTTTTTCCAGAGGGAAGAAATATTATATTTCACACCTACACCTGCATTCACTGCATTGGTTACTGAGAAAGCATTAGGAATAGTCAGTGCTACATAACCACCAGTAATTGCTACGGAAGGATAGTATCCACCTTTTGCAGCTTTCACACCTGCGGTAGCAGCTTTTTCGCGAGCCTGCAGTGCAGCGTTATCTGTGCGATTGGTCATTGCTACCTGCTCCCATTCTGCTACACCTTTACCATTTGCTACCACACCCTGGTCGTAAGTATCGGTTACCGCTTCCAGGTCAGTGCTTTCCGGAATCCCCACCAGCAGGTCCATTGTGATGCTTGCAATTTTCAGGTTACTTTCTGCTTCCAACAGGGACACATCTACGTTTGATTGTTGCAGTTGTACTTTCAACAGGTCGTTTCTTGCTACCAGCCCGTTCTTTTCGAGGTTGGTAAAGTCTGTTACACGCTGTTCCTGTTGTCTCAGGTTTTCTTTTACCAGTGCTACAGCCTGCTGTGCTTTGTACAGGTTGCTGTATGCATTGATAGTATTCTGGATAACTGCTTCACGATCTTTCACTGCATCCAGTCTTGCTGCTTCTGCCAGGTATTTGGCAGATTCTTTCTGGCTCTGGATCATGAAACCGGAGAAAACCGGGATGGATACATTGGCCAAAGCGTAGGCGAGAGAGTTTACTTTAGGAAAAGAACTACCGCTACCAGAGCTATCGCTGCTACCCCCCAGGAGTGGACCGTATATGTTTGGTGAGTTGATTCTGAGGTAGGAACCAGATACACTGGCTTCGGGTAATTGCGCGTTTTTAGCTTCTTTTACTGAGGACAAAGCCGCATCTATTTTGGTTTGGCTGAGCTTCAATTGTTTGCTGTTCTGAATACTAAGCGATATGGCTTCCTTCAATGACAGGGTTCTCTTTTCCTGCGCCTGACTGCCAAAGTATGACAGCGTCAACAATACTCCCACTGTCAGAGACCATAATCGCCTGTATGTGCTATTAAGCTTCATGGATAAGAATGGCTTTTAACAATTTTTTTAAATGATTACTGATATGTATAACAAGATGCTGCTGTAATTGATCATCTGTAAGATGCTCAAGCCCGGAAATTCTGGCAAAATGATGCCTGGTGGACATTATATGGTTGGTTGTACCTATCATAGTATTGACCATCATCAATATGTCGACCCCCTCATTGAACACCCCTTTTTCCTGCCCTGCCTTGATAAATGAACTGATGATACCATGCACTTCCATTTTATTCTGGTGGATCAGGTCGTTCACCCCGAGATCAGCCTGAATCTGCGCGCGCATCATCATCAGATTAAAACAGGGATTATTGAAGATCCGTCCAACATATGTATCCACCAGCCTGTCAAAGCGGGTTTCGAACGTAAGTGACTCATCCGTCAGCACAGTTTCCAAAACTGATTTCCACCCCACGATCCTTTTCAGAAAAATCGCTTCAATCAATTTCTCCTTTGAACCGAAGTAGTAAGAAATCATCGCGATGTTCACATCAGCGGCATGAGCAATATCCCTGACAGAGGTTCCGTGAAACCCCTGGGAGGCGAACAGCTGTTCTGCTGCATCCAGGATTGCTAATTGCTTGTGATTGTATTCCATCTTCTACCGAATTGTGGGCACAAAGTTAAACAAACATTTAATTTAATCAAACGATCGTTTAAATATTTGGTAAAAAAGTGCGTTTTTAAGCTGATTTTAAGGTTGCCAAGGAAAATGTAGGTTAATATAATATGACCAGGCACGCGTGAATAAACTGGCAAGATGAAAATCAAAATGAACAAAATGGTTTAGTTGAGTCTGGTTAACTTAGGTAAAACAGCTTATTTGAACATATTGTCCATTGTTATAAGTTCTTTCTTAGAACATCCAAGATTGAACGTGCCAACTCCGGAGCATTGTCCAATGCTCTGGCTTTTTAACTGAAAATCATTAATATGCGCCAGCTTAACAGAATAATCATGAAACCGTATCAAGTTGCCTGCTTCGGAGAAATATTATGGGATATACTTCCAGATAAGAAATTGCCAGGTGGAGCCCCTATGAATGTGGCTTATCACCTGCAGAAACTGGGAGTACCAGTCGCGATGATATCGTCGACGGGGGATGATGCAGATGGAGATGACCTCCGACAGGTCATGCAACAGCTACAGTTGGATACCACCTTTATCCAGAGAGATCCGGCACACGAAACCGGAAAAGTGTATGCCCGCCTGGCAGCTACAAATGAAATGCAATACGAAATTGTACAACCAGTAGCCTGGGATTTTATACAGCCTTCTGCTGGCCTGCAGGAAATTGCAAAAACACCTGGATACCTGGTATTTGGGAGTCTGGCTTCGAGAAATGAGGTAAGCAGAGAAACCTTGCTGTCACTGCTGAATGGTGATCGTACACTGGTATTGGATATCAACCTGCGCCCGCCTCATTTTACACAGGAACTGGTGGAATTGCTTTTACAACAATGCCAGATCCTGAAGATCAATGAAGCAGAACTGAAACTGATAGGAGACTGGTACCAGTTTCCGGCAGATATGGAAGAAAGAGTCCTTGCATTTAGTCAGAAATATGACATACCTACCATCATCGTGACACTGGGTGATAAAGGGGCGGCTTTACTCGAAGACAACGTCTTTTATCAGCATCCGGGATATCAGGTAACGGTCGCAGACACGATTGGCAGCGGCGACGCATTCCTGGCTGGTTTCCTTTACAACAGGATTATCAATACACCACCAGCAATCACACTGGCTTACGCCTGTGCATTGGGGGCACTGGTAGCCTCGTACCATGGCGGTTGTCCGGCATATAATCCGGATGAAATCATTGCCCTGATCCAACAGGTAAAGTGATAGAATATTCTTAATTCATCAACAATTCATACCATCCATTGAGTTTACTTGAAAACCCCAGTTGACTTTTATTATATTTAACTCATGTCTCAACTTATCCGTCATGTGATTGCAGGATTGGGATTGGCCTGTCTGAGCCTCCCTTCCTATGCACAAAAGAAAGCAGCCTATCTGGCTCCCAGACAATATCAGGTTTATCAAACCACCACACCCATTAAGCTGGATGGAAAACCAGACGAAGCAGCCTGGCAAAAGGCTGAATGGAGTCAGGATTTCACAGACATAGAAGGGGATAAACAACCTGCTCCTGCTATGCGCACCAGACTCAAAATGCTGTGGGACCAGGATCATTTGTACATTCTGGCTGAACTGGAAGATGCCAATATATGGGCCACTCTCCACCAGCATGATACCATCATTTACCATGACAATGACTTTGAAATATTCGTAGATCCGGATGGCGATACCCACCAGTACTTTGAATTAGAGATCAATCCATATAATACGGTGATGGATCTGTTCATGCCCAAGCCTTACCGTGAAAACGGAGATGCCCTCATGAACTGGGATGCACAAGGCATGCGCACCGCTACACATATCGATGGCACACTGAATAAACCTGGCGATAAAGACAAAAAATGGACGGTAGAAATGTCTATTCCATTTAGTGCATTTGGTTTCTTTAACCAACATATCAGAATGAAAGACAGTACCATGTGGAGAATCAATTTTTCCAGGGTAGAATGGGATACTGATATCGTGAATGGTAAATATGTAAAGCGTAAAGATAAAACTACCGGCAAGCCATTGCCAGAACATAACTGGGTATGGTCTCCACAGGGCATCATCAATATGCACGCACCAGAGAAATGGGGCTACCTGTTCTTCGTACAAAAACCGGTAGGCAGCACACCAGTTAAAATAGCTATCCCTGCTATCGAAGAAGCAAAGGAAAATCTCTGGGAAGTATATCATCAGCAAAATGCTTACCGCCAGTCACACGGACGTTATGCTTCATCACTAAGTGACCTTGGTATCACTGAAACGACATTTACAGCCTATGGCATTACTTATACATTGTCTATGGAAGCAATTTCAGGACAATTTACCGCTACGATCAGCGACAAGACAGGCGCGCACAAAGCCAGTATAGATCAGGAAGGAAAAGTAACAACCAAAAAACACTAACAACATTATTACAGGTCCAACACTATGAACAAACGTAATTTCCTTAAATCAATCGGCCTTGGCAGCGTAGCCATCATGGGGGCCGGACTTCCTGCTATCGTAAAAGCAGAAAAAACAGCTGATGCAGATGCTGCTGCTACCAAAATCAAACACCGCGTTTGGATCAATCCAGATGAAAAGGATACTGATGCAGACATTCGTCAGCGCTATGCGGCTTATAAAAAAGCAGGTATCGGTGACATCATGTTTGAAGCAGACAGCGAAAGACATTTCAGAATTGCAAAAGAGAACGGTATCAAAGCACACCGCTGGATCTGGACCATGAACAGGGGAGAGAAGGAGTTGCTGGAAAGCCATCCGGAGTGGTATGCGCAGAACCGTAAAGGTGAAAGCTGTGCTACACATCCTCCTTACGTAGGCTATTATCGCTGGCTCTGTCCAAGCAAACCTGAAACTGTTAACTACCTGAAAGAGCAGGCTGAAGCAGCGTTGTCAAAAGATTATGTAGATGGATTACACCTGGATTATGTAAGATATTGTGATGTGATTCTGCCCGTAAACTTATGGAGTAATTACGGTATTGATCAGTCAAAAGAATTACCGGAATACGATTTCTGCTATTGCGAAACCTGCAGAACTAAGTATAAAGATCTGTATGGCAAAGATCCGCTGGAGCTGCAACATCCTGACCAGAGTCCTTCCTGGCGTAAGTTCAGGTATGACCGCATTACAAACGTTGTGACCAACCTGGCGGATGTAGCGAAAAAACATAAGAAACCTATTTCAGCAGCAGTATTTCCAACACCTGAAATTGCGAAACGCATTGTAAGACAGGATTGGACTAACTGGCCATTGAATGCAGTATGCCCCATGATATATCATGGATTCTACCAGGAAGGTGTGGGCTGGATAGGCGACGCAGTAGCTGAAGGTATCAGGGGATTGGATGGTCGTTTCCCACTGTATGCAGGTTTGTACCTGCCGGATTTCAATGGTAACATGGCTGACCTGGAGAAGGGTATCCGGCTCGCGATACAGCATGGTGCATCTGGTGTATCACTGTTTGGTGGTGTGACACCTGAGGTATTGCAGGCATTGCAAAAAGCGACTGTATAAACATTTCATTTTGCATTTGGTAAAAAGACCGGGGATCTTTGCAGGTCCCCGGTTTTTTATGCGTCAATGAAAAACATGTTTGTATATTCAAAGACCAGGATTGGTCTTTGCTGAGTTAAGCTAAACATGAGCCGTTGTATATGTAACATTTCAATAATAGCAGGTAATAATTCTTTTTCTCTTATTGGATAAATTGAATCAGGAATATTGAATCAGGAACCAGGAATAGTTCCTGCGTGTTTGGTCCTCGATTTGTTACTTATGACTTGTATATAGACACCTCCTTAAACCAGGAATGGAACAAGGATTTTTTAATGAGATGAGATTGTATATGTTCATCGAAATATTTTTTATGAATACTGTTTATGAATACTGCTTTTAAATAATGTTTTAAAAAAATCCGGCTACCAGGATTAGCATCCGGTTACACATATGAATTATCCCCTAATTTTTTAATATCACTATTATTAGATCACCCATACGATCGAATATAATTCAATAAGATACCGGGTTTCAGGAATGAATCCCGGGGTATGCATTATAAGCTGTTGTTAATAGTGGGTACTATTAATAACCCGTTATGAAAACATCTATGTATGAACCCAAAATCAAAATTTTTGCTGAAGAAAGTAGACGGTAATACTCCCCCCTCTCTTCAGTCAAAGAAAGTAGACGGCTATTCAACCCTCTCTGCGCTCAAAGACAGCAGGTGGCAATACTCCCCCTCTCTTCAATCAGAGATAGTAGACGACAATACTCCCCCTCTCTTCAACTCCCCAAAAGTTAAAGACCAGGTATCAGTAATAATTCCCGGGTTTCATATTTCTACTATACCCTATGAGAAATTTACCGCTCTGAAAAACATAACATTGAGAGCAACACTCTTTTGAAGCGCTGTTTTGGCAAATAATGTGGTAATGGAAATCTTGTATATAAATGAATAAGCTGTGTCATCTTAACATAGGTTGTGGTTAACTATTATCAATTGTACAACTCGAATTTACATCATACTTTTAGGTTTTCCTCACGCCATTTCGTTCATTCTTCTATGTTAGTGTTCACCTTGTTCATTCTTAAATATAAAAAATCATGAAAGAGAGAATTCACCAACAGGCATGAAAACCATTTTAAGAAAAGAAGGCCGGCTGGTTCAAACCAGCCAGCCTGTAATCTTGCCTGGTCCCGGTGGAGGCAACCAATACCTACCCCCAACCGGGTAACAGGCTGCATCAAAATTCCACCACAATCCTATCCGCACTATTTTTTATGCTCAGTGCCTGCACCTGGCAAACAGCTGTTGTGGCATACCCACCCTGTGGATCAAAACGGGAAATAGGAGAGAGGAAACTGATGCCGGAAGATAATATAGGTTGTACCCCACCATTGACTTTCACCTGCTGCAATGGCCCAAACCCATGCAGTATCAGGCTGATATTACTAAACTTTGACGTGTAGCTGCCTGTTGCCTCGTCAAGGATCAGCTGGTGATCATAGCGTATTGTTCGCTTGTAATAACCACCCTTTTCATAATCATATGTCTGCCCATCATCTTCATAATAAACAATCGCATTGGCAGTATCCCCTTTATACACATGCAGGTACAACGTATCATTCGGCCGCTCCGCCGTAGTCTGTACCAGTGATTGCATCGGTACTATACTGCCTGCCTTTACATATACTGGTAGCTCATGCATCCCCAATGTATTGATCTTTATCTGCCCACCTGCTATCTGTTCATCTGTATACAGATCATACCAGCCACCCTGTGGAAAATAGATTTCTCCATACTGCTGGGTACTTTCAAAAGGCGCAATCATAAATGCATTACCCAACTGAAACTGTTGCTGGAAACGGCTGTCATACACACGCGCATCCTGCGTGTAATTGATAGCCAATGAACGCATCACCGGCATACCCGTCTCCATCGCTTCATAAAACACACTATAGATATATGGCAATAACCGATAGCGCAGATTGATATAATTCCGCGATACCTCCAGCGCTTCTTCTCCAAATGCCCATGGCTCTGCCGATTTAGTATTGACAGCTGTATGATTCCTGAAATAAGGCAGGAAAGCACCCAGCTGCATCCATCGTGTATAAAGACCAACTCCCGCATTGCCAGTAAAACCACCGATATCCATTCCTGTAAACGGTACACCACTTATGCCCAGGCTATTCATGATACGTACTCCTGCCAGCATATGATCATCTTCAGCCCTGTTATCACCAGTCCAGATAGCTGAATAGCGCTGTAAACCCGCATACCCGGCCCTTGTGAGTATGAACGGCCGTTTATTCATTGCCCCCCGCGCGCCTTCATAACTTGCCCTCACCATTTCCAATCCATATACATTGTGCGCCTGCCTGTGTGTTGTGCCATGACCATCAAAATCAAACAACACATTATCCGGCATCTTTTGTCCCCAGGTCGCGATTTCATTCATATCATTCCAAAACCCGGCTACGCCTACATCTACATATGACTTCAATTGCTGCTTCCACCAGTTACGTCCTTTCTCACTCGTAAAATCAGAAAAGTGGCACCAACCAGGCCATACCTGCCCTGTATACAATTGTCCATCTACATACTTGATGAACACATTTTCCTGCACACCACTTTCATAGGCGGCATAACCTTTCTCCACTTTGATTCCAGGGTCATTGATAACAGTGAGTTGAAATCCCTGCTGCTTTAGTTTACTGATCAATCCTGCCGGATCAGGAAAACGATTTTTATCCCATGTAAACAGTTTATAAGCATCCATATAATGAATATCCAGTGTAATCCCATCTGCCGGTATTTTCTTTTCTCTCAGTGTCTGTGCAATACGTAACACCTCCTGATCGGGATAATAGCTATATCGGTTCTGCTGATAGCCCAGGCTCCACAATGGCGGCATATGTATTCTACCTGTCAACCCTGTATAAGCTTGTATAATACCCGCTACAGAAGGTGCATGAATAAAGTAATAATTCATTTCACCCCCTCTCGCTGCAAAGGATGAAAAACGATTATTACTGGCGCCGAAATTGAAATCCGACTGGTACGTATTATCCAGGAAGATCCCATAATCCAACCCATGATGAATACCTATGTAAAAAGGAATAGTGCTGTAAAGCGGATCCTGATCCGTTCTATAACCAAATACATCGGAGTTCCAGTTTGTATACGCAGTACCTGCTCTATCCAGTGGTCCGTTCTTTTCTCCCAATCCGATAAAGCGCTCTTCTGGCTGCATTTTCCTGTACGCTGTTACTGTATTATCCACCCATGAAGTCGTTAATCCGCTTTCTTCTTCGTTGATGGGCTGACCATCCGGGGTATAAAAAGAAATGGAGAAAGGCCGTTTACTCACACGGGCTTGTATGAGTGTGGTGGTAATGTTGATCTGGTCATTCGCTTCTTTGATAGTCGCTGACCCGGGAGATGGATGGGCCATAACCGCATAAGAAAAATCATCCCCCAGCGGCTGCCGGTCCATTCTTACCCTGATCACGCTATCATTGTATATACTTATCTGTACATAAGCATGTGTAGTAGTAAGGTTCACCTGGCCTTTCCCAATGCGTACCTGTTTTACATCGCCTGCATTCACGACACCATTCTGGGCAAAGAGCACCCTGCTGCCTGATAGTGTCGTCAACACTACCATAGCAATCCAAACTAATCTGTTCATATGATGACTTTAACAACATCAGCCGACGGCGACAGATCCGTCAGCTGATGTATGTGATTAATAACCTGTGTTCTGAACCAGGTTCTTATTAACCGAAAGGTCGCTGGTGGGAATAGGGAATAACAAATATTTAGGATCGTCAGCAGGTTTCAGCTGCCATGTATCGAGGAATTTACCAAAACGGATCAGATCCTCTCTGCGCCAGCCTTCCCAGTACATTTCACGGCCTCTTTCGTCAATCAGGTTATCGAGGGTCAATTCTGTAAATGCAGAAGCACCACGTTTTACTCGCAGGTCATTCACTACTAACAATCCACCTGCTGCATCGCCAGTGCGCAGCATTGCTTCTGCTTTCATGAGCAATACATCTGCATAACGCAGAAACACATAGTCATTGCTCGCGTTATTACTATTCCTTGATTCTTTGGAAGTCAGGTCTGGCGGATATTTCACCACACGGATACCGGACACTTCCAGGGTCGCCTGATCTGTTTCCTGCAATTTCAGTTCTCTTGTAAAGATGAGTGCATGACCCTTTCTATCTTCAAGCGCTACACCACCGGCCCCATATTGTTGCCCAAGCAGGAAGCCTACTTTCAGACCTGTTACATCAGTCACACCAGCATAGCTGCCACCTCTGCGGGTATCGGTGGCCTCAAACTTATCATAGAAATCTGAGATAGTCGTGAAGCCATTCCATCCGCTTGGATCCTGATTATAGTGCAGAGTAGGGGCCCAGCGGCAAAAAGAAGAGTTACCACTTCTGGCAGTACTATAGCCAGGTCCATTGCGCTGGGTAAAGATATTTTCTGTACCGATTATATCATTATTGTAAGCGAAATTGGAAAAGAAATTATTGGCCAGGCTATACTTACCTGATGCAATAATCTGATCTGCCAATGTAATCACCTTTTGCATATCCGCTGCATCAAAGGTGGGTGATTGTCTGTTCAGAAACGCTCCTCTGTTCAGATAAACTTTCATGAGCAATGCCCTTGCAGCATTTTTATTGGCGGTATAAGCCTGTGCACTGTCAGAAAGTGTTGGAATGATCGCTTCCAGCTCACTGATGAGATAGTCTGTTGCTTCGTCTGCCTTCAACACTTTAGGTGCATTCAGCAAAGTATCGCCCGGGTTACGGAAAGGTACCTGTCCCCATCCATCAAGGGTCGCAAACATCGAAAATGCACGCAGAAAACGGGCCTCTGCCGCCTGTGCATCGCTGGGCTTGAAGTTCAGCACGTTCGTAGCCAGGAACTGCAACTGAAGAATATTCGTAAATGCATTACTAATGAAGGTATGGTCCGAATTCCAGTTGTGTAGTTTCAATGCCCGCCATACCCCATTATCATCCCAGTCACCACCGCGGGTAGGCGCCACGGCTTCGTCAGCTGTCATTTCGCATAAGGCCCAATAGTTGGATTGGTCCTGAAAAGGCAACTGAAGTCCATCGTAAGCTGTCACCAATAGTGCAGCCACTTTGATCACAGAATCTGCCTGAGACTTGGTTAATGTGGAACCTAATTTTTCATCCAGTTTCGTACAGGACGCCATTCCACCTATTACAAGTACTAGTATTATATATGCTATTTTGGATCGCATGTCAGTAATTTTTGGTCAGTGATTTATAACGAGAAATTGATACCAGCGAGGAAGCTCCTGGCTGTTGGATAAGGTGAGTATTCAATACCCAGAGATGTAACCCCGTTGATGTTTTTATCCGTATTTACTTCAGGGTCAAATCCGGTGTATTTGGTAATGATAAAGAGGTTCTGACCTGTTAAGTAAACAGAAGCGCTCTTGATCACCTTTCCGATGTTCCCGATTTTATAACTGAGGGTGACGTTATCCATTTTCATGAAATTGCCTTTTTCAAGGTAACGGCTGGATACCGTGATGGGGTTGGACAATGCCTCTTTGGTACCCACCAGTTTTGCGGCGATATTCCTGGATCCCAGGTTGCCGATAGGCAACACTGTATTGGCAGTGTTATTATAGATATCGAATCCGAAAGCACCGTGCATATTCGCACCGAGTGTCCAGCTTTTATAATTCACGGAGGTGATGATACCCATCATGGTCTTGGGGTTAGGTTGCCCCAGGAAGTACATGCTGTTACCATTATCCTTGTATATACCCTGGCCATTGTCATCAAAGCCTTCGAACTGTCTTACATAAAAAGAGTTCAATGGCATGTTGTTCACCAGGCGCTGAGCATAAGCGTTAGACACACCTTGCCCGCTGATGGAGCCAGTCAGTACCGGAGGGCCATCGTAGTTTCTCAGCTCGTTGGTCAGGAAAGTGGCATTCACCCCCAGATCCCACGTGAAATCTTTAGTCGCCACCACATCGCCACGAATTACGATTTCAAACCCTTTGTTGATCACGTTGGCAGGCAGGTTGATCCAGTAATTGGATGCTGGTGCCGGCTGAATAGCAGGGAAGTTGAATAGCAGGTTAGTAGTATTCTTATTGAAGTAGTCGACGCTACCATACAATCTGCCGTTGAAGAATGCATAGTCAATACCGGCATTCAGCTGTTTTGAGCTTTCCCATTTCAGATTAGGATTGGCCACATTACTCAGACTGGCGCCTCCATTGGCGTTGAGGGTATATTGTTCCTGTGCAGCACCTGCAGGGAACTCCTGGTTACCGGTGATACCCCAACCTACGCGCAGTGCCAGCTGGTTGATGGTCTTATTATCTTTCAGGAAAGACTCATTGGCGATATTCCATTTAGCGGCGAAAGAAGGAAAGTAACCATATTTATTGTTCTCCCCGAACTTGCTGGAACCATCTGCTCTCAGGGTAGCGGTCAGCAGGTATTTGTCAAAGAAGTTCAGGTTAACCCTGCCAAAGTAGGATTGCAGTTCTGACTTCGGATTTCTAAAGGAAGAAATGAATGTATTGGTCTGAGTAGGATTCTGCAGGATATCTACATACTTCAGCTCATCGGTGGTAAAACCTAAACCACCCATACTACGGCCTTTGTAGTTAAACTGCTGGCTTTCATAACCGACTACAGCGCTAACGAACAGGGCTTTCGTCACCTGTTTATTATAGTTCAGGGTGTGGGTGAACAACTGGGATGTCAGGGTATTGGTTCCATAATAAGCCTGCCCGTTATCCTGTACACCAGTGATATTAATAAAGGAAGCAATCTGCGTTTCCCTTTCACCCACCTGATGGTTGATGCTATAAACAAAGCGGTATTCCAGGTCGTTGGTGATTTTGATATAAGGAGAGAGGTTCGCCAGAATGCTGTTCACATTCACCACATCATCATAAGCGGCGGACATTGCCTCCGGGTTGATGGCTGAACCGGCTCCCAATATGTTAAAGGATCCATCTGCCTTACGAAGCGCCAGGGTAGGGTTCCATTGCAATGCCTGACCGATAAGGCTACCGGTAAAACCGGCGTCATTTGTAATTGGCGCAATCTGTTCCGTGGTATGTGCAGCCTGAATAGAGTAGTCGATACCTATTCGCTGGTTGTCCAGTAATTTAAACTGGCCATTCAGATTGGCAGTATACTTTTTCAGACCGGTTTTCTTTACGATACCCTGTTGATCCAGCATACCAAAAGAAGCACGGTATACGCCATTATCATTTCCACCGCTAAGACCCACATTCACATTGTGAGTGACACCTGTACGGAGAATGCTGTTCATGGCATCTACATTGCTGCCCTCATCGCCGGAAGTGAGGTTATATTGTTTCAGTGCTGCTCTGTACCCTGCGGCATCCAGTACATCCAGTTTTTTCAGAATACTGCTGGCACCAGCGGAGTAATTGACATCCAGTTTTGGAGGCCCGGACTGTCCCTTCTTTGTAGTAATGATCACCACGCCATTGGCACCTCTGGCACCATAGATGGCGGTAGCAGATGCATCTTTCAATACATCCATGGATTGGATATCGAAGGAGTTGATAAAATTAAGCGGGTTGGCATCCGGGGTCTGACCTAAACCATTTGCATTCACAGATGGTTTGGCGGTACGACCATCCAGCGGCATACCATCTACCACATATAGCGGTTGGTTACCGGTTCTTACAGAGGAGTTACCACGAATTCTTACAGTAGTGGCGCCACCTGGTGCACCACTGTTATTCATGACCATGAGGCCGGCTACCTTACCCTGGATCAGCTGATCGGGGGCGGTGACGATCCCCTTGTTAAAATCGGCCGATTTGATCGAGACAACCGAACCTGTCAGGTCCTTTTTGCGGGTAGTACCATAACCTACTACCACCACATCGGTGAGGGTAGTGCTGGTAGGTACCAGTGAAATGGAGAATTCAGATTTTCCGGCGATGCTCACTTCCTGGTTTACATAACCGATGAAGGAAATAACAAGCGTGTTCGCATTGGGGGGAACACTTAATTTAAAAGTACCATCTACAGTGGCAGCAGTACCTGTGCTCGTACCTTTTACCTGAACGGTAGCACCTGGAACGGGGTTGCCATTTTCGTCTGTTATTTTACCGGTGACGGGCCGGTTCTGGGCGCTGGCTATGCCTGCTACTAGCAGTAATAACGAGCATAATAGCCGCACCTTACAAAACAGGAGATTGGTCATGGATCAGTTTTTATTGGTTTGTGGAATATTGATGCCGTATAGAAAAATGAAATGAATGGAGTGTACGGTCAGGCATGCTGACGTACTTAGGTCCATTAAAAAAATGAGAAAGACAAGTTTCAGTCCGTTACAGGACTGTCATCATAACTGGATCTTTCATAACTGGAATTAAAAAAATGCTGCGCGTCCGGGTCACTACAGTTTACAATAAACTACAACACAGGCTTTGGTTGATGATTCAAAATAAATCGGATTGAACAGGTGGGCAATTTATATGGCCCTGATATAGAAAATAATATTTAAAACAGGTTTTCTTTCATAACAAATTAGTTAATAGTCAATTACTTACAAACGAATTATGAATTTATATATATAATGGTTTCTACAGTGCTTTTATGTCCATTAGCCGCTCTTCAAACTCCTCTTTTGGGATGATTGCCTTGTTCTTGATCTTGGTTTTATAGGTGTAAATCGTGTTAACAGAGTACTCCAGAATCTGGGCAATTTTTACATTGTCATTGATGCCTATCCTTATTAAGGCAAAAATACGAAGATCTGTATTGAGCAATTCATCTTCTTTTAATCTGATCTGGTCTTCTTCTTTGAAAAAGGAATTAAATACGGTGACGAAGTTGGGGAAGATGCGGAGGAAAATCCTGTCAAAGTTTCTGAACAATTGTTCCCTTTCATCCTTCAGGTCTATATTATTTACCAGGTATTTGACCTCGCTATATTTATTATCCGACAATTTCTGGTCGGCCAGCTTTTTGAACTTCTTAATTTTGTCGAGGTAAGCAGAGTTGATCTGGAAGCAATAACCGATATATTCTTCTTTGATTTTATTCGCCTCCATCAGTTTCTCGTTAATTTCCTGTTGTACGGCATGAGCTGTAGTAATGGCCTGTTGGGCAGATTGCAACTTTTTATACTGCTTGAGTATAATGATAGCCAGCCATACCAGCACCAGGAGGAGAAGCGTAACGATAGTGGCGTATACGAACAGCATTTTTTTCTGTCCTTCTACCGTATTGATTTTTTCCCCCTCGATGATGGGAACAATGGCACTTAGCTGCACTTTTCTGAGACGGGCGCCGTAAAACGAGGCATCGGTGACAGCATATTCTATGTACCGCGAGGCATTCTTTACATCCTGTTCTTTAAAAAGGAGACTCGCCAGAATAAACATGGCAGTAGTTTCCTTGGTACTGGATTTAATATCTGCCATGGCAGCAATAGCCATCATAATGATAGCACTATCCTTTTTGCCGGTACGAATAAAAATGTTTCCCAGAGAAGAAGTGGCAATCGCGGTTTGGTGTACTGTCAGATCTGTATGGGCCACCGCTAACCGATAATAATAGGCCGCACTATCCAGGTTACCTGCTTTCTGATACATCAATCCATAATTATAGTCGTAACTGAAACTATGGGGTTTAAAAAGTACCAGTGCGGAATCTATACAGGCACCTCCCAGCTGGGTATAACCGGGTGCAAAATATTGGTCGCTGCTATAATCCGTAAGGTCATAATAATAACGGCTCTTCAATGCGTAGTATTCTGCCCTGGCGCTATCAGGCAATTTATGCACATCAATCACCGCCAGGTAATCGCCGGTTTCTTTAAACATACCCGACGACAAAAGCACAAATCCCAGTTTAACACCCGCATAATTGATCCGGCTGGAATCTTCCATCTTTTCCGCCAGGGATTTTAATTGCTGGGCGTACGCGAATGCAGAATCGAATTTAAAAACTTTGAACTGCTCATATAGCTGCTGGCAGATATCAAACTGTTCCCGAAGGGAAAGGGAATGAGTACTTATTAATTCAGCTCTCAGCGCATTGATCTGCCTGAGTTTGTCTGCATCATACACAGCAGCCTGTTCGATAGTATGGTTTAACCGTTCCAGCAAGCTGTCATTTTGGGGGAAGGCGTGGAGCAGCCCATAATGCATGAGCAAAAACAGCGAGATGATCTTACACTTCATTCGTTCAATTTTGTGGAATTGGGTAGGAGAGTATGGTCACTCCTGAGCACTACAGTTTTCTACGAAGCTGCGCTGGCTTCTTTATCTTCCTCATCATAACCGGTTATTCCATTTTTAAACTTCCAATATATGCGCTTTCTGAGACCTTCAGGTGCTAACACCCTCATTCCATCTCCATAACCAAGAATTTCTCTTTCAAGTTCCAGGTTCAGCTGTACCTTGATTTTAATAACAATTCCATCCGCTCTGTGTTCAAGAATTTCCTGGGAATGGTGCATGGGTTTAGTAGCAATATAAGGCGCATGTTCCTGGCTAACAAATAGTTTTACATTCTTAGCACTTTTTTCATTGGAAACCGTCACCCCGACTACGTCATGGTAAAACTCGGCAGGTGATATACGGCCATTTTCTACATAGAGCGCTTCCGGACAAAAGCAGATTGATTCAATTCTGTCCAGGGCCAGGTTCTGAATTTGTGCAGTTTTGTTTTTCACCCCTACTGCAAACCACCTGTTTTTAAACTCCTTTAGCCACCATACATGGAATTCGAAGGTACTTTCTGCTCTGGCCCTGAACGATTGGTAAGTAATGGTGACCGCTTTTTGCTGAATGATGGATTGATATATAATCTCCAGGTGTTCCAGTCCTTTCAGTCTTTCATTTTTTTCAAAATCGATCACTGATTCAGTCTGGTTCGCTGCGGAGTAAACGTGGTCTTCCAGTTTCTGTACCACTTCATTCAGATTCGTGAAATGAGAGAAGCCTTTAAACTGTTTCAGGATTTCCACCGCTTCATTCATTCTGCCCAGATCCTGTTCACTCAGTGGAATATTTGTGATGCTATAGTCAGCATCTTCGTATGTATAATACTTCTTACTCACTACTATGATCGGAGCATTATATCCCAGTTTGTCACTACGCATAGTTTGAATATCCGCCTGCACGGAGCGACGGCTAATGCCCTTGTCAATACCTTCATAATCGTACAGCGCATCAGATACAGCATCTATCAGGTCTTCCAGGGTCCACTTCCTCCGGCGGTTTCTTAAGCAGGCGTCAATGGTTTTATATCGGATTAAAGCATTCTTATTAGCAGGCATTTCCGGGATATTTTTTCAAAAAGTAGGAAAAAAAATTAATTGCGCAAAAAAACTGCGCAGTAGACATAGACATTTGTATTGTCGATTTAACAATAACGACAATACGAACTTTTACGGCTTTTCGTCCATTAGGACATTTTTACAATTTGTGTCTTTTAGTTTAGGAGTGGCTTTTTTAAGCCGCTCTGACCTAACCCCAAACAATACTAATAATCAACCACTTACATCTCTGAAAAACAAAACCCCTGTTTTCAGGGATTCTCAGGGATCGTAATCCGCACTACTTTTACATCATGATCAGGTACGGCAGTATAGCACTAGTAATCTTGGCCCTGGCTATTGGAGGCTATGTTTTACTTGCCTACAAATTCGACACAATCATAGTATATGACAGGGAAGCAGCATACACCACAGTTGGTAGACACCTGTCAGTACAGCCGGAATTCATGATCAATGCCAACCAGGAAGTGCGGGTGAATATTAATTTTGAAGATGTACACGAATCCGCCTTGCTGAAAAACCTGGAAGTAAGTCTTACACCAGCGGGAGACACATCTAAAACCATTCCGCTACTTTCTGTCACAGTCAGCGACTGTAATCCTGGAAATGGAGCTACTACATTCACTGAGCTTTCAGAAAATTGTAAACTGCTTCAACCTGGGTATTCAACTCCAACCAAATCTTTCACATTCGCCTTTGATGCGAATACCGTGCGCCGAAATGCTTATCTCGTCAGAATACGGGGTAACATTAATACTGATGGCAGCAATGCTGCGACTCCTTTTGCTAAGGAGATCAGTATCGAGAAGGAAACAGTGCTGCGGGAAAGAAGCTGGTTGTATTAAATGCGAACGATTCCTATGCCTAATAAAAACCCGATTTTGAGATTATTCCAATCTATCCTATGACAACTACGCAGGTATTCTCTACTTTTCCTTCAAATCTGATCGGCGCCCTGACCTGCCAGGTCGCCGATCAGCCTGGTAGGTTATCTCTTTCCGACCAGCGCAAAGGCAGCGAAAAGTATCTTTCACACTATCTGCACCTTCTATACAGGCAATCAATGCAGCTACAGCAACTGTATCAAATACGTCATTGATAACGGTAAACCCTTTCTTTGCAATAGCTGTTCGATGATCCATTATTGATAGAATTGTGTTCTGATGGTGATCAATAGTTCATTCGTCTTTGCTTCATCCGGCATCTCCGGCAGATCTGACTGCTCGTAGAGTTGTTCTATCCGGTCCAGCTTTTCATCTACCATATTCAGGAGATCGTTGTACTCAAAGCCGCCACTTTTTATTTTCAGGAGGAACTCCCTGTCCGGTCTTTCTACAATGATCTTTTTATGTACAGCAATTTCCTCCGCCATATTCAGCAGGCGAAAAGTGTGCATCATATTTTTTGCATCGTAGTTCTTACCATGCGAAAGGGTATTTTGAAAACGCACATCGTTTCTGTTCTCTACCCATTCCAGGTATTCTTTGTATTCACGGCAGTAAACGGAGTAACCATCTTTATTGAACTGCATCACGGCAACAGGGGAGAGGTCCTTCGGAATGCTGCTCAGACGAACATCATTGGCATCTTCGCCGGATATCATCCCTTTTAATGTACCCCCTTGCCGATGATACACTAAGTATACATCTCTAAAATGTGGTACACTGGTCAATCCGCAATCTTCTTGTTTAAAGTGATACTTTTCTAACCATGTAGCGAGTGGAATACTTCCATTTTCATCAATAACGTAACAGAATTCAGGTACACCCTTTCTCACTTTTTCTGCAGGACGGTTGATCATTTTATTCAGCCCTTTCGCTTTTTTTATCTGCGAAGCGGCATAACCAGCAAAAGTATCCTTACATAATTTCGAAAGAAAAGCTGACGGTTTAATCAGTTCCATCAGCGGATGTCTGAACAGCACACAGCTTTCCGGTGTACCCAGTAATTCCAGGATATTAGGATTGTTCTTTTGTAATAGTTCCAGGAATCTTCCTATTTCAAAATATACTTCGTCGTTCGTTGCATTGGATACCTGTGGCGTATAAGTAAAACCATATAGCTCCTGCTGAGGTAATACATAAATTCCTTTCAGGTCTGTATCTGAAGTGGCAGAATGCAATTGTTGGGAGCGACTGCCGCTGATGGCCTTCAACAACAGATGTTGAGGTTCATTCATTAATTGCTCAAAGGTCATAGTTACGAATGTATTTTCTAAACAGCACATCCAGTTCAATCGTATCGTTCTTAAGTGGCAGCAGGTTGGCTGTCTTATCATTACAATATTGAATTGTATCAGCTATCCATTGTTGAAGAGCCATGACAGGTGAGATCAATGTTCTCTCATCAGCTGCCTGTTTTTGAACCAGCAATGCATCGATGGTTTGTTGCCATTGCGCATCGGTGATCAACGTTCTCAGTACATGAAATTCCATGGGAGGCACCTGTCCTTTTTCTACAATCCACTTTGCTGCCAGCAAAGGTCGTAGTGCATAGAAATACTTTTTGATCCGGACCTGGTCTCCCTGTAAGTCATTCTCAAATGTATTTTTCGCCATGGAAATGTAGTGGTGACAGCCGGCTCTTTCAGAGAAATATTTATTCGCAAGTGTCAGTAATTCAGTCTTGAGTTCTTCGTTAGCGATATACAATATAGGTGATTGTATCCATTCGTATAACGGTGCATTTGACTTCAAAAAAAGTTGCAAAGCTTTGCGCAAATCCCACCCCCCAATGTCGAGTACTTCATTTACCGGTAATTCAATGACATCTTTTCTGTCAGCGATACTTAGGTAATCATTTAACGGACGGATGTAAATAAATCGAACATCGTAGTCACTGTCAGGTGACGCAAATCCCCATGCTCTACTACCTGACTCACAGGCATATATGATTTTTACGCCCTGACTTTTTTCAATCATTGACAATTGTTCTGCGATGATTATTCTCATTTTTTTTCTGCTATTTTAAGGTCAACAACAATTGAATTTTCTGTTAATTAGCTATAGGAAAGCAATTCAAGCTAAAAAAAACTTTTGAAATATTTGTGTAGAATGAAAAATTTATTTCATCTTTGCATCGACAAAATTATTTAAACAATTCACATATGCAGTACCTCGTATTAAAAAATATAGACACAGTCGGTCTGAAGATCGGCACCGTCCGCGGGGAGTGTTATGTCATGAAATAGTACAATCAACTAATTCAATATAACAAGAGCCCTGCAAGGAATTGCGGGGCTTTTTTCATTTACAAACCGACAAAAATTAATGCGCATGCAAATGCAGTTGATATCCATACAATTCTTTATGCTAGCCGATCTACAAAGATCAGGCATATGGGAAGCGTATGCACATATATCAACAGTTGGGAAAAGTGGAAGTATTGGATTTGGTACACCAGTTGGTGATGATTGTAAAGAAAATGATAGCGAGCGCGAGCCGGAAATATATCAACGACCTAGTTATATCTGGACATAATTAACAATTATGTGCTCAGTTAAAAAACCCGGTCGTTACCAAACGGCCGGGTTTTTTTATTGGCCTGTGGCGCAACGGTTAGCGCGGTTGCCTTATACGCAAACGGTTACTGGTTCAAGTCCAGTCAGGCCAACAAACAAGAATGTAAAAAAGAAAAAACGCAAACAACAAACATGACGTAGCCATGGAAACTGTAAGAAGCTGGAGAAGGCTCAATGGTATGAAAATCACAAGCCCCATCGAAGATGAAATTGAGAAAGTACTGTCTGCCGAAAGTGGCGACGGCAATGCACTGAAAGTGTTTATAGGTACAGATAGTCAGAAGAAGGGAAAGGTCGTGGAATTCGCCACCGTGATCGTTTTCCTGAGGAAAGGTAAAGGTGGATTCATGTATATACTGCATGATTCTTCTATCCGCAGGATGAGTATAAAGGAAAGGATGCTCGCAGAAGTAGGCAAGAGTATAGAAGTTGCTTATTCACTGTGTCACCTCTTTACTAAGTACAGTGTAGATATGGAAGTACACGCTGACATCAATACGAATCCAGCTTTTAAAAGTAACGATGCGCTGAAAGAAGCGATGGGGTATATCACAGGAATGGGATTCACCTTCCGGGCTAAACCTCATGCTTTTGCAAGTACAAGTTGTGCGAATAAAATTGTTCATTAATCAATTCAATATAATGATCTACCTAACTAACTTTATTTATGTAGACCTTAGTTTCGCTGGGAACGAAACAGTTGATAAAATTACTGCCAGGACCGGATCTGACCCCAGATCAACTGATGGATCCAAGCTGGCGCCAACAAGCATGCACTGGGGTGCAGGTCTTGTTGATAACGGTGGAGTACCAATGCCTTCAGGGTATAGGACTCTACCTATCCCCAAGTGGTCTGGATAGTAATTTATCGGGCAAGTAATTTCACTTCACCTTTAAAATAAGATTTACTTATATGGTGTATGGCCTGAATACTGATACCAATATCCTGTAAGATATTGGGCCAGTATTCAGGGCCTTTGCCAAAAAATGTATACTGCTGCCAATACCAGCTATTGGAGTAGGATTTTTTTTATCTCATAAAAAGCATATACGCCGGCAAGAAATTTTCATACAATCGCGTTCATTAATTGCGTACATTAAATCTACATTATAACCCGAGCAATATGAAAAGAGTTCTTTTGACACTAGGCGTGCTGGTACAATTGGCCTCTCTGAATTCATTTAGTCAGATAAAAGATCAGATCACCATTCACAATGGTATCGTTCAGGGAGTACGGGAACCGGGATCACCTATTCTAATCTTCAAAGGCATCCCTTATGCCCAGCCACCTGTCGGCCCTCTCAGATGGAAAGAGCCACAACCCGCTAAAAACTGGAAAGGCATCCGCAAAGCAGACCACTTTGGTCACAATGCGATGCAGAAAAACATCTTTGGCGATATGTCTTTCCGCTCATCAGGCATGAGCGAAGACTGTCTCTACCTCAATGTATGGACACCGTCCAAAACAGGTAAGGAAAAACTACCTGTATTAGTCTATTTCTACGGCGGCGGCCTCGCTGCCGGCGATGGGTCAGAACCACGTTACGATGGCGCCAGCATGGCGAAAAAAGGTATTGTAGCCATTACCGTCAATTACCGCCTCGGTATCTTTGGCTTCTTCTCGCATCCTGACCTGACACAGGAATCCCCTCACCACTCTTCCGGCAACTACGGCTATCTCGATCAGCATGCCGCCCTGGAATGGGTACGTGACAATGTCGCTGCCTTTGGTGGCGATCCAAATAAAGTGACCATCGCAGGCGAATCTGCAGGTTCTATCTCCGTATCCGTACACATGGCCTCTCCGCTCTCCAAAGGGCTCATAGCAGGCGCAATAGGGGAGAGCGGCGCTGCCATCAACCCTACATTGTACCCTGTACCACTGGCAGAAGCAGAAGCACATGGTACCTCATTCGCAGAAAAGATGAATGCCAACAATCTGGATGAACTCAGGGCTATTCCCGCAGAGAAACTGCTGGACTCTGTATTCTCTGTGGCCACACCTTACTCCTCTGCAACTATCGATGGCTATCTTATTCCCCGCTCACTACCTGAAATCTTCGAAGCAGGCGAGCAGGCACAGGTTCCCCTGCTGGTAGGATGGAACTCCGCAGAAGTACCTTTTCAGGCGATTATGAAGGCAGAAGCGCCTTCGCCTGATAACTTTAAAAAGGTAGTCAGCCAAACATTCGGAGATAAAGCTTCCGGCATCCTGGAGCTATATCCTGCCAATAGCGAGGAAGAAACCATTCGCTCTGCTACCGCATTAGCCAGCGATCGCTTTATCGTATACAGCACCTGGAAATGGGCAGATCTGCAGGTCAAAACCAGCGGTCAACCCGTATACCGGTATATATTTTCACGTATCCGCCCGGCTATGACTCCTAAAATGGGTAACGCCACCCCTGGCCTTGCCGGAGGTGTAAAAAAAGGCGATAACTCTAAACCAGCGCCTCCTAAATACCCTACCGTAGGTGCATCGCACGCTTCTGAAATCGAATATGCACTGGGCAACCTTTATAGCAATAAAGTATATGCCTGGACGGCTGATGACTACAAAGTATCCGCTACCATGCTGGATTACTTCGCCAATTTCATCAAAACCGGCAATCCCAATGGCAATGGCTTACCATTATGGGAACCCATCACCAAAAACAGTAAGCGTATCAACTACATGGATATCAATGTAAAGAGTGAACTGAAAGAAGAAACAGACAGAGAACGATATCTTTTCCTCGATAAGCTTTATATGAAATAAAAAAATCCCGGTTACATGTAACCGGGATTTTATCTTCGCGCCATGAAATTCCTCTACCTGCTGCCTTTTTTTGGAATCCTCATAGCCTGTGGACACACTTCCAGCCCTCCGGAAGAAGTGTTTGCTTTCGATTATGAACTGCTGGAAAACCTATACCACCAGAGTGATTCCGTGATTGTACATGGCGATACGGTAGAGACGATCAGCTATTCTTTGGATACCACCGTCATCCAAACAGGCATTTTCGCCTATATGCAGCATGATTTCGAGATCTATGCACCTCCGAAGCTGATTGTACTCACAAGGAGGGCACAGGCATTAAAAAAACAGGGAAAAGACGCTACGGATGCGTTCAGGGAAATAGTAATCAATTATCCGGCAGAACTGGAAGAACGGCTCTATGAAACCTCAGACATGAACGATCATTGCCAGATTTCTGTCAATACCGCCATGCTGGGCGCTTATGCCAATGAACAACTCAAAGACATCGATTCTGCTATCAATATATTAAAGCCACAATTGGATAATGTGGAATCCTGGAGCTCGAGAATCCATGAAATGTATATCAGGCTATGTGTGGAGCGGTATGGTAAGGAAAAGGTGATCCAGGAGCTGGAAAACTGCAAAGCAACACTGGCGCATACGGATACTCAACCAGAAATTGCCGAATGGGCGGTGACGGTATTCGGGGCAAGAATAGGGGATACGGGGATGAATGGCATGACACCCGAAGAAGCAGAAGCAGCTATCGATGAAATAGTGATCAATGATATCTGTAAACTGGTCAACTAACTTAAGCATCTTCAAACATCGTTCCTTTCAACCAATATCCATAACCGTCCATCGCCATCAACAATTCTTTCTTTAAACGCAGGAATTCCGTAGTATCGATCTCGCCATTCAAACGCCTTTCTTCAAGTGCCTCCATATCCAGTTTCTTTTGTTTACGCTTTTGGGCATATCCAAACAACTCTGCATCCTTTTTTCTTTTTTCAATATACCCCTCAGTTTGCAAATAGTGATTGGGCTGGTCTGTAACCCTTTCCAGTGTATATCCACCCCTTTCAATACCGATCAACTTCTGGTATTGCAAAGTAGGTTGTTGCCGCACGAACATTTCGAATCCGTCACTGATAAATGATATATCTCCATTACGTGTAACGATCGTCCAATTGTGCCCGGATCTTTCAATATAATCAATCTGAAATCCATCACTCCTTACCACATCCATATCGAATCTTAACTCCCTGATTTGCTTAAACACAAACGTACAGGGAGCTATCCAGAAAGTAAACCTGAATCCTTTTACCGCTGGTTCATTAGATTTAAAAATATAATCTATATCCAGTTCCAGATCTCCCGTCATGGCCATCTCATATATGGTCACGTCATGCCAGTTCATTTTATCAAAATCCACCTCAGTCCAGATTGGCTTTTCTAAAATATATTCCATACTGTATATTACATAAAAATTAACCCTTTGATAAAAAAATTACTTACCCGTCCTTATCACCTGTTTTTGCTGATGGCAGTCGTTCTGTTCGTCTTATCCTTCTTTCATTTCAATAACTCAGTAGATTTTCATGCACATGATACCTATTATGTCATGAATGTTCCTTCTATTTACTGGGGCCTATCGCTATTCTTTTTGCTTTTCTGGATGATCTATCACTTCAGCTATCGGTTATTATACAGCAATAAACTTATTTGGTGGCATCTCATGGGCATTATAATTTCCATTGCTGCAATTATTCTGTTTGGTCGATACCAATTATCCGGCATTAGGCATTATTATCAATACTCCAACTTTGAACAGGTTAACACCTATCAACAGATAGGACGAATCATTGCGGTAACCATTATTGCCATTCAATTCCTTTATCCCATCAACCTGGTACTAGGGCTAATAAAACGTTTCAAAAAGTGGTAATCCTATACTATTTCTATACTCATCCTATACTTGTTCTATACTATTTCTATACTATTTCTATACTATTTCTATACTATTTCTATACTCATTCTATACTCATTCTATACTCATTCTATACTGCTAAAAGCTCGCTACAATACTCCTTCTATACTTAAAACAAAAAAAGGCAACCATCTCTGATTGCCTTCTTCTATTGGACTTGATTCTTCTACTATCCCTTGATAAATTCTAATAGATCCTTATTAATAGTCGCCGCTTCTGTCGTTGGCATACCATGCGGGAAACCCGGATAAGTGATCAGCTTACCATTCTTCAGCAACTTAGCCGCCTTTAAAGCAGTGATCTGGTAAGGTACAATCTGATCATCTTCCCCATGCATTACGAGCACAGGCACCTCTACACTCTTCAGATCTTCTGTAAAATCAGTTTCTGAAAAAGCCTTGATACAGTCATAATGAGCCTTGATACCGCCCATCATACCCTGACGCCACCAATTATCTTTCACACCCTGCTTTACATCTGCACCTTCACGATTATAACCAAAGAACGGAGTCGGGAAATCATGGAAATACTGTGCTCTGTTAGTACCAGTACCTACACGAATTTCATCGAATACAGACAATGGAACACCATCAGGATTGCTCTCTGTCTTCACCATAATAGGCGTTACAGCACTGATCAGTACTGCTTTCGCCACACGACCGTTACCACCATGTTTAGCCACATAGCGGATCACTTCACCACCTCCGGTAGAGTGGCCAATGTGAATCGCATTTTTCAGATCCAGTGCTTGGGTCAGTTCTGCCACATCTTCTACATAAGTATCCATTTCATTGCCGGTAGCTGTCTGTGTAGAACGGCCATGCCCTCTGCGGTCATGTGCAATGACTCTATAACCTTGTTCAACGAAGAACAGCATTTGTAGATCCCAGTCATCAGAAGATAAAGGCCAACCATGATGAAATACAATTGGCTGCCCGGTACCCCAATCTTTGTAATAAATCTCTGTACCGTCTTTAACTATAATCTTACTCATATTGCAGTTTTGTTTAGCTTTTTTGTGATAACTAAAGTTACTTCGAAATTAGATTGGGAAATGACCAAGTAACATGCCATATTATCGGTTTTCTTGTCCGATTCATGGCTTATTTTAAGAAGCCTTAAAACACCCGTTGCTACAAAGAATAATATGATCAAAAATGATAATGGGAAAGGCTAAATATTTTCGTCTCCTGTTTGCGCTATAAACAAACAATGCAAAGCAGAATAACAAATCTATAGAACATAAAATACTACAGTACTTTCACAAGTATATTCAAAACGGGGTTCAAGGAACAAATTATAGCTTAACCTTTTTATAAAATTTCTTCAAATACCATGCAGTAAAAAGTGGCAATGCAAAGATCTGTAATAAGAATACCAGCAAAGAAGGAATTCCTGTTAATCCTGCACTACTGCCTTTGACGAATAACTGCTTTCCCAATGGTCCTTCCGAAAAAACAAGAATATTGATAAGATTCCATCCTAAGTGTAATCCTATGGGTAAATACATGGTTTGCGTATTTGCAAAAGCATACGCCAGCGTTAAACCGATTATACCGGTAATCACCAACACCAATAAAGCCGTCCCCGGATTACCATATACTTCATAAGAAAAGATGTGATAGATACCAAAGCATAATGCAGATAATATACATGCCTTGGTGATGCCTAGTTTCCTGATAGCAATATAGAGCAAAGCACCTCTGAATGCCAGCTCTTCAAATAACACTGATTTCAATACCCACCAGATAACATTTATTGAAATCATTTTATGAAGCCTCCAATGAATGGTAGTGAGCATATGATACACCGTACAGCAAATAGCCGCTCCCAGTAATCCATACCCCAGGTCCCGCATTCTTTTGGGTTGAATACCGATACCCAAAACAGTGAGATGTTTCTTTTCAAAAAACCAGAGTAATAACCATGAAATGATCAGCTCGACTATAATACCAACCATGTATATGTTTAATTTTTAAATCTAAAATTCTTATGTTGCTTTGTGAATTATTTATTATCAACAACCTATGCTTCTGAATGTACCTGGCTTTAAATTAACATAAAGCCATATCAACACCGCACCAAACACCGCCACGACGCTGGCTACTCCGGTAGAATTACAGACAGCGGGCGGATCGTTATTCAAAAGAACTGGTATACCACCGTAAGTGTACAAAATGCATACATCGTAAAATGGAAAAATTTAGGGATAACTCTAGCCAGCGCAGACATTCATCTCTTAGGGATTTTCTGTGTCCGAATGCGACTCCCTGATCTTTGTTGTAAATGGGATGATCTGCATTTCAGTCAATTTGTTTTTTAATTGAGTAGCGTATCTGTGTGCGAATTCCTCCCGTTCGCTGGCAGGTATGCTTCTATATAGACCCCATCGTTGATCCCATGCATCATAGCCTTCATCCTCATTTCCAGGGCGCTCCACCACTGTCAGGTAATGTACATAATGCCCTATTTCATGCGGCAGGCTCCTATATAATTGTGTGTTCCGCACATGCTCCGGTGTCAACTCTGCCGTCAGCGACCTGCCATCGTCTACGAAAGGATGTCCATCTTCTTTGAGCCGGTTTATTTCTTTTTGATCATTTAACGCAAGGGATCTGGCCCATTTCAGTGGCTTTGTATAATCGGCAGCTTCCAGAATAATAGCAGGCCCGTAATTCTTTTCAAACTCATACGAATACATCAGCCGTCCCCATACAGGAGATAGTATATTTTCCTTTCTTTTGGGCTGACGGAGTATGATGAATTTCAGACCTTTACAATCTTCAGGAGTAATGTGCTCAATTAATGTTGTAATATCTTCAATAGAACAGGCATGCTGTGAATCAGATCTTGTTTCTTCTACTACAAACAGGAGCTCATTCCCATTGATGGCCACCTCATGTTTCGTATAATTCCCCAGACGTTCATAAAAGCCCTTCAGGTCTGGACTACGGGGAATAGTCAGCTTATTAGCCTGACCATGGCCCTGCTTTTTAGTACCGATATTCCTATTTCTTCTTAACGGGTTGAACATAAAACAAGTATACAAAAACAGGACGACAATCATGATACATCACTGATACAAAAAGTTTACTTTTAGGGTCCTAATACCTATGATATGTTTAAGACAAAAGAACCTGAAACTTTTGAGCTGGTAAACATTGATCCGGATGATATTACCTTCTTCATTCCGGAAATTGAAGCTTATTTCAGGATCCATTTTTATGAGGAAGAATTACTCAGGGTATCCACATTCGGTAATCTCTGTGACCTCATTGTCAACAAGTTAGAAGAGAAAGAAACCAATGACTGTACCACCCAACAGGCATTCTACAGAATCCGAAAGGCAATCATGGAGGGGCAACTATATGATCAACATAAATTGAGTCCCAATACCACGCTGGAAGAATTATTCCCTCTCAAACAAAGATATCAGCTGATCGAAAAATTTGAATCCCATTTAGGCTTTAAAGTGCAGCTGCTTGAACCCGGAAAAGGGTGGCCGTTATTCATAGGTCGATTCGCACTTCTTGTATCCGTCGTTACCCTGTTCTGTTCTATACTGGTCGGATTTGCAGGCATTATCCTTTCCATGGCCATCATTGCACTTGCAATAATGCCGGGCAACAAACTTGCAATAAAAACAGTGAGAGAACTGGCAGAAAAGATCGCAATGGAGAACTATAATCAAATAAGGCGTACACCTTCCTCCGTCGATCAGCAAGCAATCGTTATAAAAGTAAAGGACCTCTTCAGGAAACAATTCGGCTTAGAAGATTACGCGCTCACAAGAGACGCAAGGTTTTAGAACGACAGGATTGAGAGGGTATTACCCTCCCAATCCTTCATCACTTACATCCCCGTTAGTTGTGCAGAAAGCTCCCAAAGGCGCTTTGCCTGCCCGGGGTCAATGGCATACGTTTTCACACCTGTCAAAGTCGTTTCCACTGAAACGTCCGCAATATTGCAGTCCTCACAATATACCCCGCCAAGCCCTTCCAGCAATGGCGAAGTGGCAGCCCATACCTGTGTCGCAGCGCCCTGTTCCGGCGTTTTAAAAGTCGGATCTACCACCTTTCCTTCCCGGTCAACCCAGCCCCTATTGACCATTTCATCATTGGTTAAAAATCGCTGAAGCGGCGTGAAAATTTTTCCGGGATGAAGCGAAAATGCGCTGATACCAACGTCTTTCCCCAATTCATCTAAGTGAACTGCAAATAATGCATTGGCAGTTTTGGATTGTCCATAGGCCTGCCACTTATCATACCCTTCATTAAAATGTAAATCATGCCAGCGGATGGCAGAATTCTGATGACCGGCAGACGAAACGGCAATCACTCTTGCATCGCCAATTAACGCAGGCCATAGATGATTAACCAGCGCAAAATGTCCCAGGTGGTTGATGGCGAATTGCGATTCCCAACCATTTCCTATACGACGTTCAGGACAAGCCATGATACCTGCACTGTTGATGACGATATCAATATGCTTTTCTTTGAACAGAACAGTATTTGCAAATGCCCGCACACTATTCAGATCGGCTAAATCCAGCTGGCCTACCTCAATACCAGATGACCCATTGAAGCCTGGCAATCCATTGAAGGTTGCTCTTGCAGCATGAACATCTCTCGCTCCGACAATAATGCGGGCGCCAGCCTCAGATAAGGCACGACTGGTAGCTAGTCCCAAACCAGAATGACCACCGGTAACGACAACAGTTTTTCCATGTAAGTCCAAACCGGTTAGCACATCACTCGCTGTGGAGCTTTTATCGTAAGGACATATAATCGGGTGTTGTTGACTCATTGTAATTCGTTATTATTGAACTCTAAATTACTATGACTGAGCTAGACGATCTATACACTTCAGTCCAAAATACTTATTCAATCGTCTAAGTTTTTAGCTTATGGATGTATTATCAGATGTATTGACCTTTCTCAGACCACAAACGTTTGTATCCGCAGGATTAGATGCGGGTAAAGAGTGGGCCATCCAATTTCCAGGGCATGAAGGAATTAAATTCAATGCAGTATTAAAGGGCAGTTGTTACTTACAGGTGGATGGTGACGAAAATGTATATCACTTAAATGCGGGTGATTGCTTTTTACTCACCAGCGGAAAGCCATTTGCGATGGGTTCGGATCTATCAATCCCGAAAATCCACTCAGACACGATTTATAAACATGCAAAAGAGGGCATTGCCACATGCAATGGGGGTGGCAGTTTATTCCTGACAGGGGCACGCTTTCATTTCAATGATCAATCCGCAAAATTGCTTTTTGGGCAACTTCCGCCAGTCGTCTATGTCCCTGAAAAATATGATCAGGCAGCAGTACTGAGATGGGGAATTGAGCGATTCACGACCGAGTTCCGGTCAGAACGGTTTGGCAGAAGAACCATCCTTGAACACCTGGCACCGATCATGCTGGTGCAGACATTACGCATATATATGTCTTCTCCTGATGCCAAAAATCAGGGATGGTTTGCGGCCGCTGTTCATCCCAACCTAGGGGCGGTTATGCAAGCGATACATAGCAGCCCTCAGGAGAAATGGACAGTGGAAAAGCTGAGTGAGATAGCGTTTATGTCCCGCTCAGGATTTGCATTGAAATTTAAGCAGATCATTGGTCAGGCGCCATTGGAATATTTAACGCATTGGCGAATGTTTATGGCAGCAGAATCCCTGAAAAGCACGGGCCTTGCAATATCCGAAATTGCTTTGTCAGTTGGGTACGAGTCAGAGAGTTCGTTTAGTGCTGCTTTTAAGAAGGTAATGGGCGTACCTCCAAGGGCTTATAAAGGGATCAGCCATTAAATAACCGGTTCCGTTTTATCTCACGGCCTTTTCTCAATAAGACAGCATGATAAACGGTGGATACATCATTGTACCAGTTTCTGATAATAAACAGGATCAATATGATCTCTAACCGGGTGGCTAATCCAAAATAGAAGCAGCATTGAAATAAGATGCCGGCTTTACAGCTCAGCATGATTTGAATAATTGAAGCCAGTATTGTCAACGCCCATATTTTGGATGCGATGGCATGAGTGGCTACTTTTGGTCATACTCCTTCTTCCATTTCTTCCTCCTTGCCATTTCCTGCTCACTCACCTCATTCGACACATATGATCCCACCCTCACTTCTCCATCCGGCTCATATCTAGCGACAATCACCCCGGTAGTCGAAATCCCTGACTCCGTCATTTTCCATTGCTGCGCAGCCGTGCCGTCTGCAAATAACTTCTTCCCTTTCCCCAAAGTGATTGGGTATATCCATGTATACAGCACATCCACCAATTGATTCGCAAACAACGTCTGTGCCAATCCACCACTACCATGCACCAGCAAATTCGGACCATCCTGTTCTTTCAATTTCTTCAATTCATTCACCACATCCTTACTAATCAATGTCGAATGCGTCCATGAAGTATCGATAGGCGTAGTTGCCACCACATACTTATTGATTTGATTGAACCTCTCACCAATCGGATTATTGCCATTATAAGGCCAGTAGGCTGCAAATATCTCATAAGTGCGCCGCCCCAGCAACAAATCAAATGGTTCCGCCATAATTTTAGTTAGCGCATTTTTCGTCAGCTCATCCGAATACCCAAACTGCCATCCTCCCCATTTGAATCCATTTGTAGTATCTTCTTCCGGTCCACCTGGTGCTTGCAGTACACCATCCATCGTCAGAAATGTAGTTACAATTATTTTTCGCATGGCTTGTATTTTTATTAACCTAAAGCTAATGCTCTTTAAAAAAATGAATAGGGTAGGAGTGCGACAATTATACTGGTGGCTTGCGACACCCCCCTGTATGACTTATTGAAGTTCAGTGATTTTTAATACCCCTACTGTCCATTTATTGGAATAACGCCCTTCTCTTCAAGTAATCGCTTAAGATTGGTTGCATATCGATGTGCAAAGGCTTCCTTTTCAACTGCAGGTATCTTATTATAGAAGTCCCAACGCTGTTCGCATAATTCCAGCGCTTCATCTTCATATCCAGGCCGTTCAACAATAGTAAGATAATGGACGTAATGCCCAAATTCATGCAGAAGAGTTCTGTATAACTGAGTATTCCTCACATTCTCCGGCTTCATATCTGCAATCCCAAATTTGCCATTATTAATGAAATTATGTCCATATTCCCTTTATCTCTCAAGTTCTTTTTGACTTCCTACTGAAAGAGAATTCTCCCATTTTATCTTTCTGGGATATTCTCCAACCAGCTAATTCAGGATTTAATGGATTTTTCGGATCTTTAATGTAACAAAGAATAGTTAATTCCAATTCGTTATGAGTTTAATTCAATTTATGATATCAACCAAAGAAGATTGTGTTGATGACATTCTTGACCTAATAAAGGAGGTCTACAAAAAACAAGATGTAGATGTAGAAAATAATATCGCTAACTTAATAGAACCACTTAAAGATGAATTATTCTTTTGTATAGAGTACCCTTATGTTGATAAGTTTTACAGAGATACCTATTATACCTATTTCTCTTCAAAGCATAATGAATATCCAAGAGATTGCATTCGAGTTTCTTTATTTGAAACGCCAATTCAAACAATGCATTTTCTTGAACCGACCTATAGGGAAGAATTGGCTAATTTCTTTAGAGGTTACTTTATTATTAGACCAACCTTTCCCAATGTTATTGGCAGAACTTTAATTAATAAGAATGCGTTTAAGGTAAATGATTTCCTGATTTGCGAGTATTCTGCGAACGTATCGATTAACGGTATTAAATTTCCTATATCAGGTTTCCCATTTAGTTCTCAAGATGAAGAGACAATAACCTGTGCTGAAACCTCCATCTGGGCTTTGATGGAATATTTTGGCCATCGCTATGCAGATTATAAACCAACTGCTCCTTCTAAAATAGTAGACATATTAAATAAGCAATCAAGTGAACGTTTGCTTCCGTCTGCAGGGCTAAATGTTAACCAAATATCCTTTGCGTTAAAAGAATTTGGCTTTGCCACTCAGATTTATGAAAGAGATACCTTTGGAAATGAATTTCAAAATATCATATCCACGTATATTGAATCAGGTATTCCTTTAGTATGCATTTTAAAGTCGGACGATTCAACGGTAGCACATGCCAATTTATTAATTGGTCATGAAACTGATGAATCGTTAGATTTAACGACGGTTCGCAAAAGAAAATTAGATTTTAACAGGAAATATCCTTTAAAACCGGTAACTAAAGAATTCATCGACTATGGAGATATAGAAAAAAGATTCATAGTTAATGATGATAACTTAATCCCATATGCAAAAATAACTCTTGATAACCCAACAGAACATTTAGGAGATGGCTTTGAACAATATCAAATTGCATATATCATTGTGCCTCTCTACTACCGTATCTATTCAGATGTTATAAGTGCCAAGGACTTAATTCTAAACATCTTAACAGATGATGCATTAGGGTATGTTTTTTTTAATGATTTTACTTTTAGATTCTTTTTAACCTCTAGCAGATCGTTCAAGGAACATATAGCGAACTTGGCAGCCTTAGAACCAGAAATAAAACAGACTTTAATTCTTTCAAAAATGCCCAAATTTATATGGTGCGCTGAAATATATCAAAAGAATGATTTTGGCTCAGGAGTGGCAAAAGGGCTTATAATCATAGATGCTACAGAAGGAAGACAATGGATAGACGCAGTAATTTTTGCTGGTTACCCAAATAGAATTATTGTAAGAATAGATTCAATTTTAGTAACTTTACAAAAGAGATTTACCGAATACTTGAAATATTCAAATAATCTTAAATAAAAATAATGGCGATACAAACATTAAAAATATCAACTAAAAACCTTCCAATTGGATATACAATAATACCATCTCAGACTATTAAAAAGTCTAAGAAAAGGATTAATGCTGCAATGAAAATTACCACAAAAAAGTTTCAAGAAAAAAAATTAGCATCTTTGGAAAAAGCCTCTAAAACTTTTATTTCTAAATAACTAATTAGGAAAATATAAAATGGAAATAGCCGGTTTAAACCGGCTATTTCCATTTTATATTTTCTATAGATTTCTAATTCTAGAAATAAAGGGATTAATCAATGCCAATGATATAGAAACAAAAAAGGCCTGCATCACTGCAAGCCTTTTCTCTTTCGCTCCCCCTTCAGGACTTGAACCTGAGACCCTCTGATTAACAGTCAGATGCTCTAACCAACTGAGCTAAGGAGGAGTGTTTTCCCCGTTTCGGGATTGCAAAGATAGGAATTTTTTTATTCCTCCAAAATATTTTTTAAAATTATTTTACCAAAACCAATAAACGCTCTCCCACTGCCCCTTTCCGCGTTGAAAAATTCACAAACTCACCATCCAACTTCGTCACCGGAAAATGCGAAAACGACTTCACTACCTCACACGTATGCCCCTGCATCTTTAATGAATCTACCTGATCCCTCGTCGTATACACCAACACCGGCGGCAGCAACAACGTATCCGACCTCAACACCGGCGCATCCAGATAAAAATTAAACGCATAAGAATTCGCCTTATACAACAACACCGCCCCTCCACGCAAATGCTCATTCGCATAAAACGCCGCCGAACTCCCACTCTGATACCCCAACACATCCGCATAAAACAACCCATTCAAAAACAAATTCAATACCACCGACATCAAACACGTCCTGAAAAATACCTTCTCCACCTTCACCATAAAAAACACCACTACCACTGCCACTATCAACCCCACAAAAACCCAATTAATTTGGGGCCGGTATAAAGCCCATAATCCCACTATCGCCACCGCCATGATACTAATAATCACCTTTTGCGTAATCACGAAAAATTTCGGCTTATTTAGCGAAAGTATATACTGCGCCGTGAGTATCGCAAAAAACGGAAAAATGATATTCAGATAATGCGGCAACTGAAACTTCGACAAACTAAACAACACAAACGTCGACAACGCCCCGCTGATACAATAAAATTCCACAGCTACCTTCCGCTTCCTGATAAACTCTACTACCGCCGCATACAACATCACCGACCACGGCAAAAATGCCCACAATACCGTATGAAAAAAGAACGAAGGATCACCAGAACCCTTAATAGGACCCGTATTCATAAACCTTCCAAACTGACTATCCCAAAAGAAAAACCGAATACCAGATACCCCTGTTCGCCCAAATACCACCTTCTCCGGATGCGCATCAAACTGTGTATACAACGCATACAACTCCGGCGTGATAAACACCAATACCAACACCCCCACTATCAACCACCGGTAATGAAACAACTCCTTCCACTGCTTCGTAAATATATACTGCCCGGCTATCGCACACCCCACCGGCACTAACGCAAACGGACCCTTGGTCATCACCGCACATGCTGTAAACAAAGCACCCAGCAATAACCGGCGCTTATATAAAAAATAAACAGCACCAATGATCAAACCAGTCAGATAAGGCTCCGCCCGTACATCCGTACTGGATATCACAAGGTGCTCCGCCGTCAGTAATATACATACCGACCACCGCGCCACCTTCTCCCCATAAAGATCAAAGGCAAAACGATACGTAAAGTATACCCCCATCATCAAAAAGAGAAAGGCAGGCAACTTGTATGCAAATGTGTTAATCCCGAAAATCTGATAGCTAAAAGCCATCATCCAGAAAGGAAAGTGAGGTTTGTCCAGCCACTCCTGACCATCCGCAAATAAATTCAGATAATCATGATGCTGCACCATATACTTCGCAATACCAGCATACAATGCACCATCGGGCTCCATAATTGTAACAGACAATCCTGTCATATGCATGAAGATAAGCAGGCCAATGATCCACCAGCTTATCTTCTTCTCAGAGAAGTTATCAGACATGCGCAAATATTACATCGCTGAAGCTAATTAGCAAGGTCTTTAATAGAAATTTAACACGGCTACCAAATACAATCTGGCTTTCAACCGCTGCCACCAAACAAATAGAACTCTCAACCGCTACCACCCAAATAAATAGGGCCTTCCACCTCTTCCTCCAAAACCCCCTCTCTACCACCCAAACAGCCCTGTCTTTTCAATCGAGCTGTCCACCTCTACCATCCAATAACCAAACTATTCAATCGGGCATTCAACCTCTACCAACCAACCTCTACCAACCAAATTCTACCACCCAAATAAATCCAACCTTCCACCTCTTCCCCCCAAAACCCCCTCTCTACCACCCAAACAACCCTGTCTTCTCCATCCCCAAATACCACCCATCCTCCCGCTTTTCAACCGGATACGTCTTCAAAAAATACCCTTCCCCACTGGTATTCCGCCCATTCTTCACACTAAACCTATACCTGTGCAACGGACATACCACATTCCCATCCTCATCTACCCAGCCATCCGCCATCACACCACTGGCATGCGGACACTTATACGCAAACGCATACAAAGCCCCTTCATACCTGGTAAAAGAGATCTTTTTCCCCTCTACCTCCAGTATGGTCAGATCCTTCTCGCCAATCCCCGGATCGGCAAAACGATGCCATGTATACGTCTTCGCCATAAAAAATTAATAGAAGAATTCTGTTTTATAAGGATAACGCTCCCGATACAGCTGCGCCACCTTATCCATGATCGTCTTTCGCAACTCATCGATGTTCTGACGTTCCAGCGCAGAGATGAACACACAATTCCCCTGTGTCCTGGTTTCCCAATCACTTTTCAACTGGGCAAGTATATCCTGCTTCACATCATCCGCCAACCACTTGTCGAAAGTATTCTTCTCGTACAGATCCATCTTGTTAAAGATCATGATGGTCGGCTTGTCAAACGCTTTCAGCTCCTGCAGGGTGCGGTTCACCACCTCTACCTGATCCTCATACTGCGGGTGAGAAATGTCTACCACATGCAGTAAGATATCACTTTCCCTCACCTCATCCAATGTAGACTTAAAGCTCTCTACCAGGTGGTGAGGGAGTTTACGGATAAACCCTACCGTATCACTCAGCAGGAAAGGCGTCTGTTCAAACACTACCTTACGGGTAGTCGTATCCAGGGTCGCAAACAGCTTATTTTCTGCAAATACCTCACTCTTCGCCAGCGTGTTCATAATGGTGCTCTTACCTACGTTGGTATACCCCACCAGTGCCACACGGATAAACTCCCCACGGTCCTTACGCTGTGTAAGTGATTGTTTGTCAATCTCCAACAACCTCTTCCTCAACAGAGAGATCTTATCCTTCACAATACGACGGTCCGTTTCAATTTCCGTTTCACCCGGACCACGGCTACCAATACCACCTCCCTGTCTTTCCAGGTGACTCCACATACCTCTCAGTCTTGGTAGTATATACTGGTACTGAGCCAGTTCCACCTGCACCTTGGCCTGTGCTGTACGAGCCCTGCGGGCGAAGATATCCAGTATCAGGTCACTGCGGTCTATCACCTTTATTTTCAATACATCCTGTATATTAGATATCTGGGAACCAGTCAGTTCATCATCAAAGATGACCAGGTTGATATTTCTCCCTTGCACAAAGTCTCTTATTTCTTCCAGCTTTCCCTTTCCGACGAAAGTTGCTCTGTCAGGATGCTGCAGTTTTTGGGTAAACCTTTTAACAGTCGTAGCGCCGGCCGTCTCTGCCAGGAACACCAGCTCATCCAGATACTCCTGTACCTGACGCTCGTTTTGCTGCTCCTTGTGTATCAACCCCACGATTACCACCCGCTCTTCCTGCTCAACAATTTGTTTTTTCTCAATCAATGTCTGTAATAATTTTAGCAAAGGTAAGAAAAGGCATCAGACTAACATTTTTCCTACTTTTAGCGTCCAAACAAAATCTGAACATGCATAAACCTCTTTTGTTAACATCACTATTCATCACAACTATGGCAATGGCCCAGGAGAAAATGACACCTGAACGGCTCTGGCAACTGGGCAGAGTGAGCGGGGAATCAGTTACAACAGATGGAAAGTCTGTAATTTTTAGCGTGTCCAACTATAACATCGCTGAAAACAAAAGTGAAAAGAACCTCTGGTCCATCCCTGTGACCGGTGGCGCTGCCAAACAGCTCACCACCACCCCGGGAGGCGAAGGAGACGTAAGTACCCTGCCTGGCAACAAAATCGGCTACTCCCTCAAAGGACAATGGTGGGAAATGAACGCCGATGGCAGTGGCGCTACCCAAAAAACACACGGAGAAGAAGCGCTGTCAAACATCCGCATCTCTCCCGATGGCAAATACATCCTCTTTTCTAAAGAAGTAAAACTCCAGAAGGTAAGCGGTGCCGACCACTATCCTGACCTGCCAAAATCCAATGTGCAGATCTACGATAACCTGAACTACCGCCACTGGGATACCTGGGAAGACGGTAACTTCCAGCACGTTTTCTACGCCACTTATGAAGATGGCAAAATCGGCACCCCTGTCGATATCATGCCGGACGAACCCTACGATTGTCCGACCATGCCATTCGGTGGTGCTGAAGATATGATCTGGAGCCCCGACAGCAAAAGCATCATTTATGTCACCAAAAAGAAGGTAGGAAAGGAGTACGCCCTTAGCACCAACACCGACATTTACGAATACAACCTCGCTGACAAAACCACTAAAAACCTCTCTGAAGCTAATAAAGGATACGATGTGAGCCCGGCTTTCAGCCCTGACGGCAAATCCCTCGCATGGCTCTCTATGGCCCACGATGGTTACGAATCCGACAAAAACGACATCACTATCCTGGATCGCAGCACCGGCACCAAAACCAATCTGACCAAAGACTGGGACAACACCGTCGCTTCTTTCCACTGGAGCAAAGATGGCAAACAACTCTTCTTTCTCGCAGTGATCAAAGGCACTGAACAGCTGCACGAACTCACCCTGGCTTCAAAAGCAATCCGCCAGGTAACCACCGGCGACTTCGACATCTCCGGCATCGTAGGTCAGGCGGGCAATACCCTGGTAGTAGCCAGCACAGATATGAACCATGCCGCAGAGCTCTTTACCGTAGCCCTGCCAAAAGGTACTATCACTCCACTCACCAGCGTGAACAAAGCCATCTATGACAATACGGCCATGTGTAAAATAGAAAAGCGCTGGACCAAAACTACCGATGGCAAGGACATGCTGAGCTGGGTGATCTATCCGCCTAACTTTGATCCAAACAAGAAATATCCCACCCTGCTGTATTGCCAGGGTGGCCCTCAGTCTGCTGTATCACAATTCTATTCTTTCCGCTGGAACTTCCAGCTCATGGCATCTCAAGGCTATATTATCGTGGCACCTAACCGCCGTGGTATGCCAGGTCATGGCGTGGAGTGGAATGCAAGCATCAGTAAAGACTGGGGTGGTCAGCCGATCCGCGACTACCTGAGCGCCATCGACGATGTAAGTAAAGAAGCATATGTAGACAAGACCCGACTGGGTGCCGTAGGCGCCAGCTATGGCGGTTACTCTGTATACATGCTGGCTGGTGTACACGAAAACCGCTTCAAAACCTTTATCGCCCATGATGGTCTCTTTGATCTGAAAAGCTGGTATGGTACTACCGAAGAACTGTTCTTCGCCAACTGGGATATCGGCGCTTACTTCGATCCTGCAAATGCCAATGCTTACAAGCAATTCAACCCAAGTGAATACGCGAATAAGTGGAATACACCTATCCTCATTATCCAGGGTGGGGTTGACTTCCGCGTACCGATCGAGCAGGGTTTACAGGCTTTCCAGCTCGCACAGCTGAAAGGGATTAAGAGCAAACTACTCTACTTCCCTGAAGAAAACCACTGGGTGCTGAAAGCACAAAACGCCATGGTATGGCAACGTGAATTCTTCAAATGGCTCACTGAAACTTTATAATACCAAAGAGCGTGTATCAAAAAAAGATACACGCTCTTTTTATTCAAATACTTTTTTAAGCCCAAACATTACCCCCAATGAACACCATCAATCTCCACGTGCAAGACAACATTGCAACCATCACGCTCAATCGCCCCGATGTTTATAACGCATTTAATGATGAACAAAGCTATGAGCTGCAGGACGCCCTGAAGCAGGCAGAAAAAGATCCACAGGTAAGAGCCGTGGTCCTCACCGGTGCCGGCAAAGCCTTTTGCAGCGGACAGGACCTGAAGGCCGCCATGGAAGCCGGCGATCGTAAGCTGAGTGAATCTCTGCACAAACGGTACAACCCTATCATCCGGGCCATCCGCAATATGCCCAAGCCCGTTATCTGCAAATTGAATGGCGTAGCCGCCGGCGCTGGATGCTCGCTGGCACTGGCCTGCGACCTGATCATTGCCAGCGAAACAGCCTCAATGATTGAAATCTTTATCAATATCGCCCTGGTGCTGGATTCCGGATCATCTTATTTCCTGCCCCGTACTGTTGGCTACCACAAAGCGTTCGAGCTGGCCACCAAAGCCACAAAACTCTCTGCCACCGAAGCCATGGAACTGGGACTGGTCAATAAAGTAGTAAAAGGAGAGGAGCTGGATCAGGCTGTTGAGACAGAAGCATTGTTTTATGCCAATGCACCTACCAAAGCCATTGCATTATTAAAGAAAATGCTGACCAAAGGAATGACTGAAGACCTGGATACCGTATTGGATTACGAAGCATACTGCCAGGAAATCGCCGGTAAAACTACCGACAATAAAGAGGGAATCAAGGCATTCATCGAGAAAAGAAAACCTGTCTTCACCGGTAATTAAAATAAGTAGCGGTCTGACCAAAGGTCAGACCGCTACAAAATATGTTATCATTATACGACTAGAGGCCGCTCAAGCTGATACCAAAGGAATAAGCGTTTACTGAATATGAGCTGTTATCTTTAAACATTCCATTCAGCGCATAAGTACCAAATATAGCAAAGTTGCCATAACCTACTCTTGCTGTACCTACCAGACGGAAAGTATTAAACCAGTATGTACTGCCTTCTTTTTCAATAACTTTAAAACCACTGCTGCTACCAACTGTACGGGTATGGGCATTCAGCAGATAACCCGCTTTCAGACCAATCGCACCCTTGAAACCTTTGTTAGCATTGTCTGGTACCTCACGGAAACGCAGTTCCAAAGGGATCTCCAGGTAAGTAGTACTCAGTTTTGATTTCTTATACGCATCTGTAGAAGTTTTGGACGGAACACTTGTATTCGTGATGTCCAGCGTCATGCCGTTAAAAATATAGTTGTCAGACCCTATTCCTAAACCTGGCGCAATGCTCATATTACTTCCTGGCAGCTGTATGTCGTACATCAGGGCAACATTAAACGTCCGGTTAAACTTGGTATCGAGGTTACCAGCACCTGTACCAGTCAGGCCAACATACCCAAATTCGATCACCAGGAAGTCCTTGGAATGCTTATTGCCCGTCTTTGCTTTTGTCGAAACGATAGTGCTAGGCGTGTTATCCTGGGCAAAAATTCCGAAAGAAACGCCCAGTAAACCAAGCGTAAAGAATATTTTCTTCATGTTTAAGTATAAAGTCTTGAAAAAGAATATTAGGCAAATTTAATGGAATAGGAATAAAACAAAGGGTTAAAATATTCCCAAAATCCCCTTCCGGCTCAGACCTCCCTTTTTGTAAAATGAATTTTAATCTATAACTTTTGCGGTTTAATCTGTTTTAATACCTATGATCGAGAATGCCCCCAACGAACAGGAGGAGCAGGAATGCCCTGATGCCTGCTTTCAATGTAATAGCCCGGATTATGAACCTGGCTATACCGTCAGGTTATGTAAAACATGCCGAAAACGATTTAGCCGCTACCCGTTAAAGAAAAATATCTTGCTGGGAACCATCGGGTTAGGTACCCTCTTCGCCGTTTCTCTATACAGCTTCCAGTATCACTTTAAGGCCGCTATCTCTTACGAGAAAGGAATCACTTATGCTGATAACCGGGATTTTGTGTCTGCCGAAAATGAATTTCAATCCATACTTAAGAGGTACCCACAGAACGGTGCTTCCAAAGTTCATCTGCTCACTGCTTATTTTTACAATAATAAATTGGAAGCAGCTGATTCGATAAGAAATGAATTAGAAAAAAATCCATCTCTCAGGTATAAAGAGGATCTGACAGAAGAAGTAGCCACTTTTAAAGATCTGTGGGATAAAACCCACGCTCAAAATCCCGATCTGGCCACTGCCGGGGAGTGCCTCGAAAGAAACCGTCTGCCTGAAGCAGACAGCATATTAAGAAAACTCGTTCATGCTAACCCTACCAACTGGACGGCATCTCTGCTGCTCTCTAAATGTCTGAGACAGGAACAAAAATACACAGAAGCGCTATCCATATGTGATCGCATGCTATCCTATAATCATCAACTCCCAGCTGCGCTCGCAGAAAAAGCGACCCTGCTGAAAACAGTAAAATAACTTATGATCTTTGTACCCGGTATATATATCATGCTCATCACCTTCCCAGGTGTAGTAGTCCATGAATTCGCGCACCAGTTATTCTGCCGGATCTTCGGCGTTGCAATATTTGAAGTAAAATATTTCCAGATGGCTAACCCCGCCGGCTATGTAAAACATGAACCGGTACGTAATCCCATTCACCAGCTGTTCATCTGCATCGGACCATTTATTATCAATACCTTACTGGGACTGACAATCGCCTTTCCTGCAGCTGTACCCGTATTTATTCTTGGTGAAGGGAACTTCCTGGATTTTGTCATGCTGTACTTTGGGTTCTCTATCGCTATGCATGCCTTTCCCAGCACCACAGATGCCAAAGTGCTGTGGGACACCATCTGGCATGGAGACAATATACCATTATGGCTCAAAATCCTCACCGTTCCCATCGTAGCGCTTATCTACCTGGGTGCAGCAGGATCTATGTTCATGCTGAATTTACTATATGGAATGGGAATCGCGTTTGGCTTACCAGTGCTGATTATGAAATTCCTGGCTAATTATTACTAACTGAAGAGGTACAATACATCTTCCTTCGTCAGCTTCTTGATAAAACCGCTATCGTCAGCAATGATTTCCTTTACCAGTGATTTCTTACGCTCCTGCAGCTGAAGGATTTTTTCCTCTACGGTATCCTTACAGATCATGCGGTAAGCAAAGATGTTTTTCGTTTGCCCAATACGGTGCGTACGGTCTATCGCCTGTTGCTCTACAGCCGGGTTCCACCATGGGTCTACAATATATACATAGTCTGCCGCTGTGAGGTTCAGACCCACACCACCCGCTTTGAGCGAGATGAGGAATACACGGCATTCTTCATTGTTCTGGAAATTCTGGATCGCCCTTTCACGCTCGCTGGTACTGGTGCTACCATCAAAATACTCAAACTGTACTTTCATGTGCTGCAGCTTTTCCCTGATCAGGCCCAGCATGCCGAGGAACTGGGAGAAGATCAGCACCTTGTGGTTACTGATGTTCTCTGACATTTCGCGGGTCAGCTCATGCAGCTTCACGGAGTGATTTGGATACTGTTCTGCCTCATTGAGGATAGCAGGGGAGTCACAGATCTGGCGCAGTTTCATCAAACCTTGCAGAATGGTAAGCTGTGAACGCTCCATACCCTGATCTTCTATCACCCCCAGGATCTTGCTACGATAAGAGTTGCGGTATGCATCATAAATATGCCTTTGCTCCGCATCCATTTCACAGAAGATCACGGTCTCAATCTTCTCAGGCAGATCCTTTGCTACCTGCTCTTTAGTACGGCGCAATATGAAAGGATAGATCAGTTTACGCAGGTGATCCTTGCGCTCTTCATCCTGGAACTTGTCAATCGGTGTGGCAAATTCATTGCGGAAGAAGTCTACACTACCCAGCATTCCCGGGTTCAGGAAGTTCATCTGGGCATATATATCAAAGGTGTTGTTCTGCATCGGGGTACCACTCAGCGCCAGCTTATTTCGGGTATTGAGCAGTTGTGCAGCCTTGGTCACCTTACTTTGCGGGTTCTTGATTGCCTGCGATTCATCCAGTACTACATAGTCCAGCGCCAGTTTCATCAGCAATGTAATGTCACTGCGCAGGGTACCATAGGTCGTGATCAGGATATCGAATTTTTGTAATGTTTCTGCATCCTTCAGCCGGGCAGGACCATGATGTATATGATATTTCATGGAAGGGGTAAACTTCCTGATTTCATTTTCCCAGTTGTAGATCAGCGTAGTAGGACATACTACCAGCGCCATGCACTTGTCGTCGTTTTTGTTCTTGTAGTGCTGTATAAAGGTCAGCGCCTGAATGGTCTTACCAAGACCCATGTCATCTGCCAGAATACCGCCCCACTTCACTTCGTCGAGGTAGTTCAGCCACTGGAACCCGCTTTCCTGGTATGGACGGAGGGTCGCATGGAGGTTGTGAGGCAGGTCGATGTTGCGGATCTCGTCGAACTGCAACAGCTTTCTACGCTTGGATTCCAGCTCCATCAGGATCGCTTCGTCATCAATAAACTCATAGAGTTCATCTATCACGCTGAAGTTATACTTACTCAGTTTCAGCGCACCCTTATCTTTTTCTTCCCCGATCTTGAAGAGCAGGGAATATTTCTTCAGCCATTCTTCCGGCAGCAGACCCAAAGAGCCATCTGCCAGTTGTACGTAGTTCTGTTTGTTGTTCAGCGCGTGCTTGATATCGCGGATGCTTACTTTCTGATCACCATACAATACTTCGATCTGGGCATCGAACCAGTCGATGCCGGAGCTGATCTGTAAGTTGGTAACCGGCTTGTAGGCACTGAATTTAAAGTTCTTCAGGTTCTCAAACCCAAACACACGTACATTCATTTCCTTCAGGGCATCGAAGAAGAGGAAGAACCAGTTGTTCTTCAGTGCTTCTTTTGCTCTCAGGAAGAAGTAGTTGTTATTGGTAGGTGTGGAGAAGCTGGTATGCAGGGCAGACAGCTTTTCTACGAACTGCTGTTCCGCCTCTTTATTACGGTGAATGATCAGCACTTTGTTCCCTTCCTGCACGGTGATTTTCGAATCATCATTCCACTCCACTTCCTGCCCATGATAGGCGAATCCCGGCTGGATAATGAACGTTTCACCTACTTCACGCAGGAATACCCTGGCCTCAGGCACTACATCGTCTACTTCTGCCAGCAGGGTATGATCAAATTGTATATTATACTGTTTGCTCAGTGGCAACAGGTAATCTTTCAGATAAGTACCCCATTCACCAGCCGGAATGCGCAGGCGACCCTGTTCGCGGAACAGTTCTACATGCAGTGCATCCTGTGGATTTTCGAACAGGTACAATACGCCATTTTTCAGAAACAGGATCGGGCAGTCCCATTCATTGTCCGATACACTCATCAGTTCCCCCTGTATAGATACATGACAGGTGATATCAATGGCATCCTTGCCTGCATGTGTCTTGAAAATGGGTTGCAACCTTTCCCCTGCCAGCTGTACCACCTGGAGGTTCCTGGTTTTAAATGGCTGACGGTTGGTCAACAGGAACAATAAGCCATGAGCTGCTATCTGCGGAAACAATTTGGCAAGCTTGGGATGCAGGTATTCCAGCATCAGCTCCTTGGTTTCCGTAGGCAGGGCCGACTCGTTATTGTCGTGGGTGATGTTTTCCCATATGCCCGCAAAAGGGGAATTCTTGCTCAGGAACTTGCTCACTTCCGTACCCTGCACCTTACGGATAGGGGTGATCAGGTCGCGATCAGGTTCTTTATATTGGTAAAAATCAACGTACTTGGTCAGGTCCAGCCTATTCACCAGCGATACAAACGCATCCCCCTCATCATTCACTTCTCCGCTCACCAGGTCAATCCTGAAGAAAGGGTACAATGACTCGTTGGCATTGAATACAATACCCAGTCTGTGAGTGATCACAGCCGCAGTTTCAGTAGGAGGGGGCGGTGCTGGCAGACGGCCGGCATTCAGTCCATCTACTCTTTTGATACTCGGATCCAATACCCGCAGGAACGGTTTTCCTTCCATATAAGAGAAGGTGAATTTACCATTCAGATCATCGCTAAGAGAGTAACCATACAGCGCAAGCAGTTTGTTCTTCTCCTTATCCCAGTTACGCAAACTATCAAAGTAGTAAGCCCCCTGGGTATTCAGCAGGTTCAGGAACAGGGCGGTTTTATGCTTACAGATCGCATGTTCCGACTCATCACAGGTACAGCTGGTATCAAAAAAACGCTCCTCGTTCCGCTGCAGAATAACAGGGTATTCGGTACCGTTGTCTTTCACAATCGCCTCTACTTTCTCATCTTTTGCTGACTGAACTTTGATGGCTTTGCTCTGTTTGGCCAGTTTCTCCGCTTCCATGAACAGGTCATTGGAGGTAAGGAGCTTCAGGGCCTTTATATCAATCGACTTAATTTTCACCAGTGTATGCTGCTGGCTATATGAAATTCCAAAACTTTCAAACTGGTTCTTGTCCAGCATTTCCTGCAACTGGAACATGGCAGCAGCCTCATGGCGGCAAATGTCTCCCAGGTTGTAGGGACATTGACAGCGCACAGACATGTTGCTGGTCTCGTGATATTTGTTGATGGAAACGCGGTAGTAGTTAGCATGGGTATCGCTCTTCACCCGAAAGGTGGCCGATTTCAGGATAGGGTCTGCCTCAATCAATTCCACACCACCATTAGCAAATATGCGTTTCCCCCTGCGGATCACCTCATCGGTTCCGTTATTGTACACATATTTGAGCAACTGGGGTAGCGACATAGTATCAGTTTGCCTTATTTTATTCTGACCACTTGCGGGTTAAAAACTAAAATATTTAGCAGATGGCTAGAAGGCAATTCACAAAAGTACACAGAAAAATCGTAAAAAAGATGAGCGGGAGGGACGCAGTGAAGGGTCAGACAAGGTCCCTGCAGACAAACCCCTGAACAGAAGGGGGTTTCAATAAAATGAATAGCCCCCGGCAAGGAAAATCGCCGGGGACTTTAAGATTTATTTTACAATTACCAACTCTCCATTTTTATAAAGCGGAAGCACATTTGCCCCGTCGGGAGTCAGGCAATACTGAATGTCTTTTTGCAGACCAAACTTCGCCAGACGCTTGTAATGCGATGCCTGGGTCATCATTTCCTGGATATTATCCTTGTTGGAGGTATACAGCATTTCAGCAGCCAGGGCAGCATCATCATTAATAATGAAGTGCTCCTTAATGCGACTGATCACAGCACCGGCAAAGAGCGTGTCTTCCAGGTTCACCTTATCCTTCCAGGCAGCGCAACCCAGTATCACAGGGCGCTTTTGCGCAATCAGGTAATCGCACACCGCAGAGAGATTAGGGAAAGAACCCGTAATGATCTGTTCCGCATCCTTAGCCATATGCAACAGCTTGGTGCCATTGGTAGTAGTAAGCACCAGTGTTTTGCCCCCGATAAACCCGCGGGTGTATTCAAAAGGCGAATTACCATGCTCCAGACCTTCAGCTACCCGGCCGTCTCTTTCACCGGCAGTGATCGCCCCCAGTTCGGTACCTATACGGATACAATCCGGCACGGTGGCTACCGGTATTACCCTGGCAGCGCCATTGTACAGTGCTGTACAAATGGTGGATGTGGCTCTCAAAACATCGATAATCACTACAATACTACCTTTTATCTCATGCAGGTGCAGTAAAGCAGGCGATAAACATACTTCTAAAGATGGTAACTGTGTTTCTTCTTTGCTCATTATCAATCTAATATTACTCTCCATTTTTCGGTCTCCGCATAGTCCTTGATGACATCATTACGCATCTTCAGCAACTGCGTCATGTACCTGTTCAGATACAACTTCTCAAACCATCTGCCCAGACGCCCGTAAGGGGTGCCATATTCAAATACATCAATAGCTATCGTAGCATTTTCGATTTGCTTAAAATGATGTTCATGCTTCATATAGGTAAAGTCTCCGTTTACCATCTCGTCACAGAAATACTCTTTATGGCGCATCTCCGTAATGCGGGTGGTCAGCTGTCTGATTTTACCCAAATGTTTAGCTTGCCAGGTCACTGTTTCGTCAGCTTCAATCAGACCGTTTACACAGCCTTTTATCGCGTCTTCCTGCAGGTGCGACATACTGCGCTTGTGCAGGGTGATACTCCGGCTCAGGTCAAAAACCCTGTCCATTGGAGCACGAATTACAGTAGTTAGATGAATGGTAGGCATAGCGATATGGTTTTAAAAAGGTGTATTAGCTTAAGAACGGTACTTTCACCACCTTGGCTTTCAATAGCTTATCCCTTACAGCTACAAAGATCTCGGAATCCAGTGCGGCAAAAGGTGTTTGAACATAGCCCAGACCTACCGCTTTCTGCATAGAAGGCGATTGTGTACCAGAAGTAACGCGGCCTATGACCTGACCATTGGCATCCTTGATTTCATAGTCATGACGGGGAATACCCTTGTCAACCATTTCAAAACCTACCAGTTTCTGTTTCAAACCGGCAACCTTTTGCGCTTCAAAGATACTACGTGCCGTAAATTCTTTTGTAAATTTCGTGATCCAGCCCAGACCAGCTTCAAGCGGAGAGGTGCTGTCGTCAATATCATTGCCATACAGACAGAAGCCCATTTCCAGTCGCAGGGTATCTCTTGCTCCCAGACCAATAGGTTTCAGACCTTTAGGACCACCCACCGCGAAGATGGCATCCCAGATCTTGTCTGCATTATCGTCTTTATCTTCAAAATAGATCTCAATACCACCAGCACCGGTATAACCTGTAGCACTGATGATCACATTGGATACACCTGCAAATTCACCTTTCGCGAAAGTGTAGTATTTCAGGTTTACCAGGTCTGTACTGGTCAGGGATTGCAGCATGCTCGCAGCATTAGGCCCCTGAATAGCCAGCAGACAGGTGCGGTCAGAAATATTCTGCATGTCCACACCCTTCGTATTGAATTTGCTGATCCAGTTCCAGTCTTTTTCGATGTTGCTGGCATTTACCACCAGCATATATACCTTATTTTCCTCGATGCAGTACACCAGGAGGTCATCCACAATACCACCTTCTTCATTAGGCAAACAGCTGTATTGTGCTTTCCCAGCCGTCAGTTTGGAGGCATCATTACTGGTTACCCGTTGAATCAGATCCAGCGCATGCTCCCCTTTTAACATGAACTCACCCATATGGCTGACGTCAAATACCCCGGCATTCGTACGCACGGCCTGATGCTCATCATTGATACCAGTGTAAGAGATAGGCATGTTATAACCTGCAAAGGCTGCCATCTTAGCGCCCAGCGCTATGTGTTTGTTTGTAAATGGTGTGTTCTTCATAATCTAATGATCGGTGCTTGTTTTGGGTATGCTTATAGTTTAGTTTTTGTTTAAGCCCCGCAAAAATAGGTTGATTTTCCAAATTCGGCGAAATTGGACCAATAATTGCCTTTTCCGTCACAATAGTTATGCTGCAGCGTCATAAATTTGAACCGGGAATCTAAACAACGTAAAGGATATGAATGTTATTATCCCGCGGTGTATGATTTGCTAACCAACAACTTAGATACCGGGTTATCTCTTGCTTGGAATGACTATCGTCTCTTGATCTCTTTAAAATATGCATACAACTGTGAAGCACTCCATTTGGCTGCTGGCGCTCGTGCTGCCTTCTGCGCAACTGACCGCCCAAAAGAAAGCCGACCGTAAGACTCTGGGAAACCTACAGACCCACATTAGCTACCTGGCCAGCGACAAATTGGAAGGACGCCTCACGGGCAGTCCCGGTGAACAATTGGCGGCTAGCTACATTTCAGCACAAATGAAACAAGCCGGCCTGACTCCCAAAGGAGACAATGGCTACCTCCAGACGTTCCCTGTCAATGAAGGCAAAACCATCGATCCTGCCAGCTCCCTGACAATTAATAACAACGCGCTCATACCCGTTGAACAGTACATTCCATTGCCTTTCAGCGCTCAAAAGCGTGCAAAAGGCGATGTAATGCCAGCGGTAAATGAACCGGATAATATCTGGTTGCTCAATGTAAAAGACATTGAATCTGATCCACATACTGATCCGCTGGAGATCTACCACCAGGCAGCTGCCGAAGCAGCAAAAGCCGGAGCAACCGGGGTTGTTTTCTACAATGGCCCTGAAACTGCTGCCGATGTACATAAATGGTTGTCAAAAGAAACCACCCCACTCACCATTCCGGTAATGTGGGTGACAGACGGCATCAGCAAAACCATGGAAAATGCTGAAGAAGTTCAGGTGAGTATGAACGTGGTCTTTGGCGCCAATAAACGCACCGGCACCAATGTAATCGGTTTTTTGGACAATAAAGCACCTGCTACTATCATCATAGGTGCTCACTTTGACCACCTTGGCAAAGGAGAGGACCATAACTCCCTGGCCCCCAATGATAAATCTATTCACAATGGCGCCGATGACAATGCCAGCGGTACAGCAGCGCTGATTGAACTGGCCCGCTTACTGAAAGCTGCGCATTTCAATAAATACAACGTCCTGTTCACCGCCTTCTCCGGGGAAGAACTGGGCCTCTTTGGTTCCAAATATTTCGCAGATCATTCCCCTGTGGAGCTGGGATCGGTGGATTATATGATCAATATGGATATGATAGGCCGCCTGGATACATCCAAAGGTTTGCAGGTAGGAGGGGTAGGCACCTCTCCCGTATGGCCGGAGGTCGTAAAAGCAGCGGCGCCGGCAGGCATAAAACTGACTTTCGATTCTTCAGGCACAGGGCCTTCCGATCATACTTCTTTTTACCTGAAGAATATACCGGTGCTGTTTTTCTTCACCGGCTCCCATGCTGATTATCACAAACCTTCTGACGATGTGGACAGGATTAATTATAATGGTGAAGTGGTGGTGCTGAAGATGGTGTATGATATCGTGGAAAAAACGAATGGCATGACCAAACTGGCATTTACCAAAACGAAGGATAAGCAGATGGCTACCAGTACCCGTTTTCCCGTGACCCTGGGTATTATGCCCGATTATACCTGGCAGAAGAATGGGGTACATGTAGATGCGGTCACAGAGGGAAAAACCGCATACAAAGCGGGTTTAGCTGCGAATGACATCATTATTAAGCTGGGTAACCATACTGTCTCCAACCTCGAAGATTACATGCAGGCCCTCGCCAGCTTCAAAAAAGGCGACAAGACAACTGTATGGGTAAAAAGAGGTGCACAGGAAAAGAAATTCGATATCCAATTCTAAACAGACCACAGAAGACGCATACGCACGCACAAAAAACGCTTCTGCCATACGGCAAAAGCGTTTTTTGTGCTATTTTTTCTAAATCCGGTATCTTGCAGCTTCAATATCGTGATATGAAGCCTGTTTTGTTGATATTTACGGTAGCCACCTTCTTCTTTTCGTGTAATCAGTCGCGTAACGATAACCGGGATGCCTCAGCTTACGACGTCGTGACCGGGAAAAGCTATGTGCTACGCAATGCCCAACCAGTGAGTAGTGACTCCCTTACCAATATCGTCTTACAGCGTCAGGAAGAAATGGCCCGCATACTGGAAAGACATGGGTTCAAAAAACACCTCGTCACCAAAGACAGCCTCCTCTTCCGCCGTGCAAACGGGTTGGAAGTTATGCTCGAACTACCGGCGCCTGAAGATGCCTGGCAGTCAAATACGATCATCGCATTTGACCCGCAGAAAAGCCCGCTGTTCATCAACCTGAAAAAAGATAGCACGCAGGTGACCAATTATATTAAATAACCCTCTTACATCATTTGGGACCTAGACAAGACATACGCCTTTGTGTTGATGCAGTTGTATTTGGTTACACTGCCAAAGGAAGCATTTCCGTATTGCTGATCAAACGGACAATAGACCCTTTTATTCATGACTGGGCACTACCCGGTGGCTTCGTACTGAATGGCGAAACACTGGAAGACGCCGTGACACGCGAACTGCTCACCGAAGCCGGTGTGCACATCAACTACCTGGAACAGCTGTATACCTTCGGCAGACCAGAACGCGATCCCCGTGGCAGGATTATTTCCATCGCCTTCTTCGGACTCGTCAATCCTACTAACTTCAAGCTGGCAGCCAGCTCAGATGCTGAAGACGCCCGCTGGTTCGATATAAAAAATTTACCCGCATTGGCGTTTGACCACGGCGAGATCGTATCTACCGCTGTCAAAAGATTGCGTAACAAAATCCGGTACGAACCTATCGGCTTCGAATTGCTGGATAAGAAGTTTCCTATTTCTGACCTGGAAAAACTGTATGAAACTGTTCTGGACCGCCCTATAGACAGACGTAACTTCCAGAAGAAAATGAATCACTTTGGGATATTAATGGAACATAATGAAAAACTAAAACATCCCTCCGCAGGCAGACCCGCCAAGTTGTACAGTTTCAATGAAGAACGGTATTTTCAATTGAAGCAGGAAGGAATTATGTTCGAAATCTAATGGATCATAACTGACATTCTTTATATCCCCCTACCTGTCAAAAAGGAGGGGGAATTTTTTTATCATTGATAATCAATACGTAAACTATATTTGTGTACATTTCACCAAAAATATTTTGCGTATATAAAAGAACCCTTTTATATTTGTGTAGAAGTTACACAAAACACTGGTATATGACAACGCTAAAACCGACAGGAGTAATCATCGCCCGCTTTCAGACACCCAGCCTTCACGAAGGTCACCTGGAACTGATCCGGCAGGTAAAGCAAAAGCATAACCGCCTTATCATCGTACTCGGCGTAAGCCCGGTGAAAGGTAGCCGCAAGCATCCGCTGGATTATTATACCAGGGAGAGAATGATCAAACAACTCTTCTCCGATATCATCATCCTCCCGCTGAGCGATCAGGCCGATGATAAAGTATGGTCCTCCAAACTGGATGAATTGCTCTCGACTAACTTCCCCCACGAATCATTCGTGCTGTACGGCAGCCGGGATAGTTTCATCCCTTACTACGGTGGCCGATATCCAACCAATGACCTGCCTCCTGTAAAGGACTACAATGCTACCGCCCTGCGCGAAGCAGTGTCTGACAAAGTATTTGATACTGAAGAATTCAGAGCCGGCATTATCTACAATACATACAATCAGTTTCCGAAAGTATATCCAACCGTAGATATCGCCGTATTCAGACACAATCGCACAGAATTGTTACTGGGTCGCAAACCTGCCGAACATGCCTGGCGCCTGCCCGGTGGTTTCACAGATCCTGAAGATCAAAACTTTGATGCCGCCGCCCGCCGCGAATTGCAGGAAGAATGCGGTCAACTGGAAACCAGCCCTATGCAATACGAACTCTCCATGCAGATGGACGACTGGCGCTACCGCTCCGAAGTAGACAAGATCATTACGACCTTATTCAGTACTGACCTGATATTCGGAGAACCCATTGCTGCCGACGATATCGCCGCCCTGCGCTGGGTACCGGTTAACAAGCTCAGTGAAATGATCGCTAACGGTGACATCCAACCTGTACACATCCCATTGCTGGAAAAACTTGCTGATAAATATTCTGCTAACGCCTAAATCAAAGAATCATGACAAAGGAAAACCTCATACTCTTAGCCGACGCCTATAAATACTCTCACCACAAACTGTACATACCCGGTACTGAATATATCTACTCCTACCTTGAAAGCCGGGGCGGCAAGTTCAACGAAACTGTATTCTACGGTCTCCAATATCTGCTCATGGAATACCTGCAAGGCGTAGTGATCACCAAAGAAAAAATTGACGAAGCAGAAATTGAATTGAATGAAGTATTTGGTCGCAACGATATATTCGATCGCACCAAATTTGAATATATCATCGAGCAACATGGCGGTCGCCTGCCAATAAGAATCAAAGCCGTTCCGGAAGGTACCGTCACCGCTACACACAATGTACTGATGACTATCGAAAACACCGATCCGAATTGCTTCTGGCTCACCAACTTCCTCGAAACACTGCTTATGCAGGTGTGGTACCCAAGTACCGTAGCTACCATGAGTCGTGAAATTAAAAAAGTCGTAAAGAAATATTACGATGAAACCGCCAGCCCCGCATCTTTCGCAGGCATCGACTTCGTGCTGAATGACTTCGGCTTTCGTGGCGCCAGCTCTGTAGAAAGCGCAGGATGGGGTGGTAGTGCACACCTGATCAACTTTGCAGGTAGCGATACCATCATCGGTTCTACATTTGCCAAAAGATATTACAAAGCACCCACCGCTCCCGGCCTCTCTATTCCTGCTACAGAACACTCTATCATGACCTTGTTAGGTGAACCGGGAGAAAAGGAGATCTTCAAACATGTACTGGATAGTTTCCCAACCGGCACCATTGCCTGCGTATCTGATTCTTACAACATTATCAGAGCTTGTGAAGAATACTGGGGTACTGACTTGAAAGAACAGATCCTGCAAAGAGAAGGTACATTGGTGATCCGCCCTGATAGCGGCGATGCTGTTGCAACCCTGTTGAAAGTATTCGAAGTACTCACGGAAAAATTCGGCTACACGATCAATGAAAAAGGTTACAAAGTATTGCCTCCGCAGGTACGCGTTATCCAGGGTGATGGTATTAGCTATTCTTCTATCCCCACCATCTACGAAGCATTGAAAAATGCCGGTATCAGCGCCGAAAACCTGGTATTGGGTATGGGTGGAGCACTATTACAGAGAGTGAACAGAGATACGCAGGAATACGCTTTAAAATGCGCTTACGCAGTGGTAAATGGGAAAGGCATCAATGTACAGAAAAACCCATTGGAACTGGATGCAAACGGTAACACCCGTGTCTCTTTCAAGAAATCCAAATCCGGCAAACAGGTATTAGTGAAAAAAGATGGCGCCTTTGTCACCATCCCCGAAAGTGAGTCTGCCGGCCTTAAAGATGAATTGATTACCGTGTTTGAAAATGGAGAAATAAAAACTTCATATACATTTAACGATATCAAGACCAGAGCACAGATCTGACCTTTCATCTATTGTTTGTCTCTTCATACGGCCTGCGGCAATTCCTGAAATGCCCGCCGCAGGCCTCGTCCTTAGCAAAAAGAAACGCTTCTATACAGAGCTGGTACAACATCGCACCTAAGCCGGCTTTACAAATAGTTATACTCCAGCATGGAGGCGTTACTGCAAAAAAAGCCGGCTGTTGACCTTCTTAACACCCCCTCTCTTGCCTGTGTAAGAGGGAGGGTGTCTTGTGTAAATACTCACTGTTTTGTAATTTCCCACCATGTTTTTACTAATTCCGGGTAGACATCACCTATTGTCAGACTTTCAGTTCAAGTACCTGCACAGATTATTGCAGAACCAACTGGAAGGAGAGCAGGATGTTCAGGGCCAGGCTATGCCAGCTTCCGCTATCACAGCGGTTATATTTGCCGTTACTTCCGCCAATCACCTGGGTACAAAGCGTAACCCGGTTCCTTTCTATCTCCGCTCCATGATCATCCAGGAGTTTTCCAGTTATCTGGATATCCCTGTGTTTGTATATGGAATAGACGATGTGGGCGAGATCAATGACTTCGCAGGCTATACACTCAAGAGTATCCGTCATAGCAGCGAAGGTTTGCACCAGCTCACGCCTGAAAATACCGTGGTCATTTGCAGTACACCGGTAAAGGATATGTACACTTCCCTTGGGTACAAAGTATTGCCTGCGGAACTGGATATCACCACCGGCAACCTGGAACATCCATTGCCGTGGGACATCGTTCGCCTCATTGCCCAATCTCCGGACTGGCAAAAGGATAGAACAGTATTGGATCTCATCCATCCCGCTTCGTTCAAGATCTGGAAGCAGTACAAGATAGGGGAGAAGGTACAGCACATTCTCAAAGACCCCATCATTGGGGCCGATGGCGACCTCACCACTACCCGCGATTACAACGCCTATGTAAAACAAATGGACGATATCGCCGCCCTGAAATACCAGGAGACAGCACCCTATATACAACCCGGCAACATCGGTGATATTGGCTGTGCAGCCGGCTCATGGATCAAAATGGGCTGCGAGGATGATCGCCTCCATGAATGTGATTTCTATGGTATCGAAGTGTCCCGTCATCTCTTTGAAATATGCTACCAGCGTAAACACAATGGCGATTTCGCAAATCCATCCGTCTTCTTCTCCCAGAAGAATGCGGTGACCAGTCTTGTCTTTGATGCAAGTAGTATGAACACCATTCATACCTCTTCGCTCACCCACGAAATTGCCTCTTATGGCAGTGAGCAGGACCTGCGTGATTTCATCGCCAACCGTTACCAGGAGCTGGCTCCCGGTGGTGTATGGATCAACAGGGATGTGGTAGGACCTGAGAACAAAGACGAGGTCGTGTTACTCTGGCTGGATCATACAGATGGTGAAAACAAACTTCCTGCACAAGGTATCACCGACAATCAGGAACTGGCTGCTGCATTGGAGAAACTCTCTACCCGTGCTAAGTTCATTCGCTTTGCCCAGGATTTCCGCCACCAGGAAGATTATAAACTGGCTTATGAATGGATCACCATCGGCGGGCAAACCTATTGCCGCCTGCGTATGCAGGATGCCTGTGAGTTCCTCTTTACAAAAGATTATACTGATAACTGGCTGAGTGAAATGCACGAAACCTTCTGTTTCTGGAGTTTTGCTGACTGGCAAAAAGAGCTGGAAACTGCCGGCTTCCGGGTAGATAGATTGTCTAAGCCATACAGGAATGAATGGATTGTAGAAAACAGGCTGGAAGGGAAAACAAAACTCTTCAGGCAGGAAGAAGATCAGTTACAGGAGATACCGTTCCCTGTATCACATATGCTCCTCTTAGCAAGAAAGTAATTTAAGCCGGCCGCAGGCCATCAACAAGCCTCCGCGAAAAAATCGCTTTCGCCAAAGGTAAGAGCATTTTTGGGGTTCAAACAAAAAGGCCGGAGTAAGATTACTCCGGCCACTTCTTAAACCTACAACTGTTACACTGTGTTTGTAACGTATCTTAAGTATCTTTTTTCTAATTCAATGAAGCCTCCTCAATCTCTGCTGCATAAGGCGCCACCAGTCTTTGTCTGATCAGTCGCTTTGCAGAAGGCTTATTCCATCCAAACCTGTCCATAAAACCATCCACAATCTTGTACACCACCGGTACTACAATCAATGTCAGGAACATAGAACTGATCAGACCACCAATGATCACCCACGCCAAACCATTCTTCGTTGCAGATACACCACCCGTTGCCAACGCAATCGGCAACATACCAATCACCATCGCAATCGTCGTCATCAGGATCGGACGCAGACGCGCATTGTTCGCATGAATCAGCGCCTCATTCGTAGACTGACCCTGCTCTTTCATCTGGTTCGTAAAGTCCACAAGGATAATCGCGTTCTTCGCCACCAGACCAATCAACATAATCATACCCAGGATGGTAAAAATGTTCAGCGTATTATTCGTCAGCGCCAGTGCCAGCAAGGCACCAATAATCGCCAGCGGAATAGAGAACAACACCACGAAAGGATAAATATAGTTGTCATACAGCGCCACCATGATCAGGTATACCATCACAATAGAGATCAGCAATGCTGCACCCATCGTACCAAATGAATCTCCCTGATTCTCCGCATCACCCGCCCACAGGTAACTTACACCCACCGGCTTGCGCAGTGGCTCAATCTTTTTGGCAAATTCTGCCTGCACCGTACCAGATGGCACACCAATCACCTGAGATTTTACAGATACAGATGTATTCTTATCCCTTCTTTCCAGCTGACTTGGACCAGAACCTTCAGAAACGGTAGCGAACTGTGATAATTTGACCAGCTGTCCTTTGTTATTTACAAACTGAATATTTGATACATCCGTCAGATTCTTTCTATCAAAATCATCAAAGCGGATATTGATATCATACTCATAATCCCCTTGTCTGAACTTAATCTTACTATCATCAGCAGTACCACTAAAAGCGGTCTGCATAGTACCCCCCACATTCTCCAGTGTCAATCCCAGCGCAGACATCTTATCACGATCCACCGCTACGTTGATTTCCGGGTTACCTTCTTCTACAGAGAGCTTTACATCACTGGTACCATCTATTTTCTTCAACACTGCCATCGCCTCTTTTGCAAACACCATGGCACTATCCAGTTCGGAACCCATTACCACCAGTTCAATCGGTGCGGATTCCGCAGTACCCAGGATGCTCACATCCATGGTTTTTACTTTTACACCTGGCAGTATCTTACGTAACTCAACTTTCATTTGCGCCGCATAGATATCTGCACTTACCGCGCGCTCTTTAGCATCTACCATCATCACCGTGATCTCTGATTTATAGGCGGTAGACTGCGAAGTACCAAAACCATCCTCACTCGTCTGACCTACTGTCGTAATCAAACGGGTTACTTCTTTCTGTTTGGAGAGTAAAGCTTCCGCCTTGCGGGTAGCCTGATTACTCTGTTCTACAGATGCATCTTTTGGCATCTCTAACACTACGATAAACTGTCCGCGGTCACCTTTCGGGATAAATTCACCTCCGATATAACCATTCACTACCAGGCTGAAAGAAGCTACCAGCAATACAATCGCTGCCAGAATTGTCCAGCGCTTATGGTTCAGCGCCCATTTCAATATACCTGTCATCCACTCTGTAAAGGATGTCAGCTGACGCTCAAACCACAGAATGAATTTCTCAAACCAGTTCTTACCTGTGATATGTTCCAGCTTACCAAAGCGGGAAGATAACAGCGGCACGATCATGAAAGAAGACAATAAACTCAACATGGTAGAGATCATCACCACCACACAGAACTGACGCACAATCTGCGATACCATTTCATTCGTCAGAGAGATCGGCAGGAATACAACCACGATTACCAGGGTAATGGATGTGACGGTAAACCCGATTTCTTTCACCCCGTCAAAAGCCGCTCTTACCCTGTTTTTACCCATCTCCATGTGACGGTAAATATTCTCCAACACCACGATCGCATCATCCACCAGGATACCTACTACCAGCGATAAACCCAGCAGTGACATCAGGTTCAGAGAGAACCCCATCAGCTTCATTCCAATGAAGGTCGCTACCAATGATGCAGGGATAGAGATCATTACGAAGATCGCACTACGAATGCTGTGCAGGAACAACAGCATCACTGCAGCCACCAGCAGGATCGCGATCATCAGGTCATGAATCACTGAGTCAGCAGATTCCAGGGTAAAGTCGGAAGAGTCATTCGCAATAAAGATCTTCAGGTGGAAAGAAGCATAATCACGTTCGATTTCAGCAATTGCTTTCTTCATTTCCTCACTCACAGTTACGGCATTTGCATCGGACTGTTTCTGTACCATCAGCGCTATCGCACTTGAACCATCCACACGCGCAATACGCTCTACATCTTTCTGCGCATCCTGTACATCTGCAATATCTTTCAGTCTCACCTGTGTACCATCATCATTCGTAGTGAGTACCAGGTTACGCAGCTGATCTACATCTTTATATTTACCAGCCAGACGGATCAGGATCTGCTGATCGAGTGTCTTTACCTTACCGGTAGGGAAGTCAAGGTTCGCATTCGTTACTACAGAACGTACTGTATTGATAGACATTTTATAAGCTTCCAGCTTATGAGGGTCTACATTGATCTGTATCTCTCTTTCCTGGCCACCAACCAGTGAAACCTGGGCCACACCACCCAGACGGGACAGCAAGGGCTGGATCTTCTTATCTACCAGGTCATAGAACTGCTTACTATCCATATCAGCGGTAGCAGACAACGTCATGATGGGTAAGTCATCGAGAGAGAACTTAGACAGCGAAGGCGTTTTTGCATCAGAAGGCAGATCAGACAACACCGCATTCACCTTTCTCTGCGCATCCTGCAGTGCAATGTCTACATTCGCATCATTACTTAACTGTACCGTTACAGTAGATAAACTCTCGTTGGATTTGGAAATGATCTTTTTGATCTTCTCCATAGAAGCCACCGCATCCTCAATCTTCTTGGTGATAGTGCTTTCCACCTCTTTAGGCGAAGCACCGGGATATACGGTAGCAATAGTTACCACCGGTTGACTAAACTTAGGCAACAACTCGTAGTTGAGTGACTGATAACTCATCACCCCCAACAAAGTAAGGATGGTGAATACCACGACTACGATAGTAGGCCGCTTGATGGATATTTCTGTAATCTTCATTGTTTTCTTTTTTTACCCGGAATGTCCTGATTATCCTTTCGCCTGTTGTTGCACAGTAACCTTAGCTCCATCTGTCAGGTTGATCTGACCGGCGGTGATCACCGTTTCACCTTCATTCAGTCCTTCCCTTATTTCTACTCTGTCACCGAAAATGCGGCCTGCTACTACTTTACGCAGCTTAGCGGTATTGTTTTCGAATACATATACCTGGTTACTGTTTACACCACCTACAAAAGAGGTGCGTGGAACCAGGATCATAGGCGCAGCATTTTTGATATCGAAATGAGCGGTACCAAACATACCGGCACGCAGTTGCTTGCCGCTGATGTTAGTTACTTCCATTTCTACAGGGTAGTTCAGGGTATTATCACCTTTGGCAGCAATGAAAGTGATTTTACCTTCATAGCTTACTTCAGGGAATACGTTAGTCGTTACATTTACTTTATCGCCTTCTTTCAGGGTTACTACCTGTATTTCCGGTACGGATACAGCGAGTTTCAAACGGCTTACATCCACGATGTCGAACAGTTTGTTGCCAGGAGAGAGGTACGCACCCTGTTCTACATATTTCTTATTGATGATACCGGATATCGGTGCTTTGATATAAGTATCGCTCACACGACGGGTAGCAGCGGTGTAGCGGGTTTGTGCCAGTTCATACTGAAGGGTGGCATCGTCCACTTGTTTCTTTGTCACACCACCAGTTTTAAAGGCAGCTTCATATCTTTCTTTATCTACACGCAGTTGTTCAAGATTTACTTTGGCTGATTGCAGATCAGTACCCAGGATCTCACCATCTACATAGGCGATCACCTGACCTTGTTTTACTACGCTACCTTCGTCTACCAGCAGTTTGGTAATACGGCCGGAAGTCTCCGCCAGGTAATCCAGTTCACGTATTGGTTCAAAGTTTCCGTTTGCGAGGAAACCCTGTGAAAAATCTTCTTTACTCACCTTTTCAGTCAGAACTGGTATCTCACCGGCGTTGCTCTTTTTTACAAATTCAGTTTTGGCTTCGTTGGCTTTTTTATTGGCACCTAGTTTCCACATGATCAATACCACAGCGGCGATGGTCACTAAGCTCCAGATAATAATTTTTTTCATAAAGGTCCAGTATACAGTTTTAAAGAAGGTAATTTTGTTAGTTCAACAGGGATTTAAGATTCCCGTTGGATTTTATAATGTCCAGTTCAGCCAGTTTATATTGCAACAATGCTTCGTTGTAATTATTCTGTGCTTCTGTGAGCGAAGTTTCTGAATCCAGCAGGTCTGTCAGGCTGGCCAGTCCCAGGTTGTAGTTGTTCTGGGTGGAGGTATACACCTCATTGGCCAGTTCTACGTTTTCCTTTTGTGCATGAATGGTGCTCAGGTTGTTCTGGGCCTGCAGCTTGGCATTTTCAAACTGTGTGTTCAGTGCCAGTGCTGTTTCTTCTTTCTGCTTGCTCAGTTCTTTCAGTGTCACATTTGCCTGGCTTACTCTTGAGCGACGTGCAAAACCGTCGAAGATAGGCACCTTCAGTGTCAGGCTTACAGAAGCCATATCGTACCAGCTGGAAGTAGAGCCCCCTGATTTGGATTTAAGAAAATCGAACTTATCGCTGATACCATTGTAAGAGTAGTTACCACCCAGCTGCAGCGTAGGGTAGAACTGCGCGATGTACGCTTTCTTCTGATAGGTTTGCAGTTCTTCCTGCTTGCTCAGCAGTTTATATTCAATCCTGTTGTCCAGTGCCACGCCTCCGAAATCGGCTGCATTCGCTGTTTTGCTTTCGATCTCCTTGAAAGAGGTAGCCGGCAGTTCCAGCGCTGTACTCATGGACATACCCATTTGCATTTTCAGCTGATTGGCCTGGATCAGGAATTGGTTTTGCGCATTGATGCGCTGTGTTTTATAGTTTGTAAGGTTTACACGCATTCTGTCCAGGTCTATTTTGCGGGCAAGGCCATTTTCAACCTGTGTAGCAGTAGTGTTTACCAGTTTTTGCAGTTTGTCAATATTTGCATCCAGTACAGTGGTTTTTTCACGGCTTACCAGTGCTGCATAGTAAAGACTGGTTACGTTGTAGATCACAGTCTCTTCACTCTGCGCGGTCTGCATACGATAGTATTCTTCACCTGCTTTTGCGGCTTTGAGACCGGTAAATACAGACTGGTTGTATACTTCCTGAGTTACAGAGCCGGAAGCTGTGAGGTTGTGCGTCACACCTGCGGTCAGCAGTACGGTTTTGCCTGGTTCCCCGACAAATTCACCGGGAATAGGTAATACCTGTTTCTTGATATTGTTTGTATAGCTTCCGTTGGCATTGACTTGCGGCAGTGCCTGACCTCTTACTTCACTGGTCTTGAACCTCCCCATATCTTCTTCAAGCCTGGTGCGGGCCAGGGCCTGATTGTTGGCGAGGGCATATTTCAGGCAGTCCTGTAAAGTCAATGCGGATTGTGCATAGGAAGCCCTGATCCCCGCCAGGAGGACAAGTGTAAACATGATCTTTTTCATCCGTATGTTTCTTTGAATTACTTTTTAGTTGCGGATTCGGTTTTAATGAGCGATGCCGGTTGTAGATTCTTCGTGTATATGTAAATATTGTGCTGCCAGTTTTCTTCCTTCAAGGGTAGCTACTCCCAGAATAAAATGTTTCGTTAGTTGTTCCATTACTTCATGCATGTCGAACTGCATGACCGGGTACTGTTCAGGATCGAATACGGTTTCGAGTTGTAGTTGCCTCATACGGCTGATGATGTTCATATTCAGATCGCTTCTGTACACCCCTTCTTCAATGCCACGCTGTAAATTCTCATTAATACTGTGCAGTACACAATCCTTCTTAAATTCTTCGATTCGCTTCCAGATAGCCGGATGGTATTTCTGTATTTCGTACAGCATGACGGGGTTGATTGTTTTGCCCATCATCTCCATATATTCCAGCTCTTTGATCAGCTCTTCAATGGCATTGGCGGAGTTTTGGCGAAAGTCCTGGAAATGCTCGATATGACTGTCAAGTACGAATTTCATGCCTTCCAGCACCAGGTCTTCCTTGTCTTCAAAATGCTCGTATACCGTCTTTTTGGATACGCCGCATTCTTTTGAAATGTCAAACATCGTTACGCCCTTGATGCCGTACAACCGGAACATCCTCAGCGCTGTCTCCAGTATCCTTTCTTTTACGCCCATGTTAACCTCGTTACTTTATGCCTTTAACAAAAATCTCGGTAAGTAACCGCTGTTTATCTATTACCTTTTCTACTTCTTCTGGCTCTATTTCCAATTTAGGATTGAAGCAATCCAATGCCGAAAAGCGCAATCCTTCTATAGCCTGACTATATAAGGCGGCCATTTCGCTGGTATTTTTGATCTTAAAGTCACCTGCTGCCACACCTTTTTCCATCACCCGGGTCATCATGGCCAGTTCTCTTTCCTTCATGATCGTCATGGCACGGATGGTCTCTGCACTATTATCATTCAGGATCTTGAACATTTCCAGGCGGCAGTACCTGAGTACAAACTGTCGTTTTATTTCGAGGAGGTTCATAAGTATGCTGGCCGCAGGCAGATCTTTATCTGCTTCTGCTTCCTGCTCTGCTCGAAAGAGCTCTCCGATCCTTTCGAGCACGGCAAAGTGCAGACTCTTTTTGTCGGAAAAATAATAATATAAGGAAGCCTTTGAACAATGCAGATCGTCCGCAATCTCATTCATGGTAGTCTTGGAAGCAGTGTAGTTAGAGAATCTCTTTAACGCTGCATCCACGATCTTATCCCGCATTTCGTCCTTGGTTTCTGCGATCATTAACTTTTTGACTTTTTTAGTTTCGAAGTCAAAAGTAGAAAAGTTTAATCAAATAGAGAAGAAATGACGTCATTTAACAATTGATTAACTTTTCGAACTAAAAAGTCAAAAAGTTAGAATAGGTCGATTTAAGTGTATTTCAATGAGTTATAAGTATCATTATATATAATTGGTCGGGAACGAGTGTTTACCAATAGAATTTCAGGTTTAGCCGACACATTTCGACTATACATCTCAAAAAATGAAATTTATGCGCTATAGGCATTCCTTTTGCCTTTATATCAGCAAATACAATCTATATGAAAAAGTTTATTTTCCTTTTTGTAGCAGTGATCGGATTCACTGTAGCCACTCAAGCCCAGGTAAATGTTTCTGTCAATATTGGCGCACAGCCAGCATGGGGTCCTACCGGTTATGACCACGTAGATTATTATTATCTGCCAGATATTGATTGTTATTATGACGTAACAAACAAGGTATATGTATATCCTAATGGCAATAGCTGGGTAAGAGCGAAACAACTGCCTGCTAAGTACCGTAACGTTGACTTGTACAATGCGCACAAGGTAGTGATCAATGGTGAAAAAAGACCTTATCAGAATGCTACCAAATACCGTCAGGAATATGGTGGATACAAGGGTAAACATGATCAGAGTCCTATCCGTGACAGCAAGGAAGAAAAATATTACGAAAGCAAGGGTCATCCTCAGCACTCACAGTGGCAGAAGGATCATCAGAACAACGGTAAGAAAGGTAACAACAGAAACAACAGAGACAACAGAGACGATCGTCAGGGTCCTGACCGTCACTAATTATTCGAAGGAAGGTCTTTTATCCCCCCTCAAAAAAAATAGCTTCCGCCAGTGGCGGAAGCTATTTTTTTATAAAAAGAAAGGCCGTCCCACTGAGTGCAGGACGGCCTTCTATATTGTAATGCTTGCCATACAAATATCTTCTGACAGCTTAGCTCAGTTTTTCGAGCGCCGCTTTCAGAGTAGCCAGCATAGCTGGGATTTCTTCTTTTACGCAGGTACCTACGCTCAGGCGATACCATGGAGATTGCTTGCTTGCACCGAATGCATAGAAAGGAACAAGACCCAGTTTCGCTTCGTTCAGCAGGTAAGAAGTTACAGCTGCCTGGTCTTCCAGTACGGTACCATCAGCAGTTTTCTTGCCTTTCAGATCGATTTTCAGGGTCAGGTAGATAGCAGCCTGAGGAGCAATTGCTTCTACAGAGTGACCTGCTTTTTTCAGTGCATCGAAACCTTCATAGATCTTTTCGAGTCTTTCTTCAACTTCAGCTTTGAAGCTTTTCAGGTAAGTGTTTACTTCTCCTTTACGACGCAGGTAGCGGGCAGCAGCATGTTGTTCTGCCATAGGGCTCCATGCACCTACGTGAGACAGGATGGCTTTCATCTTGCCTATTACATGTGCAGGACCCAGCGCCCAACCAACTCTAACACCGGTAGCGGCAAAAGCCTTACTCATACCATCGATGAAGATAGTGTAATCTCTCAGTTCAGGACGCAGACCAACAGGGGTGTGGTGGTGAGTCTGACCGAAAGTGAGCACCCAGTACATCTGATCGAACAGTACATACAATGGTTTCTCGTCAGCGCCACGGCTCTTGTTTTCAGCAATTACCAGGTCGCAGATCTCTTCCAGCTGTTGCTTGCCAAAAGCAGTACCGGTTGGGTTCTGCGGAGAGCAGAGCGCCAGCAGGGTAGCACCTTTCAGCAGCGGTTTCAGCTCAGCTGCAGTCGGCATGAAGTCGTTTTCTGGTTTAGTTTCCAGCACTACGTGTTCAGCCTCCAGGAAGTGGGTATAATGGTTGTTGTTCCAGGATGGAGTAGCATAAACTACCTTCTCACCCCGGTCCAGGATTGTTCTGAAAGTGGCATAAATGATAGGACGACCTCCACATGAAATCACGATCTCTTTGGTCGGATCATAGGTCAGCTGCTCATGTTCGGCAATGAACTCGCTTACCGCCTTTCTCAGTTCCAGGATACCATCTGCTGGTGGGTAGTTGGTTAATCCTTCCTTGTAGGCAGCAATGATCTCTTGCTCAAACTCAGCCGGAATAGGGAATACTTTGGGGTCAAAATCCCCAATCGTAAAATTGTAGATTTTCTCACCCTTGGCCTGCTTCTCCTTTATCTCACCGGCCAGCTTAATAATTTCAGACCCGATCAACGTTTCGGCTAAATGAGACAGTTTCATAACCCAAAAGATTTTTTAGTGTTTAATAGATTTTTTGCGCCCGCAAAGCTAACGGATATGCAACTCATTTAAAACAAATGGCGGATTTTTTTACAACATTCCAAATTTTAACGTTTATTTTTAAATTAATTCAATAAATACGCCTTTTTATGAAATATTATCTAACATAACATTTTGTTATAATGTAGCTTAGTTTATAGGAGAGTACACATTGACATAGGTCTTTTCCACATACCCATGCAGGTTTCATGTGGAAAAAAGCTATAGAATGCCTGATTCTAACGCTGTTCGTAGATTGACAATTCTTTCTATCTTTGTTTGCTCAGGTTGTATAACCTCACCGCCTTTACAGCGGGAATTCCTTAGTAAGTATAATAACAACATATCAACATGAAGTTTATCGTTTCTTCCTCTACTTTGTTAAAACAATTACAGCAGATCAGCGGGGTTATCAACTCCAACACGGTATTGCCTATATTGGAGGATTTCCTTTTCATCATTGACAGGAACGAACTAACAGTAGTGGCTACAGACCTGGAGACTGTTATGAAAGTGAAGCTGGAGGTAGAAGCCAAGGAAGCCGGCCGCATCTGTATTCCGGCCAAAATCCTGATGGACTCCCTGAAAAATCTGCCTGATCAGCCACTGACTTTCAACATCGACCTGAACTCCTACGCGGTTGAAATCACATCCGACAACGGTAAGTACAAGGTGATGGGTGAAAATCCGGAAAACTTCCCGAAAGAACCGGCAGCAGATGATACCACTTCCTTTACAGTAACCTCTACCGCACTGGTAACAGCGATCAACAAGACCCTGTTTGCCGTAAGTAACGATGACCTGCGCCCGGCAATGACAGGCGTGTTCTTCGAACTCACGCCAACCAGCCTCACTTTTGTAGCGACCGATGCGCACCGCCTGGTGAAATATGTTAGAACTGGTCTGGTATGCCCTAAAACAGAGACTTTCATCGTGCCTAAGAAGCCGTTGAACCTGCTGAAATCAGCCCTGCCTGACAATGATAGCGAAATCAAGATTGCTTATAGCCAGAATCACTTCTTTGTAACACACGATGGTGCACAAATGATCTGTCGTCTGATCGATGCCCGTTTCCCTGATTACAAGGTGGTAATTCCAAAGGATAATCCTTATCGCCTTACCCTGGTAAAGAGCGATTTCCAGAACGCCCTGAAACGTGTTAGCGTATTTGCAAACAAGAGCACCAACCAGGTAGCCCTGAGCATTACTGGTAGCGAACTGCAACTCTCTGCACAGGACGTGGATTTCTCTTTCGAAGGTAATGAGCGTATGAACTGCTCCTACACCGGCGATGATATGCAGATTGCATTCAATGCAAAATTCCTCATCGAAATGCTGAATGCTGCAGAAGGTGATGAAATTACAATCGAACTGTCTACACCAACCAAAGCAGGTATCCTGAAACCTTCTGAAAAAGAAGAGAATGAGGATCTGCTGATGCTGGTAATGCCGCTGATGCTGAATAATTAAAAAATCATTTTATTTCATTCCTGCTGGCGACCGCCAGCAGGAATGAAATACCCGCAAAAAAGTCACTTCCGCCTTCGGCAGAAGTGACTTTTTTGCTTGATGAATAATTTTCTTTTAATACATAACCCAATCACCCACATAAGCCTGCCTAATTTATTGTCCCACAGCCACTTTCAGCCTTTTTATTCCCCAAATTTTCCGTAATTTAATACATCCATTGTCCCATAAATAAATTCCCGTATATGGAATCGTTCTTCAATAACATTCCTTCTTACTATCGCACCGCAATACTCGTTGGTGGCCTGGTTCTCCTTTGGGTCTTCGAAGGCGCCTTCCCCAGATTGTATTTCAAATCGAACCGCTACCGCCACGCCGGCACAAACCTCTTCTTCACCCTTACCACTGCCGTCGTAAACTTCGCCCTCGCCTTCCTCATCGTAAAAGCATGCACATTTACGGCCAATAACCATTTTGGCCTTCTTTACCTTGTACCGCTACCTAACTGGCTCCATGCCATGCTCGCCATCCTTATGATGGACCTGATCGGGGCCTACCTCGTTCACCTGATCCAGCACAAAATAGCCTGGATGTGGCACTTCCATAAGATCCACCACATCGACACCGCTGTAGATGCCACCACCGCCCTCCGGCACCACCCCATAGAAAGCATCTTCCGCGTCATCGCTCTCTTCGTCGCTGTCATCACCATGGGTATCCCCATCTGGATGGTATTCCTGTACCAAACCATCTCTGCATTCATGTCCCAGTTCAACCATGCTAATATCCACCTCCCTAAATGGCTGGATAATGCCCTGAGCTGGATCATCGTATCGCCAGACATGCATAAGGTACACCACAGCCATTTCCAACCGGAAACGGACACTAATTACGCTAATATTTTTTCAATTTGGGACCGCCTCTTTGGCACATTTAAGAAGGTAAATGATACCACTTCTCTGAAGTATGGCCTGGATGAATACCAGGACGAAAGGTATCAGCAGATAGGGGCACTACTCAAAGCACCATTTGACAAACCTTTAAATCAATAAATATATGCAACAGCACACCACTTCGTCCACGTCCACTAAAGTTGCCTGCTACATTTCCCTGTTCGCAGGCGTGTCTTCCGCTGTGTATGCATTCGTGGCAAGAAACCCTGAAACAGGTCTTGTCTTTGCTATTGCAGCCATCATCATGGGTGGACTCTCAGATATAAAAGCCCGTAAGAATATTGATGATATGCAGGTCGCTACCGCCGGTATATTCATGGCCGTTGTTGCCCTCGCTGTTACCTTATGGCAAATGTATAGCTGATTCACTCCGGAGGGAGAGGCGTGAACTTACTTACGTGACTTCACTTTTTTCCCTCCAGTTTCTTTCCTGTATTTTTCCAGGTATCCCTCTGCGGCCTTCACAGGAAACAATACCAGTGAAGTATCCGTAAGGTCTCTGATAATTACAGTATCTATGGTTCTTGTACTATCCGATGATTTCACTCCTTCTGCATGATTCCACAGTAACAATGTATCATGTTGTAACTCCCATTTTTCATACACCAGCGAGTACATATTGATCGCAATCGCTTTCCTGTTTTTCTTCAATTCCATACCCTGCCACTCATTGTCCTTTCCCGTTACAGGCTGCAACCACTTCCCAATCAGCTTTACCGTGTCGATTACGATGGTATCAGCGGATACGGTCACAGTTGAGTCTTCTACAACCGAAGGCACTGTATCCATTGCAGGCGCATATACCGGGGTATCTACAACAGCCTCCTCTTTCTCAGGCTTACGCGAGTGATGACAGGCAAATGAAAAGATGGTGATAAAACTCACCAGCAGCAAGCTATTTTTCATACGCTCAAAGATATGGACTTTTTCCCCTACCTTTATGCTTCACTTTAGGGGTGTTTTCCAGGCCACCATACCCGGAAAGCTGAGATGAGACCCTCAGTACCTGACGCAGCTCATACTGCCGTAGGGAAAAGTACTTGATACAGCTTCTTTTGCTGTAGATATAAGTAACCTGAATCCTCACATCTTCTACCATCCTTAAAGTTTATTGTTTCACCTTAATTCATGTATTCATGGAAGTGACTGTAAACAATAAACTTTATGCGGTGCAGCAGGGAATAACCATCGCTGCACTCTTACAGTTTATTCAACTACCATCCGACAAAGGACTGGCCGTGGCTATCAACAGGGAGGTGATCCCTAAACCCGCATGGCCGCAACACATCTTGCAAACCGCAGATAGTATTACCATCATCCGCGCTACACAGGGAGGTTAATTTTTTCATTTAATTATTTGTGCACTGCAGGGCATCCCCTCGCAGCAGGACTTCTCATTTCTTCACCCATCTTATTTGTTGTATGAAAATCGAAAACATTTCACGCAATCCACTACCCGCATCCAGGAAAATCTACATTAACGGCGTTGCTATGAGAGAGATAACGCTAACACCTACCCGACTGTATGGTAGTAAAGGAGAAACCACTCCTAATGAACCACTCATTGTATACGATACCAGTGGCCCTTACACCGATCCGGCTATTGAGATTGATGTACGCAAAGGTCTGCCAAAACTGCGCGCCGCATGGGCGCCGCAAAAAAACGCCACACAGCTGCACTATGCCCGCAAAGGGATCATCACGCCCGAAATGGAATACATCGCTATCCGCGAAAATCAAGGTGCCGCACAACAACATATCACACCTGAATTCATCAGACAGGAAGTTGCCGCAGGCAGAGCTATTATCCCTGCCAATATCAATCATACAGAGTGCGAACCAATGATTATTGGCCGTAATTTTTTGGTGAAGATCAATGCCAATATCGGTAACTCCGCCGTCACTTCCAGCATTGAAGAAGAAGTGGGAAAAGCAGTGTGGGCCTGCCGCTGGGGCGCCGATACCATCATGGATCTCAGCACCGGCAAAAACATTCATGAAACACGTGAATGGATCCTGCGCAACTCACCTGTACCTATCGGCACTGTACCCATTTATCAGGCATTGGAAAAAGTAAATGGTAAAGCTGAAGACCTTACCTGGGAGATATATCGTGATACCATTATCGAACAGGCAGAACAGGGCGTAGACTATTTCACCATCCATGCCGGCGTACTACTCCGCTACATCCCACTCACCGCCAATCGTATGACGGGCATCGTTTCCCGCGGGGGCTCTATCATGGCCAAATGGTGCCTGGCACACCACCAGGAAAACTTCCTCTACACCCACTTCGAAGAGATCTGCGAAATCATGAAAATCTATGACGTCTCTTTCTCATTAGGTGATGGCTTACGTCCCGGTAGTATTGCAGATGCCAACGATGCCGCGCAGTTCGCTGAACTGGAAACCCTGGGCGAACTCACTAAAATCGCCTGGAAACACGATGTACAGGTCATGATCGAAGGCCCCGGCCATGTACCCATGCACCTGATCAAAGAGAACATGGATAAGCAGCTGGAACATTGTCACGAAGCACCTTTCTATACACTTGGCCCATTGACCACTGATATCGCTCCCGGTTATGATCATATCACTTCTGCCATCGGCGCGGCCATGATCGGTTGGTTTGGTACGGCTATGCTCTGTTACGTCACGCCTAAGGAACACCTGGGCCTACCCAACAAAGAAGATGTACGACAAGGTGTAATTACCTATAAGATCGCCGCACATGCTGCCGATCTGGCCAAAGGTCATCCGGGAGCACAACACAGGGACAATGCACTCAGCAAAGCCCGCTTTGAATTCCGCTGGGAAGATCAGTTTAATCTTGCGCTTGACCCTGACACAGCCCGTTCTTATCATGACGAAACCCTGCCTGCAGAAGGGGCCAAGGTGGCTCACTTCTGTTCTATGTGCGGACCACACTTCTGCTCTATGAAAATATCGCAGGAAATAAGGGAAGCCGGCATGGCAGAGAAATCAACAGAATTCCGCGAACAAGGCAGCACTATTTATTCATAGAAGGAGCTGGCCACAAGCCACTCCCGCTCCTCACCGGAACACTATTTATTCATAATCTGACTGTTATACAATCGCGGTACAGTTTTGGGATCATTTTTAATCAAACTCCAATACTTTGATACAGATCATCACACATACTGGCAAGATCAATCACGAACCTACACGCTGGTTACAATTGTTGCAGGCAGGCGCTGATAGTATACTGGTACGTAAACCAGGCTGGCAGGAGGCTGATTACGAGATGTTGTTGCTCGAAGCTAATCCATCCTGCTACCCTCACCTCATCATAGCTGATCATCCTGATTTATGTGAGCGCTATGGTCTGTTAGGGATACATTTTGGGGAGGCCATCAGGGGATCTGTCTCGCAGGAAAAACTGCTTAGATTCCAGCAGTTGGGTTGCATACTCAGCACCAGTATCCATAGTGTGATGACCCTACCGGTAGTGAGTAATATCTGGAACCAGGTGCTCCTAAGCCCGGTGTTTGATAGTATTTCCAAAACTGGATATAAAGCCGCGTTTGACACCAACTTCCGGTTGGACAAAGATGGTTATGCAGGCAATGTACTAGCGTTGGGGGGCATTAATCAGCATACTGCTGACAAAGCCCGCCATATGCTATTTGATGGCATTGCCCTGCATGGCGCCATCTGGCAACATCCGGCACATGCAGTACGGAACTTTATCAGTATCCGGGATGCATGGTCAGGTAATCCATTCAGCTCATCATGATTTCTATTCAGTACATTTCACAGCAGACTGACAACTATTCACATCTTGACAATATCCGCATGGCTTGCGAAGCAGGCTGTAAATGGATACAATTGCGCATGAAGCATGCGAACGTTCCTACTATTACAGCAACAGCCGCGCTGGCGAAAGAAGTGTGTGATGCACATAATGCAACACTTATTATCAATGATCATCCTGACATTGCAGCATTAGTGGGTGCACACGGCACACACGTGGGGAAAGAAGATATGACGGTCGCCGCCGCACGTCGGATAGTTGGCCCACATAAGATAGTGGGTGGCACAGCCAATACCCTTGAAGACATCATGCGGCATATAGCAGATGGCGCCGATTATGTAGGCGTGGGACCTTATCGTTTTACGAAGACAAAGCAAAACCTGAGTCCGATTTTAGGACTGGAAGGTATTCGCAGTATCCTGTCTCAATTGTCGGTTCGCATACCAGTTATCGCCATTGGCGGTATTGAGCTGGAAGATGTTCCTGACCTGTTCAGTACAGGTATTCAGGGTATTGCTGTGAGCGGCCTTATTACACACGCGCCCGATAAGCGACAGTTATTATCTACACTTTATCAAACCATCACACATGCAGGCATTGAAAATAGCTGATCATACATTTACTTCCCGGTTGTTTACAGGCACGGGAAAGTTTGCTTCTCTACAATTAATGGAACAGGCACTGTTGGCAGCTGCTACACAATTGGTGACAGTGGCGCTTAAGAGAGTGGATATCCATGATGCAGGTGATGATATGCTTCGCCATTTGCAGGCTTTTAAGTTAATGCCTAACACCTCTGGTGTGCGTACGGCCCATGAAGCAGTATATGCTGCACAACTGGCCCGCGAAGCACTGGAAACAAACTGGGTCAAATTAGAAATACATCCTGATCCACGATACCTGATGCCGGATCCTATTGAGACATTAAAAGCCGCAGAAGAACTGGTAAAACTGGGGTTTGTGGTTTTGCCCTATGTGCATGCAGATCCAGTATTATGTAAGCGGTTAGAGCAGGTGGGGGTCGCGGCAGTCATGCCTTTAGGTGCTCCTATTGGTAGTAACAAAGGCTTACGCACGGCAGATTTCCTTGAAATCATCATTGAGCAGAGCAATATACCTGTTGTAGTTGATGCAGGTATTGGCAGTCCGTCCGATGCTGCGAAGGCAATGGAAATGGGTGCTGATGCCGTACTGGTCAATACTGCCATTGCAGTGGCAAAAAACCCGGTAGCAATGGCGCAGGCATTTGCAACGGCAGTCGTGGCGGGCAGACAGGCATATGAAGCTGGATTGGCCCCCCTGTATAAACAGGCGGTAGCTTCCAGCCCTCTTATTGGATTCTTAGATGAAGTATAAGTATGGCAGATTTTAAATCACTCTTTTCCCAATATGATTGGGAGCAGGTCAAAGCAGGCATCTATGCAAAAACAGCTGTAGATGTAGAACAGGCTTTGCATAGCAGCCGACGTACTATTGAAGATTTCAAAGCATTGATATCACCAGCGGCTACCCCTTATCTCGCAGATATGGCGGCTTTAAGTCAGCAGCTCACCAGGCAGCGGTTTGGCAATACGATGCAATTGTATATTCCGCTTTATCTGAGCAATGAGTGTCAGAACATCTGTACATATTGCGGGTTTAGCCTTGACAATAAGATTGCCCGCAAAACGCTGAACAGGAGAGAGGTGCTGTCAGAAGTAAAGGCAATTAAAGATATGGGATACGACCATGTATTACTGGTAACAGGCGAAGCGCAGCAAACAGTAGGGCTTGCCTATTTCAGGGAAATGCTTGAGCTGATCAGGCCTCACTTTGCCAATATCTCTATGGAAGTACAACCTATGGATCAGTCAGATTATGAAGCGCTGATTCCACTGGGCTTGCATAGTGTATTGGTCTACCAGGAAACTTACCATGAAGCAGATTATAAATTGCATCATCCCAAAGGACGGAAATCTAATTTCAACTATCGGCTTGATACACCAGATCGCCTGGGCAAAGCGGGTATTCACAAAATAGGATTGGGGGTATTAATTGGTTTGGAAGATTGGCGTACAGATAGTTTCTTCACTGCTTTGCATTTGCAATATTTAGAAAAAACTTATTGGCAAACCCGGTACAGTCTTTCATTTCCACGTCTACGCCCTTGTGCCGGCGGCCTGATGCCAAAGGCGGTCATGAATGACAGGGAACTGGTACAGTTGATCTGCGCTTATCGCTTATTATCATCAGAGGTAGAGTTAAGTCTTTCCACACGCGAGTCTCCGCGATTCAGAGATCATGTAATTCAATTGGGTATTACTACGATGAGTGCGGGGTCGCGTACAAACCCGGGAGGGTATACGATAGATGCAGATTCATTGGAACAATTTGAGATTTCGGATGAACGAAGCCCTTTTGAAATTGCTGCTATGCTGCAGGCAAATGGCTATGAGGCAGTTTGGAAAGATTGGGATAAAGCTTTTTAGAAACGCAATTCTAAGGCCATCGCAGGTGTTGCCCTCTGGCGCGAAACTGCTTCTGCCAAAGGCGGAAGTAGTTTCGCGCCAGAGGCTCTTTAATACAACAGTCCCGCCAGCTGACGGGACTGTTATTTTTACCTAAATCCATTACTGAAATTTGTTACTTATAAATATAAGTAGCCGCTTAATCTTTGAATTCAAATGTAAGTTGCCCATAATGAACAATAGCATTATGCGTCATTTTGAACAAAAAGAACAGCCAGACTTATAATGAACAACATGTTCAGTGCACAACTTTTTCCAGATCCCGATACGTTCTTACAGTATCATGTGCACTCTTCAGCGCTCTGCGCTGATTCGCCACCAAATCCCGGATGCTGTATGGCATGGAGATACTAGACCCCAACACATCCTCATAAGTCCGCTGCGTGGCATCTTCCCCATACTCACATGCAGACAGGATTGAATGCCTGTCATGCCCTGAAAAAGTAGCTTTCACATCCATCCAGGTTCTGTACAGCTTACCATAAATAGTAGTATTGTATGTAGGTTCTGCGCCACCATCCTGCAATATATTATTCAGTTGATCTATATATGTAATACTTTCTTCTTTCATTCTCTGGAACAGTGCTTTCAGATCGGCATCATCCGTCTGATCAATGGCTTTATGATATCCCTCTACTCTGTCATTATTGATCCGGATCAGATCATTCAGGGCTTCTATCAATTTCTCGTTCAATTGCATGATGGTAGTTTTAAAATGAATGAAGATTGTTGTGTTCTTTAATTTCAAAAATGTGACCAGCCTTTTCAGATACCATGGTTTATTACCTGGCCCGCAATGAATATACTTACTGCCGACGGAAAGCACTTATCAGTAGCGTACATTTTACCTCCCTCCGGGGAATATGTTCTACAAAGCCTTTTGGCCGCAAACGCAGTATGTATAGGGATTCCGGGGTGCTAAAACGGTTTACATCGCTATCAGAAGCACTTCTCAAAGCAGAGTTGCTTAACTGGCATAAATTTTCTATTCCTTAAGATAACCAAATCTTTTTGATATGAACGGCTTACTTTATTTAATCGCGATTATTCTGATCATCGGATGGGTTTTGGGCGTGTTTGTTTACTCCGCAGGTAGTTTGATTCACACTTTGCTGGTATTAGCAATTATTGCTATCCTCGTAAATATAATACGCGGTAGAGCTGTTTAAAACAGACTACCTCAGAATTAGAAATTTCATGTTGCAGCCGACTGTAAGAAGGTAATCCTTCTTGAGTCGGCTGTAACATGTTATATATATTCAATTCGTCTAAAAACAGCATCGGTAATGGTTTTTCAGAAAAATAAAACCAGATGGAAATCATGCTCGTATATCTTATCGTTACACTTGTGAAGAATTACCCAAAAATCGACCATGTTAAGTTGTAGCTAGTCATGTAATGTTTGTTTCATTCTCTAATTTTTAAAACTCCTTTATTATGTTCACACGGAAAACCCACTCCGTAACCAGTAATGGTAACGAGGATGGCTTTGCCATGCCTAATGTACATCGCCGTACATTTCTCAAATATGCAGGTATGAGTGCTGCTATACTCTCTGCAGGCTCTGTATTAAGTAGTTGTAGTGATGATGATACTAATGATGGTACTGGTGTTAGCCTCGGTAGTGGGGATGTCGCCGTATTGAATTATGCATTCGCACTCGAACAGCTGGAAGCAGCATTTTATACACAGGTAATACTTACACCGTATAGCGGCATCAGCGACTCAGAAATGACACTGCTGACCGATATCCGCAATCACGAAATTGCACACCGTGAATTCTTCCGTAAAGCACTCAGTACAGGGGCTATCCAGGATTTACAGGTCGATTTCAGCACCATCGATTTTACCAGCAGAGATAAAGTACTTGCAGCAGCACAAACGTTCGAAGACCTGGGTGTAGCAGCATACAATGGCGCCGGTAAATACATTACTACGCCTGCTTACCTGGCACTGGCCGGAAAAATTGTATCTGTAGAAGCGCGTCATGCGGCTTATATCCGCGATCTGGTAAGTAATGGCACCTTCTCTTCCAATGCTGATAGTAATGGTCTGGATGGGGCTAAAACACCTACTGATGTATTCGCCGCCGCCAGTGTATATATCAAAACCCAGATCAATACCAACACACTTCCAAAATAACTTTAAATTCTACACTCATGGACCTGCAAAATATCTTTTCTGAAATAGAGAAAAAAGATCCTGAAATTTATGACAGGCTGGATTCCCGCAGAAATGTGATGAAGCAGTTTGGCCGTGTGATGGCTTTGACAGCCGTACCTTTTGCACTCGGCAGCATGTTGAAAAAAGCGTATGGTCGTACGCCATCTGATGTACTGGCAGTGCTGAACTTTGCCCTCACACTGGAATACCTGGAAGCAGCTTTCTATGCCGAGGCAATCACACATACTTCCTTATTCCCCACCGCCGCATCGCTGAATGCATTTACGACTATCGGTACACATGAAAATGCGCATGTTGCTTTTCTGAAAAGTGCCATTACCAGTTCAAGTGGTACACCTGTTGATAAACCAACCTTCGACTTTACTGCGGGTGGTACTTTCAGCGATGTATTTACTAACTATGCAACACTGCTGGGCGTAGCACAGGCATTTGAAGATACCGGTGTAAGAGCTTACAAAGGACAGGCAGCTACACTAATGGAAAATCCGACAGTGCTCACAGCAGCATTGCAGATTCACTCTATCGAAGCAAGGCATGCTGCGCATATCCGTTCTATGCGCCGTGCATCTACCGGGAATACTAAAATAAAACCATGGATCACGGGTAAGTATACCGATATCGCCGCTACACAACCTGTATACAATGGTGAAGAAAATGAGGTACAGGCAAACATCACTATTACCGGCATTACTTCACTGGTAACACAGGATGCTGCAACGGAATCATTTGATGAACCGCTTACGAAAGATGAGGTATTAGCGATTGCGAATCTCTTTATCGTTCAGTAATCCTTTTCGCTGGCCGAAGGCCGAAAAATTTTTTTTGAAAAAGCTTTTGCCAAAGGCAAAGGCTTTTTTCTTAAAGGGCTTTACCTTTGCTGCTATGAGAAAATATCTTTTGTTTAGCCTGCTCTTAGCAGCCTGCAGCACCTCTCGTCAACCTGTGAATACTTTGGATGTATCTCAACTCCACCTGCTCCACAAGCACATTATTCCTTACAATACAACCTTCAACGGTACGACAATAGGAGGCCTCTCAGGTATCGATTACGACAGCGCCCGCAATGTATATTACCTCATCTGCGATGACCGTTCTGAACACGAAGCAGCCCGTTACTATACCGCACAGGTACCGGTAAACGATGATAAGGTGACCTTCACCGCTGTAAATACCCTCCCGATGCGCGACGGCCATCCTTTTCCCGCTACAAAAAACCTCGCACCAGATCCGGAAGCCATGCGCTACAACCCACACGCTGATCACCTCATCTGGAGCAGTGAAGGAGAGCGCATCGTGAACGCCAAAGACACCATACTAAAAGATCCGGCTATATACGAACTCTCCCGCGACGGGCATTTTCCCGATACCTTCCCCATCCCTGCACAAATGCATATGCAGGCTACCAACAATGGTCCCCGCAAAAACGGTACTTTCGAAGGATTGGGTTTCACCCCCGATGGTAAATACATGTTCGTCAGTGTCGAAGAACCCCGTTATGAAGATGGTCCCCGTGCAGGGCTAAAAGACACCACTGCCTGGATCCGCATTATCAAATACAATCTGCAAACCAGGCAACCCATTGCTCAGTTTGCCTACAAACTGGCACCTATTGCAGCAGCACCTGTACCTGCCGATGGTTTTGCCATCAATGGTATTCCTGATATCCTGGTGCTTTCAGAAAACCAGTTGCTCATCATGGAGCGCTCTTTTTCTACCGGGGTAAAGAATTGTACCATCCGCCTCTACAAGGCAGACCTTTCCCATGCCACAGATGTATCGGCTATTCAATCTTTGCAGACAGATACGCACTTTACACCTGTAGTGAAAAAACCTTTGTTCAATTTTGAAAGTCTGAATACCTATGTGGATAATGTGGAAGGAATGACCCTTGGCCCTCTACTGCCAAATGGCCACAGAAGCCTTATATGTGTGGCAGACAATAATTTCTCAGACAAAGAAGAAACTCAATTCTACATCTTCGAAATCAAATAACAATAGTATTTTATCAATGAGTGGTATCATCTGGTTGTATAGTTGGAGATCCAATCATTGTCAGCTATATTAGAGAATCATACTACATCTTGAATGTATAATCTATGCCAATTTTTAGGCTATCCGTGAAAACCCTATATTCCATTTGACGCAGTCAGAATAATAGGTTCCCCACTCGTTACAAGCACAGTATGCTCATGCTGGGCCACAAAACTGCCATCTTTGGTCACCAGTGTCCAGCCATCCCCCAATGTTTCAGCATAGTTAGCCCCGGTGGAGATAAAGGTCTCGATCGCAACCACAGAATTGCTGCGGAAACGGGTTCTGTTGAACCGGTCATAGAAGTTAGGGATCTCTCTAGGCGCTTCGTGCAGACTTCTGCCTATACCGTGCCCCACCAGGTTCCTGATTACCCTGTATCCTTTTTCTCTGGCGGCATCTTCCACAATACGGCCAATGTGGGAGAGGCGTACACCATCGCTGATATTGCTGATAGCTTTGTGCAGGATTTCGATAGAGGCATTGACAAGACGGGCATGGTGGTGAATATCTTCGCCTAAAATGAAGGAACCGCCATTGTCAGCATAGTATCCCGCCAGTTCTGCGGACACATCCACATTTACCAGGTCGCCGGGTTGTAAAATTCTCTTTGCAGAAGGGATACCGTGGGCAACTTCATTGTTCACGCTGATGCAGGTAAACCCAGGAAATCCGTAAGTGATTTTTGGTGCTGATCTGGCGCCCATTTGTTGTAATAAGGCGCCCCCATACTCATCCAGTTCTTTCGTAGACATGCCGGGTGCGGCATATTGACGCATCTGCTGCAACACTTTGCCAACTACTTCACTGATGGCCTGCATGCCGGTTAGTTCTGTTGTGGATGTAATGGACATAATTTCTCCTTTTTTGCTGAAAATGGATTTGGTGAATGGGCTTCCCCTTAAGGAAATTATTTCCTGAAAATGAGGCGCATGCCTGCTGGCAAATCGCTTTTTTTTCAGAAAAACCCCTGCTGATTTCCACTTTCAGGAATGTATTAAATCAGTTTTTCAAGGCAGGCTATGATGCTGGCATGGATGTCTGCAATGGTACGCATCTCGTTTGCCCCATTATAGCATACTATTTTGGTAATGGCAGGGTCTGTATCTGCCAGGATTTCGTATTCTTTTTTCACCGCGAGCTGGAGGGAGAAGTCCTTTTCATGGATATCTTCCTTACCATTCAGGTAGCTGCGGTCTTCATTTTTCATTCTTTTGGTCAGAGCCTGCTCGGTGTGGGAGAAAGGCACATCCAGGTAAATGGAGAGGTCTGGCTGGGGAATACGGTTGTATTCATATTCAAACATGTTGATCCAGTCCCGCAATTCCTGTTTTTCCGCATCAGTATTCAGTTTAGCACACTGAAAGGCGATATTGGACAATACATACCTGTCAACCAGCACAGTATAGCCATCAGCCAGCCATTCGTTGATAGTGCTGGCAAAGTCTTTTCTGTCTTCTGCAAAAATAAGGGCCACCAATTGTGGGTGTACATTTTTCACATCGCCGAACTCACCGCGCAGGAATTTAGCTACCAGGTCGCCAAATACGCCTCCGTTCTGACTTCTTGGGAAGTGTACGAAGCGGGTTTCTATACCCTGCTGGTGGTAATAATTGGTCAATAAGTCAATCTGGGTCGATTTTCCTGCCCCATCTAATCCTTCGATGGCTATAAATCTGCTCTTCTGCATTGATCTGGTTTAGGGGGTAAAGATATTACATCCGGTTCAGGTTTGTGAATCCGGGTTGAGTTGGATATCCGGTTCAGAGGTAGCATATCCTGCACATGAACATATAGGTGACCCGGTGGTAACTCATAGATAAGCCGTAGATAACCCGCCTCTATATAGATGCGGGTTATCTACGGCTTATGGGCGGCTTATAGGCGGCTTATAGGCGGGTTATCTCCGGGAGAGACCTATGGATGATACTTATAGACGAAGGTGTTATTTGCTATATAGGCTTTAACATAACCTTAAGGGAGTTAAACATTATTTTTAATGTCTATAATCAGTGACTGTATGCCCTACATTGAAAAAGAAATTATCCACTTATTTGACTATACCATACATCCTTCATCCAGTGAGCGGTTGTATCAGATCTTTTCGGTACCCCGATTGTCGTTTTCTGCGACTTTGGAGCGGCAGCAGTTATTACAGGCATTTTTGTTTTACTGGGAGCGGATACAGGGTTTTACCTATCATAAGGCAGACTTGCAGGAGGTGTATCAGTTCACTACCTATGTCGAGCAGCCGGAGAGTACTATTGGTCAATATTTTGGGAAGGACAGGTACCAGTTGCAGGGGAGGTGTTTACAAACGATCCGGTTGCTTCGTAATATTTATGGGAAATACCTGCTTCCATTGCATGGCATACCATTGCTGGAAGATTTTGCAGGGCCGGCCAGGGAACTGTATGAAACATTGGAGATTGATAAACTCCCCAAAGAACTGACCTTTCAGCAGACATTTTCTTTTGCCCGCAAACTGGTGGCATGCAGGGAGAGGAACCTGACAGCCAGGTTCTGGGATTCGCTGTTTGAATATGAGGCATGGTGGTCACTGGCCATGGGTACGATTAAGTACGGATTTACTATTCCTTCCTTTTCTGCAGATAATTTTGTGATAGAGGAGTTCTGGCACCCTATGGTAACAAATCCGGTCAAAAACAACCTGCAAACGACGAGTAATATGATTGTATTGACAGGGCCGAATATGTCGGGGAAATCGACGACTTTAAAGGCGATAGGGCTGTGTGTATCTTTGGCACATATCGGGTTGGCAGTGCCGGCGGAGAATTGTAGGATACCGTTTTATGACCAGGTGTTAGTGGCGATCAATGTGACGGATGATCTGAAGAATGGATTTAGTCATTTTATGCAGGAGATCGTGCACCTTAAAAATACGGCCATACAGGCGAAGGCGGGGCAGCGGTGCTTTGCCATATTTGATGAGATATTCAGGGGTACGAATATAGATGATGCGATGGAGGTGACGTTTACTACCATTAAAGGGTTGAGTCAGTTCAGGCAGTGTCATTTTATTATTTCGACACATTTGTACCAGTTGCAGGGCTTATTACCTCCGGAATTATACGAACCGTATCAGTTACGGGCAGGCATACAGGAGGGGGTACCAGTGAATAGTTATCGACTGGATAGGGGTTGGTCTGACCTGAAGTTCGGCAGACTTATTTTTGAGAAAGAAGGGTTGAGTCAGTTGCTGGAATAGCGGGTTGGTTCAACAGAAGAGCCCTGGCCCACAGCAATTTTTGGGAGGCTCATTTTTTGCTCAACAGCCACTTATTTGGATGACCATTTTTGCTCAATAGCCACTTATTTGGATGACCATTTTTGGATGCTTAATTACCAATTCTCTTTGCAGCAATTTTGCGGTAAGCTTTTAGATATTTGTTTAATCTGGCTATGTCTTTTTCAGTTACTTCCGGAATGCGTTTTATATCCATATTATCCGTGAGATCGTTCATTTTTACAGCGCAGGATAATGGATTTTGTAAGGTACGATCTACAAAATGATCATAGTCTTCATCTTCTGATAGTTTAGTAACCCCTTTTAATGCTTCCAGTAGTTTTGGCGGCAGCCCTTCAGCAGCGAGCTTTTCAAAAGTCCAGTCTGTATCTTCGACTACATCGTGGAGTGCGCCTACAATTTTTTCTTCTACTGTAATACCCATGTTCATGACTCTTAATACATGTCCGATATAAGGGGCTCCGTACTTATCTTTCTGACCGTGATGGGCTGCAACGGCGATTTCAATAGCTCTTTCCAATGTCATTGTAAAACGGTTTTTCAATCGCTTCAAGTTAGTGCAATTTGCTTAATAAATAATTTACGATCAGCAGGGAAAGTACATTCATTCCAGTAGCCTATCTATAAGCATGTAACCATTGTTGCCAGTCAGGAGCATTGCCTGTCAATTGTAAAAACAAACCGCCTGTAATACATACGCCTAATGCAATAGATATTTGTTGAAAAATAACGTATGTACCTGCAGCTGTACCCGCCAGTGATATTTGCTTTAATGCTAATAGTAGGCAGAAAATCGGCTATGGCCTCGTTTCCGGAACACCCGTTTTTTTCTTTAACTGTGATGTAGATAACCGGAAAAGCGCTTGATCTCCTTTTGCCCGGATTATCGCAAAGCCTTTATCATCAACACCTCTTTCATATAATATTCCTGATAATTGTCGCTCTGTTTGACTTAACTTTTCCCTTGCTTTCACTCTTTCAAATTCCAGCAATCTTTGTTCAATTATTTCTGCTCTTCGTGTTTGGACAGCAAAATAAGTCTGTGTAAAGGCAACTTCCGGCTTTCTGGAATCTCCATTTTGTGCTATCAAGTAGCAGGCATAGCGTATAAGCATAATATGCTGTATTTCCTGTTGAGCTCCTTTTCCTGCCTCGATCACCTTCCTGACGTCGGGAAAGTGATCCTCTATTTTCCCACCAGCATTACTTTGTGCAAATCCTGTGCAAATGAAAAAAGGCTTTTAGCAATTCAGCTAAAAGCCTTTACCATCTTGTGCTCCCAACAGGGCATGATCCTGTGCCCCCCTGACTATGAGTCAGGTGCTATGGTAAAAAAACAGGAAGCCTATTTATTAGACCTCCTATTTAATTTGTCACTTTAATAATGATATCTACATTGTAAGATAAGAATAGCATCATCCAATACTTTATACACTAACCGATGCTCTTGATCTATTCTTCGAGACCAGCAACCCGTTAAATTTTCCTTGAGTGCTTCTGGTTTTCCCAAACCTTCAAATGGCTGACGCATTGTATCTTTTATCAGCTCATTAATTTTCTTGAGGATCTTCTTATCTGTCTTTTGCCAATACAAATAATCCTCCCACCCGTTTTGGTCCCAACTTAATTTCATTAATCGTCGATTAATTCATGTTCTTCATTAATACCATTATTTGTTCTTTCAATCGCCTCCATTAAACGAGTTCTGTTTTTCTCTGACTTCATAAGGTGTAATGTTTCCAAAATAGAATTATATTCTTCCAAAGAAATAATTACAACACTTTTATCTCCGCCTCTGGGCACAATAAGCGTATCATGGTTTTCTGTTACATTATCCAAATGCGCTTTTAGTTGTTGCCTAAACTCGCTATAGTTTACAACTTGCATAAACACGTTATTTTAAAATATGTCTGAGCATAAAAAATGCTCAGAATGAAAAAAGTATCGCAAATACGTACTTAAATCCGTACAAAAGTACGAAATAACTTTGAGATGAACAAGTAAAAAACAAAAAGCCTCCGGCGCATTGCCGAAGGCTTCATCTTTGTGCTCCCAACAGGGCATGATCCTGTGACCCCCTGATTATGAGTCAGGTGCTCTAACCAACTGAGCTATAGGAGCTGTTCTTTTCAGAACGAAATTATATATGTAAACTTTCTCGGGTCCCTTTGCGGGACGGCGAAATTACTTAAAATTTATTCAATTTTCCCAAACCCCAGGTAAAAATTTTTATTCTACCTCCTCTACCTCTATATAGAAATTCTCTTCATCTATCTCGAAGTCCGCTGCTGCCTGATTACGAAGGGTCAGTGTTTTCCATTCAGTAGTAGGGTATATAAATTCATGGTTTTTAATTTTCACCGGCATCCGGAAATAGGGAACATCAGCCACCCAGCGATAACGGACCATGAGGGTGGTCCCTTTTTCGGAGAGGGAATATTCTAAACGGGGAACCCGGGTGTAATGAAGGTATTGATTGAATAAATAGTGGTAATCGTTTCCTGTGAAGTCGCAGATAAACTGTTCCAACTCATCAGCAGATAGGGTCTGATAGCGAAAATGTTGTTGGATAGCTAATAGTAAGCGATTCCAGCAGGAAGGGTCATTGATCACATTCTGTAAGGTGAACAATAGCAGACTTCCTTTTGTGTACATGTCGCTAATGTCATAGAAGATATTGTTCACATTGTATACGCCGGTGACCGGTCGTTTGTTTTGTACCTGTTCCCGCTGGTCGTTTAGAAACTCGCGGGCAGCGGCTTCGCCATCGCGGCAACCGATGTAGATGCTTTCTGCATAGGTGGCGAAGGCTTCATGGATCCACATGTCTGCCATATCCTTACAACTAATGTTGTTTCCCCACCACTCATGGGCCGATTCATGCCAGACCACAGCCGCGAATTCAGGATGTGGGTCGTTGGGGATCCGACCTACACAGACACCGCTTTGGTGTTCCATGGGATAAAGGCTTTCTACTAAAGTAAAGCTGTCTCTGGGAAAGGGGTAGGGGCCGAAATGCTGCGAATAACAAGATAACATGGCGGGAACTTCTTTGAAGTATACTTTTGCCTGTTCCAGGTGGTAAGGCATGACATAATAGTTCACTCCCTGATCCCTGTAATGGGTATATTTTCCAATACTGAAGGTTACATTGTAATTATTAATAGGGTAACTAACAGCCCATTCGTACCTGGTTTTGTGATCAGAAAGAGGAATTTGGCGTTGTAACCGCCCATTGGAGACTTCGGAAAAACCGGAAGGGACGGTGATCCAGATCTCCATACTATCCGGTTCATCTGATAAATGATCCTTGCAGGGCCACCATAAGCTAGCCCCTGAACCCTGACAAACAACTTGTGCCCACGGATTGCCCAGGTCATCTTTGTCCCATAAGACGCCGCCGTTCATACTGATGCTTTTGTCCGGGACCTGAGGGATGCCTTCATAATAGATGGTGATTTCTTCTATTGAGCCGACAGGTTGCATGCCTGGAAATTTTACAAAGACCGCATTTGCTTCGCGGGTGAAGGTCAAAGACTGGTTTTTGAACAGGATTTCGTTGATTTTCATATTTGCATATAAGTCGATCTGCATTTGATCGAAGGGAGATATGACTTTAAAGCGGATCTTATTGTTCCCACTGATGCGCCGGCGATCCAGGTCTATATCCGCATCCAGGTGGTAGAAAGTGACGTCATAGCAGGAGCGGAGTGGGGACAACATTCCCCTGAGTGTATCGGCCCGGGTAAAATGCTGGTGAGGAGCGGAAAGACCAGTAACTTGCTTTAGAGACAAAGACCTACTTTTTACCGACAGAAAAAAATCCGCCCGCCAGGCTACATCTTTTAAATGTCTCTTATTACTATTAATCACCGTCTCCCAATGCCGCCTTACATCCTGCAAATAATATTTCCCATTTTCCTGCTGATAAGTCACAATCATCCTAATCTGCTCAAAATCCATGGATGCTCTCATAATTTTTGACATTAAGGTATACCGGATCCCACCTCTGCCATGCTTATTTACATGCCTGATCCCCGCCGGACTAGCCACTAACTCACACCTCACCAGCGCCAGACTGGCCGTATCAATAAATAACCGCCCACTCACCAACCCGTTCTTATTATTATTCTTAGGTACCACTGCTATTATTAGCTGGCGCCCACACAAGGTGTCTACATAATAATTATAGTATCGGAAGGAATTGGGGTTTAAAATAGCGTATCTGGTATTCGCATATTTAATAAGGTCTTCATGCAAGGCACCGGCTGGGGCATTGGAAATATTACTTATCCAGTTATAAAACTGAAAGTCAGGGTTGGAAAACATCTTTTTCCGGCCCACCTTCGTCACTTTCCACTGATCCCCCTTTATTTCCAGTTCGGATTCATTATAGTTGAGCGTATCACCCGCCAACCGGATATCTTCCTTATAAAAGGCCCTCATTGTCACCAGGCTGGTGTCATAGTTATTCGGAATAGCAGCGATCATTCTTTTGACTATCTCCAACCCCTGACCGGGGTGAACAGCGACCTCCCTGAGGTGAACTACCTGGGCAAAAAGTGAAGTGGGGAATAACAGGAGAAATAACCCTTTCAATAACCGGTGAAACAAATACTTCATGGCCTCTTTTTCCTGTAAAACAACAGGAATCTCCGCCACCAGTCTACTCAAATCCGGATTTGATCATTCATTTTGATGTATTCTTTAGGGCTCATCCCCATCCTATTTTTAAAAGCCCGCTGGAAAGTAGGAAGGGAATTAAACCCACAATCCAGGGCGAGGCCCATAATAGTAAGATGCTCAAACGACGGATCTGATACCTTTTCTTTGAACGCTTCTATGCGGTAATTATTGACAAACTCATTGAAGCTTTTATTCAAATGCTGGTTTAAAACCGTCGAAATAGTTTTGGCCGGGAGGCCGGTATGCTTAGACAATAAAGCAAGATTCAGGGAAGGATTTAAAAACAATTGATCCTCTTCCATTACCTTTTTCAGGAGAGGCACAGCTGTATCGATCAATTGAGACTCCAATGGGGCAGGGGTGGCCTTCACCTCCCGCACCGGCATCAGCAATCCTTTTATGCCTAAAAAGTACACCAATACCACCATCGGAATATACACAGGGTACCAATCTACCGCATTCAACACATAATCAGTCAGTTGTGGAATGATATAGGGAATCAGATACAGTAGCCAGACTGCCTGAAACCCCATGAACGCCCCTGTAAACTGCTTCATCCACTGCAACCGGTCCTTATGCAGGTTGAACCTTTCCAGATAACGATAGGAAAGAAACAGGTAAATAGTGATCGACAACCAGCGGGGAATATCCGAATACACATTATAAGTATCAATAAAGAGCGCCCATGGGCGATTATTGTTCACAATTACCCCGGAAACTACCCCTACTACATAGATCACTGCCGTTACCTGGGGAACCACATCCACCACCACCGGCCAGAAATGCCGGCGATACCGCTGCGTAACCCGGAAATCCGGGTCGGTCACTGATCTGACATAGAAATACAAAAATGGTCCGATGGGCATAATGATGATCAGGGGTACAAAATTTAACATAAACCCAATCGGGATAGGTAACGAGGATAAATTGCCCAGGTACATATTCAGACAAGCCAGGGTAATACACAGGATCAATCCCCCCAGCCACTGATTGGCGTACTTATTTTTAGAAGAATAGAAGAGAAATCCGCACATAATGAACCCTTGCAGGGTTCCCAGCAACATCAATGTATTGAACGCAAAGTGCATGGAATCAGGTTAAACAACCTGAAAATAAATAATTTTTTCCGCCGCAGACATTATAATTTGCAACTGCACAGCAATAGCATTCTAAGTATGAAAGGCATTAAAAACATCATATTCGACCTCGGCGGCGTAATCTTAAATATTGATTATCAGGCGACAAACAAGGCCTTTACAGACCTGGGGGTAACAGATTTTCACAGCCTGTTCAGCCAGTTCAAAGGCAATAAATTGTTCGACGACCTGGAAACGGGTAAGGTAAGTAATGAAGAGTTTTTGACGGAAATGCAGAAACATACCCCGGCTGGCACAACCGAACAGCAGATTATTGATGCCTGGAATGCCATGCTGCTGGACTTTCCGTTGCGCAGACTACAGATATTGCAGCAATTGAGACAACATTACAGCCTGTATTTGTTGAGTAATACCAATGCCATTCACATGGCAGCATTCAATAAAATCCTGGAAGAGAGTAGGGGAATCCCATCTTTGGCTGCTTTTTTTGACAAAGCATATTATTCTCACCTGATTGGCTACCGCAAACCAGATAAGGAATCATACCAGCTGGTGTTAGATGAGAACGGGTTGAAACCTGAAGAGACCTTATTTATAGATGACACCCTTCCTAATATAGAAGGGGCTACAGCGGTTGGGGTGCAGACCATTCACTTGCTTGCACCCAGAACCATTACAGACATTTTCAAATAGAATTTACTTGACTTCCTCAAAATCGAGGTAATCACCCTTGTCTATTTTAGGTTTAGCCTGCTGCTGGCCGCTGAAGTTATTCGGCTGTTGCTGCTGATGATACTGTTGTTCCTGTTCATATTGCTGGCGCATACGGTCCTGGATGTCTCCCATCTGGCGGCGTACCTGCCTGGCTGTCTGGTACATTGGTAATACAAGATTGAATACGAACTTGTAAAGTATATAGCAGATAAATAATAGAAATATAATCTTGAACATAGTACAAATGTAGCCCATAATCCGTTTCAGGGGCTGAAAGAGGGGGGTATTTTAAGATTCCTTTAACAGGTGGAAATGGTCAAAAATTAGATTAATAGGGGGAAAATCTCTCTTCTACTCCTAAAAAATCTAAAAAAACAGCGCCAGCACCACCGGCGCTGTAAAATCTTAGTACATTTTTAATATGCTTGCGGCTTCCATAGCAGCCCCCTTATTAAATTCCCAGGCCAGTTTGCGGTGGTTAACAGCATCTACAATTGTCCCAATCAGGCACAGTCCGCCTGTGAATAAGTACAAAATACCCATGCCAACCTGATTAAGTATGAAGCGGTGTATACCCGATACGCATACCAAACCCAGCAGGCAGCAAATGAGCACCGTCTGCGGATCTTTGCGGCGGGATTGATACAGGGCAATAAACTTCCGTTTATTGTCCTCACTATAATCTTTGGTGAGTTCCTGTAACCACAGGATCTCTTCCTGGTCAACGCCAGGCAACATGGCAAAGGAAAAATCGGTCATGTATGATGGTTTTTAAGTCTCAACTGTGATCTTCCAAGCTGAAAAGTTCTATGCAACAATACGGCTACAGCAAAAGGGCTTAACACGTGATGGTGGATCGCATTCTTCCAGTCCCCATGTAATAAATAATGAATGCCATGTCCCAACCCACACCCCGGGCACCAGGTAAATCCGAGCCACTTAAACGGGCAGAGGCTAAAGTTGCCATCTGCTGCCGGATTCATCCAATATAGCAAGATTAACGCTACTGGCCATATGATCAATTCTTTGTTAATTCGTTGTACGTGGTGAATAATTAACATATAAGAAACGGTCAAACGAAGTTATTAGATTTTGACGTAATCTGTGCAGATAGCGGATTTCCTAATGGAAATTATTTCATACAAGTTAAAGAAAATGCGCTTTGATCAAAATAAAATCCTAATTTTGCATAGGAAAATGATTCTAACGAAGGGGACTGAAAGTCCCCTTCTCGTTTTTTGTATGGCAAACGAACAAGTGATAACAAGCATCCGGGAGCATTTAGAAGAAATGCTTGCTGAATATCCGGAATATTTCGTGGTCGATATCAGGATTAAGCCCACTAATAATGTAAAGCTATTTGTGGATGGTGATAATGGTGTACCTGTGGATAAGCTGGTCTCATTCAACCGTAATTTATACGCAAGGCTGGAAGCCGCGGCGTTGTTTCCTGACAACGATTTCTCTCTGGAAGTCTCATCCCCTGGACTGGACGAACCACTGAAACTGCACCGTCAATTCGTAAAGAATATAGGTAGAAAGGTAGCAATAACCCTGCTGGATGGTTCCGAAAAGGAAGGCACCCTGCTGGCGGCTACTGATGAAGCCCTGACTATAGAGGAGACGATCGGTAAGAAAAAAGAGAAAAAAACTACTGACATAAACCTTAACGAAATCAAGCACACCAAAGTGTGCATCGTGTTTTAAAATATATAATATAAGCAAAACATGGCTAGTATTAATCTGATTGAGTCATTCACGGAGTTTAAAGAAGCGGAAAACATTGACCGTCCTACGTTAATGAAGGTGTTAGAAGATGTGTTTAAAACGCTTCTCCGTAAAAAGTATGGCTCTGATGAGAATTTTGACGTGATTGTAAATACTGAGAAAGGTGACCTGGAAATATTGCGCCGCCGTACCATTGTTAATGATGGTGAGGTAGAAGATGATAATGCACAGATCGCTTATTCTGAAGCCATTTTAGTAGAACCGGATTACCAGGTAGGTGAGGATTTGTACGAGGAAGTTGAGATCATGGATTTTGGCCGCAGAGCCATCCTGGCTGCTAAGCAGACATTGTCTGCACGTATCGGTGACCTGAAAAAGAACATTTTAGTAAAGAAATATGCGGATAGGGTAGGTGAAATTGTAACAGGTGAAGTCTACCAGGTTTGGAAAAAAGAAGTTTTATTGCTTGATGATGAAAGGAATGAGTTAATTTTACCTAAATCTGAACAGATTCCTACCGATTATTTCAAGAAAGGTGAAAATGTAAGGGCAGTAGTAAAAAAAGTGGAGATGAAGAACAACGCTCCGCTCATCATTCTCTCCCGCACCCATCCTACCTTCCTCGCTAAATTGCTGGAAATTGAAGTTCCGGAGATCTTTGACGGCCTGATTGTAATCAAGAAAATCGTTCGTGAGCCCGGAGAAAGAGCTAAAGTGGCAGTTGAATCATATGACGACCGTATCGACCCTGTTGGCGCCTGTGTGGGTATGAAAGGAAGCCGTATCCATGGCATAGTACGTGAACTGCGAAACGAAAATATTGATATCATTAACTATACTGCGAATATTCAACTGTTGATCCAGCGTGCGTTAACACCTGCGCGTATCAGCCGCATGGAAATAGATAATGAGAATAAATACGCATCCGTTTTTTTAAAGGCAGATCAGGTATCTCTGGCTATCGGTAAAAAAGGGGTAAATATTAAATTGGCCTGTGAATTGACCGGATATGAAATAGATGTATTCCGTGATGAGGAACAAGAGCAGGCTGAGTACGATATTGACCTTTCCGAATTCTCAGATGAGATCGAAGAATGGGTACTGGATGAACTCAAACGTATTGGTTGTGATACCGCCCGTAGCGTATTAGACCTGACTGTTGAAGAATTGGTACGTCGTTCTGATCTGGAAGAAGAAACTGTAAAGGACGTGAGAAGGATCCTGCAGGAAGAATTTGACAAAGAGTAAGACCGCACCTCCACTTCCCCGGGATGTGGGCTTACTTGACAGGATTTTTTTTAAGTTATTGTTAATTGTTAAAAAGGAGTCCCGTTGATAAACGGGAAAAAAGGGGAGGCCCGAGATTACAATATGCCTGAAGTAACAAACAACACGCCGCGATTGCTGGCAGCAGCGAAAGAGTTTAATATTGGAAAGGAAACGTTGATCGACTTCCTTTCTAATAAAGGCTATGACATGGATGGATTCGGTTCACCTAATGCACGCCTGACCTCTCAGATGTACACAGCTTTGCAATCTGAATTCCAACAGGACAAGGCTAATAAGCGTAAAAGCGATCAGATAGCCCTGCCCAAAGGAAGCGTGTTAGATGCAATGAAGAAGAAGGAAAAAGAAGAAGCAGAAGCAGCCGCTAAGAAGAAAGAAGCAGCTGCCAAGGAAGAGCAGCCCACAGCCCCGGTAGCAGAGGTACCAAAACCAGAAGCTAAACCAGAACCAAAGCCTGAGCCGAAGGTAGAACAGCCTAAAGCCGAGCCGAAGCCCGAACCCAAACCGGAGCCGAAGCCTGAGCCTAAACCAGAGCCTGTAAAGGCACCGGTTGCAGAAGTTCCTCCTGTTATAGTGAAGGAAGAAGTTAAACCGCAGCAACCGCCTGTAGCACCTGTCGCTGAAAAAGCGCCGGAACCAAAGCCACAACCGGAACCTGAAAAGAAACCAGATACTCCAAGAATCAATGGTCCTAAAATCATGGGCACTATCGACCTCGAGGCTCTGAACAGACATAATAATAAAAAACCTCAGCCTGCCGCAGCTAAAAGGCCAGAACAGGAAGAGAAACCACCGGTTGCAAAACAACCGGAACCGGTAGCTAAGGCGCAAGAGCCTGTACAGGTACCTCCTGTACAACAGCAAACTACTCCTCCGGTGCAAACTCCTGTTGCGACAGAAAAACCTGTCCAGCCAGAAGTAAAACCTACTCCGGTGCAACAACAACCAATAGAAAAAGAAAAAATTACAGCGCCTGCTGCTGAAAAAACTGCTCCAAAAGCTGTAGAAGAGAAACAGGCGCCAGCTACCGAAAAACCGGCAGCTGCTCAGGAAAAAACAAAAGAACCGGCTGCAAAAGAACAAATTAAGCCGGCCGCACACCATATGGACGTAGTTGCAGCAGCAGATATCACATCTGAGCAAGATGACAACACCGGTTCTGCCGTAATTGAAAACATTCAGGCAGAAAAATTAACTGGTCCTAAAGTCATCGGTAAAATCGACCTCCCCGTTCATCAGGAAAGGAGAGATCGTGACAATAAGGGCAATAATAACTTCAACCGCGGTGGCAATAATAATAATGCCGAAAACAACCGTAAACGTAAGCGTATAATTGTCGAAAAGAAACCTGAGCCTATCCAGCCAGGCGATGAAGCCAACAAGGGTGGCGAAGGTACTCATGGCAACAACCAGGGTGGTAACCGTGGTGGCCAGGGTCACCAGGGCGGTAACCGCGAGGGTGGTAACCGTAACTTCAACAGAGACAACCGTGGTGGTGGTGGTAACCGTGATCATAGTCACGGTGGCGGCCATAACAACAATAATAGTAGCAACACTAACCGTCCGGCTGGTCCTAGCAGACCTCATACCGCACCTAACCGTGACAACCGCCCAGGTGGTGGTCCAGGTCATCAGGGTGGTAACCGTGGTCCGGGTGGTCCAGGTCATCAGGGAGGCAATCGCGGTCCAGGTGGTGGTCAGGGTGGCAACCGTCCGGGTGGACAAGGTGGTGGTTACAACCGTAGTGGTGGCGGCCAATATGGCAATCGCCCAGGTGGTAGCAGCTATAACAACCGTAGCGGCAAGCCAGAAGATAAGGAGATCGACAAAAACGAAATCCAGAATAAGATCAAGGAAACCATGGCCAAAATGGGCGGTGGTGGAGGCCGAGGCAAAAACATCAAAGCAAAACAACGCCGTGAGAAACGTCATGAGCTCGCTGAGCAAATGGCAAATCAGGCCGGCGGTGACCACAAGCTGCAGGTTACTGAGTTCGTTTCTGTAAGCGAACTGGCCAACCTGATGGATGTAAGCTTTGCCGAGGTGATCTCAAAATGTATGGGACTGGGTATCATGGTATCCATCAACCAACGTCTGGATGCAGAAGTAATCGAACTGGTAGCTGGCGAGTTTGGCTATGAAGTAGAATTCATCGGTGTAGATGAATCCGACGACATAGAAGAAGAAGAAATCCAGGATAATGAAGAAGATCTGGTACCTAGAGCACCAATCGTTACCATCATGGGTCACGTTGACCACGGTAAAACTTCATTACTTGACTATATCCGTAATGCAAACGTAGTATCCGGTGAGGCCGGCGGTATCACCCAGCACATTGGTGCTTACCAGGTGACTACAGCTGCTGGCAAGCGCGTTACCTTCCTCGATACCCCTGGTCACGAAGCGTTTACAGCGATGCGTGCCCGTGGTGCCAAGGTGGCGGATATTGCAATCATCGTAATCGCTGCGGACGATGCTATCATGCCTCAAACACGTGAAGCAATCTCCCACTCACAGGCTGCTGGTCTGCCAATGATCTTTGCGATCAACAAGATCGATAAGGATGGCGCCAACCCTGAAAAAATCAAAGAACAACTGGCAGGTATGAACCTCCTGGTTGAAGATTGGGGTGGTAAATACCAAAGCCAGGAAATCTCAGCGAAGAGTGGTCTGAACATCGACGTATTATTGGAAAAGATCCTGCTCGAAGCAGAACTGCTGGAACTGAAAGCTAACCCGAACAGGGAAGGTTCCGGTAGCGTGATCGAAGCCTCTCTCGATAAAGGTCGTGGTTATGTAGCGACCCTGCTGGTACAAAATGGTACCCTCCGTCAGGGCGATACCATCGCTTCCGGTTCTAACTTCGGTAAGATCAAAGCGATGTTCAACGAACGCGGTCTGCGCGTTGACTCCGCCGGACCATCTGCTCCTGTACAGGTGCTGGGTCTGAACGGTGCTCCACAGGCCGGTGAGAAATTCAGAATGTATGAAAATGAATCTGAAGCGAAGGAAACTGCAAACCGTCGTGCTCAGATCATCCGCGAACAAGGTATCCGTACTAAGAAACATATCACACTGGATGAAATTGGCCGCCGTCTGGCACTGGGCAACTTCAAACAGCTGAACGTAATCATCAAGGGTGACTTCGATGGTTCTGTAGAAGCGCTGAGCGACTCCCTGCAGAAACTGTCTACCGAAGAAATCGTGGTGAGCGTTGTACACAAGGCAGTAGGTCAGATCACCGAATCCGACGTATTGCTGGCTACCGCATCCGATGCGATCATCCTTGGCTTCCAGGTTCGACCTTCTTCTCAGGCTAGCAAACTGGCAGAGAAAGAAAATATCGAAATCCGTACTTACTCCATCATCTATGACGCTATCGATGAACTGAAGAGCGCGATGGAAGGTATGCTGGAACCGAAGATCGAGAAGAAAGTGGTTGCGAACGTGGAAATCCGCGAAACCTACCGCTTCGACAAGGTTACCGTTGCAGGTTGCTTTGTACTGGATGGTAAGATCACCCGTAACACCCGTGTCAACCTGGTACGTGAAGGTATCGTGATCTACACCGGCGAACTTCAATCCCTGAAACGCTATAAGGACGATGTGAAGGAAGTTGCATCCAACATGGAGTGCGGTCTGAGTATCAAGAATTACAGCGACCTTAAAGTGGGCGATATCGTAGAAGGTTTCGAAGAAGTAGAAGTTAAACGTACGCTCTAATGCAGCCTGCACAAGGCTTTTACAGCAATAAAATTTTGTTAAAAAAATAAGCCGCTCTTACGCGGCTTATTTTTTGGTTATTTTTGAGACTCACTGTGCTATTTAATACTATGAATAAATTTTTGGCTTTTTCTGCAGTTGTGATGCTGCTCGGTCAGGTTGCTTCTGCGCAGCAGCGAATGGTGGCGGACAAAATTGCCGCTATTGTGGGAGATAAGATCATCCTGAGCTCCGATGTAGAAGGGGAACTGGTGAATATGCAACGCCAGATTCAGGACGGTAATCTGCCTCCTGATGCGGCTTGTACGATCATGGAACAGATCATTGCCCAAAAAGTAATGGTGATTCAGGCAGAGAGAGACAGCTTGCCCGTAAGTGAATCAGATGTGGATGGTCAGATCGACAACCGTATCCGCTACTTCGAGCAACTGTACGGTAGCCGTGAGAAAATGAAAGAAATAACCGGTTACTCCGTATACCAGCTGCGTGAGCGCTTCCGCCAGCCTATCAAAGAAGGGCTGCTGGCCAAGGCTATGCAGGACAAGATCACTAACTCTGTGAAAGTTACACCTTCTGAGGTGAAAAGGTATTTTGACGGTATTCCTAAGGACAGCCTCAAATTTTATGAGTCTGAACTGGAAATCGGTCAACTGATCATCATTCCAAAGGCAACCAAAGAGATGGAACAATACACCATCGACCGCCTGAATGAGATCAAAAAAGATGTATTGGCAAAGAAAGCCGACTTCGGCCGCCAGGCCATCATGATCTCCGAAGATCCAGGTACCAAAGAAAATAATGGTATCTACATCCTGAACCGTACTGACAAACAGTGGGATCCTGAATTCCTTGCTGCCTCTTTCAGGCTCAAGGAAAATGAGATCTCTTCTCCTGTAAAAAGCCAGTTCGGTTACCACCTGATCCAGTGTCTGAAACGCCAGGGCGACAACATCACCGTACAGCACATCCTGCTTAAACCACTCGTTGGTAAGTCTGATATCGCTGCTGCAAAGGTGAAACTGGATAGCATTCGTCAACTCATCGTAAATGGTAAAATGAACTTCGGTGATGCTGTGAACAAATTCAGCGATGAGCAAATGGCTAAATTTACAGGTGGTATGTTGCAGAACAATGTAAGCGGCGGTACCCTGATCACTATGGACCAGCTGGATCAGCCATCAGAAAGAGCCATCGTTATGATGCTCGATACCCTGAAACCAGGCGGCATATCAGAACCAGTGCAGTATGTAGACGAAGAAAGCAAAGCTACCCAGCTTCGTATCGTATACCTGAAAACACGTACCAACCCTCACCGCGAAAACCTGAATGACGATTACGCACGTATTCAACAGCGTACATTGGCCATCAAACAGGCAGAAGCAAGAGATAAATGGCTGAGAGAAACAATCCCTACATATTACATCCATGTAGATAATGAGTATAAGAAATGTGGGCATATAGCCAGATGGATGGGTGCAGTAGCACAGAAGTAATTACTGAAAAGGCGGATCAAATCGATCCGCCTTTTTGTTTAGGTTTTTTCAACGTAACTTCGCGCCTTCAATTCATAATGGGATGAGCGAAGCCATAAAACATGAATGCGGATTAGCATTTATAAGACTTAGGAAGCCTTTTTCTTATTATCAGCAACAATATGGAACGGTTTTCTACGGCCTCAACAAATTGTACCTGCTGATGGAAAAGCAGCATAACCGTGGACAGGATGGTGCAGGTATAGCCACTGTGAAGTTGAACACCGAACCCGGGGTTCCCTTCATGCACAGGCTTCGAAGCAGCGCTCCCCAAGCCATAGGAGACATCTTCGGCAAGGTAAGAGACGAAATCGACGAAATCGAAAAATACCAACCGGAAATCACCAAGTACCCCGGCCTCATGAAAGGCCACATGCGTTTCCTCGGCGAAAACATGATGGGTCACCTCCGCTACGCCACTCAGGGTAAAAACAACGTAGAACTCTGCCACCCGTTCGTAAGATATAACACCATCCCCGCACGCAACCTCTCTATCGCAGGCAACTTCAACCTCGTAAATGCTGATGAACTGTTTAAGTTCGTAAATGTAGACCCGGGAGAAACTCACCGTAACAGTGACCTCGCGGCGATGCTGGAAGTTGTACACCACTTCCTGTGCAAAGAAGATGAAGTACGTCAGAACGGACTGGATGTGAAGAAGATCCTGAAGGATGCCTTCTCTATGTTCGACGGTGGTTATCACGTGTGTGGCCTGCTGGGTAGTGGCGATTCTTTCGTGATCCGCGATGGCCACGGTATCCGTCCTTCTTATTATTATGTGAATGACGAGGTGATCGTAGCCGCTTCTGAGCGTGCTGCCATCCGTACCGCATTCAATGTAGGTGAAAATGAAGTACACGAACTGATGCCAGGAAACGCCCTGATCGTAAAAGAAAACGGCGAATACAGCATTGAGCAGATCCTGGATCAGAAAGAACGTAAAGCTTGTAGCTTCGAGAGGATCTACTTCTCCCGTGGTAATGACGAAAAGATCTATAAAGAGCGTTCCCGCCTGGGTTACAACCTGGCTGAGCGGGTTCTTGCAGATATTAATAATGACCTGAAGAATACCATCTTCTCCTTTATTCCAAACACCGCTGAGATTGCCTTTTATGGTATGATCAAGGGTTTGGAAGACTACCTGAATAAAATCAAGGTAGAAAGGATCGTATCATGGGGCAAAGACTTCGATGAGGAAAAGCTGACTGAAATGGTGAACCGCCGTATCCGCATCGACAAAATTGCTATCAAAGACGTGAAGATGCGTACGTTCATCACTGCCGATACCAGCCGTAATGAGATGGTGCAGCACGTGTATGACATCACTTATGGTACTGTTCGTCCGGGTGTGGATACGCTGGTAGTGATCGATGACTCTATCGTAAGAGGTACCACCCTGCGTGAAAGCATTATCAAAATGCTGGACAGACTGGGTCCAAAACGTATTATTATCGTTTCTTCTGCTCCACAGATCCGTTATCCTGACTGCTATGGTATTGATATGAGCAAGATGGGTGATTTTGTGGCTTTCCAGGCAGCAATTGCCCTGCTGAAAGACCATGGTAAGGAGCATATACTGCAGGAAGCGTATGGTTTGTGCAATGAGTTACAACGTACAAATACATTGCATGCGCAGAACGTGGTGAGGAATATTTATAAACCATTTACTACTGAGCAGATTTCTGCAAAGATTGCAGAGATCATCACTCCGAAAGGAATAAGCGCAGAGGTAAATGTGATTTATCAGTCTATTGAGAGCCTGCACGAGGCTTGTCCTAATAACTTAGGGGATTGGTACTTTACAGGGAATTATCCGACACCGGGAGGGAATAGGGTAGTGAATAAGGCGTTTATGAACTTCATGGAAGGGAAGAACGAAAGAGGATACTAAAAATAAAGCCCGTTGCGTAGCAACGGGCTTTATTTTTGGGCAGCACCTGCTACGGGCATTATTAATTTTATCTTAAATCAGGCTTTATGCAGCAGGCCACACCATGAAGTGATCCAGTTATTTCAGTAAATTAGTAAGTAACTAAAAGTCAATTATCAATAACAGGATGAAAACGTTACTGCTGATCCGCCACGCAAAATCTAGCTGGAATGATCCGGACGTAGATGATTTTGACCGGCCACTCAACAAACGGGGCAAACAAAACGCACCAGAAATGGCCACTCGCCTACACTCCAGGGGAATCGTTCCCGAACTCCTTATCGCCAGCCCCGCCAAACGCACCAAAACGACTGCCCGTCTCATGGCTAAAGAATGGCATTATGACAAAGATGCCATCCTGCTGGAAGACGAACTCTATCTTTGCTACGCCTCTACCTTCCTGAAAATGATCACTAAGATTGATGATGATATCGACACTGTCGCCATCTTCGCTCACAATCCAGGTATCACCGACTTCGCCAATTACATCACGCAGGAAATCAGGATAGACAATATCCCTACCACCGGCGTTTTTGCTGTAAAAGCTAATATCAATTCATGGAAAGAGTTTGACAGCGCCACCAAGAACTTTCTATTCTTTGACTATCCCAAAGCAGAAGTAGTCTAAGCCCCGTCCTGTTTCTCCCTATCTTAGTCTTTCTGAATCTTATTGTAGGATACTGTGATTCCTTTGATCAGTGAAGAACTGAATCCCTGGTGTTCCATCTCATTAAGACCTGCAATCGTACAACCTTTAGGGGTAGTCACCTTGTCGATCTCTTCTTCCGGATGGCGTTTCTCACGGATCAGCAATTCTGCCGCCCCCTTCACGGTTTGTGCCGCGATCAGGTTTGCCGTACGTACGTCAAAGCCGATTTCGATACCACCCTGGATGTTGGCCCTGATAAAACGCAGTGCATATGCAATACCACAGGCACCCAGTACCGTGGCCGCATCCATCAGCTTTTCGTCGATAGCTACGGTTACCCCCAGCTGGTCGAACATATCCTTCACATAATCCTGCAGCTCAGGCGCCACATTCTTGTAGCACACACAGGTCATTGACTCCTGAATAGCAATGGCTGTATTCGGCATGGCACGTACGACTGCGATACCGGTACCACCTACCTTTTCCAGGTCATCCATTAACACCCCAGTCATGACACTGATCAGCACCTGCCTGGATGGATCAAAGGCGGTCTGCACTTTGCTCAGTACATCTTTCCAGTTGTACGGCTTGAGGGCGATGACAACGATCTCCGCATCACGGATAGCGGCTTCGTTATCAGCAGTTGTATTGACACCGGCTGTCTGAAAGTCTTTCAGAGCCGTTACGTTTCTTCTGGTAATCGTCAGGTCGGCTGGTTGTGAAAACCCGCTTTTCAGTAAACCCTGTGCAATGGCAGCACCAAGATTGCCACCACCGATGATAGCTATTTTTTTGCTAGACATGTTGTTCACTATATGCTTTAAATCAAGGGGAAGGTATAACAAGATATGCAAATGTGCAAATGAATCAGCCACAATGGTTAGGCTCTTCGGGGGAAAATTTGTTACTTCGCATCCCAAAATCCTATGCAATGCCTAAACTTTTTTTTAGAGTGATCATGTGTATGCTCCTTTGTCTGTTTACTCAGACAATAGTGGCCAGCCCACCGAAGAAAATAAAAGGAAAGGTAGTGCGGATCATAGATGGAGATACATTTGAGGTACTGGTAAAAAAAGAGACGTTCCGCATCAGGCTTTCTGCGATCGATGCACCGGAGAAGGGGCAGGACTACTACCAGAAAAGCAAACAGGCATTGTCCGATTTGTGTTTCAACAAGATCGTAACGGTCGAACTGTTACGAAAAGACAGGTATCAGCGCTGGATAGGCGATGTCTATAGTAGCAAAGGTGAATACATTAATGGCTGGATGATAGCCGGAGGGCATGCCTGGCATTATACAGAATATTCTAAAAGTGCACCATTGGCCGCGGCACAGGCCACAGCCAAACGTAATAAACTGGGACTCTGGAAGCAGGGAAAACCTATCGCTCCCTGGGAGTTCCGCTCAGCCAAAAACAAAAACAGGAAGAAAAAGGCTGCTTAATTTACTACCCCCTTATATTGATATCCCTAAAATAACGGCTATGCATGCGGCATAAGCGTTATTTTAGGGATATTTTCAATAAGTGGAAATCTGTATTTAACTTATGTCAGTGAATACCAGCGATAAAGCCCTCACCGGCCATATGTTGTATATGCGCCTGCTGGAAGCCGGAGATGGGCACCAGCCGCTAGTCACCCTGCGGTTTTTGCGGGGCGTACTCGAGCAGTTATTCCGGCATCTCACCAAAAATGAAGCCCGTAGCTTCAGCAACCTGTTTGCCCGTATGCAGTTCTACTTCGACAAGCACGGAGTAGCATCCAATCAACGGCGCCAACTGACCATTCTTCGCATTCTTACCACCAAAGCCATGATGGGCGGCCTCCGTGCCGATCAGCAGGATGCCCTGCTCTGTATCCGTACCCTGGCCGATGTCATTGAACAATATTACGAGGTTCCTCCCCCCGAAGCGCTGCTGGAACGTTGTGCCTCCGTAGCAGGAGAGACCCTGATACAGGGTCCGGTGGATGATAACCCGCTGGTGCCCCTCCTCAAATGCCTCGTTACCGGCGTAGGCCCTTTGCAAAAAACACCTGATGGTGTGGAGTCGTTTGTACTCCAGGGCAAAGATGATGAGGCAGGGGAGTTCCTGATCAACATTACTACTGTTTATCAGCCACATACTGCTGCCCTGCACAAACAGGTACGGGTATATGATACCCTCCATATTCTGCATGCAGATCGTGATGAGGCTACCGGCCAGTACGAAGCAGTGAAAGCCACCCGGTTTATACTGGAACCCGATCTCCTCATCGACATCAGTGATCTGGCAGAATGCTTTGGCCGCAGCGGCCCTAATCCGTTTTTATATTTAGTCAGGAAACTGGTACCACAAACGACCGGGTTGCCTGCTTTCAAGGGAAATATCGTCAACTCCCTGCTGGACAATGTGCTACGTCACCCGGATATGAAGCTCCGGGAATCCTTTGTAGAAGCAGTGGCCGAAAATGTATTGCAGGCGGCTGGCTATGGCAGACAGGAGCTGAACAGCATGTATGCCGACATCAGGGAAACACACTGGCCAAATTTATTGGAGGCATCCAGGGAATTGAAAGACCGACCGGTGAGAATAGAACCGACCTTCTTTTCTGCTTTATATGGCCTACAGGGCCGTCTGGATATCCTGGCAGAAGATGATACAGATCCTACCCGTAAGGAGATCTTTGAGCTCAAAAGTGGCAGGGCGCCGGATTTTGGAGCCTGGAAGAACCACGAAATGCAGGTAACAGGGTATAACCTGCTGCTACAATCTACTTTTGGCGATCAGCGCTGTGGCAGCTCTGCGATCCTGTATTCTTCTGCATCCAATAGCCCATTGCGCAACATGGCGAATAACCGCCCAGCGGAAAATGAGTTGCTCGCCCTGCGCAATGAAATCGTCTCCCAACTATTAAGACTCTCCTCAGGAGAATATGATATACTTGAAAAAATCACGACACTCGCTGGCGAAGGATTGCCTTCTTTCAGCGTAGTGCACTTTGCCAACTTCGAAGAAACTTATGGCAAGGCCAGTCCACTGCTGAGAAGCTACTATCAGCAGTTCCTTTCTTTCTTGCTCAGGGAGTTCCTGCTGGCCAAGTGTGGTATGTATGCCTCCATGCACAGGGAAGAAGATGTTGAAGGCTTTGCCGCTCTCTGGTTACAACCCGAATCGGAAAAGCTAACCCGGTTCACGATTATTCCCGGCCTCTGTTTCCAGAATTTTGATGAAGCCCAGAGTAGTGTTGTATTCACCATACAGGAGCCGGTGAATCATAACTTTCGCCCCGGGGATACTGCCATCATTTATCCAAGAGATACCACCGGACTGGCGCCATTGCAACACCAGATCCTGAAAGGCAGGGTAGATGAATTGCAGAAAGACAGGCTGACCTTTTCACTGAACAACCGACAGATCACCCACGACTTCTTTGCTCACCAGCAACAATGGGTGATCGAACACGATATTTATGAATCCAACTTCTGGATCTCAGCGACGGCGCTGTTTCATGTACTGGAACCCCGCTTTGCTGCCAGAATGGAGTTGTTACTGGGCATGCGGGAACCCGTCAGGGTGCCATTTCCGCTACCTGCCCCCACCATGTTCAACAGCAACCAGCAAGAGATCCTGCAGGCTGCGCTGGATGCCAAAGACTATTACCTGGTACAGGGACCTCCCGGTACCGGTAAGACATCCTCCCTGCTTACTTCGATGGTGACTTCTCTGGCAGCTGCCGGCACCCAGATGATGATCGTGGCTTTTACCAACAAGGCAGTAGACGAAATTTGCAAAAAGCTGGAAAGCAAAGGTGTACAATACCTGCGGTTGGGCGGCCGCCGTTCAGCAGCAGAAAATCAATTGAGAACCTATTGCCTGGAAGGGGATATTGCACAGGCCAGGGAGTACATTGCCAATCAGCAGATCTTTGTAGCTACGGTGGCAACGATGGCTACCCGGTTACCTAACCTGCAATTGCTGGGGGTTAAAACGGATACCCTCATTGTAGACGAGGCCTCTCAGTTGACGGAGCCACAGCTTTTAGGATTGGTGTTGCCTTTTCAGAAGTTTATCCTGATCGGAGATCAGAACCAGCTGCCACCAGTGGTCGCGCAGGCAGATAATTTCTGTATGACGGAAGAGCCCCTTTTACACAGTACAGGTATTACAGATCTGCGCTGCACACTATTCGAAAGGCTGATCCAGGCTTGTAAACAAAACGGCTGGCATCATGGCTGGGGCATGCTGAATACCCATTTCCGCATGCACAATGATATCGCAGACCTGATCAATCATTACTATGCTCACCAGTTATCGCCAGGCCAACCTTTACAGGCAGCTCCTTTTGTAAAGCAGGATGTAGCTGATGGCGACTGGCATCACATACTTTCACAAGGCAGAACCATCTTCCTGCCCAGTCCTATGGAGCCGACTTCCAAAATGCATCTGACAGAGGCACAACAGGTGGTATCACTGCTCACTTATCTACAGGAGAGCAGGGGAGCGGCTTTTAATAAAGAAACAGTGGGAGTAGTGACACCATGGCGCACCCAGATAAGTCTGATCAGAGAACTGATAGGCACTAACGAAGTACTACAAGCCATCAACATAGATACCGCTGAACGCTTCCAGGGCGCAGAGAATGATATCATCATCATATCACTGGCGGTATATCATCCTACTCAGTTGAATATGTTACAAAGCCTTGGCACTTTCAGATGGGAGGAGCATACGATAGAGGTAGACAGGAAGCTGCTGGTTACCCTATCACGGGCACGACAGCAGGTAATACTGATGGGATATGAGCCGGCACTGCGGAGTAGTATGCACTATAGCAAGGTGCTGGATAAGATCAGGGCACAATAAAAAATAAAGCCACCCGCCGTAAGGCAGATGGCTATATGTCAGACAACATCATATGATCATTCCTGACTAATCAGGCTTTAATCCAGAGTAACATGGCTCCAGTTTTCACCGCTTTTGATACGGTATAACTGCATTTCGCTGATATCGAATTGTTCAGCGATCTGTTTCATGGTCTTGCGACCAGGTTTGGCCAGTAAGCGCTTGATGCTCTTAACTTTAGTAATGTTCAGTTTCAGACCTTTGACGCGGTTACGTTGTTTTTCCTTGTAAGCGAGTTTGGCGGGGCTGAATTGCTGGTGGGCTTCCATTTCTTCTTTGGTAGCCCATTGAAGGTTTGTGGTTTTGTTGTTCTTCTTGTCGTAATCGATGTGAATTACATACTTGTGAGAACGACCGGGTTTCTTGTTGAATAATTTCGCTACTTCTCTGTGGAGGTACAGTGACTGGTAACTATCAGCGGGTTTTACATTTAGCACGGTATAACCTTCGACGGTAGAGCCTGAGAGCAACTTACCGTCTGTTATATCTTCATAATAGCTAATCACTCTTCCCATGTTAGATACTGCATACTTTTTACGCAGGGCAGATTTGTTTTTGATCTGCAAGTCTTTCCAGACTTCATTTTTCAGATTTTTAATCGTGGCCATGTGAAAGAAAATTTAATAGTTGAACCTGGGGTTTATCCGTAAACGTTACAATCTGCTACTTCATTGTTTAAGTTTACTGGCAGGTTAGAATTATCAGGAAGGGTAGAGGCCCTTTCTATAATGTGACCTTTGTAATGTTCTGCTATTGTGTCTAAAACTTCTTCTACTGCTGCCAGTGTACTGCAAGTTACTAATTGTTGCCTGAATTCTTTTATGTGGGGTAACCCTTTGAGATAATTCGTATAGTGACGACGCATTTCGAGTATGCCTACCACATCGCCTTTCCAGCTTACTGACTGGCGCAGGTGTTTTTTACAAACGTCTACCCTTTCCTGAATGGATGGTGGGGGCAAATGCTTGCCGGTAGCCATAAAGTGCTTGATCTCATCAAAGATCCACGGATATCCTATTGCAGCGCGACCTATCATAACGCCATCTACGCCATATTTCTGACGGGCAGCGATGACTTGTTCGGGCGTAGTGATATCGCCGTTGCCGAATATAGGAATGTGGATACGTGGGTTATTTTTGACTTTCCCGATGAGGCTCCAGTCGGCATGGCCTTTATACATCTGGGTGCGGGTGCGCCCGTGTATGGTGAGGGCCTGGATGCCTACATCCTGTAGTCTTTCGGCTACTTCTTCAATATTTTTGGTATCGTCGTCCCATCCCAGGCGGGTCTTTACTGTTACCGGCAGTTTAGTAGCTTTTACTACTGCGGCGGTCAGTCTTACCATTTTGGGAATATCTTTCAGGATACCGGAACCGGCTCCTTTGCATACTACTTTTTTAACGGGGCATCCATAGTTGATGTCCAGCAGGTCGGGGTTGGTGGCTTCCACGATCTGAGCGGCCATAGCCATAGGCTCTTCATCGCCTCCGAATATCTGGATACCTACCGGACGTTCTTCAGGGAAGATGTCCAGTTTTTGCCGGCTTTTGATTGCGTCACGGATAAGACCCTCCGAAGAGATAAATTCTGAATACATCAGGTCAGCACCCTTATCCTTACACACCGCACGAAAGGGCGGATCACTTACATCCTCCATGGGAGCAAGTAATAGCGGAAAATCGCCCAATAGTATGTTACCTATCTTTACCATCTTTTTCTGTTAAGGGTTGACCAAGGTGCCGGAATTTCCCGGATTGCAATTGCCAACTCAATTTCACACTGTAAATTTACGCAAAATTAATCTAAGACAGGTTATATGAAGCAGTATCCACCGTCCTTTCAATTTGTAATATTCATTGGCTTTTTCATCGGTTTCTACCTGCTTTACTTTCTATTTTTAATTATCGTTTTTCCTCATATCAGCGGGTATACCATTTTCACGCTGCAAAGTCTGGATTCGTCGGTTCCTAAAGTTCTCGGCTATAGGAAATTAACGCAAATACTTTACACTTTAGTCGTTTATCTTTTGCCGGCGTTAATTTTTGCCAGATTAGCTATGCCAAAACCCATGGAATATCTTTCCCTGAACCGTGGGCCGAAGCTGACACCCGCTATATTAGCAATTTTGATAATGCTTGTAAGTCTGCCAATGGTAGACCTTTCCGCCCAGTGGAATCAAACATGGCCAGTTTCGGAGACCATGCGTATGCAGGAAGAGGTAGCAGAGAAGATGACCCGCGATCTACTCAAAATGGATACATTTTCTACTCTATTAGGGAACGTGTTATTTTTTGCAGTGATGCCAGCGATCGCCGAAGAAGCGTTCTTCAGAGGCGTTGTACAGCGACTCATGATAAAAATGATGCCGGTAAAAAATGGCGCATGGTTAGCGATACTGGTTACGGCGCTACTATTCAGCGCTGTACACATGCAATGGCTATCTTTTGTACCAAGAGTGATACTGGGTTTCCTGCTGGGTGTGATCTATTATCTGACAGGTAACCTGTGGTTGTCCATTCTGGCACATTCCATCAACAACGGTTTGCAGGTAGTACTTATGTATCTGTTCCAGATGCACCTGATGAAAACCGATCCGATGGCAAGCGGGCAGTCGAACTGGCTGGCAGCCATTGCAAGTCTGGTCGTTACTGGCCTTTGGGTGTGGGTGTTACAGCGCCGGTCAAAGCCAGCAATTCAATAGCAACCTGTTGAGTATAAGACACATTTAATTGGTAATTTTACAGATACCATTTGCATGGACTGTTTATTTTACCCATTTTTGTACAAACTATTCTCTTTAATAGATGAAAACATTCTTCACCCGTACAGCTTCGGCGTTAGTATTTGTAGCGATCATGCTGGCCGGGATCCTATACAGTCCATTTACCTTTTTCCTGTTATTCTTCCTGGTTAATTTCTTTGCCTTAAAGGAGTATTTCAAACTTATCAAGCATATCGATCCTGACTATGGCGCTGTTTCCGGATGGCACCAGAACGGGGTGCTGGTAGCCAGCTGTGCATTGATGATGGCATTTAGTGGTGATCACTTTGCGGGTGGCAATCTCTCTTTAGGTTTCCTTGGCTGGTGTATGGCTATCATCTTCATGATGGTGTTGCCTATTGGCGAAATCCTGCTTAGCAAAGAGTTTTCTCTGAAAAATCTCGGCTATTCCGCACTGGGCCTGCTATATATCACGGTTTCCTTTGGTCTGCTTGTGCACCTGTGTCTGAATTATGACACCATCCGCTTCAAATCCGGTCCGGATGGCGTAGGTACAGGCCCCGGCTGGCTCATTCCTTTGCTGCTTATTATTTTTATCTGGATCAACGATACGATGGCCTACATTGTGGGTTCTCTGATAGGAAAGACACCATTTTTCCCCTCCATTTCTCCTAAAAAGACCATCGAAGGTACAGTAGGGGGGATGATCCTGGCCGTAGCCGCTGCCGGCGAATATGGCTACAACTGGGGGAGCCAGTGGCTGTCTCTGCAACACTGGATGGCGCTGGCAGGTCTGGCAGCAGTAATTGGTACTGCTGGCGACCTCATAGAATCTAAACTCAAGCGTATGGCGGGGGTGAAAGATTCCGGCAATATTATGCCAGGGCATGGAGGGTTTATGGACCGCTTCGATTCTCTTATACTGGCGGCACCTTTTGCATGGATTTACATCCATTTCTTCGCAATGGTTTAACTTTGTATTCGCTTTAACCAAACTATATCACCTAACAATTATAGCATGAAGATTCATCGAGAAGGATTGGCCAGTATTCTGATCGCCTTTGTAGTACTAGCACTGATCAGTGGTGCAGTCATTTATTTCCTACCCGGTATGCCACTTGTAGGCAATATCGTCGCTGCCTTTTCTGTGGTTTTATTCCTGTTTATCGTTTCTTTCTTCCGCATTCCAGCAAGAGAAATGAAACTGGGAGAAAGCCTGGTTATGGCTCCCTGCGATGGTAAAGTAGTCGTAATTGAAGAGACTTACGAACCTGAGTACTTCAAAGACAAGCGCCTGCAGGTATCCATCTTTATGAGCCCTGCGAACGTGCACGTAAACAGAAATCCAATCAGCGGAGAAGTGAAGCTGTCTCAATACCATTCAGGTAAATACCTGGTAGCATGGCACCCTAAGTCTTCTACAGAAAATGAGCGTCATACCGTAGTAATCGGCAATGGTAAGGCAGACATTCTGGTAAGACAGATTGCCGGTGCACTTGCCCGTCGTATCGTAAACTATCTGAAACCAGGTATGCAGGTGACCCAGAATGAGGAATTGGGCTTTATCAAGTTCGGTTCCCGTGTGGATCTGTACCTGCCTATCGGTACTAAAGTAGATGTGCAACTGGAACAGGTAGTTCGTTCCGGCCAGACTGTGATCGCTACTTTATAAGCAGAAAAAGGTTAACTTTAAAAGGTAACTAAATCATCCAGCTAATGAAGAAGATGTTATTCAGTGCAATGACCTTGATTTTCCTGACAGGCGCCGCTATGGCACAGGACAAACAAAAGGCTAAAGCCAGCTGTAAAAAGGATGCTACCGGAAAAAGTGCCTGCTGCAAGCAGCCGGGTAATACGGCCAGCCTGCGGACAAAGAAGGCCAAATCCGCTCCAGCTACCGCACAGGCTACGCCAGCAGCAAAACCTGCCAACAAGAAATAATTATAAAAAAGCCGGCTATTATTGATAGCCGGCTTTTTTATGGATAAGTATACAAGTAGTATTGTAGCAGCGGTCTGGCACTATAGAATGAGTATAGAACGAGTATACAAAAAGTATAGAATGAGTATACAAGTAGTATAGAACGAGTATACAAACCTTATAAGATATCTTTCAGCTCCTGCAATCCTTTGATCACATATGTCGGTTTTAATGTTCCTGTCACAGGCACAAGGGTATTGAAGTACACCTGATCTATTCCTGCATTGTGCGCCCCGAGAATATCAATTTCCAATGCATCGCCTATCATGATACTACTTTCAGCAGTAGCCCCCGCCATTTTCAAAGCGTAATCAAATATTTCGCGATAAGGCTTGAGACTACCTGCTAATTCTGATGTAATTACATGGGTGAAGAATTGATCTATCCCGGAGCTTTTCATCTTAATCAGCTGGGTTTCTTCAAAACCATTCGTGATCATATGCATCGGGTAGTTCTTTGCTGCCAGGTATTCCAGTACTTCCTTTGCATTGGGGAATAAAGTGGTTTTATAAGGCAGGATTTCCAGGAACTGGGTACCCATGGCATGCGACAACTTATCGTCTCCAATCTTGAAATCCAGCAGGGTTCTGCTGAATCGTTTGAACCGAAGATCGTTGCGGTTAATGAATCCTTTGCGGAAACGATCCCACAATTTATCGTTATGTGTCATGTAGGTGCGGTGGAACACCTCAAATGAGGGAACTCCTCTGCTGGCCAGCGTATGTGTGTGGTATAATTCTTCTAAGACCTGGTAAGCATTGGTTTCAAAATCCCATAATGTGTGGTCCAGATCAAAAAATATATGCTTGTATTTCATGTCTTACAAAGATACGAAATCCACATTTTTTACTATTTTCCAGCTTCTAAACAGGATTTATGAACGCAGTAGTCACAGGTGCCAGTAAAGGTATAGGGAAAGCCATCGCCGAAAAACTTGCCATGGAAGGATTTAATGTAGCTATTTGTTCCAGGGATGCAGCCAAACTGGCTGCTGCCGCTGCAGACATTAAAGCAAAAGCGCCACAGGCAGAGGTATTGACATTCTCTGCCGATATGAGCAAAAAGGAAGACGTACTGGCTTTTGCCAATAAAATAAAAGAGACATTCCAGACTGTAGACATCCTCGTGAATAACGCAGGACTGTACATTCCCGGGGCCCTGCACGAGCAGGAAGACGGACTGCTGGAATATCTGATGGCCGTAAATGTATTTAGCGCACATACTATCACCCGGCAATTATTACCCTCAATGATCACACAACGTAAAGGACACATTTTTAACCTTTGCTCTACCGCCAGCTACAATGCCTATCCAAATGGAGGGGCTTATAGCATCACTAAATTCGCCCTGCTGGGCTTCTCCAAAAACCTGCGTGAAGAGCTCAAATCTCACAATGTAAAGGTAACCGCCCTCAGCCCCGGACCAACGCTCACCGCATCGTGGGAGGGATGGGATGGCCCTGCGGACAGAATGATGGAACCTGCTGATGTAGCGAACCTGCTATGGGCAGCCTACACACTCTCTGCTCAGGCTGTTGTGGAAGAAGTGATCATGCGTCCAATTTTGGGAGATATTGGCTAAAACCTTTACAAACAAGCGTTTTACGCCCTCATATCTATATTTTTTTTAACTAACTTTTAACCGCGACAGCCGCGTTAAGGGGCGCCGTTTGGTTAAATTTGTTATACATTATGAAGGTCATCACTTTTAGCATAAGGAGGTCGCTGCTATCCCTGCTGTTTTTACTGGGTATAGCATCTAGTCTGCGAGCGCAGGAATTTAAATTCACCACCACTGTATCAAGCAATAAAGTGGCACTGGACGAACCGTTCCAGATCCAGTTTATGCTGGAAAACGGGACCAATGTAACCCAGTTCACACCACCGAACTTCAACGACTTTGAACTATTGCAGGGCCCTAACCAGATGCAGGGTACTTCGATCGTCAATGGCCGACGTTCTGATTATATTGCATTGATCTACCTGATCAGGGCAAAACGGGTGGGTAACTTTACCATTCCTGCTGCTGCCGCCCGTGTGAACGGCGATATTGTAAAGTCCAATCCTGTCACCATCGAAGTGGCAAAAGGCATCAGCGGTTCCGCTGCCCAACAGCAACAACCACAACGCCAGCAGGTACCTGTCAATCCATTTGCCGGCATGGGCCAGCGTAGTGCTCCCAGCCATCAGGCAGAAGAAATGGAAGGTGTGATTAAGAATGGTGAAGACATCAATGCCAAGCTAAAAAAGAACATTTTCGTAAAAGTAGATGTTGACAAAACATCCCTCTACGAAGGCGAACAGCTGACTGCGACCTACAAGCTGTACACCCGCCTACCGACTAACGCCAGTGTGACCAAAGTACCTGCGTTCAAAGGATTTTCCGCTAAAGATATAGAATTGCCAAACCCGCCACAGGCCAGTGAAGAAATGGTAAACGGTATTCCCTACAGGGTATTCGTAATCCGTAAAACCATGCTGTTCCCGATGCAGTCAGGAACGCTGGAACTGGATCCTGTAGAGGTAGACAACCATGTAAGACTGGTGAAACTGGTGAAGAATGGTAAACGCAAAGATCCACTCGCTGATATGTTCAATGACCCGGCTTTTAAAGACGCGTTCAATGATCCATTCTTCGATGATGTCTTTAACCGTCCGGAAGTAGAATACCAGGATGTTCCTTACAAGATCCAGACAGCACCGGTAAAAGTTACTGTAAAACCACTGCCGGTCGATAGTCGACCGGCAAGCTACAATGGAGCCGTGGGCAGATTTAACATGACCGCTACTGTGGATAAGAACAGCCTGTCTACCGACGATGCACTTACCCTGAAAGTGACCATCTCCGGCCAGGGCAATGTGAACCTGCTGAATCCGCCCAAAGTTGACATCCCTGCCAGCTTTGATAAATACGATCCAAAAGTGTCAGACAATATTGAAAAGAACAGCAACCCACTTACTGGTAGCCGTACTTTTGAATATGTGCTGATGCCGGTAGAAGCAGGGGAGCAGACCATTCCACCTGTGGAATTCTCTTACTTTGATGCGGCTTCCAAAACTTACAAAACTGTTAGCTCCAAGCCATTCACCATTCATGTGACAGCTGGTAAGCAAACGAAGAGAGACAAAGAAGATTTCAGCATCAATAAAAACGCCATCACGAACAATAGTAACAGCGTGCTGGATTGGGTTAAACACAATACTTACTTCATTACTTCTATCTGGTTCTACCTGCTGCTGGTATTGCCGCTGCTGGCACTGATCGGTGCATGGCTGTACCGCCGCCGCCTGGATTACCAGCAGAACAATGCAGCATTCCTGAAACACCGCTATGCTAATAAGGTAGCGCTCAAGCGACTGGAACTGGCTGCCCGCTATCTGAAAGAAGGCAAGGACAAAGCATTTTACGAAGAGACTTCCCGCGCTGTATGGGGCTATCTGAGTAACAAACTGCATGTACCATTTGCTGACCTGAGTAAACAACTGATCCAGGATAAACTGGCACAGCAACACGTCAGTGAGCAATATACCGCCGACCTGTTTGACCTGCTGGATAATTGTGAAATGGCCCTGTATACGCCCAACCACAACAATACCAGGATGCAGGGTACCTATCAACAGGCCGTACAGGTAATCAGTAAACTGGAAGATGAACTGACAAGGGCGAAGAGCGCCGTTTAAATAAAATCATAGTCAACAACGTGAAACAGATCGTAACCGCTATACTTTTATGCACACTGATGAGCAGTACCCGCCTGCTGGCGGCAACCGCTCCACAACAGCAGGAATTTGAGAAAGCTAACGCCCTTTTCAGACAGAAACAATACACTGAAGCTGCCGGCATCTATCAGCGACTGGTAGATGAAGGTTTTGATCAGCCGGAGCTCCTCATCAACACAGGCAATGCCTGGTACAAAGCTAACCGTACCGGTCTGGCTGTGTACAGCTATGAAAAAGCCCTGCTCGCAGATCCATTCAGCAAAGCGGCTCAACACAACCTCGCCATTGCCAATCAGCGGGTGGAAGGGTATGTCAACGAATTGCCACAGCTGTTTTTCCAGCAATGGTGGACAGCTATCAAATATATGCATCACCCTAATGGCTGGGCTACCGGCGCCATTATCTTTTGCTGGCTCACGGTTTTAGGCAGCATCTTACTATTACTTCGTCCTACACTGCAGCCCACTGTTGTGAAGAGTGTGACAGGGGTATTCGGCCTGCTTTTCGCTTTCTACCTGTTCATGGGTATTACCACTTATGTCAGTGCCACAACGCATGACAATGGCATCATCATGGGGAATGTAGTAAAGGTGAAATCAGCTCCCGATCAGGGCAGTAAAGATCTGTTCGAACTACATGAAGGTGTAAAAGTGCAGATCACTGACGGTACCAGTGAATTTTGTAAGATAGAGCTGCCAGACGGAAAAACCGGCTGGATGTCTTGTGGAGATATCAAAAAACTATAACCGCTCGATTCGCTCCATGAAATCCTGTTTCCTATGCCGGGAGACAGGAATACAGCTTCCATCATTCATGATAATTTCTCCGCCATCCCCTTTCAGGTAACGTTCCATGTAGTTCAGATTGACTACATAGCTGTGGTGTACCCTGAAGAATCCTTTGTTCCTCAGCATATTTTCTATTTCCTTGAGGGAACGGAAAACCATAGCAGGTGCGGGTGCAGACAGCAGGTGCATGCGGGTATTGATCCCATCGGCCATGCAGTAGAGAATATCTTTTACCAGGATCATCCGCACACCTTCGGGGCTGGGCAATCCCAGTCTTTCACCAGGATGCAGTTGCTGATGTAGCAATTCCAAGTTATTGCCTGACCGGGTAAGGGACTTTCCCTTTTCTGTAAGATGCGCCTGCCTCACCAGCGCTTTGTCCACCGCGTCCTGCAGATCATCCCTGAGGATAGGTTTCATCAAAAAGTCGACTACATTATGACGGATTGCCTGTAGGGCATACTCTTCGTGAGAAGTGGTGACAATGATCGCGGTATTTATATGGCCGCAGGCATTTATCACCTCAAAACCATTGAGGCCCGGCATTTCCACATCCAGGAAAAGCAATTCAGGTTGATATTTATTTATGGCTTCAAGCGCAGAAAGGCCATCCGCACATACGGCGACGACAGTAACAGAGGGGCAATGTTTTTCTAATAATAGCTTTAGTACACTCCGACTCAGCCGTTCGTCATCAACGATGATGGTTCGCATGATCTGATAAATAATTCTTGTCCTATCGTATTTCTCTATTGGTTGAGGGCTAGGTATTATAGAGATTATACTATGAATCTATCTGTTTACGAAAATATTGTCACTGGTAATGAATTCTGCATTGAAAATACAAAATCTGCTGACATTGGATCTATTTTTAATTTGGGAGCTAAGCATTAGCCCCCATAAGCTGGCATCATACGGCTATTGACATGGAGCATGGAGATTTTGATACGATGGCCGGTGAGATCTTCTTCTTCCGCTATTTTGGCCTGAATGTGATATTTTTCATTGATCACCTGCAATCTTTCTACGGCAATGGTAATTCCTTTGTTCAGATAGGACTGTTGGTCCAGGTCGGGCGCTTCATGGTGTACGCCATTATCTTCTATACATACAGCAATAGTATCTCCATCGCGGTCAATGGTGATATTGAGCATACCACCTTTGCCCGGCCTTAACAACAGGCGGCGCCAGATGACATCCTGTACATATGGCTGTATAAGCAGGGGAGGGACAAAAGTAAGCTGCTGAGACACGGAAGGAAGGACTTCCAGCTGGTAGTCGAACTGTGGGCCGAACCGGAGTTGTTCCAGCTGCAGATAAAGTTCCAGTGCCTCCACATCTTCTTCAAGGTTCACCCATTCTTTGTTACAGTTACGGATGATGAGCCGCATTAAGCGGGCAAAACGTGTAAGGTACAGGGATGCAAGATCCGTACTGGTAGTCAGGATGTAGTGGTGTATAGCATTCAGGCTATTAAAAATAAAGTGAGGGTTCATCTGTGCCTGAAATGCATGCATTTCAAGATGGATGATTGCCTGCTGCCTGCTTATTTCTTTTGCCACATCCTTTTTCAGCTTACTTTCCCGGCTTCGGAACAGAATGAATACCAGGGTCAGGCTCAATAAAAAAAACAGCCAATATTGCCAGCCCGCTGCATTGAACAAATCAAAGCAAAAACTCACGCCTTATCGGTTTACTATTCCAAGGATACAATTAAATCTTAGTTCGGAACTAAATGCAACTTTGTCTGACTAGGAATAACAATATCCGTCAAATACCCCGAAGGCGAAAGCAACACTTCTTACAAGGCAGTATTTATGCTAAAAGCGGTGTGATTTGGCCGGTAAGTGGTAGGGGAATCAGGGGTTATAAATAAAAAATTGCGAAATACGTGAACCGCACTTCGCAATTAACAGGTTGGCCAGCAGGGAGGACTATTCTGTAAACTTGTAGCCTACGCCTCTTACTGAATGGAAATATCTTGAGTTCCGGCTGTCTTCTTCGAAGTACTTGCGGAAGTTGAGGATAAAGTTATCAATCGTACGGGTGGTAGGATATACATTGTACCCCCATACGACCTGAAGGATCTTTTCTCTGGTCACAACTTCACCTTTATTTTCGATCAGTAGCTTGAGGAGCATGGTTTCTTTTTTGCTCAGCTCATAGTGTTTACCATCTTTGCCGATGCACTCCTGCGCAGCAAAATCAATTTGATTATCACCGAAATGGTAGACATTCGAGACGGAGTCCTTATCCTGGATCTTCTTATTTTTTAAGATCAGTTTTTCTACACGCAGCAGCAGCTCTTCCAGGTTGAAAGGCTTGGTCATGTAGTCGTCGCCACCTTTTTTCAGGCCCAATACGCGGTCTGCACTACTGTTCTTGGCACTGAGGAAGAGGATGGGCACTTCATTGTTTTGGATACGGATGTTTTCGCACACGGCGATGCCATCCATTTCCGGCAACATTATATCCAGTATGATCAGGTCGAAATACTCGTTTTTCACTGCCTTTAAAGCAGCGGTTCCATTATCTACAGCCGTAACTTCATAGCCTTCCAGCTCCAGGTTCAGCTTGAGGGCTTCCTGAAGATTCTCTTCATCTTCTACCAGTAGTATGGATGCTTTTGTAGCTTCCTTCATAGTTTAAATTTCGATAAGCTTAAATTACTGATAATGTAATTTACGCCGTTTGTACGGAATATACCGGCCATGTGATTTCAAAATATGCTCCGGCAGGTACATTATCTTTTACGATGATAGTGCCTCCATGTTGCTGTACGATCCTTCTGGTAAGGAAGAGGCCCAACCCGGAGCCTTTGGCTTTGCGGGTATTTTCGTTGCCTATGCGGTAAAATTTAAGGAAGATCCTTTCCCGTTCATCAACTGGGATGCCTGGTCCTTCATCTTTCACTACCAGCCTAAGCTGGCCGGCATTTTCCTCTAACCGTACGTCTATGACCGTATTTTTGGGTGCATATTTAGCAGCATTCTCTACGAGGTTGTTCAGCGCTATCTGCAGCATGAACTTGTCACCATTCAGCCATACATCAGGCAAAATATGTGCCTGTATGGAGTGTGTGGCTATTCTACCTTTGATTTCCTTTACGCCATTGACCAGCAATTCAGAAAAATTGAGGTCTTCGCGGAACAGTTTATAACGGTCTGATTCCATTTGGGATGCCAGCAGTATATTATTACACAGCTGATCAAGACGATTGGTTTCGCGAATGGTATTGTCCAGTAGTTTTAACCGCTTTTCCTCATCCAGTCTATGTTTACGAAGGGTTTCCAGATTGAGTTTGGCGGCAGCAATAGGGGATTTCAGTTCGTGTGTTACGGCCATCATGAAGTTCTGCTGTTGCTGTGAGAGCTTCATTTGCTTGTAGATGGAGCGGTATACAAAGAAACCACCCATTAAAATAATGGCCAGAAAAATAATTCCCTCGCCGATAAACATGACAGTACGGCGGTATTCTGTAGTTTGTATCCGTGCCAGTTCCTGTTGATATTCTACCGGATGTGCAACACTGTCAGTTCTCAGCACCAGGTTCTGGATTTCGAAGCGGGATATCTGTTCGCTTTGCATAAACAGGAGTACCCCCCACCATACGAGTGCCAGGATCGTATATGCAAGTACAAACAGATAGATAACGGAAATGGCTTTTCCGTCCTGTAGTTTATTGAGTAGCTTTTTCATTGGTCCGTAAACCGGCTTTCTCCACCCGTAAGCCAACATTCATGATATCCGGAAGCGGATTTTGCCGCATGTTTTGTTCAAAGGTAAACTTATAAACACCTGGTTTATTCAGTATCGCATGTTGCTGAATGGGGATCTGGTGTTCATAAATATCGTCCAGCCCACTACCCAGCCATTTACCGGTCATATCAGCAAGGGGCAGTTCTACCCTTTGTGGTATTGGTTGTTCGCCCGGAAACCGGGTATCGATCAGCAGGTAAATATTGCTATAGGGGTATGCATCCTTGTGACGGATATTCACATAGATGTTATACAAATAGGCTGTATCTGCCGGTTGCAGGGTGACCTCAAATGCTGGCTTATAGTTGTAGGCCCATTCATGCCCCGGGATCTCCAGGTTCTTTTCATAGGTGTCCATCTTCATGGGCTCGCAGGAAGCTGCTACCAGCAACATTCCTACAGCCATCATCCGGAAGAATTTATTCATATACTATTGCGATACGGTTTTTTATTACAGCACATTCAGCACCTGCTCTTTCGCTTTTTCCAGCTCATCTTTCATGAGCACTACCCATTGCTGGATGTTGGCATCATTAGCTTTGGAACCGGTCGTATTAATTTCACGGCCTACTTCCTGTAATACGAATCCCAGTTTTTTACCTTTGGAAGGTTCTGCTTCTTTCAGGATTTCTTTGAAGTAACGGCAGTGGTTTTCCAGTCTTACCAGTTCTTCAGAGATGTCCAGTTTTTCTAAATAAAATATAAGTTCCTGTTCCAGGCGATTCTCGTCTATGTTTTCTTTACCTACATATTCTGCCAGCAGAGATTCGAGTCTGGTTCTTACCCTGTCTTTACGCTGCGGATCCAGTTCTCTTACCTTGATGGTGTAGTTTTCAATGTTCTCTATACGTGTGAGCAGGTCCGCTGCCAGCACAGAACCTTCGTCCAGGCGATGGGCATCGAGGTCGGAAATAGCCTGTTTCAGTGCTGTTTCGACTTCCTGCCACTCTTCTTCAGAGATCTGCTCATTAGCAGGGCTCACCACTTCTGGAAGCTTCATCAGCACATTGAGCATATCTTCTTTAGGCAAATTCAGTTCATCGGCCAGTGTGGTGATAGACTGATGATAGAACTTTGCCAGATCTGTATTAATGACCACCGGACGGTTTGCACCGTTTTGTCTGATATTAACACTGGCATCCAGCGTTCCACGTACTAACGTTTGTTGCAGCTGGTTGCGTATATCAAACTCGTAGGGCTTTAACAACGGGGAAATTTTCAGGTTTACTTCAAACTGTTTTCCATTCAGTGATTTAATTTCTACCACTATTGTTGTCTCTCCCCGGGTGATTTCAGCCCTTCCGAAGCCGGTCATTGATTTCAGCATAATAGAGATTTGTAAGCAACAAACCTACCTAAATTAGGCCAAAGCGCAAAGAAACGTTCAAGATCAGGCTTTAAAGAGCAGGTCATAGAGCTCCTGCTGGCTGTATTCCCTGATGTCGCCCGGCAGCAAACCGGCTATAGTAGCCTTACCTATCCGGTAACGTATAAGTCTCAACGTTGGGAAGCCAACGGCAGCGGTCATTTTCCTGACCTGCCTGTTTTTTCCTTCCTTCAGGGACAATTTTATCCATGGGGCGGGAATGCTCTTACGGAAACGGATAGGAGGGTTGCGGTCAGGGACCTCCGGATCTTCCGGAAAAAGGGTGGCCTTACAGGGGCGGGTTTTGTACATTTTACCATCAATATTGATAGGTACCCCCTGACGCAACTGTTGTACAGCAGTGTCGGTCACAGCTCCATCTACCTGTACCCAGTATTCCCTTTCATGTGCAAATTTCGGATCCAGAAGGCGGTGATTGAGGGCCTTGTCATTGGTCAGCACCAGGAGGCCTTCACTGTCGTAATCTAAACGTCCCACCGGGTAAACATCCGGGGGAACTTTAAAAAAATCTCCCAGGCTGGCTTTCCCTTCTTCTTTGCCGAAACGGGTAAGTACCTGGAAAGGTTTATATATTATATAATAATTAAATGCCATAAGGAATGCTCCCGGAAGTGATTTTTTGCAGGTTTTAATCCACTAAATTAGTAATTTTGGAGATTGAATACTATGTGTACGCCTTTCCATAATGCCTCGTGTATGAACTGTCAGGATCGCTTTGGATCAATATTATTCAAAGCTGAAAAGTGCAATCTGGAAGAGATAGACGCCGCCAAAGTATGCTCCACCTACAAAAAAGGAGAAGTAGTATTCCAGGAAGGCACCTATCCTTTCGGCATTTACTGCGTAAATACCGGCAAAATTAAGCTCTCTCATTCAGGAGATGATGGCCGCGAACAGATCGTCAGGTTGGCTAAGCCAGGTGACATCATCGGCTACAAGGCACTTCTGTCTGCGGAAAGGTACACCGCTTCTGCTATTGCACTGGACGATTCTTCCGTGTGCTTTATTCCCAAAGACCTTTTCATGAGCATCCTGCAAAAAGATGCTAACCTCTCTTTCGAGATGATGCGCATCATTGCCAGCGAACTCCGTAAGGCCGAGACCAAGATCACCCACCTGGCTCAGAAGCCGGTGCGGGAAAGACTGGCCGAAACGCTCCTTTTCATCAAGGAAACTTATGGCGTAGAGCAGGATGGCACCACCCTGAATGTGCGCCTGAGCCGTGAAGAGATTGCCAACCTGGTAGGCACAGCCACAGAATCAGCCATCCGCCTGCTTTCCGAATTCAAAAAAGACGGTCTGATTGAGCTGCAGGGCAAGAAAATCCGCCTGCTCAACCAGGAAGAAATCACCAAAACCGCCAACCTGCAGGACTAATTATCACCGTCCTGTCATTTCCTTTATTTCCTGATTGTTGTCAGCCCCGCTCTTGACTCTTGTCATTTTTCCCCCTTCGCATTGCCGGTATTTTTGCACCAAATCCTTTATCATGGCTACATTTACCGCCGTCCCTGGGATAGAAGTGGAGTGTGAACATTGCGGGGAGGCCTGTGCTGACACTACTATCATTATTGGGGATAAGATCTTTTGTTGTCAGGGATGTAAACTAGTGTACGAACTGCTCAATGAGAATGACCTTTGTGAATACTATAACTTAAATAATAAACCCGGACTTGCTCAAAGGATACCTGTGAGGAAGGACAAATTTGCCTTTCTTGACGATAATAAAATCCAGCAGCAACTGATCCAATACAGGGATGACGATCATACGCACATCACTTTTTACATTCCACATATTCACTGCAGCTCCTGCCTCTGGTTGCTGGAGAACCTGCACAAGCTGGATAGCGGGGTTGAAAGCGTAACGGTAAACTTTACCCGCAAGGAAACGCGTATTGTATACCAGCAGTCGCAGACGACCCTTCGCCGCATTGCTGAAATACTGACCAGCATTGGCTATGAGCCCTATATCAGCCTGCAGGACATGCAGAAAAAGAAACCCCGTGTACAGCGGGACCTGATTTACCGGCTAGGGGTAGCCGGGTTTGCCTTTGGTAATATCATGCTGCTCAGTTTTCCAGAGTACTTTGGTAACTATGGTTATTCCGATGCGAAAATGAATGAGATTTTCAGAATACTGAATGTGACACTGTCACTGCCCGTATTCTTTTATAGTGCTCAGGTATTTTTCAAATCGGCGTGGAGTGGCCTCAAGACAGGTTTTCTGAACATTGATGCTCCCATCGTACTCGCCATCGTTGTCACCTTTGTACGCAGCCTAGTCGATGTGTTTTCAGGCTCTGGCTCCGGTTATTTCGACTCAATGACCGGTATCGTATTTTTCATGCTGATCGGCAGAATTCTGCAGGACAAGACTTACCAGGGATTATCTTTCGACAGGGATTATACCTCTTATTTCCCGTTAGCCATTACAATTATAAAAGATGGTCAGGAAGTGCCTACTGCACTTCCTGACATCAAAGTAAATGATACCTTACTCATTCACGACAATGAGCTGATACCAGCAGATGGTATCCTGGTACGCGGTACAGCCCTCGTAGATTATAGCTTTGTAACCGGAGAGTCGGTGCCGGTAAGCAAATCGATAGGTGAGATCGTGTATGCAGGAGGTAAACAGTTAGAAGGAAACATTGAGATCCTGACGATCAAGGAAGTGGCGCAAAGTTACCTGACCAGTCTCTGGAACAGGGATGAACTGAAGCAGAAAGTGACCCGTCAGGAGTCATTCATTCACCTGGTAGCGCGTAACTTCACCTGGTTGCTGCTGGCAATCGCAGCGCTGTCAGCCCTTTACTGGTGGAAGTTTGACCACACGAGGATCTGGCCGGCAGCCACGTCTATCCTGATTGTAGCCTGTCCGTGTACATTACTCTTAGCCGCTTCTTTCACCAATGGTCACATTCTCCGCATTCTGAGCAGACATAAATTGTACCTGCGCAATGCGGGTGCCATTGAAAGGCTGGCGGGTATTACAGACATTGTATTTGATAAAACAGGTACGCTGACCGGCAACAAGGATATCCCTGTCACCTGGCATGGGCCTGCACTTTCAAGGGCACAGATTATGAGCATCGCTTCTGTAGCCGCTCAATCTACCCACCCACTCAGTAAACTGATCAGCGCTTTTTATCACAACATTCCAAGAGTACCTGTAAGCGGGTTCAAAACCACCACAGGTATGGGCGTAAGCGGATATATACAGGAAGATGCAATATTGCTGGGCAACGCCTCCTTTACAGGCACCCGCACTGCTGCTATGCACAACGATGGTAGCATTGTATACGTAGCTATCAACGAGCAGCCGCTGGGATATTTCCTGATCGGTAACCAATACCGTGAAGGCATTAGTACGCTGCTGCAAAGCCTGAGAACAAAGGGGTACAGCCTCTCCCTGCTCTCCGGCGATAATGACCGGGAAGCGGGCTATCTGAAATCATTGATGGGAGAAGACGCCACACTCCGCTTTACCCAACAACCACAAGACAAACTAAACTACATACTGGACCTGCAAACGAAGGGCAGACGTGTGCTGATGATCGGCGATGGTCTCAACGATGCAGGCGCACTGAAACAGAGTGATGTAGGTATATCATTAACCGAAGACAGCAACAACTTTACACCCGCGAGTGATGGGATCTTAGAAGCAGGACAACTGACGAGATTACCAAAGTTTATCAGGATCTGTATAGCGAACAAACGGATCATTGTCATCAGCTTTGTAATTTCACTGATCTATAACGTGATCGGGTTGTCATTTGCAGTGCAGGGTATTTTATCTCCGCTTACAGCGGCGATTCTGATGCCGGCCAATTCTATCAGCATGATATTACTCTCATATGGCCTGAGCGAATGGGCCGACAGACGCTAAAAACAGGCCATTACTTTTTTCAAAACCCTGCCTTTGCCTAAGGGAGCAAAGGTGGGTTTTCAGGATTCTTCTACTCAATTTATTAAAGCAGGATACTGCTCAATGAGTGCACTGATTTATATCAGCGCACTCATTGAGCGGCATCATCGTCCCCGCAAACGTAGTAGGCTAGCTTTGTTCATGGAAATTAAAACAACTCACCATGAGCGTGATCATTTTATTACTAGGAGCCAGTCTACTGGTAGCGATATGTTTCCTGGCGGCCTTTATTTGGTCGGTAAGAAGCGGACAGTTTGAAGATCATTTCTCGCCGGCCCATCGAATTCTTTTTGAGCACAAGCCAACCGAACACGCCAGCGGATCTACACCACCAGCACCATCTTGTAACAACAACAGCACTGCCACTCCACCTAATTGTAAGCAATAAGTAATCAGCAACAGGAAGTTTAATTTTTTTCTACGATCAACTCGTCATCCGTAATCGCACAAATATGTCTCTTGAAAAATTTGCGTACGACAACCGTACCGTGAAATGGTTTGCATATGCCAGTATTGGCTGGGGGCTTATTGGTATGCTGGCAGGTCTTTGGGCCGCGCTGGCGCTGGTACTCCCGGGCATTAACCTGGACTTTGCACCTACGACCTTTGGCCGTATCCGGCCCGTTCACACCAATGCTGTCATCTTCGCTTTCGTAGGTAACGGTATTTTCATGGGTGTGTACTATTCACTTCAACGCTTGTGTAAGGCACGCATGTACAGCGACCTGCTGAGCAAAATTCACTTCTGGGGCTGGCAGACAATTATTGCCTGTGGTGCCCTTTCGCTGTTCATGGGTTATACTACCGGTAAGGAATATGCCGAGCTGGAATGGCCACTGGATATTGCTATCACACTTATCTGGGTTGTATTTGGTGCGAACATGCTGGGTACGATTCTGAAAAGGAGAGAAGCCCACCTGTATGTAGCCATCTGGTTCTACATTGGTACATGGGTAGCTATTGCCATGCTGCACATCATCAACTCTTTCGAGTTGCCACTGAGCTTCATGAAGAGTTACTCCTGGTATGCCGGTGTGCAGGATGCACTGGTACAATGGTGGTATGGTCACAATGCGGTTGCGTTCTTCCTGACCACTCCTTACCTGGGCCTTATGTACTACTTCGTACCTAAAGCTGCGAACAGACCTGTGTATTCCTATCGCTGGTCTATCATCCACTTCTGGGCGCTGATCTTTATTTACATCTGGGCTGGTCCTCACCACCTGTTATATACTGCTCTTCCTGAATGGGCACAGTCACTGGGTACTGTATTCTCCATCATGCTGATTGCTCCCTCATGGGGTGGTATGCTGAATGGTCTGCTCACGCTGCGTGGTGCCTGGGATAAAGTAAGGGAAGATGCGATACTGAAATTCTTTGTAGTAGCACTGACCTGTTATGGTATGTCTACATTCGAAGGTCCGATGCTCTCCCTTAAAAACGTAAATGCTATCAGCCACTATACCGACTGGACTATCGCTCACGTACACGTAGGTGCACTGGGTTGGAATGGCTTCCTGACCTTCGGTATCCTGTATTGGATGCTGCCACGTATTTTCAGCACGGAACTGTACAACCGCAAATGGGCAAATACTCACTTCTGGCTGGGTACCCTGGGTATCATCTTCTATGTGATTCCAATGTATTGGGCTGCTTTCACTCAGAGCATGATGTGGAAAGAGTTTACTGCTGAAGGACAGTTGAAATATCAGTTCCTTGAAACAGTTCACACGGTTGTTCCAATGTATGCATTGCGTGCTGTAGGTGGTGTATTCTACATCTCTGGTGTGATACTGATGATTGTGAACCTGGCGAAGACGATCAGTCGTGGTACGTTTGTAGCTGACGAAGCTGCAGAAGCACCAGCACTGCCAAAAGTGATAGAGGTACATGGTAAAGCACACTGGCACAACTGGATTGAACGTCGTCCAATTCAACTGGCAGTATTCAGTCTGATCGTAGTAGCAATTGGTGGTTTACTGGAACTGGTGCCTACCTTCCTGGTAAGAAGCAACATTCCTACTATCTCCAGCGTAAAGCCTTATACGCCGCTTGAACTGCATGGCCGTGATATTTACATCCGCGAAGGTTGTTATACCTGTCACTCCCAGATGATCCGTCCTTTCCGTGATGAGGTAGCCCGTTACGGTGAATATTCCAAAGCAGGTGAATTCGTGTACGATCACCCGTTCCAATGGGGTTCAAAACGTACCGGTCCGGATCTGGCCAGAATAGGTGGCAAGTATCCTGACTCATGGCATTACAATCACATGCTGGATCCAACCTCTATGTCTCCAGGTTCTATCATGCCAAGATACCCATGGTTATTTGAAGACAGACTGGATAAGACCAAGACACCAGCTATGATCAATGTAATGCGTAAACTCGGTGTACCATACGCGCCAGGATATGAAAATCAGGCAACCGCAGATCTGGAAAAACAAGCAAATGAAATTGCCGGTTCTCTGGAAAAAGAAAAACTGCATGTTGGTAAAGACCGTGAAATCGTAGCGTTAATTGCTTATCTGCAAAGGATGGGTAAGGATATCAAAACGAAATAAACTGATTTATCATGAAGTTCATAAACTATCTGCAATCCATCACCGGTGTAACCATTTACCCGCTGATATCGCTGGTCCTCTTTTCGCTGTTCTTTATAGTAGCGGCCTTCTGGGCTTTCAAAGCACCAAAAGGTATGGTGGACCACATCAGTAATATCCCATTAGACGAAAGCTGAAACCTGACCAACAATGAAGAAAAGACTTTTTAATACAACACTGTTGTTCTCACTGCTGGCCAGCTTACCTGCGGCTGCGGAAGAATACACCTCCTACAAGCCAGATGGTCCATCAGAACTGGGCCACCCTGTAGCTATCGTACTCCTCACCGTGATCGTAGGCCTGTTCATCGCTATTGTAATATTGGGTAGTGCTGTTATTGGTGCTATTGACATCTATAAGGAGCGACTGAAAAACAGTAAAGCACTCCTGATCGGAGGCTTACTGGTAGGCAGCCTCTTTTCAGCTTCCGGCGCTATGGCACAGGAAGCTGTGACAACAACAGCCACAACAAACATCATCAGCGGTCTGTCCACATCTTCCTTTTACCTGCTGATCTCTGTAATCGGCCTTGAACTCCTCGTTATCATCGCTCTGCTGTATGCGCTTCGTATTCTTGTGGGTATTAAGAGCAGACGTAAAGTAAGAGCTGAGAAAGCTGAAAAAGCAGTAGCTGAAGGCAAAAAGAGTATCCACTGGCTGGAAAAGCTGAATGACACTAAGACGCTGGATGCTGACTCTGAAGCTGAAGCAGACATGGGCCACGATTACGATGGTATCCATGAGCTGAACAATCCAACACCTCCATGGTGGAGATACGGGTTCTACATCAGTATTGTATTTGCCGTAGTATACCTCTGGCGATTCCAGGTTGCTCACTCAGCACCATCACAGATAGAAGAGCTGGCTATAGCCAATGCGAAAGCGGATGAAGCTAAAGCTGCCTATCTGAAAAATGCGGCGAACAATGTAGATGAGAATACTGTGAAACAGCTGACCGATCCTGCGGATCTGGCTGCTGCGGCCAAACTTTTCGCGAGCAATTGTGCTCCCTGCCATGGCCCACAGGGTCAGGGTGTGGTAGGACCCAACCTCACGGACGACTACTGGCTACATGGAGGAACGATCAACAAGGTATTCACGACTATCAAATATGGCATACCTGAAAAAGGGATGAAGTCATGGAAAGATGATTTCTCTCCCGGACAGCTGGCACAGTTAGCAAGCTATGTAAAGAGTATTCATGGCACTAACCCTCCTAATCCGAAGGAGCCACAGGGTAATCTGGAAAAATAACCTTTCACGGGCCGGACTGACCGGTTATACGGAAATCAGTTCCGGCCCACTTTTTAATGCGTTCACAATGGATACAACGTTTCGAGACAGTTTGGCGACTGTGGATAAACAAGGGAAACGCAATTGGATTTATGCACAGAGACCTAAGGGTAAACTTTATAATGCGAGAAGTATTCTTAGCTATCTCTATTTCATTGCGTTTTTTGCCGGACCGTTTATTCAGATAAACGGCCGGCCCCTTTTTTTAATTAACGTAGTTGAAGGCCGTTTTATCCTCTTCGGCGCTCTTTTCTGGCCCCAGGATTTCTTCATCTTCGGGTTGGCAATGGTTGCCTTTATCCTCTTTATAGTCATCTTTACGATGGCCTTTGGCCGTCTTTTTTGCGGTTGGGCGTGCCCCCAGACCATCTTTATGGAAATGCTTTTCCGAAAGATAGAATACTGGATAGAAGGTGATGCGGCTGCACAGCGAGTACTGAATCAAGCCCCCTGGACTACAGACAAGATTTTCAAAAAGACCAGCAAACAGGTGTTATTTTATACGCTTTCATTCGTGATCGCCAACACCTTTCTGGCTTACATTATAGGTTTAGACAACCTTTCGCGCATTATTACGGGACCTGTAACTGAACATATTGGTGGCCTTACGGCCATTCTCATTTTTGCAGGCATTTTTTATGGCGTCTTTGCTTTTTTCAGGGAGCAGGTATGTACTATTGTCTGTCCGTATGGCCGTTTACAAGGCGCATTGCTGGACAAAAATTCCGTGATCGTAGCATACGACTACTCAAGGGGAGAACCCAGAAGCCATTTTAAGAAACAACAGGATGCTGCCTTCGGAGATTGTATCGACTGTGCACAATGTGTAAAGGTGTGCCCCACAGGTATAGACATCCGTAACGGCACCCAGCTGGAATGCGTAGGCTGTACTGCCTGTATCGATGCATGTAATTTCATGATGGCGAAGGTGAACAGACCTTTGAACCTGATCCGTTACGCATCAGAAGATGGTATTGCCAACAAACAACCGCTGACGATCACCGCCCGTATGAAAGTGTACAGCAGTATCCTGGTGCTGATCGTTGCAGCCATCACTTTTATGCTGGCAAGCAGACAACCGGTAGGTGGCGATATCATCCGTGCTGGAGGTATGTTGTACCAGGAGAGAGGAGAGGACAGCGTATCCAACCTGTACAGTGTAAAACTAATCAACAAAACGACAGCTGATATTCCGCTGACGTTGAGACTGGAAGATATAGCAGGTCGTATACAATCAATTGGCGCTTCTGTGATCAAAGTAAAAGCAGAATCACAGGGAGAAGGCACCTTCTTTATCGTATTACCCAAAAGTGCGATCGGGAAAAGAAAAACGGTGCTGCATGTAGCACTATATGCAGGCGACAAGAAAACCGGTTCCATCAAAACTACTTTCCTGGGACCGATACAATTCCAATAACTTTTATAAACTAATCATCATGAACTGGGGACATAGCATCATCGTTGTATTCGTTCTTTTTGCCGCCGGTATGCTCACATTGGTTACCAAGAGTATGCATGCACATGTGGAAATGGTGAACAATGACTATTATGCGGAAGAGCTGAAATACCAACAGGTGATAGACGGACGTAAAGAAGCAGCATTACTTTCGGCACCGGTGAAGATCGATCAGGCCGGCGATCATATAGATGTGACTTTCCCTCCTGAAATGCAGGGAACACCACTGAGTGGTAAGATCCTTTTTTACAAAGCTGCGGATTCCCGTCAGGACGTAACAGTTCCGCTCCGCGCTGGTGTAGAAGGTACTATGAGCATCAGCAAACAGAAACTGAAAAAGGGTGATTACCAGGTTCAAATGGAATGGGATGCCAAGGGCAAACACTACGTCCAGGAAGAGAATATATCGGTGAACTAATTTAAACAGCACACAATATGTTCCTGACATTTCTTTATGCGCTTTCGCTGGGTTTTATAGGCAGTTTTCACTGCATAGGTATGTGCGGGCCGATAGCGCTTACTTTGCCGGTTCAGCACCTGGAAGGTACGCGCAGGCTGGGAGGCATATTACTGTACAATGCAGGACGTGTGAGCGCTTATACAGGCCTTGGCATCTTTTTCGGATGGCTGGGCAGACAATTTTATCTCGGTGGCCTGCAGCAATGGCTTTCTATTACAGTAGGAGGGTTATTGCTGCTGGTCATTTTTTTTCAGTACGGATGGAAGTCCTTTCGTCTTCCTGCAATAGGAGGATTTTATACCAAAAGAATTAAATCGATCCTTGGCAACTTACTTCGTCAACGTCGTTTCAGTACACTTTATGCAATCGGTTTTTTCAACGGCTTACTGCCCTGTGGGTTGGTTTACTTCGCCATAGCAGGCGCGATAGCAACAGGTGCAACCTGGCAGGGAGCACTGTTCATGACAGCTTTTGGAACGGGCACCTTACCGGCGATGGTAGCGGTAAGCTGGTTCACAGAGCTGATCAGTCTGCGCTTCCGTAACCGCATCAGACGTTTCATACCCGTTATAGCCGGCATTATGGCCATCTTGCTGATCATGCGTGGCCTGAACCTGGGCATTCCGTATATCAGTCCGGTACTTTCTCCTCAGGAAGAGCGGGTTTCTTTACACTGTATTAAACCTTGACTACAATGACTCTCATTCAGAAATATAATACCGCTGCACCACGGTACACCAGTTATCCCACCGTTCCCTACTGGGATGAATCAACCTTTGATGCTACAAGATGGAAACAATCCCTGCAGGAGTCTTTTAAGGCGACCAACTCAACCGAGGGTATCAGCATTTACATACACCTTCCTTATTGCGAAAAATTGTGCACTTATTGTGGATGCAACAAGCATATAACCATCAATCATGGGGTAGAAAAGCCCTATATGGACGCTATCTTACGGGAGTGGGGCCTCTACCTTAAACTGTTTGAAAAACGCCCGAGAATCCGCGAAATTCACCTTGGAGGAGGTACGCCTACTTTCTTCAGCGCCGACAACCTGGCGCAACTCATCATTGGTATTTATGAACATGCTGACCTGATCTCTGATGCGTCTCTGAGTTTTGAAGGGCATCCCAATAATACCACTGTGGCACATATGCAAACCCTGTACAATTTAGGGTTCAGACGTATGAGTCTGGGTATCCAGGATTTTGATCCAAAGGTGCAGGATATTATCAACCGTATACAACCTTTTGAAACGGTGGAGCGGGTTACGAACGAGGCCAGGGAGATTGGATTTACTTCCATCAACTATGACCTGGTGTATGGTTTGCCTTTACAAACGATGACAAGTGTACAGGATACCATTAATAAGATTATCAATCTGGGTCCGGACAGGATTTCATTCTATAGCTATGCACACGTACCCTGGATCAAGGGAAATGGTCAGCGCAAATATTCTGAAACAGACTTGCCTAAGGATGAAGAAAAACGCGCGCTGTACGAATTGGGTAAAACGATGTTTGCTGAAAATGGGTATACAGAGATAGGAATGGATCACTTTGCCCGTCCACATGATTCCCTGTACCGCTCAGCACAGGAGGGTACCCTGCACCGCAACTTTATGGGTTATACAGATCATCATACTTCACTGATGATTGGTTTAGGTGCATCATCTATCGGCGATAGCTGGTATGCTTATACACAAAACGAGAAGACGATCGATCGGTGGATGGAAAGGGTAAACAACGATGACTTTCCGGTAGTAAGAGGACATATTCTGAGTACCGAAGACCTGTTACTTCGCCGCCATATTCAGGCACTGATGTGCAATTTTGAAACTACCTGGAACAAGGCAGATGTGCAGTGTGATGCGATTGTAGAAGGTTTGCAAAGACTGCAGGAACTTGAAAAGGATGGGTTGGTTGCTGTAAAACCAAAGAAGGTTTTTGTAACAGAAAAAGGACGTCCTTTTATCCGTAATATCTGTATGGCATTTGATGCTCGTTTATGGCGCAGACAACCACAATCACAGCTATTCAGTAGTGCTATCTAAATCTTATTGACTTCATTCTTATTGCTTTACGTTGAATGTGTATCCTGAGATTGGAATTTTTTCCAAAAAATGGAATAACCATGCTATGATAAATTATCACATAATTGTGATAGCACTATCGGCTGAAATATTGATGAATAAAGGGTTTGAGTGAGCATAAAAAAAGTCTGACCGTTTTTTACAATCAGACTTTCTTGTTATGTGAATGGGTTAGTAAGTACAGGGAACAAAAATTCCCTACACAATATTAAAAAGAATTTTATCACAAAAGAAAAAAAATGCAAACTTTTTTATTCACACCACTAAAAAAAGTGTGGATAACAACAGTTAAAAAGCACAACTGAAAGATTTTTTGTGCCGGCAATCAAACCAAATTTACACAAACGATAATATCCCGATTCTCACCTACCTTTGTTGCACTAAACAGCAGAATATATGAAGTTCAATGCTCCAATACCGGTAACCGAAATCGCTGCATACATAGGCGCAGAGCTGGAAGGCAACGATCAGCAAATGGCAACCGGCATTAACGAAATACATAAGGTTACTCCGGGTGATATTTCATTTGTAGACTTTGAAAAGTACTATGATAAGTGTCTGCGTTCTGCAGCAACAATTATTATCATCAATAAAAAAGTTGACTGTCCTCCCGGTAAAACATTGCTTGTATTACCTGATCCGTTCAGTGCTTATGTTAAAATTGTGAAAAGGTTCCGTCCTTTTGAACCAGCGACCAAACCCATCAGCGATACTGCGGTAATAGGGAAGGACACTATCATTCAGCCAAATGTGTTCATCGGAAATCACGTTACTATCGGCGAGAACTGTCTTATTCATCCCAACGTTACCATCTATGATCATACAGTAATTGGCAACAACGTAATCATTCATGCAGGTACCGTGATTGGCGCAGATGCATTCTACTTTAAGAAAAGAGCAGACAGGGAAGTGATGTATGATAAGATGGAAAGCTGCGGTCGCGTGATCATTGAAGACGATGTGGAAATCGGCGCTGGCTGTACCATTGACAAGGGTGTAAGTGGTGATACTATCATTGGTCGCGGTACTAAGTTTGACAACATGATTCATATCGGTCATGGTACCGTAATTGGTCGTAACTGTCTTTTTGCTGCACAGGTAGGAATCGGTGGTAAAGCACATATCGAAGACAATGTGATCCTCTGGGGTCAGGTAGGTGTATCCAAAGATCTGGTGATTGGTAAGGGAGCTGTGGTGCTGGCACAAAGTGGTGTACCAGCTTCACTGGAAGGAGGAAAAACGTACTTTGGTTCTCCGGTAGAAGATGCACGCATGAAGATGAAAGAACTGGCATGGATCAAACGTATCCCTGAAATCTGGGAGAAATTAACGTCTAAATAAACGCTTTTGTAAAATAGCTTCTGCCACCCTGCAGAAGCTATTTTTTTATACATTTGGAACATGCTTTTCCGAACATTGCTTCTCCTGTTTTCCACCCTGACTGCCGTAGCCCAGAAAGGGCTTACCGAAGTTCCTGTCACTATTAAAGACGGCTGGTTTACCGCCAAAACAATTTCCTTCGATAAGTATACCACAGGCGACCGTAAAAACGGTATCGATCAACCTGCTTCTTTCTCCTTCATAAAGAACCCCATTGACGCCTTCAATTTCCAGCTGCTATGTGATACCTGCAACACAGGGAGTAAGGCGCATATTCAGTCGCTATTTACCCCTCGCATCGCTTTCTCAGATCGTTCGTTACCATCCGTACTGGAACATGTTGAGGCTAACAATAAACTTACTTATATCGTCATCCAGGTTGCCGATTCTACTTTGGGTACCTGGGAAATGATCCTCCGGAATATGACTTATCTGGACCTGAACGACAACAAACAGGCAGGCATACTCCGCTCTTCACTGGGAGAGTTCAAAGTCACTGCCAATAACCATTTTGGCATCGTAAATTCTTATGAAAATATCCGGTACGAATTTGTGTACCGGAAGAAGGTAGTGGCGGCAGTCATACCTGGTAATAGTCCCCGGGTATGGTTAGACCTGAATAATTTAAAAGAGGAACAGCGCATTGTAGTTGCTGCAGCAATAGCGGCATTACTGCTTAGATGAGGACAGCATCTTTTTCAGATATGCTTTACTCATACGGGCCACCGTTTCTTTCAGTGGTGTAAACGTAAAGTCCGGCAATACCTCCTTTATCTTCCCGTTATTGTAGTATACTTTCAGTTGCGCAGTATGTGCAGTTTCTTTTGTTAACACGGCCTTTTTTCCGGTGATCTTACTCTTCAATGTTTCTATCCGCCATACTATCTCTGCCTGCCATGGTTTCACCAGTTTATGTGGCGGCTTTTTGCCCAGTTGTATCGCCATTTCTGTAAACAGATCTACATATCGCCAGTTGTCTGCGGAGATTACAAAACGTTGTCCGCTTACATTACTTTCCATCAGGCGTATCATCACTTCAGCCACGTCTTCCACATCTGTGAAACCAGTAATTCCTTCTGTATAATAAGGGAATTCTTTCCAGGCATTTTTAATGAGCAGACCGGAACCATCTTCCCAGAAATCAGGGCCCAGGATAATCGATGGGTTTACGATGGCAGCAGGTAATCCTTCTGCAATACCTCTCCATACTTCCATCTCTGCCCTGTACTTACTCACGGCATATTGTGAATTGTGATGACTATCCTGCCATTCAGTATTTTCATCGATCATCTGCCCGGTCTTTGCACGCCCCAGGGCAGCTACGGAACTCACATGTACCAGTTTTTTCACGCCAGCATCCAGCGCCAGATTTACCACATTGGCAGTACCATCTATGTTCACTTTCATTATCTGCTCACGCGCTTCCGGGCGGAATGATACTACACCTGCACAGTGATAGACTTTTTCAACACCTTCCATGGCTTCTTCCAGTGCGACTACATCCAGTACATCACCTTTTATCCAGGTGATTTTGTCTGCAATTTCTTTGAGCTGTTCAGGAATTTCCTTGCGGTATAATGCCCTTACAGGTACGCCTGTTTTCACCAGTTTTCGTAATAAATGACTGCCTAAAAATCCCGTTCCTCCTGTTACTAATATCATGTAATCTTGTTCCGTTTGTCTAAAGATAATTATAAAACCCTTTCCCGGTTTTCTTTCCTAAATCACCGGCCTGCACACAGGTTATCTGTAATGGACTCGGCGTAAAACGGGGAGCCTTTGCAAATGCATCGTACAATGATTGCGTCACGGCAAGGTTTACATCGTTGCCGATCAGGTCCATCAGGGTAAAAGGTCCCATTCTGAAACCTGCACTTTCCAGCAGGCGATCTATTGTTTTGTACGGTGCAATTCCTTCCGTTGCAACCTGCATGGCTTCTAAATAATAATGCCTGGCAACCCTGTTTACAATAAAGCCGGGAGTATCCCTGACCTGTACCGGTGTTTTACCCATTTTAACTGCCAATGCATGCAACAGTTGTGCAACACTGTCCGTTGTTTTTTCACCACTCACAATCTCCACCAGTTTCATTACCGGTGCGGGATTAAAAAAGTGCATGCCCGCTACCCGTTCAGGATGAGGCACCGCCGCTGCAATGGATGATATGGAGAGAGAAGAGGTGTTGGAAGCGAAGATCGTGTACTCATTATTCACAGCCGCTAATTCCCGAAATAATGCTGTTTTAATATCGATTTTTTCCACGATGGCCTCTATAATCACATCTGCCTTTACATCGCCGGTATGTGCCGTAAAATGCAGGCGTTGCATGATCTGGACCGCCATCCCTTCCTTCAGTTTTCCTTTCTGCTCCAGGGTGGATAATTGACTACTGATCTGTTGTCTGGCTTTGTCCAGCATAGCTGGTTGTACATCGAACAATACTGTGTTGAAACCGCTGGCAGCGGCTACCTGTGCTATGCCGACGCCCATGGTGCCAGCCCCGCATACAGCGATCGTTTGCATTTGTTCCAGATGGATCATCTTCGTCTTTTGGGGGTAAAAAAGAAAAACAGGAGAAAAGGCGTATGGATAATTCAATTGCGCGCTTTTCTCCTGCTTGTAAATATATTCAAATATGCTTGTTGCTAGACTGCTCCTTCAAATTGTTCCAGGAATCGAACATCATTTTCTGAGAATAACCGCAGATCCTTAATCTGGTATTTCAGCATAGTAATACGTTCTATACCCATACCGAAGGCAAAACCAGTGTATTTTTCAGGATCGATACCACAGTTCTCCAACACCTTCGGATGCACCATACCACAACCCAGGATTTCTACCCAACCGGTATGCTTACATACGTTACAACCCTTACCACCACAGATGTGGCAGGAAATATCCATTTCTGCACTGGGTTCAGTGAACGGGAAGTAGGAAGGACGGAAGCGGATACGGATATCTTCGCCAAACAGCTCTTTTACGAAGTGATAGAGCGTTTGTTTCAGATCAGCGAAAGAAACGTTTTCATCAATGTACAATCCTTCTACCTGGTGGAAGAAGCAGTGTGCACGGGCGGAAATAGTTTCATTGCGGTATACACGTCCGGGACAGATGATACGGATAGGCAGCTCACCTTTTTCCATTGCCCTTACCTGTACGGAAGAAGTATGGGTGCGCAGCAACCAGTCCGGTGCCTTGCTGATGTAGAAAGTATCCTGCATATCCCTGGCCGGGTGATTTTCCGGCAGGTTCAGTGCGGTAAAGTTATGCCAGTCATCTTCTATTTCAGGCCCTTCTGCAATCGCAAAACCCAGGCGTTCAAATATGCTGATGATGTTATTTCTTACTATGCTGATAGGATGACGGGTACCCAGGCGGTGAGGTTCCGCAGGCAGGGTAAAGTCCGCATCGGTAGCGGCAGCACCGGCACCATCTTTCAGGTGTTCAAATTGCGCATAGCGCTCTTCTACGAATTGCTTAAACCCGTTGAGCAGTAAACCGAATTCTCTTTTCTGCTCTTTGGGCACGTTCGCCATTTCTCCGGATATAGCTTTTACAATCCCTTTGGTACCAAGGAATTTGATGCGGAATGCTTCCAGGTCGGCAGCTGTGGCCGGTTCAAATGCCTGGATTTCCTGTTTGTAGGCAGCTATTTGCTGTTCTATGTGATCCATAAGACAGCAAAGATAATGATATACTCAGAAAATTAATTTATAACCCACGCCCCGGATGTTGACAATTTGTACCCTTGGGTCATCTTTGAGGTAGCGGCGCAATTTGGTGATGAAAACGTCCATGCTGCGGGCGTTGAAAAAGCTGTCGTCGCCCCACAAATCCAGCAGTATACTCTTCCTTTCTATTACCTGGTTCAAATTTTCTGACAGGCGCCGCAGTATCTCAGCTTCCCGGTGGGAGAGGAAAGCAGTTTCATGATTGCGGGTCAGGGTTTGCTTGGTGTAGTTGAAGTGGTACTGGCCAATCTGGATTACATCGGCACCAGAAGCCTCCTGCGCCGCTGGCTGATCATTGAACCGCTGCAGCAAAGCTTTGATCCTTACAATCAGCTCATCCATACTGAATGGCTTTTTCAGATAGTCATTGCCTCCCAGTTCAAATCCTTTTACCACATCCGCAGTCTGGGATTTGGCTGTGAGAAAGATAATCGGGGTCACTTTGTCCTGTTTCCTGATTTCTGTAGTAACGGTGAAGCCGTCCATGTTTGGCATCATGATATCCAGCACCACCACATCTGGTTTGTGCTGATGGTACAAATCCAGTCCTTCCTTTCCGTCAGTCGCGTAGAGCATTTCAAAGCCACGCATTTCCAGACTATCTTTTACGATTTGTCCCAGTTGCCATTCGTCTTCTATCAATAATACTTTAGCCATAGTTACAGATTTAATCTCAGACAGGTATCTGGATGATAAATTCGCTGCCTTTGTCCGGTTCACTGTGTACTGTGATACGACCATCGTGCAGTTCTACTATTTTCCTGACATAACTGAGGCCCAGTCCGAATCCCTTCACATTGTGCAGGTTGCCGGTCGGTACCCGGAAGAAAGTATCAAAAATATTTTCCTGGTATGTTTTAGGAATACCTATGCCATTATCTTTTACCCGAACGATCAAGTTACCGTTTTCTATGGAACTACGGATGTTTACCACAGGCAATTCTCCTGAGTACTTGATGGCGTTGTCCACGAGGTTATTGATCGCATTTGACAAGTGGGTACGGTCTACATTTACCAGCCGCTCACCGATCAGGTTATCATACCTGAATTGCACGGGTCTGTTAGTTTTGAGCTGGTGATTAGTAATGATCGTATCCATGATTTCGTTGATGTCCGTTTCTTCTTTGTACAGCTCTATTTCTTCTCTTTCTTCCGACGCGATGTGCAATACTTTTTCAACCAGGTCAGACAACCTTTGCAGCTCCTGCTTGGAGATGTCGAGGTAAGTTTGCGTTTTGCGCTGATCGTTGAGGGCATTGAAATTCTGCATGGCTTCAACAGCTGCATATACTGTAGCGATAGGCGTTTTCAGCTCATGCGTCATATTGTTGATGAAATCATTCTTTACCTCTGAGAGTTTCTTTTGTTTCAGGATGGTACGCAACATGTAGATAAAGCAGATCGTCGTCAGCACCAGCAAAACAAAGGAACCTACCAGGGTCCAGAGCATCTTGGCAAGGATGTATTGCATGGGTGATTGAAACACCGCCTGAACAAAAAGGTTGCTTGCGGGGTTGAATGGGATCTTGCTTGTCTTTTGTGGACCCCGTCTGCGCAGACTATCGCGGAAACTTTCCCTGGCAAAACCTTCAAAGTTGATATGAAAAGTATCCAGGTGGAAATCAGTTTTGATCTGACGGCCGTGGAGTTCTGCACTAAAGATGGAGTCCAGCTTTATCAGTTTGACACTATCGCTGGTAATATTGTTCAGGAGCAGGAAATCGGAAATTTGCCTGGCCAGCGTATCGGCATACACACGGCTGGGATTCTGATGAGGACCGGCATGATCGTTCGCATCGACCATTACGTGCATGCGACCTTCGCCCTCTTCGGGACCAGGACCAGGAGGAGGTATATCGCCACCAGGGCCTCTCAGGCTGTCTCCATGCTCTCTGTTAAAGCGCCTGAAGTACCGGCGTACGTCGGCAAACTGTTTGTTGTAGACAGCTGTACGCAATGATTCGTTAATATCTTTACTGAACTGTTCTAACTGTATGTGATAAGAGTTATATAACCAGTATCCCTGGAACATGTAGATGCCTAGAATGCATATACACATGAGTATCAGAATGTTTCGGATCCGCTGGCGCATTATATCAATGAATTTATCATGCAAAGCTATTTGATTATAGGATAATCATGGCTATCCCCTTAACAGTAATTAACAGTAAATAAGGAACCTTAACCATTGCGCCCATATTATGTTCTTTCATTAACAGTAATTAACAATAAATAAAGCTATTTAACCTGAAAATGCGTGCCGAATATTGACTTTTGTGAAAGAAAAAAAACAAACACATGAACCATTTATCAAAAACCCTCTTTGGTGCCGCCCTGATAGCCTTCACTGGCTTCACGGCACAGGCACAGGACAAGAACAGCGGTGTGATCGATTATGAATTGAGTCAAAAAATGCCTCCAAGAGGCGGTGATGGCGGCGATGAAGAAGGACAAGTAATCACTATAAACCAACATTTCTTTTTCGCAGCCGGCCACGGTAAGCTGGAAACAGAACGTCCTAACTTTGGTGGCGGCATGGATCGTCAGGGACCTCCTCCTCCTCCGGGTGAAGGTGGTGAACAAGGCCCTCCTCCAGGAGTTGGTGGTGGCCGTTTCCGTGGTGGATTTGGTATGATGGGTGGCGGATTCGTAGACCTGCAGAGCCATAAATACCTGCAAACATTTACCAAACCAGATGACTCTACTAAAACCTACTTTGCAGAAGAAGATTTCCGTCCGGCAAAAGATGTAAAACCGGGTGATAAGACTAAGAAAATCGCTGGTTACAATTGCAAAAAAGCTACTGTGACCGTAAGGGATGAAACTTATACCGTATGGTATACAACTGACCTGCCTTTCAGCTACAGCCCTGTAAATGGCCTGTTACCTGAACCAAATGGCGTCGTACTGGCTGCTGAAAGTAACAACCGTTCCTTTACAGCAAAGAAAGTAGACTTTAAACCGGTACCTCCTGAAAAAGTTTCCCTGCCTGGTAATGCGGAGAAAGTGAGTGAAGAAGAAATGCACAAAATGCGTCAGGAGGCCAGAGATAAATTCCGTGACAGACAAAACAGGAATTAAAAGACTACTACTTTAACTTACATCCTCCTCATGAAAAGGATCCCCCTTATGACTTTGTGCCTGATCCTGATTGCGCTTATATCCAAAGCGCAATCAGGTCAGGTTAAAGGAGAACTGACTGACTCAACCGCATCTCATCCTTTGGCTGATGCCACCGTAGCATTGCTGAATGGCAAGGATTCTTCTCTTGCAGCTACTGCATTTACTGACAAAAAAGGTGGCTTCAGCTTTACCGGTCTTTCTGCCGGTGGCTACCGGGTATATATTACTTACCTGGGTTATAAACCAATTTTCAAAAGCATTACTGTATCTGCTGCACAACCTGTAGTTGATATGGGTACCATTCACCTCCTGGGCAAAGGTATCACCCTGGGTGAAGTGGAGATCATACAGGAAATACCGCCTGTTGTGGTAAAAAAAGATACCCTCGAATTCAATGCAGATGCTTTCAAAACCCGCGAAAACGCAGTGGTGGAAGACCTGCTTAAAAAACTGCCCGGTGTTACTGTGGATAAAGATGGAGTGATCACAGCACAGGGTGAAACGGTAAAGAGAGTATTGGTAGATGGTAAACCATTCTTTGGCGATGATCCCAAACTCGCCACTAAAAATCTACCTGCTGAAGTGATCGATAAAATTCAGGTGATAGACCGTAAATCAGATCAGGCACAGTTTACAGGTATCGATGATGGTAATACTGAAAAAGCCATCAATATCACAATTAAAAAAGACAAGAAAAAAGGGGTATTCGGAAAGGCATCTGCCGGCTATGGTACAGATGATCGTTTTGCTATCAATGCAAATGCAAACGCCTTCCGCGATAACCGTCAGCTCTCTTTCCTGGGTAGTGGTAATAACGTCAATAACATGGGCTTTACCATGCAGGACGTATTCAACTTCTCCAGCAGCAACAATGGCAGTGGTGGTAGTAACGGCCGTAGTGGCGGCGGTGGCAGAGGTGCTGCTCAATCTACTATCAGCAACCTGGGTGGTAACAGCACCACAGGCATCACCACCAACTGGAATGCAGGTTTCAACTATAATCAGGACTTTGGATCAAAATTAAAAATCAATGGTAGTTACTTCATCAACGATGTAAAAACTGAAACTAAAAATCAGAACACAAAGCAAACTTTTACATCCGATAGTTCTTACTATTACAACTCTACTACCGGTTCCCTTACTCAAAATAAGAACAACCGTCTCAACATGCGGATCGAGTATGAAATTGACTCTTTCCACTCTTTGATATTTACCCCTACATTCTCCTATACTGATGGTAGTACTAATTCAACCAGCTACTACCAACAGCAGGATAACAATAAAGTAACCTCTATCGATGGCTCCAATACCAACCGTAGTGGTGCTTCTTCTCCAAACTTTTCAGGCTCTGCATTGTACCGTCAGAAGTTTCATAAAACAGGTCGTACGCTGAGCGCCAACTTTACGTATGGATATAATACTACCGATCGTCAGAACTATTATAAGTCGCTGGACGAATATGTAGCGACTGATACTACGTCCGCTTATACCAGCGGTTATGACAGGAAGACAAATGCGAATAACATCGGTAAAAATTATCAGGCAACATTGACGTACACTGAACCGTTGATGAAAGACAGATACCTGGAACTGGATTATACTTATAGCAATAATTATAGCTCTTCCAAAAACCTGACTTATGATGCAAATGCTTCCGGAAAATATGATGTGCTGAATGATAGCCTGAGTAACATTTTTGAAAATACATTTTCTTCTAATCAGGCAGGTATTAATATCCGTACGAACAAGTTCAAGTATGACTATACCTTCGGTATGAATGTGAGGTTTAATAGTCTGGTGAATGATAACGTAAGCAGGAATACACATATCTCTCAGTACACAGTGAACTACTTTCCATCTGCAAGTTTCAACTATAATTTTGAGCAGGGTAGAAGGTTCCGTTTCCGCTATAATGGTAGCACAACACAACCAACTATTTCTCAGTTGCAACCACTACCAGATCTGACCAATTCACTGTATGTACAGCAGGGTAATCCTAATCTAAAGCCTACGTTCACACATAGTCTGATGGCGGGTTACAACGCATTTAACAGAAGTTCATTCCGTGGTATTTTTGTAAATGCAAATGCAACATTCGCCAACAACCAGATTGTAAATGCGAACCGTACAGATGACTCTACCGGTAAGCAATACACTAAACCGATCAATACGAATGGGGTGTATTCACTGAGTGGTAGTATGGTGAACTCTATTCCCATCAAGAATCACATCACTTCTCTGAATATCAGTACGAACGTTTCTTACAAAAGAGATGCGAGCTTCACAGGTGAAGATGAGGATTTCAGCGATATCAAGAAATACTATACCAGAAACTTCAGTCTGACCGAAGGCATTACATTCAATTACTTCTTCAAAGAATTATTTGATGTATCTACATCTGGTAGTGTACAGTATGCAGCAGCACGATACGACATCCTGCCAAGCAACAACACCAACTATTTCAACTATTCATTCTCTCTGGATTTCAACATCAATCTGCCTGCAGGTTTTCAGGTGGGCAGTGACATGACATACACATTGAATGCAGGCCGGGCTGCGGGTTACAACGTAGATTATACTTTGCTGAACGGATATGTATCCAAGTTTGTGGGGAAGAAAAAACAGGGACAATTTAAATTCTATGCTTACGACCTGCTGAAACAAAATATCAGCATCAGCCGTACTACGGGTGAGAACTACATCCAGGATACACAGAACATGGTACTGCAACGTTACTTTATGATCAGCTTTACTTACTTCCTGCGTAAGTTCGGTACGAACAATAATAATAATCGTGAAGGCCCTCCACGCGAAATGCGCTTTATGCGTCCTCCGGGTGGCGGCATGCCGGGAGGTCCTCCTCCGGGCGGTGGCGGTGGAATGTAAAACAGAAAAGGAGTGCGATATGCACTCCTTTTTTTATGTATTATACATGTAAAATGACTCCAGATTTTTTGAAAGGTTGAAAGGAAATAAAGGTGACGGTGAAACATCTCCCCTCGTACCATCAGCTTTATAACCTTACAACCTTAATAACTTTGTCGTTTGACCATAGAGGCAGTACCATCGGATCATGCAACTTTGTATTTCGGCGCAGGGGATTTGCGCTCTCTTATACCATTAGCAATCCTGCGTACTATCCAGCTTAGTGTAAACGTCGGAATAAAGTCCAGACCCGGGAATAACTCCTCCATAAAGTTGAACACACTTCCGAATGCACCCATACTGCCACCAAACATTCTGTAGAATATGATAGCGGAAATGGGAGCCCAAATTACATCACTCACTTCGCCTAACACGGGCACTGCATAACTGGCACAGCCAATCAGGTCCATCAGTATACAAATCCATAAGGCCGGAGTAAATTTCTTTTCCATATTGACCTCCGCTTTAAATTGTGAACATTTTAGTATAATCAAATAGCTTACCAATTTCAATTACGGATGGTGGTATAGTAATTACGGAGTCTATGGCCGGGGCGATATTTTGGGAATAATGATTTGGGATACAATCCTTTAAAAAATGCTGATTTTTTCTTCTTTCTGGGATTACTCGTAATTTTTTCTAACTCAGGCGTAACTGTACTTCTATAACGTTTGATACTACTATAAAGTTACGAATTTCACCCCGGATTGGAACTACGCATTTCAAAAATGCGTAGTTCCACGTTATATTTATAAAAAATTCTATCGTTATATGTCCACTCTGCTCAAAGGTCGTATCCGTCATTCAGTGTGTGCCTGGCCTTATGAATCCATTCCACTGGACACCTTTTGCAAGGGTGCTAAAGAAATAGGGCTGGAATCCATCGATCTCCTGTATCCCCACCAGTTTGAAACCGCAAAGCAATTTGGCCTCACCTGTGCCATGGTAGCATCTGTGAGCGATGCATGGAATATCGCCAAAGGGTGGAACCGTGTGGAACACCACGATGACCTCATCACTTATTATCAGTACCTGATCGATGAAACGGCCAAAGCCGGCTTTCCTTCCGTAGTCTGTTTTTCTGGTAACAGAGAGGGACTGGATGATGGGCAGGGTATTGAAAACTGCGCTATGGGTTTGCAGCGCTTATTGCCGTATGCTGAAAAAAAGAAGGTGAATATCGTGATGGAGCTGCTGAACAGCAAAGTTGATCACCCTGATTATCAATGCGATCATACACACTGGGGCGTGGCCCTGAGCAAAAGGATAGGTTCAGAACGTTTTAGCCTTCTCTATGACATTTACCACATGCAGCTCATGGAAGGCGACATCATCCGCACCATTCGCGACAACCATACTTATTTCAGTCATTATCACACTGGCGGCGCGCCCGGCAGAAATGAGATCAATGACAGCCAGGAATTATACTACCCGGCTATCATGAAAGCAATTTATGAAACAGGGTATAAAGGTTTTGTAGCACAGGAATTCATTCCTACCAAAACGGATAAACTTTCGTCGCTGAAAGAAGCCGTGCTGATATGTGATATCTGATTCCTACTTAAATCAGTATTTCCAGTCATTGCGCAGCATACCCATAACTACCATGTCTACAAAATGTCCATGTAGTTTGGCATTGTGGCGCAAAATACCCTCTTTCGTAAATCCAAGTTTGATAGGAATACGGGCACTGCGGTCATTTTCCAGAGCAAAGCGAATTTCTACTTTGTTGAGTTTCAGGTTTTCGAAAGCAAAAGAGATGAGCACCTTGCAGCAGGCGACGACAATACCTTTGCCACGGCAATGTTCTGCCAGCCAATAGCCGATTTCGGCTTTTTGCAGCAGGTGATCCCAGCAATGTAGGTCCAATACTCCGCACAGCTGACCATTGTACCAGATACCAAAGGCAATTGCTTCCTGGTCTTCTGCTTTGCGCAGCATCATCTCTATAAAACGAAGGGAATGATCTTCATTGGTATTGTAATCCACCCATGGGAGGAATCGGCGCAACGCCTTACGGGATGTATCGAGGGTGCGATAAAGCACCGGTGCATTTTCAGGTTGTAACTGCCTGAGTAAAATCTGATCGTCTACGGCTAACTCCAGCATAAAAAATTAAGGTTTGGCCCCTATACCGTCCGGGGTATAGTGACCAAACCTCAAATATAATAAACTTAACTTTTTGCAAACAACTGTCGCCGCTGCATATCACGAACTATCTGACGGGCGAACTGTGATGCCTGCTTATAAGCAGTGGGCGGATCAATCGCTTCTGACTGTGCATTGTAGATCAGTTTTTTCTGTCCCAGGTCATACAGATTCGTATCCCATTCATACCGCACATTCGTGGTATAATAACCAGGGGTAAACATACCGCCGTACCATCCCCTGTAATAAGGGGCATAAGGGTAGGAGGGCACATAGCCGCTGGATTTTGTTTTATCTACCATGGCGATAGTGAGCACCTGGTCCACATCACCATTTCTAAATTTGTGCAGAGCGGCCTTCTCATCTCCTGTCTTCGACAGGGCGTCGTCCGGGCCGTATTTGGCAAATGAAGATACTGCGTTGAAGCCTTCTTTCTGTAGCTCATTGACGAGCTCATTTTCCATTAAAATGCGCAGTTTTTTGTCCCTGGGTGGAACAAGGGCTATCACAATCATTTTTTTGCTGGTATCCAGCCTGGCATCAGGTGTTTTCCAGGACGAAGTTAGTTTGGTACTGGTACAGGCTGTGATGGACAACAGCCCTATACATAATAGCAATACTCCTAGCCTTTTCATAATCTCCTCCTTTTAACTGTTGGTTAGACGGGAAAAAAAGAGGAGAGTTACATTGACCTGCTAAAAATAATAGCGGCTTGCGACGATTGGTCGCAAGCCGCTATACGTATATACATCAGTATTAATAATTAATCACCTGTTCCTGGATGCCCGCCGGGATTTCTCTGAACTCGTACAACTGGGTTCTCAGCTGCGGCTCGAAGCCAGCTTCCCTGATCGCCTGTTGCATGGATCTGTAGGTAAATCTGTGCGGAGCACCGGCAGCACTTACCACATTTTCCTCGATCATGATAGATCCGAAATCGTTCGCACCAGCGTGGAGACAGATCTGAGCAACCTGTTTACCTACTGTGAGCCAGCTAGCCTGGATATTCCTGATATTAGGCAGCATGATACGGCTCAAAGCGATCATACGGATATATTCTTCGGAAGTGGTCATGTTGTGTACCCCTCTGATCCTGGACAGCAGGGTATCTACATCCTGGAATGTCCATGGAATGAAAGCGGTGAAGCCATAATGACCTTCCGGTTTCTCGCTCTGTACCTGTCTGATATCCGCCAGGTGTTCAAAACGCTCCATTATAGTTTCCACGTGCCCGAACATCATTGTAGCGGAGGATGCGATATTCAGCTTATGTGCCGCCCGCATTACATCCAACCACTCCTGTGCACCACATTTCCCTTTGGAAATGAGCCTACGCACGCGGTCGTTCAGGATTTCAGCCCCGGCACCTGGTAAGCTGGCCAGACCAGCTTCTTTCAGTGCGCTCAGCACTTCTATATGTGTACTTTTTTCCAGTTTTGTGATGTGTGCCACTTCAGGGGGACCGAGGGCATGCAGCTTGAGGGTAGGATACAACTGTTTCAGCTGCTTAAAGGTATCCACGTAAAATGCCAGGCCCAGATCCGGGTGGTGTCCGCCCTGCAGCAGCAACTGGTCGCCGCCAAATTTCAGGGTCTCCTCGATCTTTACCTTGTACTCTTCAATTGACGTGATGTAAGCGTCTCCGTGACCTGGGATACGATAAAAGTTACAGAATTTGCAGTTAGCCGTACACACGTTGGTAGTGTTTACGTTTCGATCTATCTGCCAGGTAACTTTTCCGTGTGGAACCTGCTGTTTACGAAGCTCATTTGCGATGTGCATCAGCTCAGTAAGCGGTGCTTTTTCAAACAGATATACCCCTTCTTCCGGTGTAAGCCACTCAAAATTTAATGCTTTCCTATATAGATCTTTCAGTTCCATGATAAACAAAGGTAGCAAAAAACAATATCCCGCCATTGGTGGATTTTTAGGAGGTAATCGGCTTTTTTAATCCTACATTTATACAACTGTTATTCTGTCATTCTCTCGTATGCAAAAAGCAACATTGTCAAAGCACTGTTGTATCATTTTATTAGCTCTTTCTATATTCCACGCTGCAACCGCTCAATCAAAACTGCCTCAGGAAGAAGAAGGTACGCTGATCTGTCGCTTTCCATTCAGACAATACTATGGGGGCGTAGTGGTGATACTCGCACAGATAAAAGGGATTTCCGATACACTCCAGTTCATCCTTGATACCGGTAGTGCAGGCATATCTCTGGATACCAGCACCTGTGTCCGCTTAGGTATTCAGCTCACTCCATCTGACAAAGTTGTACGTGGGGTAGGAGGGTCCAAAAGAGTGGATTTCGCTATGGACCGAACGCTGCTGCTGCCAGGGTTGGAGGTAGACAGTCTCAATTTTCATGTTAACAGCTATGAGCTGATCAGCCAGGTATATGGCCTGCAAATAGACGGCATCATTGGGTATAGCCTGCTAAGCCGCTATAATGTGCTGGTAGACTATAATGCCGAAGAGATACTGCTGTTTACCCATGGGAAATTCACTTATCCTAAAGGTGGGTCATTATTACATCCTACCCTCACCCAGATTCCCATTGTCACCGGTCAGCTCCGCAATGGTAAAACCCAGCGTGAAAGCCGGTATTACTTCGATACAGGTGCGGGTATGTGTCTTTTGTTTTCCAAACAATTCGTGAGCGACAGTACCGTACTCTCCACCCGGAAAAAACAACGAAAAGTAATTCAAACCGAAGCCCAGGGCCTTGGAGGGAAAATGACTATGGATGTAACCACTATCGGGGAGTTCAAAATCGGCAATTTTAACTTTCGGAACGTACCTGTCTATGTCTTTGACGATCAGACGAATATCACAGCCTATCCTTTTCTTGGTGGCATGATTGGCAATGATCTTCTTCGCCGTTTCAATATCTATCTCAATTATGGCAAAAAGGAAATCTACCTGCTGCCCAATAATCACTTCAAGGAACCATTCGATTATTCCTATACCGGGCTGGTTATGTATATGATTGACGGAAAAATTGAAATCACCGATATTATCAAAGGATCTCCTGCTGAAAAGGCAGGATTAAAGCCCGGAGATATCATCATGGCGATCAATAACCTCTTCACTAACAATATACAGGACGTAAGGGAACAGCTAAAAAATGTAGGTACCCGGCCTATGTTACTCATCAGCAGGAACAATGAGCTCATGCTGAAAAAAGTACTCATCAAAAGTATTTTATAATACTTTGCATTATCTTTCGTTTGATGTGTAACGTGAAAAAGCTACTGTTCTACATACTTATTACTTTGCCGCTATTGTCGGCCGCCCAGGCACCACCTGTCTCCGCAGAACCGGTAGCCATTCTGCCATTCCGGGTCTATGATCACTCTTTGATTATCAGTGCCTCTCAGAGTAGTTCGGAGGATAGCCTACATTTTATATTCGATACAGGCGCCGAAGCCAGCACGCTGAGTAACGAAACGGCTAAAAAGCTGAAACTCGAAACCAAAGAAGATGGGGGACTGAGTGGCACCGACGATATTGTAGTCAGGGTACCCACCTCCACGATCAATCTGCTCTATTTTGGGAAGGCCCGATTACCGCTGGTAAAAGTGTATTTAGAACCGCTGCAGGAATTCAAAAAATCGCCTATTCATATCGACGGCATTATTGGCGTGGACCTGATCAAAATGTTCATCGTCCAGATTGACTATACCAACTCCCGGATCTTACTATATCGTCAGGGCAAAACACCAATGAGCGTACCTGGCAAGCGCCTGCCCATGACGCTGAATTTTGATACTCCTGTCATAGAAGCTGTGATAGAACTGCCTGATGGCCGATCCCTGGGTAGCCGTTACCACTTCATTACCGGTGGTGATTACGGTATTCTGTTTAACTGGCCTTTCGTTGAAAAATACCACCTAAGAGAGGTTCTGCCCATCGTCGGTACAGACAAGGTAGGAGACCTGTACCAGCAACTCACTTACCTCAATACCATCATTCCTTACCTGGCCTTTGGCGCTGTACGCATGGAAAAGGTCTCCGGTAGTTACTGTAAGGAGGTGAATGACGTAGGCGGATTAACAGAAGTGGCCGGTTCCATTGGCTCTTATATCTGGTCACAATTCCGCACCATTACCATCAACTATAAACAACGGGAAATCTACCTCGATAAATAAGTATTTAGCCTGCCTTTGGCAAAATCAATATGGACATTCCTCTTTATTTTTAATACCTTAACTTGCAGTTCTCATAAATAGGAATATGATCCATTATAATAAATTCACTTTAGCCAATGGCCTGCGCGTGATTGTGCATGAAGACCATACCACGCCAATGGCAGTGTTAAATGTTATGTACGATGTGGGCTCCCGCGATGAAGATGCTGACAAGACAGGATTTGCGCACTTATTCGAACACCTGATGTTTGGCGGCTCTGTCAACATCCCGGAATATGATGAACCGCTTCAGATGGCCGGTGGTGAAAACAACGCTTACACGACCAGTGACCTGACCAACTACTACATTCAACTTCCCGCAGAAAATATAGAAACAGCTTTCTGGCTGGAAAGCGACCGTATGCTCTCCCTGGCATTCAGCGAAAAGAGTCTGGATGTACAGCGCAAGGTTGTATGCGAAGAGTTCAAGGAACATTACATCAACAAACCTTACGGCGACATCTGGCACAAGATGCGTGACCTGGCTTACGCTGTGCATCCCTACAAATGGATGACCATCGGAAAGGAACTGGCACACATTGAAAATGCAAAACTGGACGATGTAAAAAGTTTCTTCTTCAAATATTACCGTCCGGTCAATGCCATTCTGGTAGTAGCAGGAAAAGTGACCACCTCCCAGGTAAAAGCGCTGGCAGAAAAATGGTTCGGCGATATTCCTGCAGGAGAGCCTATTCAACGTAATATTCCGCAGGAACCGGCACAACAGGGTGCGCACAAACTGGAAGTAAAAGCCAATGTACCACTGGATGCCCTGTACAAATGTTATCATATGCCGGGTCGTTTGGACAAGGACTATTACTCAATCGATCTGATCTCTGATATTCTGGGTGGCGGCGCTTCTTCCCGTCTGCACCAGGTACTGGTAAAAGAGAAAAAACTCTTCAGTAATATTGATTGTTATCATTTCGGCACGCTGGATGCAGGTTTGTTCACCATCGAGGGCAAACTGGTAAAAGGCGTGAAGATGAAAGATGCTGAAAAAGCGATACAGGAAGAGCTGGATAAAGTACGACAGGAAATCATCCCTGAAAGAGAGCTGCAAAAAGTGAAAAACCGCGTGGAAAGCATGCTCGCTTTTGAAGACATGGGACTTTTGAACAGAGCGAATAACCTCGCATTCTATGAGCTGATGGGCGATGCCTCGCTCATGAATGCGGAATTCAGCAACTACGAAGCGGTAACTGCCGAGCAAATGCACAAACAGGCAGCTATACTCTTTGACGAGAAGAACTCAAATACTATTTACTATTACGCAGGCTAATATTCACTAAGATTAATGATAAATCGTAAACTCGCCCCTGAGATAAAAGATGCCGTTGATTTTGAAGTCGCACTGAAACCGTATGAGAAATTCACACTGGATAATGGCATCCCAGTATACGTTATTGAATCGGATGAACAGGAAACCTTGCAGCTGGAAATGGTATTTCCCGCAGGTAGCTGGTACGAATCAGAAAACCTCATTGCGTCTGCTTCCAACTTCCTGATGAAGAATGGAGCCGGTAAGCATTCTGCACTGCAAATAAATGAAAGTATCGATTACTTTGGGGCTTACCTGAACAGGAGCTGCCACCATGAATTTGGTACTTACACCCTTCACTGTCTGACCAAAAGCTTTTCTTCCCTGCTGCCTACGCTGCAGGAAGTGATACTGGATCCGGCTTTTTCTGAAGAAGAACTGGCCACTTTCCAGCAGAACATGAAGCAAAGGCTGGCGGTGAATCTGCAGAAATGTGATTTCGTAGCGAACAGGCATATTGACAAATACCTGTTTGGAGAATTTCATCCTTATGGCCGCGTGAGCAGCATGGAGGCATACGATGCCCTGCAGACAGAAACGTTGAGAGCTTTCTATCAGCAACATTACACTTACAATAACTGCCGCATATTCGTGGCTGGCAAACTACCGGATCAATTGATCCCTCAGCTGAACCAATACTTTGGTACCACCAAATGGAATGGAGAAGCGACGATCATCAAACCGGAAATTTCCATCATGCCGGCGGAAGAAAAAAAATTCCGCATTTTCAATGATGAGAATGGGGTACAGGGTGCTGTGCGTATAGCACGTCATTTCCCTAATCGCTACCATCCTGATTATTCGAAGATGATGGTATTGAACACCATTTTCGGCGGTTACTTTGGTTCCCGCCTGATGAGCAATATCCGTGAGGAGAAAGGTTATACCTATGGTATTTCTTCGCAGGTATACAATTTCCGCCAGGCAAGTGCTATCAATATCCATACGGAAGCTGGCAGAGATGTGTGCGAAGCAACGATTGAAGAGATCTATAAGGAGATGCGCATCATGCAGGATGAAGTGGTGGATGAGGAGGAAATGGCGCTGGTACGGAACTTCATGATCGGGTCTATTTTGGGTGACCTGGATGGAGCTTTCCAGATTATACAGCGCTGGAAGAACCTGATCCTCAATGACCTGGATGAGAATTACTTCTATAATAATATCAAGACGATCAAGACGATTTCAGCGGAAGAACTGCATGTGTTAGCTAAGCAGTATTTCAAGCCGGAAGATTGGTATGAGTTGGTAGTTATTTAAAAATAAAATGGGTGGTCTTTCAGACCACCCATTTTATTTTCCAGCAAAAAGAGGTTGGGCCAAAGGCCCAACCTCTTTTTGCTTTTTAGATCCCGAAAAATAGTATTATCATTTTTTACTATATTTGTATACCTAATCATATCTTATGAAATTACTTTTACTATGCCTGCCATTGTGCATAACTCTGACCGTATTTGGACAAACCAGAAAAACAGCTGTAGACTCTATTGAATTACGCTATCAGGAATGTTTAAGTCAGGGAGGAAACTCTTATAACTGTGCACTGGCCTACTATCAGGAAATGGATAGCCTCCTCGCCGCCGTTTACAATCAGGTCTACAATAATCTGGACAATCCCCGCCGCGAAACTTTAGAAATCGCTCAGGCTCAATGGACAGAAAAGAAAGAAGCCTATTTCAAAGACATCGAAGTCCGTGCTGAAAAGAAAAGACCGCAGACCCTCGCAGGTCTGGACGACGATATGATCCTCACAGACAACAAAGCTGCATACCTGAAACACAGAGTGATAGAGCTACTCAAGAGCATCCATTCTTAATTAATGATGGGTGGCCCGGCGCTTGATCATGCCACCCTTTGTATCATTGATATTGTGTTGCACTATAAATGCTTTTTCATCTATTTTCTCTATTTCGTCAATGATTTTGTGCACTTCCAGGCGGGTAACCACGGTGTAGATAATATCAATATCCTTATCCACTGAACCACGCTTACCATAACCACTTTGTCCCTTGAATACGGTCACGCCTTTCCTCAGGGTCAGCGTCAATGTTTTGCGCACCAGTTCACTTTCATTGGAGATAATCGTGAGGGCGATGTATTCTTCAAAACCGGAGATTACATAGTCTACCGTTTTGGAAGCAGCCAGGTAAGTCAGTATCGCATACAGTGCTGTTTCAATATTAATGAGGATCGCCGCTACACTGAAGATGACCAGGTTGAAGTACATAATCACTTCTCCCATGGACAGCACTGTCTTGCGGTTGATGTAAAGGGCCAGTACTTCCGTACCATCCAATACGGCACCGCCTCTTACTGACAAGCCGATTCCGGCGCCTAAGAAGAAACCGCCGAAAATAGCGATCAGCAGGTGGTCGCTGGTGATAGTTGGTACTTTGATAAATACGAGGGCACAGGCCAATCCCACAATGGCACACATGGCCTTGATGGTAAATTCAACAGAAAGCTGCTTGTAAGCCAGTAATATAAAAGGGATATTAATGATGACCAGAAGTACGGAAATATTCCATCCGGTTAGTCGGTTGATAAGCAGTGAAATACCCGTTACGCCTCCATCCAGAAATTCATTGGGCAATAGAAACCCCTTTAGGCCAACGGCGGCCAGCAGCACCCCGATGGTAATCAGGGCGATGTCCTGCAGGTTCTGGATCAGGTTAATTCGGGCGCGGGTTTCCTTAGTGTTCGGCATGATAGGTACGATTTAATTACTATTATTTTCATTGCCGTTCGTGGTGTTTACATCCGCTCCTGGTGGCGCAACCATCTCTCCGGGATCTCATTATTGCTCGCCAGCAGGTAATCGTTATAGGCACAGGGTAAGAATTCTTTCCCAGGCATCTGCATCCACCAGCGCCCGGTCTTTTTACTTTTCAGGAATACGGTTTCAATGTCCCCGCATACAATATTAAACTCCCAGAATGCTTCGCGGTCCTGCAGCACGGCTTCTTTATGCCGGATAGCTACGCCATCCATAAAGTACCACATCATCTGACCAATCTGTTTAGCCGTCAGCTGGTTTCTATCCTTTTCAGGACGATAACCATAAATGCCGAAGGAACTCAGTCGGGCGCTCATACCTGCATAGCGGGAGAGCACACAGGCCTCATCGCCAGCCAACCCATTAGGGGAGAGGGTATTAGCAGGAGCATCGGAGTTTTTAATGACATTGATATCCAGGCTCAGCATATCTGTGTTCCGCAGCACCGGTTCCATCTCGTCCATGTTTTCTCTCACCTTGCCCAGGCGGTAGCAATCGAACCGGAGTTTATCCAGTGTTTCCAGCATCCGGGGATGTACATAGAAACTCTGAAAACCGAGGTGATTGTAATGACGGATGTAGTTGGGTTGTTCGGTGAACATTTCCATGAGGAAGCTGTCTGCCGGGATTGTTGAATCTTCTTTGAGGTCTATCAACGCATCGGCCACGGTGGCTTCTATCACATATTTCTGCGTTGCGTAAGCCTTGTATTGAGCATAGGTCAGGTCGTGAGAACCGCCCAGGATCATGACTGTTTTTTGGGAGTTAACCAGTTCGGCCACTACTGTTTTCAGACCGGCATAGGTATCAGTGAGTTCAATACCAGGGCGCAGGTTACCGATATCGGCGATCTTCACTTCTTTGTGCCAGTAGAAGAGGTTGAAGAATTCACGGCGGATGGCATCTGCAGCATCCGGCCCTTTTTTGCCGGGTCCATATCCGCGCTCATCAGCAGCACCTACTAATATAATGTCAGCCGCATCCAGATCAGGAATGTTTCCAGCTTCATAGCAATCACAGATGGCACCGATCTGGTACTCATCATATTCCAGTTCATTGTTCAGGTCTGCTTTTGAGATGGGAATCAGGTAATCGTGAAGTTGCGCGAAGTCTGCCATCAATAGAAATTTGTTTGCTCGCAAACCTACGAATCAATTGTGAATTAACGACAAACGTGAATAAAGATAGTAATCGGCTATGTTAGTGATACACGTAGCAATGCCTGACTGATGACATCAGGGTGTAGAGTGACGACCTGCCTGCCACTACAATTGAACTGTCTGGTATTTAGTTCTTATGTATGATGAATTCAAAAGGTTTGACTTCTTGTCTTGATAATGCTTTTTGCAGTACTGGACGCTTGCTGGTGATTTTGTTCCTGTTACAATCAGCCACTTCCATTACGTTACATAGATAGTCCATTGTTTCTACCATGGATAGCATTTCGTTAATCTGTCTTACTGCATTTTGAATTTGTTTCTCGCTGTACCTGTCTTCATGCAGGACAAACAATAAATCCCTTTCAACCTGTTTCATTAGAATAAATTGATTGTTCCCCTAAATGTTGTTTAAAGGCGTTTTCAGTAGGCGTAAGTGATTTGGTGTGCTCAACAACTGGATGTACAAGGTCTTTAATATGCGCGGGAACGATCCGGCTATTCTCAATAAAGATCAGTGCATGCGTTTTTTATTCATAGTAGGACATCCGCAATCGTTTTTCTTTAAAACTTTACAGCTCTGTCCGATTATACTGATTGTAGCGCAAAGAAGAAAGATAGTCAGCCATTTATTTGATTTCATACTCTATGTTGTTTCCTCAAAAATGTTATAGATGCCAGTCTGTACGAGAGTTTACCTTTTCTTAACAGTGCGCATTTCTAAATTAAGCTAATTTCGTAAAAATTTCAAATATTTGCCTACAAAATCTGCGCGTAAAACAGTTCTGGTAGTCCCTCTGGACTGGGGATTAGGTCATGCAACCCGGGATATCCCTATCATTCACGAATTATTAAACGCAGGCTGTAATGTAGTTATTGCTGCCGAGGGGAAACATGCTGCCTTGTTAGGCCAGGAATTCCCACAGCTGACTATCCTGCCGCTTCCCGGATACCGCATCCAGTATGCTCAAAAGGGCTGGTTCTTTGGGCCGAAAATTATTCAGCAGATCCCTCAGATCATCAAGTCTATCAAGTATGAGCAACGATGGCTGCAACAGGTTGTGAAGGAACACAACATCGATGCTGTCATCTCCGACAACCGCTTCGGCCTCTATCACCGGGACATCCCTACTGTTATTATCTCTCACCAGTTGTTGATCAAGACCCCGTTTGGCGGGATCATTGAGACCATTCTGCAAAAGATCAATTACAGCTACATCCGCAGGTATGGTGCCTGCTGGATACCGGACTATGCCGGCTCCAACAACCTTTCTGGTATATTGGGTCATCCAAAAGTGTTGCCTCCTAATACTACCTATTTAGGTTGCCTCAGCCGTTTTGAGAACAGACCAGATGTGCCTAAAAAATACGATCTACTGGTCCTGATTTCAGGTCCTGAACCTCAACGTTCCAACCTGGAAAAAATGGTACTGGAACAAGTAGCAGCATTACCTATCAGTGCGCTGATCGTAAGTGGTAAACCAGGTACGCCTGAAACGAAACAGGTCACACCACGTATTCAACAGGTAAACCACCTGAATGCAAAAGAATTGAATGAAGCAATGCTCGGGGCTGATATGGTGTTAAGCCGTTCTGGTTATACCACCCTCATGGACCTTGTAAAGCTGAATAAGAAAGCGATATTAGTACCCACACCGGGGCAGTCTGAGCAGGAATATCTGGGTAAGTTCCTGATGAAAAAAGGGTTCTTCTATAATGTGAATCAATCTGAATTCAGATTGGAGAAAGCATTGGAGGATATCAAAACATTTCCGTTCAAATCTTTTGAACATGAGGAAGATATGGAACAGTATAAACAAGTAGTCAGAAATTTTGCTGCCTCTTTATAAATGAAGATCAAAAATTCAGACGATTGCCTTCGGCAATCGTCTGAATTTTTATAGTTTTTGAAGTGTTGCGCCCAGAAGTCGCAACACTTCAAAAACTATAAAAATTATTTTTTCGCAGCCGCTTCCAGCCCTTCTACATTCTTCTTATCATTCCCGATAAAGATCTCTTTCCCCACAATACTCACAGGCCTCTTCAAAAAAGAATATTCCTGCAGGATCAGATCATGATAATCTTTCTCCGTCAGCTCTTTTTCATGTAATCCCATAGGACGATATTTCTGTGATCTGCGGCTAAACAACGCCTCATAACTTCCTGCCAGTTTATGCATCTCTTCCAGCTGCGCCGGTGTTATCTTCTCCGTCTTTATATCCTGCAACTCAAACCCATTCTCCTTCGCCTTTACCGCATCTATAATCTTTTTACAGGTATTACAGGTCGACAGATGGTATATTTTTTTCATGTGCGTTTCTTTGAGGGCAAAGATCCTAACTCAGGCGATATATTTCACAATTCATAGTTACTTTTGGCAGATGCAAAAGAAACTTTTTTTACTGGATGCCATGGCTCTCATATATCGCGCATACTATGGCCTGATCCGGAACCCTCGCCTCACCAGCGCTGGTCGTAACACCAATGCCCAGTTTGGTTTTACTTCCACGTTGATAGACCTGATCAATAAAGAAAAACCTACACACATGGCAGTGGCATTCGATACGCATGCCCCCACCGAAAGACATACCACCTTTGTCGATTACAAAGCGAATCGTGAAGACGCACCTGAAGATCTGCTTGACGCTATTCCCGATATCAAACGTATTATCACCGGTTTCAATATCCCTTGTGTTGAATTAGACGGTTATGAAGCCGATGATGTAATCGGGACCCTCGCCTGGCAGGCTGCCGAAGCGGGTTACACAGTATACATGGTGACACCGGATAAAGACTATGGCCAGCTCGTAAAAGAAAATGTATTCATTTATAAACCACCTTACATGGGCAGCAAAGAAGAAATTCTTGGCCCAAAAGAAGTGTGTGAAAAATGGCAGATCAAAGATGTGCACCAGGTTATTGATATCCTGGGGCTCATGGGTGATGCTGTCGACAACATTCCTGGTATTCCGGGGGTAGGAGAGAAGACCGCCATGAAACTTTTAGCCCAGTACGATTCCATCGAAAATGTACTGGCCAATGCAGACAAGATTGGTGGTAAAATGGGAGAAAAGATCAAAGCTGGTGCGGATAGCGCCATCCTCTCCAAACAACTCGCCACTATCATCACCGATGTTCCTGTGACCTTCCACGAAGAAGACTTCTGCATCAAAGACCATAACAAAGAAGCGCTCTCTGAAGTCTTCATTGAACTCGAATTCAAAACCCTGGGCAAACGTATTCTTGGCGATACCTTTGGCGCCAGTAGTGAAGTTACTACTAACGGTAAAGTTCAACTGGACCTATTCGGCAACGTTACCGCTACCTCCGCGGCAGCTATCACTGAAGATACCCCTGAACAGATAGTAAGTATCCTGGTTGCTGAAAAGAATATCAACAATACACCACATAACTACCACCTGGCAGACACACCTGAAAAAAGAGCCGAACTGCTGGCCACCCTGCTCTCCAAACAGGAAGTCTGCTTCGATACTGAAACGACAGGTACCGATGCAAATGCTGTAGACCTGGTAGGAATGAGCTTCTCATTTGCAGCAGGCGAAGCCTGGTATGTACCCGTACCTGCTAACAAAGCCGGGGCACAGGCCATTGTAGACGAATTCCGTCCGCTCTTCGAAACTACCCACATCGTATTCATTGGCCAGAACCTGAAATACGATATGCTGGTACTTAAGTGGTATGGTGTAGAGATCAAAGCACCTGTTTTTGATACGATGCTTGCCCACTACCTCATAGAGCCTGAAGGCCGCCGCAGCATGGATCTGCTCAGCGCTCAGTACCTGCAATACGAACCGGTTTCTATCGAAACCCTCATTGGAAAAAAAGGTAAGAATCAGGGCAACATGCGCGATGTGGAGATCGATAAGATCAAGGACTATGCAGCAGAAGATGCCGACATCACCCTGCAGCTAAAAGAAAAGTTCGCCCCACTGCTGCCTGCTAAAAACGTAGAAAAGGTATTTTACGAAGTGGAAAACCCACTCGTGAAAGTCCTCACCGATATGGAGTTCGAAGGTATCGCCATCGATATCCCGGCCCTGATCGATTACTCCCGCGAGCTGGATACTGAAATCAGAAGGGCGGAAGAAAGCGTATACACCCAGGCTGGTGTGCGTTTCAACCTCGCCTCTCCGAAACAACTGGGTGAGGTACTCTTCGAAAAACTGGCCCTTGATCCGAAAGCAAAAAAGACCCGTACCGGTCAATATGCTACAGGTGAAGACGTACTGGCAAAACTGGCCAGCAAGCACCAGATCGTAGACGACATCCTCGTATTCCGTGAGCTGAGTAAGCTGAAATCTACCTATGTAGATGCACTGCCAACCATGCTTAATAAACGCACAAACAGGATACATACTTCCTATAACCAGGCAGTAGCTGTAACCGGCCGTTTGAGCAGCACCAACCCGAACCTGCAGAATATTCCGATCAGAACTGACAGGGGCAGGGAAATCCGCAAAGCATTCGTACCCCGCAATGAAGAGTTTACCCTTCTCTCTGCGGATTACTCCCAGATAGAACTACGGATCATTGCTGCCATCAGCGAAGACGAGGCTATGATAGACGCTTTCCGCCAGGGTATAGATATCCACGCGGCTACTGCGGCCAAGGTATACGGCATTCCGCTGGAAGAGGTAACCTCTGATATGCGCCGCAATGCCAAGAGCGTAAACTTCGGTATTATTTACGGTGTGAGCGCCTTCGGTCTTTCCGAGAACCTGGGTATTCCACGTAGTGAAGCCAAAATGCTGATCGATAACTACTTCGCGCAGTACCAGGCGATCCAGCACTATATGGATAAACAGAAACAGTTTGCACAGCAGAATGGCTATGTAGAAACCCTGCTGGGCCGTAAGCGCTGGCTGAAAGACATCAACAGCTCCAACGCGGTGGTAAGAGGTTATGCAGAACGAAATGCCATCAACATGCCTATTCAGGGTACTGCTGCCGATATGATCAAGCTGGCCATGATCTCCATCCACAAAACAATGAAGGAGCAAAACCTGCGTTCAAAAATGATCCTTCAGGTACATGATGAATTGGTATTTGATGTGCATAAAGATGAGATTGAAATCATCCAGCCGATCATCCTGGAGGGTATGCGCAACGCACTGCCACTGGCGGTTCCGGTAGAAGCTGAAATAGGCCTTGGCCGCAACTGGCTGGAAGCCCACTAATTACTAATAAAGTGTTAAATATATTTACAATAAGGCCGGACAATTGATCATTGTCCGGCCTTTATTCACCATGGAATTTATAAGAAAAGATACTGCATTGCCGCAGCACTTAGTACTTACACCCCTCTTGTGTTTTCCAAATTCGTTTACTAGCTTTCGGCCATGATCCTGACCTCAAGGTTGCAAATATTGCCTTGTACATTACAGTACTTCGAAGCGTTGTTACAAGGAAAAGAAACGTTGGGCCATTTGTTGGATATTGATATACCTCTATTCTGGACAGAGTTCCCTGAAATTGTACTGATATCGTACGACAAATTGCGCAACGATCCCTCGATGCTTGGCTGGTTTCTATACCTGGTGGTTCACCAGGAAGATAAACGGCTGATTGGTACCGGTGGCTTCAAAGGCCGCCCCGATGCTAACGGCGTAGTAGAAATTGGCTACGAAATCACGACTGCCTACCGCGAACAGGGGTTTGGTACAGAGCTGACACAGGCCCTGATCCGTTTCGCCTTTGGGCACTCCTATGTGACCCGGGTAGTCGCCCATACAGAGGAGGAGTATACCGCTTCTGTAAAAGTGCTCCAGAAATCAGGAATGTCCTTTGCCGGCGAAAACCCCGACACGCAATTATGGCGCTGGGAAATATCCCGTGCGCAATACGAACTCCCCCAGGACTAACAACCGCTTACCTTAACTTTCTTTCTGAGTATAATTGGATTGGCTTACATTTGAAACCTCGTTTTCAAATCAAAACACCAAACCAAAATGAAGAAATGGATTTTAGGCCTGGCCGTGTGTTATTCCACCACGACTGCCATGGCGCAAACCACTAACAAAGAAGGCAGCAAATACCAATTTACCGTAATCAAGAACTTAGATGCAGGTGATGTAGAAAACCAGGGTCGTACCGGTACCTGCTGGTCCTTCTCCGGTCTGTCTTTCTTTCAGGCCGAAGCTCTGCGCAATGGCAAAGGCAAAGGCGTAAACCTGAGCGAAATGTTTGTGGTGAGAAAAATGTATCCTCTTAAGGCGGCAAACTACGTGCGTATGCATGGCAAAGCTAACTTTGGTGAGGGTGGTGGATTCCCTGACGATCTGCTCTGCCTGCGCGAATACGGACTGGTACCACAGGCAGTATACGACGGCAACCGCGATAAAGTATATAACCACGCTGAAATGGTCTCTATCCTGGAAGGTATGACCAAGACCATCGGCGCTAATGAAGGTACTGTCAATCCTAACTGGAAGAAAGCCGTTGATGGCGTACTGAATGCATACATGGGCGATGCTCCTGAAAAATTTGATTACCAGGGTAAATCTTACACGCCGCAATCCTTTGCAAAAGAACTGGGTTTGAATGCAGATGATTATGTACTGATTTCATCTTTCACTCACCACCCTTATTACCAACAGTTCGTACTGGAAGTGCCGGACAACTGGAATTGGGAAAGAGTGTACAATGTACCCCTGAATGAATTTACTGCTATCGCAGAAAATGCGATCCAGACTGGTTACACCATTGCATGGGCATCTGATGTATCAGAAAAAGGTTTCAACTTCCTTGAAAGCCTGGCTGTAGTTCCGGAAACTGACTTTAGTGACATGACCGCTGACGAGAAAAAGAAAGTATTTGAAGAACCGGTAAAAGAAAAAACCATCACTCCTGAACTGCGTCAGAAAGCTTTCGACAATTTCGAAACGCAGGATGACCATGGTATGCACATCATAGGTATGGCAAAAGACCAGAATGGTAAAGTATACTTCCGTGTGAAAAATTCATGGGGTACTACCAATCCAGGTAGTGGCTACTTCTATGCTTCTGAAAATTTCTTCGCTTATAAGACGACCTGCATCATGCTGAACAAAAAAGCACTGCCTGCAGATATCGCTAAGAAACTGGGCATCAAACAATAGTGTTCTTTTTCTCAATAAAAAGGGGCTTTTCCAATGGAAAAAGCCCCTTTTTATTACTTGCCGGAAGCAAGTAAATTATTTGCTTTTGTCAATAAAATTTCTCTTATTCCGCTATGAAAAAGGATTTTAAGCCACACAGAAAGCACATATTTTATTTGCCTTCAATGCGTTGCGCTTCCTGGTAGGTTCCTAACCTGAACTTCAACGGCACCTTTGTACGCTGCTCAAAGTTCCACTCCTTTTTGCAGAAATATCCGAAGCACTGATCATAATAGGAATGAGGAGTCAGGGGAGGAGTCACTTTCGGCGTGAAAGTTACAGCCGTAGTGGGTTTTACAAAAGTAATTGACGGCGTCATCTTTTTTTGAAGCGGATATAATGGCGCTACAGAGAGCTTATTTTGCCCTTTTACAACATTAAATCCTAAAAACAGCAGCAAAAAAACACTACATATTTTCATACTCAAATGTTTTAGACGATTTCTTCAAAACTGCCAATCCCTTCCCTGATCATTTCAGGTTCAGACCCTGTACAATCGATCACTGTAGAAAACTGCATACCACCAGGACCACCATCCACGACAATGTCCACGATGTTTTCAAACTTTTCATGGATGATCTCCGGATCAGTATATTCTTCTACGTAAGCTTCAATAGGCAACGATGTGCTCAGAATAGGATTACCTAATTCCTTCACGATTGCTCTGCTGATATTATTATCGGGCACGCGTATACCAACCGTATCTTTCTTTTGCTTCAGCATTCTGGGCACCTGCCTGCTGGCGGGCAGAATAAATGTGTATGGTCCCGGTAATGCCTTCTTCAGCATTCTAAAGGTAGGTGTATCAACACTTCGTGCATAGTCAGACAAATGACTGAGATCGTAACATATAAACGAAAACTGGGCCTTGGCAGGATTAATATGCTTGATGCGGCAAATGCGTTCTATAGCTTTGTGCTGTGAGATGTCACAGCCCATGCCGTAAACCGTATCGGTCGGATAGATAATCACGCCTCCATCTTTCAGACATTCCACGATCGTCTTTAAATGACGGGGATTCGGGTTGTCCGGGTGTAAAGTTAAAAGCATAGAGTAAATTTACGATTATACTACCAATTACCACACCAGCTGTATAAAAAGCTGACCATACTTAATATGGACATTAAATAATCTTACTATCTTTCCGCCCAATTTCCAAAATCATTTTGTGGATGAAGTTGAAAGGAATTGTTCCGAGAACATGGCGACACTTGAAGAGGATTCTCCTGGTCTTATTTATTGCTCATTTCGTGTACCTCATTGCATTAAAATGGGTCAATCCCCCCATTACTGTTACGATGATTTCAAGTTGGTTTGGCACATGGGGTAGTGACACGAAGTTTCATAAAACATGGGTAAATTATTCAGAGATATCTGAATTCACCAAGCTGGCAGTATTGTCCAGTGAAGACCAGTTATTCCCTGACCATAATGGCTTTGACTTTAAGTCAATCGAAAAAGCCATGAAGCATAACCAGAAGAGTAAGAAGATTCATGGCGCCAGCACGATTAGCCAGCAGGTAGCGAAAAACGTATTCCTGTGGCAGGGGGGAGGCTATTTCAGAAAAGGATTGGAAGTTTATTTCACCTTCATGATTGAAAAACTCTGGGGCAAGGAACGCATTCTGGAAGTATATCTTAACATAGCTCAGACCGGCAATGCAGTATTTGGTGTAGAAGCTGCTGCTCAGCAGTATTATCATAAAACAGCGGCAAGTCTCAACAGAGAGCAATCGGCTATGATCGCCGCCTGCCTGCCCAATCCAGTAAGATATACTGTGGTACCACCTGCAAGGATCACCCTGTACAGACAAAAGAAAATTTTAGTACAAATGCGCTTACTGGCCGGTGATCCGGATATATCAGAACTGATCAGTTCCAAGTAACTGATTTATCACCTTCACCGCCGTTTCCTGCCTTTCTTCAAATGTTCCGCGGATCTCCACCCAGCGTACGCCTGAAGATTGTACAATCTCTTTGTAGACATTATAAAAGTGTTCACGCATAGCCGGGGCCGGATGTTCTCTTTGCGGATCATCTTCCCATGGAATATCAATATAGGTGAGTAGGTACAGATCGTATTTTCTTTCTGCAATAGCTGCGAGTATCCATGGATCGCATTCACCATATTTATACTCGCTCCACACTCTGATCACATGCAGATCGGTATCGCATACCAGCAGGCGGTTTGCCAGCTTCGCTCTTGCTGCCTCCAGTTCCAGCTGCCCTTTTGCAATGGTCAGCAGGTCGGACTGCTCATATGGGCGAGATAATTCTTCTATATACTGACGGGCATATTCAGGCACCCACATCGTTTCGTAATGCGACGCCAGAAACTCACTGAGCGTACTTTTGCCGGTGCTCTCCGGACCAATAACCACTACTTTGTATAGCTCTTCCATATCTTCTTCCAGCTAAAATAACCCATCACTGCTACTATAAACAGGAAGATGGTCAATACCGCAGTTGCGACTAGTTTTTTATGAAATAATAACGGGACCGCTACCAGGTTAGATATATTCAGTAAGATCCAGTTTTCAATTTTCCGCTGTGCCAACAACCACATACCAGCACAGGCGGTGGCTGATACAAATGCATCTATCAACGGTACATCTGAGTTCGAGAAATGACTCAGCAGGTAATAGAACACTGCCCAGCCAATCAAAGTAATTGCTACGGTTACAACCCAATCCCTTCCGGATGCCCAGGCAATAGGAACTTCCGGTTCAGAAGCTTTCTTCCTGGCCCAGTGGTACCAGCCGTATACACTCATGATGAAATAATAAACATTCAGTGTCGCTTCAGCATAGAGCTTAAACTGCTCCCTGGATAACAGGTATGCATAAATACCCGTGCTGACCAGACCTGTTGGATATAACCAGATGCTGTTCTGCTTACTACATACTACACTGATGGCGCCAAAAATCGCTGCCAGGATTTCCAGCCAGCTCATGGCCCTGACTCCTTCTATCAGCGCCTGGTAAAATACATCCACATTCATGCCGCAAAGATAAGTGTACCCATACCCTAAAAAAATCGGGTAGTGTAACTGTTTGAAAATCAGTATTAGCTTATAGAAGCATCGAAGAAGCGTCGAACAACAGTCGAAGAAGCGTCGAACAACGTTTTTTTACATGCTATTTTTTCTCTCCCATCAATACTCCCGATACATTCCACGCGCTGAAAGCGGTTCCTTCTCTCTTTCCTAATGGAATCGCTATTTTAAATTCATGTACGCCAGGCGCCAGATCTGGTAGCGGGATATATACGGCCGGTGTCAAACTACCCGGGCACCAGTTGGACCTGCTAAGGTCGGAAGATGATAACCCGTTTGAGAAATTGCCGGATGATGGATTCAGCAACCGGTAAGTACCGCAATCTGTTCTCCATGGCACAAAGTGATATACCCGCTTGCCATCTACAAATATTTCATTCAGCTTAGGCACGAATTCATCGCCGTTGCCCCAGCCGCCATGACCAGTGGTGATGTAACGGAGCTGTAAGTTCTTTACACCTTCCGGAATATTTACTTTCACGGTCAGGGAATCATGGTCGAACATTGTACCATATTCCTGTCCTGCCATTTCCATCAGGTTAGTAGTATTGAAAATCGGCTGTAAATAATCTGGTGTCTGTAATCCTCCATCATCGTCACCTTTAAAGTACTTCAGACGCAGACTTACGATATGGCCACCTTTGTCATAGTTACCGATGAAAACCCCTAACCAGACATCACCTTCCATCCTTGACTGCAGCTCTGTGATCTCCTGGCGGAATACTGCAGAATCAGCCCAGTTATAACCAGCTATCTGGCTTCTTTCATTATAATGATGAATGCCAAAAGGGGTAAAGAAGCGCAGCAGTTCCATGGTAGGCTGGTAATCGTCAGTAGCGACTACGCCCTGGTATTTCTCCTTATAAACTGGCAGGTCCTTCACACCATTCTGCAGACCATTCAGGAAAGAACGCTGTTTATCCACAGGAATCATAAATACTGAACCGGTGCGGTCATAAGCATCCCCGTTGGAATACTGGGCCAGTTCTGCAAACAGCTGGCGACCGGGTTCGTATTTAGGCAGTTTTACTTTTTTCAGCACCACGGTACCACCAGCATAGTGATAGGTCACATCGCGCTGGTCCGCAGCAGGATTAGGTTTGTCATATCCAAAGGAAACCTGTTCCTTACTGAATACCGGAATGGTGGTATAGCGACTGTCAATCACTTCACGGGAGTAGTTAGCCTGATCTACCAGGGTACCCATTGCGGTAGCGTCCGGCCAGTTCAGGTCTTTCGGATTGATTTTGCCCTTCTTTACCTCGGTAGCTACGACCTCCATTTCTCCGTTTCTCACAGTCTTCAGCACCAATCCTAATCCAGGAGTAACACCTAAAGCCGGTGTCCCCTTTACATTCAGGGCATTGGTATACCATACTTCAACAGTATTGGAGCGGATGATAACTTTGGCTTTTTTACAGAGGTAGCCGGCTATGGTTGAAGTATCGGATAACAGCTCCGGCTTTTCGTAATCTTCTATTTTCTTTTTGAAGGTGACAGCTCTGCCTTCCAGGCGTAACACCTGCATGGTTATGTTGTCTGTATAGTCGATGTATTGCTGTTCTTTTGCGCCAGCGTCCGTATCCTTTATTACATGGGTCTTTTTACCATCAATAAATAAAGTGGAGGCGGCGTCTTTCATTTCTTCCCCATGATAGCGCACCTTGTAGTGGACTGTCAGGGCGTTCTGTGCATGTATTTCCGCTGCAAACAGCAAGCTGGCAGCTATAAAGAGATATTTCATAAGTATGAGGCCTGATTTTGTAACAGTCGCAAGATAGTGGCAAATGGGATAAATAAAAAAGCACAGTCAAAAAGACTGTGCTCATTTTTAACACTATCATTCTCTCAACTATGGCTTATTCCGCTTCAGCTACCACTTCCTTCACTTCCGGGATCATACGCTTCATCATGCCTTCGATACCGGCTTTCAGTGTGATCATGGAAGAAGGGCAACCTGAACATGAGCCTTGCAGCATCAGTTTCACAGTTCCATCTTCGTAGTCTTTGAACTGAATGGCACCGCCATCCATTTCAACTGCAGGCTTTACGTAGTTTTCAAGCAATTCTTTAATACGCTTTACCACATCTGTATCATCTGCACTTACTTCGTTTCCGGCTGCTGGTTTATCAACGATTTCGTCTTCGTTCAAAACAGGGCGGTTATCTTCCAGATACTCTTTCAGAAAAGCTTTTATAGTAGGGATAATATCATTCCAATCAGTTTCAGGAGTCTTTGTCAGCGTGATAAAGTTCGCCATAATAAACACACCTCTGATGAACGGGAAGCTGAACAGTTCGGCCGCCAGTGGAGATGGTTTCGCACTTGCTTCATCCGGGAAGTCGATATGCTTACCTGGGTACAGGAGCTTGTTAGCAACAAACTTCATGGTTTCCGGATTCGGCGTCATTTCCGTATATATGCTGATGATGGGATTTCCTGTTTTAATCATGGTATTCTAAACTTTTGATAGAACAAAGGTAACTACTTTCAACTAGAATCTGAGGGAATTCAGCCCTTTTAACTATTACTATTTTCAATGGGGATATAGACAAAATCATATAGGTAAATATCGAATTATCAACGTTCCAGAAATCTTTTTAAAAATATACATGGCACATTATTCTATATATTAACTTTATGGGAAATAACGCCATCATTGAGTATGCCCACTGTCAAAACCTTGCATGCACGCAAAAGAATAGCACTGATCGCACACGATCACAAGAAAGCTGAGCTCATAGAATGGGCCCTCTACAACAAAACCGTACTCTGCCGTCATGAACTTTACGCTACCGGCACCACAGGCAAGCTCATTGAAGAAAATCTCGACGTCCCTGTCAGAAAATTATTATCCGGCCCACTAGGTGGCGACCAGCAAATAGGCTCTATGATCGCCGAAGGCAAAATCGATGTCGTGATCTTTTTCTGGGATCCCATGGAAGCACTTCCACATGATCCTGATATCAAAGCCCTGCTCCGCCTTGGTGTAGTATGGAATATCCCTATGGCCAGCAATCGTACCTCTGCAGACTTCCTGCTTACATCTCCTCTCATGCACCAGGAATATGAAGTACGCTTACCTGACTATTCACAATATCTGGGTAGAAAAGTTTAGTAATCATTTCGTCCTCATCTGACCTTATCTTTTCAATAATCTGTCTTTCTTAGAAAGATCGGCACCGTTTGTGCTGCAAAGTACTCCTTACTAACCAGTTAGGTGTTTTCACACACCTTGTTGGAGAGTAATCAGGTTTCCTTATTTTCGCAATTTTTCAGGTCTTAACGTATTGTAGAATGGTGAAACACTTATTAGTGGCTGCTTTCCTCCTGGCAGGCTTTTTTAATCATGTCCAGGCACAGCTGCCACCCAAACGGGAATTAAGAGCCGTATGGATAGCAACAGTAGAGAATATCGATTGGCCTTCCCGTAGAGGGTTACCTGTTGAACAACAGAAACAGGAATTTATCAACCTTCTCAATACACAGCAGCGTAATGGCATGAATGCCGTGGTGGTACAAATTCGCCCGGTAGCAGATGCTTTTTATGCATCGCCCTTTGAACCCTGGTCGGAATACCTGACTGGCACACAGGGACAGGCGCCGAATCCTTATTATGATCCACTTCAGTTTATGATTGAAGAGACACATAAAAGGGGTATGGAATTTCATGCCTGGCTCAATCCGTATCGTGCGGTATTCAATGCCAGTCGTAACAATGTAACACCGAACCACATTTCCAGGATGCGGCCACAGTGGTTCCTCACTTATGATAACAAGAAGTACTTTGACCCGGGTGTACCAGAGGTGCGTGAATATGTCACTCAGATCATCCGCGACGTAGTACGCCGTTATGATATAGACGCTATTCATTTTGACGATTACTTTTATCCATACCGTGTGCCAGGTAAGGAATTTCCTGACAATGCTTCTTATCACCAGCATGGACAGGGAATGGAAAAAGACGATTGGCGCAGGTACAATGTGGACACCATCATCCATATGGTAAGCATTGCCATCAAGCAGGAGAAAGCATGGGTGAAGTTTGGGATAAGTCCATTCGGCATCTGGAGAAATAAAAGCAAAGATCCGGATGGGTCTTATACAAGTGGTACTACCAACTATGATGACTTGTATGCTGATGTACTGAAATGGTTAAAGAACGGATGGATAGATTATGTGGCGCCGCAACTGTATTGGGAAAGGGGGTTCAGGGTGGCAGACTATGAACTGTTGCTGAACTGGTGGGCACAGCATGCCTATGGTCGTCATTTGTATATCGGCCACGGGGTGTACCGGATCAATAGTAATGCGGCCTGGAGTAACCCAAATGAATTGCCGGTACAGATTACCGAGTCCCGAACCCTCAATACGGTACAGGGAAATGTTTATTATAGCGCTAAATCATTCAAGGGTAATCCAAGAGGGATAGAAGATAGTTTACGGAATCACTTCTATCATTATCCGGCTTTAAGACCTACGATGTCATGGCTGAATTTCAGAGCACCGGAGTCACCATATTTTGCAGATGCTTTTGAAAGGTCGAATGGATTACATTTGCATTGGGTGGATGGAGATACCACCAATCGTACTATGCAGTATGTGTTATATCGTTTTGAAGGAAGAGAGGTGATCAATCTGAATGATCCTGAGAAGATCCTGACGATCCTGACACAGAGTTCAGATCCGCAATATGTAGATAGTACTTATGAGAAAGGGAAGGAGTATACTTATGTGCTGACATCCCTGGATAGATTGCAGAATGAGAGTCTGGCGAGTGATCCGATGTATATAAGAATAGTAAAAGGGAAGGCGAGGTTTTACTTCGATCCCGAACCATAATTAAATTGAGAGGGTGTGTGGCCAGTGGCCACACACCCTCTCAATTTAATTGCGGAAAAAATCCGCTGCCAAAGGCAGCGGATTTTTTCGCAATTATTTATTCATTTATTTATAGACTTCCATCACAGCTCTACCCACACAACCACTCGGCATCTGTATCTTCAACATTGCCGCTACCGTCGCTGCTATATCCGTCATACTCGTCTTCTCATTGGTATACCCATGCTTCACATGCCAACCCATGAACACCATTGGGATATGCGTGTCATAAGGCGCCCATGTACCATGCGTCGTACCTTTCAGACTACCTTCATACCATCCTGGATCAGGAATCATAATCACTGCACCATCGCGTTTAGGATAATATCCATTCACGGCCATTTGCTTAATCGGTTCAGGCAATGCACTGTTTCCAATATTGTCCAGATCTGCGGCAAACTGAATACCCGGCACTGTCTGCAGGAAGTACACTGCTTCTTTTTTCACTGCATCATAATCCAGCTTCGCTGCTTTGATCCTTTTTACATCAAAGTCAACATGGTAGTTATTGGTATTCGCTACCAGGCTATCTACACCAAACACACCTTTCAGATCAGCATTCAGACCAGCGATGATCGCTTTGTCATTTACCAGACCAGAAGGAATATCATGTTCTTTCAGGAAACCTACAGAGTGAGAAGCTCCGTGATCTGCTGTGAGGAACACCAGGTAATTCCCCTTACCAACTTTCTGATCGAGGAAGGTAAAGAACGCTGACAGATCTTTGTCCAGGCGTAGATAAGTATCTTCTACCTCGATAGAGTTAGGCCCAAACTGGTGACCTACATAATCAGTAGAAGCACAGTTGATAGTGAGGAAGTCTGTCACCGGACCGCTACCCATGTTATATCCATTCACAGCGGCTTTTGCAAAATCCAGCGTGAGGGTATTACCATTTGGAGTGGCACGCAGGCTCCCTTTGCTTACTTTATAAATAGCAGGCAGATCGTGTGGGAACTTAGGGGCGGTTTCGCCTTTGTAAGTGTTTTCCCAGGTCACGTCGTCCTCAGTGCTTTGTACATATGTGTTGATAGGGTAGAGGGTCTCCCATGGTTTGGCCATCAGTTCAGCCGGTTCGTTTTTAGCATTGAAGTGTTTTACCCATTCCGGCAATTCTTTCATGTAATAGCTGCTGGTCACAAAAGATGCATTGCTGTCGTCCAGCCAGAAAGCGCCGTTGGCTATATGGCCGGCAGGTAGAATAGAAGCACGGTCTTTCAGGGATACGCCTACTACTTTAGAGCGGAAGTTAGTTGCCAGTCGCAGTTCATCAGTGATGGTGGAAGCCAGCAAACTGCGTGGAGACATTTTACCGGCGTCGGTGGTAGTACCCACAGGAGTCACGGTGGAATCTTCGGTGCAATAGAATTCTCTGCCGGTGGCCTGGTCGGTCCAGCCATTGCCCGTAATGCCATGGATAGCAGGTACGGATCCGGTGAAAATGGTGCTGTGACCTACAGCGGTGTAGGAGGGCAGGTGGGTAATGAATGCGTTTTCACATGTAAAGCCTTCCCCTAACAGTCTTTTGAAACCGCCGGTTCCGTAGCGGTCAGCATAACGGTACAGGTAGTCCCAGCGCATCTGGTCTACGACGATACCAACTACCAACTTAGGGCGGGCAACTGCCGGTTGGGTCTGTGCCATTACAGTATCTTTCTGGCCGAAGGTACTGGCGAGTACCACCGCCAGGGCGGATAATGTTTTGTTCATATTGGTCATAATATTGATAATTTCCTGATTGTCATTCGCAAAGATGTGTATTAATTAGGATAAACAAACTCCATTCATTAAATGAACAAGGCGATCTTTCGGATCGCCTTGTTCATTTAAATTTAAGCGACTGAAGGTCGCCTTCATAATTGGTTATATCTTATTTATCCTATCCGGATAATCCGTTATAATTCCATCTACTCCCATTGCCTTCAACCTTTTCATATCTTCCAGATCCGCCACTGTCCAGGGCACTACCTTCATACCTTTACTATGACAATAATCCAGCAATTCCTTCGTCACCAAAGAAAAATGTGGGTTATAGAACGTAGGCAGAAATCCCAAACCTTCCAGCTGCTGGTAAAAAGATACATTCTTATCGCCTGTCAGGAATCCCAATGTCACTTTTGGATATGATCTGTGCAGCACCTGCAACGGCCGCATATCAAAAGACTGGATCAGCAGTCTGTGTTTCAGTTTTTTCAGCTGTTTTACCTCCATCAGTTTTTCAACATATTCTTCCGGGGCCGGTTGTTCCTTGCCATCAGTTTTTTCAGAAGATTTGATTTCCAGTAAATAATAAACCGGCGGCTTGTGGTGTTTTTCATTATACGCTTCGACAGAATCAATCATTTCAGACAGCAATGGGGCATATGTCCTCATTCTTTGCTGCTGTGGAAAATTAGGATAGGGCTTTTCACCTATCCTAAAAGGCCTGATCTCACTATAATTCATCTGGTAGAAAATATATTTACCTCTCTCGCTGGGCTGAATCTCGCTACCATCGGGCCTGGTCGTATATGCGGGGTCAAAAGAGGCATCGTGGTACACCACTACTTGTCCGTCTTTTGTAATATGCACATCAAACTCCAGGGTATTTGCTCCATCTTCAATTGCATGGATCATGGCAGGAATCGTATTTTCCGGCATCATTCCCCTTGTACCCCTATGACCTACCTTAAAAAACGTTGGCAAAGGTGCAGCAGCCATCACAGCGGGCAACAGGGCTACTACCGACAACAATTTTTGTAAAGATCTCATCTTATTCATTGTATTTAATAACATTCTCTTTTCAAATCTTTCTTTTTATTTCGCCCTTTCTGGTAGTCCACTTTCGTTTTGACTTTCTATTCGGTGGCTGAAAATAATATTTTGTTAACTAGTTTTCAACATACTATACACCAAAACCACTTTTATACATCAAAAAGCGCACTTTTTCATAATATTTTTTTCCGTTTACATGTGTTAAATTCAACAACATGAAAGTAATTTTGTAACCAATTGAAGCAACAAAATCTTTTGCGCGTATGTCAATGATAAATATCGCTGAGCGACATAAATATATATTAGACCGGTTAGCGGAAAAAGGATATGTAAATGTAATAGACCTGTGCAAAGAGCTTGATGTATCTGGAGTAACTATCCGGAAAGACCTCAAGTTACTGGAAGATAAGGCCTTACTGTTCCGTTCGCACGGCGGCGCTACAGTCAATAATCCTTATATCAATGACAAGCCTGTAAATGAAAAAGAAAAACTGCGCCGGGATGAGAAGAATCTCATTGGTGCAGCTGCGGCTACCCTCATCGCACATAATGACGCGATAATTATTTCCTCTGGCACAACCGCCCTGGCCCTGGCCAGGAACATTCACCCTAAAGGCCATCTCACCGTCATTACCCCTGCACTCAACGTAGCACAGGAACTGCTACGCTATCCGGAAATAGAAGTATTACAACTGGGAGGCATTGTCCGCAACAGTTCTTCTTCCGTAACGGGTAACTATGCCGAACGCATCCTCGCCGATTTCTCCTGCAGTAAACTGTTCCTCGGCCTCGAAGGCATAGACATTGAATTCGGACTTACAACTACAAATTTAATGGAAGCACAGTTAAATCAGCGCATGGTGACTGCTGCACAAAAAACAATTGTCATTGCCGATTCTTCCAAATTCGGCAGAAGAGGGTTTGGTAAAATATGTGGCCTGGAAGATATCGATGAAATTATCACCGATAGTGGCATCTCAGCACATATTGTAAAAGCCGTAGAAGAGATGGGGATCAATGTGACTATCGTATAGTCCGGATCATACACTTAATAATTATATAACCCCATTTTATTGGTTGCTATAGCAACCAGTGAGGATTTCCTATACATACATTAAACTAATTTCCAACACGATCTACCCTTCTAAGGGTAAAATAAGCACACTTTTACCACTCATTCTTATTATATTCTAACAAATGCCTATACTTTTTTAATCTTTTCTAAATTTTTAGTGTTATAAGAAGGTTTTAATAAAAAATACCGGCATCCTTTAGTATCTTTATACCGTTCCCGAAACAATTACGGTACCTCCACCGCGCCCTGAAAAGGGTGAAGTGTGTGCCAAGGTCAAAAAATCTAAACGAATGCAAGAAGTGAAGCAATTGCAAGGACTGTACCACCCGGATTTTGAACATGATGCATGCGGAACAGGCTTTACTGTCCACATTAAGGGCCGTAAATCGCATCAGATCATCCGGGATGCGCTTACCATGTTGGAAAATATGGAACACCGCGGTGCATGTGGCTGTGAACAAAACACCGGTGACGGGGCAGGGATCCTTATCCAGCTCCCGCACGAGTTTTTGTACGACGAATGTCTAAAGATAGGCATTAGTCTGCCAGAATTTGGTAAATATGGTGTAGGTATGGTTTTCTTTCCAAAAGAACCACGATGGAGAGAAGAATGTCGCGAGATCCTGGCCCGAGCGGCGGAGAAACTTGGCCTCGATATTCTCGGATATCGTAAAGTTCCCGTTCGTCCTGACGGCATCGGAGAAAGCGCCCTTTCAGTAGAACCTGAAATCGAACAGGTATTTATTGCCTGTCCTCATCATATCGCCGACAATGACGAGTTTGAACGTAAACTCTTCGTGCTCCGTAATTATGTGTCTAAAACCGTTAGGAATACTGTTCCAAAGGAAAAAGCACTGTTTTACTTTGCCTCCCTCTCTACTAAAACGATTGTGTATAAAGGCCAGCTGACCACCTATCAGGTACGTCACTATTATGCTGACCTGAGCGACGAGAAGATGGTATCTGCTTTCGCAGTGATCCACTCCCGTTTCGCTACCAATACTTTCCCTAGCTGGAGACTGGCTCACCCTTACCGCTACATTGCACACAATGGTGAGATCAATACTCTGAAAGGTAACCTCAACTGGCTCCGCGCCGGCGAGAAGGACTTCGTATCCAAATACTTCTCTCAGGAAGAAATGGACATGCTGTCGCCTATCGTCGAAGAAGGTCAGTCTGACTCCGCCAGCCTGGACAACGTTGTAGAACTGCTGTTGCTTACCGGCCGCTCCCTCCCTCATGTTATGATGATGCTCATTCCTGAAGCATGGGATGGCAACGAGGACATGGATCCGGTAAGAAAAGCATTTTATGAATACCACGCTTCTATGATGGAGCCCTGGGATGGTCCTGCCTGTATCTCTTTTACAGACGGTAAAATCATCGGTGGTACCCTGGACCGTAACGGTCTGCGCCCTGCACGCTTCGTTGTTACAAAAGACGATCGCGTAATCATGGCTTCTGAAGCCGGCGTACTGCCCGTAGAGCCTAAAAATATTAAAGAAAAAGGCCGTCTGCAACCAGGTAAAATGTTCATCGTGGACATGGAAGCCGGCAGAATCATCGGCGATGAGGAACTGAAACAGAACATCTGCTCTCAGCAACCTTACGGCGAATGGCTGAACAAATACAAAATCCGTCTCGAAGAACTGCCAGAACCTCGTGTTACTTTCAGTCACCTGGAACCAGAACAGATCTTTAAATACCAGCAAGCCTTCGGTTATACTACCGAAGACCTGAACACCATCATCGCCCCAATGGCACTGGATGGTAAAGAGCCAATCGGCTCTATGGGTACAGATGCTCCCCTGGCTGTGCTGAGCGATCAGCCACAGCACCTGACCAGCTACTTCAAACAGCTGTTCGCACAGGTGACCAACCCACCTATTGATCCAATCCGCGAAAGACTGGTGATGTCACTGGCTACCTATGTAGGTAACAATGGTAACCTGCTGGACGAAAATCCTCTGCACTGTCATGGCGTGGCCCTGCGTCACCCCATCCTGAGCAACTATGAGCTGGAAAAGATCCGTAGCATTGATACCGGTCTGTTCCAGGCGAAGACCCTGCAAACTTACTTCCGTGCCGACGGTAAAGCCGGCTCTATGGAGAAAGGTCTGCAACGTCTGTGCCGCTATGCTGTAGATGCTGTTGAAGATGGTTATGAAGTAATCATCCTCTCTGACAGGGCGATCGACTCTGAACATGCCGCTATCCCGTCTATCCTCGCTGCATCTGCTGTACACCACCACCTCATCCGCAAAGGATATCGTGGTCAGGTAGGTATCATCGTAGAAGCCGGCGATGTGTGGGAAGTACACCACTTTGCCTGTCTGCTTGGTTTTGGGGTGACCGCAATCAACCCTTACCTGGCCCTGAGCACGATCCGTGCTCTGAAGCTCACCGGCAAACTGGAAACTGAATACGATGTTGACAAACTGAAGAAGAACTACGTAAAGGCTGTCTGCGATGGTCTGCTGAAAGTCTTCTCCAAAATGGGTATCTCCACCCTGCAATCTTACCAGGGTGCACAGATATTCGAAATATTAGGTATCAACCGTCAGGTAGTAGATAAATACTTTACCGGTGCGGTATCCCGCATCCAGGGCATGGGCCTCGACGAGATCGCCCGCGAAACCCTCGCTAAGCACTGGATGGGTTACGGCCGTAAAGAAACCCCTGTATCCCGTCTGGGTGTAGGTGGTATCTACCAGTGGAAGAGAAAAGGTGAGTTCCACCTCTTCAACCCAACCACTATCCACCTGCTGCAGTTATCAACCCGTATGGGCGACTACAGCATCTTCAAGAAATATTCTAAAGCGGTAAACGACCAGAGCGAGAAAGCAGCTACCCTGCGTAGCACTTTCGCCTTCAAACGTAACCGTCCGTCTATCACCCTTGATGAAGTGGAATCTGCAGAAAGCATTTTCAAACGCTTCGCAACAGGTGCTATGAGCTTTGGCTCTATCTCTCACGAAGCCCACTCTACACTGGCCATCGCTATGAACCGTATCGGTGCCAAGAGCAATACTGGTGAAGGTGGTGAAGATGAACTGCGTTTCGAAAAGTTGCCTAACGGGGACAGCATGCGTTCTGCTATCAAGCAGGTAGCTAGTGCACGTTTCGGTGTGACCAGCAACTATCTGACCAATGCAGATGAATTACAGATCAAAATGGCACAGGGTGCTAAACCCGGTGAGGGTGGCCAGCTGCCCGGCCATAAAGTGGATGACTGGATCGCGAAAGTACGTCACTCTACACCAGGTGTAGGTCTGATCTCTCCGCCTCCCCACCACGATATCTACTCTATCGAGGATCTGGCTCAGCTGATCTTCGACCTGAAAAATGCCAACCGTGCTGCCCGCATCAGCGTAAAACTGGTGTCTAAAGCAGGCGTTGGTACCATCGCTGCCGGTGTTGCCAAAGCAAAGGCAGATGTGATCCTGATCGCTGGTTTCGACGGCGGTACCGGTGCATCTCCGATCAGCTCTATCAAGCATGCTGGTCTGCCATGGGAACTGGGTCTGGCTGAAACTCACCAGACACTGGTGAAGAACAAGCTGCGTGGCCGTGTAACCGTGCAGGCTGATGGTCAGCTCAAAACAGGCCGCGACATCGCTATCGCAACCCTGCTGGGTGCGGAAGAATGGGGTGTAGCAACTGCTGCACTGGTGGCTGAAGGCTGTATCATGATGCGTAAATGTCACCTGAACACCTGCCCTGTAGGTGTGGCAACACAGGATCCTGAACTGCGCAAACGCTTTAATGGCGATCCTGAAAACGTAGTGAACCTGTTCAGATTCCTGGTAGAAGAGTTCCGTGAAATCATGGCTGAACTGGGCTTCCGTACCGTAAATGAAATGGTGGGTCAGTCTGACTGCCTGCAGGTACGAGAGAACATCACCCACTGGAAATATAAAAACCTGGACGTATCCCAGATCCTGTACAAAGAACCAGCTGATGCAACAACAGCGCTGTTCAAATCTGAAGAACAGGATCACGGTATCAGCGAAGTGATTGACTGGCAGCTGCTGAAAGCTGCACAGCCAGCCCTCGACAAGAAGACCAGGGTATTCCAGCAGTTTAATGTTAAAAATACTGACCGTTCCGTAGGTACAATCCTGAGCAATGAGATCTCTAAACGTTATCAGGGCCCGGGTTTACCAGAAGATACGATCCACTTTAAATTCGTTGGTTCTGCCGGCCAGAGCTTCGGGGCATTCAACACCAAAGGTGTAACCCTGGAATTGGAAGGTGAGGCAAATGACTACTTCGGTAAAGGTCTCTCCGGTGCTAAACTGGTCCTTTATCCAAATGCGGAAGCAGGCTTCAAAGCGGAAGAAAACATCATCGCTGGTAACGTAGCCTTCTATGGCGCCACCTCCGGTGAAGCTTACATCCGTGGTAAAGCAGGTGAACGTTTCTGTGTACGTAACTCAGGCGCTACCATCGTATCCGAAGGCGTGGGTGACCACGGTTGCGAATACATGACCGGTGGTAGGGCCGTCATCCTTGGTGAGACCGGCCGTAACTTCGGCGCTGGTATGAGTGGTGGTATTGCTTATGTATACGATGTGAAAGGCAATTTCGCCGGCCGTTGCAACAAGGAGATGATTGACCTCGATCCGCTGGATCAGGATGACGTTACCGCACTGCACGACCTGATCACCAAGCACCACGCTTACACAAACAGTACTGTGGCTAAGTTCATCCTGAAGGATTGGGAAAACCAGCTGCGTCATTTTGTGAAAGTATTCCCGAAAGAATACAAAGCGGTGCTGACAGCTTCCAACGCAAAGGAGAAGGTAGAGAAGTAGTAACATTAACAATCTAACGACAACCAAAATGGGCAAACCAACAGGATTCCTGGAATTTACAAGAGAGCTGCCTGGAAAGATAGCTCCTCGGGAAAGAGTCCAGAACTATAACGAATTCGTAGAAAGACTTTCAGATACCAAGCTGAATGAACAGTCTGCGCGCTGCATGAACTGTGGTGTTCCTTTCTGTCACAGCGGTTGCCCGCTGGGTAACGTAATTCCTGAATTCAACGATGCAGTCTATCACAAAGACTGGAAAGAAGCATATGAAATCTTAACCAGCACTAACAACTTCCCTGAGTTCACAGGACGTATCTGTCCTGCGCCTTGCGAAAGTGCGTGTGTACTGGGTATCAATCAACCTCCTGTGGCAATCGAAGAAATCGAACGCCACATCATCGAAATCGCTTTCGACAAAGGACTGGTACAGGCTAAAACACCTCGTATACGTACCGGCAAGAAAGTAGCAGTAATTGGTTCCGGTCCTGCCGGCCTGGCTGCTGCCGCTCAGCTAAACTACGCTGGTCACCTGGTAACCGTGTTCGAAAGAGACGATGTTCCCGGAGGTCTGCTCCGCTACGGGATCCCTGACTTCAAACTGGAGAAATGGGTGATCGACCGCCGCGTGAAAGTAATGGAAGAAGAAGGCATCACCTTCCAGTGTAATGCCAACGTAGGTGTGAACATAAGCGTGAACGACCTGCTCCGTGAATACAATGCGATCGTGCTGGCTGGTGGTTCCACCATCCCTCGCGACCTCAATATTCCTGGCCGTCAGCTGAAAGGTGTGCACTATGCAATGGACTTCCTGAAACAGCAGAACAAACGCGTAAGCAACCGCACTGTAAGCGGGGAAGATATTATGGCTACCGGCAAGAACGTAGTAGTGATTGGTGGTGGTGATACCGGCTCTGACTGTGTAGGTACATCCAACCGTCATGGGGCTGTGAGCATCACCCAGCTGGAACTAATGCCTAAGCCACCGGGAGAACGTACTCCTTATATGCCATGGCCTACATATCCAATGGTGCTGAAAACAACCTCTTCGCACGAAGAAGGCGCAAACCGCCACTGGGCTATCGGTACCAAAGAGTTCGTAGGTGACAGTAACGGTAACCTGAAAGGCCTGAAACTGGTAGATCTGCAATGGAGCCTGGGCGCAGATGGTCGTCCGGGTGGATTTACAGAAGTACCTGGTTCTGAAAGAGAAATTCCTTGCGAACTGGCTTTCCTGGCAATGGGCTTCCTGCATCCGCAGCATACCGGATTGCTTGACGATCTGGGTGTTGAAAAAGATGAAAGAGGCAATGTGAAAGCAGGGGAGAAGGCGTTCCAGACTTCTATTCCTAAGGTGTTTGCCGCAGGCGATATGCGCCGTGGACAATCACTGGTGGTATGGGCGATCAGCGAAGGCCGTGAGTGTGCACGTAAAGTAGATGAGTTCCTGATGGGAGTTTCCCACCTGGAAAGCAAAGACGCTTCTTTACCCGCACTGGCAGTGTAAACACATAATCTTGATGTGAATGTGCGTATCTTTTTTTAACCTGCTGATTGATACAAACACACATTAGTTTTAAAGATTCTCATAAGCAGGTTTAGATTTTGTTGTAACCTTCAGCCGGGCCGGGTCTTTACCCGGCCTTTTCTTTTTATAAAAACTCAAACCTTTCCGCGACCGAAGGCCGCGGAAAGGTTTGAGTTAATCAAAATGTCAGAGTCAAAGGCTCCGGCATTTTGATTATTTTTGTTTATCATGAAAAAGACGTTTTTATTCATCCTTCTGGCAGGAGCTTTCAATACCGCCTTCGCTCAGATAGGCCACACCATCTACGACACCCACAACTATAAAAAAGGCATTTACAAATCCTTCGAAGAGTTCCGCAACAACGAACCCTCCGAAACCGGTAATGTTGTAATAAAAGGGAAAACCGCCGCCGCCCAGGTCTACCTCATGTCTGCCCCTACGGAACTGGTCGCCATCGACAGCGCCGGCAAAGAACATAAAGTAAAAAAATACTGGGGGTATTGCGACGGCACTAACCTTTACGTGAGAGACAATGGCCTTCAAAAAGTTGAAGAAGTTGGCTACTACTGCTTATACCAGGTGCGCGCCATTACCTCCGCTACACCAAACACCGCTACCGGCGGCATGGTATTCAGCAATACCCCGCCTGCTGCTGTGAACAAAAAAGTCATCAACCTCACCACCGGCAACTTCTACGACCTGACCTTATATAATATGAAGAAATTCATCCTCCCACACGATACTGCTTTAACAAGGGAGTTTTACCAGGATCCTAAAAATAAGGACCGCCTGGTCTACTACATCCAGAAATTCAATCAGCGGAATATTCCCAATTGGTAATTCCACCCATAAATACTCATAAAAAGCGCTTTTATCGACGATAAAAGCGCTTTTTTAATTAAACCCCTTCTGTAGGTACAAATTTTGTTTAACACTCTATGTTTAAACAAGGGTCCGCCTAATGCGTTTTAACTCAGTATTTTCTATGTAATCCTTTTAAATGACAGCACCCGCAACTAACGATGAAAAACATCACGGCCGGCCATGGTGGCGTTGGCTCTTATGGGGAATTGTAATCCTGCTCATTATACCGGTAATGGCTGTTCTTGTATTGCAGCTTGAATCTGTACAGGACTTCATCCGTCGGCAGGGAGAACAATATCTCCGGAAAAAATTGCATACAACTGTTCGTATCGGCTACCTCCGCGTACGCGGGTGGCAGTACCTGGAACTACGTAATGTATACGTAGCAGATACTTCCAAACAGGAATTGTTCTACTCCGGAAATCTGAAAGTCCGCTACAATCTGTTGGCATTTCTCAACAATGAGCTGAGAATTAATAGCCTTGAATGGGATTCTGTCACGGCCAATATATACCGTAACCCCGGAGACTCTTCCTTCAACTACCAGTTCATTGTAGACGCCTTCGTTACCAAAGATTCGATCCCGGACACTGTAAGCACCGGCACAGGAACTACGCTTCAATTCCTCATCAAAGACGTTACACTGAAACATGTATCGCTTCGGTATTTAGATGCCCCCGAAGGTATGGACGCCGTGGTCACCTTCCAGGAGCTTCATGTAGATCCTGATGATCTGCTCGTGAACCAGGGATTATACGCTGTTCGTGGGTTGAAGATCGATGGACTCAAGGGTTACTTCAAACAGGACTACCGGCCAAAGGTACTGGCAGCAACAGCGCCGCCTCCTGCCATGGATACCACCAGTACACCCTTCCACCTTATTCTCAAAAAATTAGAAATAGAAAATAGCTCCTTCCTGTACGCCGATCAGGGCAGTGGCCTGAGCACTGGCTGGAAAATAGGTAAGCTACAGCTCCTCAATTCCAGCATCGATATGGACTCCACATTCATACAGGTAAGTGAGCTGTCCATCAGGAACGCAGGCGGCATGGTCACCATGAATATCGCAAAAGATACTTCCGCTCCTGCTGACAGCGCTGCTCCAAATACATGGAGAGTGCAGGCCACCAAAACGGATCTGGAACATATCAACCTGCGGTACGATAATAATACCGCACCTGCTCCAAGAGGTGCCGGTAAAAAAGATCCTGACTACAACCACCTGTTCCTCAAAGACCTTGTGGCTCACGTAGGCAATATCAATTATAACCCGGACACTATCAGTGCCGTATTGCACAAATTGTCCGTACAGGAGGATAAATCAGGTTTTGGGATTAAACAGGGTCACTTCGATGTATTATACACAGCAACTACCATCGCCCTGCGCAACCTGCTGCTGGAAACAAACCGGAGTATCCTGCGCAAACAGATTGTGCTGAATGCCCCAAACTGGTCTTCTATTTCTGACCATCTCGACCTTTTACAGTTGCAGGCTAACCTGGACTCTACCCACATCACCCTGGGTGAGTTCCTCCCTTTTGTGCCTGACAGCCGTAATAACCCGTCCATGAAACCACTGTGGGATAAGGAAATCTTCCTGACTACTTCCCTCAAAGGCAGCCTGGGCAAACTGATCATCGAAACACTCAATCTTACTGACAATAAAGGCAACCGTATCAATGCCAAAGGTGAAGTAGACCATGTAACAGATGTAGATCACCTGTATGCCAACCTGCCTTCGCTCTACATCCTTTCCGGAAATAAGGCCCTGCGTTCCTGGCTGCCGCCAGGTACTATGCCGGATACGCCCCGACTGCCTGAGCAGATGATCATTACCGGTAGCTTCCTCGGTGGCATGAAAGACATGCAGACAAAGCTGGACCTGAAGAGTAATGCCGCCAATGCCAGTCTGACCGCCCATCTCATCAACATCACCGATAGTATCCATAGCAGTTATGACCTCAACCTCACCTCTTTCCGTGTTCAACCAGGTTATTTTCTCTATGATACCACCATCGGCTGGATCAGTGGCCGCATCATGGCTTCTGGCAAGGGATACACCTTCCCGGGTATGATTGCAAAAGCAGATGCCCACATCAACGAAGCGACTTATAACAGGTATACCTACCACGATGTAAGTATCAAAGCCAATATCGACAAGCAACAACTACATGCTGAAGGTCAGAGCAACGATTCCAGTATCAACCTCACCTTCAATGCTGATGGTACACTGAATGATACGACCCTCCAGTCACTGAAAGCCAATGCCCAGATACAACGTGCAGACCTGTATACCACACACCTGTACAGTGATCCATTTGAGCTGAGAGGAAATATGGATGTAGATTTCAGCAGCCTTACTCCCAACCGCCTGGATGGGAATGCATTCCTCACCAGCTGGCAGGTGGCCACCAACGGGCAGGTCTTCGTATTAGATACCATTTCTTTATTAGCTGAATACAAGGACCAGCAATACCTGCGCCTCACAGGTCCATTTGGTTTTATCAACGCCAATGGTAATATCGATTATACCAAAATCGGCCCTGCGTTCGGACAAATCATCAACAAGCCATTAAGTCCTTATGACAGTGCTAAGCTAGTGCAACTGCCGACCGGCCAACTGTTATTTTGGAATGCCTCTTTGACTTTTCCGCGCAGCTTACAGGCTATGGCGCCGACCCTGCGCATGGAATATCCATTGCTCATCAGCGGCCGTCTGAATTCTGACAGTAGCCTGCTGGTGCTCAATGCCGCCCTGCCTAAGCTGAGTTACGACTCTATCTTAATAGATAGCCTGGCCATTAATGCCAATATCTTAGATACCACCCTCAAGGCACAGGTATCTCTCGCAGATATTCATCATAAAGTAATGCCCCTGTATCACACGTCCCTGACGGCAGCTGCTACAGCTGGGAAAGTAGACTGGGACCTGCTGCTGGATGACATAAAACGCAATCCGAAATATAAAGTAGGCGGCTTCGTGGAATTCCTGCCGGACAATGCGCTGGCACTTTCACTGAAACAAGATCTGCTGCTGAACCGTCAGCAATGGCAGGTGGATAAGAACAACCGGATCCACATTCACAATGGTGGCCCGGATACTGCCCACATCCAGTTATCATACAATGACCAGTCCATCGCCATCCAGACAAAACCTGATAGTAGTAGTGCCAATGGCAAACTGCCCACGCTCGAAACGAATATCAAAAACTTCAAGCTCTCTACTATCACCGCATTGCTGGCTGCCGATACCTTACTTGCCAATGGCCTCCTGAATGCGCAGGCCACTATACGCAACCTGGATCAATCGCCGCTGATCAGTTCAAAACTCACGGTCGATAGTCTGACTTTCAGGGCATCTGACCTGGGTACACTAACTGCCGAAGTGAACACGCCACAGCCTAACCAGTATAGCCTGGACATGAATCTCAAAGGCAATGACAACGACCTGCAGGTAAAAGGAACGTACGACTCTATTATCAATGCCACTGTGGATATCAACCAGCTGAACATGAAATCGCTGGAGTCATTCACCTTCGGTAATATGACCCGCATGCATGGTAGTGCTGATGGCCACTTCAAAATCACAGGTACTACCGACATGCCTAAAGCAACCGGGAACCTGCATTTCAATGATGCTGGTGGTACTATCACCTATGTAGGCGCCAATATCACCATGCCTGATGAGAACATCATACTGGATGAAAAAGGTGTACAGTTCAACAAATTCGTAATAGCAGATAGCCTGCAGAATGAGTTAGTGCTGGACGGTCGTATCAATACAAAAGACTACTCTAATTATAACTTCAACCTCAATATCAACGCAGACAACTTCATGATCCTCGGTAAACAGGTAGACCCTCAGCAAATGTATTACGGGCCTGCTTTCGTAGACACCCGTATCAAAGTAAGGGGCAACCTGGATCTGCCAAGAGTAGATGCTTATGTGAAGCTGCGCGACAAATCGAATGTAACCGTCACCCTGCCATCCGAAGAACCGGGGGTAGCTAACAGGGAAGGGGTTATCATATTTGTAGACAAGGACAATCCACTGGATTCTTCGCTGGTGAAAATGGTAGACAGCACTAAACTGCAAAACCCAAAGCTGAAAGGCATCAACTTCTCAGGCAATGCTGAGATAACGCCTCAATCTACCATCCGTATCATCATTGACCCTGTGAATGGTGACTATGTAGAAGCAAAGGGTACTGCCAGCATCAATGCGACCCTGGATGCCAGTAGCAAAATGAGTCTGACCGGCCGTTACGAAATTTCTGAGGGTAAGTACGAAATGTCGCTGAACCAACTGATCAAACGCTCTTTCTCCATTGAAAAGGGAAGTGCCATTACCTTTAGCGGAGACGCTACCGATGCAGATCTGGATATCACGGCAAAGTATACCGTGAATGCAGAAGCGGCGGACCTGGTACAGGATCAGCTGACCAGTCTCTCCCAGACAGACAGGAACAAGTACAAACAGAAATTACCATTCTATGTATACCTCCATATCAAAGGCAATCTGCTGAAACCAGACATCTCCTTCGAACTGGATATGCCGGAGGCAGAACAAAATGCATTTAGTGGTAGTGTGTATAACCGCATCAAACAGATTAACCAGATCCCATCTGAACTGAACAAACAGGTAATGGGTCTGCTGGTGCTGAATAGCTTTATACCTGAAGATCCGATGTCAGGCGAAGGTAGCAGCGACTATGGCGTGAGCAACATGGCTCGTCAGAGTGTGAGCAAGATCCTTTCTCAACAGCTGAATAACCTGGCTGGTAGCCTGATCAAAGGTGTAGACCTTAACTTCGACCTGCAATCAGACGAAGACTATTCATCCGGTTCCGCACAGCAAACCACCAATCTGAAAGTAGGTGCTTCCAAGAGCCTGTTCAATGATCGCCTCTCTGTATCCATTGGTTCCAATGTGATGCTGGAAGGTGAATCGCAGGCAAACCCCAGCACACTGGTAGGTGACGTATCAGTAGAATATAAACTGACCCGCGATGGCCGTTATCGTGTAAGGGTGTACCAGCGTCAGGACAATACCACTGTTATCGAAGGGCAGGTAGTAGAAACCGGTGTAGCCTTTGCATTGATCATGGACTATGATAATTTCCGCGAGATATTCCAGCGGGCGAAAAAAGATACGCAATCTGAAAAACTCCGTTCCCAGAAGAAAACCAGTACTAAGAAATAAGATGGTTAAAAGCTATAAACATATAATTTCCCCGATACTGGCAGCATTGTTCGCCATGGGCTTTTATTCGTGTAGTTCTACTAAGTCAGTACCGGAAGGCGATCGCCTTTATACAGGAACCTCCGTCAAGTGGGTTGGCAAAAAGCCAAGGGATTATGGTACGCTGAATGCCAGCCTGGAAAGCAGTGTAAGGCCGAAGCCGAACAAAAAATTCCTGGGTATGCCCATCCGGCTCTATCTATATAACCTTGGTAAAAAACCAAAAGGAAAAGGTCTCAATCACCTGTTACGCAATAAATTGGGAGAAGCTCCTGTGTTATTAAGTTCTGTAAAGGCAGATTACACTGCTAATGTATTGGAGCAATATCTTGTGGATAATGGTTTCTTTCAGGCGCTGGTCACTTCTGAAATAAAAACTTCCGGTAGTAAAAAAGCATCCGGTGTTTACACCGTAACGCCCAATCATCGTTACCGTATTAAGAGTGTGACTTACCAAACAGACAGCAGTGATCTGGGTAAAGCCATTGCTGCTGCTTATAAACATACCTCTCTCAAGATCAACCGCCCTTACAGGCTGGATAGCATCAAGGCCGAAAGAGTGAGAATCAATAATATACTGAAAGACCAGGGCTACTATTACTTCACTGTCGATCACCTGCTGGTGGAAGTTGATAGTACCAACAATGGTATGGTTGATCTTTATCTGAAAGTAAAAGACGAAACTCCTCCACAGGCAAAGCGACCGTACACGATGAAGAACATCACGCTGTACCCGAATTATTCACTGGACCAGGATTCGCTCTCCCGAAAGGGTACGCCGGTAATATATAACGGTATTCGTATTATAGATTCTACCAAAAAATTCAAGCCGAGTGTATTTGACAGAATGGTATTCCTGAAGCCGGATAGTATGTACAGGTTGAGTAATCATGACATTACCCTACATCGTCTCACTGACCTGGGTACGTTCAAATTTGTGAAAGGGCAGTTCCGGCAGGTGAGGGGAGACAGTTCCAGGCTCAATGTCAGTTTCTTCCTCACCCCTTATCCAAGGCGTAGCTTGTCCGCCGAGTTGAGAGGTACATCCAAATCCAACAACTTCGCCGGTTCCGAAATAAAGATCACATCCAAAGACCGTAACTGGCTTCATTATGCTAATCTGTTGGAAATCTCATTATCCGGTGGTCTGGAATGGCAGGTGGGAGGCAAGGGTACCAATTCAACTGTGGTTGGTGGTAACTCATATAACCTGAAGGCAGAAGCAGCGATGACGATTCCCCGTTTCTATCAGCCATTCTGGAACCTGAATGTACATACACCTTATGTACCCCGCACCCGCATCAGCGTGAGTTATGAACTGTATAGCCGTAGCCAGCTGTATAACCTGAATGCTTACAACTTCCAGTTCCAGTACATCTGGCGCAAGACGCAGTTCCTGGAGCACAAGTGGGCTCCGGTATCTATCACCTATGTACTGCCTACCAAGACGACAGCAGGCTACGACAGTATATTACTGAATGATCCAAGCCAGCGTTCAGCAATTGAGAAACAATTTATTCTTGGCGGTAACTACGATATCACCTACGATAACAAGGCTACGAATAAGGTGCATACCTTCTACATGAATGGGAACATCGATTACTCCGGTAACCTGGCTGGTTTGATCATTCCCAGAAATGATACAGGTATGAAGACCATTTTCGGTAGTCCATTTGCACAATTCATCCGTTTGTCTGCCGATGTGCGTCACTACTGGAAACTGAACAGGTCACTGACCTGGGTGAACAGGATCTTTGCCGGTTACGGTATGCCATATGGCAATTCTACCACCCTGCCTTTTGTGAAGCAATTTTTCATAGGTGGTAGCAGCAGTTTAAGAGGTTTCCGCGCCAGAACACTGGGTCCTGGTAGCTATCGTGATACCAGCAGTAAATACCTGGCAAATGAAGCAGGTGATGTGAAGTTGGAATATAACTCTGAAATACGTGCACATCTCACCGGCATTTTCAATGCCGCTGTATTCCTGGATGCTGGTAATATCTGGCTGAAGAAGGAAGTACCGGAAAAACTGGGTAGTCAGTTCAGCACCAGTAGATTTGTTAGTCAGATTGCAGTAGATGCGGGTGCCGGTTTACGTGTAGATGCATCTATCCTGGTAGTACGCCTGGATCTGGCCTTTCCGCTTCGAAAACCATGGTTGCCGGAAGGGGAGCGATGGGTCATGAAAGATATCAAATTTGGAGATCCGGACTGGCGCAAAGAGAATCTGATCCTGAATATTGCGATCGGTTATCCTTTCTAATTGGTTTAACTTAGCGGCATGCCTATGATTACAAAGAAACACACAAGATGGATGCTCGTGCTGTGTAGCGCGATGCTTATTTTATTCTCCTCCTGTAGCAGGAAAATTACCGAGAGCGGAAAAGCATCTTATTATGCTGACAAATTTGAGGGAAGGAAAACCGCCAGTGGCAGTATTTTTCATCAGAACAAAATGACCGCCGCACACCGTACCTTACCATTTGGTACAAAAGTAAAAGTGGTGAATATCGCCAACGGCCGCTCTGTAAAGGTAACCATCACAGACAGAGGCCCCTTTGTTGAAGGAAGAGTGATAGACCTATCAAAGAAAGCCGCAAAGAAGCTGGGCATGATTAGTACCGGAATGGCGCCAGTAGAAATAAAATATAAAAAGAAGAAATAAAAAAATGTGGGCAGTAACAAAGAGGAATCCCTCCTGTACTGCCCACATTCACTTTACATGCCTGCTCAGGCGTGAACACCTTCTCCAATCTCTTCCACCATTTTCCTGCAAAAAGCAGGCAGATCATGTGGGTTACGACTGGTAACCAGTCCATTATCTACTACAACCTCCTCATCCACCCAGTTGGCGCCAGCGTTTACCAAATCCGTCTTTAAAGAAGGATAGGAGGTAACCCTTCTTCCTTTTAACTCACCTGTTTCAATCAACGTCCACGGACCATGGCAGATAGCAGCTATTGGCTTGCTATCATCAAAAAAGCCGCTTACAAAGTTTACGGCATCCTGATTCTCACGTAAATGATCAGGATTCATCACACCGCCTGGTAATACCAGGGCATCATAATCTTTCGCATTGGCATTGCTTACTGTCAGCGTAACGGGATAGCTTTTACCCCAGTCTTTTTCAGCCCACGCTTTTACTTCTCCATCGTGGAGGGATACAACGTCTACTTCCGCACCAGCATCTTTTAATGCCTCCATGGGCTTGGTAAATTCTACTTCTTCAAAACCATCTGCCACCAGGATGGCCACTTTCTTATTACTCAGCTTGTTTTCCATAATTCATGTTTTAAAAATGATGGTGTTTAAGTGCTGATTATGCCAGTACAAAAACCCTTCCTTTTAGTCATCCACTACCAGCGGGTATTTTAACAGATGATTTCCCCATTTGGATTGTCCACATTTTTACTCAATGCAGGTATCGTTACTCATTTTTCTTACATTTTTGTAGTATTTATTCTATTTTTTTTGGAATTCTTATGACAGTAGTGTTATTTGCAGGACAATCAGTGTGAACCATATACCTTCTGAGAATGACGAGAAATACCATCACAACAAAATGGAAGTGAGTGTCATGGGATGTGTTTGAAACTGACTTAATTTTTACCCATTCTTTATTTGTAATTCCCTATTTCTGGTACTAACGTCTTTGTTGTTCCGTAAGTTTTACGGAAGCGGAAGTATTATAATACCTAGTCTCCATATCCTATCTTAATAACCAATCTTTTGCTGCTGGTGGAACGTTCACCTGCAGTACCTTTTGCAAATGAAAGGCCATATCTTTAGAAGCGCTTTGCTACATAGCAAAGCGCTTTTTTGTTTAAATTTATAACATGCGTAAGTCGAAGTCCATCATACCCATTCCGATTCCGGATGTACTGAACCCATTCAAGGTGAGGAAACAACGGATTATGAACTATAACCCAGTGACAGGCCCTACTTCACGCCCGCCGGGAAGATGTGAGAAAGTAACAATTTTTGATTACACTCCGGTTCATTTCACAGAGAGCTCAGGGGAGGATCATCGCACGATTTTCAAATACATTGATACACCAGAAGCAACCTGGATCAATGTAGATGGAATCAACAAGGAAACGGTGCATGAGATCTGTACAAAAATCGGCATTCACCTGCTGCTGGAAGAAGATATTATGAGCGTCGGACAGCGGGCCAAGATGGATGAGATAGGGCAACACCTGTTTGCCTTACTGCCGATGGCGTATTACAATGTAGAGACTGCAACTATAGAATATGAACAGGTGAGCATTGTACTAGGAAAAAATTATGTCATTTCCTTCCAGGAAGAAGCGACCAGAGATGTATTCGATCATGTAAGAGAAAAACTACGGATAGAAAATTCGCGGATCCGCAGCGCAGGGGCAGATTATCTATGTTATAACCTGCTCGATGTGATTGTGGATAGCTACTTCCTTATTCTTGATAAACTAGGTGACCGTATAGAGCTGATGGAAGATCTGGTGCAGCATCAACCTAATACCCGCACACTGGCGCGGATCAATTACCTGCGCAGGGAGCTATTGTTATTTAAAAGAGCGATCTCACCGGTACGGGACCTGATCAATGGGTTTATGAAATGCGAAAGTCCGCTGCTGGATGAGCGGACTATGAAATATTTTAAGGACGTGTATGATCATATCATACAGGCCAACGATCTGGCGGAAAACTACCGTGAAGCACTCCTGAACGTACAGGAACAATATCATACCCAGATCAACCTGAAGATGAATGAGATCATGAAGGTACTGGCGGTGGTGACGACACTGATGGCGCCATTAACTTTGGTAGCAGGTATCTACGGGATGAACTTTGAGTACATGCCGGAGCTGCATACCCACAACGGGTACTTTATCGTATTAGGATCTATGATCTTCATGCTGGTGGGCATGATCATTTTCTTCAGAAAAAGAGGATGGTTCTGATTATTTCTTTTTGAAGATCGGTACGGTGGAACAAGGTTCTCCGTACATGATGCTTTTTGCCACCGGGCGCAGCAAACGGGTGATTTCCACATAAGCGGCTTCGCCGGCGCCTTTATCTCCACAACCTTTCACAACCACACGTTTGTCTTCGTAAGCGGTCATGTCAATTGCATTGAGGCGCTTCATGAACTGGGTTTTGAAGATTTCTTCTTTAGAACCAAAGGCTGCATAGTGTGCGATGGGTTCCAGGTAGGTCATGACGAGCATGTAGCCCCAAAATGGAACTACAGCATCTGCAGAACAGATGATGGCGACATTTTTATTGCGATATTGTTCCCAGTCTAATTCTTGAAGGGCGGCACGGAAATCTTTCTCTTTCAGGATCATCTCCATGAAAAGATATTGTTTCAGGTCGAAAACAACAGTTTCTTCCTGAGGATAGTAGTCTTCCAGATCTAATGTGAGGAGTCCACTTTGCGCTACTTTGTTTACTATCTCTTCCATGAATCAAATTTACTAAATAATCGCATGTAAGAACGAATGAAAGCGAAGGAGGTCAGACGAAGGCTTCGCCTTCGTCTGACCTCCTTCGCTTTCTAAAAATTTCGCTCCCAGCAAAGCTGGGAGCGAAATTTTTGCTCATTTAAAACAATACCCCATAAACAAAAAAGCCCTGGGCGTATGCCCAGGGCTTAATATTTATCAGTTATTATATTCCTTAAAAGAATTTAGCACGATTGTCTTCAATCTTATTCAGTTTCTTCAGCACTTCATACAGTTGACCACCCTGATCCAGTGTACCTTTCACAGTTTGCTCATATTGAGTTGCCATAGTAAGCGGATCCATGCCCTGTGTATTTGGTACAAAGCTATCAACCTTCACTACATACACACCAGCATTACCTTCAATTGGTGCAGTAACTTTACCAACACCCCATGCTTTATTGAAGATAGCACCTACTACTCTTGGTTCAAAGCCCATGGAAGCAACAAACGGGGTAGCGAAGTTTACATTGTCAGCTTTCAGCTGTGGCTGGTTTACAGCGGCAGCAGCAGCTTCCAGGGTAGCAGGAGATTTCAGCTTAGCAATCAGCTGCTCAGCTTTCTTCTGTTTCTTCACCAGTCCTTCTACTTCTGGTCTTACTTCATCCAATGTTTTAGTACCTGCTGCACGAATACCGGTCAGGACAGCTACTACATATTTACCATCGAAAGTGAATACATTGCTCACGTCACCTTTCTTAGCTTCGTAAGCCCAATGAACTAATTCGCGGGCTGCACCGATACCTGGAATTACGAAATCCATAGGACGGAGATTATCAGCAATACGTTTGTTCAAACCTTTTTCCTGTACTGTCTTTTCGAAAGTTTTTGCGTCATGGTTCTGAGCAGCAAATTCGTTGGCAGCAGCATAAGCTTTACTATCAGTTTCATTGCTGGCTTCCACTGGTTTACCCAGGTAAGCTACTTTAAGCGCAGGACCAAAGTTCTTCTGGCTCATAATCTGGATCAGGTGATAACCAAACTGGGTTTTCACTACTTTAGATTCACCAGTTTTACCATCCAGTGCGAAATCTTTGAATTCAGGAACGAAAGAAGAAGAAGGAGTTACATCATACTCACCACCATTTTCTTTGCTACCAGGATCATCAGAGTACTGAGCAACCAGTGCTTTGAAATCTGCGCCACCTTTTACAGCAGCTGCAATGCTATCGATACGGATCTTAGCCAGAGAATCTGACAGACCTGCACCAGTCTGAGGATTAGCAGTAGCAATTAATATATGACGCACTTTTACACTATCAGGTAAAGTTTTGCGATCCATCATTTTTGCAAATACGATCATGCTACCGTCGTAGTAAGGTCCGAACGTGCTACCAACTGGCAGACTAGCGATGGTATCTTTCTGAGGAACCATCAGTGCGGATTTAGCAACATAACCATCAAAGTATGCGATATCAGAATTGCGTTTTACGAAGTTTTCAATATCTGCAACACCAGTTGTATCCATTTCATCTTTTGCTTCGAGCAATACTTTCAGTGCATTAGCAGTATCCTGAGCGGAAGGCAGTGCATTGAAAGAGATGTAATCTACACGACGGCCTTCTTCAGATTTGAAGTTAGCTTTGTGGTTATTAATATATGTATTCAGTTCACCATCGGTTACAGCGATAGTAGAATCTGCAATAGATGCATATGGAACAGATACATAAGATACATTCGCAAACTGTGAATTATCTTTTATCTGAGCGTCAGCCAACCATTTAGGATAATATACACCACCTTTAATAAGAGATACATATTTTTCCTGCATTCTTGACCTTACAATATAGTTTTCCATTTGTTTCAGCGCGTTTCTCATTCTGCCGGTCTGATCCTGACCTACAGAAGACAGTGCCTGCTGTAAAGCAGCGCGGTCGAACTGACCGGTCTTTTTGTCTGTGAACTGCTGTAATACAATTGGATTTGGTTCTTTACCATTAAACTGATCAACCAATTCATTTTCAGTTACCTGAATACCCAGTTTATCATACTGAGCAGTCATGATCTGTTCGCTTACGAACTGATTCCAGGCCTGCTCACGTGCATACTGTTGGATCTGTTCAGTCACGGCACCGGTTGGGCTTTGCTGACGAGCAGAAGCTTCCGCATCCTGGATCATTTGTTGGTACGTAGAGAAGTCTAATTCTTCTCCATTTACTTTACCCACCGTGGTAGAACGGCGCATGATGGAATTTCTGCCGAAAAAGGCATCCTGCAGCAGGAAACTGACAATAGCCACGCAGATCACCACTACGATCACCACGGCATATTTATCCCTGATCTTCTGAATAACTGACATATATTATATAGTCTAAATTTTTTAAGGAAAGCAAAAATAGAATAAAATAACTGTAACTACAAAACAGTTTTTTTTGTCTCAAACCCAATACAGTAAAGGATTTCATCGCAAATCACGGTATAGGTATTTTATCTTTCATTCACAGGTTATCCACATTAAGGTTAAAAAAGACAGTATTGTGTACACTCCAAAATCACCTCCCAGAGGTCCGCTACTGACGTTTATTTCGGGCTTAAACCACTTAATCAATTTAAGGATTCAATATTCACATTTTAGATTGTCCAGATTCCTGATTCACATCTAAATGTGTACAAAAGTGAAAGTAAAACTAAAAACGGGAAATGCATAGAGAAATAATTTTTGAGCTCGTTTTATCCACATGACCTGTTAAAAAACCCTCCTTTTTTGTTCAATAACCTCTGAAAAACCCGAGTTCGTTGACCGTAAAACTAAATTTGTTATTTCCTTAAATGTTGGTCTGAATGAAAAATGGTCCGTTTTGTGAATTGTTATACCCGGTAGTTAACACTTTCTTAATACTGGGTGCCCAAACAAAATATTCACGCCATGAGAAATCCACCTATGTGGATATTAGTACCAAAAATCAATACTATGGCCGAAATGGGCTGTTAATTTCCTGTGAATAGAACAGGCAAAAAGAATAACAACTACATTTGTACACGGTGGCAAAAATTACTTTCCCCATATTCACAGCCCTAGTAGTAGTGGGTTTTTCTTTTTTAAAAGAATAAATTATAAATATAGTTATGATAAGGGAGCTCGAAATCGCAAAAAAAGATTTGCAACGAAAAGGTTTTTTGGATTTGCCGGTCAATTCGCGTTTGGATCTTTTTGAAGAAATCGAAAGATTAAAAAAAGAAAAAAATGCAATCGTCCTCGCGCACTATTATCAGGAACCAGATATCCAGGACGTAGCAGATTACATCGGGGACAGTCTCGGACTTAGCCAACAGGCTGCCAAAACCGATGCTGACATAATCGTTTTTGCTGGTGTGCACTTTATGGCCGAAACCGCAAAAATTCTAAGTCCGCAGAAAAAGGTGCTGTTACCTGACCTGAAAGCGGGTTGTTCACTTGCCGATAGCGCACCGCCGGAGTTATTCCGCAAGTTCAAAGAAAAGCATCCTGACCATCTGGTTATTTCCTACATCAACTGTTCTGCGGGAATCAAAGCGCTCAGCGATATCATCTGCACCTCCTCTAATGCCGAAAAGATCATCGATAGCGTCCCCACAGACCAGCCCATCATTTTTGCCCCCGACAGGAATTTAGGGGCTTATTTGGCCAAGAAAACGGGTAGAAACATGTTACTCTGGAATGGAGCTTGCATGGTTCACGAGATTTTTTCCCTGGAAAAGATCACCCGTCTCAAGATCCGCCATCCCAAAGCCAAAGTTTTGGCGCATCCGGAATGTGAAGCAGCTGTGCTCGAAATCGCTGACTATATAGGATCCACCACTGGTATCCTGAACTTTTCCAAAAAAGATGATGCCAAAGAATACATCGTGGTGACCGAAACAGGAATTCTCCACCAGATGCAAAAGGAAAATCCAGGCAAAACCTTTATTCCTGCACCGCCCAACAATGCATGTGCTTGTAATGACTGCCCACACATGAAACTCAATACACTCGAAAAGCTTTATTTGTGTATGGAATACGAGGAACCGGAAATCACTATGAACGAACAACTCCGGATAGCGGCCAAAAAGCCCATTGAACGGATGCTGGAGATTAGTGCACAGGCTGGTCTGTAATTTAAAATATTGAAATACAAATAGTTACAAATTAATTATTTGATTCTAAAGCCCGGTTAGTCATTTAACCGGGCTTTTTTGTGCCCATGAGTGACCTGTAGTTGTGCTGTACTATATATAATGATGTGGATATCTATGGGATTAAATTGTGAAAGGCTTCCTGAATGAACCGCTTGAGAATTCAATAAAATATCTATGTCAAGGGGTAGATAAGGTACACTTAATTCTCAGGGCTTTCGCAAATTCAGATTATATGCCTGCTTATCCACAGCTGATTCACAGAATGTGAAAATTGATACTTAAAATAAAAATGAAGGCCCTGAGAATTGCGTATAATTATTCTGCTACACCCATTGTCCACATCACTTCATTCTCGAGCCCTTCAAATAGAAATTTGCTCTCCTTATTCACAAAATTCTTACACGTCCCCTATGTGTATAATGAAGCTTATTAGAAATCAATCGGTAATTAACATACAATGTGAATTACTATATAGTTAAATGTGGAAGCGTTGTTGATTGAAGGGCTTGAGGTTTTAATGAAATTCATTGATATGGGGTAGGTTAGGAGTCATTTCATTCTCAGGCTCTTTAAAAAAGAAGCCTTTATAATTGCGATGAAAATTGACTATCAAGCATAGAGCAAATGTCATTCAATTCTCAGGCCCTTCATATATAAAGGGCTTGAGAATCGTGTGGAAATGTTAATAATTGAGATGAAATAGGTTCGTTTAATTCTCAGGGCGTTCATAAAAGCAGATATTTTAAACAATTATCCACATAAAATTCACAAAACGTGAAAAAGTAACTAAATTTCAAAATTAAGGCCCTGAGAATCACGTATATAATGAGCAACTGGGTATCACATAAGTTGTTTGATTCTCAGGGCCTTCAAAAATGAAATTAGTCCGCGCACTTTTCCACAAATGTGTGTAAATACGAATTCACAATTCACATCAGTCCCCCATTTACATTGAGTACTGAGCCGTTTATATATGAATTATGCACAACAGTTTCAATGAGGTTAGACACATCCTGTGGATTACCTATTCTGCCTACAGCAATGCCCTGTGCATAGCTTTCAAAGGCTGCACTTTTCTCCTCACTGTTTAAAAAGTTCCACCAATCAGTATCGATCACACCTGGTGACACAGCATTGATGCGTAATGGTTTTAATTCCTTTGCAAGAATAGGTACCATGATCTCCAGGGCGCCGTTGATCGCCGCCAAACCAGCTGTACCAGGTAGTTTTGCCGTGGAGGATGCTGCAGTGATGATAGTAATGCTACCATCCTTATCCAGCCATGGGAGTGCAGCCTGAATGGTCTGTAAGTGTGGCCAGAATTTGCCATCAAAGCCGGCACGGAGATCAGTCAGATTTATGGTGGCGAATGGGCCACCACCTTTTGAACTACTCAGGGTGAGGATCAGGTGGTGAAAATGACCAGTTTGTGCAAAGAAGTATTTCAGTGCATCGGCATCGGTACTGTCTAAAGAAATGGCTGTGATACCAGGGGCTGTTGACCTGGCAGCAGCTAACTTTTCTTCACTACGGCCGGTTACTATTACAGATGCACCTTTTTCGGCGAGCAGTTTTGCAGTGGCTAGTCCAATTCCGGATGTACCACCGGCGACGATTATTTTTTCCATTGTACGTATTGTTTGTTTCAACCGTACAAAGTTGCAAATACCAGGAGGGGAAAAATTGTTTGAATGATGTGTTGAATTGATCAGATTATGCTTCTGTATTGGAGTGGTGTTCCTCCGGTGGTTTTGCGGAAGAAGTGATTGAATGCAGCTGGCTCACTAAAGTCCAACTGATAAGCAATTTCTGAAATGGAGAGTGAGGTATTTTGTAATAATACTTTTGCTTCCTGCACCAACATTTCCTGAATGGCATCGGAGGCAGTGCGGTTAGTCGTACTTTTTACAACCCTGTTCAGGTGGTTGGGTGTGACATGGAGCATACGGGCATAGTCGCTCACCTGCCGGTATTGCAGGAAGTGCTGGCTCACCAGTTTATAAAAGAGCGTGACCATATGGGTCGTTGCTGGAACGTTGTTGACTGGCGATTGCCTTTCATAAGATCTTTTGGCTGTCAATAGTAACAGATAGACATACATTTTGATAGCAGTCAGTTTACCTGAATGATCTGCCTTTAGTTCTGTATCTATTTTTCCTATGAAATTTACTATTTCATTGATTTCCTGCTCGTTGCAATTTAGTAGCTGGGAACCAGCATAGTCATAGAAAGGGAATTCGGCGCTCATATGCACATGTGGGAGCAGGCCTTCAAGAAAGGTTGGGTCAAATAATATATAGTAACCGAGGATGTCAGGGCTGGCGTTAGACTTACTATGTACTTGTCCGGGGATAGAGAATGTCAGGCTGGAAGGTCCTATATCGAAATGCTCCAGACCTAACTGCATATGGAGATTGCCCTGAAGGATAATACCGACTCTGTAAAATGTAGATTTTGCCGGACCATAATCCGGTATCATGCCTTCGGTGGAGTACAACTCAAATCCTGGGATCTGATGTTGTACTGGTAAATTGTTATACCCAAAGATGACATTGGAAGAAGTACGATGACGTTCCTTATGAAATGTATTAAGGTGATGGGTAGGCAAAGAATTGGATGAGGGCATGGATCAGGTATTTATTTGAGAGGCGGAAATCTTTAAGAGAGTTCTTCTACCCAGATATAATCTGCTTCGGTTTTGCGGAGGGAAAGATTATATCCTGCTACCATAATTGAGATGGGATCTCCAAGAGGTGCGATTTTTTCAATCTTTACTGTTTCACCTGGCACACATCCCATTTCCATTAATTTTATATGTAAATCGTCGCTTTCGAAAGCAGTAATCACGGCACTTTTTCCTATCGCAAGGGAGGACAATTTAATCGCACTTTTTTTCATCTCATGTGGTGTTTAATCAATGGTGCAAAGGTACTGGCTACTGGGGAGACCCCCAAAGATAGTGTGCTGTTAATCAGAAATTTCACTATACTTTTACATATAGATTTACACTATAAAACAGCAGTTGTATATGGCGATTAATTTTACTTCCCACGAGGTAAAGGTAAACCTAAAAGAGAAAACAAGGTTGAAGGCATACATAAAAGAGAAGTTTGCAAGAGAGGGACAAAAATTGAAGGACTTACAATATGTGTTTTGTTCAGATGAGTACCTTTTGGAAATTAATCAGCAGTTCCTGCAACATGATACTTATACAGATATCGTAACTTTTGAATTGGGTACAGATCCTAATGTAACGGAAGGGGAGATCTATATTAGTATAGATAGAGTGAAGGATAATGCAGAGAAGTTCAAGGTACCTGTAGAGCAGGAATTGCATAGGGTTATTTTTCATGGAGCACTTCATTTATGTGGATATAAGGATAAGTCAAAAGAGCAGTCGGCTGCCATGAGGGCAAAGGAAAATGAGTGTCTGAAGGAATATTTAGGTATTACGGTATAAATGTTCCACGTGGAACATTGTTTATTTTTTTGAAAAGCTACCTCAATGGAGGTAGCTTTTTTTATTAGCACTAGAATTATTTTTTCTTTTTAGGTATACCATTGCCATATCATGGCTACGGTGTAACGCCGTCATTTAATCATCACCAAAAGTACACCAAAAGGTCACCTCAATATCCCAGGGATATTGAGGTGACCTTTTGGTGTACTTTTAGTGATATGTTGGCAATGAAGTTATACTATAGCTTCACCCTATTTGTGAATGTTCCACGTGGAACATAATATGTGGTTCCTTGGTTGTACCTTTGCATCTCTAGTATAATTATAATTATGTTTCCATCTTACGATGTTATAGTGGTAGGCGCAGGACATGCCGGTTGCGAAGCAGCGGCGGCTGCCGCGAATATGGGTTCAAAGGTTCTTCTGGTAACCATGAACATGCAGACTATTGCCCAAATGAGTTGCAACCCAGCTATGGGAGGTATCGCAAAAGGACAAATAGTAAGGGAGATCGATGCCATGGGTGGATATTCTGGTATTGTGACCGACCAGTCCATGATCCAGTTCCGTATGTTGAACAGATCTAAGGGGCCTGCTATGTGGAGCCCCCGTACCCAAAATGATAGAATGCTCTTCGCAGCCAAGTGGAGGGAAGCATTGGAGCAAACCCCAAATGTGGATTTCTATCAGGATATGGTGAAAGGCCTTCTTGTAAAAGATGGTATTTGCTATGGGGTAGTGACAGGTCTTGGACATGAAATCAAAGCAAAAAGTGTTGTTCTCACCAACGGAACTTTCCTGAATGGGGTAATGCACATCGGCGATAAACAATTCGGTGGAGGAAGGGTTGCAGAGAAAGCTGCGACCGGAATTACCGAACAATTAGTTTCTCTTGGTTTCGAAAGTGATCGCCTCAAAACAGGAACACCTCCGCGTATCGATGCCAGAAGTTTGGACTATTCCAAAATGGAAGAACAAAAAGGTGATGATGTCATCACAGGTTTCTCTTACCTGGATATTGAGAAGATAAAACCTGAGCAACAAAGAAGTTGTTTTATTACCTATACCAGCAATGAGGTACATGAAATGCTGAAGACTGGTTTCGACCGGTCACCTATGTTCCAGGGTAGAATACAGGGTAGGGGACCTAGATACTGTCCAAGTATCGAAGATAAAATAAACAGGTTCGCCGAAAGGGATAGACACCAGTTGTTCGTAGAACCAGAAGGTTGGAACACCGTAGAGATTTACGTGAACGGATTTTCTACCTCCCTCCCTGAAGATGTACAATATAAAGCCCTGCAATTAGTGCCGGGTTTTGAAAATGTAAAAATGTTCCGTCCGGGGTATGCTATCGAGTATGATTACTTTCCACCTACCCAGTTGCAGTTCTCACTGGAGACCAAACATATTCAAAACCTGTTCTTTGCAGGTCAGATAAATGGTACTACCGGGTATGAGGAAGCAGCATGTCAGGGTTTGATGGCAGGTATTAATGCTCACCTTAAGGCAACTGGTCAGGCACCTTTTGTACTGAAAAGAAGTGAAGCATACATCGGGGTACTCATAGATGACCTGATCAACAAGGGTACAGATGAACCTTACCGTATGTTTACCTCCCGTGCAGAATTCAGAACATTGCTTCGTCAGGATAATGCGGATCTAAGGCTGACCGAACGGAGTCATAAAATTGGCTTGGCAGGAGAGAACAGGATGGAAAAAGTAAGATCGAAATCAGAAGGAGTAGAAAAAATAAAAGCGATTCTGAAAGAATTGCCTATCGATCCGGAAGAAATTAACCACTTCCTGGCAGAGAAAAATACTTCTCCACTGCCTCAGAGAATTCGTGCTTACCAGATTTTGTTACGTCCATCTATGGATATTTTCTCTATGAGGGATAATGTGACAAGGATGAAAAATGCACTTGCTGCATTTGATGATGAAACTTTGGAACAGGCAGAGATCCAGATCAAGTATGAAACATACATCGAAAAGGAAAATGAACTGGTAAAAAGAATGAGTCAACTCGAAGACCTGGTGATCCCGGATAGTTTTGATTATACAAAATTGGTATCATTGAGTGCAGAGGCAAGGCAGAAATTTAATAAAATCAGACCTCGTACTTTGGGGCAGGCATCCAGAATCAGTGGGGTAAATCCAAGCGATGTACAAATTCTGATGGTGTATATGGGGCGATAAAACTCGTATTTTAATTTTTTATTTATAGAATAAAAAATACATGCTTTTGTAGAGCATGTATTTTTTTTTGACTATATTCGTTTCTATAAGTACTGAATCATATCCCTCAATGAAACGACACAACTATGAGCACTAGACCAATATATATTTTCCCTGTAGTATGATTCCTACTTTAAACCTTATGAAATTATCCACCTTTTAGAAAATAAAACTGAACATACGTTTTTATAAATTCCTGTATTCGTAGCTTAAGAAATTTGTCATGAAGGGCAAGGTATTCCCTTGCCTCAATATTACTTAAAGTGAAGGTTAAATTAGAAGTATAATAAACACCCGGTCCCTTTCTTCGGACTGGGTTCTTTGTTTTTAAATAGGCCAATGAAAATGGCGTTATGAATATTTACAAAGACAAAATTCATGGTGTCCATCGAAAATCATGACTTTTTCGATTGATAAGGCGTTATTTCTTTTAATTTATTGAAAATCAATTATTTATGTTATTTCAAAATGACTTCATTATCTCCTTAAATTTCGACGATCATTTAATGACCTATACCAATCCTTCAAAATAAGGGTCAAATTAAAATTACCCCCTTAAAATGCGTTTTCCTGTTATTAGATACTTTTAGTAATTTGTTTAGGCATAACAATTCCCGAATATGATCAAAATCTTACTCACCAGCACAGCTTTACTATTTGCCTCTACTTTGCTTGCACAAACAGATACATCCGCTGAAAAATATTTACTCATCGGTGCCTATACCAAAACATCAGATGAGGGTATCAGCGTCTATGCTTTCAACACCCAAACCGGTACCTTCCGGTTTGTAAGCACTGCGAAAAATGTAGAGAACCCTTCTTACCTGGTTATCTCTCCGGATCACAAATATGTGTATGCCGTGGATGAAACCAATGGAAATAATCCAGGGAATGTAAGTGCCTTTGAATGGGATACTATTTCCGGCCAACTTACCTTTCTAAATAAACAACCTTCAGGTGGTGACGACCCTTGTTATATCACCACTGACCAGGATGGAAAATATGTGGTAGTCGCCAATTACTCAGGGGGTAGTTTTTCTATTCTCCCTGTGAAACCAGATGGCCGACTCGAAGCACCTGTACAAACTATTGAACATACCGGCTCCGGTCCCAACAAAGAGCGACAGGAAAAACCACATGTGCATTGTGTGTATTTCAGCCCGGATCACCAGCAATTATATGTATCCGATCTGGGCATAGATCAGATAGCTATTTACAATTATCGTCAGGGTGATGTACAACCAGTGGTACCAGCTAATCCTGGATTTGCACCTTTCCCTCCGGGGTCAGGTCCCCGCCACCTGGTATTCCATCCCAATGGAAAATGGGTGTATGTATTGCATGAACTGGATGGAAAAATTACAGCCTTCCATTATGATAAAGGAAAGCTGACACCTTTCCAGCCAGTGTCCATTCTTCCGGACAATTTCAAAGGCAAACCCTGGGCTGCCGACCTCCACATTTCACTGGATGGAAAATTTTTATACGCAACAAATCGTGATCCTCTTAATAATATTTTGACTTTTTCTATCAATGCCAAAACAGGGAATCTGGTGAAAAAAGGAGAGATCGCAACAGGTGGAAAAACACCAAGAAATTTTGTGATCGACCCGAGCGGCAACTTCCTGTTGGTGGCTCACCAGAATTCAAATAATGTGACTGTCTTTAAAAGAGACAAAGTAACCGGACTCCTCAAAAAACAAAAGGAAGAGCTGAAGACACCTAGCCCGGTATGTTTGAAATTCATAGGCAGTAATTAAATCGTATTGGCATAACTTTTTCGATAAATACTTAAAAGATCAAGCCATGAAAAAAGAAAACTTAAAAAATAAAGATGGGAATGAACACATTCCAACCCAGGATGAATTAGCGGAAAAAAGAGATCAGACATTTCCGGGATATCCTACTTATCCTGCCAGTGAAGACATCATGAACAATGAAGAGAGAGAGGAACTGGATGTGGAAGGCGTAACAGGATCTCGAAGAATCAACAATGAAATAGCCAGAGAAGAAGGTTCCGTTCCGGAAGAATTTAATGATGAAGATGACCTGGATGTACCAGGCAGTGAACTGGATGATGCGGATGAAGAAATTGGTGAGGAAGATGAAGAAAATAATTATTACAGCTTAGGCGGAGACAGGCATGAAGATCTGGACGAGACGAATGAAGATGATATTTAATCAATTACAATAATGGTGTGAACAATCTGCACACTGCATCTATAAAACGCTGCCAGATAGAGCGGTTTTTCCAGGTGCGCCGTTCGATCTGAACGGCATCCTGTAAATCCTGTTCAAAGGCAGCGTTTAATTTATGTACTACCGGCCGGTCATATACGACTACTGCAATTTCACTGTTCAAATAAAAGCTTCTGTTATCAAGGTTTACAGTACCTACTATTGCCAGGTTATCGTCGATCACGATGGTCTTGGCGTGAATAAATCCTTTCTGATAGAAATACACTTTTGCACCTGCATCCAGCATAGGTTTCACGTATGATTGTGCAGCATGTTGTACAAAGAATGAATCGCCACGCGAGGGTATTATTAGTTCTACATTTTTCCCTGCCAGGGCGGCCATCTGCAATGCACTCAGTATCTGATCATTAGGAATGAAATAAGGATTGCTGATACGGATACTTCTTCTTGCTACATTGATCGCCATAAGTATGGTCTGCATCGACATAGGAAAATCTGAATCAGGTCCGCTGGCTACGATATCTGCAAAGCAATGTTCTTTTATACTGGAACGATGAAAGTAAGGATCACTGAATGGAAATGTATTCTTACTGCAATAGCGATAACTCATCATGAACTGTAACTGCAACAGGTTTACCACATCACCTTCCAGCTGCAAATGCGTGTCTCTCCAGAACACAGGATGCTTACCGTTATTGAGATACCGGTCATCCATATTGATGCCGCCAGTGAAGCCGATATTGCCATCTATGACGATAATCTTACGGTGATTACGATAGTTTGCATTCAGGTAGAAATTGATGAGTACAGGTGAGAACTTAAATACTTCCGCACCATGTTCTTCCAACAGATCCGGGATATCGCCAATGTCACTGCATCCCAGGTCATCGTATACAAACCTGACTTCTATACCTTCTTTTAATTTCTCTATGAGTATGTCTGCTACTTCGTTGCCTACATCATCTGCGGCAAAGATGTAGTACTCCATGTGTATATGATGTTTGGCTTCCCTGAGTGCTTTCATCACTGCCGGGAATTTCTCTTCACCATTGAGTAAGATCTGGACTTTATTATTCTGAGAAAGGACGGAGTTTCTGGTATTCAACAGCATAGCAGAGATCTCCTGTTTGCTGGCTACGGAATTGCGGAGGGCGAGCTGCATGTGCTCAATTTCTCTACGCTGTGATTCCCAATATCTTAGCATCAAAGTCTCGTCCTTACTGCCTTTCAGCGTAAAGCGGCGACGCTTGCGGAGGTCACGGCCCAGGTAGTAGTATACAATCAATCCGAGAATGGGGACGAACACCAGTAACATGATGTAAGACAACGCTTTGACAGGGTTACGGTTTTCCAGCAGGATAGTGCCGACCACCCCTATAAAGGAAAGGCTGATCAATACATAGCCGATGATCTTGATGGCGATGTGCCAGTTCGTGCCCCAAAGAAAATATAATACCTGATACACGTGTTGTTATATGGTTATGTATGATAAAGATAGTGCTGAAATTCTATATCGAACGAATTGATGCTGCCAGAGACAGCATCAATTCGTTCGAAGGGCATTTGGGAAGGCTTTCGCCAAAACCTAACACCCGCATTTATAAACTGTTAATTTTCTAACTACTCAGCTATTGTACCAAATAATTATTAATATCATTCGTTCTAAAAATAATTAGTAATTTTTTTGTTGTAATAACAAGCTGTACATGCAGGAATCAATCCTCTCCAAACTGGAAGCCTCGAGAAGGGAGTTGCTCGACCTGGGGCTGCGTAACCCTTTATTAAATTATCGCTTACCGGTTAGCCGTGGAGTTCATATCGATCAGGAAAAGAGTGCCAACGTATATGAAGTGTTGGTGAAACAGGGTAAGGCGATGACGTTTTTACCCAAACCAGGAAATAAAGAAAACAAAGAGAAAGCTGTTGCCCCGGAAGATAATGCAGCTAGTATGCTGGACGACCCCAATGCATTTTTGAAAGAAGAAGTATTGGTAACACCACCTGCTACTGACGATGCAGGACTTCCGAAAGAAGAGCAAAAAGAAGGATCTACCGCACTGCCTGAAACAGTCGTGTACGATACCCGTTTGCAAACTACGGAAGCTGCCGCCGCACTACAAAACAGATTACTCAATACTTACTATGCAGCACGTACCAGTCTGGAAGAACAAGGTGTAAATATCCTCTTCCTTACTTTAGGAATGTTGCAGTGGTATGAGAAAGACAATACCAAAGAAGCAAGACAAGCACCTTTGATACTCATACCAGTATCACTGGAAAGAAGTAGTGCACGTGAGCGTTTTCGTTTACGGTATACAGGTAGTGATGTAGAGATGAACTTAAGCTTACAAACCAAGATCAAAACTGACTTCGGAATTGTATTGCCAGACATGCCGGAAACGGATGAAATTTCTATCAATGACTACCTGCAGGAAATTGCAGATGCGGTATATGGTATGCCGAAGTGGGAAGTGAAAATGGATACTGTTGAATTAGGATTTTTCTCTTTCGGAAAACTGATGTTGTACCATGATCTGGATAGTGAAAACTGGCCCGCGGATGAACAACCAGCTGTGCATCCTGTATTGCAAAGTTTATTCGGTGCAGGATTTAGTGAAGGTGAATCCCGTGTAAGTGACGAAACATTTATCGACATTGAAACCAATGCACATGAAATGCATCAGGTAGTAGATGCGGATGGTTCACAACTACTCGCTATGCTTGCTGTACAGGAAGGGAAAAATCTTGTGATTCAGGGTCCCCCCGGTACTGGTAAATCACAGACCATTACGAACCTGATTGCAAATGCCATTGGTGAAGGAAAGAAAGTACTTTTCGTTGCAGAAAAAATGGCAGCGTTAGAAGTGGTGAAGAGAAGACTGGATAGTATTCAACTGGGCGATGCATGTTTAGAACTGCATAGTCATAAAGCAAATAAAAAAGAATTACATCAGGAACTGCGACGTACACTGGAACTAGGTAAACCAGCGATCATGCAATTGCAACAGGAAGTTGCTTTACTGCATGAGTACAGACGAGAGTTGAATGATTATTGCTTATCAGTAAATGCACCTGTTGGTAAAAGTGGATTGACGCCACAACAACTGATGGGTTACCTGTTGCAATTAAAAGAAGAAGCAGGTGATCTGATCTTACCACGCATACCGATTCCTGACATTGCAAACTGGGATGCCAGCAATATGCAGCGTGCAGAAAATATGGTGAATAGAATCACTGCGCGCTTAGGTGAAACAGGTATGCCATCTGCATTATTATTCTGGGGGAGTCAGTTAACTATTTTAACACCATCAGAACAAGAGAAACTGATACCGCTCATGCAACAAACTGTTGAGACAATCAAAAGTCTGCAACATGAAAGTGCGATGATTGCTGCGCAGGTAGGTACACCAATGCCACTAAATAAGAAGGATACGATGGATCTTTCTTATGTGGTACAAATGGCTTCTGTACGTCCTGAATTAACAGGTGTGAATATTTCGAATGTAGCCTGGCTGCAAAGAAAAGAAGACATCAAAGAACTGTTGCAAACAGGAAAAAGATTAGCACAGATCCATCAGGTGTATGATGCAATTTTGATACCTGAGGCATGGGAACAAAATGTGCTGGAGATCAGACAAAACCTGTTGGCATATGGAGAGAAGTGGTTCAAGTTTGCTATTGGCGATTACAATCGAAGTAATCGTCAGTTAGCTGCATTGTGTAGAAATGGTGCACCTGCTGATGTAGCTGCTAAACTTGCTTGTGTAGATGCAATCATGGAAGCAAAGCGATTGGATAAGCAAGTGCAGGATGATGAAAAATTGGCTAAAGATCTGTTTGGTCAGCGCTGGCAAAAAGGATTGAGTAACTGGAATGAACTGGAAGCAATCACTAATTATTTAAGTGATGCACATAGACAGGTAAGTATCGGTTCATGTGATAAAGTGATCCTCTTTTATCTTGAAAAAAATGAGCCTGTTGCTGCAGCGAAAAAATATCTCGATACGCTGTTAAAATATTTACAACAGCATGGAGCTGCTATCGAACAAATTGTGACAGCCACTGCATTCAATGAACAAATTCGTTACAAAGAAATCACTCCTTTATTACAACGTTCTTACGAAGATCAGATCGTACTGATGGAATCATGGATTGCAGGATTACCTGAAATACATTTAATGATTTCGTGGAACAATTTAGCCACATCTGCTATCAATGAAGGATTGGAATCTTTGATCGATGCAGTTATTTATTGGCCGGAAGCACTGAAAGGTTTGAAACCTGCTTTGCAAAAAACATGGTACGAATATCTGTATGAACAGGCATTGGTGAAACATGCTGCATTGAGAAAATTTGAAAGAGCGAGTCATGAATCATCAGTGAAACAGTTTGTAAAACTGGATACACTCAACCTGCAATACAATCGTGCGCGTGCTGCATTAAAACATTGGGATGGAATACCTCCCCTGGATGCGGGTGGACAGGTAAATGTACTACGTACTGAATTCAATAAGAAAGCAAGACATATGCCTATCCGCAAACTGATGCAGGTAGCGGGATTGGCAGTGCAGGCTATCAAACCTGTATTCATGATGAGCCCATTGTCTATTGCTAATTTTTTACCACCGGGATCATTGCAGTTTGATCTGGTAATATTCGATGAAGCTTCGCAGGTAAGACCAGTCGATGCATTGGGTGCATTGCTGAGAGGAAAACAATTAGTGGTAGTGGGTGATAGCAAACAGATGCCACCAGGTAGTTTCTTCGATTCATTATTAAAGGAGACTGATGATGAAGAAAATGTGACTGCGGATATGCCAAGTATATTAGGTATGTGTGATGCACAGGGTGCTCCACAACGTATGTTGCGCTGGCACTATAGAAGCCGTCATGAATCATTGATCGCTTTGTCTAACCAGGAATTTTATGAGAACAAACTGGTGATCTTCCCAAGTCCTGGTGCGACGCATCAGATGGGATTGATTTATCATCATCTAAAAGATACTGTTTACGATCGTGGTAAAACACGTACTAATCCACAGGAAGCAAATGCAATTACAGAAGCGGTGATCAGACATGCAAAAGAACATCCTGATTTAAGTTTAGGTGTGGTGGCATTTAGTACTGCACAAATGCAGGCGATACAGGAATCACTGGAAGCAGCGAGAAAGAAACTGCCTGAAGTAGAATCATTCTTTAAAGCACATCCACATGAACCATTCTTTGTAAAGAACCTGGAGAATGTACAGGGTGATGAACGTGATGTTATTTACATTAGTATAGGATATGGTCGTACTGCTGATGGATCTGTGAGTTTAGCATTTGGTCCGTTGAATAATGAAGGAGGTGAGAAGAGACTGAACGTATTGATCACGCGTGCGAAACAAAGATGTGAGGTATTTACGAACCTGACTTCTGATGATATAGATCTGAACCGTACGGAGAGTGAAGGTGTGAAAGCATTGAAGAATTTCCTCTACTTTGCACAGCATGGACAATTGTATACACCATCTGCTGATGGATTGCCAGCGAGAGTTCCTTTTGAAGAAGAAGTAGCAAAACACTTACAGGCAGCAGGATATGTTGTACATAAACAAGTGGGTAGTAAAGGATTTTTTATTGATCTTGCTATTTCTGATCCTGAACATCCGGGTAAGTATATGATAGGTATTGTGTGTGATGGGGAAGGTTATAATTCTGCACGTTCTGCAAGAGACAGAGATAGGTTGAGACAACAGGTGATGGAAGATATGGGATGGAACTTATATCATGTATGGAGTACAGATTGGTTCAGACATCCTGCGAGAGAAATCAAGCGATTGTTAGCTGCGGTTGAACAGTCAAAAAAGAATGAAGTGATTCCTGAAGAAGAACCAGACATAGCAGAAGATTTTACCATGGTGAGAGAAGAGGAAGATATGACGATGCCAGAGCAGCCCTTGTATGAAACTGCTATCTTACCGATGGAGATTTCTTCTAAAGAATTGCATGCACATGGGTTGGATAAATTGAGAAGCTGGTTAGAAAAAATTGTGCAGGTAGAAAGTCCGGTACATACAGAGGAAGTAGCGAGAAGAATGATTGAAGCAGCAGGCGTAGCGAGAGTGGGTAGTCGTATACGTGAAACGTTGAAACAGGCGATATCAAGTGCGGAAGAGAGCGGGAGTATTGTGGTGAAAGAGCCGTTCTTGTGGGATGCGAAAATGGAAGTACCGGTATTGAGGAATAGGGCGAATATGCCTGCGGCATCAAGGAAGGTGATGTATATAGCACCGGAGGAAATGACGGTGGCGATAGAGAAGGTGGTGAGGGATGCGGTGGCGATTACGGAGGAAGCGGCAATACCTTTAGTGGCGAAGGCGTTAGGGTTTACGAGAGCGACGGAGGAGTTGAAGCTGGAGCTTTCTAATGCGATTAAACAATCTATAGAAGCAGGGGTGATATCTCAGGATGATGAATGGCTGAAAGTATGTTGATATTACCTGTCAATAACATCTTTTAATTGTAAATAAACCCAAAAGGTCCTGCCACTGGCAGGACCTTTTGGGTTGAGTAAATGAATTTGGGTGTGGCTCTCAGCCACACCCAAATTCATTTACTTTTTTAATACAAGATCTTCCCTTGCTGCCCAATTATTTATATCCTGTTTACTCAACGCTGCCGCCATCATATCCGGAAACTTATCCGGTGTACATGCAAATACAGGTATACCTAAATTAGAAAGGAACTGTGCATTGTCATGATCATAATAAGGTGCACCATCATCATTTAATGCAAGCAATACTATTACCTGTACACCAGCTGCTACTAATTCAGCAGTACGCTTACGCATACGATCATTACTACCTCCTTCAAATAAGTCAGTGATTAATACCAGTACAGTATCTGTTGGTCTTGTAATAATCTGCTGGCAATAATTCAGTGCTAACTGAATATCTGTACCGCCACCTAACTGCACACCGAATAATAGATCAACAGGATCTTTTAATTCTTCTGTGAGATCTGCAACGGATGTATCGAATACAACCATCTTTGTTTTGATAGCAGGAATAGATGCCATGACAGAACCAAAGATACCGGAGTATACAACTGACGTACCCATAGATCCACTTTGATCCAGACAAAGTACCACATCTTTTAATGATGTTGTTTTACGACCGTAACCAATACGTGTTTCTGGTATGATCGTTTTATATTCAGGTTGATAGTGACGCAGATTTTTCAAGATGGTCGCATGCCAGTTGATTTCATTATGCTTAGGACGGCGATTGCGGATACTGCGATGTAAACTGCCGGTAATAGCTTGTTGTGTAGGTTGTGTGAGTTTCTTCAATAATTCTTCAACCACTCTGCGTACCACTTGTCTGGCCGTATCTTTTGTTTTATCAGGGATTGCATGACGCAACGTTAATAACGTTGCAACCAGGTGTACATCTGGTTCTACATTTTCCAGCATCTCTTTTTCAAAGAGCATCTGTGTGATGTTTAATCTTTGCAATGCATCGCGTTGCATAACTTGTACGACAGAAGCAGGGAAGAAGGTGCGGATGTCACCTAACCAACGGCTTACGTTAGGAGAGGAGGGACCGAGTCCGCCTTTCTTTTCACTATCGTAGAGGGCTTCGAGGGTTTGGTCCATTTTCAATTCATCACCAGTGAGATTGAAGCCGGTGCCGTCTGATTCTTTACCACCGAGTACGAGTCGCCATTTATGTAAGTTGTCCATAAGGTTTCTTTTTATTGAAATTTCTGGTGCTCCCGAATGAGAGCACCAGAAATTTCAATAAGCTGCACTGAAAGGTTTTGCCGAAGGCAAAACCTTTCAGTGCAGCTTATTTTTATGATTTAAGTCCCAGCATTTTCATTACAATCGGAATACCTTTTCCTGCACGCGCTTCATCGAAATGCAATTCGACAGCTGCAGCCGCACTACCTGTGGAGACACCACTTTTTGCTTTCTCACCGAGCTTTCTTCTTTCAGGTTTACTGAATCCTGAAAATGTTCTTCTCAGTAAAGGCAGCAGTTGTGTGAATGTATCCTGCTCCAATTGGTTCATCCAGTTATTCACCACTGTCCACAGATCATTATCTACTAACAGTAATGTACCACTTCCTTTTAAGAAACCTTCCAGCCATGCCGCAGCTACAGCAGGAGGATTGGCAGTAGACATCGCGAAGCTGAATGCTTTGACCAGTTCTGCGCCTGTAATTTGTCTGTGATCAGATAACAAGCGGGTAGCATATCCACCGATCACAGGCGAAGTGTTATTATTATGTGCGATATAAGATAATGTCTGTTGCCATTGTGTAGTGAGATCATCCTGTTGCAATAGGAGGATTGCATCGTTCATATTGTAGAATAACTCTAACAGCTGTGTTGCCGCATCTTCTGCAAGACTTGTACTGGCAGCAGGTAAACTGATGCAGATACGGGTGATCATACCATTGATGATACCTTCTACCAGTGCAGCATCTGTTTTCCGTACGTTACCATATCTGCTGATTTGTACAAGGTTTGGCAATACCGTCATCAGCTGCATTACATCGCCTGTGGCAGCAGCTAGGTTATTGATCTGCCGGATTAATAAATCGACGGCAGCATCCAGTTCTGCAGGTATCGCGCTTTCCAGTAAGTCGCATACTTCTTTCAGGGAAGTTGCTTCCTGTGCACGATATTTTACATAACTGTTGGTGGCTTCTTCTACCGTGTTGCCCCAGCTACCTCTTTCAATGATATCGATAGATAAAGAGGGATCCCATTGCAATCGCCATTGTTCCTTGAATGTACCTTTACCAGATACATCATAACGATCCCCCCATTTAATACCCAAGAGTTCAAGACGATGCAGGAAGATACTTCGTTCCAGGTCGTTTTCTTTTCTGAGGTCTAAAGTGTAATCTTTGAAATCGGCTGTCTGTGGTAAGCGCAGTTTCTTTTGTAGTTTTTCGATATCAGTCTGCAATGGCGGACGAGGTACATCGATAGGTACGTCACCAATCTTATCACTGACGATCAAAGATTTCTCGATCAGTTTGATCAGGATGTCTTCACCATTACAGAGTACACTGAGTGTTGCTTCATTTAGCTCTTCCAATCCTGGTCTTGGTAAACCACGAAGTGATGCTAATGCTGTGGCAAGACGAACTGCTTCCATCACATGTGCGACGGAGATATCTTTTTGTTCTTCCCTGAACAGTCTTGCTACGCGAGCCATCCAGCGGGTACCATCATCAGCGGGATAATTCCAGATATGCTCATACCAACCGGGTGAATTAATGCCTGCACCATAACCACTGTTGTAACTCAAACGGTTATATGTCCAGGGTACCCACGATACCGCTGTTTTTACTTTTGGTAATCCTTTGAGCAGTTCATTATCATCTTTTGCTTTAGGCATGTGCGTGAGTGCAGGCGCATGCCATGCACCACATATCACTGCAATCTCTGTGTACATTTCTTTTTCTGCCTGACGGATGGTTTTACGCATCCATGCTTCACGCAATTGTTCTTCTCTATCGTAGGGGAGAGGAAGGTCTGTACGCAGGGCATGCATGCCTTCGGTGATGGCTTCGAATACCTGTTCCTCATCCTGGCGGTATTCGAATTCATGTTCCCACCAGGTTTCTTCTTCTTCAAAACCAGCAGCAGCAGCCAGCCATGCGATAGGATTACGCCTGAGTGTTTCTGCATCAGGAACCACCACATTATTATTCAAAGAAGAATCAGCAGTGGGTTGATGCCGCAGTTCAAACTGATGAGCCATTGGCAGATCCATGAATTTGACAGGGATCTTATTTTGTCTTGCATACAGGATTGCCTGCCATTCCGGAGAAAATTCCGAGAATGGGTAGAACACAGCTTTCTTTGGATCATCGGGTTGGAATACGAGAATTGCTACCGGTGGTTTCAATTCATCATGTCCCACCCATTCCAGTATACCATCAGCATCTGGCGGGCCTTCTACCAGCACGATGTCCGGTTTGATCTTTTCCAGGGCAGAGCGTACTCTCCTGGCAGAACCGGGGCCATGGTGCCGTATGCCCAGTATATGAATTGACATAGTATACGTTTACAGGTCCCGGAATGCCCGGTAAATATCTTTCCACTCTTCTCTTGTTTTGATGACAGTCTCAAGGTATTCCTGCCATACAATTTTATCCTGCACGGGATCTTTAATCACAGCACCGATAATACCTGCAGCGATATCGGCTGCTTTGAGAGAACCATCACCAAAGTAAGCAGCCATGGCCAGGCCATTGTTCACTACAGAAATTGCTTCGGCAGTGCTGAGTGTACCACTTGGTATTTTGATCTTGGTCTTACCATCGGCAGTGATACCGCTACGCAGTTCGCGGAAGATGGTTACGATACGACGGATCTCTGTCAGGGCTGGTTTCTCAGCTGGCAGGTCCATTACCTTTTCATAACTTTCTACTCTTCTCCTCACGATGTCGATCTCTTCTTCCATGTTGTCAGGAACAGGGAGAATAACAGTATTAAAACGGCGTTTTAAGGCGCTGGAAAGGTCGTTTACACCTTTGTCCCTGTTGTTGGCTGTCGCGATGATATTAAAGCCTTTTTGGGCCATTACTTCAGTATTCAGCTCAGGGACAGGCAGTGTCTTTTCAGAGAGGATGGTGATGAGGGTATCCTGTACATCTGCACCGATACGGGTCAGTTCTTCGATACGGGCGATCTTACCATCTTTCATGGCACGCATTACCGGAGTTTCCACGATAGCGCCCAGGGTGGGTCCTTCTGCCAGCAGACGGGCATAGTTCCAGCCATAACGGATAGCTTCTTCACCAGTGCCGGCGGTACCCTGTACGATCAGGGTAGAGTCGCCACTGATAGCAGCAGCAAGATGTTCACTTACCCAGCTCTTGGCAGTACCAGGCAGGCCGTATAACAGCAATGCCCTGTCTGTAGTAAGAGTGGCTACTGCGATCTCCATGAGACGGCGGTTACCAATGTATTTAGGCTGTATTTCAAATCCATTTTTCAGTGTACCACCAATGAGGTAAGTAACTACGGTTTGTGGAGATAATTTCCACATGTAAGGACGCTTTTCAGTATCCTGCTTTTGCAGTTCTTCCAGTTCCTGTGCGAACAGTTGTTCCGCGTGTTGACGTAAAATGTTGGACATTTTTTATCTGCTTAAAAAGGTGATCATTTTTTATTGATGAAAGCTTTATTGATGGCTGCCTTGCAGGTCAATAATCTTTTGATGTGTTCTGTCGTATTGTTCCAGGTAGCCTGATAGGCGGGCAATTCAGGTGCGAAACTTTCCAGCTCACCTGCTATTGACAAGGGTATATTCTGTACCTGCTTGTCAAAGAAATTGCGGTTGTACTGGTAAGGGTTTTTAGCAATCCATTTGAATAGTTCTCTGGTCACAGGAAGTCCCCATTCATAATCACGTTCGCTGAGAAAGCGGATCAGAAACTGTGGTTCTTTTTCAAAGAATCTCAGTGCATAGGCTTCCTGTTCGTGAACGGGTAAGGTATCCAGTGCATCTTTGAAAAACTCTTTGCTTTCTTTCAGGATCAGCTGCAGCCATTCCAGGTCTTTGAAGCGGATGGCGGCTAAACCCAATGCCTGATTAAATTGCTGTGTGAGCTCAGTATTGTTGAAATAAGTGATTACACCTTTCTTATCTGTTTGCAGATAATTTTCCCACCATACAGGTGGTACATATGTTGTGAGCTGATAGAGAATGAAAGCATCATCGCTTACGCTTTTTGAACTGCTTAATAACTGGATGCCTGAATCAGCAATCCGCTTATCAGAAGGTAGTTGCAATTCGATGTCCAGCGACTTCTTATTCAGCAATCCTTTTTTAGAAGGTGTGATGCTATGCTGCAATAACTGCCAGTAAGCCTGGATGATAGCAGACGTGGGGAGTTGTTTGAGCAATGTCCATGTTTCGTCTTTTACTTTCGAGCTTTTGTCGGTGAGCAGTGTTTCCAGCCAGGGTACATCTTCTTCACCTGCATTGATCTGCAATACCTTCAGAAGTTCAGCACGGGTAGCAGCGTTTTCCTGTGACCAGGTTTGTTGCAGCCATTCTCTGGCTTGCACAGGGTTTTCCTGTCTGATTGAAGACAGTACCTGTTTGCGTTCTTCCAGTGATCCTGTTTGCCAGCATTCTTCGTTGGTGTCAGCTTTTTTGAAAGCCCATGCCGGATTGAGTTGGCCGAGCCATTCACCTCTCTTGCCACAAACGGTGACAGCGATATTTCTCCATTGTTTTTCCCTGATGGCCATATCCATCAGGGTAGGAATGAATTCAGGAGGCGCCAGTTGTTGTGCTGCGGCACAGGCTTCCATCCAGTAGAGAATGAGTGCCTGTAGTCCCATGTCGATCGCAGTGTGTAATGCCTGCCATGCAGCAGGATTACAGTAGGGCAGTGCTTCGGCAGGTGCAGGTTCGAGGGTGACACTGCTGTCTTGTAGTGCAGTGACGCCACTCTGGCGATAGTTGAGCGCAATAGCGGCGAGGTGCAGAAACTGTGTTTCCACATCCAGCGATTTATTTCCCAGTACGGTATCAGCTATGGCAGATAATGCAGGTGGGAAATCGTCTTTGCGCAGTTGCTTTTTGCCTGTACCTAACAAGACGGTGTTAACAATATTATTCCACATAAGTTTTGTCCCGCGATTACAATAGTTTATAAGAGCCGTTATGCCATGCGCCTAAAGGTTCGTATTGTTGTTCTTTGCCCAGCAGTGCCATGTTCAATGGTTGACCACCACTGAGGGCGAGTAGTTTCCAGATGTTTGCATAGCCTGCTTTCAGGGGCATCAGTCTTTCTTCCTGGTCTTTTAGCCACCATTGCAGATTGTGCTGAACAGGTGTTAATTGCTGTACAATGTAAGGTCGCTCACTGCGTACAGGCATCTGTTCGTACAGCGAAGTTTCAGTATCTGTGACCTGTGTCCAGCCTTCCATACCTGATACTGCTGGCAGCGAAATGTTGGAGACAGGATATTTGATAATGGCTCTGAGTGGCGTAGGCGAAGGAAAGTAAACCAGTTCACCCTGTAGTGCAATACCGGGTGTAATCAATACTTCAGGACGTGTCTGGTTCTTAACATAAAACTGAAGTACCAATGCGGATTGCTTACTATGTTGACCATAGAGCCAGTAGCGTTCTGTGATCAGGTTTTCTTCTTCATTGATCTGTTTACTGAGTACCAGCCAGGTGTCTTTGATACCGGGTTGTTGCTTCAGGAATTCCTGGTTTTGGGTAAAACCGATCAGGGCACGGAGTTCCTGTTGTAAAGGTTCATCTAACCCAGCACTTTGGGTATACCCCTGTACCACGAGATAGATGCGCAGGAGCTGATCGAGAAACGCATTTTGCCAGCCTTCGCTATAGAAGTTTGTTTCGCCAAGTGCACGTACCATTCCTGCAAGGCCGGCCGCTTGCGCATCGACCATTCTTCGTGCCATATTTTCCCAGTAGGCGTCTCCTTTTTCAGGTATCTGCAACAGGCCGTTGCGGACGATATCTTTCATCCAGAGCATGAGTTCTGTGATGCCATCGGCTACTTTTTGCTGGCGTGCCTGTAGTCTTTTTGCCTGCGCAGTTTCGTCTACAGGTTTATCTGTTTTTTCGATTTTCTTTTCAGTGCGTTTGGACAGCCATTCACTCACCCAGGCAGGGGGTGTATTGTCCGTGAAGGTATCTTTTTGCCGGGCATAGAGGAGCATGAGTCCTATACCATGTTTGCAGGGGAATTTTCGACTGGGGCAGCTGCATTTGAAAGCTACGTTTACGATGTCTACCTGGGTTTGATACGGCTTGCTGCCGCTTCCCTGGCATTCCCCCCATAATGCGTCAGAGTTGGCGCCTTTGCTTACCCATTTTCCCGGACCTGCCAATGCGGATCCCGCTTTACGGGAAGCGTCATCCGGGGCCAAGGCGAGTACATGTTCTTCTGTCAGGAGCAATGGAGTAGATATTTATTATACAAAAATGAGCGAATATAACCTGATGTAAATGATGGTGATATACGCCAGCAGGATGACTGCATTCAGTACCAGCAGCCAGTTGTAATCAATAACGGCGTATTTCTTTTTGATGACCAGTATGATCAGGGTGAGCAAGCCTACAAAGAGCAGGGCAGGGGCTATCAGGGTCAGTTTATTTGGGATGACGAAGTGTGCACCTTCCAGTCTTTTACTCCAGGGTTGTTCGCCTGTGACAAAAGGGAGTGCGCCTACAAATACGATGATGACAAATAAACGGATGGCCGATTTTGCTGCAATTTTGCTGATCTTAAGTGCCCTTGTTTCCTTTTCCATGATTGATTAATTAGAGGTCACTAAGTTCGGGATTTAGTATTTAAAATCAATAGCCAATGGATAAGCGTTCCTACTAATAAGCTCAGGACGCTGAGAATGGTCATCCAGGTATTTTCAGCCGCAAAGCCACCGATGAATAACCAGCAGAAAAAGTAGCTATGAAACCATGCCGGTACCAGCCAGGTGATGAAGGGTAAGTTCAGTGGTTGTCGTTTCATTTTAATTATCTCAATTGTTGTTAGCATTGCAAAGAAAAGGAGGGTAAATACTAGCTTATCTGCGCTCAGGATATTAAAATGATCTTTTAGAAAAAAAGATATGGGGAAAAGGGTGACGTATAAGGCGATTTGTGAAATGAGAATGGCAAACAGGGGAATTGCTATTTTCCAGATGTGGGTCTTTTCTAAATAGCGGGAAAAGAGGGAGTAGAAAAATACGACGCATAACCAGCCGTAGAAATTGCCCCAGGGTACGCCGAAGTATTGTGCACTTAAGGCGACGGATGGATTGATGATCGTTTCCCAGTTCCAGTGCCACATGTGGAGGCGATACGCGACTACATCCATGCTCCAGTCGATGCTTAGAGCGAGGAGGGCTTCCATGGCGGCGGCAGGCCAGGTGCGCATGTTCATACTTTCGGTAATGAGGCGGGAAGTGTACATGATGATGCCCCAGCCGGCGCCGATGCCTACGGGGATGTCGCCGATCATGAGGAGGAAGTGGCCGTATCTGTAACCTGCATTGGCTCTTACGTTTACATATTCGAGGAGGAGGCCGAAACCAAAGCCGCCTAATAAATAGGCGAGTTTAGAAATACCTTGTTTCCATGCGTGGTAGAGGCATCCTAAAAAAAGAATGTACATGCATATCTCGGTAAGGGGATAGCAGATGGAGGGGGGATAGCCGTAAGGCATATCGGCAAATGGACGATTCATGTATAATTAAGTTTGGATTGGTCTGCGGCAGCAGGGAAGATTTTTCGGCTGGATTTGAAATTCCCTATGGCAGCGTTTTATAATTCTTTATTCATGTAGGATGTCTTTTTTGTATCGCGAGAAAATACATATACGATCAGGGAGATGAACACACAAATTGTCACATACCAATAATACCAGGGTTCATGACCGATCTTCTTACAATACAGCGCGATGTATTCCGCAGTGCCGCCAAAGATGGCGACTGTCAATGCATAGGGTAAACCTACACCTAGTGCACGTACCTGTGCAGGGAATAATTCCGCTTTTACCACAGCATTGATAGAAGTATAGCCACTTACTATTACCAGGGCTGTTAATAATAAAAGGAATGCAGTCGTTTCTGTGCTGGCATGACTTACCGCAGTGAGGATAGGGACTGTAAATAAGGTACCTGCCACCCCAAATGTGATTAATAAAGGTTTCCTGCCTATCTTATCACTCAGCATACCACAGAGGGGCTGTATGCAGGCATAAATGAGCATGAGCCAGAAGGTGAGCACAGTAGATCTTTCTTTGGTAAGATGTACGGTATTCACCAGGAACTTCTGCATATAAGTGGTGTAGGTATAAAATGCCAATGTACCACCCATTGTTAATCCTACCACAGTCATAATCGCTCTGGGATGTTCATTGAATAATACTTTCAGGGAACCACGTTTTTCATCGCCTTTTTTTACAGCAATCGTTTCTTCCATATGCCGGCGGATGATGAGTGCAAAGAGGGAGAGGAAGGCGCCAATTACAAATGGTATGCGCCATCCCCATGCATGCAATTGATCGGGGGTGAGAAATACTTTTTGCAATACTAATTGTACCCCGAGTGCGATGAGTTGTCCGCCGATGAGGGTTACGTATTGAAAGCTGGAATAAAAACCTCTTTTATCAGGTGTAGATATTTCGCTCAGGTAGGTTGCAGAAGTACCATATTCACCACCCACACTCAGGCCTTGTAATAACCGCGCCAGCAATAATAACACAGGAGAAAACAGGCCAGCAGTCTGATACGTAGGGGCGACTGCAATCATGAGGCTTCCCAGTGACATGAGCAATACTGACATTGTCATCGCAGTTTTGCGACCCGTACGATCAGCAATCGTTCCAAAGAGCCAGCCACCTACCGGGCGCATGAGAAAACCAACTGCAAAGATAGCTGCTGTATCCAGTAGCTGAGCAGTAGGATTTCCTTTGGGAAAAAAGGACGGAGCAAAGTAAATTGCAAATGCAGCATAGGCATACCAGTCATACCATTCTACGAGGTTGCCGACAGAACCGGTGAAGATAGCCCTGATACGAAGTAGTGTGGTCATTGATCCTTTGTGCGGGTCGATATTCATAATGTGGTGTAAGGTGGATCGTAAAAATAAGGCTTATATTGCTGTACACTAGCATTAAATTTCAAAAGAGTCATATACATGGATGCAATCACAAAAGCTAAGAAAGCCGCTGGCGAAAAGGCCGCTGCTTTGGTACAACCAGGTATGCTGGTAGGATTGGGTACAGGATCTACCGCTTACTGGGCGATTGAAAAGATCGGTCAGATGGTGAAGGAAGGATTGAATATCCAGGCAGTGGCTACCTCCATTGCTTCGGAAAAACAGGCCATCAAACTGGGCATACCGATCACTTCATTCAGCGAAATCCAGACGTTGGACCTGGATATAGATGGGGCAGATGAAATCAGTGAAGAAGGACAGCTGATAAAAGGCGGCGGTGGTTCCCTGCTCAGAGAAAAGATTGTGGCGCTGGCCAGCAGAAGACGTGTGATCGTAGGTGACGAAAGAAAATTTGTAAAGACGCTTGGAAAATTTCCATTACCAATAGAAGTCGTACCTTTTGGTTGGGAGCTGGTATTCAAAACACTGCAGGCACTGCAGGGAAATCCATCTCTCAGAACGAAAGACGATCAGCCTTATATTACCGACAACAGCAATTACATCATCGATTGTTCATTTGGCGTAATCCGTGAACCGGAGCTGCTGCATCAACAATTAAAAGCGCTTACGGGCGTTGTAGAAACAGGCCTGTTCCTGAATCTGAAGCCTACTGTGATCATTGCCTATGAAAACGGAGATGTAAAAACCATCTAAAAAGATTGAGCGCCAGACCCTTTTGAAAAACCTGCATCTTTATGTTATACACAACTATTGTCGCTATCTGGCTGGCTTCAGAGATCTTTCTGAACCGCATTTTCCGTTCCGGTCCTCAGGAAAAACAGGAAACAGACAGAAAATCGTTGCTCTGGATATGGGTGACGATTATGGCTACATTGCCGCTGGGATCTTTTTTAGCGGAATATACAGCAGCTCCGATCACGAGCTACCCTTATTTTTCTAAACTTGGTATAGCGGTGATTGTAGTAGGAATGTTATTCCGGTTCTGGTCGATCTATACGCTAGGTCATTACTTTACGGTAGATGTAACGATCCGGGATGATCACAGGATAGTACAAATTGGTGTGTATAAATATTTACGACATCCGGCGTACCTGGGATCGCTGATCTCTTTTGTAGGCAATGGAGTTGCGATGAATAACTATATTGCTTTTCTGATCACGGTATTGCCTGTAACCGGTGCATTTTTGTTTAGAATGCATGTAGAGGAACAGGTATTGATCAATAACTTCGGGGAGGAGTATAAACAGTATAAAAAGAAAACATGGCGACTAATACCGTTCGTGTTTTAAAAAATAAAAGATTATGAGCTATACTACTTTCATTCAGCCGAAAGAGGCCCTTGAAAATTTGCATGACCCCAATTTTCTGTTTGTTGATTGCAGCTATTCCCTGGCGGATAAAAAATGGGGAGTAGAAGAATATAAGAAAGCACATATTCCGGGTGCAGTATATGCAGATCTGCATTATGACCTGTCCGGCGAAATTATAGCTGGTAAAACCAGCCGTCATCCATTACCAAGAAAAGAAGCTTTGGTAAAGACGCTTTCCAAACTGGGTATTGATGCCAATGTACAGGTAGTGGTGTACGATGCGACTGCGGGTTTTATGGCGGCAGCGAGAATGTGGTGGCTACTACGTTGGGCCGGGCATGAGAAGGTAGCTGTATTGAATGGTGGTAAGGCTGTGTGGGCAGCGGTGGGTTATCCTTTGACGGGTGATATTTTGCCTTTGCAACCAAAGCAGTTTGTAGGAAATTTTAATGATAGTATGCTGGCTTCTGTGAGTGAAGTAATGGCATCGATAGAAGCGGGTAATACCTGTTTGGTAGATAGCAGAACTGCTGACAGGTATGCGGGGCAGAATGAAACCATTGATCCGGTAGCTGGTCATATTCCTACGGCGATTTCTAAACCTTTCAATGCACAGATAGGTGCAGAAGGGGTAGCAGCTCCTGCTGTATACAAAGATCATTTCAAAGAAGAATTTGCAAAGGGGAATGTTGTATTTTATTGTGGCTCTGGTGTAACGGCGGCGTACAATGTATTGCTGTCTGTATACGCCGGGTATCCTTTTCCTAAACTGTATGCGGGTTCATGGAGCGAATGGATCACAGATCCTGCACGTCCGGTAGCATAATCAAAACAAACTTAAATATGGTCATTATTGCGAAGATCTTTGTAGGTCTGGTTGCATTGGAACATCTGTACATCTTATGGATGGAAATGTTTGCGTGGGAGACTGCGGGCAAACGAACGTTCAAACAGTTGCCAGCAGAAATGTTTAAGCCAACCAAGGGACTGGCTGCCAATCAGGGGTTGTACAATGGTTTTCTGTCAGCAGGGTTGATCTGGTCATTCTTTATCAGTGATCCTGCATGGCAAAAGAATATTGCGGTATTCTTTTTGATCTGTGTGGTGATCGCGGGAATCTTTGGCGCCCTGACAGCGGCAAAGAAAATATTCTTTGTTCAGGGACTACCGGCATTGATTGGGTTGGTACTAACTTTATTGGCGTAAAAATGTATTTTTGATGTCACTATGAAAAATGTAAGCAAAGATTTCAATCCGACAATCAATCAGTCGTTCTATATAACACGTAATCTGTTGATCAGTAATCTGAAAAAGCAGTTTCATGTGCTTTATGGACGTATGCTGGATTTTGGTTGTGGTAGCAAGCCTTATAAGACCCTGATTAACGTAGATGAATATATTGGTGTAGATTTTCAGGGGGAGGGGCATAGTCATGAGAATGAGCAGATTGATGTGTTTTATGATGGGCTGACATTGCCGTTGGAAGACAATTCGTTTGACAGTGTATTGTCTACCGAAGTGTTTGAGCATGTGTTCAACCTTGAGGATATGATTTCTGAGCTACATAGGGTGATGAAACCGGGTGCCACTATATTGATCACAATGCCGTTCCTGATTGCTGAGCACGAGGCCCCGAATGATTGCAGCCGGTATACTTCCTTTGGCTTAAAGAGTTTGCTGGAGCGAAAAGGATTTGAAATAGTCCATTACGAAAAGCTGGGTACTTCTATTCAGACACAGGCCCAGATCAGGATGTCTTATATGGATAGTTCTATTCTATCCAAGCTGAACTTTTTCATGCCTTTAAGAAAGCTGGTGACTAACATTACTTTTGCGCTGATGAATATATGGGTCATGGTGTTGGATGCGATCCTACCAAAACGATATGATGCGTTTCTGAACCATATTGTGATCTGTAAAAAGAAATAAACTACTGATATAAGGGTCATCTGCAAGGATGGCCTTTTTAAATTTTGATTGTTGATGTTTATTGTTTTAGCCCTGCTTATGGTTATGGTATGAAATATGAATTTGTACCACATGTGCTGACAGATGATCCGAAATTTCCCGAATATCTCAAAGGGCATTATTCATATGCTAGGAGCCGGCTAAAAATAAAAAAGCCTCAACATTTGTTGAGGCTTTCCTTTGTGGTGAGGGCCGGAATCGAACCGGCGACACAAGGATTTTCAGTCCTTTGCTCTACCAACTGAGCTACCACACCATCTCTTTTCTCACATCCTTCATTCGAAGGGAGTGCAAAGATAACAAAATATGAATTTAAAATCCAAATATTATTCTAAGAAATTGTTGCAGTTGCACGAATTTCTTCCAGAATGCCTGTCCACAGCGCGTTTCGCTGTTCCAATGCTTCGCGACATGCGCTAGCAGCTTCTTCCCACTTGTGTACATCATTGCCACAAAGCTCTTGTACCATCTCCATGCCGAGGTGACTGTGGTGATCACCATCCACTTCAATATGGCGTTCCAGATAATACTTGAACAGGCTGATCTGTCCAGGGAATTGTTTGTCCAGATCGTTTACCAGCGCCACGAACATATCTGGGATGAGGTCTTCACGGCCAAAGGTGAAGACAGCAGCCTGCACATGTATCGGTGCTTTTTCGATCAGGTCAAATGTATGTTGTACAAAATCTTTGGCAGCAGGAGGGAAGGTCTTGAAGATATCGGCAAGGGCTATACCTTTTTGCTGTGACTGCAGGGCTGTCTCCATTACTGAAGTATCGGCACCTACCTGTTTCATCGCATCCAGGTATAGTTCGAAATGGCTTACACGCTTACCATCCGGATCGATATCACTCTCTTCGCCCGTTACGATCTCATTGATCAGAAAGCGGGTAGCAGCACTCCCTACAGGTACCCATGGCAGCGTCGTGCAGGTGAGGTTTCGTTGCAATGATTTTAAGAGTGACATGAAATCCCATACGGCGAAGACATGGTACTGCATGAAAGACCGGATGTCTTCCATGCGTTGCATTTCATTGTATAATGGATGTTGAATAATCTGTTCTCTTACAGGCGCAATCGCTGCCCTGATCAAATCCTGTCCCATAGTTGTTTTTTTAGTTCCCGTATACTACGAGGAACTTAATACGCATCAATTTCAATTGTTCAAGGGTATAGTCGCTATCGATGAGTTCTTCGCGGGCCAGTGCCAAACTGGAAGTCTCGCAGCCTTTGAAGTATTCAAGGATCTCGTCCTGGGCATAGTCGTCCAGTTCTTCGTCGATGCAATAATCGAGATTGAGTTTGGTGCCGCTTGCCACGATGGTTTCCATTTCGTCAAGCAATTGAGGAATGGTGAGTTCTTTGTTGCGGGCGATGGTTTCCAGTGGCATTTTCTTATCGATATTCTGGATAATGAACACTTTCAGCCCGCTCTTATTCACCACGCTCTTCATGACGAAATCGTCCGGTTTTACAATGTCATTTTCGGCTACATATTTAGAGATGACATCTACGAACTGTTTGCCATAGCGTACGGCTTTACCCTTGCTCACACCCTGTATTTTTTCCAATTCCTGTACGGTGGTAGGGTACTGGGTCGCCATATCTTCGAGGGAGGTTTCGAGGAAGATGACGAATGGGGGTAGGTTCTTTTCTTTCGCTACCTTTTTACGGAGCTCTTTCAGCATTTCGAAGAGAACAGGGTCTGCGGATGCCTGGGCTTCTGCAGCTACTTCATCTTCTTCATTGCCTTCTTCTTCAAATTGGTGGTTGAGTGAGACCATGATAGAGTAAGGCGTCTTGAGGAACTTTTTACCCTTATCAGTGATCTTTAGCAGGCCATATTCTTCGATGTCTTTAGCGATCAGGTCTTCCAGCATCATCTGACGGATGAGGGAGTTCCAGAAGTGTGCATCGAATTCTTTACCCTCGCCGAACACTTCCAGCTGGTTGTGTCCGTAGGTGGTGATCTGAGGGTTGATCTTGCCAGTGATGATATTGACAACGTAGTCGGTCCCAAAGCGTTCTTCCAGTGACTGGATGGCCTTCAGTACGATGACTACGCGGTTTTTTACTTCAATTTTCTCTTTTGGATTGCGGCAGTTGTCGCAGGCGCCGTTACACTGTCCCTGATCGTACTTCTCACCGAAGTAGTGGAGGATCACTTTGCGGCGGCAGGCAGAGCTTTCAGCATAGGCAACGGTTTCGTTGATGAGCTGGGCGCCCATTTCCCTTTCGCTGAGTGGCTTGTCGCGCATTAGATGTTCCAGCTTCTGTACGTCCTTGTAGGAGTAGAAGCAGACACAGATACCTTCCAGTCCATCACGACCGGCACGGCCTGTTTCCTGGTAGTAGTTTTCCAGGCTCTTAGGAATGTTGTAGTGTATAACAAACCGAACATCCGGCTTATCGATACCCATACCGAAGGCGATAGTAGCTACGATCACCTCGCAGTCTTCGTGCAGAAACATGTCCTGACGTTGTGCGCGGGTACCGGCATCCAGACCGGCATGGTAGGCAACAGCCTTAATGTTGTTGGCCGTCAGCATATCTGCCAGTTCTTCGGTAGTTTTACGGTTCAGTGTATAGATGATACCGCTTTTACCCTTATGAAGGTGGATAAACTTGACGATTTCGCGAATGGTTTGTTCCTTCTTCCTTTTCGGGCGGATCTCATAATAGAGGTTGGGCCTGTTAAAAGAGGAGAGATATACCTCGGGACTGCGAAGACCCAGGTTTTTAACGATATCGCTTTGAACTTTAGGTGTCGCGGTGGCCGTGAGGGCGATGATAGGCAGATCGGGATTGATCATATCTGTCATTTCCTTGAGGCGGCGGTATTCCGGGCGGAAATCGTGTCCCCACTCAGAGATACAGTGCGCTTCGTCCACTGCTATGAAAGAGATTTCCAGTTCCTTGAAAAACTCAAGATTTTCGGTCTTGGTCAATGTTTCCGGGGCTACGTATAACATTTTAGTCTTTCCAGATAGGAGATCAGTTCTTACTTTTTTGATTTGAGCTTTAGAAAGGGTAGAATTTAGAAAATGCGCTACATTATCCTTGCTACTGTAGGAGCGTACTAGATCTACCTGGTTTTTCATTAAAGCTATGAGCGGAGAGACGATCAGAGCACATCCTGGACTCATTAATGCCGGTAGCTGGTAGCAAAGAGACTTTCCACCGCCGGTAGGCATGATGACAAAAGTATCTTTCCGTGCAAGAATGCTTTTAATTATAATTTCCTGATTCCCTTTGAAAGAATCGAATCCAAAATGTTCCCGTAATGCATCTATCAAACTTACCTTTACAACAGCCATTGCATTCAAAATTTAAAACAAATAAACTCTAAAGAAAGTAACAAATTATGGATATTGTTTATGTGTTTTTTAGGGGACACGAAGTTAACTAAAATTGCATTGACCCCCAATTAAATTTATCCGAAATGAAGTCCAGTACTGCTTTGGCATGCGGTTTAACGGCAGGGTCAACAGGTGGGGGCTACGGCAGGTAAGTAGTAGGGTAAGAATAAGGCAATTCATTATAAAATAGGTCCATGTATAGGACTGAATCTCCTGAATACTGGTTAACTTTGCAGTGCTCATGAAAAACAGAACGGATATTAATATAGCAGCTATAGCAAAAAGGACACTTCAGATGGAGGCTGCAGCGATAAACAATCTAAAAGAGTTTATCAATGCTGACTTTGAGCAGGCAGTGGCACTCATAGCCGGATGTTCCGGCCGGGTAGTGATCACTGGTATCGGCAAGAGCGCTATCATTGGCCAGAAAATTGTGGCTACACTTAATTCCACAGGTACCGCCGCCCTCTACATGCATGCAGCTGATGCTATTCATGGAGATCTGGGGATGATCAGGGACGAAGATATTATTCTCTGTATTTCGAAAAGCGGCAACTCGCCGGAGATTAAGGTACTGGTACCATTGATCAAGAGTTTTGGCAACAAACTGATTGCCATAACGGGCAATGTCGAATCTTATCTGGCCCGGGAGGCTGACCTCTTTTTAAATACCACCGTAGACCAGGAGGCCTGTCCCAACAACCTGGCGCCTACCACGAGCACCACTGCCCAATTGGCAATGGGGGATGCGCTGGCTGTGTGTTTGATAGAATGGCATGGTTTTACGACAGCTGATTTTGCAAAATTCCATCCGGGGGGTACACTTGGTAAGAAATTGTATCTCAAGGTATTGGATCTATGCCGTCAGCACGATGCGCCCAAGGTATACCTGGACAGTTCATTGAAGAATGTAATCGTGGCTATTTCTTCCGGCATGCTGGGAGTTACGGCCGTTTTGGATAGCAATGACCAGCTTGGCGGGATTATCACAGATGGTGATCTACGCCGTATGCTGGAAAAGAGTATGTCAACTGACAATGTGACTGCCAGTGATATTATGTCTCGCCACCCTAAAACGATTCAATGTGATGAACTGGCGGTAAATGCCCTGGAGTTGATGAGACAACATGATATTACGCAGTTGTTAGTGCTGGACGACAAGAAGTATATAGGTATTATTCATTTACATGATTTAATCCGGGAAGGAATTATTTGACACGATGACTTACGTGAACAGGCATTTTTATGTGGCCATTATGGCCGGAGGTATAGGTAGCCGGTTTTGGCCCTTTAGCCGCACGGAATACCCAAAGCAGTTCCTCGATATTTTAAATACCGGGAAAAGCCTTCTGCAATGGACATATGAGCGATTCTCCCAATTTATTCCACGGGAAAATATTTTTGTAGTTACGCACCAACATTATATTGGCAAGGTGCAGGAACAGCTACCGGATGTGGTTTTCGACAATATTGTCGCCGAGCCATCCCGTAAGAACACGGCACCCTGCATAGCATATATTTCGCACAAGATCTATGGTCAGGACCCTAAGGCGAACATCATCTGTGCGCCGGCCGACCACCTGATTATGGATGCGACTGCATTTACCAGCACCTGTCTTAATGCCCTGATGTTCGTACAGAAACACAGCGCACTAGTGACCCTGGGCATTAAACCAACCCGCCCTGATACAGGATTTGGGTACATACAGTTTGAAACCCAACAGGTTGCGGATAATGTATACCCTGTGAAGACCTTCACAGAAAAACCTAACTTAGAGCTGGCCAGGACCTTTATACAAAGTGGAGACTTCCTCTGGAACGCCGGTATCTTTGTTTGGAACGTGAAAACTATTCTCGCCGCCCTTAAAATCTACCTGCCGGAGGTGGATGAACTCTTTCAACAATATAGCGCCGCCCTGAATACCCCTAATGAGAAAAAGGCGATTGAGACCATCTACCCTCAGTGTTCCAATATCTCTATTGATTACGGTATCATGGAAAAGGCGGATAATGTGTACGTGATTCCTGCCAATTTCGGATGGAGCGACCTGGGTACCTGGGCATCGGCCTATGAGAACCTGGAAAGGGATGACGCAGGCAACGCCATTCAGGGTAAGAATGTGATGATGATAGATACCACAAACTGTATGGTAAAAGCACCCCATGATAAGTTGCTGGTATTACAGGGGCTCGATGAGTTCATCGTGGTAGATACTAACGACGTACTGCTGATCTGCCGTAAAGATAATGAGCAGCAAATCAAGGAATACGTGGCGGAGGTAAAGCGCAACAAAGGAGAGAAGTACCTTTAAGATATGTCCAAATTACCCAATGTAGGAACGACGATCTTCACGGTCATGTCGGGCCTGGCGGCGCAGCATGCTGCCATCAACCTGTCGCAGGGGTTTCCTGATTTTGATTGTAACGAAACCCTGAAGCACCTTGTAAACGAAGCCATGGAGGCGGGCTATAACCAGTATGCTCCCATGGCGGGTATTCTACCTCTGCGCGAGGCCATTGCCGAAAAGATCCACAATCTGTACGGTCAGACCGTCAATGCGGATACAGAAATCACCGTGACACCGGGTGGTACGTATGCTATCTTCACTGCCATCGCCACCGTGATTGGTCCTGGTGATGAGGTGATCATTTTTGAACCAGCTTACGACAGCTATATTCCCAATGTACTGGTGAATGGTGGCGTACCGGTTCGCATTCCTCTTTCATTTCCTGACTATCATATAGACTGGTCACTGGTACGTAGTAAGATTACGGCCCGTACTAAAATGATCATGCTAAACACGCCCCACAATCCGACTGGCAGCATTCTCACTGCGAATGATATTGCCGAATTGGAAAAACTGGTGGCGGAGCACAATATCTACATCCTTTCTGACGAAGTATATGAGCACCTCGTATACGATGGCAAGGAGCACCTGAGCATGTTGCGCTATCCTTCCTTACTCAAAAACAGCTTTGTTACTTTCTCTTTTGGAAAGGTATTTCACATCACCGGTTGGAAAATGGGCTATTGTATTGCGCCGGCTCACCTGATGGCGGAATATAGAAAGGTTCATCAGTACCTCTGTTTCTCAGTGAATACACCTATGCAGTATGGACTGGCTAAGTTCCTGCAACAACCGGATCAGTACCTGGGGTTGCCTGCATTCTTCCAGGAAAAGAGAGATTACTTCCTGTCGCTGATGAAGGATACCCGGTTTACGCCGTTACACTCATCCGGCAGTTATTTCCAGCTGATGAAATATGACCGTATTTCTGATGAAGGGGATAAGGATTTTGCGATCCGGATCACCAAAGAATTTGGGGTAGCGAGCATTCCGGTATCTGCCTTTTATGAAGATGGCAAAGATGACCACGTAGTCAGGTTCTGTTTTGCCAAAAAGAATGAAACACTCGAAAAGGCCGTAGAGCGCCTGAGAAATATATAAAAAAAAAGCCGCCCTGTAATCAGAGCGGCTTCCCCTTTGTATATGACTACATGCAGAGCTTGTCTTACACGGTCACAGCTTCCAGTTGCTCTTTCACTACATCCTCACCGATAATCAGTGTGTTCTCCAGGAAACTTACTATGCCCGTTTCGACATCATACATGGCTCCGATAATACCTACTTCTCCACTCAGGATCATTTCGCGTAAAATGGTACTTTGCTCCATAATCGCCTGTACAGAACGTTCTGTATGGATATGCGTAACTGCATCCACGAAAGCAGGATTATGAGAGGTTCTATCTTCTTTGATAGTTTTTTCTGCATACACAGCAGGGGTGATCCTACCCAGCAGCGCAGTCAGATTACCCATTTCTACTTTGTCGCAGGCGCCTTTGATCGCACCGCATTTGCTGTGGCCCAGCACAACGATGAACTTGGAACCGGCTACTTTACAAGCATATTCCAGGCTACCCAGTACGTTTTCAGAGATAACGGCACCAGCCAGACGGATACTGAAGATATCGCCCAGGCCCTGGTCGAAGATCAGTTCTGCAGATGTACGGGAGTCCATACAGCTCACGATAGCAGCCATTGGCCATTGACCATCGCGGGTTTCATTGATCTGGTCCAGGTGGTCGCGGTGCAGGCGGAGGTTTTCCACGAAGCGTGCGTTACCGTTTTTCAGCAATTCCAGGGTAGTAGCTGGAGTCAGTTTGTCTTGCAGAGATTTATTTAATGTTTTCATTCTTTTCACTTGTTTTATTGGTTTTTAAATGGCGGGTTAACAATATGATTAATTAAGCTGCAATTCCTTCAGTAATTGTTCATGATTACCGGTGGATATTGTATGTACGTGTCCGGAGGTAATATTGGCTTGGTAATCTGCCGGAATATTTTCCGAATTCTGTATTTTATATACGTCTTTAAACCCCGTCAGCACCACGTTAATATTCTTTTGAGCCGCTTTTACATCTTTAAATTCCCTGATAGATTCCAGGACATCGAAATCTATATAGGTTGTATTGCTCGCATCGATGACCACGGTAGTATTTTCCGGCAGGTGTTCGAGCGTGAGCAGGATGCTGGCTTTGTTCAGGAAAGATACTTCCTGTGCCAGTTCCAGCTTGATGCTGTCACCATTGTGGTATTTTTCCTTACGGAAGTAGTAGGAGCTACGCATGTTACCCCTGAGGATGGCAATTACACTCACCGCCATACCAAGTGTGATACCAATCAGGAGGTCAGTAAAAACGATAGCGAGTACAGTTACCACGAAAGGCACCCATTGATACTTACCATTTTTGAACATCTCTTTGAAGATGGAGATCTTGCAGAGCTTATAACCGGTCACCAGTAGTACGGCAGCCAGGGTAGCCAGCGGAATCTTGTTCAGGATGGTAGGGATCAGGGCAGCACATACCAGGAGCAGTGTACCATGAGCAATAGTAGCGAGTTTGGTACGGCCACCTGCATTGATATTGGCAGATGAACGTACGATCACTGAGGTGATAGGCAGACCGCCGATCATACCACTTATAATGTTACCAATACCCTGTGCCTGCAGTTCACGGTTAGGAGGTGTATGTCTTTTCAGCGGATCCAGTTTATCAGTTGCTTCTACATTGAGTAGTGTTTCTACAGAAGCGACGATTGCGATGGTAGCGCCTACGATCCAAACTTCCTTGTTGGTGATGGCACTGAAATCAGGCGTGGTAAACTGGCCGATAAAATCTCCAAAGCTATTAGGTACCGGCAGGCTCACCAGGTGAGAGGGAGCGATGGCCAGTTTGCTACCTAAAGCAATGAAAATTCCATTCAGCACGACAGCGGTAATTACGGCTACCAGTGCCGCGGGGATCATCCCTACTTTAGGAATTTTGTTCCAGTAGAGGATGATCAGCACGGAAATAATACAAATCAAAGTCGCACCCAGGTGAATGTGGTTGATAGTGGACAGCAAAGCAGAGATGCTATTATGGCCGTCTACCTGGATAAAGGTAAAGTCTCCTTCAGAATCAGCATCATAGCCAAAGGCATGTGGAAGTTGCTTGAGTATAATAATAATACCGATGGCGGTGAGCATCCCTTTGATCACATTGGAAGGGAAGTAGTTGGCTACGGAACCTGCCTTGAGGAGGCCCAGCGCCAACTGAATCACACCACCGATCACAACTGCCATGAGAAATACGTCGAATACGCCAAATTTGGTGATGGCAGAAAGCACGACAGCAGTAAGACCGGCAGCAGGACCGCTTACACTCAGCTGTGCGCCGCTGAGGGAGCCAATCACCAGGCCCCCGATAATGCCTGCGATCATACCTGAGAACAGGGGTGCTCCGGATGCCAGTGCAATACCAAGACATAAAGGCACCGCAATCAGGAATACAACAAGACCGGAAGAGAGGTCGCCTTTGACGTTCGAAAATATATTTTGCCTGCTCATAGTCAATAGCATTTAAATACGCTTGCGCGTGGTTGGTCACAGGAATAGCGATGCCAGTGCGCCTTGTGGCGTGAGCATAACCTTCCTGTTGGAATTTTGTGTTTGAGTAGTAAATGTGTAAAAGCGGCATCGAAAGGCATACTATGCCTGATGCAAAAGAATTAAAGAAAATGAGCAGTTAGCAGTTTGGAGGAGGGCAGTGTATTTCCCGGGCGGGTCCCTGGGGAATAGCTTCCATTAATGTATAATGGATCTTGCTGAGATAAAGGGAAGGTTCGTGAAGAGAGTGATCATGGTGTTTCAGCCATTTTAAGTCTTTGGCGATCTTAACTCCATCGTCACCCGAGCACCCATCTGAGGGGTGCTCCTCCACAATCTGATTATTAAACAGTAACCTTCCCATCTCCTTTATTGGAAGGAGCTGGATACACATCAGTGTAAGAAGGAATATGCCGATAATCTTTTTCATGTGTCTTTACAAAAATAACAAAAGCTGAGACGTATCGTAAATATACGATTTAAAAATATGTTAAAGATGGTTTTTCTTACCGTTCATCATTATTTTTTAATAGCCCTAAAATATTAATTCATTGAATATTAATTGTTTATTTCTTTTTAGGTAATAAACAAAGCAAATTATTTTGCTTAAAAAGGTATTGTGTATTGCATAGTAGTATAAAACTCCTTATCTTTGAATTGTAAATATCAAAAACCAATCATAATGCAAATAAGAAGACAATTAATAAAGCTCACTTGCCATGAACATAGATAACACACAATCACAGATGCGAAAGGGCGTGCTGGAATTCTGCATCCTGAGCATCATCAAGCAAGGAGAAGCTTACCCTTCAGATATCATAGAAAAAATGAAAGAAGCGAAGCTGGATATCCTGGAGGGCACTCTTTATCCTTTATTAACACGGTTGAAGAACGCAGAATTACTGAAGTACAGATGGGAAGAAAGTATGTCGGGGCCTCCAAGGAAATATTTCTCCATGACCGACAAAGGAGAGGCCTTTTATCTGGACCTGGAAAAGACCTGGAACGAACTGGCAAATGCGGTACATCAGCTAACAAGTAAACAATAACAAAATCATCCAAACTAAAACCTATTAAATAGCAATCAGCAATGAAAAAGATTATTAACATAAACCTGGCCAGCCGCCTTATTCCCATAGAGGATAGCGCATATGAGATATTGCGGCAATACCTGGACAGTTTGAAAAAATACTTTGCAAGGGAGGAAGGTGCGGATGAAATTGTGAGTGACATTGAAGGCCGAATTGCAGAGATCTTTCTGGATAAAATAAAGAAAGGTGCTCACTGCATCACTGATGAAGATGTAGTAGGCGTGAAAGCTGTGATGGGTACACCTGACCAGTTTGAAGAAGGCAACGATACAAATACCCAACAACAGCAGTCCGCTGCTTCCAACGATCCTATCTACGATAGTTTCCGCACCCGCAAGCGTTTATTCCGTGATCCGGATGCGAAGGTACTGGGCGGTGTGTGCGGAGGTCTGGGTGCTTACCTGAATGTAGACCCGGTTGTCTTCCGTATCATCTTCGCTTTGCTGGCGATTGGTGGTTTCGGTTCCGGCATACTGGTATACTTTATTCTCTGGGTTGTAACACCCGAAGCAAATACTGCCGCTGAAAAGCTGCAGATGAGAGGAGAGCGCGTAGATGTGAACAACATCAGAACTGCTGTACAGGATGAAATTAACGCTACCAAGGCCCACTTAAAGGACATTAAATATGAAATGCGAAATTTTTCTCAGGGCCGGGGAAGACAAGTTGGAAATGATATAGAACGCTTTGGCCGTAGCTTATTTGATGTGTTAGGCCGCATTCTTATCGTACTGACTAAGGGCTTCTTTTTCTTCCTGGCTGTAGTCATTCTCCTCATCCTGCTGTTTGTAGGTGTAATGATCACAGTTGCTTCTCCGGTCCTGCTGCCATTCAAAGCCCTGCTGCTGGCAGGCACACTGCAAAATCTGCTCTTCTGGCCAGCTGTATTCCTCTTGCTCGGTGTACCGGTTGTGGGGATTATCATATTCATCATCCGCAAGCTCACAGGAGTAAAACAGACTAACCGCTATGTGGGTTATACCCTCAGCTTCCTCTGGTTCACCGGTCTGATATGTGCTATACTGGTAGGGGTGTCTGTGGCCAAAGATTTCAGATTACGTAATACCGTAAAAGAAAATTTTGCCCTTGTGCAACCTTCTAAGGAGAAGATCGTCTTTAAAGAGGCAGAGAACCTGGTTCAGGTAGAAGAAACTTTCTTTGATGATGACCTGAAGCTCGCTGACGATACTGTTATTATTAATAACTATCGTTTGAGTGTCGAGAAAAGCAAGAATGACAGTTTCTATATTGAAGTGCAACGTAGCTCCCGGGGACGCAGCATTGCACAGGCAAGAACGCTGGCAAGAGAGATCTCTTATCCGATCACACAGCAGGACAGCGTGATTTACCTGCCTGCAGGTATCTCTATCCCAAGAAACAGTAAGTTCCGTGACCAGCGCGTACGCATCATTGTACGGGTACCGGTTAACAAACAGGTGGAAATGGACAGCAAAGTTCGTGACCACTACCATAACTGGAACTGGGATTGGGACAACGATTGGGATGATCATCACCGTTGGGACGATAATGACGACAACGATGATAACAATGACAACGGTGTACATGTACTGAAAATGACTCCTGACGGAATCGATAAGAAGGACAACAACCGTGTAACAGACAAAGATTCTTTAGAAAATAATTACCGCTACAAAGGAAAACAGGAGCGTAACACAACGCCGGTAGAAGATACCAGCAAGTCAGCGAACGCTACCAGCAAAGGAAAAGTAGCCTTTGAAGGAGATGCCATCAGCTACAGCCTTTTCAACCTTTTGAGCTAAACTTTTCATCACAATAAGTTCAATAGTTAAAGAAATGGAAATTACCACGGTCTTCACCGTGGTTTTTTATTTAACGATCTTTTTCCCGAATTGATCAAACAGCTGACATTTAAATGCCTAGTTTTGTTTTTTTAACCGTCGACGATAAGGAATGCAGGCTACAAAAACTGGAAAGATCAATATTGCGCTGGTAGGGAATCCGAATAGTGGCAAAAGCTCGTTATTTAATGCTTTGACAGGACTGAACCAGAAGGTTGGTAATTTCCCGGGGGTTACTGTTGACAAGAAAACGGGTGCGGCCAACATCTCTGCCTCACTTCAGGCCAACATTATTGACCTGCCCGGTACCTATAGCCTTTATCCCAAAAGTGCCGATGAATTAGTAACGTACGATGTACTGGTAAATCCTCAGGGAGAGGAAATTCCAGACATTATCCTCATTATTGCCGACGCTTCCAATCTAAAACGTAACCTCCTCTTTTGTTCCCAGATTATAGACCTGAAGATCCCCGTTATCATTTGTCTGACCATGATGGACATTGCCCGTAAGAAGGGTGTGGAAATCGATGAAGCTGGTCTGGAAAGAGAATTGGGTGTACCTGTGGTATCCATCAATCCCCGCAAGAACAAGGGGCTCCCGGAACTCAAAAAGATTATAGAACTCGTAACCCGGGAAAAACAGGCTGTTCCTCCCCGGGATTTTATAGATAGCCGCGCCTTGGCTCCTGAGCTGATCACCGATATCAAAAAGATAGTACCGGTGAAGAGTGATTATGCTGCTTTGCACATTGCCGTGAATCACAATGAACTGCACTTCCTGAACAAGGCACAAAAAGAAACCATTACCCAGACAATTCAGACCCACCAGTTTAATAAAACCAAGGTACAGGCGGATGAGATCATGCAGCGCTATGCGCGTATCAAGCATATCATGCGCAACTCGGTAGTAGAGGCCGATCCTTTGCAGAAACAGTTACAGACAGAGAAGATCGACGATCTGCTCCTGCACCGTTTCTGGGGGTATGTGATCCTGCTGGGGATCATGGCCATCATGTTCCAGAGCATTTTCTGGCTGGCGTCTTTTCCAATGGACTGGATTGAAGGTGGATTTGGCGCACTGAGTGGCTGGCTTTCTGACGTACTGCCACAGAATCAAATCTCCGACATCTTTATTAATGGTATCATCGCCGGTTTGGGTGGAATTGCGGTATTCGTACCACAGATCATGATCCTCTTTGGGTTCATCACCATTCTGGAAGATACCGGTTATATGGCCAGAATCAGTTTCCTCACAGATCGCCTGATGCGTCAGGTAGGTTTGAATGGGAAGTCTGTAATGCCGCTGATCAGTGGGGTGGCTTGTGCCGTACCTGCTATCATGGCAACACGTAATATTGAAAACAGAAAAGAAAGGCTGATTACAATTCTGATCACACCACTCATGAGTTGCTCTGCCCGTCTGCCTATTTATACTGTGATGATTGCCCTTGTAATTCCTAACAAACCTGTACTAGGCATTCTCAATTTGCAGGGTGTGGTGATGATGGGGCTATACCTGTTGGGTTTTGTAATGGCATTGATCATTGCAGCGATCCTGAAACTGTTTGTCAGGATAAAGGAAAAGAGCTACTTCATTATGGAACTGCCGGTATACCGTGCTCCCCGCTGGATGAATGTAGGCACCACCATGCTTCAGAAGGCAAAGATCTTTATTATGGATGCCGGTAAGGTGATCATGGTTATCTCCATTATCCTCTGGTTCCTGGCATCGTATGGACCTTCGAAAAAGATGGAGGCGGTCGCTATCAAATACGAACAACTAAAAGCCGCACAACCTGATAAAATTGAAGCCCTGGATAGGGAAGAGGCCATGGAAAAACTGGCGAATTCCTATGCTGGAGGATTGGGCCATGCAATAGAACCTGCTATCCGTCCACTGGGTTTTGACTGGAAGATCGGGATTGCATTGATCACTTCCTTTGCCGCCCGTGAGGTATTTGTGGGTACTATGGCCACGTTGTATAGTGTGGGTGAATCGGAAGAAGACAATGATGCAACTTTAAGACAAAAGATGAGCGGCGCTACCTGGAGAGATGGGCGACCAGTGTACACACTGGCGAGTGGCGTATCGCTGATGCTTTTCTATGCCTTTGCCATGCAGTGTATGAGTACACTGGCGATTGTGAAGAGAGAAACCAAGTCGTGGAAGTTGCCCGCCATTCAGTTTGTATATATGACAGCACTGGCTTACCTGAGTAGTTTGCTGGCATTCCAGCTGTTGAGTTAATACTTTTTACCGGCAGGGTGATAGCGCGCAGTGAAATAGTTTATATTGCGAACTATCATCCAGCTGATTATGAAAACAACCATACTGTGTGCCCTGTTACTGACAGGTGTATTTGCAAAAGCGCAGACCAATATCGATTCTGTTCAACTCATTAAAGACATCCGCACTTTATCGTCCGATAAATTTGAAGGCCGCCGCACTGGCACAAAAGGCAGCCGGATGGCCCAGTTCTATCTCTTAGGTCGTTTCAAACAATCTGGTTTACAACCTTTTAATAAGACCTATGAGTACCCTTTTTATTTCAGAGAGGGAGACAAACAGGTAATGGGTACCAATCTGTATGGCTATATCAAAGGCAAGTCAGATTCCATAATCGTCATCACCGCGCACTACGATCACTTAGGTATTAAGAAAGATCAGGCAGGAAAAGACAGCATCTACAATGGTGCAGACGACAATGCTTCGGGCGTAGGTAGTCTGCTGGCGGTGCTGGGATATTTTAAGAAACATACGCCGCAACATACGCTCATCTTTGCCGCTTTTGATGGTGAGGAAGAAGGGCTGAAAGGTGCAGCCGCTTTTCTGAAACAACTTCCTGTAGCAGTTAACCGCTTTATCCTGAATGTAAATCTGGATATGGTAAGTCGCAATGATAAAAACGAACTGTATGTATGTGGTGTGACGCCGTATCCTTTTTTGAATACGTTTGTGGATGCAGCCAAAGCAAAATCAAGCACTGTAAAACTAATAGCAGGGCACGATCATAAAGAAGATGGCGGTCAAAACTGGATCAGCCAGAGTGATCAGTATGAATTTCATAAACAGAAGATTCCATTTTTATATTTCGGGGTAGAAGATCATCCTGACTACCACCAGCTTGGTGATGAATTTGAGCATATTCAACCATCTTTTTATTATCAGGCTACACATCACATCCTGAATGTGATATTGGCTGCAGACAAGGGGCTATAAGGCTTTGAGCGAATCTGAGATGGCCTGTCGCCACCGATACTGGGCGGTATAGTTTTGTCCATGGCTGGTTTCATTGTCATAAGCTTTCTGTAACCTATTCATTTCCCTGAAAAATTCGATGTATTCGTATTGAATCATGCTGTCGTAGTCATCGGCAGTGAGTGCCATATGTGTGACCTTTTTCCTGAACCGCAAGGCCACCAGCCAGGTAATGTCGAAGTGCAGTTGTTCGTGTGCCAGGCTGTAATCATCTCTTACAGCAGGGGTCACCCAGGAAGCGCTTTTGATATGAAATGTCTGTAGCGTGAGGTTGATGTAGAGGGTATCTATTTTTCGGATACTGCCCCCTTCGTAGGCAAAGCTGCTGTAAGATACGGCGCCGCTCCTTGGGTGGGCCGGCGGAGTAGCCTGAAAATCGGACCATTGCAATTTTCTATCAGATTGATAAAAGAGTGTATCAGATTGAGAATTCTCTGGCCTGTTGTCGGGTACAAAGACAACTTTGATGATGGGGTTGGCACTCATCAGCGATCCCAAAAGGTAACAGGTCCATATGATTTTACTGAGCACAATTTAAAGGTACATTTTTCGTAACTTACAGGTTACCAAAACAATCACACTATGTATGGTGGCGGATACATCTTTGAAGAGCCGAAACGGCAACTCCAGTCTACACAAGACCAGGACGACCCCGAAAAACTGGCCGCTTTTGAAAAGCGCATTGCTAACGGGGAAAAAATCGAACCCGGCGACTGGATGCCGGCCGAATATCGCAAACAATTGATCCGGCTCATAGAACAGCACGCTCATTCCGAAATCATCGGTGCTCTGCCAGAAGGCACCTGGATCACCCGTGCTCCCGGTTTTAAGCGCAAACTGGCGCTCATAGCCAAGGTACAGGATGAAATTGGCCATGGCCAATTGCTCTACAATGCAGCAGAGACCCTGGGCAAATCGAGGGAAGCAATGATCAACGACCTGCTCAGTGGCAAGTCTAAATACTCCAATGTATTTAATTATCCAGCTGAGACCTGGGCAGATGTGACTGTGATCGGTTTCCTGATTGATGCTGCGGCTATCGTGAACCAGGTGGCGAATGCCAAAGGATCTTACGGCCCTTACTGCCGGGCACTGGAACGCATTTGTTATGAAGAAAGTTTTCACCTCAAGCAGGGACATGATGCTTTCATAGAACTGGCCACGGGTACCCCTGCGCAGAAAGCAATGCTGCAGGATGCACTGAACCGCTGGTGGCAACCGATCATGCACTTCTTTGGTCCTCCTGACAAAGCGTCTAACCACAGTGAAAAGCTGATGCAATGGAAGGTGAAAATGGCCAGCAATGATGATATGCGTAATCAGTTCCTGGATGCTTATGTTCCCAAGATATTAGAGTTGGGGATGACCCTGCCTGATCCATTATTGAAGAAGAACCCGGATACCGGCAAATGGGAGTATTCTGACCCGGACTGGGACCTGTTTTTCGAAGTGATCAAAGGGAATGGCCCTTGCAATAAAGAAAGACTGGACGTAAGAAAATGGGCGGAAGAAAATGGCCGCTGGATCAGAAAAGCCCTGATGCGACCAGAAGAAATGAAACGACAAACAGCCCCCGTAGCTTAACAAGTATTTTTTTCACGATTATGAATGACTCACTAGATCCACGTGTCAACCGGCTCCGGTTGAATAATATTGACGCCCCCTTTACCATAGAAGAAGGAGAAAACTGGCAGGCCTATGAAGTATTTCATCAGGAAAAACGTGGTGCGCACCATGAGCATGTAGGGTGTGTACATGCGCCAGATCCGCAAATGGCCCTCATCTTCGCCAAAGAACAGTTTGGCAGAAGGAAGAAATGCGTGAACCTATGGGTGGTACGCAGTGCCGACATTCTGGCTTTCGACCTGGAAGATGAAGACATGTTTGCCAACAATATGGAAAAAACCTACCGCGACGCCAGCGGATTCAAGGTGATGGAAAAGATCAATAAGTTCAAAGGTAAGCCCTGACAATAATGGAACACTTAATAAAAGAATTCGTCACCAAAATGGCTGACGACGCCCTGATACTGGGCCACCGTAACTCAGAATGGACGGGGCTGGGGCCTGTAATGGAAGAAGACATTGCTTTCTCTTCTATGGCACAGGATAAGATCGGACATGCCTGGGCGCTTTATCGCATCCTGCAGGACATGCCGGGAGGTCAGGATCCGGACCAGTTCGCATTTCTCCGGCGGGAAAATGAATACAAATGCTGTCATCTCACAGAAATGCCAATCGGCACATATGAATTCAGTCTGGTGCGGCATTTTCTTTTCGACCATGCGGAAACAGTGAGATACAATAGTTTGCTGGAAAGCAAATTTGTACCTCTTCAACAGCTGGCTAAAAAAGTAAAAGGAGAACTAAAATACCATACCCTGCATGCAGATGCCTGGATGCTACAGCTTGGCAAAGGGGGGCAGGAAAGTCATGGGAAAATGCAGGTGGCGCTGGATAATTGTTTCCCGCTGGCCTGTGGCATTTTTGAACCAGGGCCGGATGATGCACAATTAAGTGACATTTATCCTGGAGAGCAGGCTCTTTATGAGCGCTGGTTAGATAATATTTACCCCATTCTTACAAAAGCTGCCCTGAATCTGCCAGAAAAAGTAACACCTGCTTATGGAGGCAGATATGGTGAGCATACACCACATCTTCATTCCTTACTGGAAGAAATGGGCGAAGTGTTCAGACAGGATCCCGCAGCCGCCTGGTGAACTTTTTAACCTGAAGTATATGGATATGATCAAGATCATTTATAAATCTTTGGAGAAGGTCATGGACCCGGAAATCCCTGTATTGAACGTATTGGAAATGGGAATGATCACAGATGTACAGCAGGACGAAACAGGGATTCACATAAAAATGATCCCTACTTTTTCTGCCTGTCCGGCTATATCTGTGATCAAACAAACGATCAGCGATACAGTGGGGAATGATTTGCAACTGCCGGTAGAAGTCACCGTAGATCCTGCTATACAATGGAATAGCAACAGACTGACCGAGACGGCGAAGGAAAAACTTCGTGGATTTGGCATAGCGGCACCGCCTGTACATCAGGGTGAAATAGAAGCCGATATGCTGCTGCATGTCACCTGTCCACACTGTGGAAGTGAAAATACATTCATGCGTTCTCCCTTCGGTGCGACCCTGTGCAGGGCCATGCATTTCTGTCGTCAATGTGGGATGATGTTCGAACAGTTTAAGCCCCTTACCTGATTTTTCCTCATATTTATTTACTTTCACGCTTCAAAAAGCAAGGGGCATGAAGATAGGCTTGTATTTTGGATCCTTTAATCCTATACATACCGGTCATATGATCATCGCGAATTTCGTGGCATATCATACGGATCTGGACAAAGTGTGGCTGGTCGTTTCTCCACAAAATCCATTAAAAGCATCGGCATCATTACTCAATGAACATAACCGTTTTCACCTGGTAGAACTGGCCATACAGGATGAGCCTAAGCTCAGGGCCAGTAACATAGAGTTCTCGTTACCTAGACCATCATTTACTGTTGATACATTAGCTTACCTGACTGAGAAGTTTCCGACACAAGAGTTTGTGATCATCATGGGGAGTGACAGTTTTCAGAACATTTCCCGCTGGCGCAACTATCAGCACATAGTGAGGAACTATCCGATCTATGTGTACAAACGGCCCGGGCATGAGGTGACAGAGACACATGGCGCCACAGTAAAAATACTGGAAGCGCCTATGCTGGATATATCAGCAACTGATATAAGGAATTGGATAAAAGAAGGAAAATCAATTCGATACATGGTACCTGACAATGTAGTGGCATATATTACAACCAATAACTACTACAAGTAATTACTTTTCTATCCTTACTTCCCGCTTCTTTACGAGGAATTCATTTGAATAGATCTCCAGCAGCAGGATGAACATAGATATCAACAGTGGTCCGAAGATCAGTCCTATAAACCCGAAGAGGTTCACGCCAACCAGCACACCGAATATGGTAATCATAGGGTGTACATCACCAATCTTTTTAGCCAGTACAAATCTGAAGATATTATCTGACGTACCTACTACGGCAAATCCGTAGACGAGTACGGCAATTCCCTGCCAGGTACTGCCTATGCCCAGGAGGTATATGCCCATGGGAACATATACGGCAGCGGCACCTACTACAGGCAGCATAGAAGTACAACAGGTGACAGCAAACCAAAATATTGGTTCGGGTACTTGGAAAATAAGGTAGCCGATCAGGGAGACGATACCCTGTATGATAGCAATGAGGGGAATTCCCACCGCATTGGCAATCACCAGTTTGCGGAATTCTGAGCCCAATCTTAGTACGTTTTCATCTTTCAGCGGAATATATTCGTAGAGGTAAGCTTCCATTTCCCTGCCGGATACCAACATGAAATATAAAATAAAATAGAGGATAGCGATAGTGGTAAGCGTGTTGAAGGTGGCGCCCACCAGGCGGGGGAGAACAGCGGTCAAATAGCCCTGCAATTGTTCCAGTTTTACCTGTGAGAGCACATCTATTTTAGTAGCACCATGTATTCGTTCATTGAGCGATTTGAGACCAGCGATGAGTTCTGATGTGTGTGCAATGGCGTAGCTTACTTTGTCAGTGAGCATGTTGATCATCAGCCCTACTGGCAGTAGAAAGATAATGAAGGAAAGGATCATTAACATGGCAGCGGCCAGCGGTTTTTTCCAGTGGCGCTTTTCTACCAGTCTGAACATGTAATTGCGGGATATCACATAGAGTGTGATTGCGCCAAGGAAACCGGGGAAAAATGAATACAGCTCCATGAAGAGGAGGGAAGCCAGCAAAACGATGATAAGCAGGAAACAGATCTGTTTCAGGCGTTCGTTGTCAATGACGCTCATAAGGTTGATAAGTTAATGTAATAGAATGTGATACAAAAAGAATACCGTTCGCGGCCTTTTTGTTCATTTTAGATACATGTAGTTTTAGCAATGGCCTTTGGCCTTTGCTAAAACTACATGCGGGTGGTTGATAGGTCAATGGCCGATCAACCACCCCGCAGTATTATTTTTTTAACATGTATTTTTCCTTAATTTTTAATTCTTGGAATAGTGTTTGTACCTGTCATATTCCAAATATGTTAATCTAATTACTCACCTTAAAAACCAAAAATTATGGCAAGCAACGGATCAAAAGCAGTTGTATCATTCATTGTTGGCGCAGCAGTAGGTGTTGCGGTAGGTTATTTCCTGAATTCTGACAAGAAAGATGAAATTGTAGACAAGCTGAAATATCAGGCAGACAAACTGAAAGATAAACTGAAGAAGAAAAAGGAGCAATATGAGGATGCCCTTGAAAATGAGCTGGCTTAATCCCTTATTGCACTAAAATCATTTGCATGGAAGATAATTTCAGCAACTATTTTAACCAGACCGGCAAGGTTGCCAAAGAATATCTGGAAACCCGTCTGGACCTCATTAAGCTCCAGGCAGCAGGAAAGCTATCAAGGGCCCTCGGGCTCTTTTTCTCTTTGATACTGGCTTTCCTGCTGTTCTTTTTTGTTGTCGTATTTCTTGGAATGGTACTCGGCTTCTGGATAGGAGAAATGACCAATAGTTATACAATTGGATTTTCTTGTTCCGCAGGGCTTTTTATCTTTTTACTCCTGATCCTCTTATGGTTTCGCGTGCCGCTTATTCAGCGCCCGCTATCCAATATGCTGATCAAAGAATTAGTGAGTGAAATGGAGATGGAAACCAAGGAAGAGGTAGAACTGGAAAAGGAATTGGACAAAATGGAGGAGGAAGATGAATATCATGAGCAGTTATAATTTAACCATCATGAAAAAATAATTACACATGCCCAAGGTGAAGATCACCAACTCAACCACACTACAAAGTGAGATCCTGAGATTAAAGAGAAAATCCCGTGCGCTGGAAAATGAGCTGGGAGACCGCGTTGATTATTTCAAAGGCAATTATGGCAAGATGGCCCTCAATTCTGTCATACCCGGCAGTGCGAAGCATTCGGGTTGGATGGGTATTGCAGGCAAGGTAGCGAAAGTAGCCTGGCAAAGTAGCAATGCCAAATCATTCGCTACCAATGCCCTGATGACTGCATTGGAATTTATTGGTGTCAGATTGGGAATCAATCTCTTTGATAAATTTCGCAAGAGCAGAAGCAAAAAGAAGAAAGCCAAGATGGCGGCTACTCCTTCCGAAGAAGATTAGCCCCATACTTTGGTACCTTCGCTACAGTTTGCACAGATATCGATATTGGCCCGGCCCTTCATCAACTGGGTGCGGAAACCAACATACTTTTCATTGTGCCACAGTTCCTTCATGGACTGTTGTTTTAAATCGCCCAGTTTATGCTGGGCGTCCTTGTCAAAACAACAAGGTACTACCAGACCATCCCAGGTGATGACAGGTGCATGCCACAGGCGCCAGCAATGATTCCCCATTTTGTTCTTGATCTTATAGGTCCCATCTTCGTTGCGCTTGTAACGGCTAAATTTATCAATAGTAGGAATCAATCGGTTTCCTTCCTCATAATCATACACTTGCGCTGTCTTGAAGCGAACCTGGTCCACACCGATTTCCTTTGCCAGCAATTTGATATCCTCAATCTGGTGCTCGTTAGGCTTTACAACGAGGAACTGGAAGAAAACAAACGGCTTTTTGGAATTTAGTTCTTTTTTCCACTTCACGATATTTTTAGCCCCCTGAATTACCTTTTCCAGGTTACCGCCCACGCGGTATTGGGTATACACATCCTGTGTGGTACCATCTATAGATATAATCAGGCGGTCCAGACCACTTTCTACCGTTTTGCGGGCGTTTTCGTCCGTAAGGTAGTGAGCGTTCGTAGAGGTAGCTGTATACAAACCTTTGCTGGTGGCATATTTTACCATGTCCAGAAACCCTGTATTCAGGTATGGTTCTCCCTGAAAATAAAATATAAGGTAGAAGAGATCTTTAGAGATCTCATCAATAGTCTTTTTGAAAAAATCCTGATTCAGCATCCCCGTAGGGCGGGTAAAAGCACGTAAGCCACTGGGACATTCCGGGCAACGAAGGTTACAGGAAGTAGTTGGTTCGAAAGATACGGAGATTGGTAAGCCCCATTGTACTGGTTTCCGAGACCATTTACTCACAAAATAACTGCTCAGTACTTTTCCGGCATTCCAACCACGACGCAGGGTAAACTTAGAAAGCAGGTTCAACGAATCATTCCAATTAAAATCCGGCATAACACAAACACTTTGGATATTGTAAAAATAAGATAACTATATCGGTTATGGATAATAATATTATACTTGCTATAAATTTGACATAGTCAAAACGTAGCGGATACTCCAAAAGCAAAGGCTATGCTAAAAGCAGAATTATTATTATCGTGACAAAGTCCAGAGAAAAAAAAGGGTGGCGCCTGGTTGTCTTCATCTTTCAATTAATGGTGATTATCACCGCCGGTCTGGTATATTACCAGTTAAAAACAGGGAGACTCAACTTTGTAAGATATGAGGAGTTTGGTATTGATATGCCTGTAGACTATGAAATACATGGGATTGATGTCTCCAAGTTTCAAAAGAATATAAACTGGGAAGCAGTTCAGCAGATGCAGGTGGAAAAGATCCACATTTCATTTGCGTTTATCAAAGCTACGGAGGGTATTACCCGCCAGGATGGCAATTTCAGGCAGAACTGGTCCCGGGCCAGGCGGGCAGGGGTGGTGCGGGGTGCCTATCACTTTTTTTATGCTACCCGTGATCCGCTCAAGCAGGCCATCAATTTTCAGAATGTAGTACAGCTGGAGCCGGGCGACCTGCCACCCGTATTGGATATTGAAGTGAGCAACGGCCAGCCACCAGCGGTGATCAGAAGCACGGCCCGGGTATGGCTGGAAGAAATGAAAAAAGCATATGGCGTAAAACCCATCATTTATACTAACGTGCATTTTTACGAAACCTACCTGGGCGATGAATTTGATGACTATCCACTGTGGGTAGCCCATTATTACCAGAAAAAGAAACCGGCATCAGCAAGGAACTGGCTCTTCTGGCAACACAATGATGGGGGCAGGGTGAATGGTATATCAACTACGGTAGACTTCAATGTATTCAGAGGAGATAGCCTGGCATTCAGTAAGTTATTAATTCGCGCAAAAAAGCACTAATGGAAAATCAGGAAACTCCCCAACGGGAAGATGAGAAGGCGCCAATGGATATGCGGATCGTATATTATTTTGTACGCATCATCCGCACCGTCTTTTTGTTTTTATTCTGGGGCATTATCAATGTTTTTCTGGGATTATATCTTGGATTTGCTGTGCCTGAGGAATCTACCCCTGGCCGCATGATCTTCTTTTATAGCTTCGCTTTCATTACACTTGTGGCATACCTCTTCATTGTGTGGAAAACGTGGAGGAAACAAAACCACACTACAGACAATTATTAATAATAAAAATGGCGAACAACGTTTTCCGTCATTCGCCATTTATTGATGGTAAGATTAAGTGAATTAGAGGAGGGCTTGTTGCAGATACGCCTGCTGCATCCCTTTGATAATGCGTGCTACGTCTTCCTGAGGTTTGCCTATTTTACGCTCCAACCGTACATACAGCTCTTTCTCTTTGCCAGATTCAAATACCAGATCCTCATCTGACAACTCTGTGAAACGTTGTTTTAGCAATTTCTTCAGTACCGACCACTGGTAACTACGGATGTTCATAGTAAGCTTAATTTTATTAGTTATAAATATGTGACGTGTTTATCCATCGTTCCAGGGTAACAGGGGTCCCTCCACTGAGGTCTAAATCAAATAGTTATCTTCAGAACGTAATACTAGAATATTCAACTTTTGTGCCATTTGGTAGCATTCTGGGGTGAAAAAGTAAGCCGCATTGATCAATTCTATCCCTTTATAACAAATAGTTTGCGGGGTACCTATTACTGAATATAGGAATTAAAATTATGCTAAAATATTGAGATTATCATTTTAGCATATGAAATGCAATCTATTGCACCAGACTTTTCCTGGTTCGATTTGTGGAGACTTGGGAGACACCTGTGTTGTCGCATTACGCAATGTGTGGAGGCATTTACTCATCCAGGCATTACGAAATGCCCTATTGGCAAGTATTGCGGGATGGTACATACTTTGCAAAGGTATAATCGTATCGATTGATAATAGGAACTGTTCACAAGTAAAACGGAAATCCATGCTACATGATGATAAACAGCTTCCCAGTGAAGAGCATAAACAACCTTTACAGCACAAGGCTGAAATTTTAAAAACCGATAAAGCCGATACTAAGACCAATCCGCTTCATGGTGAGCTTTCCGGGAAACCGGAAGACGAAAACCTGGCGGCAAGGGATCAGGATCGTTCAAATAATAAAAGCTAATTCGTTTGCCATAGTTTATTGATTAACCTATTATGGACATCAAACGATTAGTAACATTCTTCTTTAATGTTGTGGTGTATAGCAGGCCGTCCCATTCATGGGATGGTTTTCTTTTTAATGCCATTCCTAACTACTATGATCGGCAATAATCTTCCACTGACCTTTGATTTTCTTTATCAATAGGGTATAAGCCCCTTGCATATCTCCCGCGCTTCTCTGTAAATGCCATTTTCCCACTACAAAGTATAGCTCCTTTGCCAATGGTCTGATTTCCAGGATCTTAAAATCCAGCTTGCCCATAGCGGCGGTATCCGGGTAAGATTTCTTGTATCTGTCCAGAGTTGCCTGCCAGCCATATGTGGGGCCATGGCTGCCGACGAACAATAATGAATCTGATTGCCAGTACGTTTGCATAAAGCCTTCTATATTCCCCTGGTTCCAGGTGCTGGTTTGTACCGCCAGTAGCTGCCGGATCTCACTGTCCGGATGTTGCGCCAGTGCTGCTATAGACGGGGGTGTCAACAGGATAAGATACAGGATAAAACGCATGGCAATTTTTAGTAAAAGATAAACAGTTTTTCCGAGCGCTGAGTACTTGATTATACTACCTTTGCAAAAAATCAACAACTTATGCCCGGATATGAATTTTTTGGACCGGAAGAACGCAAGGAAGTAAATGACGTGCTGGAAACCGGCATCTTTATGCGCTATGGGTTTGATGGCCCACGCAAAGGCATCTGGAAAGCAAAGGAGCTGGAACAAGCCATCTCTGAAAAACTGAATGTTGGGTACACACAGATCGTATCCAGCGGTACGGCAGCCCTCACCGTAGCAATGCAGGCGTTGGGCATAGGTGCAGGAGACGAAGTGATCATGCCGACCTTCACATTTGTGGCAAGTTTTGAGTGTATCTTCTCGGTAGGCGCCACCCCGGTGCTGGTAGACGTAGATGATACCCTGACCCTGGACCCTAAAGCGGTTGAGGCTGCAATCACTCCACGTACCAAGGCGGTTATGCCTGTACATATGTGTGGTTCGATGGCTGACCTGGATGCACTGAAGGCCATCTGCGACAAACACAATCTGATCTTACTTGAAGACGCCTGTCAATCATTTGGCGCAACTTATAAAGGTAAAGCTGTTGGTTCTATCGGCCATGCTGGCGCCTTCTCCTTCGACTTTGTAAAAACCATCACCTGTGCTGAAGGTGGTGCCATCGTTACCAACGACAAGGATATTTATGTAAAAGCGGACGGTTACTCTGACCATGGCCACGACCACCTGGGCGTAGACCGTGGGGCAGATCTGCACCCATTCATCGGGTACAACTTCCGCATTTCTGAACTGCATGCGGCTGTAGGTCTCGCGCAGGTTAGAAAACTGGATACTTTCCTGAGCATCCAGCGCAAAACCAAAAAGATATTTAAAGATGCTCTGTCTGCCATTCCTCAGGTCAGCTTTCGTCGCCTGCCGGATGCAGAAGGGGATAGTGCTACTTTCCTCGCCTTCTTCCTGCCAGAAGAATCTCAGGCCAGAGCTGCTGCCGCTGCTATGAAAGCTGCCGGTCTGCCTGCTTTCTACTGGTTTGATAACAACTGGCATTATATCCGTAACTGGGAACACTTCAAACAAAGCACGGTGCTGAGCCGTTTTGCACCAGGCCTGCAACAGGCAATGGAGCTGTACAAAGTGAAACAATTCCCAGCTTCTGATGCGATCATGAGCCGTTGCATCTGCACTCCTATCAACCTGGGCTGGAGCGATGCTGAGGTTGCTGAACGTGCTGAGAAACTGGTAAATGCAGTAAAAAGCGCCCTGTAATGAAAAAAGTAGCCTTAATACCTGCCCGCTATGGCGCTACCCGTTTCCCGGGCAAGCTGATGGCTAAACTGGGTGGTAAGTCAGTGATCCTGCGCACGTATGAAAGTACTGTGAAAACAGGCGTGTTCGACGAAGTTATGGTCGTAACTGACTCCGATGTTATCTACCAGGAGATCATTAGCAATGGTGGTAAAGCGGTCATGAGCCAAAAGGAACATGAGTGTGGTACCGATCGTATTGCCGAAGCGATCGCTGACAGGGAAGATGTAGAGATCATCGTAAATGTTCAGGGAGACGAACCTTTCACCCAGAAAGAGCCGCTGGAAAAACTACTTCAGGTGTTCGAAGGCGAAGCTGGTCAGAAAGTACAGGTAGCCTCCCTGATGCAGGAGCTGAAAGACTGGTCATCCATCGAAGATCCTAATTATGTAAAGGTGGCCGTGGATAAACAGTTCAACGCACTTTTCTTCTCCCGCTCCGTCATTCCTTATCCCCGCGATAAACAGGTGAAATCCGTTTATTATGAGCACATTGGTATCTATGCATTCCGCCGCAAAACCCTGCTGGATTTTACCCAAATGCCGGTAAGCCCACTGGAAGCCGCTGAGAAAATAGAATGCCTGCGCTACCTGGAAAATGGCATCTCCATGAAAATGGTGGTGACTGAGTACATGGGTGTGGAAATCGATACACCGGAAGACCTGGTGAAAGCAGAAAAATTATTATAATAATATTAATAGACCGAGATGAAATTCAGGAACTTTAAGATGGTTGACTACGTGGTATATGGCCGCGGATGTTTTGACCAACTGGATGAAATATTGGCTCCCCAACGTAAAGGAGATGCACCCATGATATTTTTCGTGGACCATTTCTTCCAGGGAAATGACGCTTTTGCTAAGCGTATTCCAGTGAGAGGCAAGGACAAGATTATATTTATTGATGTAACAGACGAACCTAAAACCAAATACGTTGACAAAGTCAGAGATGACCTGAAAACTGAATTTGGTGAGGTGAGCGGTATCATCGGTATCGGTGGCGGGTCTGTAATGGACATGGCCAAAGCAGTATCCCTGATGATGACCAACCCAGGTTCTTCTGCTGACTATCAGGGCTGGGACCTGGTAAAATATCCTGGCGTATACAAGGCGGGTATTCCTACCATCTCCGGTACCGGGGCCGAAGTAAGCCGTACCTGTGTACTGACAGGCCCTACCCGTAAGCTGGGTATGAACTCTGACTTTACACCGTTCGACCAGATCGTACTGGATCCTGAATTGATCAGAGGCGTACCTAAGAACCAGATGTTCTATACTGCGATGGATTGTTATATCCACTGTATCGAATCTCTGACGGGTACTTACCTGAACGCTTTCAGCCGTTCTTACGGTGAAGAATCATTACGCCTGTGCCAGGAGATCTTCCTGCATAAGCCTGAATGGGATGACGATGCTGATGAGAAACTGATGATGGCATCTTATGCCGGTGGTATGAGTATCGCCTATTCTCAGGTGGGTGTAGCACACGCTGTGAGCTACGGTCTGGCTTACCTGCTGGGCACCAAGCACGGTATTGGTAATTGTATCGTGTTCGACAAGCTGGAAGAATTCTATCCTGAAGGCGTAGCTGAATTCAAAGAAATGGTGAAGAAACACAACATCGATATTCCACAGGGCATCACCAAAGGACTGACTGATGAGCAATTCAACATCATGATCGATGTATCCCTGGGTATGGCCCCACTGTGGGAAAATGCACTGGGTAAGGATTGGAAAGAGCAAATGACAAGAGAAAGACTGAGAGCGCTGTACGAACGGCTGTAATCAGACCCGATATTAAAAAGACAAATCCCGGTCGCCTTGCAGCGCCGGGATTTTTTATTTTTCTAAGCATGAATTATCGTTGAAACCACTTGCCGGGTGAAAATACAAATTGTTTTACAGTTTGCATACGGCGATTTTGATAAATAAAGATCAAATAGACCGTAGCCGCAAGGGTCACTATAGCGGTAGAATAGAAGGTGAGGGGGAAGAACCTGGAATCGTTGTGATATACAAAGGCTGACAGGTAGGCGCCAATACCAATACCCGCTTCCTGTGCGATGTACATGGAAGCCAGTGCCCGCCCTTTGTGTTCTGGTCTGCCCAGATCAATGGTCCAGGCTGTCACGGCTGGAGAATTCAATCCTACTGATACACCATAGATCACAGCGGCAGTGAGCATCATGGCAGGAGAGTGGGCCACGCCTAAAGTAAATACCCCAACCGCCATAATCAATGTCGCAATCTTCAACACCGGCAATCTGCCATATCGGTCAGAGACCTTACCAGCTAACAACCGGATACTGATAGAGCTGGCGGTAAAGAATGTATAAAACAGGCCTTTGCTCGCTGGCGGCAGACCTACATAAGCGCTGAAATCAGGAATAATAGTGAACAGTACCCCATAGCTGTAATAAGTGATGAAAGTAACGATCACCGGCGCCAGTACCAATGGCTCAAAGATCTCTGATTTAGAGATCCTGAGTGTGGAGAGCCGGAAGCCTTGTTTATTCGGCAGCGTTTCTTTCATACCACCTACCAGTATCACTACTGATAATAAGGCGAACACTGCCGATAACTGGAACATCACGTGTATATCCCAGATAGAAGTAACATATCCTCCTATGGCTGGGCCCAGTGCCATACCAATGGTGCTGAAGAGTCCAACCATGCCCATCGCTTCTGCTCTGCGGGTATTGGGTACGATATCGGCCACATAAGCAGCAGTACCGGTAGGCTTAAAGCCTGTAGAAAAACCATGAAAGAAGCGGAGTAATAAGAAGGCGGCTACAGTGCTGACCAGGGGATAGAGCAGGCTACAGATCACACAGATCACGGAGCCGAAAATCATTACCGGAACGCGGCCAACGGTGTCTGTGAGTTTACCGCTAAAGGGCCGTGATAGCCCTGCCATGAGTGTAAACAAAGCAAGAATGTAGCCTTTGTATTGTTCGCCGCCCATGCTGCTGAGGTAAGCAGGCAAGTCTGGTAGCATCATGTTGTAGCTGGCGGAAAACAGTGCATTGCTAAGGCATAGCATGATAAAGTGGAAGGTATAGATCCTCCCGTGCGACTGATCCATGATGCAAAGTTAGTAAAGGGCAATAAAAAAAGCCGTCTTAATTATTTAAGACAGCTCTTTAATATCATGAAGAAGTTGATTATTAGCGTTTTACGTACTTAAACGCAGCAACCAGGAACATTGCAGTGAATAAACCGATTACTACGAATGTAGCATAATGTGCAAATGCATCTCCAGCTCTGAAAAAATCTGTGGTTTCTACGTTATTAACTACGGCAAGCAACATAAAAAAAGTGTTTAATGATCCGGGGTGCAAGTTAGCACATTCATTTTAGAAAAAAGAGGAAAATTTCCGAAGCTTAATATTGCAATAATGTTTGTACACATTCATGCAGGCGTGCCTTCGCAAGGAAATTTGCTTCCAGCTCTGCTGCAAAAGGGACAGGGGTATCCAGAGATGCACAGCGCATAACGGGGGCATCCAATTGCCGGAAGCAGTGCTCGCCAATCCAGGCCGCAATCTCGCCACCGATGCCTCCGGTTAAGGTCGCTTCGTGCAATATCAACACTTTTCCTGTGGTAAAAACGGCTTGTTGAATGGCTGTATAATCCAGTGGTTGCAGTGACCTCAGATCCAGGATATGGATTGATAGTTCAGCATGCAGCCGCACATATTCCAGCGCCCAATGTACGCCTGCTCCATAAGTAATGATACTAACATCATCTCCATCCTGTACCACCTTTGCTTTTCCTATTTCAATAGTATAAGGTGCATCCGGCACAGGGCCACTGATACTCCTGTACAAGGCTTTGTGCTCAAAGTACAATACCGGGTTAGGATCTGCCAGCGCTGCCAGCAATAACCCTTTCGCATCTTCAGGGGTTGCCGGGTACACCACTTTCAAGCCCGGTGTATGTGTAAACCAGGCCTCATTACTCTGTGAATGAAAGGGACCTGCCCCTACGCCCGCCCCTGCCGGGAGCCGTATAACCACATTGGCATTTTGCCCCCAGCGGTAATGAATCTTGGCGAGGTTGTTTACAATCTGGTTAAACCCACAGGAAACAAAGTCGGCAAACTGCATCTCTACCATACTTCTGTAGCCCATCACTGATAAGCCCAATCCTGCACCGAGTATGGCACTCTCGCACAAGGGCGTATTGCGTACCCGCTCTTTACCATACAGGCCTGCCAATCCTTCTGTGATCTTAAATGCACCACCATATTCGGCTATATCCTGACCCATCAAAATAAGGTCAGGGTGCAGTTCCATTGCCTGATGCAGGGCATCGGCTATTGCATTGATAAACCGTTTTTCAGAAACAGCGCCTGTGGGAGCTACTGGTACCGGAGCTGGCGCATAGATATCGTGCAGCTCCTCATCTAAATTGAAAACGTGCACCGTTTCGTGCAATGCCGCTTGTATATCGTGATCGATTTCCTGTTTCAGTGATTCCCGGATGGAATCATCTGCCAGGTTCAAAAACTGTAAGAACTTTTCGAAATGTAATATCGGGTCCTGCTTTGCCCATTCTTCCAGCAGGGCAGCGGGTACGTATTTTGTGCCACTGGCTTCTTCATGTCCCCGCATTCTAAAGGTCATGGCCTCTATCAATACCGGTTGTCGTTCCTCCAGGGCATGGCGTTTTGCCTCCTTCACTGCATGGTATACCTCTAAGATATTATTGCCATTGATGCGCATGCCCCGCATACCGTAGCCGGCTGCCCGATCTGCCAGCTGTTCACAGCGATATTGTTCTGCCACCGGGGTACTTAACCCATAGCCATTATTCTCTATCAGGAAGATCACTGGTAAACCCCATACAGCAGCTACATTCAGGGCTTCATGGAATTCCCCTTCGCTGGTACCGCCTTCGCCTGTAAAGGTCAGCGTTACTTTACCGGAGAATTCCAGCTGCTGCGCCAATGCGATACCATCTGCTACTGACAACTGTGGACCAAGATGAGAGATCATCCCAAATATATGATGGGCTGCGCTCCCAAAATGAAAAGATCGTTCTCTGCCTTTACTATATCCCAGCGGACTTCCCTGCCACTGATGAAACAACTGTTGCAAAGGCATCTGCCTTGTTGTAAATACACCGAGGTTACGATGCAGTGGCAATATCCATTCATCTTCATCCAGGGCTAAAGTGGCGCCTACGGCAATCGCTTCCTGCCCTATACCTGAAAACCATTTACTTACTTTTCCCTGCCTCAGTAGCAATAACATTTTCTCCTCTACCAGCCGGGGGTAAAGTAAGGCTTTGTAAAAGCCCAGCAACTGGTCGTCACTGATATGTGTGCGGTCGAAGTACATCAGTCATCGCGCCTGGTACCAGCCAGGCTATTCATAATGCCAGAAACCACTGTCAGCACAAGGCTGAACAGCAATGCCCATATAAATCCATCTACCTTGAATCCAGACACCAGCGAACTGGCCATCATAATAATGATAGCATTGATAACCAATAGGAATAGCCCTAATGTAATGATGGTAACAGGTAATGTCAGCAATATTAAAATAGGTTTTACCAGCAGGTTCAGTATCGCCAATACAAAAGCCAATACCAGGGCGGTAATGAAGCTGTTAATATATACACCGGGCAATACATAAGCAGTAACCATGGCTGCGATGGCGCTAATTAACAGGCGGATCAGGAAATTCATACAGATAAATTTGAATGAAAGGTAACGAAATTACAGAAATGCATCGCTTTCCCTATAAGCCTTTATCAGTGCTACCTCACCTTCTTTTCCGGGGTTGGCATTGCCGTGTTCCATACCGAGTACGCCCTTATATCCTTTTGTGTGTAAATGTTTGAAGATGTTCTTGTAATTGATCTCGCCGGTAGTGGGCTCTTTTCTACCTGGGTTGTCTCCGATCTGAATATAGGCGATTTCGTCCCAGCACAGGTCCATGGTAGGTATCAGGTTGCCGGTATTGCGCTGCATGTGGTAGATATCGTAGAGTATTTTACAACTGGGGCTATTTACTGCTTTGCACACCATATAGCTTTGTTCTGCTGTACGGAGAAAGAGGTCTGCATTGTCGCTCAGGGGCTCCAGCACCATCACGAGACCATGTGGTTCAAGAATGGCGGTACCTGGGCGCAGTGCTTCGATGACATTGCCTGTTTGTACGCCCATAGGAAGGTTGCGTTCAAAGTAGCCGGGTACAAAGGTGGCCCATTTGGCATTTACACGTTTGGCTGTTTCAAGTGCCTTGCGACATATTTTTACAAAGGTGTCCTTGAATTCCTGTTTGCCGGTGGTGAGGGAGGTTTTCCAGTTGTCTCCACCGTCTATCACAAAAACACCCATTTGCATACCCAGTTTCGCCAGCAGATTTCCGATCTTTTCCTGTTCGGCTACATCGCGGTTCATGAGACCATTGTCTTCAAAGGAACGGAAGCCCTGGTCGTACATAAATTGAATCTGGTCCAGTACATTGTTGCCCGCGCTGTTTTTAAACATGCCATCATGGGGCGCATAGTTCAGGTTAAAGGGTTTGCCTGCCTCCGGAGCCAGGGGCTCCGAGGAAATCGCAGCGGCGGTAGCAGCATTGAAAGCAAGGGTTGACAGACCTGCCAGGGTGCCCTGCTGCAAGAATTTTCTTCTTTCCATAACGTAATATTTATTGCATGAGATTACTAAATGTATAAAAAACATTGCTTTACCGCAATCGATTTAATAAATTCACTATTGATTCTTTAAACCGGTGTTATGAAAAACAAATTGCTTGTACTGTCGCTAGGCTGTATGATCACCCAAAGTGTATCCGGCCAGGACAATAGTCCTCCCAACCAGCCCTATACGGCTACCCTTCCTGGTACGACTGTTTCTTTCAGGATGGTGCCCATTCCTGCTGGTTCGTTCAATTGGGGGAGTCCTGTCTCGGAAAAAGGCAGGAAGGATGATGAAGGTCCCCGCCAGCAGGTACAGATCGGGGCATTCTGGATGAGCGCACATGAAGTGACCTTCGATGAATACGATGTGTACTCTGATGCAGAAAAGGACAAAACCCCCATTCCTGATGGTATGACCCGCCCCAGTCCGCCATATATTGACCTGACCTTGGGTATGGGTAAGCAGGGTGGCTTTCCGGCAAACAGTATGAGCCAATACGGCGCATTGAGCTACTGTCGCTGGTTGTATGCAAAAACCGGTATCTTCTACCGCCTGCCTACAGAAGCAGAATGGGAATATGCCTGTCGTGCAGGAGCTGCTACAACTTATCCTTTTGGTAAGGACAGCAGCAGCTTAAAACAGTACGCCTGGTATGCTGGCAACAGCGGTGGCAAGTACCACAAAGTAGGAGAGTTGCAACCCAATGCCTGGGGATTGTACGACATGCTGGGCAATGTAGCAGAATGGACGCTGGACCAGTATGATGTACATTACCTGGAACAGGCGCCAGACAAAGATCCATGGAAGCAACCTACTTCCAGAACACCCCGTAGCATCAAAGGGGGCAATTACCAGGATGATGCGGCTCAACTGCGCAGTGCGGCCCGCCTGAAATCTGATCCGGATTGGAACAGACGTGATCCTCAGATACCCAAAAGCAAGTGGTGGAATGCCGATGCGCCTTTTATCGGATTTCGCATTATCCGCCCTGTAAAGCAACCTACGAAAGAAGAAGCCGGGCAGTTCTTTGCTGACGTGCTGGATAAATATATTGGTTCCAGATAACATGCTAAAACACTCACTATCATGCAAAAAAAAGAATTCCACTCAGGTCGTCGTGACTTTGTCAAACAATCCTCGCTTTTGGCAGGAGGACTGTTAACCCTGCCTTTAATCAGTCAGGCCAATTTTTTCTCAGGCGCCAATGACGTCATTAAGATCGCTATGATCGGTTGCGGAGGCCGTGGCACAGGTGCCGCTGTGCAGGCACTGAGCACAAAACAGAATGTACAACTGGTGGCAATGGCCGATGCTTTTGCTGACCGGTTGAACGAAAGCTATGAAAATATAAAAGGAGAGGTAGGTGATAAACCTGGCCGATTGAATGTAAAAGAGGAACATAAGTTCGTCGGCTTCGATGCTTACCTGAAAGCGATTCCACTGGCCGATGTGGTGATACTCGCTACCCCTCCGGGTTTCAGACCTATTCACTTTGAAGAAGCAGTAAAGCAGGGCAAGCATATTTTCATGGAAAAGCCCGTAGCTACTGATCCCGCAGGTATCAGGAGAGTATTGGCCGCTGCTGAAATAGCGAAGGCAAAGAAACTGAATGTGGTAGTTGGGTTACAACGCCGCTATCAGAACTCTTACAGAGAGTTGTATAAACGTGCGCAGGACGGTATCATCGGGGATATTACTTCGATGAATGTATGGTGGAACCAGGGTGCGCTGTGGGTAAAACCCCGCAAACCGGAATATACAGAGATGGAGTACCAGATGCGTAACTGGTATTATTTCAATTGGCTCTGTGGCGATCATATTGTAGAGCAACATATTCACAATATTGATGTGGGCAACTGGTTTATGAATGATTACCCGGTTACCGCAGTAGGTATGGGTGGGCGCCAGGTACGCACAGGCAAAGAGTATGGTGAAATATACGATCACCATGCAGTAGAGTATCGCTTTGCAAATGGCGTGGCAATGAATAGTCAGTGCCGTCACTGGAAAGATAGCGCCAGTCGAGTAGATGAAGAGATCACAGGTACCAAAGGCCGCATCATCTGCGATAGGGCGGTGATACAGGATCACAAAGGAAAGGTGCTGTACCGGTTCGATAAGAAACAGGAGAACCAGCCATACCAGTCAGAGCATGATGAACTCTTTGATGCAGTAGCACGCGGTGTGTACAAATACCAGGATGCAGAGCGGGCTGCAAAGACAACGCTCACGGCTATCATTGGTAGACTGGCTACTTACTCCGGGCAGATCATTCCTTTTGATCAGGCATTGAAGCTGGACCTGAACTTACAACCAGCCGCCTACGCATTTGATGCAAAGCCGCAATTACTGCCGGATGCAGACGGGAATTATCCTGTAGCAAAACCAGGTGCTACCAGGTACGTTTAACTTTTTCGCATAGTCCGGGCCTTTAAAAAGCCCGGACTATTTATTATATTGAAGCATGAGGAATTGCAGAATCTTATTTGTTGTCATGTTGCTGTTCTATTTGCAACAACCCGTGTTTTCACAGTACACTAAAATTCAAACCTGGTCAGAAAAAGAATTGCTTGTCAGCAAGGCGTTGAGACAGGCGAATGTAGGCATCAGCATTTATGAACCGGCTACTAATAAATACTGGTACAACTACCAGGAAGATCACTACTTCACGCCGGCTTCCAACATGAAAATATTTTCCCTGTATACCGGTATGTTACTGCTGGGAGATTCTCTGCCTGCCATCAAATACCTGGATACTGATTCTGTGTTGTATGTACAGGGCACCGGGGATCCTGCCTTTTTGCATCCTGACTACACGTGGCAACCGGTCTTCCATTTGCTGCAGCAAACCAATAAGAAAATAAAAATTGTTCCGGCCATCAACGAGAATGCCCGCTATGGTTATGGCTGGTCATGGAATGATTATGCAGATTATTACCAGTCAGAACTGAATGAATGGCCCATGTATGGCAATGTAGCGAGACTGCGCCATCATGGCGACAGCTTATATATTATTCCAAAAATGTACGAGCTCACAACCAGCAAGGATAATAAACTCACTAAGCTGGAAGTAAAAAGAGATGAACGTAGTAACCGCTTCTCTATGGGTTATAACGGTAATGAATATCAACCGGAAGAAGAGGAAGTGCCTTTCATCACAGGTGGGTTGGAAGACCTGGCGGTCCGTTTGCAGGATACACTGCATAAGCAGGTTTACATTGCTCCCCAGGCGCCAGCAGGATTGCAGCTGCTGTATAGTATTCCGGCAGATTCTCTCTTCCTGCCTATGATGCACAGAAGCGACAATTTCTTTGCAGAGCAAACGCTCATGATGTGTGCGGGTAAACTCTTTGATACGATCAGTACCAGGCACATGATCCGCTATATGCTGGATCACTATTTAAAAGAATTGCCTGATACCCCTAACTGGGCGGATGGTAGTGGTTTATCCCGTTACAACCTGTTCTCTCCGAGAGACTTCGTGTATGTACTTTCCAACATGTACAAAACATATCCTACCGCACGTCTTTACAGCCTGTTTGCAACAGGAGGAAAAGGTACGTTGAAGAACTATTACAAAGAGCAGTTTGTACATGCAAAAACCGGTACACTGACAGGCGTTGTGGCACTGAGTGGATACCTCGTAACTAAGAAAAATAAGACACTGGTATTCAGTGTGCTTGTCAACAATCACAACAACAGCGCCACTGCCGTACGAAGGGAAGTCGAACATTTCCTGACGCGGGTATATGAGAGCTATTGATTTTTTAATGAATAGCTGATCAGGCGAATGGTATCTGTGGCGGCATCTTTTTCAATGAATCCTACACTATCTGCATAGAAGTAATTGCCGACGGTGCCGAGGCTATATGCTTTCCCTTCTATAATCAGGTAGCTGTCCTGCTTTATGCCTATAACTTTTGAGTAGGTATTACCCAGAACAGTTTTAGGTGTGGCTTTTGGGATGATGTGATAATCCAGTAGTCCGGTTTCCGGGTTCCCGGAAAAGGTTGTGGCTTTCACCGTATCAGACCAGTGACCGTTTAGCGGCAGATAGTCATACAATACCGGGCGAACGGCTGCCGGGTGATAGGAGGTGGGGGAAGTGTAAGCTGGTTCATAATAATAGAAAATACCCTGGCTATAACGCATATATTGTTTGTTATAACCATCACTCTGAATGAGATAGGTATTACCCTGGATAAGGGTATCGCCGATGACGGTCAGGGAATAATAAAATGTATCTGTCGCTTTATTGTACATGTAATTGTAAACAGCCCCTTTTGTATAGGGAGCATAATTGACCACTTCCGGCTCGCTTAAAGAATCTACAGGTACTTCAGGCATTCCCTCCAGGCTATATTCTTTTTTACACGCTACAGTTAGGCACAGCACGATAATAACGGGTATAAAAACCCGAATAAAAGATGGCATAGATTATCAATCTTTTTATAGTTGGCAATCGGTTGCAGAGGATAGCTCTCCTAACTAACGTAAATAAAAAGCAGGTAGATTTTTTAAGGAGTACAAATAACCAGATTTCCTGATATTATATCAGCACTGGTATATCCGCTATAGGGGCCAATTTCTTTCTGAAAAACGAGATTACCACAAGGGTCAGTGAGGGTGAGAATTAATGGTTGATTGGCGGCTACTCTGCCCAGGTAACGGCCATCGGAATTGGTATAACTATAAGTAGGATAGAAGTCAATTTTGGTTGAGATGGTCGTGAGCAGCTTACCGGCTGGTGCACCCACCTGTTTCAGGATATTAGCATCCAGCGTCACCAGAGAATAGGTTGTGGCAAAGAGCCAGCGGGTGCCTTTCCGGACATTGCCGGTATAGTCATTTCCTTGTTTATACCCCAGCGTTTCCTGTTGCCAGTATCCGCTGATGGTGTCCAGGTAGAAGAGGCCAATTTGTGCTGGAGCGCTTGCCCGGTAAGGACCAGGAATGGTCATGGTAATATTCACAAGGTGCTCACCATCCGGATGCAGCGCCACATTGTTGGAATCCAGCAGATCGACTGCCGCCTGACCAAAAGAAATCAAGCCAACTTCATTGCCGTTGTTATCAATGCCTCTCAGATCGCCAGCCATGCGGGTAGGCTGGTCCGGGTCCGATGGTGTGATATAATCTACCGCTACAGATACGGTCCCCTTATAGACCTGGTTATTGGAATTTTGGATCTGGTTGGGAGAGAACACGAGGTTCACACCAGTAAAACCAATATTCCCCACCGCACTACCGGAAAACGAAGTTGTGAGAACCTTTGGCATCATTGTCAACTTCAGGTATTGCTGGCCGTTGGCATGCGCCATCAGGGTACGAAATCCGTTGATATAGCCATGTTTTTTGACGGAGATAATAGCCGCATTCGTATCGACCATGACATTGTACAGCGAAAAGAGGCCACTGGAATCAGTTGTTGTGCTTTGATCACCACACAGTACCATTGCATTGGGAATGGGTTGCTGTGCATCATCAACTATCAGCCCCTGAAATGAGGAAGGGGCAGTAGGTGGCACTTCTTGTGGATGGGCTGCTTCGGAAGAAATGGTCTTTTTACATGCAGCTGCGACCAACAGTAACAAAAAGGGGGACAATCTTAGCCAGTACATATTATCAGTGGGAAAAGCGGGATTAGCTCTTCTTATAAAGTTATAGCAAATAATTGATTAACAATACATGAGGCTGACCATGACCCTATAAAACGAAAAAACCACTTTTGCCAAAGGCGAAAGTGGTTTTTTCGTGGAGCGGGTAAACAAAAATTCGTTTTTATACTCCCAGGCTCCATCCCTGACGATAAGTTCTTTTTACGAACTGATTTGCCTCGTCAAAGTTGGTCACCTTCATATTTTTATTATCCCAGAGCAGTTTTACATAGCGGCCGGGATAGGTAGTTTTACCATTTTCTTCCTTGCGGATGTCAAAGCTTCTGATTGCCAGGTTGGCCATCAGCAATGCTTCCGTGAGCGGCCCTGCAATAGAGAAAGGAGAGGAGATCGCCTTGTCCTTATCACTGTTATAACCAGCGATGGCAGCATTTACCCACTGTACATAGTGACCTTCCGGTACGCGTGCATATTTCTGTGGCACCTTCACCTGTTCTGTGCGGCTGGTTGGCAGCAATTTAGGATCGCGGCCATAAGTACCACACATCATTTTACCTTTCGAACCGATGAAGATAGCGCCGTTACCACCGTCGCCCATAATTTCATTAGGTCCCAGTTCTTCCGGCCTTTCAGGCTGGATACCACCGTCCATCCAGTGGAGGGTTACTTCCTTGCCTTTGTGATTTTCAAATTTCAGGATCACGTGAGATGATGGAGGGCAGCTTTCAGGGAAATAGCCTCTCTTGAATTCATCAACATATACGCTACCTACACTACACTCTACTGACTTGGGAGAACCCAGGCCCAGTATACGGAATGGAGGTTCGATGATGTGGCAACCCATATCGCCGAGGGCCCCGGTACCATAATCCCACCAGCCACGCCAGTTGAACGGAACGAGTTTATCAATGTAATCTTTGTAAGGAGCAGTACCTAACCACAGGTCCCAATCCAGTTCTGCCGGAACAGGTGCTTTCATATCTGACCAGGGAATACCTTGTGGCCATACTGGCCTGTCGGTATAGCAATATACGGTATGTACATCGCCAATAGTGCCGGCATCGTACCATTCACGCAGTTGGCGTACGCCATCGCCGCTGGAACCCTGATTTCCCATCTGGGTCACCACTTTGTACTTTTTAGCTGCTTCGGCAAGCATGCGTGCTTCGTAGATGTCGTGGGTGAGGGGCTTTTGCACGTAAACGTGTTTGCCCAGCTGCATGGCAGCCATAGCAGCAACAGCATGCTGGTGATCTGGTGTGGATACCGTCACTGCATCTATGTTCTTATGCTCCTTATCGAGCATCTCTCTGAAGTCTTTGTAAAACTTAGCCTTTGGAAAGCGCTTTACACTATTTGCTGCACGACGGGTGTCTACATCGCAGAGATAGGCAATGTCAGAAGGACCTTTTGCTATTTCCTCCAGATCGCTTTCTCCTTTTCCGCCAACACCAATACCGGCAACACGCAGACGGTCACTGGGTGCAATGAAGCCTTTCCCTCCTAATACATGCCGAGGCACGATCATAAATCCAGCAGCGGCAAGTGCGCCATCTTTCAGGAACGATCGCCGGGAGACCTGACTTCCCGGGGTGTTTTTTTCGTGGACCATATTAACAATGTTTATTTAGTTGAGACTGATTTTAATACCCATATCGTGGATCACTATTTGCGTCTTATACGGATTTAAATTATAAATTTATTTTTAAAGAAAGAAGGTAAAATATAGCAATGGCATACATCATCGGAGTAGATATAGGAACCAGCAGTGCCAAAGTGATTGCAGTAAAGGAAGATGGGAGCGTAATGGCACACTGCCAGCAGGAATACACTATCCTGCAATCCAAACCTGGATATAGTGAACAGGACCCTGCTTTTATTCTGGCTGCTGTGAAAAATGGGATCAGAAGCGTCGCCACTATAATGAGGGCGGCGCCGGCTGCTATATCTTTCAGTAGTGCCATGCACAGCGTGATGATCATGTCGGAACAGGGAGAAGCCCTGACCCCACTAATCATCTGGGCCGACAACAGGAGTGAGCAGGTGGCAGACAAGCTGAGAGGCACCGCGCAGGGAAAGAAAATTTATGAACAGACAGGTACGCCTATCCATGCCATGAGTCCACTCTGCAAGATCATGTGGTGGAAGGAAAATGAACCGGAATTATACAAACAGGCTGCCTGTTTTGTCGGCATCAAAGAGTACATCTTCTATCATTTCTTTGGCAGGTACATCACCGATCATTCCATTGCCTCTGCTACGGGGCTTTTTAATATTCACGAATTGCGCTGGAATACGGATTCGCTCACACTGGCCGGCATCACAGCACAGCAACTGCCGGAAGCGGTGAGCAGCGATACCATCATCACTGGCGTAGACCCAGTCATTGCAGCAGAGTTGAATATCCCAGTAGATACACAGTTCATAGCCGGCGCCAGTGATGGCTGTCTGGCACAGCTGGGCAGCAATGCCCTCGATGCAGGCCATGCCTCACTGACCATCGGCACCAGTGGCGCCGTGAGAATGACCATACCCAATGCCATGACGGATCAGCATAACCGGTTGTTTACTTACATTCTGACCCCGGGGCATTTTGTAATAGGAGGTGCTATTAATAATGGAGGTGTATTGCTTCAATGGTACCTGGATAAATTTCTGCAGACAGGTATACATATAGACGCCGGTTTACAACAGGCTTTTGCAACCCCTGCGGGTGCAGAAGGTGTGATCTGCCTGCCGTATCTGCATGGTGAACGGGCGCCTGTATGGGATGGACATGCAAAGGGAGCTTTTATTGGGATACAACCGCAGCATACCCAATGGCATTTTATGAGAGCGATGCTGGAAGGGATGGCTTATGGTTTACTAAGTATTACCAAAGCTTTGGAAGAAACGACGGGAGAGGTGAAGAAGATCTCTGTGAGCGGAGGGTTTACCGCCTCAAAGGAATGGGTACAACTACTGGCAGATATATTCCAGCAACCTATGTATATGACGAAGGAAAGTGATGCATCTGCGATGGGAGCTGTGATGCTGGCAGCGGGGGCAATAAATTTAAAGATCACCCATACAGCACAGGAGGAAATCGTCTTTGAGCCGGATACGAACAAAGCAGAGCTATATCAAAAAGCGTATGACGTCTATATAAAACTATACGAGGCATTAAAGCCGGTATTCCCTATAATGTAAAACGTCATGCCGGAAGGCATGACGTTTTTAGTTTTCTTCTCAACCGCCGAACATCTTAGCGAGGTCCGTTAGTTTAAATGATATATAAGTGTACTTCCCGCCGGGTGCTGCATTTGGCATTGCACAGGCAAAAAGCTCATCTATAATATTCTGCATTTCTTTTGTGGTCAATGATCTGCCGGAAGGGATCGCATTGTTTCTCGCCATCGATCTCACGAGTTGTTCCCGTTTGTTCACCTTCAGCTCACTGCTATAGTGTTTGAATTGTTCCAGCAGCCCTTCGATACTAGCCTGTTCGTTTCCGCTCTGGATATCGGCAGGGGTACCTCTTACTACAAAGGTATTGTTGCCAAATGGTTCCAGGTCGTAGCCCAGTACCTGCAGGTCAGGGAGCATTTCGCTGATCAGGGCAGCATCGGCAGGTGGCAGTTGCAAGGTCTGTGGGAACAGGCTTTGCTGGGCTGGCATCGGCGTTTCCTGCAATGCACGGAGGTAGCGTTCATAGAGAATGCGCTCATGTGCAGCCTGCTGATCGATCAGGATAAAGCCTGACTTGATCTGCGAGAGGATGAACTGCTGATGTACCTGTACGGGTACTTTCTGATCGATGGTATTGTCCTGCCAGCGTTCGTCAATCACAGAGGCGGTAGATGACCTGCTTTCGAAGCCCACAGCTGGTAAAGGCTGTGTCTGGGTGTCTTCATCACGCTCTTCTCTGCTATAAGAATCGGAGGATTTGCCAATATCGTAGAGGTCTTTCCAGTGCTTCAGGTTACTGCTGCTCTTATCGATCACATGTGCCTGATTGGCCTGGGTAAACGTCTTGTACAGGGAGGAAGTTGCGGACTGTTCCTGGCGCTCAGCGGTAAATGGCTGGCTCACGGCATCCAGTTGCTGTATTTCGGGATCCAGTTCGAAGTTGAGGGTGGGCATCACATTGAATTGTGCCAGTGCGTGCTTGACAGCTGACTGTACAAATGCATACATCACCTTCTCGTCGTCGAATTTGATTTCCTGTTTGGTTGGATGTACGTTGATATCCACATGCCCCGGATCGAGGTCTATAAATACAACGTACAATGGAAAGCTATCTGCCGGGATCATATCGGCAAAGGCCGTCATGATCGCATGGTTCAGATAAGGACTCTTGATAAAGCGGTTGTTGACAAAGAAGAACTGGTCGCCCCTGGTCTTCTTGGCTGCATCCGGTTTACCTACGAACCCGTGAACGTCCATGTAGTCGGTACTTTCCTTTACACTCACCAGCTTTGAATTGTAGTGCTGGCCGAGGATGGCAATGACACGCTGCTTCAGGGATCCTTTTTCAAGGTAGAAGAGCTGTTGTGTATTGTTCAGGAGTGTAAACTGGATTTGTGGAAAAGCCATGGCTACCCGGATGAACTCATCTACGATGTGTCTCATCTCGGCAGCATTGCTTTTCAGGAAGTTACGTCGGGCTGGTACGTTGAAGAACAGGTTCTTCATTGCAATAGAAGTCCCTTCCGCCGTTTGGCAGGCTTCCTGTTTCCTGACGGCACTATTGTCGATCTCGATATAAGTACCTATGTCTGTACCGCGCATACGGGTCTTTAGTTCGACCTGCGATACGGCAGCAATTGAAGCCAATGCTTCACCCCGGAATCCCATCGTCCTGATCTGGAACAAGTCTTCAATGGTCTGGATTTTAGAGGTGGCATGCCTCTCGAAACACATGCGGGCATCTGCTTCACTCATTCCTTTACCATTATCAATTACCTGTACCAGTTCCTTTCCGGCATCCCGGATGATTAGTTGAACTTCCGTTGCACCAGCGTCCACCGCATTTTCCAGCAGTTCTTTCACTGCTGAAGCTGGCCGTTGGATCACCTCACCTGCTGCGATTTGATTGGCTATGTTGTCTGGTAATAGATTGATAATGTTCGCCACGTATAATGTGCCTTTATGCTGTAAAGTTAGGAAAGTTTACTGTTGATTCCGGAGGCGGGGATAAGATGCTGGCAAAATGTGAACTAGCGTTTTGCCATTCCCCCAAGGTGCTGTATTGACGCGAGTTTCAGCGCTTTGTGGATAGTGTGGATATGTTATTAACATTTCCACCTTGTTAACAAGACGTTAATCGCCGTGATTTTCAGCCATCTACTGAGGGAATCTGATAATTTTGATCCTCGCAGTATAAAAACGTATTGATATAAGGGAAAAAACCTGCATATGGAAGACGAAAAAAAGAGTGATGTATATTCCCGGACGGATACCAACAAGGTGAGTCTGACTAACGAAGAATGGCAAAAACGCTTAACTTCCGAAGTGTACCACATCGCAAGAGAGAAAGGCACAGAATGGGCTTTTACAGGAAAATACTGGAATTCAAAAGATAATGGCACTTACTATTGTGCTGCCTGCGGCAACCCTCTGTTCATATCCGATGCCAAGTTTGAGAGCAGCTGCGGCTGGCCCAGCTTTTTTGAGCCGGTTACTAAAGGCAGCGTGATCTATGCACCGGACAACTCTCACGGTATGCACCGGACAGAAGTCATGTGTGGTCGCTGCAAAGCTCACCTCGGACACGTATTTGACGACGGTCCCCCACCAACAGGCTTACGCTATTGCATTAATTCTGTCATCCTCGACTTCGAAGACGACAAGCAGTAAATATTTACATACAGGGAAAGGACTGACTGAAGAAACTTTGGTCAGTCTTTTTTGTTGGCATATTTCAACTACGACAAATAAGGCTGCAACTCGTTGACATAGGATGTAGGCTCGAACTCGATGATTTCATACAGCGCCAGCTGGAATTTATCCAACGGATCTTCGCTCATGATTTCTTCCACTTCTTTGCGGCTCCCGGCTTTACATATGATCAGGCCACCGGATTTAGGTTTCCTGCGACCTGCCAAAATGAATTTACCACTCTTGTAGTATTTGTCTAGAAATGCTCTATGCTGCTCCATATAGTGTTCTATGGCAGCGACAGGTCTGATATATTGTAACAGGATGAGGTACATGATAGCGTGTCAATAATAGGATTTAGTGATCATGATTGGAAACCTTTGTGCAAAGGTATAAAACTATTGCAGCATTTAATTTTATAATACTCAATATAAATGAATGGATTGTGATATCCCTGAAAACAGCCACATATCTCGAAAAGCTGTAACTTAATATTATCTCCTCATAGCTTTACTAACGAAAAACGAAGTATTTTAGCGTCCAGTATATCTATATTATTAATTTCAGATCCCCTTTTTATGACAAAGATGTTTTCCAAAGTTTTGTTAACTGCTGTAACAGCGGCAGTTATGTTGTCTGCATGTTCGAAGGTTCCTGATCAAAGCAAATATATCCCCAAAACCGCAGGCGTAGTGCTGAGCATCAATAGCAAGCAGATCACGAATAAACTGGTGACCAATGGTCTTACTATGGAGAAAATGTTTTCCGCATTGCAGGACCAGGATACCAGCAACCCTGCTATGAAAGCATGGAAAGATGCAGAAAACTCGGGTGTAGACCTGCAGAATAATTTCTTCGTATCGGTTGTATTCAACAATAGCCAACAGTCTTACGTAACCCTCACCGGTGGACTGAAAGACGCTGGCAAGTTCGAAGCTTACCTGAAAAAGAACCTCCCGAACTTCACCATGAAAAAGAAAGATGACTTCCAGTACGTTTGGGAAGCTGATCAGGATGCTGTGATCGGCTGGACCAAAGAAACTGTGATCTATATCCGTGGTGTGGATGCCAACAAACTGAAGAATGGTGGTCTTCCGGGTGGTATGCCAGGTGGCATTCCAGGCGGTGGTTTCGATGAGGATGAGGACGACAGCAGTGCTGTAGACAGCGCTGTAGCGACCCAGGTTCGTTTCCAGACACCTGATGCCGAAGCTACCTGGGTAGCAGAAGCTGATCACCTCTTCCACCTGAAGAAAGATGAATCGGCTGCAGACATCTCTGCATTTCATGACCTGCTCAAGAACAATGCTGACCTGAGCGTATATGTAAATCCAGAACCCATGTATGCTTCACAGGGTGCAGCAATTCCTGCAAACCTGAAGAAACTGCTGGAAGGGAGCTACTATACCGGTGGCGTAAACTTCGAGAAAGGTAAAGTAGTGATGGAAGGTGTATCATATGCAGGCAAAGACCTGTCTGATATCTACAAGAAATATGGTAAAACAGAAGCAGACGTGAAGCTGCTGGAACAATATCCTTCTGACAATATCCTTGGCTTTATGGTATACGGTTTCGACTTCCGTATGCTGGGCGATATCGTAAAGGCAACTGGTCTGGATGGTATGGCGAATATTAGTCTCCGTATGTACTCCGGTAATCAGAACCTGACACTGGATGATATCCTGAACGCCTTCAACGGTCAGATGTTCTTTGCAGCTTCTGACCTGAATGTTAGAAAAGCACCAAGCACCATTGTAACAGGTGACTCTGTAACCAGAACTGATCTGAAATGGGTGTTTGCGATGAAAGTAGGCGATAAGGCTGCTTTTGACAAAGTAATAAGCACACCTGCCCTGCAGACATTCGTGACCAAAAAAGGTGATAAATATGTACTGGCAGACATGATGCAGCAACCAGGTATGCCTGCCCTGTCTATCGACGATAAACTGATTGCTGTAGCTAACGACCAGCCTACACTGGATGCTTACCTGGGTGGTAAAGGCAAAGCCGGTGGTCTGGACAATAGCTTTGTAAGCAAGATCAAAGGCAACCCAATGGGAGCTTATATCAACTTCGAAAAGATTGCAGCTGCGATTCCGGTAAACGATATTCCTGCAAATGGTCAGGCAATCGCCGGTCAGGTAAAAGATCTGCTGAAAGATGCAACTGCTGTTACCCATCCTTTCGATGGTAAGTCACAGCGTTCTGAAGTAGTACTGAACTTCAAAAAGGATGAGAATAGCCTGGTTCAACTGGTGAATCTTGGTACCAATGTAGCCAGGATCGTACATGATGAAAAGAAGGTAGATACATCTGTAGTATACTAAACGGCACAGAAATTTTAAACCAGAAGATCATCCTGTTCCGAAGAAGCAGGATGATCTTTTGGTTTAATAAATATTTAATCGCAACATGCAGTTACAATTAGAAAATCTGGTTCCCATTCCTCTCAGGGATAAAATCCTGCAGCGCAATTCGGACATCTGGAATCAGGCCGTTACATTCACGCCCGGTAGTTTTGTCAAAATCAAGGCACCATCGGGCACAGGCAAGACAACCCTGGTCCACTACCTGTACAACATCCGGAACGACTATACCGGCAGGGTGCTGGTAGATGGCCAATCCTGGGATGCCTACAACAAAGACCAGATAGCCCGTATGCGTCAGCAGCAGGTCAGCGTCGTCTTCCAGGACCTCCGCATCTTCGAACAACTCACCGCACAGGAAAATATAGAGCTCAAAAGAGTGATGCTACCCAATCCATACTGTACCGCCGAAAAGGTGGCAGAAATGGCAGCCCGCCTGAGCGTATCGCACATCCTGAGCCAAAGCGGCAAAACACTCTCTTACGGAGAACGTCAGCGTATCGCCATCATCCGTGCACTGGTACAACCATTCGAATGGCTCATGATGGATGAACCCTTCAGCCACCTGGACGATGAGAATGCACAAAAGGCTGCTGATCTGATCGCAGAAGAATGCCGCGCCCGCAACGCCGGATTTATTTTAACAGACCTGGACAATGACAACAGGTTTGCCTACGACATACATTTCAATCTATGAAGCAATCGTTTTTTGGCTTACTCAAAAAGATCATTCAGACGGGCATAGGCAAAGGCCGCCTGGTTATGGCTACTACCGGTCTGGGTATCGCCATGTTCCTGCTGCTGCTGGCCCTACAGATGCATAAAGACTTTGATCAGTTGCTCTACAACCAGCAAAATCAGAATGAAAGCGTAGACTTCCTCGTCATCAACAAAAAGATCACGAACGATATGATGGGGCAGTCGGAGAAAAGTGAATTCACCCCACAGGAAATAGCCGATATCAAAAAGCAGCCATTCACCACTGCCTTTGGCTTTATTACTTCTAATCAGTACAAGGTTTCCGCCGCTGCTCCCGGAGATCTGCACTTCTATACCGAAATGTTTTTCGAAGCCGTACCAGATACCTTCATCGATGTAAAGAGTGAAGACTGGAAATGGCAACCTGGTGATAATACCATTCCCATTATCCTGCCAAACGACTTCCTCAATCTATACAACTTCGGTTTTGCACTGAGCCAGGGATTACCACAAATTTCCCCTGAAACCATCAAAGCACTCCCGATGAAAATCACGATTTCAAAAGGGCTGCTTACGCAGGAATTTACAGGTAGGATCGTTGGCTTTTCAGATAGAATTTCTTCCTTCCTTGTACCCGGTAGTTTCATGGATTGGGCGAATGGAAAGTTTGGCAACGGACAGACGGCCGCTCCCAGCCGTGTGATCATTAAAACAAAAGATCCTTCCAATCCTGTACTGGTCAAATACCTGGAAGATAAAGGATATAGCACCAACCAGGATAAACTCAAATACAGCAAAACCAAAGTGATCCTGCAAACCATTGTATCTGTAATTGGGTTCTTTGGTTTGATATTACTGCTCTTTGCACTGTTAGTCTTCAGTATGTTTATACAGGTTGTGATCGCGAGCTGCAAGAGAGAGATACAACTGCTGGTGACTTTAGGTACTGCACCGCGACAACTACAGCGATACCTGATGCGACAATTCGTGCCTTTGTATATATTTACAGCGATCATCGCGCTCGTATTGATTACAGTATTGCAATGGAAAGCAGCTGGTATACTTGCGGGTATGAAGCTATTTGTATCTTCATGGATCAGCCCCGGCACCGCCGGTGCTGCAGTACTGGTGATCATACTTGTTTACATTGTGAACCTGTGGAGTGTGAAGCGATATATCAACGAGATCAGTTAATTCAATTTATTCTTCTAACACATAAAATGCAAGTTGAACATGTTTGTACACGTTGTAAATTTTTATCTGAAAGCAGATCTTTCGGCAGCTGATATCAAAACATTTGAAGAAGGTGTAAAATCCCTCAGTGCTGTGGAAACCCTCGTGACGTACAATGTAGGCAAACCTGCAGATACTGACAGACCAGTGATCGTTAAGGATTACAGTTATTGTCTGCTCACCGCGTTCAATGACGAGGCAGGGCACGACACCTATCAGGTACATCCTGTACACCTGGCATTCGTAGAAAACTGCAAACACCTGTGGGAAAAGGTAGTGATCTTCGATTCAGAATCTTTCTAAAAAACAGCGCCTGCTACATCATTAAAAAGGGTATTGATCTTTGTATCAGTACCCTTTTTCTTTGCTGATCACCGAACGGTGTGGCATAATAAAAGTTTCTTTCACCTGCTGTGATTGTAGCAGGTAAGGGGTGAACAATAAGCCTCTTACAAAAATGTATATAATGCCTCCCAGTTCCGCCGTTTCCCAGCTGGTTTTATATAGATAATGTGATAACCCTGTATCTATTACTCTGAAGAGGAGGGTACTCACCATAAAATACACCATCGCAGTCGGGAATGTATCCCTTCTATTGAGGAATAATGCAATCAGCAGTACGCTATATACAAAGAAGAATAATGCTGCTACCATCCGGAGTATAAACCAAAATTCCAGGAAGGAGGTGTTGCTGATGATATTGGTAGCCTTGCTAAGCTGCCCCCATGCTTTAAAACTAAAAAAGTCATTGTTGAAAATGGCCTGCAACATGGCCAGTGGTGTGAAGAATACAAAGAAGGCAATGATAAACAGGAACCCCCTTAGTTCAGCAGGTATCAGCACATCCTGCACCGGATAGATCGTATATTGGTTATACTTCCATGCCATCCGTGCAAAGAAGGCGATGAAGAAAATAGCGAGTGTCAGCGTCACCCAGTTCACCGTATTATCAGTGGGTGTTGTTGTCGATATTGGATCATCCGGAGACCAGAATAGGCTGAAAGAAATAACATCATCCATTTTATTCCTGTCGCTTTCATACTGCGCTAAGTATTCGACGGGAATATTGTCCTGAAAGGTGTTGAATGTATAATGCAATGTCACATGCCTGCCTTCTACTGTAGGTGTAAATGTAAAAGCATAATAAGCATTACTGATCCTGACTGGTTCATTGCTTAAATACCATTCTATCGGCATATCCATGTCAATGGTATAATCCAGTGAATAAGGATAACGCATAGACAATGGTGAATGCGATTTACTATTTTTCTTTTTGCTAAGCTTCGGCAATGCTTCCTGTAGAATGCCGGCCGTTACAGGAATTTCGAGTTGTCCCGGTTCTTCTGTATCATTCTTCCAGGGTTCTTCCAGTTGATACCGTTCTATTACACTAAATTGATTCCTGATAGGGTTATCGATCGTTTTCAGTGCAGAATCAGTGTGTAATTCTCCATAAATATTCTTGTAGTAATCGAGATAGGATTTTTCCTGATCTTTCATACTGTTGTTGGCAAATACATCGCGTTGCTGATCGGCAAATCGCAGGGTGTATACGCTGTGAACAGTGAGGGTGCCTTTTTTGCTTTTGGAATCAGGCAGTATGAAGTGCTCTTTGATCGTCTGCGTGCCTATGTTATACTGAGGTATATTGGTGAGTGTATCACTGCCATCAGTATTGATAATCAGGGCCTGCTGATAATCAGGTATTGAATGCTCACGCAAAGGTCCGCGCTGATAACTAATGGTAGGATCTATCCAATAACTGCTGTCTCCCAATTGTGCATGCACAATTACGTGGTTGAACATAAATGGAGAGGGCAGATAGTCTGATACATGCGCCTTCAGATAGGTATTGGTATAAGCCATGCTGGCGTTGATACCATCCGCCTGCAGAAGAGTGGTAAGCAGTAGGGATTTGTCTTTACAATCACCGAAGCGTTGATCTAAAATCTTGTCGGGGCTGTTGGGCCGATGTGAATATTCACCCATTTCAATACCCATGTATCGAATGTCGTCCTGCACAAAGCGCATGGCGTTTTGGAGATACAATGTTTTGTCGTTGCCGGATTGTTTTTTCAGTTCAGCAATCCTTGCTTGCAGGCGAGTGCCGGGAGCGGGAGGTGTGTTGATCTTTGCGCCCCAGTTGATGATTTCTGACCATGATTTGTATTCACTGGCTTGTACAAAAGGTATGGTAGTATACCATTCTGGTGCGTTGTCATCTTCATCAGCAGGCATCACATCCGCAATCTTCCATTCATACAATTGCATGCCGTTCCAGTTACTTTTTGCCGGCAGGCGTGCACCATTAAAAGCTTTGAAGTGGATGACCCTTGTCGGTGCTGCGATGAGCGCTTTGTAATAATTGACGATTGGATCGTAAGACGTGAAGTAAAATGTGTTGGCGTATTTGTGTTCGAAGATAGGATTCGCACCTTCGAGTGTGTAGGCGTATTCGATCTGATCGCCTTTGCGTACATCTTCAAGAATGTAGTAAGCGGTGAAGGTGCCGCTGTAAATAAACCGGGAGAGGTCCTCTTCCTTTTGGAGGAAGCGGAAGCGGGATGGATCCAGTTTGGTGATCACCTGACCATTCCGGCGGATGACCAGCTGGTGAAAGTGTAATTTTTCATAAGTAGGATCGTATTCCACAGATACCTCTGCACCATTCTGAATGCCTGCTTCCGATACAATCTGTCTGATAATATGCCTGTACACTGCGTTTTTCTCTGCATGGTGTTGTTCTTCCAGCAGGAGTAGAAAGTAGCCGTTACTCACTTCTCTTGCATCTGGTGCCTTGCCGAGGTCCGGCTTGTAAGGAGCCAGCCAGTCGGGCGTAGGTGAAACAGAGAAGTTTTTTTGGGCCAGAAGGCCAGCTGGCAGTGCGAACAGGGATATTATCAGCAGAATGAATCGCATAAAGGAATTAGTTATTCTCGACAGTCAAGGCATACACAGCAAAGGATGCCAGCCAGTGTTCACCGGCGTAATCGCCGCTGGCTACATGTGGAATAGCAGCTTCCAGGTGCTGGTTGGCCAGTGCCTGAATGGCGGCGCTATTCTTTCCTGCATGACGGGCAATACCGTAGAGGCACCATGCACGGCTCAGGTTCAGACCATCCAGGTGTACCAGTTTACCATCGGTACGATCTTTTACCTGTGCTATAGGAAACAGCGTGATATTTTTAGCAAACAGTCCTGGCAGGAATTCCTGTATCCAGGTCTGGTATTGTGCAGCTGGCAGTATTCTCCACATCAGGTCTGCTTCTTCCAGGCAGGGTGAGAGAAAGTCGTAGCCGCCCGGTTCATAGCTGACAGGTCCGTTTTTGTCCGCCAGATAGAAACGGGTAGCAGCTGCTTTAATCGCATCCTGCAATGGCTGATCTTTCGCAGTTTCCGCATAATCCCATGCCAGGCAAAGGCCAAAGGCCAGGTTGGTATGTTCTCCTACACGGATGGGGTACATCAGTTTCCCCAGGAAGTCGATGTAGGCTTTGGAAAACTGGGTAGCCAGTGGTTGTACATTGGCAGCCAGCTCCCGGCCTTCTGGTGAGTTCCAGGTAAGCAGTTCTCTTTGCAGTTGTAGCAGCCAGCTCCAGCCATAGATGCGTTCAAAACCTTTGTTCTCTTTGTTGGTAAACAGTTTTTGTTCCTGCAGAATGTGTTCAGCAGTGAGGTTTTGTTGCAGTTTGGTCAGGATCAGTTCGTGCTGAGGCAGGGCAGGGAAGGATTTGAGTAACCTTACCAGCATCCAGTGACCATGCACGCTGCTATGCCAGTCGTAGCAACCATAAAAGGCAGGATGGTAATTCCGCGGGTTGGTCACCAGTGAGGTATCGGTAAATACCACACCTGTTTTGTACGGAAACTCCAGCTGCATACATTTCAATGGCAGTTTGGATAGATGAGCAGCACCATCGATGGTGAGTGCCAGATGACCCGCACTGTTGTGCGTATAGAGCGGCTGTTGTGCAAAAGCAGTAGACATAAAAGTACTGATTAAGAGTGCACCCAATATGATGGACTTCTTCACGTGTTATCTGTTAAGCAGTAGTTTGAAATAAAAGGATGGTTTGGTGAGTCGCTTGCGCAGGTCTACCTCATAGAACATGCAGGAGAGGAGTTCCTGCAGTTGTTTGTTGCGGCTGCTCACTTTCATGAGCGTGTTGAACAACCATGGGTAGCGGATCAGCTTTTGCAGGCGGTGACTCAGTTTCAACTCAGGTCCCATCACACGGTATACTTCTGAATCGTATTTGGCCAGTTGGGCAGCGGAGAAATTATTCGCCTGCAGTGCTTCGTTTGCCTGTATGGCAGCTAAGCGGCCGGAGTAGAGCGCATTGCCGATACCTTCGCCAGTGAAGGGATCAATCAGGTAAGCAGCGTCGCCAACCAGCATATAGCGCTCACCATGCAGTACGCGTACTTTACTACCCAGCGGCAGACCATAACCTTCGATGCTGCTGATCAGTTCTGCGTCTTTAAAGCGCTCTTTGAATACCGGATCATTTGCGATAATATCCAGCATTTCCTTTTTCAGGTTGATCTTCTTTTTGCGTACCGCTTCGCTGAGAATACCTACGCCTACATTAACTTCGCCATTGGGCAGCGGAAAGACCCAGAAGTAGCCTGGGAGCAGGCTTTTCAGGAAGTGCAGTTCTATGAAGTTGTCAGGATTATTGCCGCTTACGTTTTTGTAATAGGCACGGATCCCTGCTACGTAGTGATTCGGCTCCATGGTGATACCAGCTACTTCTTTAGTAAAAGAAGAGTGGGCGCCATTGGCAATAATGAGCAGCTTAGCTTTTACCTGGAACCCGCCTTTGTTGCCGCTTACGAGGTAGCCATCTTCCAGCAGTTCGTATTTATCAACGTTTACATTTTCGTATAAACTGATTTCTTTGCGACGTTTGATTTCGTCTACGAGGAAGTTGTCAAAGTCCATGCGTTTGCACACATAGCCGATGGGAGTTTCCTTGTGACCATCGTTCTGGCTGTTGTAGTCGGGGCGATAGCCCACATCCAGGCTATGACGGCCGGGCGATACGAAGGTAACACCCCAGCTGTTTACTTTGAATTCAGCCTCTTTGAGGCGGGTTGCAATGGCAGGGTCGATACGGTTAAGCGCCGTGATTACTTTTCCACTCAATCCATCTCCACAAACCTTATCACGGGGAAAAACAGCTTTGTCTACTACTACACATTCAACGCCGAGTTGTGCAAGTTGCAGTGCTGCTGCGGCACCGCCAGGACCGGCACCAATAATACATACTTTGGATTCCAACATGCTGGTGATTTAGGGTGTTAAGATAAAGAAAAGTGAAATATCTTCGCGGGCTAAAAATCATCCTACTATGTTTGATATGTTTGGAAAGCTGCAGGAAGCGCAGCAAAAAATGAAAGAAAGTAAAGAACGCCTGGCCCTGATCACTGTAGATGGTGAAGCTGGTGACGGTGCGGTAAAAGTAACCGTGACTGGCAACCGGGAGGTGAAAAGTCTGGAAATCGCAGAGAGATTGCTGGGAAAAGATCATAAAGAAGAGCTGGAAGACCTGGTGATCACGGCGCTGAACCGTGCGCTGAAGGCAGCAGAGAATACCTGGGAGTCTGAGATGAAAAGTGTGGCAGGTGGTATGCTGGGCCCGCTCGGAGGGTTATTGGGGTAATAGTGAAGCTATAGTGCCATAAGGTCACCAATAGACCACCAAAAGATCACCAAAAGGGCACTTCAATATCCCTGGGATATTGAAGTGCCCTTTTGGTGCCCTTTAAGTACTATGATGATACCGAAGACGTGATATGTTTTGATTGTGGTTTACCCCTTTATTAACCCTCTCGTATTATAAAAATCTTACATTATCTTTAGCTTATAAAGAACTCTCGTATGCGTCAATTGTTATTGTTTGTAACAACAGCCACTTTATTTGCCTGTAACGGGCCCTCGGAAAGCAAAAAGGGATTGTCATCTGATGTTACATTGACAGATCGTAACCTATATTCAGCCGATACTGTAATGATGGTGGCCAATGCAAATGCAGGTAAGAACAAGGAAGCAGACAAACTGTTCCTGCAAGCCATCGATGTTTATCGCAACAAAAAAGACCCGTCTCAGGCGGTAGCTCTCTTCAAAAAATCCATCCAGGCACAGCCACAGGCAAAAGCCTACTATGAAATGGGGAATGCCCTTGGCGATATCGGTGAACTGAAGGAAGGATTACAGTCATATGATATTGCGGATATACTGGACTATAAACCGCTGAATAAACTGCTTTATAACAAAGCCTGTTATTATTCCAGACTGGGTGACCAGGAAAAGGCGAAAACCTATCTCATATCAGCCATCGAATTTGGTTATGGCAATATTAAAAACCTGCAAAAGGATCCGGACCTGAACAATCTCAGAAAGGAAAATGGATATGCATTCAACGACATGATCCTGACGGCCATGTCCGGGGCGACTGATCCGGATAAACTGCAATGGGCGGTATTCAGCCATGAATTTGCGCAGGTAAAATTCCCCTTGTTGCTGGATATGAAATATGCTTCTAATATGACGGAAGATAGAATCATTTCTTATGACAATGAACGTTATGTACCAGAAATGCGTGACTATGCATTTTCAAGGGAAGTAGGTGCTGAATATTACAGGGTAGGGCTGGTCAAAGCCAATGATAGTAATCGCACGCTGATCTATGGCGTAGTTGATGAAATGGGGGGTAATACACTACCTGTGTACTACATTGCGAGCTTTAACAACAAAGGCGTATTGATCGATAAATTGCAAATTGGTGGTCAGAAAATCCTGAAAGATCCTTTCAAAATAGCAACGATCAATGCAAACTATGATATCGAAGTTGCCAGCTTTCAGCTGACGTACGAAAAGGATCCGGATAAGGAAGGTTACGACGATAATAAGATCAGGGAACAAAAGGCATTGGGAAAAGATACTTATGCCATCAAAGAAGACGGTCATTTCGTGAAGAAGGATATGGTGCTAGGCATGCGTTAATTCCTTTTTGATCGGGTAAATTTTAGCCAGCTTTCTGATGATCAGTTCTGCAATGAGCAGGTTCAACGTCCAGCTTAACCAGGCAATGAGAATATAGGAAGCACGTGGGTGGATGTGAATATTGAACACATCTATCAGGTAGGCATACAGGCGTAAGCTGACTGCCGAAAGTGTGAGGGCATAGCTCCGGAGCATCATGGCGCCATGTGACATCCATTTATGTTGTCTGGCATAATACCAGCCCATTGCGGTGGTATACATCCACAGAAGCGCGAGGATGACGAAACTGATACGTGCCGGCATGCCGCCATTCGCATAGAACGCCATTACTAAACCACTGGGGCCACTGAAACACAGTACCACCCCTGCATATATTGTCCCGGACCTGCGATGCAGGCCGGGATATTTTTTTATCACATACCAGCTGAATTGCAGTAGCCCGGTGAGCATGACTACAAAGCTGATGAATACATGTACATAGAAGCTGATCCGCCATGGACGGATATGATATACCCGTTGCTTGGTCATCAGGAAATCGGTGTACCTGTTCATAGCAAGATAGGGGATACTCAGCCTGATGAGCAGCCAGGTCGCAAACAGGATGCCGGCGGCTAATAAGGTGATACCCCCTTTCTTCAATATGTGCCGTGTGTTTATCAAGGTCCGGTCCAATAGCGAATGCTGTCAGTACTTTCTACTCCGGTCAGGAAGCGCTCGTCGCCTTCCCCTTCGAATTGAATAGAATAAATAGTGGCTGGCAGCGTAATGTCATTTCTCTTTTCCCATGTTACCAATACAGAATCACCTTTTTGTTCCCAGTTACCTCTTACAGTGATCATTTGCTGGGCAAAAGTTGAGTCACTATGCATTTCATAGTAGTTCAACGTACAGCTACCATCTTTTGCAAAGAGGATATCCCGGTGATCTCCGGCTAATGGATAATCATATTCGAAGCTAATGCCGTTACCTCCTGTCAATGAAACTTTTGCCAGGTCAAATGTTTTAGCTTTCAGGCTGGAATTATTCAGCGGCGTCCATTTGCCATTTCCTTTGCGATCATTGACAGAAAAGTGGATGGTGAACTTACCATCGTATGGATGATCGCCTGGTTCACTAAGGGTTACATCGAAATCGTTATCTACAATTTTATAACTGCCGCTTACATTACGACGAAGGCCATTGAGCACATTATAACCGGCGAGGTGGTTATTTTTTGCATAGTTGATGGTGATATAAATCTTTTTACCGTCGAAATCACCTTTATATAGTCCGATTAAACTGTCAGCCTGGTTTGAAACGGCTACTACAGTGCTATCCGAGACGGGGGGCGAAGAGGTTGACGACTTACAGGCGCAGAATATTGCGGCGATAAGACAAACTTGGACTAAGTACTTCACAGGGTAATTTTTTGTAAAGTAAGGCAAAAAAATTTAGTGATGAAAGAAGAGGCAATTCGTATATTTAGTTGACGTGATAATCCAAACCCCTACATCCCCATTTTAAATTTATAACAACCAAAATTTCTGTACATGAAACGAATCTTCTGTTCTGTTAATGCAATCCCTTTGTTAATGGCCATCGCCTTTATTGTATCCAGTTGTAGTAAAGAAGGAAAGACTGGTCCCCAGGGAGAAACAGGTACTACCGGCGCTACTGGTGCCACAGGTCCAAAGGGTGATGCCGGTACCGCAAATGTTATTTATTCTGACTGGCTTACAGTCGCTTTTTTGCCAGATACCATTCATAATACCGATGGTACGATTGATACCCTGGGTTTTTATGCTGACCTGGATGTACCTAAGCTGGACGATGCCCTGATCAGTACCGGCGAAATGAAAGTGTACCTGAATTTCGGGTCAGCGGCCACGCCTATCGTGACACCATTGCCCTATCTGAACATCTATTCCAGTTGGAATATTACGGCTACCTTCTTTACGGGAGGCATTGAATTGTATTCGAATGGTGATGCAGGTACCTGGACGGATGGAAGCGGAAATGTCAGGTGGCAATACAGATACGTGCTGATTCCTGGTGGTACGGAAGCGAGGAAGGCAAAGACCGTGGATATGAGTGACTACAAGGCGGTAAAAGCCTGGCTGGGGTTAAAAGATTAAAAGAAAAAAGCGCTTCTGCCAGTGACAGAAGCGCTTTTTTTATTATACAGTTTTTGTATTCAATGCATTCCACAACATATCTTTCAGCTGTGGCAATCCCTGTTGTGTAACCGACGAAATGAACACATGCGGTACATCTTTAGGCAGTTCTGCTGCAATAGCCTCTTTCAGCTCATCGTCCAGCATATCGCTCTTACTGATAGCCAGCAGGAACTGTTTATCCAGCAATTCAGGATTATACATCTCCAGCTCATTCACCAGGATATCAAAATCCTTTCTGTGATCGGAGCTATCTGCCGGAATGAGGAACAACAACACGGGGTTTCTTTCGATATGTCTTAAGAAACGGTGTCCTAATCCTTTCCCTTCATGCGCACCTTCAATGATCCCTGGTAAATCTGCAATACAGAATGAACGATCATTTCTATATGCTACCATCCCCAATTGTGGGGTCAGGGTTGTAAATGCATAATCTGCGATCTTAGGTGTAGCTGCTGTGATAGTAGAGAGCAGTGTAGACTTTCCTGCATTTGGAAATCCTACCAGACCTACATCTGCCAGCATTTTCAATTCCAGCGCTTTCCAGCCTTCTGTGCTTGGCATACCGGGCTGTGAGTACTCTGGTGCCTGGTTAGTAGCTGATTTAAAGTAGGCGTTACCACGACCACCCTGGCCACCTGGTATCCAGATCACTTCTTCCCCGTCGTGGAGTATTTCTACTTCCAGTGCCCCGGTTTCCTCGTCAAAGGCCTGGGTACCTAATGGAACCTCGATGATCACATCTTCACCATTACGGCCGGTGCTGTTATTGTCCCGCCCGTTACCCCCATCTTCTGCGACTACGTTCTTGTACCAGCGCAGGTGTAGCAAGGTCCAAAGCTGGGAATTGCCTCTGAGTATGATATGGCCGCCACGACCACCGTCACCGCCATCAGGGCCGGCTTCAGGGTTGTATTTGGTACGCATAAAGTGGGCGCTACCGGCGCCGCCTTTACCCGATTTGACGGATATCCTGATATAGTCAACGAAATTGCCTCTTTCCAATGTGGAGCGATTTATTTATAAATTTAAAAACGCAAAGATCGTGAAGTTCATCCACTTTACATGGATGGTTACTTACGATCTTTGCGTCTAATATGATAAGATCAGCCTGCTGATTAAACTTTTTCTTCTACCAGCGGGTCGATTTCTTTGCTTAAGCGAGCGAAAATTTCATCAACAGTACCTTCACCATTCACTTTCTTAAACTTGCCGAAACGGGCATAGTGGTCAGCTACAGGAGCGGTCTTGTTGTGATATTCTACGAAACGCTCACGGATGGTTTTTTCATTATCATCCGGACGCTTTCTGGCCAGCAGACGCTGTACCAGGTTATCTTCATGTACCTCCAGAGAGAGTACGTTGGAGATAGCGGTCTTTTTCAGGTCCAGCAGTTTGTCCAGTGCTTCTGCCTGGGCAGTAGTACGTGGAAAGCCGTCAAAAATAAAACCTCTTGCTTCCGGATTGGCTTCGAGTTTCGAACTGATCATACCAATCACAACAGCATCCGGAACCAGTAGTCCCTGGTCCATCAGGCGCTTTGCTTCCATGCCCAGGGGAGTCTGAGCAGCAATCTCTCCACGCAGCAGGTCACCAGTAGACAGGTGAATCAGCCCGTATTTTTCAATCAGGTTCGCACTTTGTGTACCCTTACCGCTACCGGGAGGGCCAAATAGAATAATATTGACCATGTGTTTAAAAAAACTTTAGCAAGATTGCAAATATAGCAAACAATTGAATGTATAGGTAACAAAAATTACCCTTGCTTGAATAACATGAAATATTTAAGAAAATCTGTAGATATGTTTTAATGATTTGCTGGAAATAATGGATTATTTTTAAGCAGATTGTTCCATAACGAAGAAAAAAATGGTTGTTCGAGGGTCATAGTCGAAAGATATTTTATTATGTTTAAGGATTACAGGTCATTTGTTCCTACCTCTTCATGTAAATATAAGTATTTATACTGCCGCTTTACAGCCGTGAATCTGTAGGGTAGCATAATAATTGGGACTCAAAATTTAATTAGGGCGCACCTCCCTGGGTAGGGAGATAATTTCCCGTATGATAACTTTTTTATTGACAAGCAGAAAGACTATGAAGCAGTTACTGATCTTAGGACTCTCCGGATTATTTTTAGCAGGCTCGGCTCATAAACCAGCCACGCCACAAAATGGTCCGGTACCAAAACTATTACAGGCAGACGCTGCCGCTACGCATTGGGTGGACAGTGTATTCAAATCACTCAACAACGATGAGCGTATTGCTCAGCTTATCATGATCAGGGCACACTCTAACCTTGGCGCCGATCATGTCAGGAAAATCGCCAAAGACATCAAAGACAACAAAGTTGGTGGTCTGATTTTCTTTCAGGGTGGCCCGGTACGACAGGCCCTCCTCACCAATTACTACCAATCTATTTCCCAAACTCCACTCATGATCGCCATTGATGGCGAATGGGGCCTTGGTATGCGGCTCGACAGCGTGATCAGCCTGCCCCGCAACCTCATGATCGGTGCGGCACAAGACAGTACCCTCGCTTACAGGGCTGGTAAAGTACTTGGTCAGCAATGCCGCAGACTGGGCATACATGTAGATTATGCCCCGGATATGGATATCAATAATAATCCTAACAATCCTGTTATCAACGACCGTTCTTTCGGGCAAGATAAATATCAGGTAGCCCGCATGGGTGTGCAAATGATCAAAGGCATCCAGGATCAGGGTGTGATGGCGGTGGCCAAACACTTCCCCGGTCATGGTGATACTGATACAGACTCTCACCTGGATATGCCGGTGATCCGCAAATCCAGGGCACAACTGGATTCGCTCGAATTATATCCGTTCAGACAAGCCATAGATGCAGGCGTAGCCAGCATCATGATGGCGCACCTGTACATTCCTGCCATCGACAGTACGCCTAATACGCCGACCTCCATTTCGCACAAAGCGGTAACTGACCTGCTCAAAGGCGAATATGGCTACAAAGGCATCGTCATTACCGATGCACTTGAAATGAAAGGTATCGCCAAGTTTTACTCCGGTGGAGAAGAAGCTGCGAGGTCGCTGGTAGCTGGCAACGATATGCTTATGCTGCCTTCTACGGCGGAAGGAAGTGTAAATGCGATAAAAAGAGCGATTCGTCGTGGTGAAGTTACCTGGGATGATGTGAATGAAAGAGTGAAAAAAGTGCTGCTGGCCAAATATAACCTGGGTCTGAATAAGCCACAGGTGGTAGAAACGGCCAATATTGCTGCAGATCTGAATGCAGTAACCGATACCCTGATCAGGGATATTGGCCGCCAGTCGCTGACGTTGCTGAAAAATGATAATCAGTTGATCCCTTTCAAACCACATACACCTGGCAAAGTTGCTGTGATAGCCGTAGGCGCAGATGTGAACAACACCTTCCTGCAAACTATCAAGGCCACCCGTCCGGATGTAAATTCATTCATCTTCACCTCCCGTCAGTCAGAAGCACAGGTTGCACCGATCGTAGAAAGGCTGAAGAAAGAATTCCAGGCAGTGATCATTGGTGTACACAACTACAGCCGCAGACCTGCTTACAATTTCGGTATCAGTTCTGCAGAGCGCTTGCTGGTACAACGTCTGCAACTGGAAATGCCGTCTGCTACCGTTGTATTTGGTAATCCCTATGCAATCCAATATTTCTGCGATGCACCTACGATCGTAGCCGCTTACGAAGATGATGATTCTACACAGAAAGCGGCAGCACAACTGCTGTTTGGACAACTGATTCCAACAGGTCGTCTGCCTGTGACTGTATGTCCGAACTTTGCGTATGGTACTGGTATTGTACCAGCTACAACGCCACCGGCCATTGCGCTGGAACCACTGGAAGAAGTGGCGCCGGGCAAAGTAGGTATGAATGCTGCGACATTGTCAAAAATTGATAAACTGATTGCAGATATGATCTCCAAAGGTGCTGCGCCGGGCTGTGAAGTACTGGCGATGAGAGATGGCAAAATCGTATATAACAAAGCATTTGGTAACTACAACTATAGCAGCAATGAACCAGTTACACATTCCAGCATCTATGATCTGGCTTCTGTGACCAAGGTCTGTGCAACCACGGTCTCTGTTATGAAATTGTATGATGAGGGAAAACTGAGTCTGGATGCAACATTGGGTGATTATCTGCCAATGGTGAGAGGGAGTAATAAAGCGGGGTTGAAAATCAGGGATGTGCTGTTGCACCAGGCAGGTTTAGTATCATTCATACCATTCTACCAGAGTGTGCTCATGAGTGGTGGTGCACCTGATACAGCGTTGTTCCACAGCTATGCAGACTCTGTGTATTCAAAGCGGGTGGCGGAACACCTGTACATGAAAGATACTTACATAGATACCATGTTCCAGAAAATTCTGGACAGCCCGCTGAAACCACAGCAGGGATATGTGTACAGTGATAATGATTTTATCTTCCTGGGCAAAGTCGTAGAAGCCATCACTGGTCAGAAACTGAACCACTATGTGAGAGAAACTTTTTACGAACCACTGGGCATGACTACAACAGGATTTAAGCCGAGAGAGCGTTTCCCGCTTTCAGAAATTGCACCTACAGAGAATGAGCGTACATTCCGTATGCAATGGATCAGGGGAGATGTACATGATCCTGGTGCTGCAATGTTTGGTGGTGTAGCAGGCCATGCCGGTTTATTTTCCAATGCAGAAGACCTGGCTGTACTGATGCAGATGTTACTGAATGGCGGTAGCTATGGTGGTAAGCGTTTCATCAAAGAAGAAACGATCAGATTATTTACTGCTTACAACAGCAATATCAGCCGTCGTGGTTTAGGCTTCGATAAGCCTGAGAAAAACAACGGCAAACATGGGGAAGCATATCCTGCCAAAAGTGCTTCTGCACTTACCTTCGGCCACACCGGTTTTACAGGTACCTGTATCTGGGTAGATCCGGCATCTAAGCTGGTGTTTATCTTCCTGAGCAACAGGGTATGTCCTGCTGGCGGTGACAACAAAAAGCTGATCACCATGCATGTAAGGGAAAATATAATGGAAGTGCTGTACGAAGCAATGAATGAGAAGTAGTGCCTGGCGTAGAGCCCTCTGAATAGGAAGGCTCTACGTGCACATACATATATACATACGATAGGGATCTCTCATAAGTTAGGCAATAGAGACAACTGAGGTATGCACAATTGCGCCACTCAGGTGTCTCTATTTTTTATTGGACAGAAACAGTTCTGTTGATGCTGGTTTCGGTTCTGATACCGATTACTTTTTCTGCCAGGCGGGTTTTACCTCTTCTGATTTCGAAGGTATAAGAACCATCCTGCAGGTCTGCCAGGTTAAAACGGGCTTTATAAACCAGTGTTACCGGCAGTGATTCCTGATGCAAAGTAGTGTTGTTGGCATCCTTGATGCTCAGGATTATTTTGTCGCTGCCTGGATTTTCTACGGTTACGCGAAATACCAGTTCACTTCCTGTTACCTGTGCCACATCCAGTTTGAAATCACTGGAGGCGGTCGGCTGTTCGGTGTTGCCAGCAGTTGTTTTTACTTTGTTCAACGCAAAGTCCTGGGCTACAGCAATAGATTGGCTAAAAAGGATAGTAGCAATAACTGCTAAAAATTGTATGTGTTTCATACAAAAGTTTGTTTTTATGTTTTGATGTTTTCAGGGTCCCTTTTGTCGCCGCAAAGATCAGGAGGTTTTGTTAAGAGAATATTATGGAGATGTTAAGAAAGCATTACTAATGTCATATCTCAAAGTACTAACTTTGCCATCGATTTTTGATTTATGGAAAGACTGACAACACAACAGCAAAGGCCGGTAGCGATCTGGTTATATATAGGGGTGGGTATGCTTATTATTCAGGTATTACTGGGCGGGTTGACCCGTCTCACAGGTTCCGGCCTGTCTATTACCGAATGGCAACCCATATTGGGCGCATTTCCTCCTATGAATGAAGCGGCCTGGCAAAAAGCCTTTGATCATTATAAAGAAATCGGGCAGGCGAAGTATGTCAATAATCATTTTACATTATCAGATTTCAAAGGAATTTATTTCTGGGAGTGGTTGCATCGTGACTGGGCCCGCCTGATGGGATTAGTGTTCGCTGTAGGGTTTGTCTACTTTTTAATAAAGAAAAAGATAGATCGTTCTATGATACGCCCTATGGTGATCCTGTTTTTATTAGGAGGATTACAGGGGGCTATTGGCTGGATCATGGTGAAGAGTGGACTGAATGAAGAGAACCTATATGTAAACCATATACGATTGGCCATTCACTTTCTGGCAGCATTGTCTCTACTGGTATATGTGTTGTGGTTTGCCCTCAGGTTGAGTACGCCGGTGAAGGAAATACTGGTAGCACCCGGATTGAAAAAACTGAATGCATGGTTGCTGGGTTTATTGACTGTACAGCTGTTCTTTGGTGCATTGATGGCGGGATTGCATGCGGCGCTGGCTGCGAGCACCTGGCCGGATATCAATGGGGTGTGGGTACCGGGTACTATGTTTACACAGGGAAATTTTTTAGAAGATCTGACGCACAATACGCAGACTATTCATTTTGTACATAGAAACCTGGCTTACCTGATTACGATCCTGGTTGTGATCTGGTGGTGGAAGGCTGCATCTGAAACACCAGATCATAGTCTGCTGCAAAGAATTCGTTATCTGCCACTGCTGCTGGTATTGGTACAGGTATTACTGGGGGTGCTCACATTGCTGGGTAGCCAGATCCACATTCCTATTTTGCAGGCGATATTACATCAGTGTGTAGGCATGTTGTTGCTATTGGTATTGGTGTGGACGTATTTTCTGAGTTACGGAAAAAAATAATTTTTAAGATTAGCCGGCCACAGGCCTGTTTCCCATATGACACTCGTTTTTGCAGAAGGCAGAAGCGAGTGTTTTATTTTCTATCGGCACCTAATTTGTAACCATATTACAATTTTTCGTAAGTTTAGTTGTAATTGCGTTACGGATGAAAGTGAAATATCTGCCGGTCAAATTTTTCTATTCTTTCCCGATCCAACTATTGTTGCTCCACTTCCGGAAGTACCAGGTACTGCTCATATTCTGGGCAATCTTGTTCAGTACCATCAATGGTGGCTTCGCAAAGGTTTTTGGCGGCGATGCACTTTATCTCGCACCTGAATATCTGGGACAGGTGAACTTCTATAGCACCACGATACTGGGGCTGGCCACCGGTTTGTTTACAATGAGCTGGAACATCACTACTTTCATTCTGCACACAGGCCGTTTTAAATTTCTGGCTACTACTGCTCAGCCATTCTTTAAATATTGTCTCAACAATTTCGTCGTTCCCGTTGCATTTATCATCAATCTGCTGATACGCTCGTGGGAGTACCAGCGTTATCAACAACTCAGCAGCGTAGCCGATATCATGCTGTTGACAGAAGGCTTCATCTGTGGATATTTGTTCGTCATCTTTTTCTCTTTCTTCTACTTCTTCAACGCCGACAAAAACATTGGCCGCAGGCTGGAAAAGAAATTCGGAACACCCCGCAACTTCCTTAAACTGGTACTGAAACCCACCCAGGAAAAAGACGAAAACGCACTCCCCGTTACCAACTACTTTAATTCCCCCTGGCGAATTCGTCGTGCCAGGAATGTAGATCACTATAATAAGCATTACCTCGACAGCATTCTTAAGCAGCATCACTATGCCGCGATGATCACTGTGGTCTGCGCCCTCTTCTTTCTGGTAATGCTGGCGTACATGATGGAGTATCCATTCTTCCGGATACCCGCGGGTGCGAGTGTGATGATCTTTTTTGCATTCCTCATCGGCATCGCAGGTGCATATGCGTACCTGTTACAGAGTTGGGCAATTCCATTGGCACTGGTACTGATGGTTGGCATGAACTGGATGGTAGAACATGACCTGCTGGATAACCGCAATAAAGCATACGGATTGAACTACAAGCAACATGATCAGCGACCTGAATATAGTACCGTTGCGTTGCAGAAATTCTTTTCTGATCAGCGCATGGCAGATGACAAAAAACAAACCTTACAAATACTAAAAGCGTGGCGTGCACAGTTCCCCGCGAACCAGCGTCCCAAGCTGATCGTACTAAACTTCAGCGGTGGCGGATTGCGCGCTGCTACCTGGAGTATGAATGTATTGCAACGACTGGATTCCATCATGGGGGGGCAGCTCATGAACCAGACGGTATTGATGACAGGCGCTTCAGGCGGCATGATCGGTGCGACTTACTTCAGGGAATTATACCTGGAAAGAGAGAATGGCAGAAGTCTGAATCTATACGACAGCAGCTTTACTGAACGCACCAGTCGCGATCTGCTCAACTCTATATTCACGGCCATGTCCGTGAATGATTTTATTACTCCGTGGCGCAGTTTTAAGATCGGCGATAACCGCTATGCAAAGGATAGGGGATATGCATTTGAAATGCAGCTGAATGTGAATACTGATTATGTGCTTTCCAAAACAATCGGGGAATATAAACAGCCGGAACTGGAAGGGAAAATTCCGATGCTGATCTGGAACTCTACCATCAATGCAGATGGCAGAAGATTGATCATCTCACCACAACCGGTGAGTTACCTCTGTGCACCCGCATACCCAAAAGGAAAACAAGCCTGGCAGGATGTGGATGGGGTAGACTTTGCGCAGTATTTTGTAAAGCAGAACCCCATGCAGTTAAGAGTGACGAGCGCTATCAGGATGTGTGCTACTTTCCCTTATGTACTACCCAATGTATTTCTACCCAGCGACCCAATTGTAGATGTGATGGATGCCGGTATCAGGGATAATTTCGGGCAGGATGTATCGATGCGTTACCTGTATACATTCAGGGAGTGGATCAATGAAAATACCAGTGGGGTTATATTTGTTCAGATCAGAGATACGCGTAAGAACGATATTCGTCCGATCCGGAAAACGAAGGTATTGACGGACCTGATGTTTGATCCATTATTCACCATGCAGCAGCATTGGAGCTCGATGCAGGACTTTGGGCAGGATGATAAACTGAGTTACCTGGAAGGTTATTTCCCTGTAGGGTTTCACAGGATTATACTGCAATATGTACCCCAAAAAGAAGATAAGGCGGCAGCCCTGAGCTTCCACCTTACCTCCCGTGAAAAAATTGATATTGCCGGGGCATTGGATAATCCTACCAATCAGGCTTCATTTGATAGTATCATGAACCTGATAAAAAAGCCAGCACCGGTTGAATAAACTGTGGGAAAGCCTGGATGTGAGGCAGGTGGCCTACATCCGGGATCGTGACCAGTTTACAGTTCGGAATTCTTTTACTGATCTGCGGACCTAATACCGGGTAGTTGCCCAATGTTTTTCTCACTTCTTCAGAGGCATTGGCTTTGCCAAGCGCGGTACGGTCTTTCAAACCAATGATGAGCAGGGTAGGTACCTTGATATTTTCAAACTCATAATATACCGGTTGGGTAAATATCATGTCGTAGGTGAGGGCATTGTTCCACGCTACGCGTTTAGCATCGGGACCTTTGGTCCAGCCAGCCAGTACGATCGCCCATTTATCATAGGCCGGTTTCCACTGACCGCCGTAGTAGCCATCCAGCTGATATTTTTTGATTTTTTCATAGTCCTGGGCCAGTTCTCCCTGATACCATTTATCTATGGACTGGTAGGGTACCTTTATTTTCCAGTCTTCCAGCCCGATGGGGTCTTCGAGGATCAGTCTTTCCACCACATCAGGGTACATTAAAGTAAAGCGGGTCGCCAGCATACCGCCCATGGAGTGGCCGAGTACGGTAACTTTGGAGAGGTGTAGGCTATCCAGCAGGGCTTTGGTGTTCTGTGCCAGCAGCTGGAAGCTGTATTGCAGGTGTGCTGGTTTTGACGATTTACCAAACCCAACCTGGTCAGGCATAATGACCCGATAGCCATTTTCGCCCAGTTTGGCAGCAGTATTATCCCAGTATGCTGCCAGGAAGTTCTTGCCGTGCAGGAGTATTATGGTCTTGCCATTGGGTTTGGCTGGTTGTAGGTCCATATAGGCCATGTGTACCAGCTGGCCCTGAATTTGTAGTTGAATAGTATGTACCGGATAGGGGTACTGAAAAGTGGTGAGTTCCGCGTCCATGGCGGGTATTTCCTGTGCCAGGGCGGGCGCCTGAAAGGCGCCAAATAGAAAGGCCGTTAAAATTGATCTGATGAGCATGGTTTCGTCTATTAATATGAATAATAATAATAGGTTCGGCGCAAAAGTAATGCCGGTGCGGGTGCGGTCAAAGATCACAATTATTTAAAGGGATTTCCCCACATTTTCCACAATTTGTTATAACTTTGCGCCTTCTTTTGGCTGGAAACCAGCTAGCCGAAGTCAACTAATTTGATTTATGAATATCCGTAACATAGCAATTATTGCGCACGTAGACCACGGTAAAACGACCCTGGTTGATAAGATCCTCCATTCAACCAACGTTTTCAGGGCTAACCAGGAAACAGGTGAATTGATCATGGATAACAACGACCTGGAAAGGGAGCGTGGTATCACCATCTTAAGTAAAAACGTTTCCGTTGAGTACAAAGGGGTGAAGATCAACGTGATCGATACTCCAGGCCACGCCGACTTTGGTGGTGAGGTTGAGAGAGTACTGAGAATGGCTGATGGTGTGATCCTGTTGGTGGATGCCTTTGAAGGCCCAATGCCACAGACACGCTTCGTGCTGCAAAAAGCGCTGCAGCTTAACCTGAAGCCTATCGTTGTTATTAACAAGGTAGACAAGGCGAACTGCCGTCCTGATGAAGTACATGACTCTGTATTTGAGTTGTTCTTCAACCTGGATGCAACGGAAGAGCAGCTGAACTTCCCAACCTATTATGGTTCAGGTAAGAATGGCTGGTTCAACGATTCAATCACTCCTAGCGAAGATATCACGCCACTGATGGATGGTATCCTGACCTATGTGCCAGAACCTAACATCGCTGAGGGTACTTTGCAGTTGCAGATCACCTCTCTGGATTACTCTACCTTCCTGGGCCGTATCGCTGTAGGAAGAGTAGCGCGTGGTTCCATCAAAGAAAACCAGCCAATTTCCCTGGTTCAGACAGATGGTACTATCAAGAAGTCCCGTGTTCGCGAACTGTATATCTTCGAAGCACTGGGTAAAAAGAAAGTAACCGAAGTAGCGGCAGGTGATATCTGTGCGGTAGTAGGTCTGGAAGAATTCGGTATTGGTGATACGATCGCTGATTTCGAAAATCCGGAAGCATTGCCAGTTATCAGCGTGGATGAGCCGACTATGAACATGTTGTTCAGCATCAACAACTCTCCATTCTTCGGTAAAGATGGTAAGTTCGTAACTTCCCGTCACCTCCGTGACCGTCTGGTTAAAGAAACTGAAAAGAACCTCGCATTACGCGTAGTAGATACTGACAGTGCTGATAGCTTCCTGGTTTATGGCCGTGGTATCCTGCACTTAGGCGTACTGATCGAAACCATGCGTCGTGAAGGATTTGAGTTGACCGTAGGTCAGCCTCAGGTAATCCTGAAACAAGTAGATGGTAAGAAATGTGAGCCATATGAAAACCTGGTTGTAGACGTACCTCAGGACTTCGCCAGCAAGGTGATTGACCTGGTTACCCGTCGTAAGGGTGAAATGCTGGTCATGGAAACTAAAGGTGACATGCAGCACCTGGAATTCGAAATTCCTTCCCGTGGTCTGATCGGTCTGCGTACGCAAATGCTGACTGCTACTGCTGGTGAAGCTGTAATGGCACACCGTTTCATTGATTATAAACCATGGAAAGGTCCAATCCCTGGACGTAGCAACGGTGTTCTGATTGCTAAAGAAGCGGGTTCTACCACTGGTTATTCTCTTGATAAACTGCAGGACAGAGGTTTCTTCTTCGTAGATCCAGGAGAAGATGTGTACAGAGGTATGATCATTGGTGAAAACAACAAGCCTGGTGACCTGGTAGTGAATCCTAATGAAGGAAAGAAACTGACCAACATGCGTGCAAGTGGTACTGATGGTGCAACCAACATTGCTCCTAAGACGCTGATGACTCTGGAAGAATGTATGGAATACATCCAGCAGGATGAGTGTATCGAGGTAACGCCTAACCACATCCGTATGCGTAAGACCATCCTGGATGAGGAAGAAAGAAAGCGTTTCCAGAAAACCATGAAAGCTGATGGTGTAGCTTAATTTTAATATTAGTTCCAAGTATATTAGTGCCGTCCCGCCATTAGGTGGGACGGCTTTTTTTATGCAGTTACCATTTTTTGATGAGCCATCCGGACATGTGATTCCCTTGCAGGATGGGGAATTGCTGTATTATCCTCACTTTTTTGCCAGTGAGGTAGCGGATAATTATTTCCGGTTATTGATGGACCAGATTGACTGGAAACAGGAGGGAATCATACATTCAGGGTGATAAAATCGATGGTTTGATTTTTGATTTTCTATTAGAAAATTCAAAGTTATGATAAGCAAAATTACCCTGGGGCTGGTCGTTCTCATGGCTTGTACCTCACTCAAAAAGATACCGGATCTGGGTGGCCACCGTTGGGGCCTTGTACAAATGCAAAATGAAAAACCGGATTCATCGCCGGTCTATATACAGTTTGATACCACTGCACACCGTTTTAGTGGTAATGCAGGTTGCAATAAGATGTCGGGTAATTATTCCGCTACGGGCAAGGCATTGACGTTTGAGGAAGTCATCAGTACCCGTATGGCTTGTGTGGATACCAAAGCGAATGAAAGGGAAAGCCAGTTGCTCCGCTTACTGAACAACCACACATATGCATATGATATAAACGGAGCGACCTTGCAACTGAAAGACAGTGGCAAGGTCATTCTGACGTTTAAAAGCTTTTAGGGCAGGATAATATTGTCTTTTTCATCCAGCTCCCAGAAAGGATTATGTGCTACTTCAAAAAGGAACCCGTCCTGGTCCCTGAAATAACCGCTATATCCACCCCAGAATACTTCTTCAGCTGGCTTTACGATCTCTGCTCCGGCATTGGCAGCCTGTTCTAGTACGCTATCAACCTCCGCTCTGTCTTTTGCATTGAGTGCCAGTGAAAATGCAGGAAATCCACTGCCTTCTTCGGGTACATTGGCATCAACAGCCAGTTCTTTTCGGCCAAAGAGCGATAAGACCATTCCATTTAACTGGAAAAAGGCGACACCATCCTGGCTGGCGGAGGAGCGCTTCCAGCCAAGTCCGTCTTCAAAAAAAGAAATAGATTTTTGCAGGTCTCTTACACCCAGGGTTACCAGTGTTAGTTTTTGTCGCATGTATGTGAATATTAGAATATAAAGGTAATCGCTGAAGACCTGCCGCTATTTGTATAAAAACGACAAATATTCGCTGGGGGCTTCACCGGTAATATGCCTGAACTCCCTTGTTAAGTGGGCATGATCGTGATACCCGTAATTGAGTGCAAGTGACAGTAAATTAGGTGAAGATTGGTTTTTCAACGCGTTTATTGCACTTAAACAACGCACGATGCGTGAAAAGGTTTTGGCGGATGTACCAACCTGTTGCAGGAAAGTACGTTCAAAATTGCGGGGGCTCATATTGACCTGCGCTGCGAGTGTAACAGGAGAGATATTGCCATGACTGGATTGTATAGCACTGATGGCTGCCTGCATACGTGTGGGTTGATCAGGCAATGCTTTTAACAGACAATGGGAGATGGCCTGTAACCGATTGTGGCCTTGCATTACAGCTTCCTGCAATTGACGGACTAAAGGAAGCGACAGGTCATCGCCCTGAATATGCTGATCTGTTAGTAACTGCATGGGAAGGCCTGCAAAAGCAGCCATACCGGCTGGTTTGAAGCGAATACCTAACAGTCGCGCCGCTGATAATATATGGGCATCGTGATAAGTGGTCATGGTGCCGACAGCCTTGACACTACCATCATCCAGGTTAAAAATGAAATCAGCACAGAGATCGGGAAGTATGCGGGATACGGCCGGACCGTAAGTAGTGACGATCCAGTATGCGTCTACATAAGGCGCTAAAAGGGCGGGGGGAGAATATTGTGCATACACAGCGCAAATTTATTGAATTCAGGTCTGCCGAAGGCAATTGAACCTACAAAAAAAGCATCTGCCTGGTCTGACAGATGCTTTTTTATATCGTAAGATATTTTATTGCTTTACGAGCTTCAGCTCACTTACTATATTCGGTGCGCCGCCCAGTTTGTCTATACACCAGAGTACATAGCGGATATCAACACAGATCGTACGGTTGTAAACAGGATCAAACTGAATCTTGTGGCTCAGTGCTTCATAGTTACCATCAAATGCTAACCCGATCAGTTCACCATTGCCATTCAGCACAGGAGAACCGGAGTTACCGCCGGTGATGTCATTGGTAGTAATGAAACAGGTCACGATATCATTCTTGCGTGCATCTTTATATTGACCGAAATCTTTCTTGTTGTACAGGTCTACGTAATTAGCCGGCAGGTCAAACTCATAATCTCCTGGTTTGTATTTTTCCAGCACCCCCTTCATGGTACAAACATAATCGTAAGATACTGCATCGCGTGGTGTATATGGTTTTACCTGTCCGTAAGTAAGACGCATTGAGAAGTTTGCATCAGGATACCATTTCTTGTTTGGTTCCATCTGCATCAGGCCTTTCAGGTAAGCCCTGCCGAGGTCATTAATTTTGGTAACAAACTGGTTGTACAATGGCAGGTACTTGCTGCTCCAATTCTTGATGAACGCACTGGAATATGCAAATGCCGGGTCCTGTTGAAGGGTCACTGCATCCGGGTGCTCTATGAAAGCTTTCCAGCGGGTGTCGTTCATGATCATGCTGCTGGACATCAATGCTGCCGCCCAGAGACGGTAGGTATTGTCTTCGTCCAGGCTACCGAATTTCGCTTTTATAGCATCGAAGAACCCGATAGGATGTTGCGCCGCAGGAACGTCGGTATAGAACATGCGGCAGGTGGCTGCCAGTATTTTCTGATCGCTGGTTTTATCTTCATCTTCCAGGAAAGCAGTGCGTGCTTTGTCAGCCGCCTGAATACTTTTGTTAAGTACATCGGCGCTGGTGCCTGATTGTACCATTGCTTTTTCCAGGGCCTGCAGGCTGGCGGCAAAACCGGCCAAAGGAGAACCCATAATACCTTCATTGATGTAGATGCGGTGTTTTGCATATGGAGTCCATTCCTTGTAAGTCTGTGCATAATCGGCAAAGATTTGCTCAAACTCAGGTTTGCCCTGTGCCCATTTTACAAAAGCGCTTTCCTGTGTTTGTTTTTGTTCCTCTACTTTATATTTGAGTAGTTGTTTGGTTTCACCGTCGTAAAACTTCCAGTAGTTGGCCACGCCGGCATAATAAGATGCCAGTTTCAGTTTGATAGCCGGATCTTTTTTCATCTGGTCAAACATGTATTTCAGGCGTACTGCGCGAAGGTTTACGATGGAAGGATTTTCTACGTCGATTTTCAGTTTCACGCCTTCGGAGCTTTCATACCTGTTGGTACCACCAGGGTAACCAAAGATCATGGCATAATCGTTCTCCTTGATACCCTTAATGGATACAGGCAGGAAGTGTTTTGGTTTCAATGGTACGTTGTCAGCAGCGTAATCGGCTGGTTTACCATCTTTGTTTGCATATACACGGAATACGGAGAAGTCGCCTGTATGGCGTGGCCATTCCCAGTTGTCAGTGTCGCCACCAAATTTCCCGATGCTTTCAGGAGGGGCGCCTACGAGGCGGATATCTTTATAGCGTTCGTATACGAAGAGGAGGAATTGATTGCCTTTGAAGAGGGGGAGTACTTTAGCTTCGTAGCCGGTACCGTTGGTAGCTTCGGTCACGATTTCGCCGATGGCGGTCTGCTGTTTCTTCATTCTGTCCTGGCCAGTGAGTCCCTGGAGGGCGTCTTCCATTTTCTTAGTCACATCATCAACACGTACCAGGAATTGTACGGTCAGGCCGTTAGCAGGGATTTCCTGTGTTTTGGTCTGGGCGTAGAATCCATTTTTCAGGTAGTTATGTTCCACAGTGCTGGCTGTAGCAATTGCATCGTATCCGCAGTGGTGGTTGGTGAAAATGAGTCCCTGATTGCTCACGATTTCGCCGGTACAGCCGCCGCCGAAGATGATAATTGCATCTTTTACCGATGCCTTATTGATGCTGTATAACTGTTCTTTGGTAAGTTTCAGTCCTTTCTGGACCATATCATTGTACACTTGCTGCCCTAATAAGTAAGGAAGCCACATACCTTCGTCTGCTTTGGCGAATTTAACTGCCAATAACAGCAAAAGCAGCAGAACTTTTTTCTTCATTGATATCGTATTTTTTTGAAAACAGGGCCAAACCTAGCTAATTTTTAGGTATTGGCCGCTGATATTATGATGGGAGGGGGCTGATTGTCGGCCAGGCATAATTATGGAATGGCATTTGTTAAAGGGGAGATGATTATAGCAATCATGCACACAAACTATATTAAAAGCCTACTTATGAAGAAGCTATTGTATCTATTGGCTGCTGTTGCATTCTTCGCCTGTAACGAGACGCCAAAGCAGGAGGAAAAGAAGGACACGCTGAAAGCAGGTGTGGAAAAAATTGGACAAGATGTTAAGTCCGCTGCCGGCGCTGCTGGGGATTACCTGGATGAAGAGCGGCAGAAGCTGAGAGGAGACCTGGAAGAGCGAAAGAATGATATTGATAAAAAAATGGACCAGCTAAAGAGTGACGGATCCGCCAGAAGTAAGGAGGCCCGCCGTAAACTGGGTGTGCTGAGAGACCAGATCAATGGGAAACTGGATGAACTGAAAAATGGCACTGCTGCCGGTTGGGACAGTACCCGTACCGATATCGATACTGCCTTAAAGCGTTCCGACAGGGAATGGACGAACTTCAAACAGGATTTCAAAGAATTATTCCAGTAAGAATTTAGATGTTTGCCGGGTACCGGAACATGGCTAAAATCCCTAACTTTACCGGGCAACAATCAAAAGAAACGCCTTGTTACGTTCATACCATCAGAAAGAAATAGCATTTGAAGCCGGCTGTGACGAAGCTGGCAGAGGGTGTCTGGCAGGGCCGGTTTTTGCGGCGGCAGTCATACTGCCAGTGAAATTCCGCCACAAACTGCTCAACGATTCCAAACAGCTGAAAGTTGCCGACAGGGAATATCTGCGCGGGGTAATAGAGGAAAAGGCACTCTTCTATGCGGTAGCAAGTGTAGATAATGAGGAGATTGACAAAATCAACATATTACAGGCTTCATTCAGGGCCATGCACTTAGCACTGGAAAAGTTGCAGCAACAACCCGGGTACATCCTGGTAGATGGCAACCGTTTCAAACCCTATGGAAATGTCCCCCATGCCTGCATTATCAAAGGAGATGGTATTTATGCTTCAATAGCCGCAGCATCTATATTGGCCAAGACTTACAGGGATGAATATATGATGAAGCTGCACGAACAGTTTCCACATTTCGGCTGGCTTGAAAACAAAGGTTATCCTACAATTCAGCACCGGAATGCCATCAGAGTACATGGAGATACTCCCTTTCACAGAAAGTCTTTCCGGTTACTGCCGGATGAACAGCTTTCGCTGGACTTTGGAGGGTGAGTGACTATAGACCAGATTAGTAAACACTATTGTTATTATTTTTGCCCTTGGATAGGATCAGACTATGTTAAAGCAGACACAACAGCAGAAGCTATTACAGAAATTGTCGCCTCAGCAGATTCAGCTCATGAAACTGTTGCAGGTCCCTACTGCCGTACTTGAAGAAAGGATCAAGGAGGAGCTGGAGGAGAACCCTGCCCTTGAATATGGGGAAGAGGCACATGAGGAGGAATTTAAAGATCCGCAGGATGAGTTTTCAGGTAATGAAGAAGGAGAGGGTGACGACGAGTTTGAACCAGATGGAAGTGAGAATGAGTATGATAATATTGACATCTCCGAGTATGTAAGCGAAGGCGATGATGATATAGCAGACTATAAACTGCGCGATGATAACTACCCCGATCAGGATGAGAACAAAACCATTCCGGTGCGGGTAGAGACGTCTTTCCACGAGCACCTGCTTGAACAATTGGGCATGCTGGAGCTGGATGAAAGAAAAAACGCCATTGCTGAGCAGATCATTGGAAGTATTGACGACGATGGATACCTGCGCAGGGAAGTGAGTGCCATTGTGGACGACCTTTCCTTTTCACAGAACGTAAGTACAGATGAGGAAGAGATCAGGGATCTGATCAAAAAGATACAGGATTTCGATCCGCCCGGTATCTGTGCCACCGATCTGAAAGAGTGCCTGTTGCTGCAGTTGAAACGCAAGCCACAGGACGATGATGGAGTAGCAGGCGCCTACATGATCCTGGAAAACTACTTTGACGAGTTTACCAAGAAACACTACGAGAAGATCCAGAAGGGTCTTAATATGAGTGACGAAGGTCTGAAAGAAGCCATTGGCCAGATCATCCGTCTTACACCAAAGCCGGGTGGTAACTATGCTACGCTGAACAAGGCAGAAAGCTATGTGGTGCCAGACTTCTTTATCCTGAACAACAATGGTAAACTGGAGCTGACGCTGAATTCAAAGAATGCGCCTGATCTGCGTATTTCAGAAGGCTACCGTGACATGCTGAAAGAGTATGATCGTGGTGATAAAAAGGACAAGCGTCAGAAAGAGGCTGTACTTTTTATCAAGCAGAAGATTGATGCCGCCAAGTGGTTCATAGACGCTATCAAGCAAAGGCAACATACGCTGTTGTCTACCATGGAATCTATCATGGGATACCAGAGAGAGTTTTTCCTGACAGGGGATGAAACTACCATGCGCCCAATGATCCTGAAAGATATTGCGGACATCACCCAGCTGGATATTTCTACAGTGAGCCGTGTGGCCAACAGTAAGTATGTGCAGACGGAGTTTGGTACCTTCAAACTGAAATTTTTCTTTAGCGAATCATTATCGACAGATAGTGGGGAAGAGGTATCTACCCGTGAGGTAAAGAAGATACTGTCTGACCTGATAGAAGGAGAGAACAAGCGGAAACCACTGAGCGACGAAAACCTGACGAAGATGTTGCAGGACAAGGGATATAATATTGCCCGCCGTACAGTAGCAAAGTACCGTGAGCAGCTGAATATTCCGGTAGCAAGGCTAAGGAAGGAATTATAATAGGGCCGCTGTACAGCCCGAAATGTACACATGATTTAAATGGAACAAGCAACTATACACGCAACAGATAACCGGCCTGAACAAGCGTCGGATTTTAGTCCCGTGCTTCGCGGGATCTCAATGTTCATTTCTTATCTGCTGCATCCTCTTTTTATACCGCTGCTGGTGACCTGGCTGGTGGTGCATGCACTGCCTGAGTACTTTGTGACCTTCAAACAGATCAGTTTCCGGTTTGCTTACGATACCCTGTACTTCAGGGTCATCGCGATCAGTATCTTTTTTCCTGCACTGACGGTAGGGCTTTCCAGGGCGCTGAACTTTATAGATAGTTTGCACCTGCGTACCCAAAAGGATCGTATCATACCATATATTGCCTGCACGATTTACTACTTCTGGGCATTTTATGCCTTTAAAAAGCAGGGTGTAGCACCACCTTTCTTCAATGTCTTCTTTTTAGGGGTGTTTCTTGCGGTTAGCCTGGCCATGGTGCTCAATACGAGAATGAAAGTGAGCATGCATACGGTAGGCTGGGGCGGCGTGATCGGGTTTATCCTGATCGTGATGTTCAGTCTGCAGTTGAATGTAAGCGGCGTATTGATACTAGCCTTGTTCCTTTCAGCTATTGTTGCAACTGCACGCCTTATATTGAATGCCCATGAACCAGTGGAGATTTACGCTGGTTTCCTGGTGGGTATACTGGCACAACTGATCGCATATGTCATAGTCGGATAAGAGAAATTTTACCCTTTTTTTTCAGTTATTTTCTGGCTGCGCAAATTCAGTGCGCGAGGGCATCTCATCTTTGTAGTGTTATTTGATAATTGACATCTGCGTCTGTTGTGAGTTAACCCCCTCATTTTATTTTGCTAGCTAATTTAGCAAAGCTCGTAAAATGCTAAAAATTTTAGGAAAATAGAAAATTATATAATAATTTAGCACACCATTAATTTGTAAAAAATCTTACTAATATGTCTACAGCAAATACAGATAAACTGAAGGCCCTGCGCCTTACGATGGACAAGATCGAGAAGGATTTTGGAAAGGGATCCGTGATGATGATGGGAGAGAAGGGAGTTGTTCCTATGGAGGTTATCTCTACTGGTTCGCTGGGACTTGACATTGCGTTAGGTATTGGTGGTCTCCCCAAAGGAAGGATCATAGAAATTTACGGTCCTGAATCATCTGGTAAAACGACAGTAGCTATACATACGATTGCAGAAGCCCAGAAAAAGGGAGGTATCTGTGCAATTATCGATGCGGAACACGCATTTGACAGTTCTTATGCCCAGCGTCTGGGTGTGGATGTCGATTCACTGCTGATCTCTCAGCCAGACCATGGTGAGCAGGCATTGGAAATTGCTGACCGTCTGATCCTCTCCGGAGCGGTAGATGTGGTGGTGATTGACTCCGTAGCAGCCCTGGTACCAAAGGGTGAACTGGAAGGTGAGATGGGTGAAAGCAAGATGGGTTTACAGGCACGTTTGATGTCTCAGGCGCTGCGTAAACTGACTGCTACCATTTCAAAAACTAATTGCTGCTGCATATTTATTAACCAGCTGCGTGAAAAGATCGGGGTGATGTTTGGAAACCCGGAAACCACAACGGGTGGTAATGCGCTCAAGTTCTATGCCTCCGTACGTCTGGATATTCGCCGTATGACCCAGATTAAAGATGGAGATGAGGCTGTAGGTAACCGCGTGAAAGTAAAAGTGGTTAAAAACAAAGTTGCACCTCCCTTCCGCCAGGCTGAGTTCGATATTATCTTCGGAATGGGTATTTCCAAAGTAGGAGAGCTTATCGATATGGGTGTTGAATATGGCATTATCCAGAAAAGCGGCAGCTGGTTCAGTTATGAATCCAACAAGCTGGGCCAGGGCCGCGATGCCGTGAAGCAATTGCTGGCAGATAATCCTGAAGTAGCTGTTGAAATTGAGGGAAAGATCAAGGCGAAGTTAGCTGAGCAGGCCGCACAGGCTTAATTAAGAGTTGTTTTAGTTTTAGATATATTAAAGCTTAGAAATAGGCATTGGGTTAGTTAGTATTAACGTAATGTCCCTGCCTTTTTCAAGGCGGGGATTTTTTTGTGTCATAGCTTAAATATTTGTGTCATAGCGTAAATAAAAAACGCTTCCACCGTGAGGTAGAAGCGTTTTTATAAAAGAGCTGAATCAGATTAGAATTCAAATGGTCGTTTGTAGATCACTTCCAGGAGTGTTTGTCCTACTACCTGCAAGGTTCTCTTGTCAATCACCTGCATGTTATCATTGGTCGTATGCCAGTGTGGAGCGAAGTTACCGCTTGCCTGCATAGCAATGACATCAAATGTAGGGATCATGGCGATGGTATTGATGTACACATGGTCATCTGTGATAGTAGCGCCAGTGTTCTCATAGCGGAAGTAATCAGAATATCCAAGTCCGTTCGCCACATCCCAGAATGCCTTCATCGGGCCATAAGCGTATTGCTGTGACCCACCTTCCATATAGAACTGAGAACCTCGGCCACCCACCATATCCAGCAGGATACCGTAGTTTGCTTTATAACCTTTTACATGTGGGTTTCTGGCCCAATACTGTGTACCCAGGCAATAGCTGTTTTCATCTTCACTTACACCACTGTCTTCCACATCTTCCAGCAGAATATCGATACCCGCAGCTGGATGTTGTGCATGCAATTGACGCGCTACTTCCAGTAGCACACCTACACCACTTGCACCATCGTCTGCACCATCAAACTGTTTGGTTTTATCAAACGCATCCTGGTCAGCATGAGGTCTGGTATCCCAGTGTGTGAGCAACAGGATACGCTGTGCAGCATCGGGATTGAAGGTCGCAATCACATTGATACAGGGAACAGATTTACCACCGGGGATAGTCACGTTGGTCCGCTGAATGTACAGCGTATCGGCCAGTGGTTTGAACTGAGAGATGATCCAGTCCGCACAGGCTGTCTGTGCAGGTGTGGCGGGAATGCGCGGACCAAAGGTGACCTGTTTGGCAGTATAGGCGTATGCACTATCTGCATTGAAAACAGGAACATTCACATTGGACTGTTTTGTAGTGGTCGTCTCAGTAGTATCGGCTGGTTTAGTACCCGAATGACAGGCAGCAGCACAAATAGCTACTCCTGTTAAAATGCCAATCAATTTACGCATATGAAACAAGAACATTTTATGATCGTCTTACTGGATAGTATAGCTAACGCTACCATCCTTTTCATCTTTTAACTGAATACCGGCTGCCAGCAGCTGGTTACGGATCCTGTCTGAAGTAGCATAGTCTTTACGGGTCTTTGCTTCTTTACGCATCTCAATAATCAGTTGCATCACGCCATCCAGTGTATTATTGTCAGAAGCCAGGTTTTCCGGCTCAAGTGCGAGAATGTCTATCAGCCAGGTTTTCCAGGTCTTTTTGATTAGCTGGAAAGTATCTTCACTGATTTCATGCATTTTGATCTGTCCTCCCTTCAGGGAGTTGATCACAGGTGTTATCTCGAACAGGTTGGCCAGTACTTTGGCGGTGTTGATATCATCATTCATGAAGTCCTGGCATTCTTCGCACCAGGTACGTACCTGCTTATCCAGCTCTTCGTTCAGTTCACCACCGGTGTTGGCATACTCGAGTTTCTGCAGTACTTCATAGGCACTCCACAGGCGTTGTAAGCCTTTTTCGGCAGCCTGCAGTGCTTCGTTGGAAAAGTCGAGCGTGCTACGGTAGTGTGTTTGCAATATGAAGAAGCGAACGGTCATTGGGCTGTACGGTTTTTCCAGCTGATAGTTATCGCCGGTAAACAGTTCAGTGAGGCGGATAGTATTATTATACGCCTTACCCATTTTACGACCATCTATGGTGATCATGTTGTTGTGCATCCAGTAGCGGGCCATCATCTCACCGTGTGCAATTTCGCTTTGTGCGATTTCACACTCGTGGTGTGGGAACTGCAGGTCCATACCACCACCGTGGATGTCGAACTGCGTGCCCAGGTACTTGCTGCTCATGGCAGAACACTCAATATGCCAGCCTGGGAAACCTTCTCCCCATGGGCTAGGCCAGCGCATCAGGTGCTCGGGAGGTGCATTCTTCCATAGGGCAAAGTCTACTTTGTTACGCTTTTCATCCTGGTTTTCCAGCTCGCGGGTGGTTTCCAGCATGTCTTCCAGCACACGGCCACTGAGGATACCGTAGTCGTGGGAAGCAGCATATTTTTTTACATCAAAATATACGGAGCCATTCACCTCGTAGGCATAGCCTTTTTCGATGATGGTTTTGATCATTTCAATCTGTTCGATGATATGACCGGTAGCCGTAGGTTCGATACTTGGCTCCAGCGTGTTGAACTCACGGAATGCCCAGTGGAACAGGTTTGTATATTTCTGGACCAGCTCCATTGGCTCCAGCTTTTCCAGCTGCGCTTTTTTGCTGATCTTATCTTCGGCTTCACGGCCTTCTTCCTCAAAGTGACCGGCATCGGTAATATTCCTCACATAACGGACTTTGTAGCCGAGATGTTGCAGGTACCTGTATACCACGTCGAAGGTGATGTAAGGGCGGGCGTGTCCCAGGTGGGACTCCCCTGATACGGTCGGACCACACACATACATACCAACATGACCAGGATACAATGGGGTAAATACTTCCTTTTGTCGCTTCAGCGAGTTGTAAACTTTAAGCTCAGACATATCGTTTAATTCGGATTGCAAAGATAGTTATTGTTTCGTCAGGGAAATGACAGTCCCGGGCACCAGTCATCCAAATTATTTTGCATGGGTCAGGGAAAAGTTGGCAATAACGGGATAATGATCGGAGAGGTCAGAATTTATTTTACGATAAGAGTTGATTGTGAATGATTTATCGCAGAAAATATAGTCAATCCGCAAGGTAGGGGCCAGCCCGGCAAAGGTGCGGCCTATGCCACTGCCTTTTTGGAGGAAGGCGTCCTGTAAGGAGCCACGGATGGTAAAATAGGTATAAGAGGCAGGGGTATCGTTGAAGTCCCCGCATACAATAGTGCGGTAGGGACTGGTTTTGATAAAATCTGCAACGACCCGGGTCTGGCGGGCACGTCCTACATAGGCGTCCTTCATTTTTTCAACGATGTTGCGGGTGGCTACCAGCCCGCTGTCCTGTTGGTTTTTGATCTTCTGGATATTGTGGTAATCCCGCTGATCGAAACGATAGGAGGCCAGGTGCATATTGATAATGCGGATGGTATCGCCATCTCTCACAATATCTGCATAGATCAGGCTCTCGCTGCGTGGCCCTGTGGACATCTTGATCTTGTCCGACTTGATGATCGGGTACCGGGAGTAGATAATGGAGCCCCAGTGCTGCATGCCGGCACGATTAAAGTCGCTGGAAAAATAGCGGTAGGGCAGGTGCATTTCGTGAGAGATATCTTCCCGGTTATTGAAGTCATTTTTCTTTTCTGATGTATAGAAGTCCTGGAAGCATACCACATCCAGCTGCTGCTTTTTGATCAGGGCAAACATGGCCTGTCTGGTATACTTACTATCTTTTTCCCTGTATAATCCAAACTGGGCTACGTTGTAGCTCATCACACTGAGACCGTCTGGTGGGGCAGACAATTGTTTTTCTGCAGAAGGAAAGTTGAAGGCAATGAAAGCAGAGATGGACTTCCAGCCGATTACAATGGCCAGCAGAGAAAGCAGGCAGTATTTATAATCGAAGATTAACCAGCAGATGAAGAAGAGGATTAAAATCAGTAACAGTATTGGAAACAGCAGAGTAAAAAAGCTGATGGGCCACCACTGAACGGGAGATACAAAAGGAGCCAGGCATGCTACCAGAAAGAATAGCATGACAATGATATTGACCGTTAGAAAAAAACCTTTCGTAAATAACCGAAGAAATCTCAACTCCTATCGCTTTTGCGAATAAAGATAATTGAAACGATCTAACTTTGTTATAGTGATAAGCTTGCCATTATTGGAAAATGTTCAAAACCCTTGTGGGGAAAGGAGCTAAAGCCATTCACATGAAAAGGTGATTGTGTAAGTATATAGTCAATGCGCAGGGTAGGTGCGAGAAAAGAGAGCGTTCTGCCAATGCCCCAGCCCTGTTCCAGAAATGCGTCCTGCAGGTTTGGTGAAATCGTGTTGTAAGTATAAGAGACGGGTACATCGTTGAAATCGCCGCAAACGATGGCTGGATAAGGGCTTTCTTTAATTAGTGCTGCCAGTTGTTCTGCCTGTGTGGAACGCTTACCAAAGGTATTTTTCATCCTGGCTGCGAGGCCTTTGGCTTGTGATGTTTCACCTTGTAATGCAGCGTAATCTTTATGCCGGAACATATAGGATTGCAGTTGTGCAGTAAGGATGCGGATAGTATGTTCATTTATCTTTATATCAGCCTGCAGAATACTGCTACCGCTGCCTACATCGCTGTGGCCGCAGGGAATGTGACAGGCTGATACAATAGGGTATTTAGAAAATAATACGATACCGTATTGCCAGGTATTCCAGCGTGTTTTATCGCAGGTGAAGTAGTGATAAGGGTAGTGTAGTTTTTCTTTGATGGCACTCAGGTGATCTGTATGATCAGGGCCATTGTTGGTATAAAATTCCTGCATGCAGAGAATGTCTGGTGTTGCTGATGCAAGGGTGCTATAAATAGATTGTTTGATAGCGGAGTCTTCAGCATATTTTTTCAATCCCATGCTGCTGCTGTTGAAAGTCATGAGGGTGAAGCTGCCACCTTGTGGAGTTGCTGCATGGCCTGCGGGATGATGACCAAAGGTAACCAGCAGTGCTCTGCAGGAGAGGAGGATGCCGGCCAGCGAAAGTCCCCAATAGGGTTTCTTTCGTATCATCCAATAGACCAGGTAGACCACGTTAATGAGGAATACGATGGGAAAGAATAGTCCGGCGAAGCCGCTCAGCCACCATTTACCTGGGTTAAGGTAAGGGAGCCAGCTGGAAAGGATCAGGGATAATGCGACGATACCCGTGGCGATGAAAGCTTTTGACAATGTACAGGGGTTTCTATAAAAATAACAAAATACTCAATAAAGTGAAAACGCTTCTGTCATTGACAGAAGCGTTTTCACTTTATTTGTTTCTTTATTAATTTTCTTTCGGATGGAAGAGGTGTGTGGCTTTGTACACCAGCTTATTGAAGCCGGCTCCCCAGTCATTGCCTTTTTTCCACGCACTCATAAATAAGAAGCCCGTGATTGCTCCGCCGATGAGTGCGGGCAGGGTAGTAAGGTCATGATGTGAAAACAGGTGTTCTGATACTGCCATGAGGATGTACAATACAGTTACTACCCACATTGGGATACCGCCGCCGCCGTTCAGCTTTTGAAAGAAACGAACATCAGGCGCCAGTAAAAGTGTTGCTACGGCCAGTGACATCACGGAGGCAGAAGAGCCAAAATAAGAGGCAAAGAATTGAGTAGGATGCCAGGCAGGTATGAACTGCATGCCCAGCATATAGAGGAGATTGCCTGCCATGCCGCCAAAAAGATATAACGGAAGGATAATACCAGGCCCTGCTTTGCGCTGTAGCACAGAACCAAAAGCCCAGAGCCATACCATATTTCCAAATATCAGCCAAACGCTCTCATTTACAAAGAGGGAGGTGATAAATGTCCATGGTAAACGAGCCAGTCTGCTGAAGCTGGCAGGTAATATCACATTATTCATTACATCCAGGTTGAACCGGATGGTTGAATTACCTTCGATATTATAAACTATTTGTGTAAAAAATAGCAGGATAAATACTGTCAGGTTCACCAGTAATAACTGGGTGACCATATTCTTTCCTTCTCCCAGTGAGAGGATTGGCATTGGTTCTCCTTTTTCGGCTACGTCCATTGACCTAAAACTTTAGGGGCCAAAGGTACGATTCCATTTAGTAAAAATGGCGCCGGTTCTTCCTGTTCCAGTTTCGGAGCAGCAGGTAGCTGAACAGTACACCCCCCAGGTGGGCAAAATGCGCCACATTATCACCGGCGGTATTCCGGACACCGGATACGAGTTCCAGCAGGATCATGAAGGTAACGATGTACTTGGCCTTGATCGGGAAGAGGAAGTAGAGGTACACCAGGCTGTTGGGAAACAGGTATCCGAAGGCGAAGAGCAATCCGAAAACTGCGCCGGAAGCGCCCAGGGTAGCTGCATCGCGGTAGCCGATCTGGAATTCACGCAGGAATAATTTAGACATTTCTACCTTGGCAGGTGTATCCGGGAAGCTTAATTCCTGATTAATGGAATTGACCAGGTCGTAATGTGTGGTAAGGTTATGGAAGTTCGTAAAATTCGGATCAGCAAGGTAAGTATTGATCTCATGAGTGAGCCGCATATTTTCGTAAGTGATCACGCCCATGTGGCAGAGGGCTGCACCCAATCCACAGATGAGATAGAACATCAGGAAGCGCTTAGGCCCCCAGAGGTTTTCGAGTGTAGCGCCAAACATCCACAGGGTGAACATATTGGAGAACAGGTGCTCGATAGAACCATGCATAAAAAGGTGAGTCAGCACCTGGTGAGGCTTGAACAGGGGCGAGCCCCAATAGTGGAGGGCAAAGAGGTCCGTCAGGAAATGATTCGATGATGGATTCTGAATCTCTCCCATTGTATATTGTCCAAGAAATACCAAGCCATTGATGATCAATAGGTTTTTAATCACCAGCGGTAATATGTCGAAACTGCGGGGCCTGAACTCACTCATTATGATTTCCGATTCTGATTATTACTAATACCTTTTTTCTAACAATACCACGTTCTCAATATGATGTGTATGCGGGAACATGTCTACAGGCTGGATTTTCTTCACAGCATACAACTGATCCAGCAGCGCCAGGTCTCTGGCCTGGGTAGCCGGGTTACAGCTTACATACACGATACGGGGTGCTGCAATTTCAAGTAGTTTGTTCACTAGTTTTTCGTGCATACCAGCCCGAGGAGGGTCAGTGATGATCACATCTGGTTGCCCATGTTGGGCAAAGAATGCATCGTTACAAATGTCTACTACGTCGCCAGCGAAGAATGTTGCATTGTTTACGCCATTGCGGGCTGCATTTTCTTTTGCATCGTCTATCGCTTCTTTAATCAGTTCAATTCCCACTACTTTTCCAGCCTGTCTGGATACAAAAATACCAATACTGCCTGTTCCACAATATAAATCATAAACAATTTCTGTTCCTGTTAATCCGGCAAATTCTCTTGTTACCCGGTAAAGGGCTTCTCCCTGGTAAGTATTCGTCTGGAAAAAGGACTTAGGGCCAATTTTGAACGTAAAGTCTTCCAGTTTTTCTTCTGCATATCCTTTTCCGAAGTACACTTTAGGCTCCAGGTCAAAGATGCTGTCGTTCAACTTGGGGTTGATCGTATACAGCAGTGTGGTAATACCGGGTACGGTCGCCAGCAGGTGGTCCAGCAGGGCTTCGCGGTCTTTCTTGTTTTCGTGTTGGATAACAAGGTTGACCATGACTTCGCCTGTGGTTAAGATGCGCACCACCAGGTTGCGCAGCCAGCCTACCTGGGCGCGGATATCGTAGAAAGAGAGATCGTGTTCGAGTGCATAAGCCCTGATGGTATTGCGGATCGCGTTGACAGGTTCTGCTTCGAGGTAGCAGGTATTGATGTCAAGCACCTTGTCGAAGAGCTTGGGTACGTGGAATCCGAGGGCATTCATCCTGGGAATGGTACCGTCTTCGGCAATCGCTTCAGATGGCATCCAGGCTTTGTTGCTGAATGTGAATTCCAGTTTGTTGCGGTAATGTGTAACGTGTTTGGAGCCAAGGATGGGCTGCATTTCAGGAAGTTCCAGTTTTCCGATGCGGGTCAGGTTGTCGGTTACCTGCTGCTGCTTGTAGGAGAGCTGCTTGTCATACGGGAGCATTTGCCACTTACAGCCGCCACAGGTGCCGAAGTGCTCACAAAAAGGAGTCACGCGGTCAGCTGCGTAGCTATGAAAGCGGATGGCGCGGCCTTCGGCCCAGTCTTTCTTGCTTTTGCCCAGGCGAACATCTACAACGTCACCAGGGACTACGCCACCTTCAATGAAGATCACTTTGCCGTCAATGCGGGCCAGTGCTTTCCCTTCTGCTGCATATGCGGTCACGGGAACTTTTTCCAGAATTACGTTTTTTTTCCTCACGGGTGCAAAGGTAGGATTTTCAAAGAGTAATGTGGGCGTGCAAGGGAGTCGTATTTTTCAAATTCCTAATTCTTGGTTACATTTACATCAACCGATGTCCTATGCATAAACTTATGATAATACTGGCGTTTGTATGCTCTGCAATGCAGCTACAGGCCCAGAATGGCTACAAGATCACAGTACAGCTAAAACAGTACAAAGGTGGTATGATGTACCTGGCCCAGTATATGGGTAAAAAGACATATATGGCAGATTCCGCCATGCTGAATGACCAGGGTGTAGCAGTGCTACAGGGAAAAGAGGCCTTACCCGGCGGTATTTATCTTGTAGTGTTCCCCGGTAAAACACGGTATTTTGAAATGTTGCTGGACAGCAAACAGGAAAACTTCTCCGTTTCAGCAGATACTTCAGACCTGATCAATAAAACAATTTATAAGAACTCTCCGGAGAATGAACTCTTCGTGGATTACAATAAATTCCTGTCCAAAGATGTGGCCTCCCTGAACAAGGAAGCACAGGCCCTGCTGGCAAAACATACGGCAGCAGACACTGCCAGTGCCAGACAGGTACAGACAGAATTGGGCAAAAAGCTGCAGGCCTACAGGAACAATGTGATGACCAATCATCCCCAAAGCCTGTTGACCAGCATTTTCAAAATGATGAAAGATCCGGAAGTGCCACCTAAGCCAGCGGATGCCGATTCTACCTTTGGCTACCGCTACTATAGAAGCCACTACTGGGACAATACCAACCTCAGTGACGGACGTCTGGCCCGCACACCTGTACTGGAAGATAAAATGAACAGGTACTTTACCCAATTGGTACCAATGGATCCTGATTCCATCAATGTTGCGGCAGATGAACTGATTGAAAAGACACGCAAGGATAAAGAGAACTTCAAGTTTGTAGTGTGGTGGCTGACCTCTACATATGAGTCATCTCCTTACATGGGAATGGATGCCGTGTTCGTGCACCTGGTAGAAAAGTATTATGTAGCAGGTGATGCTTACTGGCTGAATGATGAACAACTGAATAAGATCATTTCCCGTGCATACTCCATAGCACCTAATCTGATTGGTCAACAGGCGCCGCCACTGGAAGTAAAGGATAGTGCTATGAAACCTCTTTCGCTGTATACCACCAAAGGTAAATTTACAGTGCTTGTATTCTGGGATCCTACCTGTGGACACTGTAAGATAGAAGTCCCCAGGCTGGATTCTGCCTATAATGCGAGCTGGAAAAACAAAGGTGTAACCATGATTGGTTTCAAGACAGAAGGTACCAAAGAGCAGTGGGAACAATTCATTCATGACAACCATCTGAAAGGATGGATCCATGCATGGGATCCTGATGCACAGTCTAACTATAGACGCCTATACGACGTATATAGTACACCGGTAGTGTACCTGCTGGACGAGAAGAAGAAGATTGTTGCAAAGAGACTGGGTGTGGAGCAGTTGAATGAATTTATCGAGCGATCAGATAATAAGGGCAAAACAGCGAAGAAATAATCCACGACTGTGTAATGGAGCGTACAGGTTGTATACACATCAACCACATGAGAAGTTATTATAGATAATTTATCCCGTGTATCACAAATACACGGGATTTTTTTTGAGGACACAAAAATGTAAGTAAATATTAAATGACTATATATTTAATGTTGTAACCCCTTTATTATCAGATGCATCCGTTTGCTGTATTTTGCTTTGGCATAGTCTTTGGCAATGGATAGTCGTAATAAAACTTTCTAGGTTATGACAAAGAAGATGATCCTATCGTTTGCAACCCTTGCAATTTTTTCAACGAGCGCGATGGCGCAGGTACGTGTGGGTGTAAAAGGTGGCTGGAACCTTTCAACCATTACAGTTGATAACAGTGGTAGTGTAGACAAAGACAAATCACTGTCTGGTTTTAATATCGGTGTAATCGCAGATATGCCATTAGTACCAAGAATCTTATCCTTCCAGCCGGGTGTGTTTTACACTACCAAGGGTTCCAAACTGAAATCCGGAGATGAAAATGATGCCGTGCATTACAAGTTTACAACCAACCCATCCTACATCGAAGTTCCGCTGAACTTCATTGGTAAATTACCTGTAGGTCCTGGCGCAAGTCTCTTTGCGGGTGTAGGTCCATACTTTGCATTTGGCGTAGCTGGTAAGAACAAAACTTACACAACTGTGGGCAGTACTACCACGATTACAGAATCAAACATCAAGTGGGATGATGATACCCCATTTAACAATGATGATCCAAACCAGGGTTATAACAAGTTGAAACGTTTTGACTGGGGTGGTAACGTACAGGTAGGTGCAGAGATCAGCAATTTCCTGATTTCAGCACAGTACGGAGTAGGTTTCGCCAAGATCAATTCCGGTGGAAATGACAGTAACAACGACAAAAACAAAAACCGTGTGTTTAGTGTTAGTGTGGGTTACCTGTTCTAATCAACAATCTTAAATAACGGGGCGTAAACAGGCAACGTCTGTAATTAAAACAACAGCTATGAACATGTATAGCATCCAACAACGCCTGTAGGGTGCTATACCGATAAATTTACCTATATGAAGAAAGTCCTTTTAGCGGCCGCCGGGCTTCTGATTGCATGTGTATCTTTTGGGCAGACAAAATGGGGGATCGTTGCAGGGCCTCTGTTCTCCAGTTATACGACCAAGGCTGATAATGTTAGCAAAAAAACCAGTGACCTGTTTACGAATGTCAGGGCTGGTATCACTGTAGATATTCCACTGGCAGAGGAATTTTATGTCGGAACCGGTCTGCTTTACTCTGGCAAGGGTGGTAAGGATGACGGTGTTAAAACCAACTTATCTTATTTACAAGTGCCAGTAAATTTCCTCTTTAAACCTGAAGTAGGTACAGGAAAGCTGAACCTTGGTGTCGGCCCTTACCTCGCATACGGTGTAGCAGGCAAGCATAAAACTACAGTAGGTAATGCTGATGTGTCCGTAAAAGCATTTGATGATGAAGCAGGAGTAGCCAGGCTGAAAAGGTTTGACGCAGGTATGGGTATTGTAGCTGGTTATGAACTGCCGGTAGGCTTGTACCTGGGTCTGAATGCAGACTTAGGTCTCATAAATGCTTATGACAATACAGACAATGGCCGGAGCTGGCATAATACCTCCTTCGGTGTTTCAGTAGGGTATAAATTTTAATGGCAAGCAATATTATATGCAGGGCTGATCTTCTTTTCAGGGGATCAGCCCTGTTACTTTGTTAACGAGCTATTAATACCCCAAATTCCCACTTATTTCCTACCTTAGTTTTCATAAACCCCTATATGTTTGAGCAATCCATTACGCGTACTTTTATATTCTTTTTATTGAGCATTTTTTTATCACCTTTCCAATTGAAGGCACAGGTTAGTTTTGGTCTGAATGTGGGAGTCAATCAATCCAGGATGCAGTTCATGGATCCCGCCGGTCATTCTGCGGAAGAAAATAAACCGCTCACAAGATTAAATGCTGATCTGTTGGTAACTGTACCCCTGATAAACGGGTTGTATGTAGAGCCAGCTATCCGGTATATTACAAAAGGTGCCAACCTGACCGCCGGTGGAGATGGGGAATACACCCGCAGGCTGGAAGTGCATTACCTGGAAATACCCGTCAATTTTACATATAAAGTGCCTGTATCATTTGGCCGGCTCACGATAGGGGCGGGGCCATATACTGCTTATGGTCTGAATGGGAATAACCGGATGCAGGTATATAATGCAGGAAATGTAGTAAGCACCACCGATTATAGTGTTGCATTCAGCGGCAGGGAGAACAAAGGTATTTATCCCGGCACGCGGCTGAATCGTTGGGATGTAGGGGCGCAGGTCTCGGCAGGTGTTGAATTTAATAACCTGCTGATATTCGGGGTTCACTATAGCAGGGGAATCCGTAACCTGGACTTGTCCGGCAACAGTACGATCCGCAATAATAGTGCAGGGGTGAGCCTGGGAATTTTACTGAGCAGGGAAGATTATTAACGGCCATAATAATACGTGCGAATCAATACAAAAGGTGTATCCGGATAGGGTGCACCTTTTTTTTATGGGAAGTAGGGGTATGTCCAGTGACCCGCGTCTTACTTGTAAACTATTTTGACATAGGATAAAACAAAAAGTGTGACAGTTATTCGGACATGCCAGTACGTTTCCACGTAATGGCATTTTTTTCTGAAAATAGTTTTCGTTCCCCGTTGGAGAATTCCCTCTTTCATGAATGTTTTATTTTAAAATAAAAAACCCGCTTTTACCTCAGGCAAAAGCGGGTTGATGATATAAGCGAAAGCCAGGTTATACTACGGCTTCTACTACTTTTCTGATCACTTCTGGTTTACCCAGGGTGTAATAGTGTAATACTGGTGCACCAAATTCCTTCAGTTCTTTAGACTGCTGGATCAGCCACTCTGTACCTACCAGTTCTACATCCTTGTCAGTCTTACATTTCAGGATTTCGTTGGCCAGATCATTCGGAATATCTACATGGAACGCCCTTGGCAGTACTGTTAACTGTTTGCGGGTGGTCATAGGTTTCAATCCTGGAATGATGGGAACAGTGATGCCCATTTCTCTGCATTTTTTGACAAAGTCAAAGTATTTCTGGTTGTCAAAAAACATCTGGGTAATGATATAATCGGCGCCATTTTCTACTTTCCGCTTCAGGTAGGTCATATCAGTAGCCAGGTTGGGTGCTTCGAAGTGTTTTTCCGGATAGCCGGCTACGCCGATACAGAATTTAGTTTTCACGCCTCCCTGCAGATCTTCTTCCAGATACATACCGTTGTTCATGTTCACAACCTGGTGCAGCAGTTCCTCTGCATAGCGGTGTCCATGTGGTTCTGGTTCGAAGGCCGGCTCGTTTTTTGGGGCATCACCACGGAGTACCAGCACATTGTCTACACCGAGGAAATTCAGGTCAATGAGGGCATTTTCCGTTTCTTCACGGCTAAAGCCACCACAAATCAGGTGAGGAACGGCATCTACATTATAATGGTTCATAACGGCAGCACAAATAGCTACTGTGCCGGGTCTTTTGCGGATTTCTACCTTTTCAAAGGAGCCATCCGACCGCTTTTTGAACATGTGTTCACTTCTATGATAGGTAACATTGATAAATGCAGGTTTGAATGCCATCAGGGGGTCCAGATGATCGTAGATAGACTCTATGCTCTTCCCTTTGAGTGGGGGAAGGATCTCGAAAGAGATCAATGTATCCTTTGCCTGTGCGATATGTTCAGTTACTTTCATAGCAAGTGGGCTTATTAAAAATATATAGCCGGACAAAAATAATGCATCTCTTAGAATTATCATCTAATAATTCTCGAATAGTCCGAATATTTATAAACCTTTGTGCTGGATTCGTAGATAAAAGCACAGGCAAGAAATGCCCGGCATTGAAAGCTGAAGTAAATGCTTATTTTTGCTAAGTTTCAACATATGGCATTAAAAATACATACAGATCAGCTGGTAAAGCGCTACGGTCAGAGAACTGTGGTCAACAACGTATCTGTTGAGGTAACTCAGGGAGAGATCGTTGGATTGCTGGGCCCGAATGGTGCCGGTAAGACAACCACGTTTTATATGGTAGTGGGCCTGATCAAGCCGGACGAGGGCCAGGTATTCCTGGACGAAGTCAACATCACCAAGCTGCCCATGTACAAAAGGGCCAAGATGGGGATAGGTTATCTTCCCCAGGAAGCATCCGTATTCCGTAAATTGAGTGTGGAAGACAATATCTCTGCGGTATTGGAAATGACTACCCTCAAGAAGGCAGAACAGAAGGAAAAACTCGAAAGTCTGCTGGAAGAATTTCGTCTCACACACGTGCGTAAAAGCCCCGGCGACGTATTGAGCGGTGGTGAGCGCAGACGTACAGAAATTGCACGTGCACTGGCGGTGGACCCTAAGTTTATCCTGCTGGATGAGCCTTTTGCTGGTATTGACCCCATTGCAGTAGAAGATATTCAATCTATCGTAGCCCGCCTTAAATATAAAAATATCGGTATTCTGATCACCGACCACAATGTACAGGAGACACTGTCCATCACTGACCGTGCCTATCTGCTATTTGAGGGTAAAATATTAAAAGCCGGATCGGCCGAAGAATTAGCTGCAGATGAACAGGTAAGGAAAGTGTATCTTGGACAGAATTTTATTTTACGTCGTAAAAATTACCTGGACGAAGCAGCTAAGCAAAAATAACTACAACTACTCCGTTCCTACCATCCTATTATGAGAATATTAAGTCCTGCAATATCACAACTGGCGCGTTTGCGCATGGGACGCATAGAGTATTTTATGCAGTATCCCCTGCAGGTGCAGCAGCAGGTATTTCAAAACCTACTCAGTGCCGCTCAGTATACTGAGTTTGGTAAGCAATATGGATTCTCGCAGATCTATAAGATTGAAGAGTTCAAGCAAAGGGTACCTATCCATAACTACGATACCCTGAAGCCATATATTCAGCGTTCTATGGAAGGTCAGCAAAACATTTTGTGGAATACACCCATAAAATGGTTTGCCAAATCCAGCGGTACAACTGCCGATAAGAGCAAGTTCATTCCTATTTCTGTAGAAAGCCTGGATGAATGTCACTATCGTGCAGGGAGAGATGTATTATCCCTTTATTATAATAATTATCCTGAGTCCAGGTTACTCACCGGCAAGTCACTGGTAATCGGTGGTAGTCACCAGGTGAACAAACTGGATCAGGAGAGCGATTCTTACTTTGGTGACCTGAGCGCAGTGATGCTCCAGAACATGCCCTTCTATGGCAATATGATCCGTACACCGGATCTGTCTATTGCCCTGATGGATGAATGGGAAGAGAAGATAGAGCGAATGGCCAATGCCGTGATCCATGAAAACGTCACCTCTATAGCAGGGGTACCTACCTGGACCATGGTATTGATCAAAAGGATCTTTGAAATCACCGGTAAGGATAACCTGGCAGACATTTGGCCTAACCTGGAACTTTACGTACACGGTGGAGTCAGTTTCACACCGTACCGTGAGCAGTTCAAAAAACTGATCCGCAAGCCGGATATGTTCTACCAGGAAACCTACAATGCCTCAGAAGGCTTCTTTGCCGCACAGGATGTGATTGGGCAGGAGGGACTGCTGTTATTCCTGAACCATGGTATCTTCTATGAGTTCATGCCGATGGAAGAAGTAGGGAAAGATCAACCACAGACACTGCAACTGAATGAAGTGGAAATGGGGAAAAACTATGCACTGGTGATCAGTACCAATGGTGGCTTATGGCGCTATATGGTGGGCGATACCGTGCAGTTTACCTCTTTGTCTCCATTCCGTGTGAAGGTGAGTGGTCGTACCAAATCATTTATCAATGCATTTGGTGAAGAATTGATTGTCGAGAATTCAGATAAGGCGATAGCCAAAGCATGTGAAGCAACGGGTGCCATTGTAAATGATTACACAGCGGCACCTATCTATTTTAGCGAAGGAGAAGCAGGGGCCCATGAATGGTTACTTGATTTTGAATTGATGCCAGATAGTGTAGATCACTTTATTGATGTACTGGATCAGACGCTGAAATCAATCAATTCTGACTACGAAGCCAAGCGTCACAAAGATATGGCGCTGCGCAGACCAGTGCTGCATGTATTGCCAAAAGGAACTTTCACCGAATGGCTGAAGAGCAAAGGCAAACTGGGTGGTCAGCACAAAGTGCCCCGGTTGAATAACGACCGGCAGCATGTCGAAGAAATTTTAAAATTCACTGGTATCACTGGTGTGATATAATTGGGTAACCATTAACTAATACGTATATATGAAATTACTGGAAAACAAAGTAGCTATCGTCACCGGGGCCAGCCGTGGTATTGGAGAAGCTATCGCAATCAAATTTGCAGAAGAGGGTGCAAATGTAGCTTTCACTTACCTGAGCTCTGATGAAAAAGCCAAAGCGCTTGAACAGAAGCTGCAAGGTATGGGCGTAAAGGCGAAAGCCTATAAATCCAATGCCGGTGTTTACGAGGAATGCGAAACGTTAATTGCCGATGTACTGAAAGAGTTCGGCGCTATCGATATTTGTGTGAACAATGCAGGTATTTCTAAAGATAATCTGCTGCTGCGCATGAGTCCTGATCAGTGGGATGATGTAATGGACATCAACCTGAAGAGCGTGTATAACATGACTAAACATGTGATCCGCCCGATGATGAAGGCTAAGTCTGGTTCCATTATTAACATGAGCTCTATTATCGGTATCAAGGGTAATGCTGGTCAGAGTAGCTATGCTGCTTCCAAGGCTGGTATTATTGGTTTTACCAAGTCTATAGCACAGGAGCTGGGTAGCCGTAACATTCGTGTGAATGCGGTGGCGCCAGGTTTCGTGGAAACTGATATGACGCACTACCTGAAGGAAGGTACCGGTGCGCAGGCTTATATTGAAAAAATTCCTTTAGGTCGCTTTGGTAGCCCTGAGGATATTGCAAATGTGACGCTGTTCCTGGCTTCTAACCTGAGTGCTTATGTAACAGGTCAGACAATCAGCACCTGCGGTGGTTTGAATATCTAATCCGGTTCTATATAATTAAAAAGCGGTTGTGTCTTTGGGCACAACCGCTTTTTGTTTTTAGTATTTTTTACCGGGAGTAGCTACGCGAAAAGTCTCTACACACTTGCGATCCTGCAGGGTTACGAAGACTGTTTTGCCATCCGGACCACCGAAGGTGAGGTTGCTGCATTGCTTGCCTTTCAGGGGGATTTCCCTGATGGTTTTGCCGGCAGGAGATAATACCCAGATCACTCCTTTACCCCAGCGGGCTACGTACAGGTTACCTGCTTTGTCGCACTTCATACCGTCGAAACCAAAGTCGGGTACTTCAGCAAAGAGTTGTTTGTTGCTGATATTGCCGGCTTTGTCTACATCGAATTTCCAGATCTTGCGTTGAACGCTTTCGTTGACATAGAGAGTCTTTTCATCGGGGCTGAGTTCTATACCATTGGTAGTGCCCATGTTGGCATCCAGCAGTACAGCTTTACCGCCTTTGTCGATGCGCCAGATCTGACCGGTGGATTGTTTCCAGTTTGGGTCTGAAGCGTAGATCTGGTCTTTCTTGTTTATGCAGAGATCATTGGGTTGATTGAACTTGTCATTGTGCACGTATACGCTCACTTTCCCCGTTTTGGGATCAACCTGGAGTACGTTGTGATTGATGAAGTCAGGCAGGAACATCAGTCCCTTGCTGTTGTAATGAATGCCATTGCCTACACTGCTATCAGGCAGGTTGACGAATACTTCGCCGCTACCATCTTTGGTATTGATCCTACCAATGGTTCCATCTTTCTGAAAGTTGACTACATAGAGATAGCCAGACTTATCGTAATGAGGGCCTTCGATGTTTACAGAGAACATTTGTTCTTTGGTGAGATCTTTTGTTTGGTATAAATCCTGGCTTTTTAGCTGTGCCGTGGCGGAGAGACCGAGTAATAGACAGATAAGTTGTTTCATGATAGAAAGATTGACGTTGAGAGATTAAGATAGTAAAATTTGTACCGGTGGGCAAGATTGATATAAAAATATAAGAATCAAAACATTATAAACATTATGCACATTTGTGACGTTATAAATCCTATTTATGTTTCGTCCTATGCTTATGGCAAGCGCCCTATGGCTTGCATTTACAATGACGTCCTGTCATTTTTCTTCATCCACTGCTGCTAGCCGGGATAGAACTGGACGGGCGCAAAGGATCTGCACATAGATGCGGATGGCAGGTTTGTGAAATAGGGGATGACCCTCATCCGGCAATGGGTTAATTTTCACTATTTTCGCCGGCATGATACATGTTTCTGAATTTAAAGACCTGGAGCTGCTATCGATCCACAAGGTGGGCAACGCCTCTCAGGAAGAGTCCCTGATCTGCTCCCAGGAGCCTTTGCAATTACAGGATGAGACCATCAGTCAGCTATTGCTGAGTTACTTTATCCAGCCATTTACAAATGCGGCAGAATACTTCCGCTTTTACCATGAGGCTGACCTTCAATTAAATGAGATTTTTCAATATTGCCGTCGTATATTTGAGAATCGGGACAATTTTCATGAGCAATCTGTAAATATAGCCAAACATCTATATAAGCATTCCACGCATCCTAAAATCAAGGGGGGAGAGTTGTATATCGCTTATTTTAGCAAGTGTCAGGTGGATGGAGAGGATGTGGAAGCCATTGGTATTTTTAAATCTGAGACCAGAGATACCTATTTGAAAGTATACTTGTCCAACGAAAGCTACCAGGTAAATTACGACGACGGTATTAATATCAACAAGCTCGATAAAGGATGCCTTGTATTCAATACAGAAGAAGAAGAGGGATATAAAGTCAGTATAATAGATAGTATCAGCAAGCAAAATGAGGCTGTATACTGGAAAGATTCTTTCCTGCAGGTACAAAGGAGGGAAGACAATTATCATCAGACAGAGTTGGCAGTGAATATGTGTAAGCAATTCATCAGTGAAAAACTACCCAGTGAGTATGAAATGAGCAGGATAGATCAGGTAGATCTGCTCAACAAATCAGCAGCATATTTTAAGGAAAAAGAGCAGTTCCAGATGGACGATTTCGCGAAGGAAGTACTAGGACATCAGGATGCCATCGAATCATTCAGAGAATACAGAGAGCAATATCAGCAGGATTACAAACAGGAGATACCTGATGAATTTGATATATCAGCACCAGCATTTAAGAAGCAGCAAAAAGTATTTAAGAGTATTCTGAAACTGGATAAAAACTTTCATATATACATACACGGGAACAGGGAATTGATTGAAAGGGGTTTTGATGAATCTACGAATATGTATTACTATAAACTTTCGTTTGAAAATGAAAGTTAAAATGCCGTAACAAACAGCGGCATCAGTCGTCTAACATTACACCGATCGGTTATAAATTTTTCATAAGCAAAAACCAATTATTAATAAAGGCTGCTCTTTTGGGCGGCCTTTTATTATTAACGGGTAAATCAGCATATTGTTTAAATAAAAAAACGCTTCTGTTTTGGGCAGAAGCGTTTTTTATTATTTCTGTTGTTTTTGCTTAGGTTTCGGCGGCCTGTTTTGAGGCTGCTGCTGGCCACCTCCGCCGCCTTGTTGTTGAGGCTTTGGCTGTGGTTTAGGTCCCTGTGGTTTACCTTGCTGCTGCGGCTGTTGTTGTTGTTTCGGCTGCTGCTGTTGAGGTTTAGGCCCCTGCGGCTTACCTGGTCCTTGTTGTTGCGGCTGTTTAGGTTTTGGCTGCTGTTGCTGCTGCTGCTGTTGCTGTGCCTGTTGTTTAGGCTTTTGCTGTTGAGCAGGTTGTTCCGCAGGTTTACCACCTTGTTGCTGCTGTTTGTGTTTTTGTTTTTCCTTGTCCTTGTGTTTGCGTTTCTGGGCTGTTTTTTCCAGTGAGCGGAGGCTGATCTGGCCTACCACGTCTGCAAATCCGAGGTCAGTTTCTTTAGGTTTACCTGCTACCACTTCTACTGGTTTCAGGTCTTCAGGTCTGATGTTTTGCTTATTCAGTTGACGTATTTCTTTTACGCGACTGATGGTAAGCGGGTATTGCTTGTTGCTGTCGCCATAAGCATACCACATCAGGTTTTTGAAGATATCCCTCTTCTGCAGGGTTGCAACGCCATTGATGGTTTCAATGCTATCTGCATCTTCAGGGAAATCTTTAAGTGCATCGAGGTAAGTATCGAGCTCGTAGTTCAGGCAGCATTTCAAACGTCCGCACTGGCCGGACAGTTTTGCCTGATTGATGGAAAGGTTCTGGTAGCGGGCAGCAGTGGTATTCACACTCTTAAAGTCAGAGAGCCAGGTAGAGCAGCACAATTCGCGGCCGCAGCTACCAATACCGCCTACTTTACCGGCTTCCTGGCGGGCACCGATCTGGCGCATTTCCACCTTGACACGGAATTCTCCGGCGTAGAGCTTAATTAATTCACGGAAGTCAACACGGTCATCGGCAGTGTAGAAGAAGGTAGCTTTACGTCCATCGGCCTGAATTTCTACCTCGGCGAGTTTCATTTCGAGGCCTATACTGCGGGCTATTGCTCTTGCTTTGACGAGGGCATCTTTTTCGCGGGTTTTGTTTTCACCCATTCTGTGCAGATCTTCATTGCTGGCGCGACGCAATACTTTTTTTACTTCAGGGGTATCTTCTATCCTTCTTTTCTTCATCTGGAGCTTTACCAGTTCGCCGGTGAGGCTTACCTGGCCTACATCAAAACCACTCACTCCTTCTACCGTTACCATTTCTCCTTTATCCAGGAACTGTTTGGTAACGTTTCGGAAGAAATCTTTCCTGCTTCCGTTGTTGAAACTTACCTCTATAATATCAAATGGTGCTAAGCTATCACTTAAGGGAATATTGGCCAGCCAGTCAAAAACATTTAGTCGGTTACATCCACCACTACTACAACCTCCATTACTTTTGCATCCTGACGGCTTTCCCTCTGCACCTGTACCACATCCGGCACAAGCCATATTTATATATTTAAAAGAGTTAATTGATATGCATCCGGTATTGTCCCGAACGCTTTAAAATACATATTTCCCTTTATATATACAAAAGGGCGGAAGTAACAAAGGTAACGGAAAAAGTAATGCCCCGTCCTGTCAATATAGGTTTAACAGGCCGGGATGGGCTTATGTTTAAAAATGTACTGTAATTTGATACTGAGGGCGTGAAACAGCAGTTTGGCGTTGGCATTGCGTTCAATGTAGTAGCTGGCGTTGTCCAGTTCCTGCATGATCAGCTCCATTTGCTGGAGGTTGGCCAGTTTTTGCAATTTGAAGGCAAAATCGGTTTCTTCTTCAGAGAATGCCAGCTGGCTTTTGTCTATGTATTTCAATCTGAGGGTATGTTCCAGCAGGTTGATGAAGTAGCGGAGGAACTGTTTCTGGTTTTCGCGACCCATCTTGGCGTTGGATACATTTTCAATCCATTCCTGGAGGGCCAGGCGATTGTTGGTGAAGATATAATTGAGCCAGTTGCGTAGTAGCTCATGGTAGTCATCTTCTGAGTTTTGCAGCAGGGCAAGGGCTTCCCGGTAGTTGCCGGAAGCAATTGTTGCCACCTGACGGGCTCTTGCAGCAGGGGCATTGGCCCTGGTTACGAGTGCATTGACCAGTACGTCTTTGGGGAGAGGGTTCACCTTGATGAGGTGAGTACGCGAAAGGATGGTTGCCAGTATTTGCTCCTGGTTTTCGGCGATCAGGATGAAGATGGTATCATCTGGTGGCTCTTCGATCAGTTTGAGCAGGCGGTTCCCTTCGTTCCCCAGGTATTCGGGCATCCACATGAGGAGGATCTTGTATTTACTCTCGAAGCTTTTCAGGCTCAGTTTGCGGATGATGTCCTGGCATTCGGTAGCGGTGATGTTGCCCTGTTTGTTTTCAGCTCCTATGAATTGCAGCCAGTCGTATGCATTACCGTATGGATGTTCGGCAATAAATTCCCGCCATTCGCTGGCGTAGTCGGCACTCACTGGTTTATCGCCTGTTTTTTTAGGGATGACAGGGTATGAGAAGTGAATGTCGGGGTGGATGTACTTTTGTGCTTTGATACAGGCAGAACATTTACCGCAGGGGCCTTCAGGCTGTTTGTCTTCGCATACCAGATGCTGGGCGAAGGCAAGGCCAAGGGGCAGACCGCCGGCACCTTCCGGGGCCAGGAGGATCATTGCATGGCTGATGCGGTGTTGGGTGACAGCATTGAGCAGTTGTTGCTTGATGTCGTCCTGACCTATGATATTTGAGAAAAGCATGGGTGCAAAGTAAAAGAAAAATCGCTTACACCTTTGGCATAAGCGATTTTTTCATGGGGAGAGAGGCCTGCGGCCGATTAGTATTTTTTCTCTATTGCAGCTATCACTTCTGCAGAATTAGGTTGTGTTTTTGGTGAAAACACAGCAACCAGGTTCCCTTTTTCATCCAGCAGGTACTTCTGGAAATTCCATTGTACTTCGGCTGGTTCAAAATGTTTTTCCTTGCTTTGGTCTAACAGCCATTTATAGATGGGATGTATGTCCGCACCTTTCACAGAAATCTTGGCAGCCATCGGGAATGTTACTGCATATTTTTTAGTACAGAATTCCTGGATCTGTTGGTTGCTGCCTGGTTCCTGAGAACCGAAATTGTTAGCAGGGAAACCAATGATCACCAGGTTCTTTTTGTACTTCTCATACAGTTTTTCCAGCTCTGCATATTGTGGAGTGTTTCCGCAAAGAGAAGCAGTATTCACGATCAGGATCTTTTTGCCTTTGTAATCGGCAAAATTGATTTTACCACCATCTACAGCATCAACTTTAAAATCATAAATGGCGCTGCTTTTCATAAATATCAACAACGAGATGAGCAATGTTTTTAACATACCTACAAAGTTTGAAATGAAATTAATGAATAACTCACACATAAGGAGTTAATGACGTGCATATGCCAGGGAACAAATGCTGAACGGAATATTTGCCTGTTGAAAGAGCTTTCCACAAGCTTCAGTGGTAGCGCCTGTGGTGATCACATCATCGATTAATAATACATGTTCATCTTTCAATAATTCAGGATTTTCCAGGTGGAAAGCGTGTTGTACATTTTGCCACCTGAGGATCCTGCTTTTCCTCGTTTGCGAAGCTGTAAATACTACTCTTTTCAGTGCATGTGATAACACGGGTTTGTTGATCACTGCTGCAATACCAGCAGATAATAAAGCAGACTGATTATAGCCACGAAATTTCTCCCTTTTTTTAGTAATAGGCACTGGCACAATACAGGTGATCTGGTTAATCCAGCTGGTCTGTGCGAGTATCATTCCCATCTGCTTTCCCATGTAGAAGGTTAGTTTCCTTTTGTGCCGGTACTTTATTTTATGCACCAGCTTACGCAACATGGATGCCTGTGAAAAATAGTAAGCAGCCAGTGCATGCTGTACCTGCAATCTGCCATAGAATAATTTTTCTACAGGGTTCTCAGTAAAGTGCTGAAAACCGGTGCGAGGTAACTGTACTGTACATTGATGACACAGGAATGCTTCAGTATGTGTGAGTGTGTTACCACAACTCTCGCATACATGGGGAAAACAAAGATGGAGTAATGCTGTAAACATATATGATCAGAACAATCTGCTGTATACTTCATCGACGCGGCCTACGGGAATTACTTCAATATTGAATTTACTGAAGTCGGAACCTTTCTTATTATACCTGCTGACGAAGATCTTTTCGAAACCCAGTTTTTCTGCTTCTGCTATGCGCTGTTCGATACGGTTCACTGCGCGGATTTCACCACTCAGGCCTACTTCACCTGCAAAGCAGATCTTGCCGGCGATGGCAATGTCTTCGTAAGAAGAAAGCAGTGCACATAGTACTGCCAGATCGATGGCAGGATCTTCTGCACGGATACCACCGGCGATATTGAGGAACACATCTTTGACACCGAAGTGGAAGCCGCCTCTTTTTTCCAATACGGCGAGTAGCAATTGCAGACGACGCAGATCGAAGCCGGTCACAGTACGTTGTGGGGTACCATATACTGATTGTGTAACGAGTGCCTGTACTTCGATGAGCATAGGACGCATACCTTCCATGGTAGAAGCGATAGCTACACCACTCAACAGATCTTCGCGCTGAGAGATGAGTATTTCTGAAGGGTTGGTAACCTGTCGTAATCCGGTGCCGGTCATTTCGTAAATGCCCAGTTCTGCGGTGGAACCAAAACGATTTTTGATAGTACGCAATATGCGGTAAGCATAGTGTTGATCACCTTCAAATTGTAATACGGTATCCACCATATGTTCCAGAATTTTTGGACCTGCGATAGCACCATCTTTGGTGATATGACCGATCAGAAATACGGGTACATGACTTTCTTTGGCGAAGCGTTGCATTTCGGCGGCGGTTTCCCTGATCTGGGATACGCTGCCGGGGGCAGATTCGATAAAAGGAGATTGCAACGTTTGTATAGAATCGATCACCACCAGTTGTGGGCGGAGTTTCTTTATCTCCTGAAAGATAGTCTGGGTATTGGTTTCCGTGAGCAGGTAGAACTGATCGTTGGTGGCCTGCAGGCGGTCTGCGCGCATCTTTATCTGAGAGGCACTTTCTTCACCGCTTACATATAATGTCGTGATATTTTTTAGTTGCAATGCATTTTGCAGGAAGAGTGTGCTCTTACCGATTCCTGGTTCACCACCTACGAGAACGAGTGATCCGGGAACAATACCGCCACCGAGTACACGGTTCAGTTCTACATCAGGAGTGAGTAGTCTTTCTTCTTCAACTGCGCTTACTTCGCTGAGGTTCACAATGTTATTACGACCATTCTCTTTTTCTGTTTGCCAGCTTTGATTACGTAGTGGAACATCTTTCTGAATTTTTTCTTCGACAAATGTATTCCATTGATTACAGGAAGGACATTTACCTGTCCACTTAGCTGATTCATATCCACAATTCTGACAGAAGAATGCTGATTTTATTTTCATGTAGCAAAGGTGATAAAAGCACTAAAAAAATGAGCAGTGCTATCGATAAAAAAAGTTAAAAAAGGGAAAAATTGGGGTGGGGAAAAAATGGCTCAAAAAGAAAAGAGCCAACAGAAGATTCTGCTGACTCTTTCTACTTACTAACCCATTAAATTCAGGTCTAAATTACTAAATGGCTTCAGAATAAAAAAGTTTATTTAATCGATGTGAATAACTTTTGAGGAGTTTTTGTAATGTGACAGAACGGCTCCCATAGCCTATTTCAGGGCTTCCCAGTATTTAATTATACTTTCATTGAATGGGCGTAAAAGGTTGATAAATAGGATTGATAACGCCCAAAAATATATATGAAAAACGGATCATAAGAGGCTTATTCTTATATGTCATATAGTCCGAATTTATGACTTAAAAATCACAATTAAGGACATAATGGCAGTGTTAAATTTGTGGTTGTCAGGTCGCGGAGGAGTTTGTCGGATAGTTTCTTAAGGAAATCATAAATCCTTTAAAAAGGGTTGTTTTGGAGGGGAATTTGATCTTAAAAAGTAAATAATTGTTCTATTTATGACACCTGGAATGTTGATAGTATCGCTGATTTTTGTTGGGATCAGCATGCTGGTGAGTTACCGGTTACAGGGGAAATTCAGGGAATACAGTGGGATACCTACCTCATCCGGGCTAACCGGGAAGCAGATAGCACAGAAGATGTTGAATGATAATGGGATATATGACGTGCAGGTGATATCTGTGGATGGTTTTCTGACTGATCATTATGACCCCACCAACAAAACAGTGAATTTAAGTCCGGAGGTATATTCCGGGGCGAATGTAGCGGCCGCGGCGGTGGCTGCCCATGAGTGCGGGCATGCGATTCAGCACAAAAATGCCTATGCCTGGCTGGGTTTAAGGTCCAGGTTGGTACCGATGGTACAGTTTAGCTCTCAGTGGTTGCAGTTTGTGCTGATGATCGGGGTTTTTGCCCTTTACTGGACGTCTGCGCCGTTGCTGATAGGCATAATATTATTTGGGCTGACCACTTTGTTTGCGTTGGTGACGCTGCCGGTCGAGTTCGATGCTTCGCGGAGGGCTTTGATCTGGCTGGACAATACTAATGTGATGAGGCGGCAGGAGCATGACAAGGCAAAGGATGCTCTTTGGTGGGCGGCTATGACCTATGTAGTGTCGGCGGTTGCTTCGGTGGTGATGCTGGTACAGTATATCTTTTTATTCCTGGGCGCAAGGGACAGGAATTAATAAACAAACACTTTATGTCATAATCGTGTGGGGCCGGAAGTAAGAGACTGCTTCCGGCTTTTCTATTTATATAATTTACGCTATATGTGTTCTAGGTTGAAAAACAGTATGAAAACAGCTCAGGGAATTATTCCACTTACTATGTTAATAATTCTAGGTCAAAATATTTATTGAAAATCAATACATTGTGAAGGTGCTTGTAAAAAATGTCTCAAAAAGTATGGTTATTCAAAGTATGTGATTTAACTTTGCGTTCCCAATTTGTGTGGGATCATATTTCAAGCGTAAATTTTATTTACTATAATGAATACTTTAAGCTTCAAGACTAAATCTGCCAACGACGCAACTGTAGTGCGTGACTGGCATATTGTAGACGCTACCAACCTGACACTGGGTAGGATGAGCGCGAAGATTGCGTCCATTTTAAGAGGTAAGAACAAGCCTTACTATACTCCTCACACTGATTGTGGAGATTTCGTAATCATCATCAATGCAGAAAAGATCCAGTTGACTGGTAATAAATGGAATGACAAGGAATATCTGACTTATTCAGGTTATCCAGGTGGTCAGAAATCAGAGACTGCAAAGGAACTGATCCGTCGTCGTCCAGAAGTAGTGATCGAAAGAGCTGTTAAGGGCATGCTGCCTAAGAATCGTCTGGGTCGTGCTATGTACAAAAAGCTGTTTGTATATGCCGGCGCTGAGCATCCACATGCTGCGCAGAAACCTAAATCCTTAACTTTCTAATTTTTCTCTGATACATGGAAAAGCAAAAAAATACTATTGGTCGTCGTAAGGAAGCCGTAGCTCGCGTGTATATCAGCAAGGGCACTGGTGCAATTACAATCAACGACAAAGACTATAAAGAATATTTCGCGCTGGTTTACCTGCAGAATCAGGTAGAATTGCCGTTGAAAACTATCGACGCTCTGGATAAATTTGATATAAAGGTAAATGCTGCTGGTGGTGGTATCAAGGGTCAGGCTGAGGCAGTGAAACTGGGTATTGCACGTGGTCTGTGTGAGGTGAACATCGAGTTCCGCCCTGCACTGAAAGCGGCTGGATTGCTGAAACGTGATCCTAGAGGCGTTGAACGTAAGAAACCAGGTAAAGCTAAAGCTAGAAGAAGCTTCCAGTTCTCTAAACGCTAATCGTGATGAATGCGTGGTGGTAGTATATACCCATCGCAGATTATTAACATTGACCTTTTATAACAGAGTATAATAACATGGAAAATAATACCTCATTGCAGCAGCAGTTACTGGAGGCTGGTGTACACTTCGGTCACCTGAAGAAGAAATGGAATCCAAAGATGCTGCCTTACATTTTCGCAGAAAAGAAAGGTATTCACATCATAGATCTGAATAAAACCGTTGAAGGTTTACAGGATGCAGCAGCAGCCCTGAAATCTATCGCTAAGAGCGGTAAAAAGATCATGTTCGTTGCAACAAAAAAGCAAGCTAAAGAAATCGTAGCAGAAGCGGCTAAGCGTGTAAACATGCCTTACGTGACTGAAAGATGGTTAGGTGGTATGCTTACCAACTTTTCCACTATCCGTAAGAGCGTGAAGAAAATGCAGAGCATTGAGAAAATGCTGACTGATGGTACTTTCGATAGCATTACTAAGAAAGAGCGTCTTACCTTAACACGTGATAAGGAGAAAATGGAGAAAGTTCTGGGTGGTATCGCTCAGCTGGCTCGTGTTCCTGCAGCGCTGTTCCTGGTTGACATCAGCCATGAGCACATTGCACTGGCAGAAGCTCGTCGTCTGGGTATCTCCACCTTCGGTATGGTAGATACTAACTCCGATCCTACCAAGGTAGACTTCGCAGTACCAGCGAACGATGATGCTACTAAATCTATCGCAATCATCACTAACTATATCGCTGCAGCAATTGCAGAAGGTCTGGCTGAAAGAGCGAATGAGAAAACTGACGACGTAGTAGAAGAGGAAGAAGAAGACAACAAGGCACTGAAGTTCGAACTCGAAGGTGGTGATGATCGTGGTGGTGAGAGAGGTCGTAAGCCAGGTGGTCGTGGTCCAGGTGGTCCAGGTGGCAACAACAACCGCCCAGGTGGTGGTGGTGGTGGCAACCGTCCAGGTGGCAATAACAATCGTCCAGGTGGTGGTGGTAACCGTCCAGGTGGCGGTGGTAACCGTCCAGGCGGCGGTGGCGGCGGACAACGTCGTCCTGCAGGTTCTGGTGGTAGCAGACCAGGTGGTGGCGGAAGATAATTCTGTTCATGACTAAATAGATCAATTGCGAACCGTGGACAGCTTACCTGATCTGTGGTTCGCAATTGGTCATATAAACCGGACAAGTAGCAAAATTCATATAAACTTAATACTCTTAAACTCATTATAAGTTATGGCAGCAACAATTACAGCAGCTGATGTTAACAAACTGCGTCAGCAGACAGGTGCAGGCATGATGGATTGCAGAAAGGCGCTGGTAGAAAGCGATGGTGATTTTGAAAAAGCAGTTGATTATCTGCGTAAGAAAGGCCAGAAAGTAGCCGCTTTACGTTCTGACCGTGAAACTAAAGAAGGTGTTATCATTGCTAAGACTGCTGCTGATGGCCAGACTGGTGTGGTAGTAGCCCTGGGTTGCGAAACTGACTTCGTAGCTAAGAATGAAGATTTCATCAAGTTTGCTCAGTCTCTGGTAGACCTGGCACTGACTTCCGGTGTTAACACCGTAGAAGAACTGGGTGCTGCTAGCCTGGATGGTGCAACTGTAAATGATAAAGTAAACGACCAGGTTGCTAAAATCGGTGAGAAAATCACCCTGGCACGTTTCGAAAAAATCACTGCTGCTTCTGTAACTGCTTATATCCACGGTAACTACCGCATGGGTGTACTGGTAGGTTTCAACGAAGCTGTAGCTGAAGAAGTAGGTAAAGATGTGGCAATGCAGATCGCTGCTATGAACCCAATCGCTGTTGATGCGGCTGGTGTTTCTGAAGATCTGATTGCACGTGAAAAAGCAATCGCTCTTGAGCAGATCGCTGCTGAAGGTAAAACCGGAGACATGGCTGAGAAAATTGCTATGGGTAAGGTGAACAAGTTCTTCAAAGACAACACCCTGTTACAGCAGGCGTTTGTAAAAGATAATAATAAGACTGTTGCTGATTATCTGAAGTCTGTAAGTGCAGGCCTGAAGGTAACAGGATTCAGCAGAATTGCATTGGGATAATATAATCCCGGTCAGAAAAGGAGAGAAGTTTTTCTCTCCTTTTTTTTGTGCCTAACAGAAATCATGTAGTGTCAACGAAGGGTAATCCTGCCCCGAAAATTCCGCGTTCCGCATTTTTTGTATCTTCGGGGCGCAGTAACCGATAACTATCTTCATCTTAATATATCATTTTCAATAGTCATGTTGCCAAAGTACAAGCGTATTTTACTTAAACTAAGCGGTGAGGCCCTGATGGGCGAAGGTAATTACGGGATCGATCACAAGGTGATCTCACAGTATGCATACGATATTAAAGCTGCTACTGATCTGGGCGTGCAGGTTGCGGTCGTGATCGGTGGTGGTAACATCTATCGTGGTATGAACGAAAAAGAGACAGGTATTGAGCGTGCTCAGGGCGACTACATGGGGATGCTGGCAACAGTTATCAATGGTATGGCCATGCAGAGTGGTCTGGAAAAGGTTGGTTTATATACCCGCCTGCAATCTGCTATCAAAATGGAGCAGATCGCAGAGCCTTATATCCGCCGCCGTGCCATTCGCCACCTGGAAAAAGGTCGTGTTGTGATCTTTGGTGCCGGTACCGGTAACCCGTACTTCACTACAGATACTGCTGCTTCCCTGCGTGCGATCGAGATCCAGGCTGATGTGATCCTGAAAGGAACCCGTGTAGATGGTATCTATACCGCTGATCCGGAAAAAGATCCAACCGCTACAAAATTTGAAACCATTACCTTCTCTGAGGTGTATCAGAAATCACTGAATGTGATGGATATGACCGCTTTCACACTGTGCCAGGAGAATAAACTCCCGATTATCGTGTTTGACATGAATCGTCCGGGCAATCTGCTGCAGGTGATTATGGGAAAGAATGTGGGGACACTTGTAAAAGCATAAACTTATTTGGAATTGGGGAATTGCTAAGCAATTCCCCGATTGCTCTTATTTCAGGTATGCTTTGAGCTCCGTAAAGGGTAAGTACAAAGTAATCTGCCCCATTGCATAAGGCCCGATCTCATACGGGGTATAGCAGAACCCAATTCCCTTGTCCGTGATGAAGAAGTTCTCATTCACGGGGATCTGATCGACCAGCAACTGGTCTTTCAATGTGTTTTCCTCACTTACCCAGAAAACTCTTCTGTACGCTTTTTCCAGCAATGCTGGTAATGCCTCTTTATAGCCCGGTTTAAAGAGGTCTTCTGTCGTTAATACTTTCTTCTTCTTCAGATCTAAAACCTTGTAAATAGAGCCGTAATTGCCATGTGCGCCACCTGTATACTCATAGGTAAATGATTCAACGCTCAGGTAAGGATAATGGTTATACACTACTCTCATATCAGCATCGGCTGACCAGCTGGCGGTGGCAGGAATTTCCTCTGTGGTATCGATATCTTTTTCAGTCGTTTTGTAAGTGACGAGGAAGGAGTCAATATCCCTTCGGAGGTAGCGAACCGGATTGTCCAGGGAAGGGTTGCCGGTGACCGTGTTGCGAATGAAAGCCTTTGTCTCCTCATCCAGGGTGGGCGCCGGCCAGATAACTGCGTTAGTAGCTACCGCTACCGGGGAGGCAGGATTGCCAGGCAGCAGCTTTGCAGAATCTTCTCCATAATGTACACTCAGGGGAGTGGTCTCTTTCATATCAGGTGTAAGGGTGTACTCATAGGTAGTCCCTTTTCCTCTCCATTTGCCCTTATATACACCTGCACTGTCCAGTATACCTGTGAAGAAGCGTTCTTCCTTTTCATCCGTACTCTCATACAATACCAGCATTTTGTTCTGGTCCAGGTTTCCCCAGATGGCGATCGGCTCCCCGGTTTCTTCGTAACTATAATATCCACGGTACATGGCCGGATTGGCTTTGGTCAGTTCCATCGTAATGTTCTTACCTGCCAGCGTACCTTTCAATTGTACATAAAAGTAGGGCGTGGTCTTGAAATTGGGGAGGCTTGCAGCAGCCTGTTTGGGATGCCTGTCGCCACAGGATATCAGTAAAATAGCTGAGATAGTAAAAAGGAGTATGGTTCTCATGCGTTAAAATTAATAATTATTCATATTCTTTTATCGCGTTGGATGCTGATGACAATCAAGCATTTTAGCATTTTCATGCAGGGGGCAACCTGTATCTTTGTATCCGTAAAATATTGGCCAATGCTAAATAAAAAAGTTGCTGACCTGCGTAAGGATTATACCCTTGCCGAGCTGGACGAAAAAGAAGTAGCCCAGGATCCCTTTCAACAATTTGAAAAGTGGTGGAATGATGCCATCACCGGAGAGATAGACGAAGCCAATGCGATGACGCTGGCCACCAGTAGCTCCGCAGGTATTCCTACTACCCGCATCGTATTGCTGAAGAGCTTTGATGCAGATGGTTTTGTGTTTTTTACCAATTATGATAGCCGTAAAGGTCATGAAATGGCGGCTAATCCGCATGTATCCCTGTTGTTTTTCTGGAAAGAACTGCAAAGGCAGGTGCGTATAGATGGAATTGTATCCAAAGTGGATGCGGGGATGAGTAATGAATATTACAACAGCCGTCCGCTGGGTAGTCGTATTGGTGCTATTGCTTCTCCACAGAGTAAGGTGATTCCTAACAGGAATTTCCTGGAAGAGCAGGTAAAAACAGTGACTGAAAAATATGAGAAGAATGCGCCTGAGAGACCGGAAAACTGGGGTGGGTATATTGTGAAACCGGTTGCAATTGAGTTTTGGCAGGGCCGCGGTAGCCGGCTTCATGACCGTATCCAGTACAGTCAGGAAGGGAGTAGCTGGAAGATAGAGCGCCTGGCGCCGTGATGATAAAAGAAATTATAAGAGGCTGATCATGATTAAGTGGTCAGCCTCTTTAATAATTTTAGGCTTGTTTTGCAGCAGCCTTTGCAGCTTTAACAGCAGCAGCTTTAGCTGGCTTAGCAGGTCTTGATTTTCCGAAAGAACCACTGAAAATCTTACCTTTTTTGGTTTTGATATCACCTCTACCCATTGTTAGACAGTTTGATTGTTTATTATTAATTGGTGCAAATTACGTAAAAAAGGAAGATACCACAAACTGAGGGATTCGTGGCCATTTTACTGACCTGTGGTCGAAGAAGCGTCGAAGAAGCATCGAAGAAGCATCGAAGAAGCATCGAAGAAGCATCGAAGACGAGGTGGACCTATATAAAATAAAAAAAGCAAGAAACAGTAATGTTCCTTGCTTGAATAAGGTAAGCTAACAGATTAAAGCTTGTCGGACAGAGCCTTACCAGCTTTGAATTTAGCAACTTTCTTAGCTTTGATCTTGATGATCTGGCCAGTCTGTGGGTTTCTACCGTTACGAGCAGCACGTTTAGAAACAGAGAAAGTACCGAAACCTACTAAGGTTACTTTACCACCTTTTTTCAGGGTATCAGCAACAGCCTTAGTGAAAGAATCCAGTGCTTCGTTAGCTTGGGTTTTAGTGATACCGGCATCTTTTGCCAGTTTGTCGATTAATTCGGCTTTGTTCATAGCTAGTAAGATTTAACTAGTGAATTAAAATGTTTGATGTGAGCAAATATAGCGCGTTTTATCAGATTACCAAATTTTTTGCATCTTTTTTAAGCAAAATTTTATCGGCTGAAAAGGGCTACAGGTAACGGTTACAGCTGATTCGCTCATGATATGGATGTATGAGCAAAACAGGAGTTAACGTCTGAAACCCGCTGCTAGTGGCAATTTGCTACTGGTTTTATAATTAACGTAAGAGTGTTCCAAGTATTGTACCAAACTCACAATCCCTGATAAACAGTGGATTTCCTGTGGATAAGTTTAAATGTTAAACTACCTGCATCACTGTTCTAAAGGCTACAAACTGGCTTCCAAACAGGTCATAAGCCCTTTTTTGGAGCACTGGCGCATACTCGTCTATGTAAGTTTGGTAGTTCTCGAGTGTATCTGCAAAGAATTGTACAGAGTAGGTGAGACCATCTTCCTCATCCTGTTCCAGCAGCCTGCACATGCGGTAATCATGGAATAAACCGGTATTCATGATAGCAGGGATCTGGTCTTCTTTCATCCATTGCATCCATCTGTCGTTGATAGGATGCGATACCATTGTGGTAACGTTAAATATGATCATAGTTGGAAATCCTTGTTAGTGGCTTAATTGCAGGTATATAGGGCAGTGATCAGAGTGCTTTACATCGGCATAAATCTTTGCCTCTTTCAGCTTTTCCTGCAGTGGAGTAGTGACACTGATATAATCGATACGCCATCCCTTATTATTATTGCGTGCATTGGCGCGGAAACTCCACCAGCTATATTGGTGCGGATCATTACAGAAATGACGGAAAGTATCTACGAAGCCGTTTTCATATAACTTGTCCAGCCATGCACGTTCTTCAGGCAGAAAGCCACTGCTGTTTTTGTTGCCTACGGGATCATGAATATCGATTGGTTTGTGCACGATATTGTAGTCGCCACACACAATTATATTAGGTCTTGTGGCTTTGAGTGTATGGAGGTAGCCAAAGAACTCATCCAGCCATTGGTATTTATAGGTTTGTCTTTCGTCTCCACTGGTGCCTGAAGGGATATATGTGTTAATGAGTGTAATATCCCCAAAATCGAGGCGTATTACCCTGCCTTCGGCATCACTCTGCATGTAGCCATTTCCATATTGTACATGGTCTGGTTTTATCTTAGTGAGTACAGCTACACCGCTGTATCCTTTTTTCTGGGCAGGATACCAGTAGTGTTCATAGCCAAGCTCGTCAAACTGTTGGAAGTCTACATTGTCTTTGTGTGCTTTGATTTCCTGTAAGCAGATGATATCGGCGGGATCAGTTTTGAGCCATTCAGTGAAGCCTTTTGTCATGGCGGAACGGAGCCCGTTTACATTGTACGATATAATTCTCATACTGTAAATATACGAATGCCGGTGATTGCAGCGCAACCACCGGCATTCAGCTAAAAATTATAACGAAGTTTTTACATGTCGTATTCGAGTACCGGTCTAAGCCATTTCTCTGCTTCTTCTACAGTCCAGCCTTTGCGCTCAGCATAATCTATTACCTGGTCTTTCTCGATCTTTCCTATACCAAAGTATTTGGCAGCAGGGTTGGCAAAATACCAGCCACTTACACTTGAAGCAGGATACATGGCCAGTGATTCTGTGAGTGTGATACCCGTGTTCTCAGTAGCATCGAGCATATCGAACATCTTGTATTTCTCTGTATGTTCAGGACAGGCAGGATAACCAGGTGCAGGACGAATACCTGCGTATTCTTCTTTAATCAGGTCATCTTTGCTCAGGTGTTCTTCTGAAGCATAGCCCCAGAATTCCTTTCTTACACGCTCGTGCATCAGCTCTGCAAAGGCTTCTACCAGTCTGTCTGCAAGGGCTTTCAGCATGATGCTGCTATAATCGTCATGGTCTGTTTTGAACTTTTCCAACCATTCTTCAATGCCACCACCTGTAGTAACGGCAAAGGCTCCCATGTAGTCCTGGATACCTGTATCGGAAGGGGCGATAAAGTCTGCCAGTGATATATTTGGCTGACCAGGCGCTTTCTTGATCTGCTGACGCAGACATTCCAGATTTACGGTACCCTGACCTGGTTTTGGCGACAATACGGTGATGGTATCATCCGCTGTTCTGCTGGCAGGGAAGAGTCCTATTACGGCATTGGCGGTTAACCATTTCTCTTCAATGATGCGTTTTAGCATCACTTTGGCATCTTCATACAGGCGACTTGCTTCCACACCGACTACTTCGTCCGTCAGGATCTGCGGGAATTTGCCGTGCAGTTCCCATGAGATGAAGAAAGGCTGCCAGTCTATATACTTAGCTATATCAGCCAGTTCATAGTTCTTAAATACCTGTACTCCAAGTTGTTTTGGAACTACCGGATTGAATCCTGTCCAGTCGCTGATCGCCTTGTTCTGGCGGGCTTCTGCTATAGGCAGGTATTGTTTTACTGGTTTCTTATTGCGGAAGTTATCATTGAGTTTGGTGTACTCAGTTGTTACATCCTTCAGGAAGTTTTTTCTCAGGGCTTTGTTCAGCAGGTTACCGGTTACGGTTACGCTGCGGGATGCATCCAGTACATGTACCACGCCGTGTTCATACTCAGGTGCAATTTTTACAGCGGTATGGGTACGGGAGGTAGTGGCACCGCCTATTAATAATGGTACTTCAAAGTGCTGGCGTTTCATTTCTCTGGCCACGTGCACCATTTCGTCCAGACTAGGGGTGATCAGGCCACTGAGGCCAATGATGTCCACATCTTCCTGGCGGGCGGTCTGCAGAATTTTTTCCGCCGGGACCATTACCCCCATATCGATGATTTCGTAGCCATTACAGCCCAATACCACACCGACGATGTTTTTACCGATGTCGTGTACGTCGCCTTTTACAGTGGCCAGCAGGATCTTTCCGGCTGATTTGATCACGCCACCATTCTCTGCGACCATCCTGGCTTTTTCTTCTTCAATAAAAGGTGTCAGTACGGCCACGGATTTCTTCATCACACGGGCGCTTTTCACTACCTGTGGCAAGAACATTTTACCACTGCCGAAGAGGTCGCCGACGATGTTCATACCGTCCATGAGCGGACCTTCGATCACATCCAGCGGACGGGGATATTTTTGTCTGGCTTCTTCGGTATCAGCTTCTATATAGTCAGTGATACCATTTACGAGTGCGTGGCTCAGTCTTTCTTCTACGGAGCCGTGGCGCCAGGTTTCGTCTTTTTCGATCACCTTGCCTTTTGCCTTTACGGTTTCAGCATAGGCGATAAGGCGTTCTGTAGCATCTTCACGGCGATTCAGGATGGCATCGTCACAGAGCTCGCGCAGCTTTGGTTCAATTTCATCATAGATCTGCAACATACCGGCATTCACAATACCCATGTTCATGCCCGCTTTGATCGCGTAGAACAGGAATACAGAGTGCATGGCTTCGCGCACCAGGTCATTTCCTCTGAAGGAGAAGGAGATGTTGCTCACACCACCGCTTATGCTGGTCAGCGGCATCAGTTCCTTGATACGGCGGGTGGCGTTGATGAAGTCCACTGCGTAGTTATTGTGTTCTTCGATACCTGTGGCAATCGCAAAGATGTTCGGGTCGAAGATGATATCCTGTGGATCAAACCCTACTACTTCTGTCAGGATCTTGTAGGAGCGATGACAGAACGTTACTTTTTTCTCTTCTGTATCTGCCTGTCCATACTCATCGAAAGCCATTACGACTACAGCTGCACCGAAGCTTTTGCAGATAGTAGCCTGTTCAATGAATTTCGCTTCGCCTTCCTTGAGAGAGATGGAGTTCACGATACATTTACCCTGCAGGCATTTCAGACCAGCTTCAATGATGCTGAACTTACTGGAGTCGATCATCACCGGGATCCTTGATATATCCGGTTCTGCGGCGAGCAGGTTCAGGAAGGTGGTCATTGCCAGTTCACCATCGAGGAGGGCATCATCCATGTTTACGTCCAGTACCTGCGCACCGTTTTCTACCTGCTGGCGGGCTACAGACAGTGCTTCTTCGTACAGTCCTTCCCTGATCAGACGGGCAAATTTTTTAGAACCGGTTACGTTAGTACGTTCACCAATATTGATGAAGTTGGTTTCTGGTCGTACTATCAGTGGCTCCAGGCCGCTCAGGCGCAGAAATGGTTTGATGACAGTTTGTTCCTGTCCGGTGGCAGTTTGCGCGGGATTGAGTGTATCGCTCATGGGTAGCTATAGTAATTAGCGGATAAATTAAAATTAAGCCAGTGTTGTTTCCTTTACTGGTAATGGTCTTGGCGCGATTGTCTTCACGTGCTGAGCAATGTGCCGGATATGATCCGGAGTGGTGCCGCAGCAACCGCCAACGATGTTTACAAAACCTTCTTTAGCAAAGTCTTCGATGATGCAGGCTGTATCGTGCGGCGTTTCATCGTATTCTCCGAATGCATTTGGCAGGCCGGCATTTGGATAGCAACTTACATAACAGCCAGCTATCTGTGCCAGTTCCGCCACGTGTGGACGCATCTGCTCACCGCCCAATGCACAGTTTAAGCCGACAGAGAATGGTTTGGCGTGCATTACGGAAATATAGAATGCTTCCAGGGTCTGACCACTCAGTGTACGTCCGGAGGCATCGGTGATGGTACCGGAGATCATGATAGGTAGTTCTGGTTGTTTGATATCCCTGAAGTATTTCTTGGCAGCGTAGATAGCGGCCTTACTATTGAGGGTATCAAAGATGGTTTCGATCAGCAATATATCTACGCCTCCTTCGTGCAGACCACGAATCTGCTCGTAATAAGCAGTCACCACTTCGTCAAAAGTAACGGAGCGGAAGCCTGGATTGTTCACATCGGGGGAGAGGGAGAGTGTTTTATTCAGCGGACCGATCGCACCAGCTACAAAGCGGGGCTTTTCGGGGTTCTTCGCTGTATAATCGTTTGCTGCTCTTTTTGCAATTTGTGCAGCAGCTATGTTCAGTTCAAAAGCGAGTGCCTGCATATCGTAGTCGGCCATGGCGATGGTAGTGCTACTAAATGTATTGGTTTCGATGATGTCGGCGCCAGCTTCGAGGTATTCCCTGTGAATGGCTTCGATGATCTGTGGCTGAGTCAGGTTGAGCAGGTCATTGTTGCCTTTTACATCCATATGGTAATCCTTGAATCGCTCGCCTCTATAATCTGCTTCTTCCAGCTTGTAGCGCTGGATCATGGTACCCATAGCACCATCTATGATCAGAATACGTTCTGCCGCACACTGGGATAATGATTTCATATCGATAATGTGTTTACTATTTTTTCTGGAAAGACATACAAAGATACTTATTAATTGCCTCATTATATGAAATATCACCAGCGGAAGATGTATTTGCAGAATTTTTTACTTTATTCAGGAAAATGAGAGAAAATTTTGTTTGAAACCAAAAGTCTACTATATTTGTAGGGTAATACAACAATGGATCAGTATACCACCATCTGATTACTACCAGGGAATCCACCACTTTGCCCGCATAGTTAACAACCTGCTTAAACAAAAAATTTAAGACAATGAGCATTGCGAAGCATGTACAGAGCTTACAAAAGCATTTAGCGCAATTTGGTTTATACCCGGTTCCTGAGGATGCTGAGAATGAGGCCTCCACTGTATTTAGAATCTGCTTTCTGAATAAGTATGAGATTGAGCGCTGGCGCGAGCTGCGCAATGAGGAAGAGGGCGGCGGAAAACTTAAAGACAAAGACCAATCATAGCTTTTTCATAACGTGGAATTACAGGTTAAACACACACGGGTGTTGTTGAGCACTCGTATCTTATTTAAAAAACGCTGAAAGGCAGCTGCAGAACGCTGACACCTTCAGCGTTTTTTATTTCTGTACATAACTTTCAAGTGGTAAACGATTAGAGATGGATCTGGCCAGCGTCATTTCATCCGCATATTCCAGTTCGCCGCCGAAGGCGATACCACGGGCGATGGTGGTGATCTTTACAGAGAAATCCTTCAGCTTTTTAGAGAGGTAATAAATGGTTGTGTCTCCTTCGATTGTCGGGCTCAGCGCCATGATGATCTCTTCCACATCTTGCTGCTGTACCCTTTCAACCAGAGAATAAATATTCAGTTGGTCCGGACCAATACCATCGATAGGGGAGATGATGCCTCCAAGTACATGGTATACCCCGTTGAACTGCTGGGTATTTTCAATTGCCATAACATCGCGGATGGTTTCCACGACACATACCAGTGCTTTATTGCGGGAAGGGCTGCTACAGATAGAACAGATTTCATCGTCAGAGACGTTGTGGCAGTATTTGCAGAATTTGATCTGGTCACGCATGCGGGTAACCACCTCGCCGAATAGCTTCACCTGGGCCGGGTCCTGTTTGAGGAGGTGTAATACCAGGCGAAGCGCTGTTTTCTTGCCTATACCGGGCAGCCGCGCAAATTCATTAACAGCATTTTCTATCAGAGCGGAAGAAAAGATCATGGTACAAAAATAATGATTTTTCGTGGGGGCAGTGCGCCCCCGGCCGGTTATAACTGCAATTTGATCGGGACTCCCCAATTGGCTTTGATGTTCTCCTTTTTAGGGAAGTTCACTACTCTTTCGGGTTGTTTTTTTGGTGTACCATAGTATACCCCACGATCCCATTTGCCATTATTGTTATCATCAATCAGGATCCTTACTTCATATTCTGCAGGGATAATGCGCTTTTGGATCCAGGCGCCATTTACAATTTTGCCCGAGTATTTTATGTCTTTTTCTTTCACCAGCAGTGCCACAAAGTGCATGGTATCTCCACCTGCAGCTTTCAGACTATCGCTGAGTGTGAGTGAGAGCATTGCACTGCCGTAATCTGATTCTTTTTTGGCAGTGAAGAGGATCGTATCGGCTTTGGACTTTTCCTGACCAAGGGTATCTAGTACGGCCTCTTTAGGAATGGTGAGGCGGTATAGGGTACCTTCTTTCCAGTTGTAAACCAGGTGCAGCACTTTGCGGGTAGAGTCGAAGAAAGTGGTGAAGGCCACTGGTTTGAATGTAGTATCTTCTGCCAGGAGTATGTGGGTGGTATCCAGTGTTTTTACAGGTGCACTGAAGTTCACGATCAGCGGTTGGCCAAGATCCTGGGAGTTTTTCTCGCCCAGGGTAGCTGCCAGGAAGATCTTTCTTTTCTTTTCTTTCTCTTTTTCTTCTTTGCTCTTGTGGTCTTCTTCTTCAGGAGGGGCATTGTTACCACCTGAAGGAGGGCCACCTGCTTCGCCACCAGGGCCGCCCATCTCGTCCGGACCACCTTTGAGGGTAGAATCTTTTTCCAGGAAGGTGAGCAATGGTACATCGTACAGGTTTGTTTCGCGCAGGTGTATCAGGCTATCATGGAAGGCGATCAGTTCTTTGGGGTCGTTGTATTGTAAGTCTTTGTTCTCTTCTTTGATGGCGAATAATTTATAATCGCCGGGAGCCAGGTTTTTGAACCAGAATGCACCATTGCCTTTGGAACGGGCATAGTATACCGGCTTTTCCTTGGAAACCACGGAGTCTTCCAGGTGGCGGTACATCATAACAGATACGTTACTATCCGGTTTACCAGTTTCGGCATTGATGATGAAGCCTTTTACCTGCAGAGAGTCGAGGTAGTCGCCGGTAGATATTACGTAGGCATAGTCCAGAATGGGGTTATGCTCGTTGATATCGCGGATGGCGTCTGCAAAGTTGAATGTATAAGTGGTGTTCTTATCCAACGTATCCTTGATGACCATGGTGATAGTTCTCAATTTGGCTGTCACGGTCGGGGTACGCTTCAGGGTCGGGGATACGATCAGCTTTTCGAAGATGTTGTCCAGCTCTATGTATTCATTGAAAGACAGGACAACCTTGTGGGAGTTGAAATGCAGACTGGAATCCACAGGACTGGCATTGAGTAATACAGGAGGTAAAGTATCCTTAGGTCCTCCACCGGGCGGAACAATATTCGCACAGCGGGGGAATAAAAGTACACTTGCTATGATTACAATAAGCAGGGAAACCCAGCCACGGAAGTTCTGATTCATTTTTATCATATTATGCCAAAAACCGGGTCCAAAGATCAAATTTGAATCAGTAATATCCAAATATTGCCGGAGCGCAGGAAATGTTAAAATTGTAATTCACTCTCTTCCTCGAGGTCATGCAGTGCGATGTGCAGCTTATGATCCTTCACAAAGTTGCACCATACGCAGTCTTCTTTACCACATCCGGTATAGAAGTCTTTGTTCTGGATTTTGGTCCAGGTGTCCACGATCTGCTGTGTTACAGCTGCGATATCGTCTGCTGTGATAAACACTTTTTCCTTGTGATAAACCTTTTGCTTATTTGGCTCGATGAAGTCAAATTCTGTACTGGATACCTGCCAGCTCTTGGAGCGGTAGTTGTCCAGCATGATCTTATAAAATACAGCCTGGCGCCAGTAGTCGCCGCCGTTTGGATTTTTCTCGTTTGGACGGTCAAACTTTTTGTAGTCTTTGATGGCTTTTTCGTAATCACCGGTTTTGTAGTCCACTACATTCACCTGATTGCCTTCAAATTCCAGTTTATCCACCTTTCCTTTTAGCGGTACGCCACTCACTACGATATTGCGCACATTCCTTTCCACACTTACAATTTTGTTCCAGGTGCCGATGTAGGTATCGTAGTAGTTGGCCAGAATATCCTTTCCATACTCCATCCTTCTTTCAAAAGATTCGCGGGTAAAGCATTCGCGATTACGGCGCATGCTCCATACGAAGTCTTTGATGAATTCTTCGCGGGTAGGGAAGGCGTTGTTGCCCGCTTCCTGCATTTTCTGGAAGAGTTTTTCCAGTGCATAGTGTACGGCAGAACCAAATTCGGTATTCTCTGAGCGTCCTGTGGGGATGCGTACGAGGTTTTTATAGAAGAAGCCCAGTGGGCAGTCCAGGTAATTGTTCAACGCAGTCACGTTCATGGTAAAGCTGGAGAGCAGGTTGTCGATGAACAACTGATCTGCACGGGCAATTTCCGGTGCCAGGTTTTTGCTGTAGTGGAGAGATTCGAAGGCGAAAAGCGCTTCGTCGGAAAGTTCCACTTTTTCGTTTGGCAACTGGTGTTGTTCCAGTATTTCGGTGATGAACATGCTGGGTTCCAGTGGCTTTCCGTCCAGTCTGAATTCCGGGTAACTGATGTACAGGTATTTTTCTGCACGGGTGATTGCCACATAAAAGAGGCGGCGCAGTTCCTGTTCATCTGAACTGATGGATTGTGTAGCAAATACCGTATCGGGGAAGGAGAAACCGCTGTTGTTTTTCTTCTTCTTTTCCCAGAGGTGGGAGTTGGTGCCTGCCAGGAAAATATATTCGAATTCCAGGCCTTTTGAACCGTGTGCTGTGATCAGGTTAATACCCTTTTCATTGCCGGACACCTGTACCAGTGGAATCGGAATTTTATTGGCTTCCATGAGGTCTACCATTTCTACAAATGGTACGAGGCTCAGGTCAGGATTACGGCGGGTTTCTTCTTTGATAAAATCGAAGAGTGCCTGCAATACTTTCATTAGCCACATCTTCTCAGGCGAATCCATAATATGGGAGAGGATACCTCCTTCGCTGATAATGCTGGCAAAGAGTTGTTGCAGGGTGAGATTATGTGCTTCTTTGATCCATCCTTCCAGCATTTTGCTCATCTCCATCATGGCCTGTTCAGGGGCTTCAGTAAAGAGTGTGAGGTTACGGGTGGCCTGCCACTCCTGCAGGTATTGACGCATGGAAGATTTCTCCGCATATCCTTTTTCGGCAACCCGTATACTTACTTTCGCTATTTCGACAGGTGGTATATCGTAGAAATCAAAGTGCATGATTTTAAAGAGCAGATCGTCTCCGCTGTAAGGCGTATCCAGTTCAGCTGCCAGGTAGCGAAGTATGGTGAGTACTTTTCGTGCAAACGGATTTTCAAAAATGTTCACATGCTTTTTGGAATAGAATGGAATGCCTTTGAGCCGGAAGTATTGCGCCAGCTCTTCGCCAAAGCGATTCTCACGGTAAATCACTGCTATCTTGCCGGCGGGAACGCCTTTTTCAAGCAGTGCTACCATGGTGTTTGTCAATCCGGCCATTTCATCGCGGGGCGTGTTATAGCGCTGGATGACGGGTGTGATATTGAGGTGCATCAGCTTCTCGTTGCTGGACGTTAGTTGTTTACTAAGGCCAGGCAGCTGATTTACCAGACGGGAATCGCCGTTATTGTCAATCAGGGTCATGGAGGCATCCAGGATATTCTGGACAGAACGGTAGTTCTGTGTAAGCACGATGGTGAGCAGGGTTTCTGCAAAGCCCCCGGCAAACTGTTCCATATTCTCAATATTTGCACCCTGAAAGCGATAGATGGATTGATCGTCATCGCCTACTACGAATACGTTTGGCAATTCCTCGCCATTGATGAGTTGCTGTATGAGTTTATTCTGGGTACCACTGGTATCCTGGTACTCATCGACGAGTATGTATTGAAAGCGTTCTTTGTAGTCAGCGAGTAGGTTGGGGTTTTGTTCAAAAGCCCTGATCACCCAGTTGATCATATCGTCAAAGTCATACCGGTTAGCGGCATGCATGAGGGAGGTGAACACGAGGAACTGCTCTACAGCAGCTTCCAGGCGGGCCATCTTTTCCGCTTCGGCTTCAATTTTATCAGTGCGGATATCGCCTTTTTTAAAATTTTTGGTCGCTCTTTTGCAGATAAATTCATCACGGTTTGGCAGGTCGTCAATATAAGTTTTAATGGCGCCTTTGATGTAATCAACAGTCCAGCCTTCCCGCTTCATGGTGGAGAAGAGGTTGGAAAGGTTGTTCATATCAAAGTATACATCGCCACGATAGCGTTTCAGAGGATTTTGCTTATCAAATCCGTCGATAAGTTTTTTGAGCAGCTGTATTTTTTCCAGCTCGGATATCGGATCAAGGCTATTCTTTTCAAAAAAGCCAAGGTTGTCCTGTATCACTTCGTTACAGAAGGAGTGGAAGGTATGAATATTGACACGGTAAGAATCGGGGCCGATGAAATCGGTGAGTCGTTTACGCATGGCGACGGTACCCGCATCGGTGTAAGTAAGGCAGAGAATATTTTGTGGTAAAAAGTCTGTATCGCGCAGAATTTTGCCGATACGCGATGCCAGGATCTGCGTTTTGCCGGTACCGGGACCGGCTATCACCATCACAGGGCCTTCGGTATTATCAACGGCTTCCCGCTGTCGTTCGTTCAACCGATTATATACTTCCTCGAAACGTTGTTGATATTGATCTCTGGACATGACTATATTTGAAAATGGATTAGCATCTGGCGACACTAAAATATATATGAAGTTATGGCAAAAATCTATCGGTTGCGGTATGAGCAGGTATTAAATACATCAATATCGGAGGCATGGATGTTTTTTTCCCGGGCAGATAACCTGGGAAAAATCACGCCCTCGTATATGCGATTTGACATTACTTCGCCTGTGACAGATCAACCTATTTACGCAGGGGAAATTATTACTTACACTATTCATCCTGTATTGGGTATACCACTTAGCTGGATGACGGAAATTACACATGTGAAGGACGGTGTGTACTTTGTGGATGAGCAGCGGAAGGGGCCCTATGGTCTGTGGCATCACCAGCATCATTTTGAGGAAGTGAAAGAGGGCGTAAAGATGACTGACATCGTACACTACTCACTGCCATTAGGTCTTTTGGGTAGGGTCGCACATGCTCTTTTTGTACGGCGTCAGCTAGAGGGAATCTTTGCCTACAGGCGAAAGAAGATTCAGGAGTTCTTTGTATGACATTTATATGTTATAACAAGAAAGTTGATGGTTATTGGTAGAATAGCTATCTTAGTTATAGTTAAACCGACAACATTTGGGACAGGCTGCTGTTCATATTGATGAGCATTTACTGATTGAACGCTTGATTGCTGATGACCCCGGGGCCAGGGAGTTATTGTATGACTACTATGGCCCAGCTCTTTTCAGTTTAATTTTACAAGTGGTTCCTGATAATAAAAAGGCTGAGGACATCCTTACTACTGTGTTTGTACGTATATATAGTGAGGTATATACCTACAAGCAGTCCGGCAACGCCACGCTCTTCGGATGGATGATGCGCCTGACAAGGGAAATAGCCCTTTCGGAGGGATGTCATACAGATGGGAAAATAGTGGGTGGAGTCACTATTCAGGGACAACATTCGCTACAGCGATTTACCAACACCCTGCCACAGGAAAAACAAAAAATCTTTTACCTGTGCTACTTCAAAGGCTTGCCTAAAGAAGCAATCGCTAGGATGATGGGGGTGGAAGCAGAAATGATAGCTGGACAGATGAAGGAAATTATGGTGGCTTTCAGAAATTTTTTAAGAAATTAATTGGAACTGGATCACTACATACAAAGCGGTATCATAGAGAGCTATGTACTTGGGCTTGCTACCAACGTAGAGGTAGAAGAGCTTCAATATATGCGCAGGCTCTACCCGGAACTCAACAGTGAAATAGCTGCTGTGGAGAAGCGTATGGAAAGACAGGCGTTTGCAGAGGCTGTATTGCCTCCTGAGCGTCTGAAGGACCGGATCTTCCAGCGGATCAACTGGCGGGAAGAAGATTATCATGACACCACTGATTATCGCAGATCCAATCAAAACCAACAGGCTAATTACAATAACACCTATATCAATATCCAGCCAAAGGATAATCAATACATCACCGTGCACAAGTGGTGGAAAGTGTTTTTCATTGCTGTATTTATTCTCTCAAAGGTTTGTCTGGCTTCTGCAATTTACTTCTACCTGAAGTACCAGATGCAGGACAAAAAGCTGGAACAAGTAGCTCCCCGTGCAGAATTACCTGCCAATTCCAGGTGATTTTTCCTATCAAAAGCACAAAAAAGTAATATAATTCAGATTTTAATTTGACATTTGCGAAGGCATGTGAAGTTGACCTTGGGGGGAACACATGGTTTCACCTTCTTATTTATCACCCTCTGGATTTACAAGATTACATAGATAGTGGCATTATTGAAAGCTATCTGCTGGGGCTTGCCTCAGTAGAGGAGGAAGCATTGCTGGAACGCATGCGTTACATCTACCCTGAGCTGGAAACAGAAATCGCCATGGCCGAGTACCGGCTGCAAAGAATCACCGAAGCGGGAAGTGTGACTCCTCCCGCAAAAGTCTGGAATAAGATTGCTGCTCAAATCAGCTGGGAAAAACCTCCCAGGGATAAAAGGCCGTCGCCTGAAAATCCGACCTATATTTTACAGCCCCGCAACTATACGATGACAGTAAGCATCTGGTGGCGTTGTGCAGTTATTGCGATGGGTATGATTATTATAGCTTTAACAGCTACCACCATTTATTTTTATAACCGTTTTCATCAGATGGAAGACCGATTTCTCCGCACGCTGTCCAACATAGAACAGCAACAGCAAACCCATAGGTAGGTTTGGTACACTTCTTGTCTTTTCTTATCTCTAGCTGGTAACTAATTGCGTTACTGCCTTTTTAACATTTAAATATTTCTTACATGAAGCATCTTACATTAGCAGCATTGTGCTTGCTGGCATCTCTTTTCACCATATCCTGCAAGACCCAGTCAGGGGCAGCTACCAATACGAATGTGAGCGCAAGCAAGGGTAATATAAAAGGAAACTGGGTTATCACTGATATCAGCTTTGAAGGGATTCCACAGCATTCAAAAGTTACTGTTTTTGACCAGGCTTCTTATAGTTGCTTTAAAGGTAGCCAGTGGATATTCCCAAATAATGAGACAAACGGTTCTTTTACACTGACGAATACCGACGATGGTTGTAGCACAGCTTCACAGCCTATTGTATGGTCTATTTACAAAGCAGGGGGTGTAGAAATGTTACAGTTCAAAAAGATTGGTGGTGGTGTAAAAGCGAAGAATGTGGCAGAAGGATACCGTCTCGAGATCAGCTCCCTGGATAAAACTACTATGGTATGGAGAGCTGCGGTGAACTACGAGGACAAAACAGGATATATCATTTACACGCTACAGCGTAGCTAAGGAATAAACAACTGAAACCGGCTGAAAGGGCCGGTTTTTTATTTTATAGTTGTTGTGGTTCGGCATGTTGTCTGGCAAAGCGCATAAACAGTTGCGCTAATTTATCCTGCTGTCCCTGCAGGTATATAAAATGGAACTTTCTCACCAGTTTAAAGTTCTTGACTGGCAGGATCTTGAATTCTCCTGCTTCCAGCTCCCGCTGTACTGCTTTGAGGGAGAGAAATGCAGCGCATGGTGCATGGTGCAGGTAAGATTTTATACTCTCTGTACTACCCATGTACATAGCTATCTGCAGGTCGGTCAGCTTTAGTTTTAATCTTTTCAGTTCATCCGTAATTACTTCCAGTGTACCTGAGCCGTGTTCACGCATGAGCAGGGGAATATTTTTAAGATTTGCTGCATTTAATGGAGTATTGTCACCGTAGTTGTAGTTGACATTTCCAATCAGGACTATTTCGTCTTTTGCAATTTCCACATACTTGAGGACCGGATTTTTTGAACGGCCTTCTATGAGACCCAGTTGAATATTTTTGTCAAAGAGGGCCTGTTCTATCTGTTCGGTATTGCCACTGATCAGGGAAGCTGTGATTTCAGGATAGCGTTGGTTAAACTGTGCCAGTAAGGGTGGTATGAAGTATTGTGCGATAGTGGTACTTGCACCTAAAGCCAGCAGGCCGCCCTGTTCATGTTTGAGCTGGTTGATCTCGTATTCGAGATTGCGGTAGCTGGTAAAGATATCGTCTGCATGTTTGAGCATCACCTGTCCTGCACGGGTAATCTTGATACGGTTGCCTATTCGTTCAAAGAGGGCCATACCCAGCTGTTGTTCCAGTTCGTGAATGTGTTTGGTCACGGCGGGCTGGGAAATAAATAACTCTTCGGCTGCTTTGGTAAAGCTGAGGCGCCGGGCTACTGTATAAAACACTTTTAACCTGAAGTCCAACATGCGATAAATGTACGAAAATAAAAAAGCTGGCCTGTAATAGCCAGCCTTTTACAATAATTAAGCTTTCTTTTTAGTGTTAGTTGCTTTAACGTCTTTGTTCTCCTTGAAACGTTTGTCAGGAGTACCATCTTTCTTTTTAGGTCCACTGGCAGTCTTAGTTTCTTTGTTCTCCTTATAACGTTTATCAGGCGTACCGTCTTTCTTCATCTTTTGAGCATCCTGTTTAGCTTCAGTTTTTGGCTTGTCTTGTTTTTGCTGTGCGGCAGGAGTCTGTGCAAACGCGATAGAAGCACCCATGAGCAGGGCGAATACGCCAGTCAGAAACTTTTTCATAGTGTTGTTCATTTTAAATTAAAAAGTATAGAAAATATTACTTCAATGCTGGTTTAAGCGACTGGTACTTAGAATTTTAAACCGTAGTTCTCACATATAAAATACGTATATATACGCTTGACTCAGGGCCTCTGTCAGGCGTACCTTTGTATCACCTGACAATAAGATAATTAACCCCAAAAACTTATTTGAATGTTAAAGAAAACGATGTATCGATTGTCTGACTATATATTATAACCCCAACTATTGATTTTAGTTCGTCCGTTAACCTCAAGAACACGCATAAAGATGCGAGGGCTGTTGGTTCACAACAGCCCTTATTTATTTTTAGTTATTTGTATCTACCCACATGCCGTTTTCCCTGATCAGGTTGATCAGTTCATCTACAGCTACGTCACTATTCAAACCACGTTTTACCACTTCTTTACCTTTATACAGGGTGATTTTACCAACGCCGCTACCTACATAACCAAAGTCAGCATCAGCCATTTCGCCGGGGCCATTTACGATACAACCCATGATAGCGATCTTAACTCCTTTGAGATGATTGGTTACAGCTCTGATACGTGCAGTTGTTTCCTGCAGATCGAATAGGGTACGACCACAAGAAGGGCAGGAGATATATTCAGTTTTAGAAATTCGGGTACGGGTAGCCTGCAGGATACCAAAGGCTACGTTATTCAGCAATGTACGATCTACTGTGTCATCGGCAGTATTTGTCTTCTCCAGCCATAAGCCATCGCCAAAGCCATCCAGCAGTAAGGCGCCGGTTTCTGTAGCGTAGTGAATCAGGTGTTCATCGTTTGTCTGTTCTGCAGCCAGGCAACGAAGTATTACCGGCAGCTGTACCTTTTGCTGTATCAGTGTCATGAATGCCCTTCGTATTTCAGGCATTGCATGCTGATTGGATGAATGCAGGCAAAGCACTACGGGTTTGCCATTGTTCAATTGCAGGAGCAGTTCTTCTGTCATTGCAACACCGGTATTGATGTCTACAAAGTTTAGAATTGCAGAAGTATTTTTTGCCTGTAAAAACTCTTCGGTAGAGAAGAGGGGCATGTATTTTTCCTTGTCATCAGCAGTTTCCCAGAGGGTGTTGGGAACGATCACTTTCAGTGTGCCAGGCAATGCAAAGGAAAGGACCTCATGGCAGAACAGGTAGTCTGCTGCTGCATCGGCAATATTCCATTTGTCAGTATCTGCATCGTAATTATAGCCGATACTCTTCAGGTCTTCGGGTGTGATGTTATTGACTTCGCTCAGGTCAGCTACTACTACCGGTACCTGTTTGCCACCTACATTGTTAAAGGCGATAGATTCACGGCGTTTGTAATTGAAAGGAGAGTAAGGCACCTGTTCAACCGGAGGGACAGGTGCGTGTTGCTGACGGTTGGTATAGCGCTTTATCAGGTCGCGGCATACAGGCAGTTCGAATTCCGGATCTTCTGTGAGAGAGACACGAATTGTATCGCCGATACCATCTTCCAGCAGGGTGCCGATACCAACGGCCGATTTGATACGACCATCTTCACCATCACCAGCTTCCGTTACACCGAGGTGCAGTGGATAGCAATGACCCAGTTCATCCTGCATGGTTTGAATGAGCAGGCGGTAAGCCTGTACCATTACCTGCGGATTGCTGGCCTTCATACTGAGAATGATGTTGCGGTAGCTCATGTCTTCTGCGATACGGAGAAACTCCATCGCGCTTTCCACCATCCCCATGGGAGTATCGCCGTAGCGGCTCATGATACGATCGCTGAGGGAACCATGGTTGGTACCGATACGCATAGCGGTACCATATTCTTTACAGATGTTCACCAGTGGGGTGAATTGCTTGCGAATACGGTCTGTTTCAGCCATGTATTCACTGTCTGTATAGTTGATGGTCTCAAATTTCTTTTTATCTACGAAGTTGCCGGGGTTGATACGCACTTTTTCCACGATGCGGGCTGCTACTTCAGCAGCATTGGGAGTGAAGTGGATATCGGCCACAAGGGGGGTATGATAGCCTCTTTTACGCAGTTCGTTTTTGATGGGCAGCAGGTTTTCTGCTTCTTTTTTGCTGGGCGCAGTAATACGCACCAGTTCGGAGCCCGCTTCGATACAACGAATGGCCTGCTCTACAGTAGCCAGGGTATTCATTGTATCTGTAGTCGTCATGGTCTGGATACGCACAGGGTTAAAATTCCCTATCAACAAATCTCCTACCTTAACTTCAAGCGTAGCCAACCTTTTATACTCCGTCAGTGAATTACAATATAACTGCATAGTTCGAAAAAATATCCAGGACAAAGGTAACAAAAAGCATCACGTGGGATGTTAAATCACCAATCCTTATCAACTGGCACAATCTGTCCTTTGGCCTTTTTCATTTTGTCCTGCAGTTTCTTCTCCTCCTGACCTAAAGCCTGCAGGTATCGTTCTGCTTCCTGCTTGTCCAGTTTGCTGGGTTGCGGTTGCGGCTTTTCATCCTGCTGATCTTTATTCTGGTCTTTGTTCTGATCTTTTTTGTCTTTATTCTGCTGGTCTTTGTTGTCCTTATTCTGTTGATCTTTGTTCTGGTCCTTATCCTTATTGTCTTTGTTCTGATCTTTCTTGTCCTGTTTCTTATCCTTGTTCTGCTGGTCTTTTTTATCCTTGTTATCCTTATTATCGCCGCCGCCACCCTGGTTTTGTTTTTTCAGCATGGCCTGGGCATAGGCAAGGTTGTAACGTGCCTGTTCATCGGAAGGGTTCATCTTCAGGGCTTCTTTGTAAGCCTTGATGCTTTCTTCCCATTTCTTACCTTCCATAAAGGTATTCCCGATATTGTAGCTGGCATCCGCTTTCTGTGCTTTGTTTGGCGCCATCTTGAAGCTGTTCAGGTATTGAGCGCGGGCATCGTCGTAGCGTTTTTGCTCGTACATGGAGTTACCAAGGTTATACCTGCCTTCTACAGATGCCTGGTTTACATCCAGGGCTTTCTTATAGTTGGCTTCAGCATCAGTATATTGCTTTTTTTCATACAGGTCATTGCCTTTACGGATGTACTTATTACCATTCTGAGCGAAGGAATAGCTACAAATGGAGAGGAACATGCCAGTCAGCAACAGGTGATATGTCAGGTTATTTTTTCTCATGGTTTTTCTGTAGCAGTGACAACATTGGCGCGGGTGCTGCGCTTAATTTCCGGAATAAAAAACTCAGCTACAAGCAGTATTAAGCTAATAACGAGAAAATATTGGAAATAGCTGTTGTAGTCTGTAAAAATATTCTCTCCGAACTCTTTCTGTTCCATGCTATCTATTCTATGGATCAGTGAATTCACTACTTCTTCAGTATTATTATCCAGGTGTTCATAAATGCCTTTACCTGCGGCAGCGATTCGTTTCAGCTCCTCTTCATTCAGTTTGGAGATAACGGTATTGCCATCTTTATCTTTTTTGTACGTTCCTGTTTCAGGATCGGGTAATGGAGATCCGGTTGCAGAGCCAATACCAATAGTATTGATTACCACACCTGCATCGAAGGCTGCATTTGCTTTAGAAATAGCGGCTTCGTCATGATCTTCCCCATCGGAGATAATGATGAGTGATTTGTGTTTACGTTCCTTCTTATTGAAGGCGTCATCACTTACCTGAATAGCCTGACCGATCGCGGTACCCTGTGTAGGGATCATGTCCGGACTTACGGTGCTCAGGTACATTTTGGCGGCTGAGTAATCGATGGTCAGGGGCATTTGAAGGTAAGCATTACCAGCAAATACAACCAGGCCGACGCGGTCGTTATCCAGTTTATCAACCAGTTTAGAAATTAATTGTTTGGCGCGGGTAAGGCGGTCGGGTTTTACATCGCCGGCCAGCATACTCTTACTAACGTCCAGCGCAATGACTACATCCACCCCTTTGCGGGTAATTTTTTCCATTCGGCTTCCTTTCTGGATGTTGGCTAATCCCAAAACGCCGAAGAAGAAGGCCAGGAAAATGAGCAGGAAGCGGAATGCAAAACGCCGGCGGGAGTAGCCGGTAAATAACTTCTCTACCAGTACAGGGTCACCCAGTTTGCGGATTGAGCTGCGCTTCCACCAGGAGATGCTGATGAATGCCAGTTGCAATACCAGCAGCAGTGCTAAGGCCCATAAATATTCGCTATGCTGAAAACGTAACATCATAGGGATCAAATATAATTTTTTTAGTACGTTTTACACTATTAGGAGGTAAGGATTTAGGAGATTTTTAACGTAGACGGGGGGAGAAGGGGGGATGGTTGACGAAGGCAAACAGTTGATTGACAGAGTCAAATGATTTTTTTAGGTATAAAAAAGGCCGTTTTTAGCGGCCTTTTTCTAAATTATTTATTTGTGTCCTTCCATATAACCGGCATCCTGGAGAATGCTTTTTGTGATATTCATTCTCACTTTTTCCATGTCAATGTTCGGATTATCTGTTTCGAGATTGAGTGTAAAGAAGGCAGGATGTCCGTTTTCTTCAATCCAGCCTACCATCCAGCCAATTTGTTTTTTGCCTTCCTGGCCCCAGCCGGTTTTGTAGCTCAGTTCGTACTTAGGCGTTTTTTCCATCAGCATCACAGCACGTGTCCATTGCATGGTCAGCTTATGGAAAGGCAGCTCGTCGAAGTACAGTTTCTTTACAAAGCCCAGTTCTTCATCGGGGGAGATGCGGAGGCTATTGTCCAGCCAGAAGGTATCGATACGGCTTATTTTCATATTGCCATATTTTACGGTATCCAGCCAGTGTTGCATCACTGGTTTGGTAATACGGCGGGCCACTTCCTGGAAGTAGGGAACAGCCGATAAGTGGAAAGCCTGTTGCAGGCTCAGGTCACGGTCCCATAAAGAATCAGCGCCTTCGTGGTGTACGCCATTCCAGGGAATGACAGTAGCAGTATCTTTGATAACACCGGTTTCCAGGCCTACGAGGGTATTGAAGATCTTGAAGGTAGAAGCCGGCAGGAAGTGTTCTTTAGCGCGGTCGATATTGTATACTTTAAAAGAGCCCTGTCCGTTGTCAAACAACATGAAGGTGCCTTCTACCTTATTTTCAGTAAAGTACTTTTCCCATTCTTTCTGAATATGTACGTTGTTCGGTGCGCAGGCATTCACCAGGATCGCCATCAGCAGTAGCAGCCAACCGGTTTGTTTCATCATAGCAAAATTTTGATCCTGCAAAAGTAATATATAAAAGGAAGAAGCCCACCTGAGGGGCGGGCTTCTGAATTATTTAATCACACCTAATTCCTTTCCTACCTTGGTGAAGGCGGCAATGGCCTTGTCCAGGTGGGCTTGTTCGTGCGCAGCACTGAGCTGAACGCGGATACGTGCCTGCCCTTTTGCTACCACCGGGAAGAAGAAACCGATGACATAGATCCCTTCTTTCAGAAGTTTTTCGGCAAATTGTTGGCTGAGTACGGCATCATACAACATCACAGGTACGATCGGGTGATCGCCTGGGCGGATGTCGAAACCGGCCTCTGTCATTTTGGTGCGGAAGTATTTTGTATTGTATTCCAGTTTATCGCGTAGTTCGGTTGTAGAGCTCAGCATATCCAGTACGGCGATGGAAGCGCCTACGATGCTGGGGGCAACGGAGTTGGAGAAGAGGTAAGGACGGCTACGCTGACGGAGCATGTCGACGATCTCTTTTTTACCACTGGTGAAACCTCCGGAGGCACCACCCAATGCTTTACCGAGGGTACCAGTGATGATATCGATACGGCCCATTACATTTCTGTATTCGTGGGTACCGCGGCCGGTTTTGCCCAGGAAGCCGGAAGAGTGGCTTTCGTCGATCATCACGATGGCATCATATTTATCTGCCAGGTCACAGATCTTATCGAGCTGGGCGATGGTGCCGTCCATGCTGAAAGAGCCATCTGTGACAATGATACGGCTTCGAAGGCCGGCCGTTTCCTGCAGTTTAGCTTCGAGGTCAGCCATGTTATTATGTTCATAGCGGTAGCGCTGAGCTTTACACAGGCGAACGCCATCTATAATAGAAGCGTGGTTGAGGGCGTCGGAGATGATAGCATCCTGCTCGTTGAACAGCGGCTCGAATACACCACCGTTAGCATCAAAAGCCGCAACGTAGAGGATCGTGTCTTCAGTACCAAGGAATTGCGCGAGTTTTTGCTCTAATTCTCGGTGAATATCCTGGGTGCCGCATATAAAGCGCACGCTGCTCATTCCATATCCATGTGTATCGATCGCATCTTTTGCAGCCTGCACCACCCTGGGGTTACTGGAAAGGCCGAGGTAGTTGTTGGCGCAAAAGTTGAGGACTGTATTGCCACCTACCTGGATTTCGGCACCTTGTTCGGAGGTGATGATCCTTTCGTTTTTAAAAAGGCCGGCAGTTTGGATCTCATTTAGTTCCTCCTGCAGGCGGGCAATGAATTTTTCGTTCATAGTAGCAGATTTTGTAACCGGGTTCAAAGTTATGGCAATAAATGTATTACGATTCAAGGACCTGGGGCGCGAATTCTGGAAGTTCTATAAAAAGTTTGACTGGGCTGTAACATTTGGTTGAAGCTCTGCGTCATAATAGTGTCTGCACCCTGATCCTGTTAACCCAGGAGTAATGATCCGGACTGTATATTTCCGCGCTGTATGTAGTAAAGATGGCTTAAGCGCCCGCGGGAATTGCTGCCATCCGGAGAAAGCGGGGAAATATAGCAGAAAATTATGGTACGTAGTTGGGCATGACAAGAGGAAGAGATCGCGTTAAAAGTAATTGTCGGACATTAGCACTAAAATCCTGCAACACCTGGATGACGGAAAAGGAGTACAACAAATGCGTGGATCTGTACGCGGATAATCTCTTCCGGTTTATAGTAAAGAATTTAGACCATACAGAGGATGCGAAGGACGTGGTACAGAATGCGTTTGAAATATTGTGGAAACATTGTATAGATGTGCCTTTTGAAAAGGCAAAGTCATATCTCTTTACAGTAGCTTACCACAATATGATCGACCATGTCCGTAAGATAAAGCGGATAACCCTGGTAGATGAGTTCAAGGAAGAGATGAGGATCAGCGAGCAAAAAGTGAACGACGCCAGGAAAGTATTGGAGAAAGCGCTGGATAAGCTGACGGATGTACAGCGGTCCCTCATCCTGTTAAAGGACTATGAGGGATACAGCTACGAAGAGATCGGAGAAATTATGCAGCTAAACCCATCTCAGGTAAAAGTATACCTGCATAGGGCGAGGTTACATCTGAAGCAGTATCTTGGGAAAATTGAAAATGTAATTTGATCTGATTATTAATTATTTATCAGAATTTGGCGATAAATATTGACATATCTAACTATGAGGAGTACCTGCTGAGTGCCGTGGACGGTGAACTAAGTGAGGAAGAGCAGGCTGCGCTGGAGGTTTTCCTTCAGCAGCACCCAAAATACAGGCAGGAATTGCTCCTGCTGCAATCGGCGCGTTTGGTACCGGATAGCGAAGTGCACTTTGATGGGAAAGAAATGTTGTACAGGCAGTCGGATGCCAACACACTTTCTGCCGGAAACTACGAAGGCTTCCTGCTGGAGTATATAGATAATGAACTAAATAAGGATGATCAACAAAAGGTTGAAGTGCTTGCTCAGCAACATCCACACATCAGCCGGGAGCTACGCCTGCTGGAGGCATCCAGGCTGAAACCGGATATGACCGTCAGATTCCCGGATAAGTCAAGGTTATACAGGAATACGACACATGTACGTGCTATCTGGTGGTGGGCTGCCGCAGCTGCGGTAGTGGCAGGAATAGCGTTGGTAACCATTCCTCCGCGTCACACGGATAAACAGGGAACAGAGCTGGCGGTGCAGCAACAGAAAAAGCAGCAGCAACAACTGCCAACTGTTTCAACACCAGTTCCTCAGCCATCAGTGACAGAGAAGCAGCCAGTCAATAATACGCCGCAGATCGCGAATGCCCAGCCTGTGGCAGCTCAGCATGCAACGCCTGTACCAACAGCTCTTCAACAAGCTCATGCCACACCTGTTGCTACAAATCTGGAAGACAGTCATCCGGCTTCTGTAGCTTTGAACAAGCTGCCTCAGCCTGAAAGCACGACCAGTGAGATTGTACAGCAGCTGAAAGAACAGAAGGAACAGCAACAAATTGCGAATGCCGGAATAACCAATGAAACTGATAAGGCGCCAGTTATTGCAAAAACGGAGAACAATAATAAAGAAGATGCTATGAATACCCGGGTTACTGAAGCGGCCAGGCCCGTTCAAGGAGAACTTGTTGTGTCAGTGACAATGAGAGGAGATAGTAAAGTATTAAATGGAGTTGCAAACGTAGCGCGATTCTTTTCCAAAAAGAAGAAATAAGCAGGCAATGCTGTTGTCAGGACGGCAATATCTTGATGTAAGAATTATTAATATGAAGTGTAAAGTATTACGCTGTTTAATTTTATTGCTTTTCATCTGCGCGGGAGTTCATGCCCAGACAGCGGATACCATCCAGGTGAAAGGATTGATTATTGTACAGGGAAAAGATGCCAAAGGCAAGCGCATCTTTAAAGTGTATAATGATACGGCATATGCACGTACTCAACTGAAACGCAATTTACAGACACGTTGGTTCGTTTTGGATCTGGGATATAATAACTATATAGACCGAAGTGATTATAACGGGGCTGCTGCGTATGCTTTATATGGTTCACCCAGCGATATATATTTTGATGAGCTGAATAAGTCATACACCTATTCTGCAGCCGGGTTAAACACCCTGGCACCCAGAACGGGGAGTTCACCACTCACACCATCAGAGTTTAAGTTGATTGCCGGTAAGTCGGTAAATGTCAATATCTGGTTATTCCAGCAGCGGCTGAACATATACAGGCATAAGCTGAACCTGATTTATTCGCTGGGGGTGGAGATGAACAATTACCGTTTTGCCCGTAATATTACTTATGTTCCTGGTTATCCTACTACTATTATGAGGGATACAGTGAGCTTTTCAAAGAATAAGCTGTTTGTAGAGTATTTGAGTGTACCTGTCATGTTGAACTATAACAGCAATCCAGCCCGCCCTTCACGTGCTTTCAAAATGAGCATGGGTATTATGGGAGGCTACCTTATCAAAGCCCGTACAAAGCAGATCAGCAAGGAACGGGGCAAAGTAAAGAAAGTTGACGATTTTAACCTTAATAAATGGAGACTCAGTATTACCGGAGATGTGGGATATGGTCCTGTTAAGCTGTATGGAAACTTTGCATTGACGCCATTACATGATTACGGTCTTGAGCAATACCCATTTTCAGTGGGGTTACGCTTCAATGGTTTTTAAGTACTGAGGATCAAATATGTGTTAGTATGCGCTCATTCATTACGTTTATGGTTTGTACCGGGTTTATAATCTGGGCCCACTCATGTGATAAGAGAATAGTAGGTGTGAAGATTTATGGTCATGGGCCAGATTCGAATCCAGGTCAGGATGGTTTTGCTCAGAAAGAATCACGTTCACCTTTACCAGTCTTTTTTGCAAATGCCGCTAACAGGCATTATGCTGACTCTATTCTGTTGCTAAAAAAGGATCTCTTCATATTGAGATAGGGGCAGGGAGGCCCCCCGTCCGTTGCTCACCTTTATACTCCTTTTAACAATTTTCCCCTTGTAGGAAGTTGAACATTACCGTTATATTTGGTTTTTATTCAAAAACCAACAAATGAACCTCGTTAAAAAAACAATTTTTTTAATGCTGCTAGCCAGTTGCATTATTCAACTGTCTATTGCCCAGCAGAAGTACGAATGGAAGGAGGCCAAATCTGGCGGGTATACCTATAAGTATATCACCAATGACCCCATGCAGGCCCGATTCTATACCTTGAAAAATGGTCTGACTGTAATTCTGAGCGTCAACAAAAAAGATCCTCGTATTCAGACCCTTATCGGCACAAGAGCAGGTAGTAACAATGACCCACATGATCACACTGGTCTTGCTCACTACCTGGAACACCTTCTTTTTAAAGGCACAGAGCAATATGGATCTCTGGACTGGGCTAAGGAAAAACCTTACCTGGACAAGATAGAAGGTCTGTATGATACCTACAATCATACAACCGATGCTATTGCCCGCAAAACTATCTACCATCAGATAGACAGCGTATCAGGTCTGGCCGCTAAATATGCCATTGCCAACGAGTACGATAAAATGATGACCGGTATGGGTGCACAGGGTACAAACGCGCATACCTGGGTTGAAGAGACCATTTATGAGGAAGACATTCCTTCCAATGCCATCGACAAATATCTTGCTGTACAATCAGAACGCTTTAAAGATCCTGTATTCCGTCTCTTCCACACAGAACTGGAAGCTGTATATGAAGAAAAGAACAGAGGTCTGGACAATGATAGCCGTAAGTCTTATGAGCTGATGCTGTCTTCTCTGTTCCCTACCCATAACTATGGTCAGCAGAGCACCATCGGTACGGTGGAGCACCTGAAAAATCCTTCTCTGAAAGCGATCCGTCAGTTCTACAACACTTACTACGTGCCGAACAATATGGCCATCGTAATGGCGGGGGACTTCAATCCTGATTATGTGATCAAGAAGATTGATGAAGACTTCGCTTACATGAAGTCTAAACCAGTTCCAGAATACAAAGCTCCTGTAGAAGCGCCTATAAAAGCGCCGATCGTGAAAGAAGTAGTAGGTCCTGATGCTGAAAATGTAATGATTGCATATCGTATGCCTGGTGCATTGGATACCAAATCCTCTGTACTGCTGGGTGTAATTTCTGAAATCATGAACAATGGTAAAGCGGGTCTGCTGGATCTGAATGTGAATAAGGCACAGAAAGTACTGAGCTCCAGTGCTGGTGTAATGGGCTGGAAGGATTATGCTGTGTTCCAACTGAGTGGTAAACCTAAGCAGGGTCAAACCCTTGATCAGGTAAAAGATCTGTTATTGGGTCAGCTGGAAATTCTGAAAAAAGGTCAGTTCGACGAAACCCTGGTAAAGGCGATTGTGAACAATGCCAAGCTGTCTGAATTACAGGGGCTGGAAAACAATAACAACCGTGCTAGTTCCCTGATGGATGGTTTTATCAAGCACAGGGGCCAGAACTGGCTGGCTGATGTAACCTATGTGGATAACATGGGTAAGGTAACCAAGCAGCAGATCGTTGATTTCGCCAATAAATATTTTAATGATAACTACGTACTGTTGTACAAGCGTAAAGGGGAAGACAAGAATATTGAAAAGGTAGAAAAGCCAACGATCACGCCTGTTGCAATTAACCGCAATGATCAATCTGCTTTCCTGAAAAAAGTAGATGCCATCCCGGCTACACCAGTACAACCACAGTGGCTGGATTTCGACAAGGATATTCAGAAAGGTAAAGCTGGTCAGGCAGACGTACTGTATGTACAGAACAAAGACAATGGTCTGTTCCGTCTGTACTATCGTTTTGACATGGGTAGCTGGAACAATAAACTGTTGTCACTGGCTACACAATACCTGCAATTCCTGAGTACTGATAAATATACTTCTGAGCAGATCAGCAGGGAGTTCTATAACATCGCATGTAGCTTCACCGTAACTTCAGGCAATGAAAACTCTGTGATTGCTATCTCTGGCTTACAGGAGAATTTCGATAAGGCTGTTGCCCTGTTTGAGCATCTGTTAACACATTGCCAGGTGAATGAAGATGCACTTGCTGCACTGAAAGGTCGTATTGGTAAATCACGTACGGATAGCAAACTGAATAAAGGCAATATCTTGAAAGGCCTGGCTAACTATGCAATGTATGGTGCCAAAAATCCTTTCAACAATGCGCTGAGTCAGGCTGACCTGGATGGTGTAACCGCCAGCCAGTTGACAGACATGTTGCACTCTATGGGTAACTTCAAGCACACAGTTATCTATTATGGTCCTCAGTCCATGAATGAAATGATTGCTGCTGTACAGAAAGAGCACGTGATTCCTGCTTCGTGGAAGGAAATACCTCCTCAACAGAAATTTGATAAAATAGATCAGACTAAAAACCAGGTGCTGTTTGTAAACTATGATATGGTACAGACAGAAGTAAACTGGGTAAGGAATGATGAAGTATATAGTCCTGACAAAACAGCGCTGGTAAGCATGTTCAATGGATACTTTGGTGGAGGTATGGGATCTATCGTATTCCAGACTATCCGTGAATCCAAGGCGCTGGCTTATTCTACTTATGCTTTCTATTCTACACCTGATAAGAAAGGCGCACGCTATTCTACCGTTGCTTACGTAGGTAGTCAGGCAGACAAGATGAATGATGCGATCAACGGCATGAATGAATTGCTGAATGATATTCCTCGTTCTGACAAGCTGTTTGAAACTGCAAGACAGAGCCTGAAACAGGATATTGAAACTGAAAGAATCACACAGGATGGTATCATCTTCACTTACCTGGCTGACCAGAAACTGGGTCTGCAGGAAGACAACCGTAAGAAGGTATACGAAAAGATCGATAAGATCACCTTTGATGATGTGAAAAAATTCCATGACGATGAGCTGGCAAATAAGCCATATACTTATTGCGTGGTAGCATCAGACAAACGTGTGAACCTGGACGATCTGAAGAAGTTTGGTGATGTGAAAGTATTGACGCTGGAAGAAGTATTCGGTTACTAATTCCTCCAAAAAATATCAGCCCTCCGGTGCCTTGTGTGGTGCCGGAGGGTTTTTTATTTACCTTTGCGACGTCAATTTTTTTAACCCGTTGCAATAAAGAGTTGACGCTCAACGTTAAGTAACCAGCTAAATACCCTGTGAAAATGAATCGCTATTGCCTGTTACTATTATTGATATTACTGTATGTGCCAGTATCAGGATTTAAAACCACAATTACTACTAACATTAATAATGACAGTTATCTTTATTCAGTGAAAGTGAATCCGGGGAATATAGACCCTGACAAGATCTTTCTGCTGATAGACAAAAGCGACTATAGGCTTTACTTATATGAGGATGTGACACTTCGAAAAATCTACAAGGTAGTATTTGGTAATAATGATCAGTCTGATAAGTGCAAAGAAGGTGACCGGTTGACGCCGGAAGGAACTTTCCATATTCAGAGCAAAAGGCCCGATAAGTTATGGAACCGGTTTATGCTGCTGGACTATCCGAATGAAGCGTCTCTGGAGCGTTTTCATCGTTTGCAAACTGAAGGATATCTGCCTTCGGTGGCAACACCGGGTGGTGGTATTGGCATTCATGGTGTAGAGTGGAATTCCGGCATTCGTGACAACTATGTAGAACAACGCATTAACTGGACGCTGGGTTGCATTAGTATGAAGAATAGTGATGTGAGTGAGTTGTACGAAGTGATCAAAGTAGGTACACCGGTAGTGATTAGAAAATAAGAGCTGCATGTTAGATTGCAGTAAGAGATATTAAATTTGTATTGCTGTACAGCATAATTATTAGAAGATCTTACAAGCTTTAGGTTAGCATCGTAGTGACATCAGCAACGTTCTGTGGCTGGTGGCATGAATTAACATAAAGACGGGTATTGGTCTTGTGAAGGCATGCTTCATTCGGGTGAAGCATGCTTTTTTATTTTGTGGTCAGGAAAGTAGTGATTGCATTTTTCCATTTAGGTCCTTCATGTCTGCAAAAAGATTGATGACCAGATCCGGTAAATACGACCAGTTGTTTTTGTGAACTGCCCAGGTGTTTGAAAACGGAATTCGTTTCCTGCCTGGTCACCCTGATATCATGCTCACCCCAGCAAAGTAATACGGGCATTTTCAACTTTTCTCCCTCTCTTGCAGGTTGATATCCCAGTCCCCAAAATCCCTGTTCTAAGCCGCCCCAAATTGCCAGCAATTGGGAGAGTGGTGTCTCTGGTAAATTCACTGCGCGCATACGACTCTTCACAGCATCAGTAAGGGTTGCGAAGGGGCATTCCAGGATCAGCTTTTGGGGTTGCAGGTGATAAGTGGGTACAGCTCTCATAATGGCTGCGGCTCCCATACTTGCTCCCCATAGGATGATCGGTTTGTCATTCTGTTTGCTGATATAATCATAAGCGGCTTTTACATCATATGCTTCTTTGTAACCTATAGAGCAGGTATTGCCTTCGCTATCACCATGACCTCTGAAGTCAGTGAGGAAAGTACTATATCCTAAATGGCGAAACCATGCTGCTTCTGAAAGGCAGGGGCCTTTGTTGCCACCGTAACCATGAAATAATAATACCGTGCCTTTGGAGTTGGGTACAGGTATATACCAGCAGGAGAGGTGCAGGCCATTGGATGTAGGCAGACTGACAGGAATGTAAGCTGTATCAGGGTGAGTGGTAGCAACGGTTTTAGACATGCGTACACCGAAGAAGATGATCTTTAGTTTTCCGAGAGCATTCATCTGCTCTGGCTTACGGTTGTCTGATGTACCAGGTGCATAGAAATGAGTGAATTTATAAGCATGAAAGGCAGCTACAATATTGAGCGTGATGAAGAGAATAATCAGGGTACGTTTAAGCAGCTTCATGGGGAACAAGGTATAGGAATTTTCTTTTTAAAACAATGCTTCTGCCACTGGCAGAAGCATTGTTGGGTTGTATTATTGCTTTCCTCTTTTGATCTCATCGACTACGTTCGGATCCAGCAGGGTAGAGGTATCGCCCAGGTTCTCCATTTCACCTTCAGCGATTTTGCGGAGAATACGACGCATGATTTTTCCTGATCTGGTTTTAGGCAATCCGCTTACAAACTGGATCTTATCTGGTTTGGCAATAGGGCCAATGATGCGGGATACAGTTTGCAGGATGTCTTTCTTTGTCAGTTCAGGATCATGCACCATTTTTTCTGCAATGACGAAGGCATAGATACCTTGTCCTTTGATATCGTGCGGATATCCTACCACTGCGCTTTCTACTACGCCTGCGTGCATGTTGATCGCATTTTCAACTTCGGCGGTACCTATACGGTGTCCGCTTACATTCAATACATCGTCCACACGGCCGGTGATGCGGTAGTAGCCATCTTCATCGCGGAGACAACCATCGCCGGTGAAGTAGAGGTTGTCGTAGGTAGCGAAGTAAGTGGTACGGCAGCGTTCATGATCACCGTAAGTAGTACGGAGCATGCCTGGCCATGGGAATTTTATACAGAGGTTACCATTCACATTGTTGCCGGTGATTTCCTGGCCTCGTTCATCAACGAGGATAGGTTGAACGCCTGGCAGTGGGAGTGTGGCGTAACCGGGTTTTTCTGCTGTGATGCCTGCGATTGGCGTGATCATAATACCACCGGTTTCAGTCTGCCACCAGGTATCTACTATTGGACAACGTCCTTTACCTATATTGTCTTTGAACCAATGCCATGCTTCTTCATTGATGGGTTCACCTACACTGCCCAGTTTTTTCAGGGAGCTCAGGTCTTTGTGGTTCACTGGTCCCAGGCCATAGCCCATGAGGCTGCGGATGGCAGTAGGCGCGGTGTAAAGGGTATTGACACGGAATTTGTCGGTGATAGACCACAGGCGGCCTGCATCAGGCCATGTAGGCACTCCTTCGAACATAACGGTGGTCGCGCCTGCGCTGAGCGGACCATAGATGATATAGCTATGGCCAGTGATCCAGCCTACGTCTGCAGTACAGAAGTATACTTCACCTGGCTGGTACTGGAATGTATTAACGAATGTGTAGTTGGCGTAAACCATATAGCCGGCGGTGGTATGCACGACACCTTTTGGCTTGCCGGTAGAGCCGGAAGTATAGAGAATGAAGAGCATGTCTTCTGCATCCATTTCTTCGGCAGGGCAGGGAGGGTTGCCCATGGTTTCTACCTGTTTGATTTCATCTTCCCACCAGAGGTCGCGGCCTTTGATCATACTTACAGGCGTACGGGTGCGGGTACATACGATTACTTTCCTGACGGAGGGGCAGGCGATGAGAGCATCGTCGATTACAGATTTCAGGGGAATATCTTTATTACCACGGAAGGCGCCATCGCATGTAATAACGAGGCTGGCCTGGGCATCCTGAATTCTATCGGCGATAGATTGTGCGCTGAATCCACCAAATACCACGGAGTGAATAGCACCGATACGGGCGCATGCCAATACGGCAATAGCCAGTTCCGGAATCATACCCATGTAGATGCAGACACGATCACCTTTCTTAACACCATTATTTTTCAGAACGTTTGCGAACTGGCAAACTTTGTTATACAGGTCTCTGTAAGTAATAACGCGGTGACGTTCTTCCGGATCATTCGGTTCCCAAATGATGGCGGGTTTGTTGCCTAATGTGCCAAGGTGGCGGTCGATGCAATTTTCAGTGATATTGAGTTTGCCACCGACGAACCATTTTACATCTGGCTCTTTGAAGTTCCATTCCAGGACTTTATCCCATTTGCGGCGCCAATAAAAATGATCAGCTACATTCGCCCAAAATCCCTCGGGGTCTATGATGCTCTGCTGATACTGCTGTTGATACTCTTCTAAGCTTCTAATCTGGTAAGGATAAGCCATGGCTGCAATCAGTTTTTGTGTTGGTCAATAAGTAATAACGTGCGCGTAATATGTGCAGCTTAAATTTAATGAAATTGGGGAATACGGTGGTAGTGATTAATCGTTTATAAGCAAATATTAACGTAAAAAAAGGGGAATAACTGATATGCCTTTCACTACGACCTTTTGGTGGAGGTAGTGAATACCCTCCGGACAGGAGGCTAAAACTACAGGTAAAAGAAGGAGCAATTAGTGCTTTCCATTCTTTTTGCGATACTTGTCGCAGTAATCCCAGAATTCCTTGTACACTTCGTCTGATACTGAAATGATCTTTTCCTTTTCTGCATTACTGAGTAAAGGGTTGACCTGTTCTTTCTCTCCATTGACCGTTTTGGTGGACGGGCGCATTTTGCGATAGAAGGTTGGAACGCTCCAGTTACATTCGATGCAAACGCGTTCGCGGAATGTAAGTGGCAAGTTGATCATTTTGGTGTGCAAGTCCTGCATGAGGTTGACTGCTTCAGTGCCTTTTGATTTTGACATTTTGTTTTGGTTTTATACCTTGGGACAATTGGTTGCAACTTGTTGATAGTGATGTTATTAGTATAAAAGCCATGCACGTGTTAACAAATGTATTTATAAAATTATAAATGACGTAAAATATGCACATAAATTTTATAAATTATTAAAAGACTTGTTATTATAAATTTATATAGCTTATAAATGTCAACATTTTACCTCGAATTTGATGGAAGACTGCTTGATTTAGAACGGAGTTTGTCACTTTATTCCCCTAATTATGACGTAACTATATTGTCTATATGAAAGACCAATTAGGAAAATGAAATGGAAATTATTATTATATTGTATGAATTGCACATAAAAGCGATAAACAGTTAGTAAAATCAAGCATACATGTCCAGGTTAATCCATATGGGCCAGCGCCTGAAGCAAATCTTAAAACAGAAAAAGGTTAAGATTGTTGACTTTGCTGATATGGCCGGTTTCACGAACCAAATAGCCCATTACCATTTACGAAAAAGCGATATGAAGCGAAGTACATTAGAGAAGTTCTGTGAGATCATCAGTATCTCGCCGGAAGAATTCTATGAATGGAACAGCGTTTCTGTCATTAACGGCGAAAAGCCTCCTGCTTCCTCAGTATTACATCATGGTCACAGATTGATGGAACTTATCAGCGAACGGGGATTGAATAAAACCAGGTTAGCCAAGCGGCTGGGAATGTCGAGGCGAACCATGTACAATCTCTTTGATAAAGAATTATTCGGAAGTGAAGAACTGGACAAGGTATCCAGGGCACTTGAAATTAGTTCTACCGGTTTCCTTCATCCGGGCTCATTGGATGATACACGGATTGCTGATAATGATGAGATGCTCGCTTTAAGAGAAAAATATTACAAGTTGCTGGAAGAGCACAATTTATTATTGAAAACCCATTCTTCAACCAAAGAAGCACTCGAACAGCTCAAGAAAGAAAATTTACAATTACGTAAACAAGCCCGGTCCAAAAAGGGCTAAAATGAACCAGTGTTTATCAACCTATCAGAAGACCTATTTTGAAAAGCCTATTCTGTATTAAATAGAGAACCATTTTCTTAATTCCATCATCGAGCGTATTTTATTGTACTATTATTTTGCGATAAATTACATTTTGCTAATCCCGATTTCAGGATTTTAAAATAAATGTCACTGATATGAATTATTTGCCTGGTGCATTCGATGTTCCTATGTGGTATATCGTTATGCACTTAAAGGGGGCATCTGGTATTCTCACGCAAAAGAGATATTGCGATGTGCTGGCCCGCAGACTTAACCGTGATCAGGAGAATAGTCTGATCAGGGTTGATGATTACCTGCTATTGCCTGACGCTTTATACCTGATGGTGCAGGAAGAGGCTTTGCAACTTGATGTATGGTGGCCAGCTTTCAGGGATCAGTTGCTGGAAGATCTGAAAGGATTATATATCTCTGAACTGGTAGCCGGAGGGGCGACTTCTCCTGCAGTGGATATGCTGTGGGAACCTCTGTCTCATGAGTTGATCACTGGTCCGGAAGCCTTTGAGCACAGGGTAAATGAAATGTTGTTTTTACCTGTGCGCAAAGGGTTGGCTCCAGATCCGAACTACTATCCTTATAACAGTGTAAATAATAAAGCAGGGATAGATCTATAATAATAACTGACCTACTTCTTCCCAGGTGTTTACACGTTTGTAGCCAGAAATATTGACATTGTGCGGTGCTGTAAACATCAACGGTTCGCCTTTGAAATATTGCAGATTTTTCACATGATCATCGATCATGTAATCGGCATGAACAATGGTCTTGGATCCACAGAAAACGATACGTTCCCACCCAATGAATGGAAAATGCTCCTGTAACCAATCCAGCTTTTCAACGAGTGATTGTGGAAACTCCATGGCTGCAGATACGATGAATACATCATGTTTGTCAAATAATGCTTTGACTACCTCCTGGCAGTCTTTGATGACTGGCTTGTTCCTGAAGAACCCTGGTTCGTAAAGGAATCCTCTGATCACGTCTTTACCGGCAGGGAAGCCTTCTGTTTCCGGTAAGCCCATGAGGGAGTTTTTGTCAATTGTTTCACCGTAGCGTGCTGCGTACCAGTCGATGTATTGCTGGCATGTATCTGCCATAACTCCATCCATGTCTATTGCTATTCTTGCCATATTTTGCAATTTATTGCAAAGTTATGCAAATAGTACAAAGTTCATAGCAAAATATTGCATGTTTTTACTTAATATTGCAGGAAATTGCAAGAACATGCTGAAAGAGGAACGTTTTGAGTACATCCTCAGAAAGTTACAGGCAGATCATAAGGTGTTACATACGGAGTTGAGTAATGACTTAAATGTGTCAGAAGATACCGTGCGTCGTGATCTGGAAGCCTTGGCGCAAAATGGTTTGTTAATCAAAGTAAGGGGAGGGGCCATTCCTCATTCTCCCAATCCGTTTAATTTTACAGAAAGAATCACCATTCACGAAGATGATAAAAGAGCGATAGCCGACAAGGCCCTCTCATTTTTACACAATGGTCAGACTATTATAATGGATGGTGGTACTACCACTTATGCACTCGTCAAGTTATTCCCACCTGCATTACAGCTAACCGTCGTTACTCCCAGTATTCCCATTGCTATGCAATTGATGGAACATCCGGGTGTAGACGTTATTCTTACCGGGGGGCGTATTTTCAAGAGTTCGCAGGTAACGGCGGGTATTGAAACGATTCGTATGCTCGAGAAGCTGCGTGCTGATATTTGTTTTATGGGTGTATGCAGTTTGCATACAGAAGTAGGCGTGACGGGGCCTCACCTGGATGAAGCCAGCGTAAAAAATGTGATGGTACAGTCATCAAGCAAAGTGATTGCCCTGGTGACGAGCGATAAGATGGGAACAGCGGAACCATACAAAGTATGTGATATAAGAGAGATGGATACGATTATAACCGACGAGGCAGGATTAGCCATGGCAGGACCTTACAGAGAGCTGGGTATTAACGTGATCTGATTTTAATTATCTATATGTTTCAGGTATTGACAGCAGGCCTTCCGCAGCGGCGGCAGGCGCGCATAGCAGTGAGCGCACTATTTTTTCTGACGGGATTTTGCTTTTTCAGTTGGGCTACCCGTATTCCGGACATTCAACAAAAGTTACATCTTTCTGAAGGGCAGTTAGGTGGATTATTATTGGCTTTGCCGATAGGTTCCCTTTTGTCTATGCCAGCAGCTGGTGCGCTGGTCGGTAAGTATGGCAGCAGGCAGATCCTGCTGGTGTTTGGATCTTTGTATGGTTTGATTTTGCCGACCCTTGGACTGGCAGGGGAGACCTGGATACTCTTTACATTGTTGGTAGTGTTTGGTTTTTGTGGCAACATTGCCAATATTGCGGTGAACACCCAGGCGGTATTTGTAGAGAAAATGTATGGCAGATCTGTGATGGCTTCCTTTCATGGTTTGTGGAGTTCTGGTGGGTTGGCAGGATCTCTGCTGGCGTGGGGAATGCAGAAGTGGCATGTATTGCCCTATCAGCATTTTCTGGTGAGTATGGTGATTGTATTTATCATCCTTGCGGTGAATATCAATCATGTGGTAAGGCATGATGACAAAGCCGGTGAGCGAGAGGAGAAGCAGCCGCTATTTGTATTGCCTGACAAGTTCCTGATGATCCTTGGCATTATTGCGTTTGCATCTATGATTTGCGAGGGAGCTATGTTTGACTGGAGCGGGGTATATTTCAGAAAAGTGATTCATGTTAATATTGCGGTAGTAGGTACTAACGCCTTTATGAGTACCATGGCGTCTTTTCGCTTCCTGGCAGATTATCTGAAGTTGCGTTTTGGCGTAAAGCGGGTATTACAATTGAGTGGCGGACTCATTGCCGGCGGGCTGTTGCTGGCAGTTGTATTTCCATATTTTACTACTGCTATTATAGGATTTCTGATGGTCGGCGCAGGGGTATCTTCAGTTGTTCCACTGGTATATAGTGCAGCAGGGCGGAGTAATACTATGACTCCGGGAATGGCGCTGGCGGCGGTTTCTACGATTGGTTATCTCGGATTTCTGTTTGGTCCGGTATTGATTGGGTTAGTTGCTCAGATCAGTAGTCTGAGGGCGTCTTTCTTTCTCATTGCTCTGATGGGGTTATCTATTGCAGTGATGAGTAACCGTGTCAAAAATTAAAAAGCATATCCAGGAATGGATATGCGTTAGCTCTTACAAAAAGAAAAAACATTATTATTATCGGGGAAGGCACTTGTCTAAAAGCAGGTGCCTTCCCTGTTTTATAGTTATTATTATTTGCCGGATTGTGAATTTCCTGCCCAAGCCATAGGCCACCTTCATGCAGATGGTTGGCATATCTGGATCTGACTTTGTTTGCTCAGTAAGAAAATAATTTGGGCGTTAAGAAATTATTACGTGTGCAAACATACAATGGACAATGGTGTTATTTTGTGTGTGGATGATAATTGGTTGATGCCCCAAACAGTAATCTGCTGGTATTTAACGGATTATTTAAAAACAATATATATATCCATTGGATAACTGGTATTGCGGCGCTGCAAATTTATATATGTTTAAATATTATTCATCAAGGGAATTGCAGACCATTATTGGGTTTCAGGCGATAGATTCCATCGCGTTTCAAAGTTTATTGCGACAATAAAATTTATAACCCTTAATTTTGCACGATTTTTTTGTCGGGTGAATGAGAAGAAAATCAGCCAGGTTTTAATTTTTTCAATGAAATACGCAAATGCCTAAAGACTCTTCTATCAAATCTGTTCTTATTATTGGTTCTGGTCCTATTATTATTGGTCAGGCATGTGAATTTGACTACTCCGGTTCTCAGGCAGCACGTTCTCTGCGTGAGGAAGGTATCAAAGTGATCCTGATAAATTCCAATCCGGCCACTATCATGACTGACCCTATGATGGCCGATAGGGTATACTTACTACCCCTGACGGTGGAGAGTATAGAACAGATACTGGAAGAGCAGCAGATAGACGCTGTGTTACCTACCATGGGTGGTCAGACCGCCCTGAACCTTTGTAAGGAGGTAGATGAACTGGGTATCTGGGAAAAATACAATGTTCGCCTGATTGGGGTGGATATCAAAGCTATCGACAAAGCAGAAGACCGTGAACAGTTCCGCCAGTGGATGATCCAGCTGGGTGTACCTGTAGCACCTGCAAAAACAGCTAACTCCTTCCTGGAAGGTAAAGAATTCGCACAGGAAATCGGTTTCCCGCTGGTAATCCGTCCTTCCTTCACCCTGGGTGGTACCGGTGGTGGTTTTGTGCACACCAAAGATGATCTGGACGAAGCTTTGCAGCGTGGTCTTCAGGCATCTCCGATCCATGAAGTACTGGTAGAGAAAGCCGTACTGGGTTGGAAGGAGTTCGAACTGGAACTGTTGCGTGATTCCAAAGACAACGTAGTGATCATCTGTACAGTGGAAAACCTGGATCCAATGGGTATCCATACAGGTGATTCCATCACTGTGGCACCTGCCATGACGCTGAGTGACACTGCTTATCAGCTGATGCGTAACAAGGCGATGGAGATGATGCGTGATCTTGGCAACTTTGCTGGTGGTTGTAACGTACAGTTCTCTCTGAATCCTGCTACTGAAGAGATCATCGCCATAGAAATCAATCCTCGTGTGAGCCGCTCTTCTGCACTGGCTTCCAAAGCAACTGGTTATCCAATTGCAAAGATTGCTGCTAAACTGGCAATCGGTTATACACTGGATGAACTGGAGAACCAGATCACCAGAACCACCTCAGCTTTCTTCGAACCAGCACTGGACTACGTAATCGTAAAGATGCCACGCTGGAACTTCGATAAATTTAAAGGTGCTGATCAGACACTGGGGCTGCAGATGAAGTCAGTAGGTGAGGTAATGGCAATTGGCCGTACTTTCCCTGAGGCTTTGCAGAAGGCTTGTCAGAGTCTGGAAAACGATGCACTGGGTCTGGGTTACTATGGTAAATCCCAGATGAAGAGCGAGCAGCTGCTGGAAAGAATGAAGACACCTACCTGGGACAGGATTTTCCGTATCAAGGATGCCCTGATGGAAGGTGTATCTGTAAAGCACCTGCACCAGCTTACTTATATTGACAAATGGTTCCTGCACCAGATCAATGATATCGTGACCCTGGAAAAACAACTGATGGAGCACGATCTGGATACAATACCTGTTGATATGCTGCGCGAAGCAAAACGTATGGGCTTCTCTGATGCACAGCTGGTACACCTGTTGGGTAACTGTGAAGAAGAAGAGGTATACGCAAAACGTAAGGAACTGGGCATCACCCGTACTTACAAAATGGTAGATACCTGCTCTGCGGAATTTGAAGCAAAAACTCCTTATTTCTACTCCACATTTGATTCTGTAAACGAAAGTCAGCCTTCTGAAAATAAGAAAGTAATCGTACTGGGTTCAGGTCCTAACCGTATCGGTCAGGGTATTGAATTCGACTACTGCTGTACGCATGGTCTGCAGGCGATACAGGAATGCGGTTACGATGCTATCATGGTAAACTGTAACCCTGAAACTGTATCTACTGATTTCGATATGGCGAACAAGCTGTACTTCGAACCAGTGTTCTGGGAACATCTGTGGGAGATTATCGAGCTGGAAAAACCTGAAGGGGTGATTGTACAGCTAGGTGGTCAGACTGCGCTGAAACTGGCTAAAAAACTGGAAGAAAAAGGAATCCGCATCATCGGTACATCCTTTGACAACATGGATATTGCCGAAGACCGTGGCCGTTTCTCCGACCTGCTGAAAGAACTGAACATTCCTTATCCTAAGTATGGCACTGCCTACAATACGGACGATGCGATTGAAGTAGCGAAAGAAGTTGGTTATCCGGTACTGGTTCGTCCTTCATATGTATTGGGCGGTCAGCGTATGCGTATCGTAATTAACGAAGAAGAACTGGAAAGCTCTGTACTGAGCCTGCTGAAACACTTACCAGGTAACAAGATCCTGATTGACCACTTCCTGGATCGTTGTCAGGAGGCGGAGATCGACGGTATCTTTGATGGCGAAAACTTCCATGTAATGGGCGTAATGGAGCACATCGAGCCTGCAGGTATTCACAGTGGCGACAGTAATGCGGTACTGCCAGCGTTCAACCTTTCTCCAATGGAAGTAACAACAATGGAGTACTACGCTGAGAAGATTGCAAGGGCACTTGATATCCGTGGATTGATCAACATTCAGTTTGCCATCAAGAATGGTCAGGTGTTTGTGATCGAAGCTAACCCACGTGCATCGCGTACTACACCATTCATCGCAAAAGCTTACCAGGTGCCATACCTGAACATAGCTACCAAAGTGATGCTGGGTAAGAATAAACTGACCGATTTCACCATCGAGAAGAAACTGGACGGTTTTGCAATTAAGGAGCCTGTGTTCTCTTTCAATAAGTTCCCAGGTGTGAACAAGGAATTAGGCCCTGAAATGAAATCAACAGGTGAAGCGATCCGCTTTATTAAAGACCTGCGTGATCCATATTTCAGAACCTTGTACAAGGAGAAGAGCATGTATCTGAGCAAATAACTTGTTACAGCATATTTTTGAAAAGGGGTGTATCTCAATAAGATGCATCCCTTTTTTTATGCTATTACTGCATGTTTAATGCATTGAATAAAGTGAAGTATTAATGCAGTGGGAGTATAAAAAAATCAGAGCCTGATGAAGATCAGGCTCTTTCTTTTCCCTCAAAATAACCATTAAAGACACGACTATTTACTTACATAAATAGCGTGACCGGTAATGCAGTTTACTATAAATATTAAATATTAAAAAGATGTTAACTAATCAATAACAGATGAAAATAGTGATAATTCTTATTTATATGATTAGTAATTATATAATAAATATTTATTAATTTATATGTGTAAAACATCTTTTAAAGGCATGAATATTTTCATCTTATTAACTTATCATGATGACTTTCCGGGTATCAAATTTTTACTCCTGAGATTGGTGAAGTAAATTGCCGTATTCCATTTTGTTAACCAATATAAGGTCATGTTTGTTTACATTCTGAAAACCGCTCCTTTTTTGCGGATTGTGATTCCATTTATGTTGGGAATCATCTGGCCATTACCATTGTTGTTTGTTATTCCGGGTGTGTTATTTCTTTTAATGCTTCATGTAGGAATTGGTTATCTGCCGCTATGGGTAAGGTTTAAACTGGATGTGTACAGGGGAATAATTCTACAATTATTACTTGTATGCATGGGATGTATGCTGGTAGATGCAAAAGAAAAATGTAAACATCATCTAATCAAAGCGGCACCTGATGAGGTGTTGGTGGGTACGATAGCAGCCCCGATACAAAGTAGTCAATATGGATATAGAACAGTAGTTGAACTACAAACGAAAGAACAGTTACTGATTTATTTTCCTCCGGATAGCGCTGTCATGGCTATTCAGGAAGGAGACCGGTTATTGTTCAACGGCGCCGTACAACTCATTTCTTTCAATGGTAATCCTGGTTCATTCAATTATCGTGAATACTGTGCAACACGATATATTTATCAGCAGGTACACCTGCAAACAGGCCACTGGCGGCATATTTCGCTACCTAAAAGTATCTTGCTGCGTTGTCGCAATAGTTGTCTGCAAATCATCAACCAATGTATAGGTGGCCGGGAAGCTGGTCTGGCAGCGGCTTTACTAATAGGGTACCGATATGGTTTAGACAGAGAAATGGTGAATGATTATATGCAAACGGGCATTGTACATATCATCGCTATTTCAGGTATGCATCTGGCATTGATATATGGTTGTCTGATCTGGAGCCTGCAATGGCTGCCGATACCTTCTCTGAAAGGAGTGCTGATCATCGTGGTGGTATGGGGGTTTACTTTGCTTACAGGTGCTTCTGCTTCGGTATTGAGAGCTGCCGTGATGCTGACTGTAGTGACTGTCGGGAAGTTCTTTTTAGACCGTGATTCTTCTACTTATAATCAGCTTGCGCTTTCTGCATTTCTGTTGCTATGTTATGATCCTGCGCTGATAAAAGATGTAGGTTTTCAATTGTCTTACCTGGCGGTGTTGGGCATCCTGTTACTGAATAAGCCCTTCGATAGTAAATCTTATTGGTGGCGGAAACTAAGGGAAGCCATCACAATCGCTATCGCTGCACAAGCTATTACTTTCCCTTTGTGCCTTTACCTCTTTGGACAGTTTCCACTTTATTTTCTGCCAGCGAATCTACTGGCGGTACCCTTGTCTACCTTAATCCTGTATGGTGAAATAATGTTATTGTGTGTGCAGACACACTGGCTGGGCGCATGTCTGCAATGGTTATTGATCATGATGAATACTATTGTTGAATGGATAGGACATTTGCCGGGCGCATTAATTACAGGGTTGCATATATCAGTGTATGGAGTCGTGGCATTGTATGTTTGTATTGTTGCATACTTAGCAGGCAAGAAAGGGATTGTTTACATGATGGGCGCTCTTTGTCTGTGGAGTCTGATTGTACTGCCAGAAAAGTTACAGCGGCAACAACAGCAGGTCATGATTGTGTACAATCAGCCACGGCATACGGGCATTGACTTTATCCAGGGGCATGTAGTTCAGTTCGCAGGTGATGATAGCATATCTGCTGATATGCTGCGGGCAGCAAGGGATTTTTACGACGCTGATACAGGAAGGTTAGCAGGGTTTGAACAGCTGGGGCATTTTATTTGTTGTGGAAACAAGCGCGTGGTAATAGTAGACAGCGCACTGCCTGCTGGCAGACCCACAAAAAAATTCAAGACAGATTATCTTTTACTGTCACATAATCCACGTGTGGCAATCAAAGATTTGCAAGGGTTTTACGATGTGGGCTGCTTTATTTTTGACGCATCCAGTTCCCGCAGCAGGATAGAGGAATGGAAAAGTGAATGTTACGCGCTAACTTTGCGCTTCCTTTCGGTTCCGGACCAGGGAGCCTATGTTGTAAATTTCTAATGTTTCCATACATGCAAAAGCAAATAAAATCAGCATTGATCTCCGTTTTCTATAAAGACAACCTGGAGAACATCGTTAAAAAATTGGGTGAACAGGGTGTAACCATCTATTCTACCGGTGGTACACAAAAGTTTATTGAAGACTTAGGTGTTTCCTGTGTGGCTGTAGAAAACCTGACAGCTTATCCTTCCATCCTGGGAGGCCGTGTAAAAACATTGCATCCTAAAGTATTTGGTGGTATTCTGGCTCGTCGTGATAATCCACAGGATCTGGAACAGCTTGCACAATACGAGATTCCTGAACTGGATCTGGTAATCGTGGATCTGTATCCGTTCGAAGAGACTGTAAAGAGCACGAAGGAAGAACAAACTATCATCGAGAAGATCGATATCGGTGGTGTATCTCTGATCAGAGCTGCCGGTAAGAACTACAAAGATGTTGTGATCGTTGCTTCCAAAGACCAGTATGCTGATCTGGAAAAAGTACTGACTGACAACAATGGCGCTACTTCACTGGAAGATCGTCGTGCTTTTGCTGCCAAGGCATTTGAAGTATGTGCTAACTATGATGTAGCAATTTCACAGTACTTCCTGAACAATGAGCCAAATGCTTATTTCCAGGTATCTGCACCTCAGGGTCAGATCATGCGTTATGGAGAAAATCCTCACCAGAAGGGTGTATTCTATGGTGACCTGTCTGAGATCTTCAACAAGCTGCATGGTAAAGAACTGTCTTACAATAACCTGGTAGACGTAGATGCGGCCTGCCAGCTGATTCAGGAATTTAAAGACATCACTTTCGCTGTCATCAAGCATACCAACGTATGCGGTATCGCTAGTCGCTCTACCCTGAAAGAAGCTTGGGATGCTGCGCTGGCTGGTGATAAGGAAAGTGCATTTGGTGGCGTACTGGTTTGTAATGCTATAGTAGATAAAGCGACTGCTGAGTCTATCAGCGAGATCTTCTTTGAAATCCTGATTGCTCCGGGTTTTGCGCCTGATGCACTGGAAGTGCTGCAGGCTAAAAAGAATCGCATCTTATTGGAGCAGAAAGCACCTGTCGTAGCTCCGTATGTATATAAGAATGTGCTGAACGGCGTACTGTTGCAGGGCAATGATAAGGGTAACTTCCAGGACTGGAACGATGTAGGTGCTAAACCTGCTACACCGGAAGAGAAAGCAGACCTTACCTTTGCTAACATCGTATGTAAACACCTGAAATCTAACGCTATCGCACTGGTGAAAAACCAGCAGCTGATTGGTAAAGGTTGTGGCCAGACTTCCCGTATCGATGCGCTGCGCCATGCTATTGAAAAAGCAAAGCAATTCAATTTCGATCTGAGAGGGGCAGCTATGGCGTCTGACGCATTCTTCCCATTCGATGATTGCGTACGTATCGCTCATGCTGAAGGTATCGTATCTATCATTCAGCCAGGTGGCTCTGTTCGTGACAACGACTCAATTACTTACTGTAAAGAAAATGATATGGTGATGGTTATGACCGGTATGCGTCATTTCAGACACTAAGTCTTTCTAAACAGAAAGAATAATATTTTGTAAGCACCGGTTATGCCGGTGCTTATTTTTTATATTTGTTACGGGCTATGGCATTTATACATCACAATAGTGACAACGGGGCGGACGATGCACAGATGATCCGGATATACAAACAATCCGGCAAGCTTGAAGATCTCGCTACCCTTTACCAGCGTTACATGAACCTGGTATATGGGGTCTGTTTGCGTTATTTTGATGAAGAGGCCAGTAAGGATGTTGTGATGCAGATCTTTGAAGAACTCATCGTGAAAGTGCAACAGTATGAGATACAGAACTTTAAAAGCTGGCTACATGTCCTGACCCGCAATCATTGTCTGATGAAACTGCGGGCGATGAAGAACAAAGAAAGCCGTGAGATCTCCCTTGATGTGCTCCCTGTTATGGAAAACGAGCAATTTACACATCATGATGGCGGTACGGCGCTGGAGACAAATCTCCAGGAGATGGAAAGGTGTATGGAGACCTTGCCGGAAGAACAGAAGCGTAGTGTCGATCTTTTTTACCTGAAGGAAAAGAGCTACAAAGAAGTAGCCGATCTGACAGGATATGAGATGAAAAAGGTGAAAAGTTATATTCAGAATGGGAAGCGCAATCTGAAAAATTGTATGGAAGAACATAATGCAGCAGCAAAGCAATCATATTAAACCTGTGGCAGATCCTGATCTGATACGCCGTTATCTGGCTGGAGAGCTGGATCACAAGGCTATGCACGCCCTGGAGCGGCAGGCTTTGGATGATCCGTTCCTGGCAGAAGCACTGGAGGGCTTTGAAAAGCATGCTCCGGATCAGCGTATGAACCTGGCTGACCTGAGCAAACGAGTGGAGCAAAGGGTACAGGCGCCTGCTAAAAGGAGGGTGATTCCAATGTATCTGCGTTGGGCAGTTGCAGCATCGGTCTGTTTTGTAGTTGGGTCCAGCATTATCTGGTTGTGGCCTGCAGGGAATAAAATTGAAATAGCGAAGGTGGACGTTAAGACGGATACCATTATTCCGGCTGAGGTACCAGCGATGGTACAGGTGCCGGAAAGTGCGACGATGTTTAAGAAGGAACAGAGTACCAATAAAAGTTTTCAGGCACCTGCTGTAACGGCTCCAATAGCAACTCCTCTCAATGAACCCAAGGCAGAACCACAGCCGCAGGCAGAGGTCACATTGGCACCAGCACCCGCTTTGACTCCTTCTATTAATGTAGCTAAAGATACTGTTGATGTATTGGCTAGTCAGAATTACCGTAAAGTTTATGATGAGTATAAATCATCCTCTAATACGGCGATGACAATGAACCAGATATCCAGGTTTTCTACTTATGATCAAAACCTCATTAAAGGAAGGGTCCTTAATTGGAAAGGAGACAGTGGTATTGCCGGTGTAACCGTTACTACCGGAATTTATGGAGCAACTACAGATCAGGAAGGATATTTCTCTCTCCCGGCCGCAAGAATGAGTAAGAAAATGGGAGGTAATCAACTGTTCACTGCCTATGCTCCCGGATATGAAAGTAAGAGCCTGAATTATTCAGGCAGCGAGCCATTTGTAAGAATGCAACTGAAACGAACTACAGATACGACAACCGTAATCGGTAATTCAGGCAATAATGATCCATCTCCTATGGGTGGATTTGAGAAGTACGAAATATACCTCACTAAAAATGTACAATATCCTGCAGGTCTTATCGTAAGTGGTAGAGTCAGGGTACAATTCTATGTACAGCCGGATGGTTCGTTGACTGATTTCAGGGTGCTGAAAAAGCTGCAGGCTGAATGTGATCAGGAAGCTATCCGCTTAATCAAAGTCGGGCCGGCATGGTTACCAGCAGCAAATGGAAAAGCTGTAAAAGTAAAAGTTGATGTGAATTTTACCCCGGAAGCGCATCAATAGCTGGCTTTGTGCTGCTTTATCGCCTTAATCAGTTTCCTGTTTCTTCTATCTGCGCGACTATCATTTAATGATACGACTGCCCAAATTGCAGCCGGAATCCACCCGAGTATTGTGCATTGGAGTATCAGGCATAATATGCCGGAAAGAAGCTTGCCTCTCAGCAAAAATGATAGCCAAGGTAACAATATTGCTATCAGCGTCATGTTGTGGTGTTTTATTGGAATTTACTACTTTTTGCGGTCTTTCCACATCTGGTTGAAGGATTTAGGGGCAAATACAGGCAATTCCCTGTCTTCTCCCCATGCTTGGGTAAAGAACCTTTTCATGAAGAAGTTCTTCATATTTCCACTGGCAAGGTTCATCATGCGCCGGCTTAGACTGGCTTGTTTCCAGCCAAACCAGGATATCTTTTCAGCACCGGAAGTATGGTTTTCTTCTACGGCTTTATGTCGGTTGTGGAGTAGTAATTCATGGAGGTTGATGCGTACCGGGCATACTTCTGTACAGTTTCCGCAAAGGGATGAAGCATAACTCAGGTGCATATAATTTTCAACACCCTTCAGGTGAGGGGTAATAACAGAGCCGATCGGACCGCTATAGGTTGTGCCATAAGTATGACCACCAATGTTTTTATAAACAGGGCAGGCATTCAGGCAGGAACCGCAGCGAATACAATACAGCGCTTCTCTGGCTTCAGTATCCGCAAGTAAATTAGTACGACCATTATCCATCAGGATCACATACATTTCTTCAGGACCATCTATTTCTCCTTCCTGACGTGGACCGCTAAAGATGGAGTTATATACAGTTACCTGCTGACCGGTACCATAGGTCGCCAGCAATGGCCAGAAGAGTGCCAGGTCATTGATAGATGGGATCATCTTTTCGATGCCCACCAGTACGATATGTGTTTTGGGAAAGGCGGTGCTCAGACGTGCGTTTCCTTCATTTTCAGTTACGGCGATACCACCGATATCTGCAATGATGAAGTTTGCCCCCGTAATGCCGATTTCGGCATCCAGGTATTTCTGACGGAGTTTTTCACGGGCTACCATGGTCAGCTCCTGGGGAGTGAGGTTGGGAGGCGTGCCCAGTTTTTCTTCGAACAGACGGGCTACATCTTCCTTGCTTTTGTGCATGGCGGGTGTTACGATGTGGTAAGGCGGCTCACCATCCAGCTGTTGGATGTATTCTCCCAGGTCTGTTTCTACACACTCAATATTATGATCGGCCAGGAAGCTGTTCAAATGAACTTCTTCTGTTGCCATTGATTTGCTCTTTACGATGCTTTTGCAATTCTTGGCTTTGCAAATGTTCAGTATTTCTTCCAGCACCTGCTCCGCATTTTCCGCCCAGATCACTTTGCCACCACGACGGGTCAGGTTGGATTCAAACTCTTCGAGGTGTTTGTCCAGCTGCTCAATAGCTCTCCATTTGATATTCTTGGCGCGTTCGCGAGCAGTCATCAGATCGGAGAACTGATTTTTTCCGGCTTTTACAGCTGTATTATACTTGCCTATATTATAATTGATTGTCTGGCGATGACCGAGGTCTGTCGCTTTCTTCTCGCTCTTGTCCAGGAATGTGGAGGCATTCTGATGCATACTTTGTTAGAATTGCTGATTGCGAATGACAAAAGCCATACCGGAAAACGGTATGGTGGTGTATTTAGACAACTATTTGGTAAAGATAGGGAATTACCAATGGATAATGCCACAGGCCGTCAGCCTTAATCTGCGCGGTATTTTTTGGTCGCTATTTTATCCAGCACGGCGTAAAATTCTTCCCCGTATTTGCGGATGATAGCTTCCTGGAGGAAGCGGTACACCGGTACTTTCAGGCTTTTGCCATTCTTGCATGCTGGTTTACATATGTCCCAACGGTCGTAGTTGACTGCCTCAAAAGATTCGTATTTAGTGACCCGGATGGGGTAGAGGTGACAGGAGATCGGTTTTTTATAATCTACGATGCCGTCTTTGTATGCTTTTTCTATACCGCAACCTACTACGCCATATTCGTCGATGCTGGCATAGGCACAGATACCACCATCCACGATAGGGGTTACATACCCATATTCATCATCAATAGTATTGGTCCCGGTTTTTTCTATTTCGGCGATCCCTTCCGGGCGCAGGTAAGACTTGATTTTTGGATAGACCTTCTTCAGGATCTTTACTTCGTCTTTGTCCAGTGGAGCTCCACAGTCCCCTGCTACGCAGCAGGCTCCTTTGCAGGCCCCCAGGTTGCACACGAACTTTTCTTCCACTATTTCGTCACTGATATATTTATCGTCTATGATGATCATTGGTAGGATAATGACCGCAAAATTACAACAATCTGGTTGCTTTTGCATGGTTCGGTTCGGAGTCTAACGCCATTTCAGTGTTTCCACCAGGTGCAGCATATCTTCCTGCAGGAATTTATGTACTGGTGCAAGGGAGTCTGCATTTGGTGCAGCGTCGAAATAAAGGGCGCCACGCAGGAAGTGTTTTACGGAATCTGTCATATAGAACTGTTTGGCAGAAGCCGCGTTACCTCCTACATCGTAGAAAAGACCATAAATGTGGTTGGCTGGGTTACCGATGTTTTTTTCTTCAATGTATTCTGCCTTATAAGTATGCTTATAAGTCATCTTAAAGGCATCATTAATGAGTTTCTGGAAGTCGTTTTCCCCTTTCCCGATTTCTTTATAGCTCATGTATATTTTCCCATTGAGGGTAGGAAACTCTACATTTATCCAATAGGGATTTTCAGTTTTTTGTCCAAAGAAGAGGCTGTCCTTGACGATATTGGCGTAAACGGGATATTCGAATGTATATGGATATCCGGGTTGGTCAAATACGCGATATTCTCTTTTAGGAAAATTGATCTGGAAGTATCCTCTTGGTTTAGGAGTATATGTTTGGTCACAGGCAGTATACAGCAACGGCAGTAATAACAGCATGAAACAGCCTTTCAGCCGGGCGGTAACAGTTGACAGGCTTCTTTTTCTCTTACAGTTCATTGCTTCTATGTTGTGATATTATTCTTCTTCCACGTTTTGCCTTACGCTTACCTGTACTTTCTGGATGCGCATCTTGCTCTTTTCCAGTACAGTAAAGTCATAATCTCCATAGGTGATCACGCTGTTTTCTTCCGGGAATTTACCAGCCAGTTCAAGGATCAGGCCTCCGATGGAGTCGCTTTCACCCTTTACAGTTTCGAAGGTATCCGGAGGAATGTTCATGATACGGCAAACGTCGTTGAGCATGGTTTTGCCCTCGAACACGTAGGTATAGTTGTCAACTTTGGAATAGTTGAATTCTTCTTCGTCAAATTCATCTTTGATATCTCCGATCACTTCTTCTACAATATCTTCCAGGGTTACGATACCGGAGGTACCACCAAATTCATCTACCACTACGGCAAAGTGCATTCTCCTGGTTTGGAATTCAGATAGCAGGTCTTCGATGAGCTTGTGGCCGTGAACGAAGAATGGCTGGCGCATTACGGTATGCCAGTCAAAAGTATTGCCTTTGTCAAGGTGTGGGAGCAGGTCTTTGGTATGTATAACGCCAACGATATTGTCCAGATTGCCTTTGTAAACAGGCAGGCGGGAATAGTGGAGGTCAGCTACATGTTTGACAACTACATCGAAAGGGGCGTCGTATTCCACACCGTGCACATCCAGACGGGTATGCATGATTTGTTTTACGGTGATATTGCCAAACTTCAGGATGCCTTTCAGGATGTTTTTTTCCTCCTGTGAGGCGGTCGGGTCCACACTCATTTCGATGGCTTCGTCTATTTCCTGGTAGTTGACAGCGCCGCTGCCACGATGGAAGAAGCGGGCTTCGATGCTTTCGCTCATGCTTACATAGAAGTCGCTGACTGGTTCGAGGGTAGCATGAATAATGCTTACAAACCAGGCGAAGTAGGTAGCAAAGCGAATGTTGTTTTGGGCGGCCCATACCCTGGGGAGTACCTGGCCAAAGAAGAGGAGTACAAAGATGATGATGGCTATGCGCACCACGAAGGAAACGACAGGCAGGGTCTGCAGGTCTTCCATTTGGGTGATGAGGTAGCTGGTCACCATGATGAATGCCAGGGAAAGGAGTATACCTGCTATCTGGAGGGATGCCAGCAGGGAGCGGGGCTTTTCCAGGAGTTTGGTAATGAGTTTTCCACTGGTGTTTTGCCTGGTTTTCAGAGCGTTCAGGTCCTTGTAATTCAGGGAGAAGAAGGCTACTTCTGCGCCGGAGACGATGAAAGCCAAGAGTAAGAGTATGAAGATTACAAGCAGGTAAATCACCACGTTTGGCGTGGCAATTGGTGCCGAGGCTTGTAACAGGGTGAGCTTACCAGAAATAATGCTTGCCGGATAGGTGTACAAATTGTTCAACTTTTCGTTAAGGAATTAAAAACCAGCATTACACTGCAAAGCAGGTTCCAAAAAAATGGGAAAGAAATTCAGGTATTAAATTGAATCGCTTTCCCTATATGCAAATATAAGTAATACCCCATTACGGGGTTATCAAGCAAAAAGAATTAATATTTTAATTGGATAGTTTAAAAGGGCAGATCGTCAGCTGCGTCACTAATTTGGGGGGGGATGTCCATATTGGGGAAATTGTCACCGGTAGTGCTGCCTGTATTACTATGATGGATGGCATGCTCTGAATTATTAAGATCCATGCGTTTATCCAGCATAACGAGGTTATCACCTACAACTTCGGTAGCAAATTTTTTATTTCCTTCCTTATCTTCCCAGCTACGTGTGCGCAGACGTCCTTCAATGTAAACCAGGCTGCCTTTGTGCAGGTATTTCTGCGCTAATTCTGCCAGTCCACGCCATAAAACTACCGTGTGCCATTCTGTTTGGGAGATCAGTTTACCGGCCCTGTCCTTAAATGTCTCCGTAGTAGCCAGAGAAAATTTAGCTACTGCGATATTGCCTTCTAAAAACTGTACATCCGGATCTCTACCCAAGTTGCCAATCAGGATTACTTTATTAACACCTCTCATTGTTGCAGGTTTTAATCTATTGATTTTAACGATGGAAATATACTGTTTCTTTAAATAAACAACCTTCTTAAAGTTAACATTTTTTTCAAATCGTTGTGAAAAAAATGCTGACTAGTTTTAGCTTCAAATACCTTGCCGCAGCAAGTTGGGCGCACTTTGTCCTCAGAGAGTTTTTGCATCAGAACAAGCTCAATTCGCCACGTTTCAGGAAGTCTGTAATGGTTTTTGGGAATGCATACCTATCCAGTTGATCCTGAGGAACTGCTGTATAGCCGGGCATCTCAGGCTTTTTAGTCACTGACAGCATAATGAACTGACTATAGATGGTTTGATGGGTCAACTGCTGTTTAGACGAGGCGGACACTGCATCTATGTTATAACGTATATCTCCTACTTTTTCTTTGAATGCGGGGAGTTTTTTTATTTCACTGATATCGGCAGGTGTGCTGGTTTCGATGAGTACGAACTCATGTAGGTTTTGCCAGATATCGTTTTCCGTACGCTTACGGATATAGAAATCGTCTTTATGTCTTACAATCAGGTAGTTGAAGTAGCGTTTTTTGATCACCAGTTTTTTTGCCTTTACTGGTAGCAGGCTAATAAGGCCCAGGTGAAGGGCTTTACACTTTTTAGCCAGGGGGCATGATTTGCAGGCGGGTTGCTGAGGTTTACATACAACAGCGCCAAAGTCCATGATACTCTGGTTATAAGTAGCTGATTCTCCATGGGGGAGAAGTTCGGCAGCCAGGGTAGCGAACTGTTTTTTGCCGGCGGTGCTATCTATAGGTGTATCGATGTCAAAGAAGCGGGAAAGTACACGGAATACGTTGCCATCCAGCACAGCATGTGGAAGGTTGAACGCAAAGGAAGCAATAGCAGCGGAGGTGTAAGGGCCAATACCTTTGAGGGACTGAATGGCCTCGTAGGTATTGGGGAAGTGCCCGTGATACTGGGAAACGATCTGGCGGGCGGCTGCCAGCATATTTTTACAACGGGCATAGTAACCCAATCCTTGCCAGAGGCGGAATACTTCTTCTTCCGGAGCAGCGGCTAACTGCTGTACGGTAGGGTAAGCCAGTATAAATTTCTCGTAATAAGCCCATCCTTGTTCCACGCGGGTTTGTTGAAGGATGATTTCAGACAGCCATATCCGATAGGGGTCCTTTTCGCCTTTCCATGGCATTGAGCGTGAATTATCATCACGATTCCATTCGAGGAGGGCGCTAGTGAAAAATTGTTTCATGAAATGCAAAGATAAGCGAGTCGGGAATGATAAAATGAGTAGATGAAAAGGGAGGTGCGGTGAAAATATATATAATCATCTATCACATATGAAAATAACCGTTCATCTGAATACTTTTTTAACAGAACTAGCTGATAAATAGACTAATGTGTAGATAAATGCGTTATATTTAGGTAGGATCCCGAATTTGATTTTGCTAAAATGAACATAACTTTTTCATTAAGAGCAGAAAAAAAAGACAAAATGAATATTATTTTTTGTATATTCGTTAAGTAGTGGTTTAGTGAAATATTCTGCTTCATACCTATCGATGTGAGCATATACTGATCACAGAATATGACCTTTGCTAAAGTTGTACCCAATGCTATAAAATTCGTTAAAGCTTAGTACACAAAGACTTGTAGAGTGATTATTAAAAAGATATAAGGTATAAGAAAAAAAGATAAAATTTATTTGCTTAAAATTCAGCAATTAAAAAAAATTAAATAATTTTGGGACAAGTAATCCTTCGCTTCAATTATGAGAAAAGCTGACTTAATTAACAATATTGCTGAAAAAACCGGCATACCTAAAGTAGATGTGTTAGTAACACTAGAAGCCATGTTTAAGGAGGTCAAGGAAGCGTTGGCTAATGGCGAGCATATCTATATTAGAGGTTTTGGTAGCTTTATTACAAAGAAGAGAGCGGCCAAGATTGGTCGTAACATCAAGAAGAATGTGGCGGTAGAAATTCCAGAGCACTTTATTCCTGCATTCAAACCTTCGAAAGAATTCGTTGCTGAGGTAAAGAAGCTTAAAAGTTCTTCGTAATTTTGCAGCCTAATATTTAAGGCGTGCAAAAATCACAAGTTCTATTGGTAGGTGCCGCGGTGGCATTACTAGTTGTATTGGTCGCCTTCGGCCGCACCATACCACATTCGGAGAAGAAAGCGATGCCAACTGCCGGCCCTATGATGGGCGGTCAGGAGCAGCAACCTATTGCCTTTAGCGAATTGCTGGCTACTGCCAAGCAAAAAGTCCCTGCTGATAAATTACTTTTGATCAATTCTTTGGAAAATAAAGTAGTGCGGGGTGATGTTAAAACTCAGCAAATAGCCGCTTATAAACAGCTTTATGCCTCCTGGGATAGCCTTAACCAACTACCCATAGCTGCGCATTATCTTGGCGAAGCCGCCAAGTTGGAAAATTCCGAAAAAAGCCTCACCTTTGCAGCCAATTTATTTTTGGAACACCTGGAACATGCTCAGGACCCGGCAATTAGTAAATGGGAAAGCCAACAGGCGCTCTCATTGCTGGATCAGGCTATTAAACTTAGCCCGAACAATGATTCCCTTAAGATTCAACAGGCGCTGTTGTATATGAATACAGGCGAACCTATGGTGGGTGTCCAGAAACTCAGGGAAGTGGTGGCTGCCAATCCCGACAATCTTGAAGCTCAGTTGACACTGGCCAATCTTGCTATCCAATCCGGACAGTATGACAAAGCCATCCAACGTATGGATACACTGTTGCAACGCCATCCGGACGAAGCGAAAGCTATTTTCGTCCAGGCCGAAGCTTACCGCTCTAAGGGTGATGTAAAAAAAGCAGTGGAACTGTTTGAGCAATGCAAAAAACTGCTCAAAGACCCAGCCCTAAAGGCTGAAATTGACAATTATATTAAGAGTATTCAATAATATTCTATTTTTTAAACATTTTAAACTTTTTAGCATGCCTTGCGGTAAGAAAAGAAAGAGACATAAAATTGCCACTCACAAACGTAAAAAAAGACTGAGAAAGAACCGGCATAAGAAAAATAAGAAATAGTTTTCTCCTGTTTCCCGCCATTTATACTAACCAGGTTTTATTTGCGGCGTGTTAATCGGATAAATTTTTTTATATACCCTGCATGATTTTAGCGATTATTCTTAAATTGCTGAAGTCATGCAGGTTTTTCCACAATTCCCGCTTAGCATCCCGGATATTACCTGCTAGATCGCTAAACCCTTAAGCAATCCATCATCATGTATGCTAACGTCATTGTTAGCTATAATCTGGTATGCAGTAAGCTGTTATTAAATAGTCGTGCATAACATAAAGGTGAAGTTATAATGGTTAAAATTTTGGACGCTTGAACAAGGAACTAATTATAAATGCGGCACCTACTGGTGTGGAAATAGCGTTGCTGGAAGATAAAAAATTGGTCGAATTGCATCATGAAAGTGGCAACCCCAATTTTGCTGTAGGAGATTTATACCTGGGGCGGGTTAAAAAACTAATTCCAGGCCTGAATGCGGCGTTTGTCGATGTTGGCTTTGAGAAAGATGCCTTTTTGCATTACACTGATCTTAGCCCTTACATACGCTCAATACTAAAATTTACCCAGCAGGCTATTTCTGATAAAACCCCCGAGGGGTTTGATTTTACAAAGTTTAAGAACGAGCCGGAAATTGTAAAAACCGGTAAAATCACAGACGTACTGGGCGGTAAACCCAATATTCTTGTGCAAATTCTGAAAGAGCCCATTTCTTCAAAAGGCCCCCGTCTGAGCTGCGAGATTTCTTTACCAGGAAGATTTATCGTGTTAACACCCTTTAATGACATTGTAGCTGTATCCAAAAAGATACACTCTTCCGAAGAAAGAAAACGCCTGCAAAAGATCGTCGAAGCTATCAAAACACCCAATTTCGGTGTGATAGTCCGCACAGCCGCTGAAGGAAAGAAAACTGCAGAACTGCACGAAGACCTTACCACCCTGGTCGAAACCTGGAAAAATATTCAGTCAAATCTGAAGGGCGCACAACCTCCACAGAAAATACTGAGCGAACAGGCCAAGACTACCAGTATTCTCCGTGACCTGCTGAACGAAAGTTTTAACAGGATCGTGATTAACGATAAGAACATGTACACTGATACCCGGGCGTATATCCAAAAGATAGCTCCCGAGAAGCAGGATATTGTTACTTATTATCATAATGGCGCACCCATTTTTGATCACTACGGCATTACCCGTCAGGTAAAAGCTTCCTTTGGCAAAACTGTCAACCTGGATAGTGGTGTATACCTTATTATTGAAGCAACTGAAGCCCTCCATGTCATCGACGTGAACAGCGGCTACAAGAGCTCCAGTAATAACCAGGAACAAAATGCCCTGGCATCCAACCTGGAAGCTGCTGCCGAAATTGCCCGACAACTACGTCTGCGCGACCTTGGAGGTATCATCATCATTGACTTCATCGATATGAAGCTGCCTGAAAACAAAAAGGTAGTGTATGAAGCAATGGAGAAATTTATGGCCCAGGATAGAGCTAAACACACCATCCTGCCTATCTCCAAGTTCGGACTCATGCAGATCACCCGCCAAAGGGTGAAACCGGAAGTCACAATTTCTGTAGCAGAAGATTGCCCTACCTGTCATGGTACCGGCAAAATCGGCGCTTCTGTACTGATCATTGATGACATCGAAAAGAACCTGCAATACCTGATTAACCATCAGCATAAGGGACTCTCCATCCATGTGCACCCCATATTTAAAGCTTTCCTTACACAAGGATTCCTTACCTCTCGTCAATGGAAATGGTATTTCCTGTATAAGAAATGGATCAAAATTAAAGCTGACTCTAACTACCACCTGACAGAGTATCGCTTTTTTGATGTCAATGATGAAGAAATAAAACTCTAGAACTGAATCAGCACAATATTGCAAAATGCTTAATGCCGTAACCGCATTAAGCATTTTGCTTTTAAATGGTTATCAACTTTTTCCTTTACTTTTATACAATACCACATTAAATCATGATCATGCGCAATGTTCCCCTATTTATGCTTGCATTGGCAACTGTCTTCGCATCCTGTAACCACGAAGGTAAACGTAAACGACAGCGCGCAAGAGATACCAGTCACTATACCCAGAAGGACTATATTGACCTGACGCTTGATAGTAATGCTGTAAATACTTTTTTACAGCACGATTCCAGCAATGCTTCTTATATCCGTAGCTTCTACAGACAACGTAACTATCACTTTGCATGGGTTGGCAATGATGGACAACTGGCCGAACAGGCAGGTAACTTTATCAACCTGATGAAATCTGATGCCGCCTTTGGTTTGAATGATACTAGTATCATCAGCCGTCCGCTGCGGGACGTGTACGATACCCTCATGATGGAAGGAGGTAAACTGAAACCAGGTGATAAATCTGTTTCCCAGATTGAACTGTCGCTCACTGCCCAGTTTTTTGTTTATGGCAATAAAGTATGGGGTGGTCTGACTTCTGATACTGCCAAAGACCTGGAATGGTTCATTCCTCGCAAACAGATCAATATGGAAGGCCTGCTGGACTCTATGATCACCCGTTCAGCAAATGCATTTGAAGAACCAGTAAACATACAGTATAAACTGTTGCGCAATAAACTCAAACAACTGGCTGCACTGGAAAAAGAGCCATGGGATTCCCTGCGTGCAGCAGAGAAATTATATAAACAAGGAGCCTCTGCACCAGTGGTTGCAAGTGTAAAACATCGCCTTTATCTGTTAGGCGATCTGGTGGCAGATGATACTACTGCTTTGTTTACACCAGCATTGGATTCAGCTATCCGCAACTTCCAGGATAGAACCGGTCTAAAAACGGATGGAACTATTCAGTTACCTTTACTGCGTGCACTGAATGTAACACCTAAACAACGTATTACACAAATCCTGATCAACATGGAGCGTCTGCGTTGGGTACCTGCTTCACCACCATCTACATATTTGTTGGTAAATATTCCTGCATTTAAACTGTATGTATACGATGGCAGTAAACTGGATTGGAGTTGCAATGTAGTAGTAGGAAAACCAGGTGCGAATACCGTTATCTTCAGCAATGAAGTAAAGTATGTAGTGTTTGCCCCATATTGGAATGTACCGCCTGGTATCCTGCAAAAAGAAGTGCTACCTGCTATGCGTCGCAACAGTGGCTATCTGGCCAGAAACCATATGGAAGTGGTGACAGGAAATGGCAAACCAGTAAGTGCAGGATCTATTAATTGGGCTAAAGCTTCTGCTTCTAATTTCCCATATATTATTCGTCAATTACCGGGTGGATCCAATTCTTTGGGTAAGGTGAAATTTCTCTTCCCGAATGAGTATAATATCTATCTGCACGATACGCCATCCAAAGGTTTATTTGGTGAGAACAAACGTACTTTCAGCCATGGCTGTATCAGGGTTTCCGAACCTCAGCACCTGGCAGAATGGTTGCTGCGCAAAGATTCCAGCTGGACGAAGTCAAAGATTGTAGATGCGATGAATGCGAGTAAGGAAAAGTTTGTAATGCTGAAACAACGGGTGCCGGTGTTTATCGGATATTTCACTGCGTTTGTGGACAGTGAGGGCAGATTGAATTTCAGAGATGATGTATATGGCCATGATGCGAAACTGGCTACCACCTTATTTGGAACAAAGGCTGACTTATAAAGTCAGCCTTTGGCTTTCATATTATTTGCTGGCGATCACAGAGATCTCCACGTGTACGTTCTTGGGCAAAGCCGCTACCTGCACCGTTTCGCGGGCAGGGAAATAACCGCTGAAGTAACTACCGTAAGCTTCATTGATCTTGCCGAAATCGTTCATGTCGGTGATGAAGATGGTGCTCTTCAGTACATCGCTGAAATCCATACCTGCAGCATTCAGAATCGCTTTTACATTCTGCATTACCTGGTGTGTTTCTGCAACGATATCTTCAGTTACCAGCTGATTGGTGGCTGGATTGATAGCAATCTGTCCGGAAGCAAAAAGCATATTACCTGTCAGGATTGCCTGGTTATATGGGCCAATTGGAGCAGGCGCATTCGGAGTATTGATGATCTGTTTTTCCATAGTGTAAAAATAATTAGTTATTAATTAATAGGTTTGCGAAAATTTAGCCCATGAATATCCTTATTATCGGAGATGAGCAAAATTTTATATCGTTACAGCGCAAAGGTGGTCTGGTTGCACATACAGTGGAGCGGACTGATAGCCTGAAAGGAGCGGAAGCACTGCAAAACAGGGACCTCGTCATTGACTTACAGTTTGATGCGCATCCGGAAAATGCCGCTGTTTACGCGCAATATCCGGCTATTCCGGTGCTGGCAGGTGTGGTGAAAACCTCTCTGCAGACTGTTAAGAAAACATATGGTTGTACGCTGATCGGTTGCAACTGGTTACCGGGGTTTATTGATATGCCGGTGACAGAAATCTCCCTGCTGGAAGCAATTCAACAACCTGTTTTAGCAGCTATTATGCAGCAACTGGGTTGGGAGTATGAACTGGTGCAGGATGCGGTAGGTATGGTCACTCCCCGGGTGGTATGTATGATCATCAATGAGGCCTACATGGCGGCTGAAACAAACACAGCATCCAGGGAAGACATTGATGTCGCTATGAAACTGGGCACCAATTATCCCATGGGGCCTTTTGAATGGAGTAAAAAAATCGGGATCAAAGAAGTATACGAAGTACTTGCTGCTGTATACACAGCTACTGGCAATGAACGATATGCTATCAGTGAATTATTGGAAAAGGAAGCTAGAAAAAATTAAATAATGGCATTAATACTCAATATCGATACGGCTACGAATATAGGTTCAGTATGTCTTTCTAAAGATGGACAGGTAATACAAACCCTGGTCAATGATCAGCAGCAGGATCATGCTGCGATTATGACTTTGTTTATTCAGCAGTTAATGCAGGAACACCATGTGAAGCCTGTACAACTGGATGCCATCGCTGTGAGTGCCGGACCTGGTTCCTATACCGGATTGAGGGTAGGAGTGGCTACTGCCAAAGGATTATGTTATGCCTGGGAAAAACCGTTGATAGCGATTTCTACGCTACAACAGATGACACAGGGGATCCTAAGTGTCGTTAATGATGAAAATGCCTTGTACGCGCCAATGCTGGATGCACGTCGTATGGAAGTATATACCGCCATATACACTGCACAGCTGGATGAAATCCTTGCTCCACAGGCATTGATTCTAACTCCTGAGGCTTACGCTGCTCAACTGGCTGACAAGAAAGTTTTCTTCTTCGGAAATGGTAGTGACAAGTGGCAGCAATTAATTGGACAGCACGCCCATGCTACATTTTTACCATATACATTGAATGCTGCACATATGGTACAATTAGCAGAAAAAGCTTTTGAAAAGGGTACATTTGAAGATGTGGCATATTTCAGTCCATTCTACCTCAAACCTTTTCACTCAACTATGAAGAAATAAGTCCCATACTGCCACAAATACACCTTTTGCCCCCAAATACTTCTTATTCGCTCTCAAAAAGAAGCGTAATCTTAACATTTATGAAAAATACTGTCATAGAACTGTCAAATTACGTTTAATTGGCAAGTAAACCCCGTCTATATATTAAAAAATAAGGTATAGAAGTTTTTTTTATTACGACTAATATTATATTTTTGTATAAATCGATACCCGGTTATTGTTTTCTAACAAGTTATGGGTTTACTGTCCGTTGATCCCTTTCATTTCATCATTTTTAAAACTATTATGCGATGGAAAAAACATTATTAACGACCTCTTCTAATACTCTTATTATTTCTAGAGGTACCAATGAAAAAGACCAAATTAAATTGGATTACATTGCCGTTAAGAAGGCAGCTATGGTATTGCGTGCAATAAATCATAAGCTGCGCCAGCAAATGATTAAGCTGCTGGAAGATCACAAAAAAATGACAGTGACTGAAATCTACGTTAAGCTGCGTCTTGAGCAGTCAGTAGCTTCACAGCACCTGGCTATTCTTCGTCGTGCCGGCATTGTGATTACCGAAAGAGATGGTAAATTCATTCACTATACGATTAACAAACAACGTATAGCAGAAGTTGCCAAATTCGTAGAAGAGCTGGTAGGCTAATATGGTTTTGGTTATTGCTCAGCTGAGTACAAAAAATATTGGGGCCTAACTAAGAGTGCAATAAGCTGAGAACTTTTAGTTAGGTTCAAATTTTTGCGGGGGAAGCATTTGCTAGTAGTAATAACTCAGTAGCATTGTAAAATCTTTTAACATCATTCCGGTTATGAACAACATAACGGGTTGATGTTTTTTTGCTATACATATCTGTTTAGCATTCTTAATATATTCTCTCCTCATACCCATGGTAGCTTCCTGCTTTAATTATCCGTAAATTTGCAGGAAATCAAAGATCAATGTTTGTAAAGCAACTGTATACTAATTGCTTATCGGAGGCTGCCTACTTTATAGAGTCGGAAGGTGAAGCTGTTGTGATAGATCCCCTGCGGGATATCGATGCATACCTTGACCTCGCTAAAGAGCGCAATGCCACTATAAAGTATATTTTCGAAACACATTTTCATGCTGATTTCGTATCAGGTCACCTGGATCTGGCTGCCGCTACGCAGGCGCCTATCGTATATGGTCCTGAAGCCGTAACCAGCTTTCCTATCTATAAAGCAAAAGACGAAGAAATATTCAATATCGGAAAACTGCGTTTGCAGGTGATCCATACTCCCGGTCATACGCTGGAATCTACCTGTTACCTGCTGCTGAACGAACAGGGTCAACCTGCCAGCCTGTTTACAGGTGATACCCTCTTTGTAGGTGATGTAGGCCGTCCGGACCTCTTCAGTGGTAACCTGACTAAAGAAGAACTGGCGGGTCTGCTGTTCGACTCCCTGAATAATAAGATCAAAACTTTGCCAGATAACGTAATCGTTTATCCTGCTCATGGTCCAGGTTCTTCCTGTGGTAAGAATCTGGGTCCGAATACTTTCAGTACGCTGGGTGAGGAAAAGGCGACTAACTATGCACTGCTGGCTAACGATAAAGCATCTTTCATTGCTGAAGTAACCGATGGTCTGACTACACCTCCATCCTACTTCCCAATCAATGCAAGAATTAACAAGGAAGGTTATGATACGCTGCAGGCGGTAATGGAAAAGAGTAACCAGCCCCTGAGCGTTGAGGAATTCAAAGCCAAATTGAAAGAAGGCATCCTGATCCTGGATACACGTCCTGCTACTGAATTTGCAGAAGGTTTTGTACCTGGATCCCTCAGCATCGGATTGGAAGGCCGTTTTGCAGAGTGGGCGGGCAGTCTCCTGAACTTTGAGCAGGAAATCGTACTGGTTACTACCCCCGGTCAGGAAGCAGAAACGATCGTTCGTCTGGCACGTGTAGGTTTCGACCATGTAGTAGGTTACCTGAAAGGTGGCTATGAAGCATGGGTTGCTGCTGGTCAAAAACTTGATATGATCATTAACGTAGAGCCTGATGAACTGGCAATGGACATTCCTCATGACCCTAACCTGGTGATTGTGGATGTACGCAAACCAGCTGAGTACGCAGACGGTCACATCAAGGATGCCATTAACCTGACCCTGAGTGATATGACAGATCCGGGCACCCTGGGTGATTTCGATGAATTACATAACCTGTATGTTCATTGCCAGGGTGGTTACAGAAGTATCATTGCCTGCTCCATTCTGAAGAGAGAAGGTATTCACAACCTGCGCAATGTGGAAGGTGGTTTCAACAACATGAAAGGCATGCAAGGGCTGGAAGTGGTGAAAGAAAATAACGTATTGAATTAATACACTTATTACCAAATAGTTAAAAAAGGATCGTGCCAGGTGCACGGTCCTTTTTGATTTTGCGGGAGGTATGCTTTTTGACAAACAATGTGGAAAATAGTATTTTCTATGGGCAAACAATTACGAGGACAGATTGCACTGGTCACCGGTAGTAGTACGGGTATCGGAGCCGCTATAGCACTGGCAATGGCCGAAGCAGGCGCTGCCGTGATCATTAACTTTCACAGTGACAAGAGCAGGCCAGATGCGGAGAAAATCCTGGACGATATTAAATCTGCCGGTGGGGATGGTTTCGTACATCAATGTGACATCAGTCAGGAAGCGGAGGTGCTGACCATGTATTCAGCCATCTTATCCCGTTATGGTACGCTTGATATAGCAGTGACCAATGCAGGCATTCAGCAGGATGCGCCATTCCTTGAAATGACCCTGGACCAGTGGAATGCGGTAATTGGGACCAATCTTACAGGACAATTTCTATGTGCCCGTGAAGCCGCAAAGGAATTCAAAAGAAGGGGGGTACAGCCCTCCCGCTCCAAAGCCGCCGGGAAAATAATTTGTATGAGTAGTGTGCACGAAGTAATACCCTGGGCCGGCCATGTGAATTATGCAGCCAGCAAGGGTGGGGTGAAATTACTCATGCAATCTATGGCACAGGAATTGGCTCCATATAAGATAAGAGTAAACAGTCTGGGGCCTGGTGCAATCAAAACACGCATTAACAAAGATGCATGGGATACGCCAGCGGATGAGCAGAAATTATTGGAACTGATACCATATGGCAGGGTCGGGGTTCCTGAAGATATCGCGAAAGCTGCCGTGTGGCTGGCGAGTGATGAGAGTGATTATGTCACAGGTACTACTTTGTTTATTGATGGAGGAATGACCCTTTATCCCGGCTTTGCCGACAATGGATAGAGCATTATAGGATTTTAAAATTTTAACCATGGATTGCAAATCTTTATTGATGGCCGCCAGCACACTGGTGGTTACCAGCCTGTACTCGTGCCAGCCCGGAGATGATACTCTAAAGTTGGCCGTAATTGATAAATTGAATAATTCCCCCGGCATCACTGCCGAGGTGAAAGATGGAATAGTAGACCTAAATGGGGAGGTCCCTAATGACAGTGCGAAAGTAGCAGCAGAAGATGCAGTAAAGAATATAAATGGAGTGAAAGCTGTCAACAATAATATCATGGTGGAACCAGTAATTCCACCGCTACCGCCAATGCCGGAAGATACTGTCAATCAGCAATAAAAAAAGAGGACCATTGGTCCTCTTTTCTTTGAAAATAGTTCGTCCAGGCCATAATTTGATATGACTCTATAGGATTAAAATTTTCTTTTCGTGCTTATAGCAACAATCGTTTGTACTTAGAGTCTTAAATCAGTTTTTTCTACAGGCTGAAAAAGCACCAATAAAAGGTCGATTTTTGTAACTTAGTAATCTTATTGAGATGGGGGTAATGCCTCAAGCTCGCGCAGGCGTCTGAGATAATTATTTATCTGCGCCTGCTTTCTTTTTTTAGCCACTCCTGATTATCAGGTTCCATATATGGCACTCTATTTTTGAGTATAAAATAAGCGGCAATTAGGATTTTGTGTGAAATTGCAATAAGTGCTCGTTTTTTGCCTCTTCGTATACTCAAAGTATAATATTTTCTTTTCAGATAAGTATCTTTCGTATGTGCTGCAGCCCATGCTGCTTCCACGAGTGCGGTTTTAAGGGATCTGTTGCCATGATTGATTCTTTCACTTTTCTTTTTCCGGCACTTTCATTATTACCAGGACATAAACCACACCAACTAGCCAAATGATGCTGATTAGGGAACGCATGCATATCTGTACCTATTTCGGCTAAGATGGCGGTAGCTGTTTGTTTTTGTACTCCGGGAATAGTCTGAAGTAATTTTACTTCTTCCTCCCATTTTTTTAAGTACTGATCTATACGGTTATCCACCTGACCAAGTAGGTCATTTAGCTGTAAAATAACAGTTTTAGACAGGCTGAGCATAAAACGGTGATGCTCATTAAGATGGCCTTCTAATGCAAGAATAAGCTCTTGTTTTTTGATTTTGAGCCTACCTTTTGCCAAATTGGCCAATATCATAGGATCCTGTTCTCCTTCAATAATGGCAGTGATCATTGACCAGCCACTTACACCGAATACATCACTGACTACAGTGCTCAATTTGATATTGGCTGTCTCTAAAATGTTCTGTAACCGGTTATATTCACTGGACCGCTGTCCTATTACTTTACGTTTGTATCGGTACAATTCCCGTAATTCGCGAGTGTATTGCGGTGGAATAAAACTTCCCTTTAGTAGCCCGCTTAGCAATAATTTTGCAATCCAGGCACTGTCATTGCGATCGGTCTTATGCCCCGGCACATATTTAATATGCCGGGCATTGACCAGAATAAGTTCAAAGTGAGGTTCCAGTATATTAAAAACAGGCTTCCAGTAAACCCCGTGCTCTCCATTGCGACATGTGTAATGCCGGATTCTTCAAGCCAAGCTACCAGGTCCCTAAGTGAACTTGTGAAAGTGCTAAAAGTGCGGGTTTGTTCTTCCAACCCATTTCCTCTGATGGTGGCTACTACATTCTCCTGGTGAACATCGAGGCCACAGCCGCGACTCACAACCTGTTCAAAACTGATATGTGATTGTTCCATGGTAGTACTTTTGTCGAAGGTACCACCATTTTCATAGTCGTTTGTGAACCCGGTTCATGAGGGTTTTTTCTGAAAACAGGGTTCATTCCCGTTGGTAAATTTCCTCTTTTCATGAATGGTTTTATTGCTGATTATAGCGATGTTTCCACCTTCTGTGGCTCCATACCCACACATCTGGCTGTTCCAATATATTGTTCTCAAGATATCGTACAAAAGTTTCTGTGACCTTGCCTTCCGGTTCCTGCCGGGGATGTTCAAATGCCAGCTTTAGCTTAGCATCGTAGTAGCCTCTCTTTACTTTTCGTATGTCTACAAATACTACAGGTGTATCATTCCTTCTGGCGCTCATTTCCGGTCCTTTATAGAAAGCAGTCATTCTGTTCAGGAAAGGGAACCAGTAGCTACGCCGTGGATTGCCAGGATTCTGATCTGCCACCAGTGCAATGAGGTGTTGTTTATGCTGCCAGGGTGCCATCGCCTCCCTGATATCATTCGCAGGGATCAGTACTGTGCCTGATTTCTCACGAAAGTGACGGAAGAAGCGATCAGCAGATTTGTTGGTGAGCGGCATGTATACTACCAGGAAAGGGAAGCCGACTCTCTGCATGCAAAATACATTGGCCCATTCCCAGTTGAAATTATGGCCTAAATGCAACTGACAACTTTTGCCCTGTGCATAGAGTTCATGTAATACTGTTAAATCACATTTAAAACGTTTTTCCAACGACTTTTTGCTCATGGTCAGCAGTTTGGCTGTCTCCACGATCATATCCGTCAGATTGCGGTAATAACTCCTTGCCAGCCTGGTGATTTCAGCAGGAGATTTTTCCGGAAATGACTTGCGGAGATTGTCAAATACAATCTTTTTCCGGTAGCCTACCAGGTAGTAAATAATGAGGTATAACCCATCGCTGATGAGGTATAACAGCCACAATGGCAATATTGAAATGGCGTATGTAAAAGCCAGAATTAAATAGTACATCTCTACTTAGCAACAAATTCTATAACACAATGTTTTGTACCAGTTCGCTCTTGTTTGGATAATCGGTATTGAAATGAAGACCTCTGCTTTCCTTGCGGAAGGAAGCGCTTTTTACGATCAAATAACCTACGGTGATCAGGTTGCGCAGCTCACACAATTGCGGAGAGACTTCTGTCTTCTCATAGAGGTTTTCTGTTTCTTCGTGCAGAATGTCCAGTCTGCGTATTGCTCTCTGGATACGTTCATTGGTACGCACGATACCAAGATAATCACTCATAATCTGCTTCAGTTCCTTCAGGCTCTGGGTAATGAGGATCATTTCCTTGGGAGCCGTGGTTCCTGCTGCATTCCAGTCAGGTACGTTTCCTTTGAATGGAATTGCATCGATCCTGTTTACAGCCGTCTGGTAACAACGGTGTGCAAACACCATGGCTTCCAGCAGTGAATTGGACGCAAGGCGGTTGGCGCCGTGTAATCCTGTGCTGGAGCACTCGCCGCATGCATACAGGTTCTGAATGCTGGTACAACCATGTTCATTTACTTTGATACCTCCGCAGCTATAGTGAGCAGCCGGAGCTACCGGAATCATGTCCTTCTTCACATCGATACCAGATGTCAGGCATTTCTCATAGATGTTGGGGAAGTGGTGAATGAACTTCTCCATATCCATATGCCGGCAATCGAGGTATACATGTTCTGTACCGGTGATCTTCATCTCACTGTCTATTGCTCTGGCCACGATATCTCGGGGAGCGAGGGAGAGACGGGGATCGTATTTATGCATGAAGTCTTCGCCGTGTATATTGCGCAGAATACCACCATCGCCACGTACAGCTTCTGTAATCAGGAAGGCGTTGTTCACACCCGGCTGATAGAGCGCGGTAGGGTGAAACTGGATGAATTCCATATTTTCAATTCTACCTTTGGCGCGGTACACCATAGCCACACCATCGCCAGAGGCGATAGAAGGGTTAGTGGTGCTACGATACACCTGCCCATTGCCACCAGTGGCGATGAGGGTGATGCGGCTCAGTATCTTTTCTATCTTGTTTGTGAGAAGGTTCAATACGTATACACCATAACATTCAATGTCAGGCGTGGATTTGGTTACCAGGTAACCCAGGTGGTGCTGGGTGATGAGGTCTACCACAAAGCAGTGAGTGACCAGTTCGATATTTGGATGCTGGCGAACGGCTGCCAGCAAGGCTCTTTCTATTTCATAACCCGTGATGTCTTTGTAGTGGATCACCCTGAATTCCGAATGTCCGCCTTCTCTTCCAAGGGCAAAGTCTCCGTCAGGATTCTTATCAAAGTTGGCGCCCCATTCAATGATCTCATTTACCCGCTCGGGGCCTTCCTTTACCACGATCTCTACTATTTTCTCATTGCATAGGCCATCGCCGGCAATCAGGGTGTCTTCAATGTGCTTGGCAAAGCTGTCGTTCTCAAGATCATTCACTACGGCTACACCACCCTGTGCATACTTCGTATTCGTTTCGTCTTCCTGGGTCTTAGTGATGATGGTGATCTTTTTATCTGGACAGGCACCTGCTACTTTGAGCGCATAGGTTAATCCTGCGATGCCGGAACCAATCACTAAAAAATCTGTCTGTTGCATAATAACTCATCTAGCGAATCAAATGTACGGTATATTACCGGATTGCGTAGGGGATACCCTGCTTTTGCCATATATAACGGGTAGCACCGTAGACGAGGCCGTAATTGGCTAATGCGTAGCAGATCAAGCTGATAGTTGGTGGAAGTGCGCCACCGGCAATGAGGAGGGAGATGCCTGCCAGGCAATACCAGCCAGCTGGCTGATCACTGAGGCGAAAGGCATGCATAACGGATTGGAGGGCTATAGAAGCAGTGAAAAGACAAAGGACCACAGGCCAGACCGTTTCCAGTGTAGGCAGGAAATAGAAGAAGATCGCCAGACCCAGCGCTTCTGTCAGAAAGATAAATGCCCACTTACAGGTAGGTAGTGGATAATTCGTATACCGGATCTTTAAAAAGAAAGCAATATAGACGATGTGAACCAGCGGTATAGAAGCACCGGCGAGAAGGTGGACTAAAGGTGGACTTGTAATAGCTAAGCCTATGATTAACAGCACTCTGATAAGTGTTGGTGTGTAGCGGGTGCCGGATATGAAAAATACGGCCGCATAAACAATTAAAAGAACCATTGACAGCTCCTTCAGCCATGCGGAATTCACAAAACAGCCCCAAAGCAGTATAGGCATTGTGCCCCAATAAAGACTGTTAAAGACAACCGGTTTCATGTTACTAAAATAAGGATTTACACCGTAGCAAGGATCACTTTAAATGTAGTACCATTACTACTGGTACTATCTACTTTCAATTGCCCGCCATGCAGCTGGATGATTTGCTGAGAGAGGCTAAGACCGATACCGCTGCCTTTGCGCTTAGTGGTATAGAAAGGGATAAAGATCTTATTGATTGCATCCGCATCTATACCCGGACCATTGTCGGCAATGGAGATGCAAACCTGGTTAGGCGTGGTTATCGTTGCGGTGAGTTTGATTTCCGGGTGAGCGGTGTGTTCCAGTGCATCCATGGCATTTTTGACCAGGTTGATCAGCACCATCTGCAACTGGGCACTGTCTGCATGAATTTCTGCACCGGCAGAATCTACTTCAAACTGGTAATAGATGCCTGCCTGTTTAAGATCCGATTGCAACAGGTTACTCACTACTGTGATCAGTTCCTTGATATTAACATCCGTGAATTGTGGCTTGGGAAGAGCGGTATAATCCCTGTAGGCGTTGACGAAGTTCATGATGCCTTTACTCCGGCTTTTGATCGTTTCCAGCGCTTCTATCAGGTCGGTAATCGCCTCGGGCTGGTGGCTATCCGGTGCAATGTCCTGCTCTATAATATCCTGCATGGTGCTTATGAGGGATACGATCGGGGTGACAGAGTTCATGATTTCATGACGAAGGATCTTGGTCAGGTTCTGCCAGGCTTCCAGCTCTTTTTGTTGCAGCTCTGCATGAATGTTTTGCAGGGAGATCAATTTGACCAGGCGGCCCTGTAAACGTACAGTTGCTGCCTGAATCGAGAGTTGTTGTTCAGTACGGGTACGATACAGGATCTTATTGCCGGAGTGCACCTGTAGCAATAATTCAGGCAGATCGGGGTGAGCTGATTTTAACTCTGCTATGTTGCGTAGGCGATAGATGCCCAGTAACTTGAAAGCTGCAGGGTTGATGAGTTCTATTCTACCCTCCGCATCAAAAGACAGTACGCCGATGCTGATATGCTGTACGATCGTATCGATGTATTTCAGGTTCGCTTCCTTTTCGGCCCTGGTTTGCCGGAAGGCTTCCAGTACTTCGTTGAACTGGTAATTGAGTGCTTGAAAGCTTTTCCCCATTTTATTATCGGCGCTGAACCGGATGGAAAAGTCTTCGTAACGGATGGACTCCAAAAAAAGTGTGAGCTTTCTGTTAATCCTGTTCATGTAGTAATACATTCCATAGATCTGCAGGCAGATCAGGGCGGCGATAGCTAACCCGGGAATCGGCCCCAGTATCCTCCATACTTCTACGCCGGCAATGGTACTGGCGGTGAGCAGGAGTATGCGCAGGAATATATTGACGCTGAACCGGTTCATTTAGATATTATATTTTTCCAGTCTTCTATAGAGTGCTGCTCTGCTGAGGCCCAGTTCCCTGGCGGCTTCAGTGATGTTGCCATTACATTTCTTCATGGCCTGGGTGATGATGTTGCGCTCCATTTCTTCCAGGTTATAGCCGGTATTCAGCTGGGTTTCCTGTACAGGGTTTTTCACAAATACATCTTTAGCCTGCAATACCTTGCCCTGGGAGAGAATGACCGCTCTCTCCATAGCGTGTTGCAGTTCACGGATATTCCCTGGCCAGTCATATTGTAGCAACTGCTGTACGAGTGATTCGTGCAGACTATTCACCGGGCGTTTATATTTACTGCTATACAATTGGAGGAAATGTTCTGCCAGGGCTATGATGTCTTCCTGTCTTTCTCTGAGAGGAGGAAGGTGTATTTCAATTGTATTGATCCGGTAGAGTAAATCCTGGCGAAACAGGTATTGTGCCGCCATCTGCTGAATGTTGCGGTTAGTGGCGCAGATAAGACGTACATCTACAGGATGGGCTTTGTTACTACCTACTTTGGTCACCGACCTGTTTTGCAATACGGTGAGCAGTTTTGCCTGTAACGGAAGGGAAATGTTTCCCAGTTCATCGAGGAAGATGGTGCCTTTGTTGGCTTCTTCAAACCGACCGATCCTGTCTTCGCGGGCATCTGTAAAGGCGCCTTTCACATGGCCAAACAGTTCACTTTCAAACAGACTTTCACTGATGGCCCCAAGGTCTACGCTCACAAAAGGGTGGGAGGTACGATGGGAGAGCTGGTGAATATGTCTGGCCAGCATATCCTTGCCAGTGCCATTTTCACCTAGAATGAGTACGTTGGCATCTGTGCCGGCTACCCTTTCAGCTGTATCCAATACTGCCATCATGGACGGACTATTGCCAATGATTGAACTATTATTGTTAGTCGCTGGGGTAGGTGGGGCTACCTTGTCCTTGTGTTGGTGTTTTTTGTTGTAAGCTCCCTGCATAGTGGCCAGGAGCTTTTCATTTTCCCAGGGTTTCAGCACAAAATCAGCTGCTCCTGCTTTGATGGCCCTTACTGCCATTTCCACGTCGCCATAGGCCGTGAACATAACTACTGCTGCAGTGGGTTGAATGTCCAGTATCCTGTCCAGCCATTCAAATCCTTCCTTACCACTGCTCAGGTCACGGGTAAAGTTCATGTCCAGCAGGATCACGTCGTATTCAAAATTAGATACCAGGTAAGGGATCTTCTGGGGATTGCGCTCAAAGTCTACCTGGCCAAAATGGCGTTTCAACAGGAGGCGTGCTGCGCGCAATACGTCCATATCATCATCTACTATCAGTATTTTACCAGGCAGTGTAATCGTAGTCATAACCAATTCAAATAAATATATTGTTGATAGAGCACCGCAAACAATGTTCCCGACAATGATTGACCTGGGCAAACGAATGCGGATGTGGCCACTGGCAATATTATAAAAAGATTTCGGTTTTTGGCAGTACTGGCAACGGATTGGGGGAAAGTGTCCGGAATTGGACGTACAGTGTGCGGTACAGGACGTTTTGAAAGGATGCTGTGCTTTGAAATGCTTTACTGGTAAAGGATTCCCGGCTTTGGCATGCCGGTTGTCTTATCCGGTATGCAAGTTTAGCACATTCACCTATGGATAGAAAAATAGAAAAGAAATACTGGTCAAAGAAAAGGATCACCCTGGTAAGTGGAGGCGCAGTCGTAGCACTGTTGCTGATCTATAACCTGATCTTTGCCGATCACCGCTCGAAATTAAATGTAGAGAAGGACAAGATTACTATTTCTAAAGTTACCCGGGGTACTTTCGATACATATATTGCTGTTACAGCAGTCGTATTACCTTTGAAGACCATACGCCTCGATGCAATCGTAGGTGGGTACGTGAGTCAGAAATACCTGGAAGGAGGTAGTATGGTGAAAAGGGGAGATAGTATTCTCCGCCTGCAAAACCAGAATATGGAAATGGAGTTTGTGAACCATGAAACTGAAATATATCGCCTGATCAATGAGCTGCAGAATACCCGGCAGACCCTGAAACAGAACCGGTTTACTATGCAGCAGACACTCAATGAACTGGACTTCCAGATAGATCAGGCCAAGGATCTGTATGACAGAAATAAGCAGCTGGTAGATGAAAAAATCGTGGCCCGCCAGGATTATATTAAGTATAAACTTGATTACGAAAGGCTGGTGAAACAAAAGCAGATTGAAATTGAAAGCCAGAAATTTCAGGAAGAGAATGCCAAAATCCAGATTGAAAGATTGGAATCTACAATCTCCCGCACCCAGCGTAATCTTCAGCTGATGAAAGATAATATGAACAACCTGGTATTGAAAGCACCGATTGACGGACAGTTATCCTCAGTAGATGCTGAAGTAGGGGGTAGCATACAAGCTGGCCAGAACATCGGGCAGATTGACGATCTGAATGGTTTCAAAATGAGAGCCGAGGTCGATGAACACTATATTTCAAGGGTATTCCCTGGTCTGAAAGCCAGCTTTGAATTTAATAGCAAGAACTATGAACTTGTTATCATCAAAGTATATCCTGAGGTAAAAAACGGCCGATTCAATGTAGACATGAAATTTGACAAAGAAACTCCCGATGGCATCCGCAGGGGACAATCCTCTCCTATCCGCCTCGAATTAGGTAAATCTTCTGCAGCCCTGTTGCTGCCTGTAGGTGGTTTCTTCTCTGACACTGGTGGTAACTGGGTGTACGTTGTGGATAAAAGCGGTAAACGTGCTGTAAAGCGCAATATCTCCCTGGGTCAGAAAAATCCGCAGTTCTTTGAAATTCTCGAAGGATTGGAGGAAGGCGAACAGGTGATCACTTCATCCTATGAGAATTTTGGAGACAAAGAAGTATTAGTATTTTAATATAATCAAAATAACATCAATGATACGTACCGTTAATCTGCAAAAAATATTTACCACTGAAGAGATCGAAACTTCTGCGCTCAATGGAATCAACATGGAAGTAAAAGACGGTGAGTTTGTAGCTATTATGGGTCCATCAGGTTGTGGTAAATCTACATTATTGAATATCCTGGGGCTGCTGGATAATCCATCCGGTGGAGAGTACCACTTCTGGGATCATGAAGTAGCAAGAATGAGTGAAAGACAACGTGCCCAGTTGAGAAAAGGGTCTATTGGATTCGTATTTCAGAGCTTTAACCTCATCGACGAGCTGACTGTTTTTGAAAATGTGGAATTGCCACTCCTATACCTGAAAGTACCTGCCAGCGATCGTAAAAAGAAAGTGGAAGAAGTACTGGAACGTATGAACATCATGCACCGCCGTAACCACTTTCCGCAGCAGTTATCAGGTGGTCAGCAACAGCGTGTGGCGATAGCGCGTGCCGTAGTGGCAAAGCCCAAAATGATATTGGCGGATGAGCCTACCGGTAACCTCGATTCTACAAATGGTGAAGAGGTCATGAAACTATTGCAGGAATTGAATGATGGGGGTACTACCATGATCATGGTAACGCACAGCCCTTATGATGCCGGATTTGCACATCGCGTGGTTAACCTGTTTGATGGTAAGGTAGTGACTGAAAACATCAAGGAGCAGTTTCACGTATAATAAACCATAATTGCCATGCTTAAACATTATTTCAGAATAGCACTCCGCCATCTCAGGCGGCAACAGATCATCACTGTGATTAACATACTGGGATTGGCGATTGGGATGGCATGTTGTATGTTGATTGTATTGTTTGTCAGGAACGAATACGGGTTTGATAATTTTCATCCTGATGGGAAGAATATTTATCGGGTGACCAACAGCTTTACAAAAGCAGGGGAAACCGACTATGGGGGTAATACCCAGTGGCCTGTTGGACCATATCTGAAAAATGAAGTAAGCGATATAAAAGAGTCAGTACGTATGATGAACGCTGGCACTGCATTGTATACTTTTCAGGATAAGCAATATGTAGATCCTTTAGCATATGCAGATGCCGGTTTTTTCACTTTGTTTAACTTCCCACTGGTAAAAGGTAATGCCAAAACAGCATTACAGGAGCCATATACTATGGTCGTTACTGAAAAAATTGCAAAGAAGTATTTCGGTAATGATGATCCTATAGGTAAAATACTGAAGGTAGATAACCAGTTTGATTGTAGAATAACTGCTGTGTCAAAAGATCTGCCTCTCAATACAGACATTGGAGGAGATATCATTTTATCTTATAGCACGTTTGAACAGCTGGTGAAAAAGGATGGTGGTTCAATGGAGCAATGGTATAATTTTAATGATAACACCACGTTCGTACAATTGCCTGAAGGCGTAAGCCTGATTAAGATGGAATCTCAACTACTGGCATTTACAGACAGGCATGTCAAAGCGATTGCCAGTTCACTTGGAGAAGTATTTGGATTGCACCTGCAACCATTGGCCAATATACATTTGCATCCACAGGGGGATAAAAACAAGCAGGATAACACCCATTTACTCTATATCTATATTGCTATTGCCATCTTTATCATAATGATCGCCTGCTTCAATTTTATGAACCTTATTACTGCCCGGGCCGATGAAAGAGCGGTTGAAGTAGGTGTAAGAAAAGTAATGGGTAGCGAGCGCCGTCAGCTGATTGTACAATTTATGTCAGAAGCGGTGTTGTTAACCACGATCTCATTTGTACTGGCTATCTTCCTTGCTCTGCTTTTCATGCCATGGTTTAATAAAATCACGGGTAAGGAATTCCAGCTCTTTACATTGAGCAATCTTCCCTTCCTCGGATACCTTTTTACTATGTCAGTAGTAGTAGGATTGTTGTCTGGCAGTTATCCTGCGCTGTACCTTTCCGGTTTTCTGCCGGTGGCTGTACTGAAAGGAGGATTCAATACATCCGGTTCCCGGGTATGGATCAGAAAGGCATTGGTGATCGCACAGTTTTCAATCGCTATTATTTTGATTGTAGCTACGATTGTTGTATACAGTCAGTTGCGCTTCTGGCAGAACAAATACCTGGGGTTTGATAAGGATAGATTAGTGAATATAAATATTGCTTCGGAAAGTGCGAGAAAGAATATCAAAGTGATAAAAGAAGATTTACTAAGACTGCCAGGTGTTCAAAATGTAACTGTTTCCAATACAGCCATGGGCCGGTATGTTGGTGCTGTGAACCCGGTAGTAAAGGATGGAGATAGTGAAGATAAATCAATCGTGACCAGTGTAATTATCGGCGACTTTGATCTGCTGAAAACATTGGATATAAAATTGACAAAGGGACGTGACTTTTCTACAGGTTTTGCAACAGATAGTAATAATGCTTTTATTGTCAATGAATCAATGGTAAAGGCGATGAACCTGCATGACCCCATTGGCCAGCGTATCAAATGGCTTCCCGGGTTTACCGAACGAAAAGGAGAAATTATCGGTGTAGCAAAGGATTTTAATTACTCTAACCTTACGATTCCGGTATCGCCGGCTATTTATATCGTTAGGAAAGAGGGATTTAGTGTGATGAGTATCCGGTTGGCAAAAGGGGGAGATCTCACAAAGCAGGTAGCTGCTGTAGAAAAAGTGTGGAAGAAATATGTGCCTGACTACCCTTTAACTTATTCATTTGTAGCTGATGATCTGGCGCATCAGTATATCAATCAGGACCGCCTGGCATCGCTCTTTGGTACATTCTCTATGCTCGCAATTATTATCGCTTGTATGGGCTTGTTTGGACTTAGCATTTTGATCGCGAGACAGCGTACCAAGGAAATTGGTATCCGAAAAGTACTGGGGGCTTCTACTGCAAATATTACCAGATTGCTCTCACAGGATTTTATGCAGCTTGTACTGATATCCCTACTGGTCGCCGTCCCTATATCCTGGTTCCTGATGAACACATGGTTGCAGGACTTTGCCTATCGCATTCATGTAGAGTGGTGGATGTTTGTATTCGCAGGCGTCATGGCCATGATCATTTCATTGTTCACCATTAGTTTCCAGTCAGTAAGAGCGGCACTGACTAACCCCGTAAAATCATTGAGAACTGAGTAAAGATATTTAAGTTGTTACGTTTTAAAATGACAAGTTCAAAATGAAACCTGGGCCGGTATTGACCAGCCCTTCCTTTTTACAAATTTTAAACCGTTTGTTATGATTAGGAGTTACATCAGGATCGCGTTGCGCAACCTATGGCGTAATAAGTTATTCTCTGCGATCAACATTGGTGGGTTGGCAATTGGTATGGCGATTAGCTTTATGCTGATGCTTTATGTGCTCTTCCAGTTTAGTTTCGACCAATTTCATAAGAATGTAAATAATATATACCAGGTAGTGACTGAGGATGCAGGTGTATGGACTACACCAGTTCCGCTGGCGTCTACGCTGGAGAAAACAATACCCGGAATCAAAACAACCTCCCGTGCAAGTTATTTCTACGCTCACCTACTACAGGCAGGTGAAAACAGTATTAAGTTGACTGGCGGTTATGTTGATCCTCAATACCTGAATATTTTTAGTTTTCCTGTCATCAATGGAAATGTAAAACCATTGAATGATAAGAATGAAATTGTAGTTACCACGAGTACCGCACATAAGTTATTCGGAGACACGAATCCCATTGGCCAGTTAGTAAAGCTGGATGCGCAGGATCCTCTGGTAGTGAGTGCAGTAGTGAATGATCCCCCTGCAAATTCTTCTATTCAGTTTGACTATTTGTGTAGCTGGTCGTTGTATGCTGCAAAAGAACAATGGATTAAAGATAACACCTGGGGCAACTTTGGTATTATGACTTTTGTATTGCTGCAACCAAATGCATCGATCGCGACTGTTCAGGGCAAAGTAAAGCATGTGCTGCAAGATGCAGGTAACAATAATATTAATACGACCCTTATGCTGCATGCGGCAAAGGATTGGAAATTATATAATACGATCAAAGATGGGAAAATCATTGGTGGTAACATTGAAACAGTACGTCTGTTCTTATTGCTCGCACTGGGTATTTTGCTGATTGCCTGTGTGAATTTTATGAACCTGAGTACCGCACAGGCAGAGCGTAGGGCTCGCGAAGTAGGGGTGCGGAAAGCGATTGGTGCTAACAGGAGATTACTGATCTTTCAGTTTTTCGGGGAGTCTTTAATATTGGTGACACTGTCTACTGTATTGGCGTTATTGCTGTTGTGGATACTGCTGCCGGCATTCAATACTTTTGCAAATAGTGCGCTGAAATTAAGTAAAGCACCCCTGGTCTTTTGGAGCTCACTGCCTTGTTTACTGCTGGTAACGGGATTACTGGCTGGTAGCTATCCGGCATTGTATCTTTCTTCCTTCAAACCGATCAAAGTATTGAAAGGTGGTGTTACCAAAATGAAAGGTAATTTCTTATCCAGACAGGCTTTAGTCGTATTCCAGTTTGGATTGGCAGTGGTACTCATTATTACGACAATTGTCATTTATCGTCAGCTCTATTTTATCCAGCACAAACCTATTGGTTACGATCCCAAAGGGCTTGTGGATATAGAACTGGAAGGTAGATTATATGACGGGTATGATGCTTTTAGAAATGCAGTGATTGCTTCAGGTGGTGCTGTAGAGGGCACTATTGTGAGTAACCAGATCACTAATGCAGGCAGTACAACCTGGGGCCTTAAATGGCCGGGACAGGAGGCAGGAGAAGATCAGCAATCATTTGGTGTGATTGCTACTGCTGCAAATTTTGCCAGTACATTTAGTATCCCTGTCTTACAGGGCAGAGACTTTTTATCCACTGCAGATTCTATGTCTATCATGGTGAATGAAACTGCATTGAAAGCAATGCATCTGAAGGACCCAATGGGACAGGTGATCACTTACAATGGACAGCGCCGTACGATTACGGGTGTAGTCAAAGATTTTGTATGGGAGACGTCTTATAAGCCTGCAACACCCATGATCTTCACATATAATCCTGACTGGCGTGGTGTGATGACCTTTAAATTGAATCCAGCGCTTTCCGTAAAGGCATCTATGGACAGACTGGAAAAAGTGTATCATGAGATGAATCCTGACTACCCTTTCAATTATACTTTTGTAGATGACAGTTACCAGAAGAAATATGATAATGAAAGATTCCTGAGCAGGGCGATCAACATCTTTGCTTCGCTGGCTGTCATCATCAGTTGTCTTGGGTTGTTAGGCTTGTCAGTATTTGCGGCGGAACAGCGTAAGAAAGAAATTGGTATTCGCAAGGTAATGGGAGCAGGCGTGCAGCAAGTGATGTTGCTGTTGTCAAAAGAGTTCCTGAAACCTGTATTAATCGCCATTCTCATCGCATCACCAATCTCAGCTTATATCATGAATAACTGGCTACAGCATTACACTTACCGTGTTGACATTGAGTGGTGGATGTTTGGCATAGCTGGATTGCTCGCTGTATTGATTGCATTGGCGACAGTAAGTATACAATCCTTCAGAGCTGCTAATATGAACCCTGTTAAAGCATTGAGAACAGAATGAGTACTTATTTCAAAATAGCATTCCGTAACCTGGTTCGTCATAAAACCTATGCAGGTATCAATATCGCTGGTCTGGCATTAGCTATGGCCGCATGTCTGCTTATTTACAGGATAGTGCATTTTGAAATGAGTTTTGACAAGTTTCATGCTGGTCAGGAGAGAATAAACAGAGTCGTATCTGTGACGCAGCAATCAAATGGAACGGAATATTTCATGGGTGTGCCTTTCCCTGTGCCGGGTGCATTGCGAAAAGATTTTCCGCAGTTGGAAAATATAGGCGCCATCCGTCAGACCGATGGGGTGATCATCGTAAATGATAAGAAATTCAGAGAGCGGGATCGGGTGTATTATACCGAACCGTCTGTATTTGAAATATTAGGTTTCAAATGGCTGTATGGCAACCCTCGCGAGTCATTGTCAGCACCGGGTGCAGGTGTAATAACCAAAAGTATTGCGGTGAAATATTTTGGTAGCTGGGAAGCCGCAATTGGTAAAACCTTCAATCATAATAACGAGAGAATAATAAGAGTAACTGGCATTCTGGATGATATGCCTGCAAATACAGATTTCCCATTTAGTGTGGCGATATCTTATGCCACTTTGCTGCCACAACTGAAACAGGATGATTGGCTGACGGTAAATGAAGCACATAGCGTGTTGGTAAAACTGCCTGCCGGTATGGATATGGCACATGGTAACACCATGTTGTCCGATATGATCAATAGATATAAGCCGAAAGAAAACCGCAATGAACAATTGCAGTTACAGCCATTGTCGACTGTACATACAGACACACGCTTTCGCAATTATAATGCTGTTTTTAGCCTGCGCATGATCAGTGGATTGATGTTGGTGGGTCTGTTTTTATTGATTATAGGTAGTGTCAACTTTATAAATATTGCTACTGCACAGGCAGTGACCCGTTCGAGGGAAGTGGGTGTGCGCAAAGCATTGGGGGGTGGCAGAAAACAATTAATAGGACAATTTCTGGCAGAGACATTTGTCATTACTTTTTTTGCATTGTTGTTAGGATTGTTAATTGGTAAATTATGTCTGCCTGAAGTATGCAGCATTATGCGGTTGCCAATGCTGGAATTATTTGATACAGATTTGTTCTTCTTTATTGTTGGGTTATTAATAGCAGTAACGCTATTAGCAGGTGGTTATCCTGCATTCATCATGTCAGGATTTAATCCTGTCACCGCACTAAAAGGTATTAAAATATCTGGTAGTCTTTCTCTCAGAAGAGTATTAGTGGTGTTGCAGTTTGCAGTAGCACAGATACTGCTCATCTGTATGATGGTCGTGATGAGTCAGATGAGAAAGGTATTGCATGCGCCATTGGGGTTTGATCAGAAAGCAGTGGTAACGGTATCTATACCAAAGGATAGTGCTTCTGTACAGCAATTTGGGTTTATCCGCAATCAACTGTTGCAATCACAGGGAATTAAAAATGTAAGCTTCAGTTTTACACCTGCATCCAGTTATGGTGGTTGGTTTGGCAGATTACGATTCGAGGGGCGTACGATGAATGATTTAAGTGTGGATTTAAAATTTGCTGACCAGTCATACGTCAATACTTATGGTATGCAACTGATAGCAGGTAATAATTATACACCCGCAGATACGGCCAATGGTTTTGTCGTGAACGAAACACTTGCTAAAACATTGGGATATCGTGAGCCTGCTGATATTGTTGGTAAGCGAATGGCATTCTTTGACGACCAGGTATCCGGGCTAATTATAGGAGTAGTAAAGGACTTCAGGGCAAATAGTCTGAAAGAACCAGTCTCCCCGTTAGTATTGATGAATAATACTTCCTGGTATCGAACACTGAGTGTAAAGATCGATCCGGATCAGATGCCGGAAGCGCTGGCAGCAATAGAAAAAACGTGTAAGACGGCATGGCCAACTTACCTGTATGAATATGAATTCATGGATGATCTGTTGAAAGACTTTTACCAGGAAGAGATACAGTTGTCTGCTTTGTATAAATTGTTTGCTTTTGTAGCGATGTTCATTTCATGTTTGGGTTTGTATGGACTGGTATCTTTGATGGTGGTACAGCGTAGAAAGGAAGTAGGCATTCGCAAAGTATTAGGAGCTTCTGTAATGGATGTACTGGTATTATTATCTAAGGAATTCACGCTACTGGTGATCATTGGTTTTATCATTGCTGCACCGCTGGCCGCTTATTTCATGCAGGGGTGGTTAGCTACTTTCAATGTAAGGATCGCTTTACAGGCGAATCTGTTTTTACTCACTATAGGAGGGGCTTTAGTCATTGCATGGATGACTGTGGGGATTCGCACTATCAAAGCAGCACTGGCCAATCCGGCAAAAGCTATCAGAACTGAATAAAATATTGGTATGTTCTATAACTATATAAAAATAGGATGGCGCAACCTGATGCGTCAGAAGGTTTTTTCCGTGATCAATATCACGGGAATGACGGTGGCGTTTTGTGTTGCTTTCCTCCTGGGTATTGCGGCTTATTTTGAATGGTCTTACGATCAGTTTCATACAAATAAAAACAGCGTTTTACAGATCTATACTGCTGAACGGATGGCGGATGGGAGTATACAGAACAACAGTAGCCAGGCCGCTCCATTTGGCCCTGCCATTGAGAAAGAATGTTCTGCTGTACAATCGGCTACCCGTTTTGGATGGGACTATGAAGCAGTTTCTTATAAAGAAAGATCCCTGGACCTGCATGTTACTTTTGTAGATCCTTCTTTCCTGTCTATGTTTAGTTTTCCCCAGCTGGAAGGAGACAAAAATGCATTGCAGAAACCCAGTCAGATCCTTATTACGAAAAAGGCGGCAGACAAGTTGTTCCAGGGTGAATCACCCATCGGTAAGCTGGTGCAGATCAACATGAATAATCATCTGAAGCCATTTACCATTGCCGGTGTGATGGCAGATGTACCACGAAACAGCAGCGTCGGTTTTGAAGTGCTTTGCAGTTTTCAGAATGTAATTGCAGGGCTGGATGATCCTGATACCTGGGACAATCAATCCTACCAGGTATTTGCGCAACTGCGTCCTCATGCTACACCTGCTATGCTGGAACAGCAAATGAAAGCAGTGATACATAAGTACAGGAACAATAAGCTGAGTAGCATGAAAGAGAATGGTGTAACACCTGGTCCTGATGGGGAAATGTTGACGATGCATACCTTTCTATTATCAGATATGCATTTCAGAGAAGAGGGTAATACGGGAGGAGACATTAACCCATTTTATCCCTGGATGTTACTGATCATGGCGCTGTTGATTGTAGCAACTGCCAGCATCAATTTTATCAACCTGAGTATGGGCAGATCCTTTACGAGGGCAGGGGAGATTGGTTTGAGAAAAGCATTGGGCGCTGTACGTACACAACTCATCATGCAGTTTTGGTGTGAAGCTCTGATCGTTTGCTTCATTGCTTTTATGGCCAGTCTTGCATTGGGCTTATTAGTTCTGCCATCTTTCAATCGTCTATTCAGCTATCATCTTGACTTCTCTATTTTACTAAATGTAAGATTGATTAGCTGGACCATTATTACTTTCTTCTTTGTAACTATACTGGCAGGTGGTTATCCTGCCTGGTTAATAGCCCGCACCAACCTGATTGAAGTGCTGAAAGGCAAGATGAGTTTAGGTAAAAGTGGTTTTCTGAGAAATACACTCATCGTGGTTCAATTTGTAGTAGCGGTATTGCTCATTAGTTCTACCGCAGTGCTCTGGCAACAGCTGCATTACCTCCGTACCCGGCCTATGGGTTTTGATACAGAGCAGGTGATCAGTATCCCTATGACGGGCAATGTAGATGCTACGAAGGTGCTTGCGCGCATGCAACAGCAATTAAATGGAGATCCACATGTTATTTCCAGCACGGCATCCTACATGAATCTGGGGGCCGGGTTGGCAGGTGGTGAATCTACATGGAAAGTTGGTTTTAATTTCAAGGGGCATGATGCAAAGACGGTATGGGTACCCGTGGAGTATGATTATTTGCAAACGTTAGGCTTGCAACTGGTATCCGGAAGGGATTTCTCCAGGTCGTTTGGTGCTGACTCCAATACGGTTATTGTAAATGAAAAACTGGCGGCAGCATTGGGAGGAGGGAAAGATGTAGTTGGAGAGCACTTCGAATTTGACGGGCAACAAATACAGATCATCGGAATCATAAAAGATTTTAACTTTAAATCTCTGCGTCAGGGAATAGGACCATTGGCATTGAAACTAACGCCATCATTACAGGCAGCTGCTATATTTGTGAAGGTGAAACCCACAGACCTGCCTGGCGCTATGGCTGCCGTGGAAATGGGCTGGAAGGAGGTTGTGCCGCAAGGGGACTTTAAAGGCTCCTTCCTGAATGACAATGTAAACCGTATGTACGAGGCAGAAGCCAGGTTGGCTACTATCATTGTTTGTAGCGCCATATTGGCTATTCTCATCTCATGTATGGGCCTGTTTGCAGTAGCGGTACTGGTAATAGGGCAGCGGAACAAGGAGATTGGTATCCGCAAAGTAATGGGGGCTTCCGTAGGCAGCATCGTTGCCCTGCTGTCAGGAGGATTTTTAAAACTGGTGGCTATAGCCATCATGATCGCCACACCCATGGCGTGGTATATAATGAGTACCTGGTTACAGCATTTTGCTTACCGCATTCAGATTCAATGGTGGTTATTTGCCCTCGTTGGAATGGCGGCACTCATTATTGCATTTTTTACTATCAGTATACAAACGATCAGAACAGCATTCATGAATCCCGTAAAATCGATCAAAACAGTTTAAAATAATGATACAGCTAAAGCACATTTCAAAATATTATTCCGTAGGATTTGGCAAAAATGAAATATTGAAAGATATTGACCTCACAATATTTGAAGGAGAGTTTGTATCCATTATGGGGCCTTCTGGTTCAGGGAAGTCTACATTACTGCATATCCTGGGACTGTTGGAAGAGCCTTCACAGGGAGAATACCTATTCGAAGGAGAACCGGTACATAAGATGAATGAAAAGAAGCGTACCCAATTGCACCGGGGATCCATCGGGTTTGTGTTCCAGGCATATCACCTGATAGACGAATTGACCGTTTATGAAAACATAGAAACACCACTTTTATATAAAAATATTCCATCGGCAGAAAGGAAGAGCCGTGTAGCAGACGTACTTGACAGGTTTAATATTGTAGCGAAGAAGGATCTTTTCCCAAACCAGTTATCTGGAGGACAGCAACAACTGGTAGGTATTGCCCGCGCCATTGTAGCTGAACCCAGGGTAATACTGGCGGACGAACCAACCGGTAATTTGCATTCTGATCAGGCCAAAGAAATCATGGAACTCTTCAAACAATTAAACCAAAGAGACAAGATCACCATTATACAGGTTACACACTCCGAGTTAAACGCAACCTACGGTCAGCGAATTATACAAATCCGCGACGGGAAAATCGCATAATTGGGAGTTAATAATTTAATAATCCGGTGTTTAAAGTCTCTTTGATTCAGCAGAATAGCCGTTTTGCCAGCTGCAGACTTTGAACGCCGGTTTTTTGTACCGTAACGGGATCGTTTTTCAGGCTTTTATAAAGAAAATGTTTATGTTATCATTACAATTAGTATATTTTTGGAATGTCATGAAATTATCCAAGTACCCGGGATGTATCCTGGCAATTTGTTTATTCTTTGCTAACACTGTAGCAACTAAAGCACAGGATACCTGGAGCCTTCAGCGTTCCGTAGATTATGCCCTGGCTAATAACATAGATATCAGGCAGCAGGTCGTGCAGAAAAGACTGGCAGAACTGACGCTTCATCAAAGCAAGATGGCACAGATTCCTACGCTGAATGGATCGTTGAATGGCAGCTATGCCAACGGTCGTAATATTGACCCAAATACCAACACATTCATCACTTCAGCTGTTACTTCTTATAGCGGAGTTTTATCTGCAGGGGCTAACCTCTTTAATTTCTTCTACCAGCAGAATACAATTGCCGCTAATAAATATCAATATCAGGCACAGGATAAGTTGCTGGAGAAAGCAAGGAACGATGTCGCCTTTAATATTGCCACCTCATTTTTACAGATCCTGCTGAATACAGAGCAGGTACATATAAGTGAAGTACAGGTAAAACTCACCGTAGATCAGTTGGAGAATACCAAGAAACTGGTAATAGCGGGGTCCGTACCTGAAAGTAATCAGGCAGACCTTGAATCGCAGCTGGCTTCGGATAGTGTGACCTTGGTGAATGCCCAGAACCAGGTGATTCAATCTACCTTACAGATGAAGGCCCTGTTGAATCTGAGTTTTGATCAGTCATACGTACCACAGATACCGGATAATATTACTGAAATTCCGCTACCAAGACTGGATGAAGTAGATCCGGAGATGGTGTATAGTGCCGCCACTTCCAATAACCCACAGATAAAGGCCGATCAGCTGCTGGTTAAATCTTATGAAAGATCCTATGCTGCTTACAGAGCACAGATGTATCCGACGTTATCTGCTTCAGGACAAGCTTATAGCAGCTATGCTAACAGTGCAAAGGATGGAGAAATTGTCTCAATTAAATCTGTTGAAGATGTGAATGTCGGTACGGTAGCGGTAAATGGAACAACTTATGACGTAACGACTAAGTCATACACCTATAATACGAAATACACTACAATCCCATTGGGTACCCAGGTTAGCAATAACTTTAAGCAAACGATTGGCTTGTCTCTCAACATTCCTATTTTAAATGGATGGACCTACCGCACTAATGCGCAGAAGGCAAGACTCAATATTGAAACGCAGAAACTGACCATGGAAAAGGATAACCAGAAACTTCGTCAGGATATCTACACTGCTCATGCAAATGCTGTTACCTCTTTGCAGAAGTTCTATGCAGCATCCAGAGGAGTAGACGCATCCCAGAAGGCATTTGATTTTGCCACTAAACGATTTGATCTGGGTTTAATGAATACGATTGATTATATTACTACACAAAGCAAATTGTTCAATGCGCAGATCAACAAGGTATCCGCGCAGTATGACTATATATTTAAAATGAAGCTTCTGGAGTTTTACAGGGACCAAAAAATAACGCTGTAGCAAGTCCAACTCCTTTTGAAATACACCGGCATATGAAGAAAAAAAGAAAGACACTTTACAGAGTGATCATACCTCTTATTGTACTTGTCATTATTATTTGGGTCCTGCTGGCAAGCAGAAGATCTGAAGGTATCAAAGTTGCAACAGAACAAGCTGGTTATAAAGACATTATAGAAGTAGTGTCGGCCAGTGGCAAGATTTATCCAGAAACTGAAGTAAAGGTAAGCTCCGATGTATCCGGTGAAATTGTTGACCTGCCGGTCATAGAAGGAGACTCCGTTAGAAAAGGCCAGGTGCTGGTGAAGATCTATGCAGATGTATACGGCTCTATGAGGGACAAAGCGAATGCTGCCCTGAGTCAGGCGCAGGCGCAACAAGCCAATAGTGCTGCATCACTGGCTGCATACAAAGCCAAACTGGATCAGAACAAACTGGCTTATGATCGTAATAAAGAACTGTTGACACAGAAAGTAGTATCCCGCAGCGAGTTTGAAACTGCCGAAGGTACTTATCGCTCCGCCCTCGCAGATTACAATGCTGCTGTGGAGGCTGTAAATAGTAACCGCTTTGCGGTAGCCAGTGCCCGCGCTAGTTTGACAGAAGCAAATACCAACCTGAACAGAACTACGATCGTTGCTCCCATGAATGGTATCGTATCCCTGCTGCCAATGAAGAAAGGCGAGCGTGTGGTAGGTACCGCGCAGATGACGGGTACTGAAATCATGCGTATTGCAGATCTGAATACCATGGAAGTACAGGTAGATGTGGGAGAGAACGATATTCCCCGTGTAAAATATAATGATACAGCTATCATAGAAGTTGATGCCTATAATAACCGTAAGTTCAAAGGTATCGTAACCCAGATTGCCAGTTCCAGCAAAAATGCTGCGACCAGTACTGCTACCACCACATCCTCTGCTGACCAGGTGACGAATTATGTAGTACATATTCGCATCCTGCAGGAAAGTTACCAGGATCTGATTTCTGGTAAAAAGCCTTATCCTTTCCGCCCGGGTATGAGTGCTTCTGTAGATATTCAGACCCAGCGTAAAAATCATGTATTGTCTGTACCTATCAATGCTGTGACGACAAGAGAAAAGGATAGTACCAGCAGGAATGATAATAGCGAAATTGTCTTCATGCTGAAACCTGATAAGACAGTAAAGCAGGTATCTGTAACAACCGGTGTACAGGATGATAGTTATATTGAAGTGCTGACAGGTATTAAACTGGGAGATACGGTTGTGACTGCCCCTTATTCAGCTATTTCGAAAGATTTGGCAAACGATAAGAAAGTGAAGGTGGTACAGAAGAAAGACCTGTTTGAAACGACAAATAAATAACTACCGATAACTCTTTTTACGTAAAACGCTTCTGCCCTTTGAGCAGAAGCGTTTTTGTTTTATTAACAAATACTGGTCAGATCTTTGCATATTTGTTATAACATATAAATTATCTGAGCTTATCAGCGGAACTGTCAATATCATTGATGGTGGCTCATAGGTTATCTAATTATATTTTAGACGGAAACTACAACATTGGGCATATTCACTTGTTGGATATGCCCATTTACATTGAAGTTGTTTAGTCTTTATTGAATTGTCTTTATACAAACACGAAACCCAGGAATAGTTGATCTTTGTTTTGCGAACCAAAAGATACTACCCTGGGAATCATAAGCGAAGGTATAATAAGAAAATGGATATTGCCGCATTTAAGTATAGGAAAGCGAGGATATAAGTCAAAAGTGGATTTGGTGAAAGTAGTAAGCTTGATATTAAAACGGTTAAAAACGGGCTGTCAGTGGCGAGAATTAAGTATTAAAGAATATTTCCCCAATGGTGAAATTACGTGGCAAGGCGTGTATTACTACTTTAATAAATGGAGCAGCGATGGATCGTGGAAACTTATCTGGATAAATCTTTTAAAGGAAAATCGCCAAATCCTTGATTTGTCTTCGATTCAATTAGATGGAAGTCATACACCATCGAAGCGAGGAGGCTATGCAGTAGGCTATCAGGGTCGAAAATCATGCAAAACGAGTAATAGTTTGTTTTTGAGTGACAATCAAGGCCAGATACTTAGTGTAAGCGAGCCACAATCCGGCAATCACAATGATCTTTATAATATTGTTTCAACTTTTGAAGAAATGCTAACCACCCTCGAAGAGGCTACAATAAATACGAAAGGATTGTTCTTAAATGCAGATGCAGGATTTGATGGAGGAGAATTCAGAGAATACTGTATGGAAAAGGAATTGGAAGCTAATATCGCTACCAATTCCCGTAATAGCAAGCAAACCAGTGAGTCATATCAATACTTTGATGATCAATTATATAAAAGACGCTACAAGATCGAACAAGCAAATGCCTGGATGGATAGCTTCAAAGCATTAATAATTAGATTTGAAACAAAAGCGGCTAACTGGAGAGCATTACAATGGATCGCAATCTTAGTCCTCTTTTGTAAAAAATTAAAAGACTAAACAACTTCATTATTAAGTGATGATATCATGAAAAACTTAACATTGCCCAATGTTAATTTAATATTAATTTTATGTTATCACATTAAGCAAATATTTAAGAGGTTATGTCAAGTACCAAAACACCCAAAGCTGGTAAATCTACCAGCAAAGATGCCCGTCATGATATTGAGAAGAAGTTAGATCTACTGCTCATTGATTTAAAAAAAGACCTGGGAGACACAAAGTTCAAAAGTAGAATCAAGAAGGCTGCAAAGTTGTTGAGTAAAGGTGTTGAGAAAGCAAAGAAAAAGGCTATCACCGCTAAAAAGAAAACCAAGCCAGCAAAAGCTGTTAAGGCCAAAAAAGCGACAGCTGCCCCTGCAACAGCTGAATAAGTAACATTCATTTGTTACGACGCCCACTTATACAGTACGGACTGGTATATGTGGGCGTTCTAGTATATATTTAGGCCTTTTAAGTATGAAAAGGCTTGTCATATATTTCTTAAGCCTCCTGCCGTTGGCGGCAGCAGGTCAGCAAAGCAGTCAGGTGAATGTATTCCTTGGCTCATCCGGAGACCACGGGCAAATGTCCCCCGCAGCATCCTATCCTTTTAGTATGCTTAGCATAGGTCCGGAAACCTATCCATCTACCCACACCGGGTATGAGTATCTCGCAAAAGAATTTCTGGGGTTTACCCACAACCGTATGGAGGGCGTAGGCTGTCAGGGTTGTGGTGGTAACCTGCTGGTGCGCCCTTTCCTGGGTGATGCTCCTGCAAAAGCAGACCTGATTAAGGCTGCGGAAAAAGCATCGCCTGGGTATTATGCTGTGGCATTCAAAAATGGTATCGGTGCCTCATTTACCGTTTATAAAAATGCCGGCTTGCATCAGTACCAGTTTCCGACAGGTAAAAAAGGGTTGTTCATTGATCTCGGTTTTGCCCACGTAGGCCGCTTTGTGGCTGAGCAGCATACCATCAATGGCAATGCTGTAAGTGGATGGATTGAATCCCGTACTACCTGTAGCGCAGGCGTCTATCGCATTTACTACTACCTGGAAACAGAACAGCGAGTAACCTGGGACTCTACCGGCAATCACCAGTTGATCGCACGCGTGGGTAACGACACAAAGTTGCTCAATGTACGTGTGGCGCTTTCGGCCGTAGGCGAATCTTATGCAAAGGCATCGATCAACAATGGAGACTTTGAAACCCTGAAAGCAGCCAGTGACAAAGACTGGAATGCCATGCTGGGACATATCAAAGTGAAAGGTGATGCTGCCCGTGAGAAACTCTTCTATTCTTTATTCTATCGTTCTATTCAATCTCCTTATATAGTATCAGAACCAGATGGCAGTTATGCAGCTACTGATGGTACTTTGCAGAAGACAACCAGCAAGATTTACAATGGCTGGGCAATCTGGGATAACTATCGTGCACAATTACCTTTGTTGTCTATCGCATTTCCAGGTGAGTACCAGGATATGATGACTTCTATTGCAGGCTTGTATGCACATGGTAAAAAAGATATGGCGACCCTGCATGAACCAAGCATCACGGTTCGTACCGAACATGCAGAAGTGGTGCTGCTGGATGCATATCGCAAAGGCTATAAAGTAGACTTTAAAACCATCGCTGATTCACTGGAAAAAGAAGCGGCGAATTTGGATTTTGCACATCCGGATAAAGCGCTGGAATCTTCTTATGATCTCTGGGCGATGTCAGGCATCTTCAATGTGTTGAAGAACTCCCTGAAAGCAACTTCCTATCGTGAGCAGGCTGCTAATTACAAACAATACTGGACGAAAGATTTTCAGGACCTGACCCGTCGCGATGTAGATCAGATGCAGGCGAGAGGTTTGTACCAGGGCACTATCTGGCAGTATCGCTGGTTTGTACCTTTTGATATCAAGGGATTGATTGAGTTATGTGGTGGCGAAGCAAATTACATTGCACAGCTGGATGAATTCTTTGGTCATGATTATTACAACCATACCAATCAGCCGGATCTGCAGGCCCCTTTCCAGTACAATATGACTACACAGCCATGGAAGTCACAGGCACTTGTACATAAGATTGCCGTGGATACTATGATCCAGCATTACTTCAATGATAATAGCAGAGGCATCGGATCTGAAATCGATGTGATTTACAAGAACCAGCCTGCGGCTTATGCAAGAACGATGGACGATGATGCAGGAACAATGTCCAGCTGGTTTGTACTGGTATCTGCAGGTATTTTCCCGGCTTGTATTGGTGAACCAGTGTATTACCTGAATGTGCCTTTGTTCGAATCAGTAGAGTGGGAATGGAATGGTGGAAAGAAATTCCATGTACAGGTAAAGAATTTTGGAGAGAAGAACGTGTACATCCAACAGGTGTTGCTAAATGGAAAGCAGATAGATCGAAACTGGATTACGCAGGAGGAGATCACAAAAGGAGGGGAGCTCACCATTGTAGCCGGTGATAAACCCAATGAGAAACAGGGAATCGCCAATATTTACCTCACGAAATAATGAATAAAAAACGCTTTTGCCACCTGCAAAAGCGTTTTTTTATTGAAGTTCCTTTACTTTGCAGGATATTGGAGTACAGACCAAAAAGATACAGGGATGAAAGCAGGAATTATTGGTAGCGGCAGCTGGGCTACAGCCATGGCCAAAATATTAACGGACAATGGCAGACAGATCAACTGGTGGATCAGAAGTGAAGAGACGATCCGTTACATGCAGCAACGCCACCACAATAAACATTATCTCACATCTGTATACTTTGATACCAATCTGATACAGTTGAGCAATGACCTTGAAGCCGTAGTGGCGGCCAGCGATGTACTTGTACTGGCAGTACCTTCCGCCTTCCTGGAAGAAGTGCTTTTGCAATTACCGACGGATGCCCTGCAAGGGAAAAAGGTGATCAACGCTATCAAAGGTCTGGTGCCTGGCGCTAACCAACTCATCAACGAATACCTGGAAGATATCTTCAATCTTCCTTTAGATCAATACTTTACTATCACGGGTCCCTGCCATGCAGAAGAGGTTGCCAATGAAAAGCTTTCTTATCTTACCTTCTCTGGTCTGGAAGAAGATGCTGCTCAGCAAATGGCGGATCTTTTTACAAATAGTTATTTACAGACCATTGTCAACAAAGACGTGATTGGGGTACAATTGGCGGCTGTATTAAAGAATATCTATGCATTGGGTGCCGGTATTGCCCATGGCCTGGACTATGGAGACAACTTCCTCAGTGTATATATCACCAACTGCTTCAGAGAGATGCAGCAGTTCCTGGAAACTTATAGTCAGGACCATACAGAACCTGTAACAGAGCATAACTACAATGCCAGCGCCTACCTGGGCGATCTGTTGGTGACCTGCTATAGCCTCCATAGCCGTAATCGTACCTTTGGCAATATGATTGGTAAAGGATATAGCGTGAAGTCTGCACAGCTGGAGCTGAACATGATTGCCGAAGGGTACTATGCCAGTAAGTGTCTGAAAGAAATGAATGAGCAGGTGGGGGCCTATATGCCTGTGGCACAGGCGGTATTTTCCATATTATGGCAGCACCAGAATGCTGCGGAAGCATTTCTGGCGCTGGAAAAAGGTTTTATTTAGCGATAGCTATTTTCACTTTCTTATTCTTGATCTTTTGATTTTGTATGAGGTTCAGTACATGACTGGCCTTGCTCTTTCGTACTGCTACAAAAGAATAGTAATCTTTCACTTCAATTAAGCCGATATCTTCTTTCTTCAGTTCACCCCTGTTGCTCAGGAAGCCTACGATATCTATCTTATTCACCTTGTCCTTCTTGCCGGCGCCTATAAAAAAGGTCGTCCATTTTGGCTTTTCAGGAATTTCATAATCACCTTCTACAGAGATCAGTGTCACCTCTTCGGAGATATAATCCGGCAGGTGCTCATCAGGGCCGATGATCAGGATGGCGGTGCCACTGGCATCCATTCTGGCTGTACGACCGTTTCTGTGGGTAAAGATCGCTTCTGTGGTAGGCAGGTGATAATGAATGATGTAACGGATGTTAGGAATATCCAATCCTCTTGCTGCCAGGTCGGTAGTGACGAGGAGGTTGGAGGAGCCATTTCTGAATTTGGCGAGCGCCGCTTCTCTTTCGTGCTGCTCCATGGCGCCATGGTAGAATACGCTTACCAGACCTTTATCCTTGAGCAGGGAGTTGGTACGTTCTACAGCATCACGGTGGTTACAGAAGATGATGGTAGAGCGGTTACCCAGTTTGCAGACAAGCTCGAACAGGGTGTCGAGTTTATCTTTTTCAGGGCTCTCCAGGTACTGAATAGCCAGGGCAGGAGCGGGTTCTCCACTCAGGAAATCCAGCGTTACCGGATTTTCCATGTTTACAAATTCAGGTATTTCTACAGTGTCGGTAGCAGAGGTGAGCAGGCGCTTTTTCAGTCCGGTGAGTCCGGTGAGGATGAATTCCAGTTCATCTACAAAACCCAGTTCCAGCGACTTGTCAAACTCGTCCAGTACCAGCATTTTGATAGTCTCAGGTTTGATATTCTCCCTACGGATGTGGTCTCCCAGTCTGCCAGGGGTACCAACTATGAGGGCAGGTGCTTCCTGGAGGTTATTTTCTTCCGTCTCTCTCTTATGGCCACCATAGCAGCAGGTGATTTTTACACCTGTACGCATATTTTTCCACACATTTTCGATCTGAAGGGCCAGTTCTCTGGAAGGCACGACGATCAGGGCCTGGGTACCGGATACTGTTTTGTCCAGTGATTCCAGTATAGGTATTAAGAAGCCCAGGGTCTTACCAGAGCCGGTGTCTGAGAGCAGGATGACATTGTCTGCTTCCTGATTTGCCTTGATAGATGCCTCTTGCATCTCATTTAGCGCATCGATCTGGAGCGCAGAGAGGATATTTTCGTATACATTTTGCATTGCGGGGCAAAAGTACGGTAAGTTATTCAAACGCTATTGAGCGGAAGGCTCGGGGCCGAAATAGTTCCGGATCATCCATTCAATATGTTCAGAAAGACCGGCCTCAGTAATAGCCGGACCCGCCGACTGAGAAAGTATATTGTCTTTGTCAAAGGTGTATTCCAGCACTTCTCCTTTCATAACTACAAGATATTTTTTCTCTTTGGCTTTTTTACGCAGGGATATTTTCCTGCTGACCCCGTTGACTGTAATACTACAAGCAAGCGTGCGCATGTGAAGATTGAGGTTTTAGATGAATAAAGAATAGCGGTTTTCACAGAATAACTGATAGCGCTAGCCTGGCTATTATTTTAGCCAGGCAGTCGCCTCAAGAACCTGTTAATAAAATGTATAATTAAATGATGATGAGCCTGCTCACAGGCAGCGTCTGAATTAGCTTTTCGTCGTCTGAGTCAAATGTAGCGTCTTGATCTCAGAATATTGTGAACGCCATGTTAATGAAAAAAAATAGTCGATCGCCTAAAAAGCCTGGTTGACTATAACCAAGCTATATCATAAACAGGTCATTATAAGGACACCAAAAGGGCACCTCATTATCGCCGGGATAATGAGGTGCCCTTTTGGTGCCCTGTTAGTACCCTTATCGTACTAATGATATGCTATAGGAATAGGCATAAAAAAGATTGTCCCGGGTTCGCACCCAGGACAATAAACTAAAACAACAGCTATGAATGAAAAAAATGTTATGCTTCATAGATAACGGTTTCAATTACCATACCACGGGGTCCAACCCTTGATTCCACACTTCTGCCCCGGGAATTGGGGTAACAGGGATCATGAATTGTGGAAATAATTCCACACATTTGTATAGAATATCTTGCAGAAGCTGCCACAGGCATAATGGATTGATATTTGGAACTACTATACTGAAAAAGGAGCGGGAAATAGGTGAAGTGCGAGTTGAAGCCAAAGGATCCTCCTATTTTTTTGATAATCAATTTATTAATGGAACAAGTGTAAGCATGGTACAGCATATTAAACCGGATGTGGGACCCACATCCGACACAGTATATACGCACGAGGGGATGAACAAGTCATTTATTCTGATTATTGACGATGAACCGGATATCTGTAAACTATTACAGTTGAGTCTTGTTAAACATGGATATAATGTAAAATATGTGCATTCACTCACAGAGGGAACGCAGTATTTGCAGCAGCAACAACCGGATTTGCTCTTCCTGGATATCCATCTGCCAGATGGGTCGGGATTGGAAGCATTACCTGGTATTAAGAAAAAATGTCCAGCCCTGCCAGTCGTTACCATTAGCGCTTATGATAATGGTATGGAAAAACAGAAAGCACTCAAGGCCGGCGCCAGTTACTTCCTCGCCAAGCCATTCAATGTAAAAAGCCTGGATGAGCTGATGCTTAACGTGTTAAGCAGATAATGCGTAGCAATGAAAGGTATTAATTAGTAAATTTAAAAAAGCTGTTGTTCTAACACCACATATAACTTTTATGAGAAATATTCTGATTATAGACGATGAGATCAATATTTGTACACTGCTTAGTAAGTTTCTGGGCAAACACGGTTTCAAAGTAGATACTACTATGAGCGGTGCCACTGCGCTGAAAATGATGAAGGAGAAAGCATTTGATCTGGTGTTGTGTGACTATCGTTTAAAGGATACAGATGGTGCTCAGTTATTACAGGACATATTGCAAATCAATCCCCGTACAATCGTGATCATCATCACCGGTTATACCGATGTAAGGGTCGCAGTAGATATGGTGAAGAATGGTGCTTATGATTACTTATCAAAACCATTGTATCCGGACGAAATCCTCAACCTTGTACATAAAGCCTTCGCGCACATGGATTCCGAACGCGAAAGGGAAAATTCTATGCCTGCCAGAACTTACAATGGCAGTGTAGGAGAAAGACCTGCCGCTGCTGCGCTTGCAGATGTACAAAATGGCGAGATGCTCGATAAGAGTAATAAATATGTATATGGAGAAAGTGCTGGTGCACGCGAACTAATCCGTCAGATTAAGCTCGTAGCACCTACCGATTATAGTACTATCATATTTGGTGAAACAGGTACGGGTAAAGAATCTGTTGCCCACCTCATTCACCACCATAGTAAACGTCATTCCCAACCTTTTGTAGCACTGGACTGCGGAAGCCTTTCGAAAGAACTGGCTGCAAGTGAATTGTTCGGCCACGAAAAAGGAGCTTTCACCGGTGCGATCAATACCAAGATCGGCGCCTTTGAACAGGCACATGGCGGTACGCTCTTCCTTGATGAAGTGGCAAATCTTTCTTACGATATACAGGTAGCCCTGCTGCGTGTGATCCAGGAAAAAGTGATCCGTCGTGTAGGTAACCTGAAGGAAATTCCGATTGATGTGCGCATCATCGTAGCGAGCAACGAGAAGCTGTCTGAATCTGTACAGAAAGGCCGTTTCCGTGAAGACCTTTTCCATCGCTTCAATGAGTTCACCATTTATATTCCGCCATTGCGTGAGAGAGTAGAAGATCTGTCTTTATTTGTAGATGCTTTCATGCGTCAGGTAGAAAGAGAACTGCAAAAGAACTGTGGTAAGATTACTCATGAAGTATGGGATTGCTTCAACCGTTACAACTGGCCAGGTAATATCCGCGAACTGAAAAACGTGATTCGCCGCGCCTGCCTGTTAACACCGGAACATGAAGATATCACGCTGTCTACATTGCCGCTGGAAATGAAAGAATCATTCTCCCAACAACCATCTTATGAAGAAGATCATCAGGTGAATATGTCAGGTGAACTGATTTCTATTACCAACGAAAATGATCTGAAAACAGTCGCATTGCAGGCTGAATACAATAAGATCATCAATGTACTCAAAGAGGTAAAATACAATAAAACGAAGGCCGCGCAGCTGTTGAATATTGACAGGAAAACCCTGTACAACAAGCTCCGGTTACTGAATATAAATTATTGATCAATATAGTGTTTGTTTATAGTTTATTGTGGGGCGCTTTATAGCGCCCCTTTTTTGTTTTTTCAACAGGTATATTATTTGCCTTACTAAAGTACAAATACAACATCATGAAAGCGCAACAAGGGAATGGAGATTTTTTTGAGAAATTTTCAAGCAAAGTCAGTCATATCACAGGTTCGCCGGGAGCGTTCTTCCTGGCCCTGTTAGCAATAGTTATCTGGGGAATTACGGGACCGGTATTTCATTATTCCGATACATGGCAGCTGGTCATCAATACGGGTACTACTATCATCACATTTCTAATGGTGTTCGTAATACAAAAGTCACAGAATAAAGATTCCAAATCATTACAGTTAAAACTGAATGAATTAATTGCAGCCAATAAAATGGCGAGTAATCGCCTTATTGTGGTCGAAGATTTATCAGAAGAAGAACTGGATACCCTGCATAAATATTATTGTAAGCTGGCGGAGGAAACGAAGAAGAAGATGTCGATGAAAGAGTCACACTCTGTAGAAGAGGCAATCGAAAATGCAGATGAAAAGATAGACGTGGAAGAAAAAAAATAAGGCCGGATCACTATAAAGTCTCCGGCCTTTTTATGTGATTAGTTAGCGGGCAAAACGACCGTAAATACACTGCCTTTATCAATCTCACTTTCTACATGTACGGTTCCTTTATGGTTCATTATAATATTTTGTGTACTTGTTAACCCCAGGCCGGTACCTTTCGGTTTGTTAGTAAAGAAGGGGTCAAACAGCCTCATTTTCGTCTCTTCAGGTATGCCTGGACCATTATCACTGATCATGATAATCGCCTTGTCTTTCAGGCGCTCTGTATTAATTGTGAGTACGCCCTTACCTGGTGTCATCGCCTCAATAGCATTAATGATGATGTTGAGTAATGCAATGATTACTTTTTCTTCATCAGCAGGAACCATGATGTCGGGGTAAATGTATTCCTTATTGACTTTTATTTCATTCAGTTGCAACCTGTCTTTCGCCAGCAGCAATGCTTTTTCTGTTAGTTCATTTGCACCATGTGCATGGATGTTCAGCTCTATCATACGGGTAGAACTGAGCAGTTCGGTAATAAGCTGATTGATGCGGGTACAGTTGCGCTCAATGATATCTACATATACCTGGCTTTCTTCCACACTCACCGGTTCACCTTTGAACTGGCTTACGGCAAGCAGGATATTGGTGAGCGGATTTCTTACCTCATGAGCAATCACGCGGGCAATACGGCCGGTGACGATGAACTTCTGTTGCTGCTGCTTTTCAAGTTCTTCTCTTTTTCGCTCGGTGATATCCTGTGCAATACAGAGGAAGATCTGTTCTGCTTCGTCCAGCATCACTGCGCTGACCATTACATCCAGTTTTTTACCTTCCTTGGTCACGAAGTTATACTCTGTTTGCAGACTACTGTCTTCTCCACAGATTTGGTCGAAGAAGTGGCGGCTTTGTTCTTCCTGGAAAAATAGTTTTTTCAAATTCATCTGCAGGAATTCTTCCTTGCTATACAGCAGGGTCCTGATGGCTGCGGGGTTTGCATCGATGACGTTCTTGTCACAATCTGCGAGTATGATGAGGTCGTGTGCTTTTTCAAACACACTAAAGTATTTTTTTTCTTTTTCCTCGATGGTGCGCAGGTGGCGGGCCTCATCCAGGGCATAGCGGATGGAGCGTTCCAGGAGGTCAGCACTGATTTCTCCTTTTACGAGGTAGTCAGAGGCACCTGCCTGCATCGCCTCCTTATCTATACTGTAATCCCCTTTACCCGTGAGCATAATCACAGGTGCCTTGTATTGCAGCTGTTGGAAGTGATGGAGGATGTCGATACCTGTATATGGTCCCAGGCGATAATCTACGAGGTAGATATCATGCTTTTTCCGCTCTACTTCCTCTACTGCTTTTGAGTAAGTAGGTGCCCAGGCCAGATCGTACTGACCCGGAGAGATGTCCTGCAATAACTGGCTTACCAGATAAAAGTCATCTTCGTCATCATCGATCATCAATATGTGAACAGGTTGATCAGTCATTCTTAAATGTTTGGCAGTTCTGCAATTTCGAACCAATATTTACTTAATATACTGGTAAATTCTACGAGACCTGAAAAAGTTACCGGTTTGATGATATAACTATTTACACCCAGCTCGTAGCTCTTAGCAATATCCTTTTCTTCCATGGAGGTAGTAAGAATGATAACAGGTATACATTTTAATAAGGGATCAGCCTTTACCTCTTTTAATGCCTCACGACCATCCTTCTTGGGCATATTGAGGTCCAGCAGTATGATGTGTGGAAGTGGGTGTAGCGTTTCATCCGCATACCGCCCACTCCGCTTCAGGTAGAGCAACAGCTCTTCCCCGTTTTCCACGAAGCTAATCTGATGATCTGTACTGTTTTCTTCAAAAGCGGCCTTGATCAGTTCCCGGTCGTCTGCATCATCATCAGCAATAAGGATGCTAATTTTTCCGGCAGGCTTAATACTGCTCATCCTGATGGGTTTGGGTAAGTGGTAATATAACTATAAACCTGGCGCCCTTGCCTGCTTCTCCATAAGCTTTGATGTAACCATGATGACTGTCTGTGATTTTTTTACAGATAGCCAGGCCAATACCAGTCCCTGAGTATTCGCTCATGCCATGTAACCGCTGAAAAAGCAAAAAGATGCGCTCGGCATAGGCCGGTTCAAATCCTATACCATTATCTTCAAATGAAAGGCGGCAGAAGGTATCTTCCAGTTGATTTTCTCTTATGGGGACGTCCAGTGCAGCACCTTTTAGGAGCTGATAACGGATATTGATTGCCAGTTGCCGCTCTGGGCTGGCGAACTTAATTGCATTTGTCAGAATGTTCTGAATAAGCTGTTGCAAAGAGGTGGGGTTGCCTTCTATTGCAGGCAGCACTTCTGAATGAATAGTCCCTTTCTTTTCCTGGAGGCTTTCTTCCAGGTCACTGCTTACCTGTTGAAGCAGGGTATTCAGGTCTGTTTTTACAATATTCTCAGGGGTAATGCGGCCTGCTCTTGAAAAAAGCAGCAGGTCATTGATCAATACCCGCATCCGGGCCACAGCGCCTCCCATTCGTTCCAATAGCTCATTGGCTTCAGTGGGGAGTTGAGAGCCGTATTTCATTTGCAACCGGTCGCTGAAGGTAGAGATCTTGCGCAAAGGTTCCTGCAGGTCATGACTGGCTACATAGGCGAATTGTTCCAGTTCTTCGTTGGATTTATTTAACAGACTGATGTTTTGTTGCAGGTCCCGCTGGTAAGATTTTAATCTTGATTCAATGTGTAATTGCAAGCGATATTCCCGTGTAAGGGTCAAATAGGAATAGATACCTATGAAGATGGCAATGAGTGAAGAAATAAATATAGCAGGCACCCATATCATAGAATAGAATCGCTGCATCTCTGATTTTTCGGGCAGGTGTTGTTCTTCGATCTTCATCATATCCTGTACTTTCCGGTCTATCTTATCCATTGATTTTTCACCTTCCTGTACAGAGGAAGTGTCTTTCCGGAAAGAACGCCATTTGGTTTCGCCGGCGGCGAGTTGTTTGTATTTATTATCCAGGAGTTGTTTCAGGGTATCAAGGTGTAGCTGTTGTTGCGGCGAACCTTTTGTCACCTGGCGCAGATGCAGGTATTCTTCTTCAATCTTGATGCTACGTTCCTGCATACTGGGACGCAGGAAGGCAGTGTCCCTGGTGATGCTAAAACCGCGGATTGCAGCTTCCGCATCTTTTACCTGCTTGGTGATTACTTCCAGCCTTTTGGATACTTCAATGGTGTGGTTCATCCATCTAGCATTATCAAGCAGGTTCTTAGTAACAATATAAGAGCAAACAGAAGCAATGATCATTACAGTAGCAGCTATAAAAAATCCTGCTCGTAGCTTTTTCTGAACCGGGATATGCATAGTAGTTTATTCGACAGCATTCGAATGTACTAAAAAGTTCCGGGTTACGAAGCGGAAACAAATTCTACAATATGAAATCACTTGTCTACACCATGTGCAGCCGTGGCTGCTGTATGAAAAAATATAGCTGTGAACGTTGGTGATATGCCTATGAAACTATTTGTGGTGAAGGATTATGGGTAAATCAGTATTGAGTTTTATGCATCAAAATCTGGCACCGGGAATGAACTTTGTTTTTATTTCTGTAAAAACTGATCATCATGATACACGATACAATATTCGCAGGTGATCTGCCTCCTGGAGGCGTACCTGAAAAACAACCCATACAAACACCTCCAACGAACCCAAACCCCGCTCCTGGTCCGGAGATCACACCTCCGCCATCACCCCAGGGGCCAGAAAGAAATCCGGTTCCGAACGAGGTGCCTGATCATGACACACATCGTACTCCACCTAATCCTAAAGCATAAAACTCTAAAAAGTTATGGCAACGACTACCAAAAAAAAGGCAGCATCAAAAAGCGCCATGCCTGAATCAAAATTCCATAAGCTCTTCATGGATGAGCTGAAAGATATTTATTGGGCTGAAAAAAATCTTGTAAAGGCACTGGGCAAAATGGCTAAAGCAGCCACTTCCCAGGAACTGATCAATGCTATTATTGATCACCAGGAGCAAACTAAAGGACATGTCGAAAGACTGGAACAGGTATTCGAAATGCTCGGACAAGCACCAAGAGCCAAGAAATGCGAAGCCATGGAAGGCCTGATCGCAGAAGGTCAGGAAGTAGTAGAAGATACAGAAGAAGATACAGCAGTAAGAGATGCAGGTATCATCATCTGTTCCCAGAAAATTGAACACTACGAAATCTCAGCTTATGGTAGCCTGCGTACACTCGCACATATCATGGGACATGATGATGTAGCATCTGTGCTGGAGCAGACACTGGGCGAAGAAAAAGAAGCAGACAGTCTGCTCACACAAATAGCAGAATCTTCTATCAATGAAGAAGCTGCAGCAGAATAGTTTTTCTTACTAATCATTGAAAACCCTCAGGCTCCTGCATTGTAAAATGTATGGAGCCTTTTTAAAAGGTTAAATTATGGATGTAGTAGCAGAAGCAATGGCTACCGCAAAAGCAGTGAAATTGAGATATGTAAGATCTGGTACCGCCGGTTATTCCCGTGTAAAAACAAGAAGTGGTTTTTACTACCAGGATCAGTATGGTGCGAAAATTACTGATGATGATATATTGCATCGCATCAGGGGATTAGTAATTCCACCCGCCTGGCAGGAAGTATGGATCTCTCCTTATCCGAATGGTCACTTGCAGGCTACTGGCATCGATGCCATGGGCAGAAGACAATACCGCTATCATTCTACCTGGGCTAAGGTGCGCAACGAAACCAAGTACGACCGCCTGCTACATTTTGGGGAGAAACTACCGCAATTGCGCCACCATATGGATGAGGCACTGAAAAAGAAAACACTCGACAAGGGAAAAGTGATCGCCATTGCCCTCAGTGTTATGCAGGAAACACTGATCCGTGTAGGCAATGTAGCTTATGAAAAATTGTATGGCTCCTATGGCCTGACCACATTGCGTGATCAACATGTGAAAATAAGTGGCGGAACGGCTTTCTTCAAGTTTAAAGGCAAAAAAGGTGTAATGCATCAGATCACACTTAAGCATCGCCAACTTGCCAGATTGCTGCAGAAAGTAAGAGATATTCCCGGCCAGGAATTGTTTCAATACTATGAAGCAGGAGAACATAAATCCCTCGACTCCGGCGATATTAACGAATACCTGAAGCTCTGGACAGGAGAAGACTTTACCTGCAAGGATTTTCGTACCTGGTCAGGTACCCTGCATGCATTAAACCTCCTGGCAGATCTGACGCCTTTTGAGTCGCAACATGAGTGCAAACAAAACCTGGTGAGTATTATCGATAGTGTAGCGGGAAAACTGGGGAATACCAGGGCCGTGTGTAAGAAATATTACATCCATCCACGTCTTGCAGAAGCTTATGAACAATGTAAGCTTCGTCCGTATCTGGATGCCTTGAAAGCCGGCCGGGAAAAGGTTCCTAAAGATGGGTTACACAATGATGAGAGAGTGCTGTTGAAATTTATGAAAGACGGACGATCGTAAATAACAATCGTCCGCCAGTCAATAAGTTTTAGTAGTTATTAATTTAAGCAAAGATCATTTGATCTTCTCTGTCCTCTACCGGTATTTTCTGGATAAATTCATCAAACCCTGATTCTTCGTGCGTACTATAAGCCCCATAAGCATCCAGAACATACCCAATTTCTCCTTCCTTGTCTTCTATGAGATACAATACCGACATATCACCGGGATCTGACTCCCCTTCAAATCGGTAGGTTTTTATGATCTTCAACTCATCAGGGTTGTAGATCTTTTGTTTTTCTTTATTCTGCAAGCGGCCATGGTCACTCATTACCAACTCATGATCCAGACCCTTAGTGTGCAATTTTTCTAACACTCTGGTAAGTGTTGTCATTTCACCTGGCTTTTCCATAAACAAAGGTTTTTATAGATTAAAAATCCAAAAGCCGTGCCATGGCATATCCTTTGGATGCCAATACAAGTATAAATCAATTATTATGAGAGCAATATGGTCAGGAACTATCGGCTTCGGGCTGGTCAATATTCCGGTGAAACTGTACAGCGCAGTCAAAGACAGCAGGCTCGACCTTGATATGCTTGACAAGCGTGATCAGGCACACATAAAATTTCACCGGGTAAATGAAGACACAGGTAAAGAAGTACCATGGGACAAAATAGTAAAAGGATACCTGTACAATGATGAATACATTATACTGGAAGATGAAGATTTCGAGGCGGCAAGTCCTGAAAAAACAAAGATGATCACCATTGAATCTTTTGTAGAGGAAACTGAGATTGATGATATTTATTTCGAGACACCCTACTTTATAGAACCGGAAAAATCAGGTACGAAAGCATATGCATTATTGCTGAAAACGCTGGAACAAACAGGAAAAGCCGGTATCGGCAGATTTGTGTTGCGCACCAGTGAGCATATTGTAGTGATCCGCCCACGGGATAATTATTTACTATTGCATCAACTCCGTTTCCAGGAAGAAATTCGCACACCTGAGGAGCTGACATTACCTGCTACCAGGATTCAGAAGAAAGAGCTGGATATGGCTGTAAAGCTGGTTGAAAGTTATACGACAGAATTTGACATCAGTCAGTTCAAAGACGAATACCATGCAGAGCTGCTGAAAATTATCAAACAAAAAGCGAGTGGTAAGAAGCGTGCGGTGAAGAAAATGAAAGTGGTGCATACAAAGAGTACAGACCTGTTTAGTCAGCTGAAAGCCAGTCTGGGTAGTGGAGGTAAGCGGGCATCATGATGATTGATTACAGTAACCAACCCAGTACCAGACAGGCAAGTACGATAAATGGAGAGGGGAGACGTGAGAATGCCAATATTGCCAGTGTGCTCAGGGCGATCGCAATATTGTACCATGTGTGCGGTATGGCCATAAATAACATGAAGGTCGCAGCCCACATGATACCTACCACAGCGGCATTGATACCTTCCAATGCACGATAGATGACTACATATTTCTTCAGATTGGTCCAGATTGGAAAGAAGAATAAAACCAGCAGCAAGCTGGGTAAAAAGATAGCGATTGGCGCCAGCATACATCCCAGCAACTGATACCCCGGTCCCAGGTTGCGCATTACCATTCCCCCCACATAAGCAGTGATAGAGAATGTAGGTCCTGGCAAGGCCCGCATAATACCTGCACCTGTCAGTAACTCCTCAGCACTCATAAATGCCGATTTTGCACGGGTTACATATTGTTCCAGCATCATTGCAATCAATATATCGCCACCACCAAATACAAGGCTGCCGAAACGATAAAAGTTTTCAAACAGGTTGAACGGACGACGGGTAATCCAGTTGTGCGTACGGGCCACTTCAGAGAATAGACCTGCGAGTATAAAGAGAGTGGCAAACAACCAGATATTGGTCCATTGGATTTTTTTAGGCTGGTCAGGAATATCAGGAATACGCTTGTTACTGAAGTTAGAGACAATACCACCAAGGATGATCAGTGCGGGGAATGTCCATGGAGACTTCAGGTAGATGGCCGTGAGTAAGGCTACCACCATGATGATGAAAGTAGCCAGGTTACGGATACTGATACTGAAAGCCCGGAAACTGCCATAAATGAGGAAGCCTACCGCCATGGGTTGTACATACTTAAAAATGTCTGTATGCAGGGCTTTCTGATCAAAGTATTGTAAGAGGAAACTAAGAGATCCCATCAGGAAACAGGCTGGTGCAATCCATATGAGCAGGGTGACGACTGCCAGTGGTACCCCTCCACGTTTGTAGCCGATGAGGGTGAGGGTCTGGGAAGAAGAAGCTCCGGGGAGCAGCTGACAGAACGCATTATATTCCATCAACTCCTGCTCTGTCACATCTTTTCTTTGCTGCACGAATGTCTTCAACATCATAGCCAGGTGACCTTGCGGGCCACCATAGGCTGTTAAACTGTGTAAAAAAACAGCCCGCAGGAACGGAATATGACGAAGAAACACTATGCGGGAAATTACGGCTGCCCGAATTTCATTAAAATATTGAAGATATCAAACATTTATGCGACAAAAGGTTGATTTTGTGGGTTAACTATGATAATTATCATAAATAAAGCCGGCCAGAGGTGGTCGGCTTATTTAAAAAGGGAATTATTTCTTCAATCCTATTTCTCTCAATCGTTCATCCAGGTACTCACCGGCGGTAATTGGTTCATACTCCCTGGGATGCGCTGCATCTATTGTGCTTTCAAGACAATTCAGCGGCATCTCTGACTTAGGATGCAGGAAGAATGGAATAGAGAACCTGCTGGTACCCCACAATTCACGAGGTGGATTTACTACGCGGTGTGTAGTAGACTTTAATTTATTGTTCGTCAATCTTTGCAGCATATCGCCCACATTTACTACGATTTGCTCAGGCAGTGAAGTCACCGGCACCCAGTTATTCTGTTTATCCAGGATCTGCAGACCATCCGCAGAAGCTCCTACCAGCAGGGTGATCAGGTTGATATCCTCATGCTGTTCTGCGCGGATGGCAGACTTAGGTTCATCTTTAATAGGAGGGTAATGGATCGCTCTCAGGATAGAATTACCATTATGAACAAACTGATCGAAGTAATGCTCATCCAGACCCAGGTACAGTGCAATAGCCTGTAATAGAGATATACCTGAAGTTTCAAAAGCTTTATAAGCAGCTGTGCAGGTAGGGGTGAAAGCAGGCAATTCCTTAACTGCTACGTTATCCGGATATTCTTTGCCAATCGGATCACCATCTGTTACAGTTTGTCCAAACTGGAAAAACTCTTTCAGATCAGGCGCGTCAAATCCTTTTGCATGTTCTTTACCAAATGAAGTATAACCACGCTGGCCTGCCAGTTCGGGAATTTCGTAACTGCGCTTTACATCAGCTGGTAGTGCGAAGAACTGTTGTACATACTTATACAGGTCTTCAATCAGCTTGTCGGGAATACCGTGATTTTTTACTGCTACAAATCCTACTTCCTCATAAGCTTTACCCAGCTGCTGCACAAAGGCTGCTTTGCTGGTGTCGTCGCCCTTTGTAAAGGCGGCGAGGTCTACAACAGGGATGGAATGTGTCGTTGCCATAGTTAATGCGATTTACATCACTAAGGTATAGAAAATGACTATTTCAGTAATGCTTTTTCTTCGTCCGTAATGTCTACCATGGCATAACGGTCTACGCGGTTGATGAGCATTTCGTCCATGATATCTACTACATTTTTATAGTTGGCGTCGTTGTTGGCTTTGATCAGTACCATCAGTTTATTGTCCCCGGTTCTCTTCATGATCTCTTCTTTCTTTTTGATGATTGCATCCCTGATATCCGCATAGGTAATGGTTTTTACGTCTTCGGGATGATACATGCCTTCATAATATTTTACAGTATTGTTGGCGCCAAGCAATACGGTCATAGCATTACTTTCGGCCAGTGGCTGTGGTTTACCGTCGTCACGGGGCATGATCAGGTCCATGGTTTTTGGTTGCAGGAGGGTAGTGGTCAACATAAAAAAAGTGATCAACAGGAATCCCAGGTCTACCATAGGGGTCATATCTACCCGGGTACTCAGTTTCTTAGCGCGCTGGCCACCTCTTTGTTTGCCAGGGTGGGATTGGGTGTTCATTTCAGCCATAACAAAAGATTTATAATATAGACGCGGGCGTAACAATATTCCATAAAAAAATGGCTCCGGATTTTCACCCGGAGCCATTTTAAATATTGTGTATATTAAAAATTAAAACTCTGCACTCTTTGGTGTTCTTGGGAAAGGAATCACGTCCCTGATATTTCCCATACCTGTTACAAACAGTACCAGTCTTTCAAAACCTAAGCCGAAACCTGCATGCGGAGCACTACCATAGCGTCTTGTATCCAGGTACCAGCTCATTTCTTCTACTGGCAGTTTCATTTCTTCCATACGTCTTACCAGCTTGTCGTAGTTTTCTTCACGCTGAGAGCCACCTACGATTTCGCCGATACCCGGGAAGAGAATATCCATTGCTCTAACGGTTTTGCCGTCATCGTTCTGCTTCATGTAGAAAGCCTTGATAGCCGCAGGATAATCTGTGAGTATCACAGGTTTCTTAAAGTGTTTTTCTACCAGGTAACGTTCGTGCTCACTCTGCAGATCTGCACCCCATTCTTCGATCAGGTAGTTGAACTTCTTTGATTTATTTGGCTTACTGTTTTTCAGAATGTCAATTGCTTCTGTGTAAGTGAGACGCTGGAATTCATTGTTCAGTACAAACTCCAGTTTTTCGATCAGTCCCATTTCACTTCTTTCCTGCTGTGGTTTCTGTTTTTCTTCCTCAGCAAGGCGTGCAGCCAGGAATTCCAGGTCTTCCCTGTTATTTTCCAGCACATAGCCAATTACGGATTTGATGAAAGCCTCTGCCAGGTTCATGTTGTCTTCCAGGTCATAGAAAGCCATTTCTGGTTCGATCATCCAGAACTCAGCAAGGTGGCGGGCTGTATTGGAATTCTCTGCACGGAAGGTAGGGCCAAAGGTGTAGATATCACCGAATGCCATTGCTCCCAGTTCGCCTTCCAGCTGACCAGATACGGTCAGATTGGTCGCTCTGCCAAAGAAGTCTTCTTTATAATCAATGTTACCATCTTCAGTCAGTGGTGGATTTTTAGGATCCAGGGTACTTACGTGAAACATTTCGCCGGCACCTTCAGCGTCAGATGCAGTGATGATAGGCGTGTGCAGGTATACAAAGCCTTTTTCGTTAAAGAATTTGTGGACAGCAAAAGCCAATGCATGACGCAGGCGGAATACAGACCCGAAAGTGTTGGTGCGGAAACGCAGGTGTGCAATTTCACGCAGGTATTCCAGGCTCGGGCGGTTTTTCAGCTGCAGGGGATATTTCTCACCATCACAGTCACCCAGAATTTCCAGTTCTACAGCTTTGATCTCTACGCGCTGGCCTTTACCCAGAGATGGAATTACAGTACCTGATACGCTGATGGCAGCACCTGTGGTCAGGCGCTTGATTAGTTCAGCAGAAACAGAATTCTGATCCAATACAATCTGGATATTATTATTGGTAGAGCCATCGTTCAAAGCTATAAACTGATTGTTACGGAAAGACCGTATCCAGCCTTTTACCACTACGTTGTAGTCTGTTTTGTCGTCAAGCAGGATTTGCTTAACCTTCGTTCTTTGGCTCATATTAATGTAAATTTTAGGATTGCAAATTTAAGTGATAAGGGTGATTCTGCGCCCTTTTCCAAATAAAATGTTAAATGTGGAAAAATACTGTTATCCCCGATTTGGCAGGAAAGTTGCGGGCAATAAGTGGGACCATATCCGAAGACAGGCTGTGGGCCGGTGTTTTCCTCCCTGAAACTGCTCTCCAAGGGGCCTCAGGGCCGGATTACAGGCATTTTGGAACCTGCTTTTTTTTTGGATAATAGCGAAAGTTGTTTTAATCTTGCGTTACAATCTGTCTGATTAAGTTCAAATTCACATCTTCATCAGCAGTCCTAAACTCAACATTCCCTATCAGATTTAATAACCAGATTAAATTTATTGGACTCAAAAAACAATTATTTTGTAATTGGTGTATGTTGGTATGTAGTGGTACCCACCTTGCAACACTTCTAAAATTTGACAACACACGATGATGTACGACATCTTACAACTGAACGACATGCTCGTTCCTGAGCTGCTTGACATTGCAGAGAAACTGGATGTGCCAAACGCCAAAAAACTGAGCAAACAGGATCTTATCTACAAAATTCTCGACAAGCAGGCAGTAATGGCCTCAGAAAGTAACCCGGCCAATGGAGAAGAAAAGAAGACACGTAAACGGAAATCAACAAAAAAGGAAGACGAACACGAAGAACCAGTAGCAGAAGCCGCATCAGATGAAAAACCAAAACGCGGTAGAAAACCTGGAGCACTCAATAAAGCTAAAGAAGTTGAAGAACCTAAGGCATCCGAAACCAAACCCAAAAAGAAAGACTTCGATATAGACCTGGATAGTATTCCTTCCCTTACATTTGACGACGACGACGATGAAATCATCCCTCAGTTTACTGAAGACGAAGAGGATGAAGAGGAAGAAGTAATTACTAATACCAAGGCGCCTGTTGCTGCTCCTGCAAAAAAGGTAGTAGTAGAAGAGGATGAAGAAGACGACGAGGAAGAAGAGGATGACGACGACGACTTCGTAATGCCGGAAGAGCCTATCGTGCCGCAGAAACAACGTTTCAACAACAAGCAGAAAGAACCTGTTTTCAATATAGAATTTGATGGTATTATCCTCAGCGAAGGTGTACTGGAAATGATGCCTGATGGCTATGGTTTCCTCCGCTCCTCTGATTATAACTATCTCAGCTCTCCTGATGATATTTACGTGTCTCCTTCCCAGATCAAATTATTCGGTCTCAAAACAGGCGATACCGTTAAAGGTTCCGTTAGACCTCCGAAAGAAGGTGAGAAATACTTCGCTCTCCTGAAAGTAGAAACAATCAATGGTAAATCACCTGAAGAAGTACGTGACCGCGTACCATTCGATTACCTGACACCTCTGTTTCCTTTCGAGAAATTAAGATTGACTACTACTTCTAATAACTACTCTACCCGCATCATGGACATGTTTACCCCTATAGGTAAAGGTCAGCGTGGTCTGATCGTAGCACAGCCTAAGGTGGGTAAAACCATGTTGCTGAAAGAAGTAGCAAATGCTATCGCAACTAATCACCCTGAAGTTTACCTGATGGTAGTGCTCATCGATGAGCGTCCGGAAGAGGTAACCGATATGGAACGTAGCGTAAAAGCAGAAGTCATCGCTTCTACTTTCGATGAACCAGCTGAAAAGCACGTGAAAGTTTCTGCCATCGCACTGCAAAAAGCAAAACGCCTGGTAGAATGCGGACATGATGTAGTGATCCTGCTGGATTCCATCACCCGTCTCGCCCGTGCGCACAACACCGTAGCTCCTGCTTCAGGTAAAGTACTGAGTGGTGGTGTGGAAGCAAACGCTATGCAGAAACCAAAACAATTTTTCGGTGCAGCCCGTAAGATCGAAAATGGTGGTTCATTGACCATCCTCGCAACTGCACTGATCGATACTGGTTCTAAAATGGACGAAGTGATCTTCGAAGAATTCAAAGGTACCGGTAACATGGAATTACAACTGGATCGTAAACTGGCGAACAGACGTATCTTCCCTGCTATCGATGTATCAGCTTCCTCTACCCGCCGTGATGATCTGCTCCTTGATAAGGATCATCTGAAACGCCTTCACATTCTCCGCAATCATCTCGCGGATATGAATACAGAAGAATCCATGCACTTCATGTTACAGCACATGAGGGGGACTAAAAATAATGATGAGTTCCTGATCTCTATGAACGGATAAGTAACTCCCAACCATAAATAAAAAAGCATCCCAACCGGGATGCTTTTTTATTTATACTGTTTTAAGTGTAAGAGTAGATCTTTTTTTCGTCGTTCTGCTACTTCCAGTGTCACACCATTTCTCATCATTACATTTCCACCTTCTGTACTTACATGGCTGATCTGACTCATCTGCGCTATCTGTAGATTATTGACCTGGTAAAATCGTAAGGTGCTGAATAGATCTGCATAGTATCGGAATGGCCTGTTGGCCTGCACCTGGTGATGATCATCCAGGTAAAACAATGTCTTATCGCCTAGTGCTTCCAGGTAAGTAATGGCAGATAAAGCGATGGTGGTATCATCTCCTTCCGACTGTGGCAATACCAGTTCCAGACTTGTATTCCGGCCCTTGTTAAAATTAGCCAGCAGTACTTTGTATCTGTCTTTACTTTTGCCAGCTGCCAGTCGTGCACCGATAATAGCGATGGCTGTAGTGAGACTTTCCCGATCTATTGGTTTTAAAATAATTTCCACTTCGCTGAAACGGATCGTATGCAGGAATTTTTTTTCAAATGCAGTGACAAACACCGCTTCAAACAGTGGTACGTTCTGTGTGCCCAGTAATACATCAAACCCGGTTCCATCAGGCATTTCAAGGTCGAGAAAAACCAGCTCGGGCTGGAATTCCCGGATGGTAGCTATACCATCAGCACAGTCAGAAGCAGTAGCAACAATTTCTACCTGAGGACAATACTTTTCCAGCATCAGGGAAATGATGTCCCGGCTATTGCGCTCGTCATCTATAATTACGGCCTTTATCATAAAGTCTAAAGCGTAGTAGTTGGCCTACAATTGGGGAATAAGTATCCGCACAATAGTACCACTTTCCAAAGAATTTTTATCCGATTTATCAATGATGTCTATGTGAATTCCCGTGTTGTACATCTTGTTGAGCAACTCTGCACGGTTAGAGCTGATCTCCATGCCGGAGGACTGATGATGCTTCGGCAATGTACGCATGGACTTAGACCTGTTTATACCAATACCGTTGTCATCAATCAGGCATTCCAGCATGTCCGGCGCTACCTGATTAAACTGTATCAATAAGTGTCCGATATGGTCACGGGAATTTGTCATCCCATATTTTACCGCATTTTCTACATACGGCTGTAGCAGCATAGCCGGTATTTCCAGTTCTGCTGTGGCGATGAGCGGATCTACCTGCAGCTCATATTCCATCTTATTTTCAAACCGCATCTTTTCAAGACCCAGGTAGGTATTCAGATACGCAATTTCATCTGCTAATGATATGAAATTGCGTCTTGAAAAATCTAATGTTTTCCTGATCAGGTAAGAAAAATCAGACAAATACTTCTGTGCATATTCATAATCCCGCTGCATGACAAACAGCTGTATGGAATTGAGACAATTGAAAATAAAGTGTGGATTGATCTGCGCGCGGATGGCCTTCAGTTCTATCTCCGTCAGTTTTTTATCGTACTCAGTTTCCAGGTGTATTTTCCGTTGTTCTTCCAGCTCCTGTTTCTTACGGAGAATTTCTGTCGTCTGTTCTTTTACCAGTTCTTCCAGTTGCTCATTCAGCTTATGCTGAAGTTCTTTGTTTTTATTCAGCTGTTTGATCAGCAGCTCCTGTGTACGGGTTCTTTCATGGTGCACCAGTTTATTGCGATAACTGAGGCCTGCCAGGAAGAACATAGATTGCAGCAATACCCCTACAATGATGAGCAGCGAAGGGGCAGACAGTTCCCCCAGTGCACTGAGCAGTCCCAGAGGACGTATCAGCATGAGGAAGGAGCCAAAGCTGGCCATATAAAAACAGAGGGATCCAAAGAGGAAAAACCGTACCAATGGATGATGGCGGGAGCGCTTGGCCAGTGCTGCGAATACCGCCAGCAAGGGGAGGAGAGTGGCTAGATATATATAGCTGTAGATCATGCCAGGCACCTGGTACAATCTCCTGGCGATACAGTAAAAACAAATGATAATAATACCTCCAATACAGGAGGCAAATATATTGAACAACCTTTCCATAAAGGGATACCGCTCCTGCAGGTTGAGGAAGGATTTTCCAAAGGCCAGGTACATGAGATAAAAACAGAATAATAGCGCCGGCACATCCCAGTAATATTTCAACATGGGCCAGCTGTAAAATACGGATAGCTGATAGGGTTTACTATCCAGCCGCAGGGCAAAAAATAAAATTAACCCCAGCATGTATGCAGCAAAATACAGATACGAGCGATCCGGTAATTGAATATAATTGATGATCGCAATGGTAAGACATACCAGCAACATGCCCAGCAGCATAAAGATCATGGCTGCTTCTTTATGGAAGTGTGCCACAGTAGCGTTCCGGAAGTTATTGTATTGCATAGCGTCGTACAATACAGGCATGAGTGGGTTCTCGTTAAAGAACTGGTTGTTGATATGTAAATAGAAAGTACGTGTTTGCCCGGGGGGCACATTCACAGGAAAAGCATAATGTTCCCAGCGGCGAATGTTGTCTTTGTCCAGCATCATACCGGTCTGAACCAGCAATTTTAGTTGCTGGCCTTCCTGTACGTACCAGTACATATGATCATGCCACCCTGCAAAGAGGGCCAATACAGAATCTTCACTACCGGTATTTTTTACGGATAGCCGAAGCCAGCAATCGTGACCTTTTCCATTGTTCTTTTTTGAGTCGTGGAAAAGAGAAACGTTGTGGTTGAAATGCAAATTAGGTATCTGTTGTGGTGTTACCTGCTCCCCCACATCTTCCATGCTCAGCAACCAGGGCCGCAGATCCAGAGCTGGCGGAAGATTATCAAAATCTGCTGCCAGTGTGTCTTTTGCTGTTAAACTGCCCAGGGCTTTATTGGAGTAACAAAACAACAGTAATAAGAAAAAGATCCGAATCACTGTTTAAGTATAAAATTTATAGGCAACCATCAATAGCTTTTGCCAGCGCATGGTCTTTGTCGGTGACGGTGTCTCCGGCATCATGCGTGCTCAGATAAATCTCCACCTTATTATAGACATTGTTCCAATTGGGGTGATGATCCATTTTTTCAGCTATCAGTGCCACTTTTGTCATAAATGAGAATGCTTCTGTAAAGTCTTTGAATGTAAAGGCACGATATAATTGATTGTTTTTCTCTTGCCACATAACAAAAAGATTTTAATCATGAAACAATTAAAGTGTTCATGCAATAGTGTGATTCGGTGAGGAAACCCGGTAATTTCCGGTTAAAAGATGAGGTTCATCTTATTTTCGAGCTTTCTAATATCCAATAAAGATACTAATTGTACTGGCTCTACATGACGTAATTGTCCGATTAATTTTTTGACATCCTGCAGCTGGTAGTAATCTCCTTTAATCAACCAGAGATAATCTACATTTTTTAGCTCAGGGAGCAGGAATTCAGCCTGGCAGTGATTATTATAAAAATAATGTGCCGCCGATTTGGTCGGTTCTTCAAATTCAAACACACTGAAGTAAAACGACCGCTGATTTTTAGTCAGGTTGATCTCCAGAGAATTGTTAACTCTGAAGTCGTAGTGCAGATCCCGATTTACCTGCCAGCACACCTGATAATCCCGCGCAGAAGACACGATGCCAATCAGATGGGTCGACTCGAAGAAATCTTCCACTAATTGGTCCTGATCCAGTTTTAATTTGAGTACTGACATGCTAGTAGGTTGACTAGTAGAAGGTTGATGTTCAACAGCGTCTCTCATTGTTATAAACCATTTTTCCCGGCGGACGCCAATGTACACCTTTTAAGGTTACGGATTTGTCACACTTATCGGGCACTTTCCGTGCCAATAAAAGAAAAAGACTGTCGAGGTCAGCCTTTTTCTTCATTATTTAACTTCCGGGCAGCGAGCAGATCATTTCTGCGGGGTTCCGGTACTTTTTCGTAATCGTATGGGCAGTGTCTGCATCCATTGCCGCAGCAATATCCTCTTTTTAGGAGGAAAGCGGCTGTAAGTACTACATACCCATCTTCATTATAGTAAAAATCAATTCCCTCCTTCAGCTGGGGTTGCATCAGATGGTAATTTTATAGACTTCCAGTCCATCGGTTGTTCCGGTAGTCTGAATTTGAGATAGCGGATGGTTCTGCCGTTCTCCAGGTGCATTTTTTCGTAATACGTCTGAATTTGTAAAAGGGCAGGTACTTCACCTAAAGAATAAATATCGGGAATGTCTTCTATTAAAGTACAGCCACTATGTTCGATCACTTCCTGGGTAAAGGCGTACAGCTCCGGGGAGTCTGTTTTCAGATTGATGGTGCCACCTGGCGCCAGGAGTGGTTGATATAATTGTAAAAACTTAGGATGGGTCAGTCTTTTCTTTGATTTGGACTGACGAAGAAATGGATCAGGGAAGGTGATCCAGATTTCACTGATTTCTCCCGGCACGAAATAATTGTTGAGCTTATCGATCTGGGTACGGAGGAAGGCGGTGTTATTGATATTCTCATCAATAGCAGTCTTGGCACCTCTCCATATGCGGTTACCTTTCAGGTCTACCCCCAGGAAGTTTCTTTCCGGGAAGCGTCTGGCGAGCCCAATAGTATAATCTCCCTTGCCACAGGCAAGTTCCAGTGTCAGGGGATTGGTATTCTTATAGAATGACTGCCACTGGCCCGGCATGCCTTCCGGATAGATCAGTACATTCGGGAATGTCTCAATTTCGGCGAAACGTTGTAATTTTTTTTGTCCCATTTGGGTGCAAAAATAATAGATTAACTGTATCTGCCTTCGGCAGAAGATATAAAAAGGAGTAGAAAGGCCAGCGGCTGGCTCTAAAGGGCCTAAAAACAAAAAAGCTGTCCCGCGTGAACGGAACAGCTTTAAACCAAGGCTGTAGGGGGAGGGCTCGAACCTCCACTGGGCAGTTAGCCGCAGCACAAATAAGATTAGTGGTCAACCCATTATGCTGTGTTTATCCTGGACTCCCAACCCCCGAGACAAGAGGGCATGTCTGCCAAATTTCATCACCCCACAATATTTAAGAACTTCTCACTCTCTTTTTTTCAATTCCGGCCCCGTTTATTTGACGTCGGCGTTGTTTTGAATGATTATTATGATGCAAATCTAAAGACATAACGGTTTTCTTGCAAATTTTTTAAGAAAAATTTTTGAAAATTCGATATTTTTCAAATATTTGCATGTAATTTTAATGCATTCAAAAACAAATTGTAAAAATGAGCCACAATTTGAATATTGACAAACTCGATTTGCAGATCATCAGTGAAATGATGCATAATGCAGAAATCTCCTACGCTGACCTCGGAAAGAAGCTTTTCGTTTCCGGTGGCACGATCCACGTTAGAATGAAGAAGCTACAAGAACTGGGTATCGTTAAAGGTACAAAATTACACGTAGATTTAAAAATGATCGGCTACGACGTAATTGCTTTTATCGGTATTTACCTTGAAAAAAGCTCCATGTACGACACTGTGGCCAAGGAATTGCGTAAGATACCTGAAATGGTACGCTTGAACTATACAACTGGTAGCTATAGCATGTTTGCAGAGATAATCTGTAAAGACATTACACAACTTCGCCGCATACTCCATGATGAATTACAGAAGATCAAAGGCATTGAACGCACCGAGACATTAATTTCTCTGGAAGAAAGCTTTTATAGAACGATCAACGTTGTGGAATAGGCAGCCCCATGATATTTTCCCCTTCCCGTCAGCTGTAAAAGGCAGGGGAGGGGACTTCTAAATTCATATACATATTTATGGTTACAACAGAAATTACTGACAAGATCAAGCGTCTTGAAGAGAAGTATGCTGCTATGGGCCAGGACCTGTCTTCCTATCTGGATGGGCTGCTCTATGCAGATTACCTCACCTATTGGGATTATATCCAGCTCGACGTTCTACTTAACCTTCAGCATCCCCGTACCCCCATCCCGGATGAGAACATCTTTATCATTTATCACCAGATCACTGAACTGTATTTTAAACTCGCGCTCCAGGCTATTGAGCAAATCAGCTTTGCACCAACGCTGACTGTAGCAGGCTTTCAAACACAACTCAAAAGGATCAACAATTACTTCCGTAACCTGATCAACTCTTTTGAGATCATGGTAGATGGTATGGACAAAGATCAGTTCCTGCAGTTCCGAATGGCCCTGTTACCGGCTTCCGGCTTCCAGAGTGGCCAATTCAGGAAAATTGAGATCTGCTCCACAAACCTGGTCAACCTGGTCTATCAACCACAGCGCGCGGACCTAAAAGAAACTGAGTTGGATCAGGTACTGGAAAAGATCTACTGGCGAAGTGGGGCTACTGAATTGTCTACAGGTAAGAAAACCCTTACCCTCAGGCAGTTTGAGTTGAAATACATGAACGAGTTCCTGCAACTGGCCACTCGTTACAAGGATAATAACATACAGGCACAGTATCGCCGGTTGTCTCCGGAAGACCAGCAGGAGCTCATACCGCTGTTGAAGGAGTATGATACGAATATCAATGTTCGCTGGCCACTCATGCACTATAAATCAGCTGTGCGCTACCTGAACCGCAAGCCGGAAGATATAGCTGCTACTGGTGGAACTAACTGGCAGAAATACCTGCCTCCCCGCAATAAACGTATTGTTTTCTTCCCGGAATTATGGACAGAAGAAGAAATGGACAACTGGGGAAAGGAATTATAAAAAAAGGCCGCAACTTATAATTGCGGCCTTTTTTTATCGTGCGAGATAACCGCCATCCACCGGATAATAAGATCCGGTCACGAATGAAGCGGCCGGGCTGCTCAGGAACAGCACCAGTTCCGCAACTTCTTCAGGTTGACCTAACCGGCCTACAGGGTGTAAAGCTGCCAGCTGATCGATTGCTTCCTGTGTCATGTTTTTGCCTAAAAGCGGCGTATGAATGAAAGCTGGGCCTACAGCATTGACACGAATGTTTTGCTGTGCATACTCGATCGCTGCATTCTGTGTCAGACCTACTACTCCATGTTTAGCGGCTACATAAGCAGACGACTGGGCAAAGCCTACAGCGCCCAGAATAGAAGCTATGTTCACGATTACGCCACCACCATTTTCCAGCATTGCCTGAATTTGCGATCGCATACCATAAAATACCCCATTCAGGTTCACACCAATCACTTTTTCCCATTCTGCAATGTCATACTCGCCTACCGGAGCGGGTTTGCCACCAATTCCGGCATTGTTGCAGGCAATGTCCAGCTTGCCATAATGAGATTTGATCTGTTTAATCAGATCGTTCCACTGTTCCGCATTTCCTGCGTCTGCTTTAATAAAGATGGCATCTCCGCCATTTTTTTTGATGGTATCCACTACTTCATTTCCACCCTTTTCATTTAAATCCGAAACGACGACCTTAGCTCCTTCCCTGGCATAAACGATCGCGATTGCTTCGCCAATGCCTGATCCTGCGCCTGTTACAAGCGCAACTTTGTTGTTCAGTGCTCCCATAAAATATAATTTTTGAAGAATACGTGTTGTAACAACAAATTTAAGGCCCGGATGTTGAAGTAATATTGAAGTTGGGAAAGATTTAACATCGGGATTGGCAGGGCCCGGTGTTTCTATACAAAACGTTAAACTAATTCTCAACGAAACTCTCAGCTATCGTACAATTAAACTATTTTTCATAAGTTTGCATAGAACGGTTTGCTTTCACATGAAAAAAGCCATCCCGGCTTTAGCCAGAGCCCAGGGTACAAAAATTAAAAATGTTCTCCTTTAGCACTTTTGCATTTGTGAATGCGCAAAGCACAAACTTACCTTTCAAGCAAGACTACATTAGTATTTTTTAAATTGTGATATGGAATACAATACCACCCGTAACCATTTGATTATGAAGGAGTATGGACGTAACATCCAAAAGATGATAGAGTACGTTCTGAACATACAAGACCCAGATCACCGCCAGGCCAATGCAATGGCGCTTATCGAGCTTATGGGCACGCTCAACCCCCACCTCCGCAATGTTGAAGACTTCCGGCATAAGTTATGGGATCACCTGTTTCTTATCTCCGATTTCAGATTAGAAGTAGAATCACCTTACCCCATTCCTACGCGCGAAACCCTGAAAGCAAGACCAGAAAGACTGCCTTACCCTAAAAAGTATCCCCGCAATCGTCACTTTGGTAAAAATCTGGAGATGGTCATTGATAAGGCCATCGCCGAAGACAATCAGGAAAAGAAGGATGGGTTTACACAATGTATTGGTAACTACATGAAACTGGCCTATAGCAACTGGCATAAGGAAAGTGTCCATGACGATGCTATCAAAGCGGAGCTCACTGGTATCACTAACGGTCAGCTGGAGTTTCACCCAGGTTTCAATACTGCGGCACATGCGAGTGCAGTCATCGCTGCAACGAGTCCGAACTTTAATACTAATGCTGAATTTGTTCGTACTTCCAGCAATAATGCAGGCAGTAGTAACAAGAAACGCAATTTCTCGCAGCAGAATAACTTCAAAGGCGGAAAAACTAAAAACAACAACAATAAGAACCAAAAATATAAAAACAGGAACAAGTGAGTAGTGCTTTTGAAGTAAGAGGTGGCAACCGACTGAAGGGGGAAATTGTGCCCCAGGGTGCCAAAAACGAAGCTTTACAGATTGTCAGTGCTGTTTTACTAACTCCCGAAAAGGTGACTATCAGCAATATCCCGGACATCCTGGATGTAAACCTTCTGATCGAGTTGTTGGGTGATATGGGGGTGAAAATTAACAGGATTAGCCGTGACACCTGCGAATTTCAGGCTGATCAGATCAACCTTCCTTATCTGGAAAGTGCGGAATTCAAAAAGAAATCAGGACGACTGAGAGGTTCTGTCATGATAGCTGGTCCATTACTGGCCCGCTTTGGCAAAGCCTATATCCCTAAACCCGGAGGTGATAAAATAGGTCGCCGCCGTCTCGATACCCATATTATTGGGTTCGAAAAACTGGGTGCTCAGTTCGTATATGATAATGATGATAATTACTTCAGACTTGAAGCTGGCGATAGTGGCCTGAAAGGTACATACATGCTCCTGGACGAGCCTTCAGTAACAGGTACAGCCAATATCGTAATGGCAGCTGTGATGGCAAATGGTACAACCACCATCTATAATGCTGCCTGCGAACCTTACCTGCAACAGCTATCAAAAATGCTGAACAGCATGGGTGCTAAGATCAGTGGAGTAGGATCTAACCTCCTTACCATCGAAGGGGTCACTTCTCTCAAAGGCTGCAGCCATCGTATGCTGCCTGATATGATTGAGATCGGTTCCTTCATTGGTCTGGCAGCAATGACCCAAAGCGAAATCACGATCAAAGGTGCCGGTGTGCAGCACCTGGGTATTATTCCTGAAAAGTTCCGTCAACTGGGTATTCAGCTGGAGATCCAGGGTGATGATATCTATATTCCTGCACAGGACAAATATGAAATCCAGACTTTCCTGGATGGATCTATCCTCACTATCTCTGACCACCCATGGCCAGGCTTTACGCCAGACCTGCTGAGTATCGTACTCGTGGTTGCCACACAGGCATCAGGGAGTGTGATGATCCATCAGAAGATGTTTGAAAGCCGTTTGTTCTTTGTGGACAAGCTGATCGATATGGGTGCACAGATCGTACTTTGTGATCCTCACCGTGCAGTGGTGATAGGCCTGGGCCGTCAGCATAAACTGAGAGGTATTACCATGTCATCACCTGATATCAGGGCGGGTGTATCTCTGCTTATAGCTGCACTAAGTGCAGAAGGTAAGAGTACTATCCAGAATATTGAGCAGATCGATCGCGGATATCAGTACATCGATGAGCGCCTGCGTAAGCTGGGGGCAGATATCAAGAGAGTATAAGTACAATTAGCTGTACGCAGAATATTTATAAGCCATAAGCTTCAAGAGACCAACTCCTGCTGCTTATGGCTTAATTTTAATCAGGAAACTATATTATGGCTAATAAGATCATTATTATCACCGCCCCTTCCGGAGCAGGAAAAACCACCATCGTTAAGCAACTGTTATCAGAGATGCCGCAGCTGGCATTTTCCATTTCTGCAACTACACGTATAGCGAGAGAGCAGGAAGTGAATGGAAAAGATTATTATTTCCTGACACAGGAAGATTTTCATGATAAGATAGAGGCACATGCATTTGCCGAGTATGAAATGGTGTATGCCGGTAAGTATTACGGCACATTGAAGTCAGAGCTGGAACGCATCTGGCACAATGGGCAGACTCCAATGGTAGACATTGATGTAAAGGGAGCCCTGAGTATCAAGGAACATTACCAGGAAGCAGCGTTGACTATCTTTATTCAACCCCCTACACTCGATGCCCTCCGGGTTCGCCTGAGTGAGCGTGGTACAGAAACCCAGGCTTCGCTGGAGGAAAGATTAGGTAAAGCCCGTTATGAGCTTTCTTTCTCGCATCAGTTTGATGAAATTGTGATCAATGATAAATTGCCGATCGCTTATGCAGAAGTAAAAGCGCTGGTAGAGGCCTTTTTAAAATAATTGTATTGTTGGGGGCCGCAAGGCCCCTTTCCCAAATTATCTGCATACTATTTGCAGTCAGGAATTCTTTATTTTTGTTACATATGGATACTTATACACTCCCGATACTGGCATTCCTGGTATTGCTGGCAGGTTTCTTCGCAGGGCTGGAAACAGCCTTCGCCAATGTGAATAAACTTAGCATTGAGCTCAAGAAGAAACAAGGCCGCGCTACCGGAAAGATCCTTGCCAGTTTTAATGATAACCCCTCCCGTTTCCTGGCTACCAGCCTGCTGGGCCTTACGATTACGATCGTTATCTATGGCATTCTGTTCGCCGGATTCTTTCAGCCCCTTTGGAACAAAGTGCTCTCCCCACAGGAAAGTACCAGCTATCAGCCCTTGTTACTATTAATGGAAGTGCTCCTGGCGACCCTGATATTACTTACATTCGGTTTCTTCCTGCCTCGTGCTATATTCCGCTCCCGGCCGGAAGGACTGCTCAGTTTCTTTGCCCTGCCTATATCAGTGATTTCAAAACCACTGTTTGTAGTAGGTAGTCTGCTCGTATCAGTATCTGAATGGATACTGAAATATCTTTTTAACGTCAGAATTATAGAAACCGCTACCTCTTTCCCTCGTGTAGATGTGGAACATTTTATACGCCAGTCGCAACAACATGTGACCGAAAACCAGGAGCTGAATACCGAGTTGTTCGAAAATGCCCTGTCTCTCGCACATGTCAAGATCCGTGGTTGTCTCATTCCCCGCAAGGAAATAGAGGCCCTGGAAATAAATAGTCCTATTGCACAGGCACAGCGCAAGTTTATGGACACCAAGCTGTCTAAGGTCATCATTTACGAAAACACCATCGATAATATACTCGGTTATATTCACCAGTTGGATATGTTCAAAGGCCCTGCTGATATACAGGCCATCCTGCACCCGATCCTGGCTGTACCTGAGACGATGAGTGCCATCGACCTGTTGGGCAAGTTCAATAAAGAGCGCAAAAGCATTGCCTGGGTAGTAGATGAATTTGGAGGTACCGCTGGTATTGTGACCATCGAAGATGTACTCGAGGAAATATTCGGGGAAATCAAGGATGAACACGATGAGGAAGAGTTTGTAGACAAACAGATTGCAGAAAAAGAATACATTTTCTCCGGTCGTCTGGAACTCGACTATCTCAACGAAAAATATGGATTTGATTTTCCTGAAGATGAAAGTGAGACCCTGTCAGGTTATATCATTAATCATCACGAGACAATTCCGCGTCAAAAAGAACGCATTATTATCAACGATTATGAGTTCGAAATAATTAATGTAACTGAGACACGCATCGAAATGATTAAGATGAAGGTACTCGGTTAAGTATAGAGGATCATATACTTATCCACATTTGGATAAAATGACGGCTTTTTTTGAAAAGAACTTCATTTTTAGTTGCTTATTTGTCAGGTATTTAGGAGAACTTACTAGTTTTTTATAAAAGAAAAGAAATCAGGTATTGATATTGTGATATTTTTTTTAATATATTTGCATAGTCATTAAGCATCTGACCTGCTAAAACGATTTAAAAAAAGTAGTAGGGAATTAACACGAATTTTATACATTTGCTACAGATGATGTAACACAATGATTTGATTTTTGTTAAAAGGATGTAAAAAAAATTGTTACAACATTGATAATAACATAATTCTTTACTATTTTTGTAATAGAAATTTAAAAGTGACCAGAAACACGGACTATTTTGAAAGCTTGCCATCAATCGAATAGGAAGTGACACTGGAAACTAAAGACATTCTCGAATTCAACTTTTTTGGGGTTAACAAACAATGGATGAAAGGCCGGCTCTTGATTCTTCTCGGGCTGGCTCTCTTTTTTTAAGTACTTTTTCCTCTTGTACTGCTAAATCGTTAACCTAATATCAACTTCCCTGCCAGACTATACCTTATTAATTATCACTTATCCACTCCTGCATTTAAATCACATTAAAACCATCTGTATTACTCTGTTTTCTTCCAGGCAACAGCTATATTTGTGCTCCTTAGGAAATAATGTTTAACTCAGCCTGATAACAGATATGTTCAAGAAACTTTTTGCAAATAACAATGAGAAAGCGGAGATGACTTTCTTTGACCACCTGGATGAACTAAGAGGGCATCTGTTCCGCGCTGCTGTAGCAATTGTGGTGTGTGGTATCATCGGTTGGGTATATACAAATGAAATACTGGATAGAATTGTTTTTGGGCCTACCAATAAAGATTTTCCTTCCTATATCGCACTGTGTAAAATTAGCCACGCAACCGGGCTGGGAGATAAGCTCTGTATTACCCCGGTGGATATAGTATTTCAGAACCATATCCTGACGGGGCAGATCATGCTCCAGTTCAAGCTGGCGTTTATTGTCGGCCTGGTATTAGGCTTCCCTTATATCTTCTGGGAATTCTGGCGCTTTGTAAAACCGGCGCTTAAAGAAAGAGAAGTGAAAGGAGCAAAAGGTATTATCTTCTGGGTATCCTTCCAGTTCTTCTTAGGGATCTGCTTCAGTTATTTCCTGATGGCGCCTTTTACGATTAACTTCCTGGCTGGCTATACCGTAACGACCAAAGCTGTCAATCAGTTTTTCATAGATGACTACTTCGATTTGATGACCCAGATCGTAATTGGTATGGGTGTATTATTTGAATTGCCTGTACTCATCTTCTTCCTTACCAAGATCGGGTTGATTACACCTACTTTCCTGCGCACCTACCGTCGTCACGCTATCGTGGTAATACTGGTACTGGCAGCGGTGATCACTCCTCCTGACGTAATTGACCAGCTGATCGTATTTACACCTTTATATTTGCTGTATGAAATCAGTATCTATATATCTGTTAGAGCACTGAAAGGTATGGACGATAAAGAAAAAGAACCGGAAATAGAAGAGTGGTCCTGATAAAGCGTAACGGTTTCACTGTTTAAAAGTTTTTTTATGTCACAACAAACAACATTCAATTTGTCATTGCCAATAGCCATCGGCTCTGATCACGCTGGCTTCGACTACAAGGAAGAAATTATTTCATACCTGGAAGCAAAAGGTTTACAGGTAAAGGATGTCGGTGCATTCTCGAGTGAATCAGCCGATTATCCCGACTTCGCTCATCCCGTAGCGACACTGGTAGAAAGAGAGCAGGCAGCGTTTGGTATACTTGTGTGTGGTAGTGGTAATGGCGTAGCAATTACAGCTAATAAGCACCAGGGTATTCGTGCAGCGATCTGTTGGGGCGAAGAACTGTCCCGCCTGTCCCGCTGTCATAACAATGCAAATGTGTTGTGCGTACCTGCCCGCTTTGTAGATGATGCAGTGGCAAAACAAATGGTAGACGTATTCATTAACACCCCATTTGAAGGTGGCAGACATGAAACCAGAGTTAGAAAAATCGCCTGCTTATAACAGGTGCTTGATGAATAAAAGAAAGGCGCTGTTGCATATGCAACAGCGCCTTTCTTTTATTGCAATCGAAGGCAGAAAGTAATACCCCAAAAACGTAAATAACAACCTCATTCTGAGCATATAATTATTTTGGCAATAATAAATTGTTTTGTTAAATTGTGTTAAGAGTCAGTCACTTGAGTGTCATTTTATATTAGAATCCAATCTGTACATAGCGTGCTTTAGTAAATACCTACGACTACTCCATACTATCGAGAACAAGCATTGTCACGTCCGGTATTTAACATCGCACAAGGAATTATTTTTAGACAAGAGTATTGCAAACCAAAACCCCCATAATTAGTCACCAGTAAAATTTTACCACCATGGAAACACCTGCTACTATTATTGTACGCCGGCGCCTAACCACTATTATTCGTCGTAATAGCGCAACGACATCATTTGTGAATTGCGGGGATACATGATCTGAATAAAATGTGATGCAACCCCATCCGGATTTAGAGTAAGCAGCGATATTCACTTTATCCCATACTGGTAATATGTGTTTTCCTTCAATCCGGTTTATCAGCTGAAACAACATTTTTTTCAGATGCTTAAACTTCACAAATATGTCTTCGACAGAATTTAACGCACTTTTACTCGGAAATGCCGATTTCCTGAGACCGTATGCTGTTACCCTCACTAAGGATTCCGAATCAGCAAAAGACCTTTACCAGGAAACACTTTTCCGCGCACTCGCCAATCGCGATAAATACCTTGCAGGTACCAATATCCGCGCCTGGCTCTACACTATCATGCGCAATATCTTTATCAACAATTATCGTCGTGGCAATAGACAGTTTCGTCTGCTTGACAATTCCGCAGGTGAGTTCCTCATGCATCAGCAGATTCCTACCATTGGTAATGCTGCCGAAACAAACCTGCGTATCAAGGATGTTCACTCAGCAGTGTACAATCTGCCTGTAATATTCAAACAACCATTCATGCTTTACTTCGAAGGTTATAAGTATTATGAAATTGCAGCCATGCTCAATGAACCATTGGGTACCGTGAAAAGCCGCATCCACTTTGCCAGAAAAATGCTGAAGTCAAGGATCGTACGCTTCTAATCTTTTTATTACATGAAATTGGGACAATTCGTTATCGCAGATTTTGCCATCTGCGTGGGCATTATTTCTCTTTACCTTAACAAATTAAAAATACCCTAAAACCTGCATCCCGCACCGCTTTCCACATTCAGCGATGGGTACATGAATTTAATTCGTATTTTTACGGCTTCCCTTTAAATTTTTACCCATCAGTTCCTGATGGTAATGTGGATTTTTAATATACATAATGAAGGCTAATTACTTAGACGAACTGAATGAGCGGCAGCGCGAAGCAGTTGAGCATATCAAAGGCCCGCTGATGATCGTAGCGGGTGCTGGTTCCGGTAAGACGAAAGTACTTACCACCCGTATCGCCCACCTGCTCCACAATGGTGTAGATGCTTTTAATATTCTCTCACTGACCTTTACCAACAAGGCAGCTAAAGAGATGAAGGAACGTGTGGAAAAAATTCTCGGCGGTACCGAAGCCAGGAACCTCTACATCGGTACCTTCCACTCCGTATTTGCCCGTTTGTTAAGGGCCGAAGCACATCGCCTCGGTTACCCCAACGACTTTACTATTTATGATGCTGACGATGCGAAAAGCGTACTGAAAACAATCATAAACGAGCAAAATCTGGACGATAAACATTATAAACCTAATATGGTCTATAACCGCATATCCTCCGCCAAAAATAACCTCGTAGGCCCTGAAGAATACCAGCACGATTACGCCATCCAGCAGGAAGATATGAGGGCCAACCGCCCCATGACCGGCAAGCTGTATGAAATGTATGCCAAACGCTGCTTCAAAAACGGCGCAATGGACTTCGATGACCTGCTCTTCAAAATGTACCAACTCCTGAAGAACTTCCCCGAAGTACTGCACAAATACCAGCACAAATTCAAATATATCATGATCGATGAGTACCAGGATACCAACCCTGCTCAGTACGAAATCATCAAACTGCTGGGCGCTGCACATGAAAATATCTGTGTGGTGGGAGACGATGCACAAAGTATCTACTCCTTCCGTGGTGCTACCATCCAGAACATCCTCCAGTTCGAGAAGGATTACAACGATGCCAGGGTGGTAAAACTGGAACAGAACTATCGTAGTACCAAATCCATTCTCCAGGTTGCCAACGATGTGATCGCTAACAACAAAGGACAGATCGAAAAGAACCTGTGGACAGACAATCCAAATGGTGAAAAGATAAAACTGGTGCGCACCATGACCGACAATGAAGAAGGCAAATTCGTAGCCGAAACCATTGCCGAACAAAAACTGCGCAACCACTACGCAAACAGGGATTTTGCTATCCTGTACCGTACCAATGCACAAAGCCGTGCATTTGAAGAAAACCTGCGCCGCAAAGCTGTACCGTACCGTATCTATGGTGGTATCTCATTCTATCAGCGTAAGGAAATCAAAGACTTCGTGGCTTACCTGCGCATCGTGATGAACCCATCCGATGAAGAAAGCCTGAAACGCATCATCAACTACCCGATCCGCGGAATTGGTAAAACCACTGTCGAAAAAGTAGTGATCTTCGCCAACGACCACAATATCACCTTCTGGAACGTGCTGGAAAGAGCGCAGGAATTCGGATTTAAAGGAGGTACACTGGAAGCTATTGAGAACTTCGTGACTATGATCCGTAGTTTCCAGGCTATGCAGGGTAAACACAATGCTTACGACATCGCCGTACAGGTGGGTAAGTCTACTAACATCGTCAAAGAACTCTTCAACGATAAAACGACCGAAGGTCTCGCCCGCTACGAGAACATCCAGGAGCTCCTGAACTCTGTGAAGGAGTTTACCGAAACACCTACTGAAGATGGTGAGCTGCTGGAAAAATCACTGGGTACCTATCTACAGCAAATCACCCTGCTCACCGATGCTGACAAAGGCAACGACGAAGACAGTGATGTGGTGAAACTCATGACGATCCATGCTGCAAAAGGCCTGGAATTCCCGGTAGTATTCAGCGTAGGTCTGGAAGAAAACCTTTTCCCAAGTTCCCTCTCTATCAATTCAAGAGAAGAGCTGGAAGAAGAACGCCGTCTTTTCTATGTGGTGATCACCCGTGCGAAGGCAAGATTGTTTCTCACTTATGCAAACAGCCGTTACCGCTTCGGTCAGCTGGTCAATAATGAATCCAGCCGTTTCCTCGAGGAAATGCCTGAGCAATACATTGACCGCAGCTATGCAGGTGGTGGTGCTGTAGGTACCAGAAGCCCGATCAACAGTGGTGGTGGCCTATGGGGCAATGGCGGTGGTAGCAACATGTTCGACCGTATGCAGAAGAAAACACCAGGTAGCCAGTCTTCCCAGCCTGTTGCCGGTCCACGCCCTGCACCTAAACCCGTTGCCAACGGTGCTGCCAGCACCCATGTGCCTACTGCCGGTTTTACGCCGGACGATCCGGCTACTATGGAAGCTGGTATGGATGTGGAACACCAGAAATTCGGTTTTGGTACCATCCTCAATATGGAGGGAGCACCTAACAATCGTATTGCAACCGTTGTATTCCCTAAGGGCGGCGGGGAGAAAAAGATTATGCTGAACTATGCACGATTGATGATCGTAAAGAAATAATGCAGACTGCTATTCTCTTAAAATTACGTCATTACTGTGCCTATCAGGAACGCAGCCACAGCGAGGTGAAAACAAAATGCCTTGAGCTGGGGCTGCATGGTGATGAGATAGAGGAAGCTATTGCAGCGCTGATTGCTGACAACTTCCTGAACGAAGAGCGATTTGCCCGTGCCTATGCCGGTGGTAAATTCCGCTCACAGAAGTGGGGACGCAAAAAGATCCTGGCAGGCCTCAGGCAACACCAGGTATCTGCTTACTGCATCAAAAAAGGCATGGAAGAGATTGATGATGAGGATTATATGGATGTGCTGCAATCGCTGGTGGAGAAGAAATATGCGTCTCTGGAAGGAGAACAATACCTGAAAAGACAGTACAAGACGACCCAATACCTGTTACAAAAAGGGTTCGAACCCGAGCTGGTAAGTGAAACCCTTAGACAAATTGCAAAAGATGGGCTATAATTTTAAAAGTTTTTAGCCGAAGTCATCGTAATTTTATGCAATTAGAAACCGATAATTTATGTCAGATCTGAAAGTAACACTTATACAGACCAAATTGCATTGGGAAGACATTGATGCTAACCTGAACATGTTCAATGAAAAAATTGATAGCATCAAGGAAAGAACCGAAGTAGTAATCCTTCCTGAAATGTTCAGCACAGGCTTCAGCATGCAGTCTGAAAAGCTGGCAGAAAAGATGGATGGCAAGGCAGTGCAGTGGATGGCTAAAAAAGCAGCAGAGAAAAACATCATTATCGGCGGAAGCCTGATCATCGAAGAAGATGGAGAATATTACAACCGCTTCATCTGGATGCAGCCAAACGGCGTAGCCGGTGTTTACGACAAACGTCACCGCTTTGCATATGCCGGTGAAGATAAACACTACTCAGCTGGCGATACCCGCCTGATCGCTTCCGTAAAAGGGTGGAAAATATGCCTTAACATCTGTTACGACCTGCGTTTCCCCGTATGGCAGCGTAACCAGATCAATAGTGACACCAATGCGCCTGCATACGACCTCCTCATCAACGTAGCTAACTGGCCTGAGCGCCGTAGCACCGCCTGGAAAACACTGATTCAGGCACGTGCCATCGAAAACCAGGTATATGCAATTGGTGTGAACAGGGTAGGAGACGATGGTAATGGCATCTACCACAGTGGTGACACCAGCCTCATTGACCCACTGGGTGAAATATTATACAGAAAGAGTCACGACGAAGATATTTTTAGTACTACACTTGAGCGTGCCAAACTGGACGACATAAGGGAGAAAATTCCTTTCCTCAGGGATGCTGATAAATTTCAGTTGTTTTAATGTTACAAGCTATTCATCATATTGCAGTGATCTGCTCAGACTATGAGCGGAGTAAGCAATTCTATACGGAAATACTCGGATTGGAAATAATCCGTGAAGTATACCGGCTGGAACGAAAATCGTACAAGCTGGATCTTGCATTGAATGGGCAGTATGTGATCGAACTATTTTCATTTCCTGATCCCCCGCCCCGGCCATCCCAGCCGGAGGCGAACGGTCTGCGTCACCTGGCATTTGCAGTGTCTGATATCGACAAGGCCGTGGCTCACCTGAAGACCCACGATGTAATCACAGAGCCTGTTCGTATTGACCCCCATACCGAAAAGAGGTTTACATTCTTTACCGATCCGGATGGGTTACCACTGGAGCTATATGAACAGTGAGCCCGGCGGATCATAAAACATAACCCATGCTGAATGCGTATAGCAATTGCAGGATATTCACTGGCGACAACTGGCTCGAAGACCATGTAGTACTTTCGGAAAACGGTAGGATCACTGATATTGTATCCCAAAAAGCAATTCCCGCCCACGCTACAATCCATGACCTGAACGGTGCTGACCTGGTACCCGCATTCATTGACTTACAGATTTACGGTGGCAATGGTCGTTATTTCCCTGTCTTACCGGATGTGGAATCTATCAAAGCGACGTATGAATATTGCAAAGCTGGTGGTGCAGCTTACTTTATGATCACCATTCCTACACAATCACCTGAAATTATTCTACAATCTATCGCTGCTGTAAAGGAATATTGGGAACAGGGAGGAGAAGGATGCTTAGGCCTACACCTGGAAGGTCCTTATATCAGCCCCGAGAAGAATGGAGCACACCTACCGAAATACATCAAAGCACCTACTTCAGAAGATATAGACTGGATATTAACACATGGCGCCGGTATCGTAAAAATGATGACAGTGGCGCCTGAGCGTTGGGACCCTGCACTCATCAACCGCCTGCAGGAAGCAGGAGTGCTGGTATCTGCAGGTCATAGCAATGGTACCTACCAACAGCTTTACCAGTCATTTGACAATGGTATTACTACCTGTACACATCTCTTCAATGCCATGTCTCAACTGCAAAGCAGGGCACCCGGTATGGTGGGGGCTATCTATGATCATCCGCATGTACATGCGAGTGTGGTAGCCGATGGTATACATGTAGACTTCAATACTATCCGCATCAGCAAGAAGATCATGGGCAACCGTCTGTTCCTGATCACCGACGCTGTAGCAGGTAGTCATGGAGAGGACTATGGATTTCATTGGAATACCGAAAGTGGTCGTTATGAAGATGCGAATGGCACCTTATCCGGTTCTGCACTCACCATGCTGGAAGCTGTACAGAACTGTATTGCACAGGTAGGTATTGCACCTCAGGAAGCTTTGCGAATGGCGGCAGCTTATCCTGCGGTAGTAGCAGGACTCTCTATGGAGCTGGGCCGCATCGCCCCTGGATTCCGCACAGCCATGCTGGTACTGGATGAAAGGTGGGCCTTACAGCAACTTATCTTATCTTAGCGGCTTTAACCAGTTAATTCATGGGCATTCTACGCTACTTTACCAAGAATCAATATAAGAACCTTTTCCTGTTGGTCTGGTTCCTGCTTTGCTTGATACAGGCAGGTTATACAGAACTGATGGATGATGAAGCTTATTATTGGGTGTATGCCCATCACCTGAGCTGGGGGTACTTCGACCACCCGCCGATGGTCGCAGTGTTGATCAAACTGGGTTATGGCCTTTTTCACAATGAATTTGGTGTACGAATCGGCATGGTGATCCTGAACCTGGGGACCATTATCGTTACTGATAAACTTATTCCCCGCAAGGATAACCGCCTCTTTTACCTTTTGTTGCTGGTAATGGGCGCTATGCAGCTGGGTGGTATGCTGGCTGTGCCTGATGTGCCGTTGATCTTCTTTGCAGCATTATACTTTTACATCTACAGAGCGTTCCTCGAACAGCAAAGCTGGAGAAATACTTTCCTGCTGGCATTGAGTATGGCGCTGATGTTTTATAGCAAATACCATGGGGTATTGCTGGTAGGATTTACTGTGCTCTCTAACCTGAATCTCCTGCGGGTATTCAAGTTTTATATAGCTGTAGCCATCACTACGATCTTATTCTTTCCGCATTTATACTGGCAATACACACATAATTTTCCTTCCCTGCAGTATCACCTGATAGAAAGGAATGCCTCCGTTTATCAGCTGAATTTTACGATAGAATACATCCTTGGGCAGATCCTGTTATTTGGTCCGCTGGCAGGTTGGTTAGTGTTGTATTATGCTTTTGTATGTCCCATCCAGAGTGCTTTTGAAAGAGCGTTGAAGTTCTGTACAATCGGGGTGCTGGTGTTCTTCCTGTTCAGTACATTCAAGGGCAGGGTAGAGGCTAACTGGACAGTAATGTTGTTTACACCAGTGATGGTGTTGGCGCATCAGTCAGTAAGAAGAAAGAGATCTATTCGTCGTTCACTGAAAGTGATTCAATACCTGGCGCCTGTTACATTGGTACTTGTATTCGTTGCCCGTGTATACCTGATATGGGACTTCATGCCTGGTGTAAATATCCGTCCTGAAATACATCATAACAGGGAGTGGGCAAAGGCCTTGCAGGAACATGCCGGTGGCCGTCCGATCGTATTTTTGAATAGTTACCAGCAGCCTTCCAAATACATGTTTTATAGTGACAATGGTTTGGGGTATAGTATCAATAGCCGGTACAACCGCCGTAGTCAGTATAACTATTGGGAAACGGAAAAGCAGCTGTGGGGTAAACAGGTAGAAATTACCTACTCAACGGAGCTTATTCCGGTGACGGATAGTTTCAATACCTCAAAAGGATTGGTGAAATTCCATTTACAGGATCCTTATTATTCCTATTCGCTGATCCAGTTTAAAGCAGCTATGCAACAGGTGAAAGTAAAGCCAGGTGCAACTATGGGATTCCTGTTGCAGGTGGATAATGGGTATCATGAAGCTGTACCTGTAGATACAGCGAATGAAGCGGTAGTAGGGTATGCTTTTACGCAAAAAGATTTAGAAATACCTGCGGTAAAAACAGTGCTGACAATCAGTAAAGCAATAGAACGAAGAATAGTGAGAATAGAGGTACAAATGCCTGATAAACCAGGTACGTACCAGTTGAAATTCTGTGTATTTGCGGGCGTATTACCGCCCACACATAATAGCCAGGCAGTCAAAGTTATCGTCCAATAAAACCCAATGCACTGTCATTAAAATGGCAGTCACCAAAAGGGCGGTCAGCTTCGCTGACCGCCCTTTTGGCTTTCTGAGGCTGACCAAAAAGCAAAATGAAGGTCCTGACAATTGCTTAAACGATGACAGGGCTCCATCAGGTACCCGAATAAAATGAGGCTGACCATTACTTTTTGGTCAGCCTCAGAGTGATTTTAAAAATGATATCACCTGTCCCCGTTCCCCCGCCGTCAACTCAGTAAACTTCCCCTTCACCTTCGCCGCCTCCCCATCATGCCACAACACAGCCTCTTCCAACGTCCTCGCCCTTCCATCATGCAAATAAAACGGCGTCCCATTCGTCTTCTCAAATAACCCCACACCCCACAGCGCCGGCGTTTTCCACTCACTACCACCCGCTCTGAAATCCGGTCTGCCATCCGCCAGTCCATCACCCATATCATGCAATAACAGATCTGTATAAGGATGTATACGCTGATTACTTAAATACGGATACCGCACATCCACCCCAGTTTGAATCGTTGGAATATGACAATTGGAACACCCCACCTGTGCAAACAACTTTTCACCCGCCATGATATCTGTATTGGTTGTATTCCTCCTGGCCGGCACCGCCAGAGACAACAAATAAAACTCCACTGAATTCAGCAACGAATCCGCCAGCTCCGGATCATCATTCAGGTTATCCATCTGTGGTTGTCCAAACGTACTTTCCTGTGGAAAGATCCTGTTCGTAATCCCCATATCCTGCTGATACGCTGCCGCTGCTTGTGTAAGGATCGTAGCGGTATTCGCCTTCATCCCAAACCGACCTAACATCATTTTTTGTTGCGAAGAATCATATACATAATTAGGTCTTCCACTTATACCATCTCCATTTGCATCATTTTCATCTGCAAAAGATAGGATCGTCGATTCAGGAATGTTGACCAGCAATCCCAACCCAAAGAAAGGCGGCGCCATACGTGGCGACACCATCAGGTCCACAGGTAGTGAAGTATAAGGATTGACGAAAGTATAAGTGGGTTTACGTAGCGTAGTAACTGTACCATCGGGATATGTAAACACCTGCTCAGTATAGGTGATCTTCACAGAAGCTTCTGCTGTCTTCCCGAACACTGCCAGATCCTGCAATTGTAAACCAAATCCCGGCACCGCCAGCGGCCCTCCATGTGCATCCGTACCAGGAATACTCAACCGCATCAGCATCGAGGATGTCACTGTACCTGTGGTAGGACTTCCCTTTCCATCGTTATGGTGACAGCTACGACAACTCACATTGTTGAAGATAGGCCCTAAACCACTATTGATAGTAGCCGGTGCTGTTACGAATGTCTGGTCTACGCTGTTATCGCCCAGGTCGTGTACATGCTGGTCATAGCTGCTCAGGCCAGGTATGACGTTGCCAAAAGCTTTGCTGGTCGCATCAAATACGGTAGCAGCGCCTCCGCTCAATCGCGGGTCATATTCCTCATCGCTGAAGGGAGCCGGTTTGGTACACATCATCAGCAATGAAGGGCTGGCTAATAAAGCTGCTGCTAAATAGATCTTCCTTATCCGCATTGAAAAGTATATTAAAAAAGTAGCCGGCCTTCGCAAGAAGTGCCGGCTGGTTCAAATCAATCTTTGATATTAGTGAGGATGAAATTCTCAAGATCGTCTTCAATGGAGCCTTTCAGCGTTACCAGGTTACTCATGGTGGTTGTGCATAAGCCTCTTTGGCTAATGATCGCTTTTTCATAAGGCATGGTGATAGCATCAAAAGAACCGATGGCTGCCTGGAACTGTTGCTGTATCTTATTGTCCAGGCTCAGGTTTTTAGCTGCTACCAGCGCATGGAGACTTTTACCATTGCTACCCAGAAAGGTTCCCATATATACGTCATAAGCACCCACAATATTGTTCTTGAAGTCAGTCGTTGAGTTACCGCTGAATGGTGATTCTACAATATTCGGATCCTGTGCATCATAAGGCTCCTTCATTTTAGACTCACCTACTTCTCCGCAGATGTCTGCCAAAGCCGCTGCCATAGCGGTAAAAAGGCTTTGCTTGGTTGGGAATGGCTGCGCACCTATACCTGCATCCATTACTTTTGCAGAGTAATTACCACCCGAAGTGATCCAGCTGTCACGCAGTTTAGTACAGGTATTTTTCAGGTCTATAGTCAAACTGGTAATGTATTTCTTTTCACGGGCAGTCAGGTCAGTGGCAGCGCGATTACCATCGGTACCCCACAGAATATATTCAATCGGGTGGTAACCTCTCAGAGAGAGTGTAGCCAGCCCTTCGATGTCAGCTATTTCCAGTGCATTGGAGCTATTGAGCAGAGAGTCCATTTGTACATAGTCAACCGGCCATGTATCCATATTTGGATCATAGTTATCATCTTCAACAGGGCCGAACAGGTAGCCTTCGCATTGTTCCCAGGTCTTACGCATATCTTTCCAGGCTGTCTTTGCAGCAGTCAGATTCGCTTCGGTAGGTGAGGAGTTGAGGGCAGTTACTACATTGTTGAAAGTAGTAGCTTTAGCCAGGAGGTCTTCATAGCCTGGAATAGCCGTTTTGTTTACAAAGTTTACAATCACCGAATCTTCCAGGGCAGCAAAATCACTGGTAGAAGTATCGTTGTCGCTGTTTTTGCTACAGGACAGGATAGTAAAGACTCCTACAGTGAATAGTAATACAAGTTTTTTCATGATGTTTGGTTATATATATATGATCAAATTGGTAGCCGTGGTTTCCGTTTGCAGCGTAGGAAGTGGTTTTTCAGCAGGGCCTTTTTTGACCTTACCGGTTTTATCATACTGGCTGCCATGGAGGCTGCACAGGTAGCCGTTGCCGGTAGGTACGAGCGGATTGTGCTGATGTGTACAGCGTAGTAGTAAAGCCTGATATGTATTGTCAGGGCTCTTTTGTACGGCTATTTCGTATTCGTAGTTTTTGGGGCTGATGATTTGTGCATTGCCTGCATCAAAGAGAGTCAGGGGCACAGTGACCTTACGGTCGTCAACAGTAGTTTTAAACCCTTTCTGTGTGGTGCCGCAGGCAGCCAGAAAGTCAGCTATAGAAAAAGATACAGCGCCCAGTACACAGATCTTGCAGGTATCTTTCAGAAAAGTTCTTCTGCCATTGTTTTCCATAAATCACGATTGTCAGAATGAGTAACCGATACCAATATTCAGGAGAGAGTTATTGACCTTGTAAGGAACCCGTGCAGGGCTTGGATTGATGACCAGTGCTGGGTTTTCAGCGCCGGTATGCAACAATCTCACATCTGCCTTGATCGCTATGTTGGGTATGGGCAGGTAGCTGAAACCGGCAATAATATGTTGCTGTTTCAGTTTACCATCGTAGATACCGTTCGACGGGATGGACGAATTGAGGTCAAGCATTTCATACCTGCCAAATACGTTCAGCTGTTGCTCCTTGTACTTCACAGATTTTTCCAGCAGGTTATAGGCCAGTTCGCCATAAGCACCGTACATCACCTTGGCCACGTTGTTGGCGTATGCCCTGTTTACATCAGCTGCATTGGGGAAGGAAATGATTGTACCAATTGCTTTGGCAGAGAATCCATTGCTGCTGTACATAATATCTGCTTCGCCCAGGTAGATGGGGAGGCTGAAGGTACCATGACTAAGTTTCAGACTATCCGACTTACGGGCATTGAGGCCATTGGTACCACCGGCATAACCGGATACCTGGAAGCGGAAGTTCTGCCAGTAGTATTGCAGGCTGGCGGTGACAGCGAGGTTATTGGCATAAGCGCCACTCCCTTCTGCCTTGCCATCTACCACACCCGAACCGTGAGAGAAGGTGGCGTCGTTCAGTCCATTGACCACTGCCAGTGTATAGTTGAGCGGTATACGGCGTGCCCTCCCGTAAAAGCCGATACCCAGTTCCCGCCAGGTAGCGGGGATCACGAGTTGCTCAACCATCGGTCTTTCTACACCATTGAAATTGACAGGGAGGTGGTTTTCGTTCAGGATACCGATGCGCGGCACGAACAAGCCAGCTACGATGTACTGGCGTGGATTGAGGCTAAATTTAAGGTAGGCCTGTTCCATCGAAATTTCACCGGCAAAGCCGTTGTCTACGGCATTGGGTTGAACTTTCGCATTTTCCAGTTCCATTTCGCTAAAGAAGGCGATTCTGGAATTAAACTGGTGTCCTACAAATAATACGACCCTTTCAAGCGTGGCGCGGGCCATTTGTTCATTCATATCACGCTGGTAGAACGCTGAGCCATAGCCGGAAATGACAGTTCTGCTGGAAGATGTACCTGCAGTCAGAGAATCTTCTCCGGTATTAAGGACTAATTTCTGCGCCGGCGTGATTTGTTGAGAGAAAATTGGTTGAAAGGAGATTACGATGCTGCCTAGTGTTAGGATCAGCGCATGCTTCAGTATCATGGAGTTGTTTTACAGAGAGACAAATGTCTACTGAAAAACAACGGGTTACATTACGCAAGACGGAAAATTAATGATCCAAAACGGAAATATTTGTTATCAAAAAAGCGCTTCGGAGAGAAGCGCTTTTTAAAATCAATGCTTTAGTGTTTTATTGCTTGAACGCATTCCATCCCTGCGCTACCAACTTAAACTTATTTCCACCTTTCGTAAGGATGTGTGCTCCTTCGCTGATATCTGCCATATACCCGATCACACTGATTTCTTCGGACAATACGATCTTATCATAGTCTTCCTGCTTCATGGTAAACAGCAGCTCATAGTCTTCGCCACCACTCAATGCACATGCGGTTGGATCCATCCCAAACTTCAGCGCCATTTCCTTACTCTCCTGTGCAATCGGGATCTTCTCTTCGTACAGCACCACGCCCAGGTTAGACTGCTTACAGATATGCAGGATTTCAGAGCTCAGCCCATCACTTACATCCATCATAGCTGTAGGCTTGATGTCGTTCTTCTCCAGCCACTCGACGATATTCTTTCTTGCTTCTGGTTTCAGCTGACGGCCTATGATATAGGTCTGGTCTTCCAGGTCGGGCTGCAACTGCGGACTTTCCAGGTAGATCTTCTTCTCTCTTTCCAGCAGGGTGAGACCCAGGAATGCAGCACCCAGATCGCCGGATACGCATAGCAGGTCGCCTTTTTGGGCAGTGGAGCGCCTCACAAACTGGTCAGGTGCTACCTCACCAATAGCTGTTACGCTGATGATAAACCCTTTCTGAGAGTTGGAAGTATCACCTCCAATCAGGTCCACACCATATTTCTCACAGGCGGCATATACACCTTCGTAAAACTCATTCAGTGCCTCCACCGAAAAACGATTATTGAAGGCAATGCTCACCGTAATATGGGTAGGCGTTGCATTCATGGCATATATGTCGGAGAGGTTCACCGTTACAGACTTGTATCCCAGGTGCTTGAGCGGGGTATACATCAGGTCAAAGTGAATACCTTCCACCAGCATGTCGGTAGATACCACTGTCTGACGGCCAAAGTGATCTATCACGGCAGCATCGTCACCCACACCCAGTACAGTACTGGCCTGCTGGATTTCAATATTTTTAGTCAGGAGATCGATCAGGCCAAATTCGCCTAACGAGTTTATCTCGGTTCTTTCTTCACTCATTGTTTTGTTCAGAATTTTCCATTAACGACATCTACCAGTTGCTGATGAATATTGCCATTGGTGGCAATCAGCGTGCGCTGGTAAGGTGAGTATCTATTGCCTTTAAAATCGGTTACTTTACCACCTGCTTCTTCCACGATAAGGAAGCCGGCAGCAGCATCCCAGGCATTCAGTGTATGCTCATAATAGCCGTCAAAGCGACCGTCAGCTACCCAGCACAGGTCAATCGCGGCAGAGCCGAGGCGGCGCACTGCCTGTCCTCTCTTTACGAAGTAAGCAAAAATATCTACCGGATCATTTTCACCACCTTCCCACTGGTAAGGGAAACCCGTTGCCATGCAGGCACTACCCAGATCTGTCTTCGCAGATACGTGAATAGGCTTGTCGTTCCGCGTAGCCCCTTTCCCTTTTTCTGCAAAGTAGAATTCATTCAGGAAGGGATTGTACACAGCTCCCAGTACCATTTCTCCATCTACCTCCACCCCAATGCTTACGCAGCAGATAGGAATACCATGAGCAAAGTTCACTGTACCATCCAGTGGATCAATAATCCATTTGGTGTTAGAGGTGGTTACCAGTTCACCCGACTCCTCACTGAGGATAAAATGGTCAGGGTAAGTATCCTGGATGACCTTGAAGATGGCAGTTTCTGCCCCTTTATCCGCTTCCGTTACCAGGTCATTGATGGTACTTTTGCTGCTGATCTGAAAAGCCCCGTTGAAATAATGCTGTAAAACTTGTCCGCCAGCCTGTGTTGCCTTGAGAAGGGTTTCTTTTAACATAGGGCAAAGGTACGTTTCAATTTTTTTACTGCCCATATCGTTTTTAGTAATATGTTTGTATAGGATTGCCAAGAGGGGACAAAAATTGGTAGTTGAATGTTCAGGCTGCTAACGGCCGGTCTGATAAAATTGAGTCTCCACCCAATCCGAAATTCGCCGTATTTTTGCAGTTTATAAAGAAGAAGGTAATTAATGGCCATTTTAGGTAATCTTATATCCAGGTCACTGCGCATCAGGAAGAAGTTCACATTCAAGTTAGGTACGCCACGCCAGTATCAGTTACAGGTATTGTACCGGCTACTTACGAAAGCTAAGGATACGCAGTTCGGTCAGCATTACAACTTCCAGGACATACTCAATAGCCCGAATATCATCGCTAATTATCGTTCCACTGTACCCGTACACAACTATAACAAGATGCATGCGGATTGGTGGTATAAGTGTCTGGAAGGAGAGGCTAATGTAAGCTGGCCTGAGAAGATCAAATATTTCGCCCTCAGTTCGGGAACTTCCGAATCTGCGAGCAAGCACATACCTGTTACCCGCGATATGCTGCGTAACGTGAAGAAGGTGGGTGTTAAGCAGCTGTATTCTATGGCTAACTTCGACATTCCTCCTAAATCGTTCTCCAAAGGGATCCTCATGCTGGGTGGTACGACTGCCCTATACGAAAAAGGGGATTACTATGAAGGAGATATGAGTGGTATTCAGGCAAAGAATATCCCCCGTTGGTTCAGACGTTTCTACAAACCAGGCGGGAACATTTCCAAAAAGCCAAACTGGGAACAGCGTATCAAGCTTATTGTGCGCAAGGCGCCACAGTGGGATGTAGGTACGGTATGTGGGGTGCCTGCCTGGGTACAGATTGTACTGGCAGAGATCATCAAGTACCACGGGGTAAAGAACATCCATGAGATCTGGCCAAACCTGGCTGTGTACATCCATGGAGGCGTTAGCTTCGAGCCTTACCGTGACAGTTTCCAGAAACTGCTGGGTAAACCGATCAATTTCATTGAAACATATATGGCTTCGGAAGGCTCCTTCGGCTTCCAGGCCCGTCCGAATGTAAGGGGCATTAAACTGGTCCTGAATGCGGGCATCTTCTACGAATTCATTCCATTTACAGAAGAGAACTTTACCAGCGATGGCGAAGTAAAACCAAATCCTAAGTCTTACATGATCCATGAGGTGGTGGAAGATGTGGAGTATGCGGTGATGCTGTCGACCTGTGCCGGTGCATGGCGCTACCTGATTGGTGACGTTGTGAAGTTTACTTCCGTAAAAGAACATGAAATCATCATTGTAGGTCGTACCAAGCAGTTCCTGAGCCTCTGTGGCGAACACATGAGTATCGATAACATGAACAATGCGATCGATGCCGTGCAGAAGAAGCTGGGTATAACTGTCAATGAATTTACCGTAGCAGGTTTCCCACATGAGAACCTGTTTGCTCACCGCTGGTTTATCGGTACGGACGATGTGAATGTAGACAGTAACCGTGTCCGTGAGATCATTGACCAGACCCTGAGCGAGGTAAATGACGATTATGCAGTAGAACGTACCTCTGCACTGAAGGAGATCTTTGTTGAAATCCTGCCAAAAGATGTGTTCATCGACTACCTGCGCGTAAAGGGTAAGGAAGGTGCAATGAACAAGTTCCCACGTGTGATGAAAGGTGATAAATTGAAAGATTGGGAGAACTTTCTGGCATCCAGGCTGAAGTCAGTGTAAGATAATTAACGAATTATAAAGTTAAAAGAGGGGTAACTTCATCAACAAAGGGAAGAGTTACCCCTTATTTTTAGATAGGAATTTTGTAGCGCATGACATCTGCTTTCTTATCAGCGGTCTTCTCCGGAGTGGCACTTGGACTGGTTTTATCCGTATCTGTCGGCCCCGTCATCTTCGCGATAATAAAATATAGTGTAAATAACGGCTTCAAGGCTGGGATCAGTTTTGCGCTGGGTGTATCATTCAGTGATATATTTTATGTGCTGCTGGGGAATCTGGCCACAGCGTTTTTTCTGGATCTGAAGGAATATAATAAACCTATTGGTATTGTTGGTGGGAGTTTACTGATTTGTATGGGGCTATATGGCCTTCTGTTCAAAAAGGTGAAGATCAGTACCGGCGATGAAAAGCCGGAGATGTTCCGGACCCATGATTATTTAAAGATCTGGCTGGCAGGATTCCTGATGAATTCCCTGAATCCCGGTGTAATACTATTCTGGTTGGGTATCTGTGTTTCGAATAGTCCGCACACGACGGGGCATAAGATTATTACTTACGGAGTATGCCTGGTATGGGTGTTATCTACAGATATATTGAAGGTATTTGTGGCGGATAAGATCAGGCATAAGCTGACCCTGACGAATGTAAAGTGGTTGAATAAGATATCCGGGGCGAGTATGATTGTGTTTGGAGTGCTGTTGTTGTATCAAATGGTATTTAATGTAAGTGCCCTGGGCCATTAATAATCGAATTTAGAGCCTTGCCACAGGCGCTCTGCGAAAAACGCGCTTTTACCGAAGGTAAAAGCACGTTTTTCATTATAAAACAAAAAGCATCCCCTTGCGGAAGATGCTTTTTTTATTTATTGGTGGATTAAAAGCGCTTATTTAATTGTCCATGTTTCCTTACCAGCCAGCAACTTATCCAAATCCCCAGGACCTCTCTTGCTAAATGCATCCTCTACCTGGAAATTTAATTGCTCCTCATAAGTAGGACGGAACCCTTGATAAAACACGCCGAATGGACGTGGGAAATGTCCTTCAATACGCGGATCGTCGAACATACGGGTCAATATCTGTGCCTTATAGAAATCATGCTCATCATGGATCCACAGGTCATCTGCACTATACTCAGCACCCAGCTCAACTACCACAGGTTTCAATCCATCCAGACGGATACCCTTGTTCTTCTGTGCACCAAATACCAACGGCTGTCCCTGCTCTACAAAGATGGCCTGCTCAGCCTTGCTTGACTTCTCCGTAAACACTTCAAAAGCGCCATCATTAAAGATGTTACAGTTCTGATAGATCTCGAGGAAAGAAGCACCTTTATGCGCATGGCTGCGTTTCAGCATTTCCTGCAGGTGTTTAGGATCGCGGTCCATACTTCTGGCAATGAAAGACGCATCAGCACCCAGCGCCAGCGCCATTGGGTTGAACGGATGGTCAATACTGCCATAAGGTGTAGACTTCGTCACCTTGCTGGTTTCAGAAGTAGGGGAGTACTGTCCTTTGGTCAGACCATAGATCTGGTTGTTGAACAGCATTACATTGACATCAAAGTTACGGCGCAGCAGGTGAATCGTGTGGTTACCACCGATGGACAAACCATCACCATCACCAGTCACAATCCACACACTCAGCTCAGGACGCACGGCTTTAAGACCAGATGCGATCGCAGTAGCACGGCCATGGATGGAGTGCATGCCGTAGGTATTCATATAGTATGGAAAACGGGATGAACAGCCAATACCGGAAACGATCACGATGTTCTCTTTCGGTATGCCCAATCCAGGCATAATGGTCTGCACCTGTTTCAATATAGAATAATCTCCGCAACCCGGGCACCAGCGTACTTCCTGGTCCGTTGCAAAATCCTTCGCCGTTAACGCCTGCGGAGCTATAGTTGCTGTTGACATTGTTGTATTGTTAATAGAAAAAGTTATAATTGGTTGGCAAAGTTACGAATTGTATCCCGATAGGGATTGCGCAATCCGGAATACTTATATAGGGAACTGACCACAATCAGCTTTCCTGTGCCAACAAAGCTTCCCAATATTCAGCCGCTCTTCTTGTATGTGGTATTACGATGGTACCCCCAACTATATTAGCTACTGCAAAAATTTCGTACATCTCTTCAGTGGTGATTCCCTGCTCGTGGCATTTGCCCAAATGGTATTTGATGCAGTCGTCGCAACGTAATACCATAGACGAAACCAACCCCAGCATTTCTTTCACTTTTGTACTAAGGGCACCTTCCATATAAGTGTTGGTGTCCAGGTTGAATAACCGGTTGATCACTTTGTTTTGTTTACCCAGAATGACCTCATTCATCTTTTCCCGGTAATCGTTAAATGCTTTTATCTCGTCTGCCATTTTGTTGTATTTGTCACAATAAAGCTATGAAACGATTCCCAAATATAAATCAATCTACTTAACGGGTAGACTATAGGTTTGGGAGTGCAAAAGCATGATTTATTAAGTTGTTGATAATTAGCTAATTGTAAGCTTTGCCATAACTGCGGGTTATAGGTCATAACTATTAGTAATCATTTAGCCCTCAAAGCCTGCCGCAGGCGCCCCGCAAAAACACTTCCGTCGAAGTCGAAACCAATTTTTTCGCCTCCTTAACAGTGGCGTAACATTAGAATATTTCCTTTGCACCACTATTCAACCACATGTTTTGAACTAAATGCTCACCTGCAGGTCTGGGGAACCTGCTTCTATTCAACTATGCGAAAAACCCCCACACATTAATTCAACCTTTATGCGGAAGTTAATTTTCACAATGCTCTTCTCGTGGCTCAGCGTCATTTGTCTGGGTCAGACTACCGGCTTGTTAACCGGTAGTATCGTCGACAAAAATCAGGCTTTGTCCCTCCCGGGAGCCACCCTGAAACTGAAACCAGGTAATCATTACACAGTGTCCAACCAGCAGGGTAAATTCGAATTTCTCGGCGTTCCGGTTGGTACCTACACACTCGAAGTTACTTACATTGGCTACCAATCTTACACACAGGAAGTATCCGTGGCTGCAGGCAAAACCACTGAGTTGAAACTGCAACTCGAAGCCGGTGGAATAGCCGGAAAAGAGGTATTGGTTGTGGGTGACCGTCTGCGCGGTCAGGCAAAAGCCCTGAACCAGCAGAAAAACAATCCAAACGTCACCAATATCGTGTCTGCTGACCAGATTGGCCGTTTCCCGGATGCGAACATCGGCGATGCGATGAAGCGTATTCCAGGTATAACCATGCAGAACGACCAGGGGGAAGCCCGTAACATCATTATCCGGGGTCTGGCTCCTGAGCTGAACTCAGTAACTATGAACGGCGACAGGATCCCTTCTGCCGAAGGTGATAACCGCCGTGTACAGATGGACCTCATTCCTTCTGACATGGTGCAAACTATCGAAGTAAACAAAACCCTCACCCCTGATATGGATGCAGATGCAATCGGTGGTTCTGTGAACCTCGTGACCCGCGCAGCACCCAATGGCTTGCGTGTATCTGCCACCCTCTCCGGTGGTGTGAATCCTATCCGTAACAAACCATTGTACACCGGTGGTCTGGTATTGGGTAACCGCTTCTTCAACAACAAACTGGGTGCAGTTGTAAGTGCTTCTTACAATAACAACGACTACGGCTCCGACGATGTGGAAGCTACCTGGAAAAAAGATGACGCAGGACATGTATACACCGAAGAAATGGAGGTGCGTACTTACAATGTACAGCGCATCCGTCGTAGCTTATCCGCTGCACTTGACTATAAGATCAATCCTAAAAATACCATCTACCTCAATGCGATGTACAACTGGCGCGATGACCGTGAAAACCGTTACCGCCTGAGGTATAGCGATATCGAACCTGAGTATGCCGATGATGGCAGCATCAGTAGTTATACCGGTCAGGTACGTCGTGAAACCAAAGGTGGTATCAACAATGATAGAAATAAAGGTAGAAGACTGGAAGACCAGCGTGTTCAGAACTACTCTGTGCGTGGTGAACACCTGCTGGGTAGTAAGGTCGACCTGGACTGGGCAGTGAGCTATTCATCTGCCAGCGAAGATCGTCCGAACGAACGTTATATGGAGTTCCGTGTGAAAGATGCACCAGTATCTCTGGATCTTTCTAACACCCGTTTTCCATTGGTAACAACGACCGTAACTGATGAAGATCTGAACTTCAATTCCCTGTCGGAGAATCATGATTATACCCGCGAGAATGAGTTGGGCCTGAAATTGAATCTGCGTTTTCCATTCAGCATTCTGCCTGATCAGAAAGGTCGTTTGCGTGTAGGTGGAAGAATGCGCATCAAGGATAAGAAACGTGAGAATAACTACTTCGATTATGAGCCAGTAACAGAGTATGGTTCACTGGCAACTATGCCGCTGGTAAGCTATACAGGTGCAGGTTATCAGCCGGGTTCCAAATATAGCCGTGGTTCATTTGTATCTAAAGAATATTTAGGTAGTCTGAACCTGAATGATGCAAGTAAGTTCACAGGTGAAGATAATCCTGCGGAGTATCTGTCAGCGAACTACAAAGCAAATGAAACCATCACTGCTGGTTATGTTCGCTGGGATCAGGACTTTACATCCAAACTCTCAATGATTGCGGGTGTACGTCTGGAAAATACCGCTATCGACTATGAAGGTAACGTAGTAGAAGATGAAGAAGATCTGACTGGTCAGCGTAATGTAAAGAACAGTTATCTGAATGTATTGCCGGGTGTAACTTTCCGGTATAATGTAAATAATGATTTAGTACTGCGTGCAGCAGCGACTACTTCAATCGCGCGTCCTAACTACTATGATATCGCACCTTATGTCAGCAGTGTGGCAGATGATGCTGCGATCAGTGCGGGCAATCCCGATCTGAAAGCTGCGTATGCATGGAACTTTGATATCATGGCAGAGCAGTATTTTAAATCAGTAGGTATCCTGTCTGGTGGCGTGTTCTATAAGAGTATCAATGACTTCATTTATACATTCAAAGATGCGTCTTATTCTGCTGCAGATTTCACGGCTGATTATGGTAGCACTGCTACAAACCCGATTCCTGATGGTGAGAACTGGACGTACAAACAAGCGCGTAATGGTGATAATGTAAAGGTGTATGGATTTGAAGTAGCGTTACAGCGCCAGCTGGATTTTCTGCCCGGATTTGCAAAAGGTTTTGGTGTGTATGTGAACTATACTTACACAAAATCTACAGCGAGTGGTGTGTATAATTCTGATGGTGAAAAGCGTACTGGTGTTACCTTACCGGGTACAGCACCACATATGTTTAATGCTTCCATTTCATTCGAAAATAAGCGCTTTACCGCAAGAGTTTCTGGTAACTATACAGAGGCTTACCTGGATGCATTGGGTGGTAGTGATTTTGATGATAGCTATTATGACAAGCAGTTCTTTTTAGATGCAAATGCGTCTTACAAATTTGCAAAGAACTGGCGCTTTTTTGCGGAGGCGAATAACCTGACTAATCAGCCATTAAGGTATTATCAGGGAATTTCTTCAAGAACAATGCAGGCGGAGTATTATAGGCCGAGATATAACTTCGGTGTGAAGTTTGACTTATAAAAGAGCAAACGCTCATTTAAATAAAAAGGGGTTATCGTATTACGATAACCCCTTTTTACAATTATGCAAGTGTTATGTTAAAACTTGAATGCAACTGTACCAGTGAAGCTTCTGGACTTCTGAGGATTCATGGAAGAATAACCAATCCAGTAGTGTTTGTCAGTCAGGTTATCCACTTTCGCGCCGAACCTGAATTTAGGTGTATCGTAAGAAAGTGCAGCATTCAGTACTGTATATGCTGGAAGTACAAAAACCCCCGTAGTTCTGCTGTTTACAATCTTCACATCGCTGGCGTAGTTACCACCTGCACCCAAGCTCAGACCTTTCAGTTTACCATTTGAAATACGGTAGTTCAACCACAGGTTAGCAGAGGTTGGAGAAGACGCTGTACCTGGACGAAGACCATTTACATCATCGCTTGTATTAATGTAATAAGAATCGTTATAGCTATAACCCGCTACTACGCTGAAGCCCTGGAATGGATTAGCAATAATGCTTACTTCTACACCTTTGCTCTTCTGGCTACCATTCTGAAGATAGAAATTAGGATGTTCAGCATCAGAACGTAAAACGTCTTTTACTTTGATATCATAGTAGCTAATAGTACCGGTCAGTTTACCATCAAACATATCCATCTTCACACCACCTTCCCATTGATTAGCCTGTTCTGGCTTGGAAATAGTGGTCTCAGTTTCACTTACGTAGATCAGTGAATTCGTGTTGGTGAAGCCATTCTGGTAGTTGCCAAATAAGGACAGACGATCCTTAACAACCTGGTAAACGATACCAAATTTAGGAGACAATGCAGTCTGATTATATCCACCGGATGTAGTACCAGTAGCAGGACTATAATTTCCTTTAAAATCATAGTAATCGATACGTAAACCTGCTTGTACCATCAGTTGATCTGTAATGTTGAACACATCAGATGCATATGCACTGTAAACGTATTTTTTGTAGATGTATGGATATTCTACAGAACTACCCAATGACTTGTAAACATCGTTCATGTTTGTAGCATTGAAATCACGGTAGTTTGATACAGTTCCATAAGTAGGCACCTGATCATATTCAGCACTCTTGAACATCTGGTTGGAGTTCAGGTAGAAGAAGTCGATCCCACCTACAAAGCGGTTTCTGAATTTACCAATTTTGAAATCACCGATGAAGTTGTGTTGAATTTCAGTGATGCTTTGTTTACTGTTTTCAGTAGACTGATCCTGACGGGAGATAGAATCACCTGGCAGCAGGTAGAAGTAAGGACCAAAACCGTCAGAATAACTGTTGGTCATAGATACAACTGTCTGTGTGTTCCACTGGTCAGATACCTTATAATTCATGCTACCAAAAAAGTTTGCATTGCGGCTGGTAGCAGTCAGATCTTCGTTGATGAATGCACGGTTGTAATCTATTTTCAGTTTATCAGCTCTCTGTGCCGTCAGATCAGCGGTAGTTAACCACCATGGCATAAAGAAGAATGTATTACCGTTACCTTCTCCACTCATGAATTCTGCTTCGAGTGATATATTTAATCTGTCGTTGATTTTGTAAGAAAGGCTTGGTGCAAATGCAAATGTTTTGCTATGACCCACATCCATCCAGCTGTCCTGTGTAGTATAAGCGGTATTGATACGTAGCAGTATATTCTTCGCAGAATCCAGTGGCGTATTTACATCCGCCATGATGCGGTTGTAATTATAGCTACCACCTGCTACTGCTACCTCACCACCAAAATGGTCATAAGGTCTTTTAGTAACACGGTTGATCAAACCACCGTAAGAAGTCAGCTGAGCACCGAACAGTGTGGCGTTAGGGCCTTTGATTACCTCGATGCTTTCAATATTGCTCGCGTCGATTACAGAAGAAACGTTACCTGCCACACCATTGCGCAATTGGCTCTGGATGGTAAAACCACGTGAGTTGTAGTACGCTCCACCATCACCACTACGGTTGGTAGCCTCCCACATCTTAGTAATACCAGGTGCATTTCTCATCGCATCATCCACAGTATATACCTGTTGCTGTGCCAGCAGATCCTTGGTGATCACTGAATATACTGTAGGATTCTCAACATTCGCTAATGGTAATTTAGACACATAATTACTTGAACGTCTTACCAATTTAGCCTGATTACCCGTAATTACTATTTCAGAAAGTTGTTTACTGGATACTTCCAGCTGGAACTTCACGGATGCAGTTTTACCAGCTTCTACAGTCACATCTTCTGTCTTATTCGCAAAACCTGTAAAAGAAATCGCCACCTGATAGTTACCAGCAGGCACATTTTTAAACACAAACGTACCTGCACCATCAGAAACCGTCATAAAACTGGTACCCTGTAAGATTACAGACACATCCGCAGCTGGCTTACCATCAGATGTTACGATCTTACCTTTAATTCCTCCATTATTGTCTTCTAAAGTAGTAGCAGTAGCGGTATAGAAGAAGGAAACAATCATGCTCAGAACAAGCATGAAGGACTTAATAGTCATCCTTACCATAAACTTTTTGTTATTTTTTGCGCAGCAAAATTGCAATATAATAACCTGGTTATTGTGTCGATTCGGGAAAATCGTTTACGCAAAAGGGAAAATTTATGACGGAACCATTCTTTTTACCGAAAAAGCATCGCAATTGTACGGAGGAACTTCTTCTTTTGTGCTTGTTTTTACTGATCAGAGCCTGTTTTATTGATCGGAGCCCGGACTTTCTTCATTCGTACCAGACACTGCTGCCTGCTCAGTCACCTTTCTGGTCACCTGATCCTGCTCAGCTTCCCGCAGGAAATCTTTGATCCCCGCTATGATCCTATCCACCATCTTCTGTCTGAAACTCTCGTCCAGCACATTCATTTCATCTTCAGGGTTGCTTAAGAACAAGGTCTCGATCAGGGCATCCGGAAACTCAGTCGGGTTATTAAGAATAAAATTGAAGTCACCATTATTGCCAAAGTCAGACAAGCCTAAACCTAGCAACTGGGCGTGGATCGACCTGTTAAAAGGTTCGCAGAAGGGGTATTTATAATAATTAGCCGTACCATGTACATCCACCGGGTTCACAGATGAGTTCAGGTGAATACTAATGAGTAGATCGGGATTCATTTGCCTGTAATACGATAGTCTGTCTTCATTAGGAACGAACTGGTCTGTAGTACGGGTCATAAGTACTTTTGCTCCTTCCTTTTCCAGTGCTGTTTTCAGCAACATAGATATCATTAGGGTCAGCTGCTTTTCATAATACCCGGCGGCACCCAGTGCTCCTACGTTTGTACCACCATGACCCGGATCCAAACCAAATGTCAGGTTTTTCAGCTGGAAACCGGCCGGTGGGTGCTTTACAGCTATTACGAGGCGGGTACTGTCATAATAGACCTTATAGCCCCATGGTTGTTTATGTTTCAGCGATATATTCACTCTGAGTACATCCGAGCCGATCTGTTCCCATTTGATACCTTTTACTTCCTGCATAGAATCAGATCCCGGCGTAAAGTCTGGTTCCAGGTTCGCCCCATGAATATCCAGTGTTATTTTCCCCGGATCTACCTGCTGGGTGCTGAGGTAGGGGAGTCGTTCAGATAATCCTACAGCGATGTAGTCGTATTTAGCATCACTCCATGTACGGGTTGCCTCCACGATATTGAGCGGTGTTGGCTCACTCAAACTAACAGTATCCAATAATAACTCAGGAATGAACGCGGTTTGCTGATTGCTGAGTTTTACTTTATAATAGTTGCCTTGCTTACCGGTGATGCGGAGCAATACATCCGAATCCAGGTAGCCAATTTTGAGGGGCCCAAGGCGATCTCCTTCCGGTGCAATTGTGAGGTAGGTATTTCTATCAATCGTTCTGCCAGCAAGCAGTTGATCACGTTGGTAAGTGAGTTTGTTACTACTTTGTAAGACAGTGGTATTGCCATCTTTATTCTTCAGGAATACGGCAATCTTGTTATCTAACAGAGAGTCTGCTTCCTGTATCACATAAAAACCTTCGTAGAAGCCTTCAGCTCCGTACCTGGAAGAAGGTAATTCACGCAAGGGTGTTTCATGCATCCAGTAAGCTTTACAACCCGGATAGCCTTTGATCCTTACACGGATGGTATCACCGGGAGAGAGTGTGCTATTCCCTTTTGGAAATACTTTGATATCATCTATTCTGAATACGCTGGTCGCTTTGACCGGCGGTAATGTTGTATAGTAGTAGTTGTAAGTGCGGGATACCTTTTTACCGGTAGTATCCGTAGTGGTTAGTGTAAATGAAGTCCTGCCGGGCTTGATGATCCGCTTTAAAGCAAATACACCGGTGGGATATACGTGTATGGTATCATCATTCAGTGTTACTTTACAACTTACACAGGTGCGACCTGACATATATTGCTTAGAACTACTGGTATTGATTTCAGTCTTTACAGGCTGCACCATTTTAAGGAAGGCTTGTTCCTGCGCTTTTACTCCAGTAAAGGCTATCTGTATCAGTATGATGAATGCTAGTACTCTCATGATTGTCCGGCGCAAATAAACAAAAAAAATGCCATCCGCCTCTTCGCGGGATGGCATTTACTTAATTAAATTCCAAAGGAGCTACCGATAGGCAGCTCCTTTGGGAAGGTTATTTTTACAAGCTATATTTATTCTCCGCCAGCAGTTTATCTGCAATTCTCCTCCTCGCATCTTTCGTATTCACCGGCGCAGCTTTTGTAAACCGCTTAATACCTAACAACATCATACGCTGTTCATCGCCTTCAGCAAAAGAATTAATCGCATCTTTCCCATACTTATTAATACGATCAGCAGTATCATACAGGTATGTCTTCACGATATCAGCCTGCAATGCATTTGCAGCTTCTCCCTCTATCTCAATTCGCTTGAGCAGGCGTAGCAAAGCACTTTCCGCAAGGAACGTTTCTATTGCCATATCTGCAATATTCATGAGTATTTCCTGTTCGCTTTCCAGCTTTGTCATCAGCTTTTGTGCAGCCGCACCAGCTACCAGCAGGATCGCTTTTTTCAGGTTCACGATCTGCTTTTTCTCAGCACTATATGGTGTTTCATCATCACTGCCAAAATCAGGAATACTCATCAGCTCCTTCATCACATTCATCGCGGGGTTCATCAGGTCCAGCCTTCCTTTCATAGCACGCTTCAGTGTCATATCCAGTGTAAGCAGACGATTGATTTCGTTCGTGCCTTCAAAGATGCGGTTGATACGACTATCGCGATATGCTTTGGATATCACATATTCATCACTGAAACCATTCCCACCATGGATCTGTACCCCTTCGTCCACTACATAGTCGAGTGCTTCTGAACCACCTACTTTCAGGATGGCGCATTCCACTGCATATTCTTCCGCGGCACCCAGCAGGGCTTCATTGAATGGCTTACCGGCTGCTATCAGTTCTTTTTCTTTCTCGTCTATGAGCTGTGCAGTCCGATACAGGGCTGATTCATTCACCCATATACGGATTGCCATTTCTGCTAACTTATGTTTGATGGCTCCGAAGTTACCAATGGATTGTTTAAACTGCTCGCGTGTGTTTGCGTATTCAATGGAAATGGAGGCTGTTTTCTTGGCGGCTCCCAATGCTGCTGCACACAGTTTGAGACGGCCGATATTCAGGATATTGAAGGCAATGAGATGTCCTTTGCCAATCTCGCCCAGTACATTTTCCACAGGAACCTGTGCATCCTGGAAGTAGATCTGGCGGGTAGAAGAACCTTTGATACCCATCTTGTGCTCTTCAGCACCCAGCGTGAATCCGGGAGTATCTTTATCCACAATAAAGGCGGTGAATTTATCGCCATCTATTTTAGCAAATACAGTGAATACATCTGCAAAACCGGAGTTGGTGATCCAGCACTTCTGGCCATTCAGTAAATAGAATTTACCATCGGCAGAGAGTTTGGCGGTAGTCTTCGCACTGAGTGCATCGGAACCGGAATTGGGTTCTGTCAGTGCATATGCACCTTTCATCTGGCCGGAGCCAAGAAAAGGAATGTATTTTTGTTTCTGGGCTTCTGTACCGAAGTACAGAATGGGGAGGGAGCCTATACCCGTATGGGCCGCCATGGCTACAGAAAAGGAGTGACCCGCACCCAGGGCTTCATTGATGAGCGTCGCTGTGATGAAGTCTTTGCCTAACCCTCCGTATTCCTCAGGGAAGGCAGCGCCCAGCAATCCCTGCTCGCCTGCTTTTTCCAGTAAGGAAGGCATAAGCCCTTCTTCCAGTTTATCGATCCGGTCCAGCACAGGTGTGACTTCCTTTGCCACAAACTGTTCGGCCATCTCTTTAATCATTTTTTGTTCTTCGTTGAAATCTTCGGGAGTAAACACTTCATGTACAGGGCTTTCTTTGATCAGGAACTCAGCGCCCTTCAACGTGGACTTATCAACAGTTGCTTCCATTGTGATAAAGTTTTGTCAGTTAATTTGAGTTACCATTCAATTTACTTTTTTTACCTCACATAGCAATTTTAAATCGTGAAAATTGAAGGGCAATGGCCTGTAGGCGGCCTGAATAGGAAACGTTAAAATTGAAACTGGTACATTTGCGAAATGCAGTCATTCTACCTTCCATATGAAAACAGTCGCATCCATGGAGTCATCGCCGGCAAAGGCGACGATCTTCTTGTGTGCCTGCACGGTTTCGGCGAAAGTACACTGCCTTTTTCCCGGCTGGTTCCCGCTCTTGGCGATGCCTTCACTATCGTGGCACTCGACCTGCCCCTTCATGGCAAAACCGTGTGGCAGGAAAACCGCCCTTTTGAAAAAGAAGACCTTCATGCGATCATCGACCTGCTCCTGAAAATGCAAAAGAAAACCGTCTTCTCCCTGTTGGGATACAGCATGGGTGGCCGTCTCGCCCTTTGCATCACAGAAAAGATGGCCCCACAGATCAGGGAACTGATCCTGCTGGCAGCCGATGGTCTCAGGGATAATCCCTGGCACCACTTTGTGACGCAAACCCGCATCGGTCACCGGCTCTTTAAACACATCACCTATCACCCGGGATTTTATTTCTGGCTACTCAATACCGGCAACAAGCTGAGACTCATCAACAACAGCCTGCATCGCTTTGCAAACAACAGTATGAATACCCTCGAAAAGCGGGAACTGGTCTTCAATGTATGGACCATCATGGCCCATATGATGCCCAACCGGAAACTTATCAAACAACTGCTGGCCCAATATCGCATCCATACCCTGCTTATATTTGGCAAGTACGACAGGGTGATTCCATCGGTATTGGGTATACGGTTTATGGACGGTACTTTCCCCTGCGAAACACTGGTACTTGACAAAGGTCATCAGCTACTCACAGAAGACCTGGGTGAAATAATATTGGATAAGATTTAAATTCGCGTATGTATTTTTTTCTAACTGTCTTATTCCTGCTGGGAGGATTGTATGGCATATTGATGATACGATATGGACTTGGCTGGAAGGCATTACCACCCTATACACCCACCGCCCCCATCAGCGGTGGTACCAAAGTGACCGTTATTATTCCTGCCCGCGATGAAGAGGATAACCTGCCACCCTTACTGGCAGCACTTCATGCCCAGGATTACCCGGCACACCTGTTTGAAGTCATTGTCATCGACGACTTTTCTACAGACCGTACTCCCAATGTCGTAAAAGAATTTCCCGCAGCCAATATCAAACTGCTGCAACTAAGCCAGTACCTCAGCGCTACGGAAAGACTGAATTCCTATAAAAAGAAGGCTATCGAACTGGCGATAGAACAAGCTACCGGTGACCTGATCATGACCACAGACGCTGATTGCGTGATGGGGCCACTATGGGTTAGTACGATGGTCAGATTCTATGAACAATACCAGCCTAAATTCATCGCCGCCCCGGTGAGCTTCTATAAAGAAACTAACTTCTTCAAGATCCTGCAGTCGCTGGACTTCATGACCATGCAGGGGATTACGGGGGCATTAGCCCGATTGAAAGACGGTACCATGTGTAATGGGGCCAACCTTGCTTATGAAAGAAAGGTATTCTATGAAGTCGATGCTTTCAAAGGGATCGATAACATTGCCTCAGGAGATGATATGTTGCTGATGTTCAAGGTATTTAAGGCTTATCCAGATGGCGTGAAATACCTGAAAAGCCAGGATGCAATCGTGGAGACGTTACCAGTCGATACCTTCCGGGCTTTTATGAATCAGCGTATCCGCTGGTCATCCAAAGCAGATAAGTATGACGATAAGCGGCTCACCTGGGTGCTGGCGCTGGTCTACTTCTGGAATGTGGTATTGTTGTTTGGTGGGTTGTTCTGCATTTTTGCCCCCGGTGCTTTGCCATATTTCCTGATAGCGATGGTGTACAAGGTGGTGCTGGAGTTCTTCTTTCTGATCCCTGTATCTCAATTCTTCCGGAAAAAAGGCTTGCTTGGCTGGTTTATACCCGGACAGTTATTTCATATTCCATATATTGTAGTGGCGGGGTGGCTTGGTAAGTTTGGTTCTTACCAGTGGAAAGGCCGAAAAGTAAAATAAATTATGGCGGAACTCAATATACGATCATCTTTCCGGCAGCAGGCCTGGGCCAGGCTGCGACGGAATAAGGGGGCAGTAGCAGGTATGTTGCTGATCGCCATCGCTGTCATAGTCAGCGTCATTGCCTATTGGGTAGCACCGGATGGCACGCCGATGGCAAACAGGATGATCGTAGAGATAGGAGGGCAGCATCCCGGTTTCAGGATTGACTTACTGGCATTGCCCAAACAGCAACCAGTAGAAAAAGTAGGTTTCCTGGAAAGGTTGATGGATGGACAGGCAGAAGATGTAACCTGGGTGCCTGTGACCAGCTACCGTTCTGCAGGAGATAGCGTCATTGTGCAGCGCTATATAGATGAAGATACGTCTATGAGGGAAAGCTACCCGGCGAAAAGGACTTACATCAGACACTACAAAGCCTGGCTGGGCACGGACAAGTTTGGAAGGGATATCCTGAGCCGCCTGCTGGTAGGTACGAGGGTAAGCCTGAGTGTAGGGTTTATAGCGGTGATAATTTCGCTTACTATTGGAATTCTCTTAGGGGCAGTAGCCGGATATTTCCGTGGAGTAACGGATGAGGTTGTGATGTGGCTGGTGAATGTGATCTGGTCAGTACCTACATTATTACTCGTATTTGCCATTACCCTGGCCCTGGGCAAAGGTTTCTGGCAGGTATTTATTGCGGTAGGCCTCACAATGTGGGTAAATGTAGCCCGCATTATCAGGGGGCAGGTGATGTCGCTGAGAGAACTGACCTTTATCGAGGCTACCCGTGCACTGGGCTTTGGGCATACCCGTACAATTGTAAAGCATATTTTACCTAATATATTAGGACCTGTGATGGTGGTTGCTGCCGGTAATTTTGCCACGGCAATCGTGGTAGAGGCGGGGCTGAGTTTCCTGGGGGTAGGCGTACAGCCGCCACAACCCTCTTGGGGCCTGATGATCAAAGAAAACTACAATTTCATCATTACCCACAATCCTTTGCTGGCCCTGGCACCGGGAGTGGCAATTATGCTGATGGTACTGGCATTTAACCTGTTAGGAAACGGTTTGAGGGATGCGATGGATGTACGGCAGTAATTCCCTTGTTTCGTATTATAAAAACTACTAATTTTACTTTATCCATTATCCGTACTTTTATGCCTTTGAAATCATATCTTTTACCTATTCTGGCCCTGTTTGCACTGACCTTTTCTTCCTGTAAAAAGAAAGACGGCACCACTACGGTGAAGCCTGCTGAAGAAGGACTGAAGGTGACTCTCGCAAATGTAACAGAGGCTTCTTATACCGCAGCAGCCGGTACAACCTATACTTTTCAGGCACAGGTTACTTCCAAATTGCCAGCCAGTGGGGTGACCATTACAGTCACAGCCGTAACTGACCCGGGTGGTATCAACATTCCGCAGAATGCAGTAGCACCGAGTTCCAGTGGCGCCATTGAGATCACACTGATCGGATTAGAGCCATTACGCACCGTACTGGTGACGGTGGTGATTACTTCAGTCGATAATCCCGACAATACAATTTCCAAGACCTTCTGGATTACTAATAAGTCTGAATAGTTTGGCGAAAGCATAGCCATAGTCATAATGTAGCTATACTATAGCTATGGTACAACTTCGTTTCCAATAGATCACTATAAGGTCACCAATAGATCACCAAAAGGGCACCTCATTATCCCTGGGATATTGAAGTGCCCTTTTGGTGCCCTTATAGTGACGTATTTGTAACGGCGTTATGACGGATCTCTACCCTACTTCTACCCTGCTTATTACAAAAGCTGTAGCTTTGCACCCATCAGAACAAGCAGCTTAACTATGCGTATAGGAGTGAATGCCGCCGGCCTGGCTGGAGATAGGCCGGCAGATACAGGAAATATCAGCACAGCACTTTTAAAGGAATTATGCCGTTTGCACCCGGAGCACCAGTTTATCTTCTTCGTAGACGGTCCGGGTTTATCTCTGAGCGAATTCACTGATAATGTGCAACTTGTGGAAGTGCCTCTCAAAGGCCGCAAGGCATTTCAACTGTACTGGTGGAGAGAATGGCAGCTTCCGGCAGCTATCAAAAAGCAGCAGCTGGACCTTTACCTGGGTATAGATGGTCAATTGCCCCTGCGCAGCAAGATACCTGCCCGCTTATTAGTTACAGATACGGGTTTTCTGCATGGTGTAACAGGTATGTCTAAGGATCTGCAGCGATATCTGCGCAGAAATACCGTGAAATATATACAGGCGGCACAGAAAGTACTTGTAGTTTCTCCCGTAGTACAGGAAGATTTATTAACTTATGCCCCTTCTGTAGCAGAAAAGCTGGTTTTACTGCCTCCGGGTATGGATAGCAGCTATCGCCCTGTGGAATGGGAGGAAAGAGAGCAGATTAAAAAGGCATTTTCAGATGGGGTGGAGTATTTTGTAGCAGTAGGCAGTATGCATCCCCGGAATAATATCCTTCCTTTGCTGAAGGCATTTTCCGCGCTGAAACGCCGTTTACGTTCCAATATGAAACTGATCCTCGCCGGCGCTCCCACCAATGCCGGTGCAGAAATCATCGAAAATATGGCCACCTACAAGTTCAGAAACGACGTCATCTGGCTCAAAGATGCCGATCAGGAGACCTTGTCCCGCATAGTAGCCGGCGCTTATACCCTGGTATATACCAGTCGGTTCGAGGGCCTGGCGTTACCTATTTATGCAGCCCTCAGGAGCGAAGTACCTGTGGTGGCCATAGAAGGAGCTGCGGCCAGGGTGGCAGGAGCCGAAGGTGTGCTGTATACAGACCCTGATAGCCTGGACGATCTGGCAGAAAAAATGTCTGTATTATACAAAGACGAGGTGTTGCGCAGCAGGATGCTGGAACGCGGCAAGCAGGTGCCCCTGCCCGGAAGCTGGATAGAAGCGGCTTCCCTGATATTAAAATAATAAAATAAGTATCATAAATCTGGACATCAGCACATTCGCAGGTTATTAGTAAATTTGCGTTTTTAAAATATCGGAACTATTTTTTTATGGCAAAGACATCTACCATACAAATCCAGGTTGAACTGGACAATGACAGGATACCTGAGAAGATTGAATGGAGGGCGACAGATAGCACTCAGGCAGACCGTTTCCAGCAGGCGAAGGCGATGATGATTGCTTTCTGGGATGGGGCTGACAAGACCGCGCTGCGTATAGACTTGTGGACAAAGCAGATGATGGTGGATGAAATGGCTGATTTCTTCTTTCAGACGATGATGACCATGGCAGATACTTATCAGCGTGCTACTCCTTACAAGGATCAGGCAGACGAACTGAGAACTTTTGCCCGTGAATTCTACAAGAAGTTCGAAGAAAAGCAAAAGGCAGAACAGTAATAATCCAAGTTTTCAAAACAACCATATATGTCTCTGGAACTAAACATTAACGCAGCTATCAAGACAGCTATGCTTGCGAAAGCAGAAGCAGATTTGCGTGCGCTGCGTGCTATTAAGGCCGCTATCCTGCATGCCAAGACTGCAGAGGGCTTTAGCGGAGAGCTGAGCGAAACAGACGAAACAAAGCTGTTACAGAAGTTAGCCAAACAAAGAAAAGATTCGCTGGATATATTCCGTCAGCAAAACAGGGAAGACCTCGCCGCAAAGGAAGAGGAAGAACTGGTTGTGATCGAGAAGTACCTGCCAAAGCAGATGGACGAAGCTGAACTGAAAGCAACTATTCAGGCTATTATCACCGAGACAGGGGCGAGTTCTCCTGCTGATATGGGTAAGGTAATGGGCGTGGCTACCAAGCAGTTAGCTGGTAAAGCTGATGGCAAAGCCATTTCCGCATTAGTAAAAGAGTTATTGGCAAAATAACTGGGGACTTTTAATTCTTTTTCCCCGATCTCCTATCTTCCTATAGAAATATATGGGTATAGACATTGTATTCGCCATCATCCTTGTAATTGCTATTTATAAGGGATATAGCCGTGGTCTGATCATAGCGGTATTCTCATTTATAGCAGTCACATTGGGGCTTGCAGCAGCATTGAAGTTGACCACCGTGGCCGTATTGTACGCCCAATCACATTGGGATATGCATACACGTTGGTTACCAGTCATTTGCTTCATCGCCCTGTTCCTGGGAGTGATATTTTTAGTCCGTCTTGGGGCCACTCTGCTGCAAAAGCTGGTAGAAGTGGCTATGATGGGCTGGCTAAACAAATTAGGCGGGATTTTACTATATAGTGCTATCTTTATCATGGTCTACAGTGTCCTTTTATGGATAGCCAATCAGTTATATTGGTTAAGCCCGGAAATCAAAATACAATCTGTTGTATATCCGTACATTGAGCATCTCGGGCCGGCGGTCATGAATGGCGTTGGCAAACTAATACCCATCTTTAAGGATATGTTTGCCAGTCTGCAATCATTTTTTGACAATGCAGCCAGGGAGATACAGAGCAAACAATAGAGGGTCATGGACATAGGTTAAATGATCTATATCCCTCGCTTCAAAGATTATTTGAATTAATAAAAAGAATTATTTTAGCGCAAAATTGACTTTCAAGCTTTGGCAATGGATTACGAAATCAAAACACAGGGAAAGTTTAAGTTTGTTGAAGAAGGGGAGGGTGAACCGCTGGTATTATTGCACGGGCTATTTGGTGCACTGAGTAATTTTGGTGGGCTGATCGAATACTTCCGCCACTACAACAAAGTAGTGGTACCGCTTTTGCCTTTGTTTGATCTGAATATTCTGGATACATCTGTAGCTGGCCTGGCCAAGTACGTTCATAAGTTTATTGAAACGATGGAGTATTCCAATGTACACCTGCTGGGTAACTCCCTGGGTGGACACGTTGGGTTGGTATACCTGCTGAAACATCCTGAAGCTCCGATCAAATCCCTCACACTGACTGGTAGTTCCGGTCTGTTTGAAAACGGGATGGGCGAAACTTATCCTAAAAGAGGAGACTACGAATATATCCGCAAGAAAACAGAACTTACCTTCTACGATCCTGCAATGGCTACCAAAGAGCTGGTGGACGAAGTATTTGACATTACGACCAACCGTCTTAAGGTGATCAAGATCATCACGCTGGCTAAGTCGGCTATACGCCATAACCTGGGTGAAGAACTTCGTGAAATCAAGCTCCCAACCTTGCTGGTATGGGGATTGAACGATACCGTGACTCCGCCAATGGTAGGTGAGGAGTTCCACAAACTCATTCCTAACTCAGAACTGCACTTCGTTGATAAATGCGGTCATGCCCCTATGATGGAGCAGCCGGATGAATTCAATCAGATCCTGCATCCTTTTCTGCAAAAACTGGGAAGTAAATAAAACCTACTACTCACATCATTATATTGAAGCTGATTCAACAGGATCAGCTTCATTTTTTTTATCACTCATCCACTACCATCCCATCGCGCTGTATGTAACAAACCACGCGCATTTAGCGTTACGTATATAAGCATAGCTGCATGCTTTATTCATAAATCCCCTCGTCCGGTACGAGGACGTTAGCGATTCTTTTCCTATTATTGTATCACAATAGCGCAATTAATAATGCTGGCACGTGATCTCATATCGACAGTTATACCAATCCTCCATCCTCTTGACCCAGGGTCCAGAGCGTTGCGTCTGATGAATGAATACCATCTTTCCCAACTGCCCCTGGTATTGGAAAATAAGTACCTGGCGCTGGTGGAAGAAGATGATATCCTTGATCTGGAAGATACTGAGGTATCACTCGAGAATATGGAATATAATGGTCCGAAGCCCGGCGTATTGGAGAGTGCCCACTTTTATGAGGCGCTAAAGGTCTTTTATGACCTGAAATTGTCTGTACTACCTGTCATCAGCCGGGAAAATGAGTACCTTGGCGTACTTACGAAAGATAATCTACTGGCGGTACTGGCACAGTACAACGGTGTAAAGGAACCGGGAGGTATCATTGCACTGGATATTGACCCCCGCGATTACAGCCTTAGTGAGATCGCGAGAATAGCAGAATCGAATGATATCACATTGCTCAGTGTGAATACCATTACCAGTCCGGCTACTGGCAGACTGGAAGTACTGCTAAAGACCAACCGTCAGGAGCTACAGGGGCTGGTGGCTACGTTTGAGCGGTTCAACTACACTATTAAATACACAATCACCGAAGAGCAGGAGGAAGATATGCTCCGAAAAAATTACGATTTGCTGATGAATTATATCAGCATGTAATCGTCCTCCAGATTAGTTATGCAGATTGCAATATATAGCCGTGGATTTGTAAGAGAAGACCTGCCTATCATCCAGTTGTTGCTGAATGAGCTGGCAAGAGAGGAGATTGATGTGATCATTTACGAAGCTTTCTTTAAGGGCTTACAGCCACATATCACTTATACAAAAGAGCCAGCGACTTTTGCCTGTGCAGCAGATCTGCATGGCAGGGCGGATATTCTTGTGAGCCTCGGTGGGGATGGTACCCTGCTGGATACGGTTTGTTATGTACGGGATAAGAATATTCCGGTGCTGGGAATCAATTTTGGAAGGTTAGGTTTTTTGGCGAGTATAGGGAAGGATGCGATTTATGCAGCAGTTCAGGCGTTAAAGCAACGTACATATGTGGTGGATAAGAGAACGCTGATACATCTGGATAGTAATGTACCTTCTCTGTTTGGAGAGGTGCCTTATGGCCTGAATGACTTTACTATACATAAGAAAGATACGTCTGCAATGGTGAAAATCCATACTTACCTGAACGGTGAGTTTTTGAATACTTATTGGGCAGATGGGTTGATAGTAGCTACGCCTACAGGATCTACAGGGTATTCACTTAGTTGTGGTGGGCCAGTAGTGTTTCCGGAGGCAGGGAGTTTTGTGATTACGCCGGTGGCGCCGCATAACCTGAATGTGAGGCCGATTATAGTACCGGATGATAATGTGATCAGTTTTGAAGTGGAGGGGAGGAGTGATCAGTTCCTTTGTACCCTTGATTCGAGAATGGAGACGATTGATAATACGGTACAGCTGGCTATAAAGAAAGAGTCGTTTAAGTTGAGCCTGCTGAGGCTGGATGATAGTAATTTCTTACATACGTTAAGACATAAGTTACTTTGGGGCATTGATGCAAGAAATACCTTAAAATAGTTGAAGGGAATGGGGAGGTTGCTAAAGGTAACCTTCCCATTCCCTTCGGAAAGTCGATTTTTTTGATTTTGCATACGGTAAAATCAAAAAAATCGGGAGCAACAACTGCTTACTGTAGTAATCCGGCTACATATTTGCAAACTACCACATTAGGATTTTTTATTACATTTGTTCACTTGTTATAATACCAAAAGCAGGATAATCGCGTTTAAAGGAATTATCGCGTTTAAGCAAACCGATTTATGGGCAAACCTTTTTTTTACAAACGTATCATCACGTCCACCCTTATAGCAGTAGGATCCCTATTCCTGACGCCTGCTTTTGCGCAGAACGAGCTGTCTTATACCGGTGAACTGGGCTTTTCCATAGGAGCTGCCCATTATTTTGGGGATCTCAATACCAATGGACGTCTCAACGCCCCCAAACCTGCTATCGGTATCTTTTACCGCAAGTACATGAATGACTACGTAGGCGTACGCTTCCACGGTCGTTATATGATGCTGGGTTATTCGGATACTTATAACAACAACGATTTTCAAAAACGCCGTAACCTCAGTTTCAATACCAATGTATTCGAACTGGGTGTGCAGGGCGATTTTAACTTCTTCCGTTTTGAACCTGGGTCCAGCTATTACCGCTTTACGCCATACTTCACGGGAGGAGCCTCTTTATTCTACTTCAATCCATACGCTTTCCTGAATAACAGGAAGTACTACCTCCAGCCACTCCGTACAGAAGGGCAGGGGAGCGCCATGTACCCTGACAGGAAACCATATAGCCTCGTATCTAGCGCCTGGTTGCTGGGAGGTGGTTTTAAATACAACCTGTCGAAAAAGGTGAACCTTGGGTTGGAAGTATTATACCGCTTTACCAACACCGACTACCTGGATGATGTGAGCACCACCTACGCAGGTACCGCTTTATTCCCTGCAGATGCCAACGGTAATTCCACCCCGGCGTACCTCCTTCAGGACCGTAGTTACGCCACCGGAGACAGAATTGGGATAGCTGGCAGGCAGCGTGGTAACAGCCGTGACAAAGATCAGTTCGTTACCGCTGAACTGACTATTAGCATCCTGTTTACGTCTTATAGATGTAAATTCTGATTTCGCAGGCAAAGTTTGTCTATCTGTAGTCCTTTCTGGCCATTTGGCCTATTACTTCTACTTTCAATAAGCGTTTTTTCGAGTCAAACAGCCAACAGCAAAGGATTTCGCTGTTAAAAATCCGTTAAAACCCCACCCCCCCCTTTGCCGGGAAAGGCATATATCTATTTTTGTATCTTTGCACACCTTAATAAAATCTGTATCGATATATATAATACGCCGGAGATACTCATGAGTTTGAAGGACAAATTAGACTTACAACGGTTGCCACGACATATTGCTGTCATTATGGACGGTAATGGCCGTTGGGCTAAGGAGCGCGGTCAGGACAGGTTGTTTGGCCATTATGAGGGAGTGGAAAGTGTGCGTAATATTGCCGAAGCCTGCGCCGAACTGGGAATTGGTTACCTTACCCTTTATGCCTTTTCTACCGAGAATTGGGACCGACCCGTTTATGAAGTAAACGGGATCATGGAGCTATTGGTCAATACGATCCGTAGTGAAGTGAGCACGCTCATCAAAAATAACATCCGGTTACATGTAATCGGAGACATGAACATGTTGCCCGGAAACTGTAAAATGGAGATGGAGGAGGCCATAAGCCTTACCAGTCAATGTACAGGACTCAACCTGATAATGGCCCTCAGTTATAGTGCCCGTTGGGAAATCCTAAATGCTGCCAAAAAAATTGCGCAGGATGTAAAAGATGGAAAACTCGAACCCGAGGCCATCACTCCTGACAAGTGGCAGCAGTACCTCTGTACTGCCGACCTGCCCGATCCGGAACTAATGATCCGGACCAGCGGAGAATGCAGAATCAGTAACTTCCTGCTTTATCAGCTGGCCTACGCGGAACTGTATTTTACAGACACCCGTTGGCCTGACTTCCGCAAAGAACATCTTTACGAAGCTATCTTAAACTTTCAGAACAGAGAACGACGCTTTGGCAAAACAAGCGATCAAATACAGCAGAATGAACAAATTATTTCCTAAGAGCCTACTGGCCATAGTATTATGTTGCAGTGCCGGCATTCGTGTATCCGCCCAGGAGAGAGATACCATCCCTGCAGCAGAACAACCAGTGGGATTGAACTTACCATTGGGAAATTCACAACCTCAGCAATACGAGATAGCTGACATCGTGGTGTCAGGAACCCAGTATCTTGATAAGTCCCTGCTGATCTCCCTCTCCGGATTGAACGTAGGTGACAAAGTCGTTTACCCCGGCGGCGACCAGTTTGCGAAAGCAATCCAGGCCCTGTGGGGACAAAGACTGTTTGCCAACGTCGCTATTTATGTAAACAAAATTCAAGATGGTCAGATCTGGCTGGAAATTGAACTGCAGGAACGACCACGTCTGAACAAGTTTCTCTTCAAAGGAGTTAAAAAATCCGAACAGGAAGAAATCATCAAGAAAACCGGCATGCGTAAAGGCCAGGTGGTAACCGAAAGCATGGAACAAAATGCTGTAGGCATCATCAGGAAATACTATAGTGAAAAAGGTTTCCGCAACGCCGAAGTATCTGTCAATGAACAAACCGATAGCTCACAATCCAATGCTACCAACGTACAGTTTATCGTAGCAAAAGGTAATAAAGCCAAGGTCGACAACATATACATCGTTGGGAACCAGAACATTTCAGATTCGAAACTGAAAAAGAAAATGAAGGGTACCAAAGAAAGGAGCCGCCTCACCATCTATCCGGATTATGAGCCAGTATGGCCTGATTCGGCTGATAACCGTGGCGACTACTGGTCTACCTTCGGATACCTCCAGCCTTCCCGTACACTGGAAGAACTGGATCCTTATTTCCGCTTCAAGCTGTTCTCCTCTGCTAAGTTCAACGAAAACAAGTACACTGAAGATAAAGAGAAAGTGATCTCTTTCTATAACACCCAGGGTTACCGCGATGCGGTGCTGCTGAGGGATACAACTTACAAATCCCTGAACGGTGGTGTGAATGTGAGCATGGAAGTGATGGAAGGTAAGAAGTACTACTTCGGTAAAATCACCTGGAAAGGGAATACCCGCTATACTGACTCTCTGCTGGCAAAAGTATTGGGTATCAAAGAAGGTGACACGTACAACCAGGAAATGCTGCAGAAACGCCTGCTGTCTTCCGAAGGTGGTGACGTAGGTGGTCTGTACATGGACTACGGTTACCTGTTCTTCCACGCTGATCCGGTAGAAGTAGGTATTCATGGTGATACCATCGACTACGAAATCAGGATCTCCGAAGGTCCTCAGGCTACGATCAAGGAAGTACGTATTGCAGGTAATGAAAAAACCAACGAACATGTGATCCGTCGTGAGCTGCGTACACTGCCTGGTGAGAAATTCAGCCGTACCGACCTGATTCGTTCTAACCGTGAAATTGCGAATCTTGGTTTCTTCAACCCTGAAAAGATTGGTATGAACCCGGTGCCTAACATTCAGGACGGAACTGTGGACATTGATTATACAGTAGAAGAAAAAGCAAACGATCAGCTGGAACTGTCAGCAGGTTGGGGTGGTTATATTGGTCTGACCGGTACATTGGGTGTGACCTTCAATAACTTCTCCCTGCGCAATATCTTCAACAAACAAACATGGGATCCATTACCAAGCGGAGACGGTCAGAAATTATCTGTTCGTGTCTCCTCAAACGGTAAAGCATATCGTTCTTACAACTTCTCTTTCACTGAGCCATGGCTGGGCGGTAAAAAGAGAAACCAGTTCTCAGTAAGCTTCTATAATAGCTACCAGAACCCGAACGCATATTCTTCTTATATATATGGTTCTACCCTGTCAAACAATGCTTACTTCAAGGTAATGGGTGCTTCTATCTCCCTCGGTAAGCAGCTGAAATGGCCTGATGACTATTTCACCCTTATCTACGCGGTGAACTATCAGCGCTATAGCCTGAAGAACTATAACTACTTTAATATCGCAGGGTACTCCAACGGTATCTCTAACAATATCAACCTGAAACTGACTTTGGCCCGTTCATCAGTTGACCAGCAGATCTTCCCAAGATCCGGTTCCAACTTTATGTTTAGCGGTCAGTTTACACCTCCTTACTCCATGTTCAGCCCGGATAAGGATTTTAAACTGCAGTCCATCAAAGATCAGTTCAGCTTTATCGAATATCAGAAATACCGATTCAATGCTGAGTGGTACGTTCCATTGAGCAAGCCAATGGGTAGCGACAACAAGATGTTCGTAATGAAGATTGCTGCTAAATTTGGTTATATCAGCCGTTATAACAACAGAACGACCCTGTCTCCATTCGGTCGCTTCGAGTTGGGAGGTGATGGTCTGAGTAACTTTGCGATCTATGACCGTGATATCGTATCCCAGAGAGGTTATCCCGTATACTATTCATCAGATCCAAGAAGCAATTCCGAAAGCAGCCAGCCTTCTGGCTACGAAGGGTTCACGATCTTCAACAAGTATATCATGGAGTTGCGTTATCCTTTCAGCCTGAACCCAAGTTCTACGATCTTTGGTCTGGCATTCCTGGAAGCAGCCAACGGTTACAGGGATGTACAGGAATACAATCCATTCAAACTCCGCCGTTCAGCAGGTCTTGGCATGCGTTTCTACCTGCCTATGTTTGGTCTGCTTGGATTTGACTACGGTGTCGGCTTTGACCGTATCACATCCGGCAATGGTCTGAAAGATGCGACCAAGTTCACCTTCATGCTGGGCTTCGAACCAGAATAATGGGGGAACTGGCAGAATGGAGCTCTCCTGACGGAGGGCTTTCATACTATCAGGGTTAGGTGTGACGTTTGAATAAATTTTAAATTATATATTGCAAATCCGAAATCCCGGGGGTGCCTATAGTTTAAATCAATAAACACTATGAAGAAACTAAGCCTCATGATCGCCCTGGTGCTGGGAACTGCCCTGATGGCAAGTGCACAGCGCTATTGCGTGATCGATACCAAATATATTCTGGACAATATCCCTGAATATAAAGAAGCTCAGAGTAAGCTGGATGCTGTGGCTGAGCAATGGCAAAAGGAGATCGACGCTAAATTCCTGGAAGTAGATAAGATGTACAAATCTTATCAGGCAGAGCAGGTGATGCTTACAGACGAACTAAAGCACAAGCGTGAGGAAGAGATTGTAGCGAGAGAAAAAGAGGCAAAGGATTTGCAGAAGAAACGTTTTGGTTACGAAGGGGACCTATTCAAAAAGAGAGAGGAACTGGTAAAACCTATACAGGACAGAATTTATAATGCCGTACAAAAACTAGCCGCCCAGCGCATGTACGACTTTGTGCTGGATAAGGCCGGAGGTGTAACCGTGATTTTCTCTGATCCTAAGTTGGATAAAAGTGATGACATTCTAAATACCCTTGGTGTAAAGAAGCAGTAACAAGACATCCAACAGAAAGGTGATTTAGGAATTATTAACCTTTTGTACCAATTTTTAACCTTAGTTTAGTATTCAAAATTTTTTTAAACACAGACAACATCATGAAGAAGTATGTAATTATTGCTTTCGTGGCAGTATCCGGATTGTTCAGCGTGAAGACAATGGCACAGTCCAAAGTGGCTCACATTAATGCACAGGCCCTGATTGAGGCAATGCCGGAAGCCCAGACGGCAATGAAATCACTGCAAGCTTATGCAGAAGAACTGGATAAGGATGGTAAAGGACTGATTGATGATTATCAGAAGAAGATGAAAGAGTTTAATGACGGTGTAGATAAAATGAGCGACAACGTTAAAGAAATCAAAGGTAAAGAACTCCAGACTGCTCAGAAAAACATCCAGGACTACCAGGATGCAGCTCAGAACAAAATCGAAGCTAAACGTCAGGAACTGCTGAAACCAATCTATGACAAGGCTCGTAAAGCAATTGAAGACACAGCGAAAGAAAAAGGTTACGGTTATGTAATCGACAACTCTCAGAGCATTCTGCTGGTAGCTCCAGCTGGTGATGACCTGTCTGCAGCTGTAAAAACTAAGCTGGGTATCAAATAATCTGACACTTAGAACTAATTATAATAGCCCCGGGACCAGTTCCCGGGGTATTTTTTTAAAAATCCTTTATTATCTCATAAAATTCTTTACCTTTGCCTTCCGTTTTAAAAACACGGGTTCCGCAAAACGGGAAAGTGTTTAGTATAGTACAGGTAAAAACAAAATATTAAAATGAAACGTACTTTTCAACCGCATAACAGACGCAGAAAGAGCGTTCATGGTTTTAGAAAGAGAATGGAAACTGCTAACGGCCGTAAAGTATTAGCTTCCCGCAGAGCTAAAGGACGTAAGAAATTAACTGTTTCTGACGAGCGTAAGCTGAAATAATATCAGCTTTAACTGCATAAGCCTTTGGGCATAACTGCAGCTTTTAAGGCTGGTTCCTGATCGAACAGAATGTTATTGCTTTTGATAGATAAATCGGACTTGCCATAAAAACTTATTCTTTTACAAAAGAAGAAAGGTTAAAAAGCAGAAAAATCATTGAAACGCTTTTTCGGGAAGGAAAAGCGTTTTCTGTTTTTCCATACCGCGTAGTATATATGCCGGTAGATACTCCCATTGCCCCATACCCCGTTCAGGCCGGTTTTACCGTCTCTACAAAACGTTTTCCGCATGCTGTGGACCGTAACAGAGTAAAACGCCTGACCCGGGAAGCCTATCGCCTGCAAAAAGGTGAACTGTATGAACAGCTACGGGCACAACAGCCCAACGGTCAGCTGGCCGTATTCTTCATCTATACAGATAAGAAAATAGCTCCCTTTACTACCCTCCAACACAAAATTTCCCTAATTTTAAAGAAACTGGCGAAGGAAGCGCTGGCTGTATCATGAAGATCTTCAGCTTGTTGACTTATCCGTTTATTTGGGTAATCAGGATTTACCAATGGGGCATTTCACCGCTGCTGGGCAATAAGTGCAGGTATACACCCACCTGCTCACAATATGGCGTAGAAGCTCTGAAAAAACACGGCCTTATAAAAGGCGGTTACCTTACCGTAAAAAGGATCTTGTCCTGCCATCCATGGGGTGGACACGGCCATGATCCGGTACCCTGAACGGCAGGTGTGGCAGCACCGTTTATAAACCTGAGCATTGTATGCAGGTCATAACAGGAAAATGTCCCCTGCGTATAATCCATATAGCCGCCGGGCAATCGTCTGGCTATCACGTATTTTAACTTTTCAAATACGTAAAGAACTTGTAGCTTACAATTGCTTATAAATTAGCTCACATTAACTTTTACCTATGCGTGCATTTTTTCAAAGAAAGAGGAGGATTGTAGTGATATTGGTATTGCTTATCATAGGTGCTACCGGTATCAAAGCTTACAGTGATAAAGACAAATACTTTGAGATCGCTAAGAATCTGGACATCTTCGCAGCTTTCTACCGGGAGCTGAATACCTATTATGTAGACGACCTGCCCCCGGAAAAACTGATGCATAAAGGTATAGACGCCATCCTGGAAGAAACCGATCCATATACAGACTTCATTCCTGAAGAAAACCTGGATGAACTTAAATTCATGGCCACCGGTAAATACGGTGGTGTAGGTATCTCAGTCATCACCGACAGCATTCGCACCGTAGTGACTGATATCTACGAAGGCAGTCCGATGGACAAAGCCGGTGTGAAAACCGGTGACCTGATCCTGTCCCTGGATGGAAAATCTACCCAGGATATGGACCAGGACGACATCAGCCATATGCTGAAAGGCGTACCCGGCACTACCCTGAAAATGGTGATTAAAAACCCTTCCACAGGCGTAGAAACGGCCAAGATCATCACCCGCGAAGAGATCAATGTAAAGCCTGTAAGCTATTCAGGTATAGTAGGTAATGATATAGGGTATATCCGCATGACACAGTTTACTGAAAATAGCGGCGATGCCGTATCCGACGCCTTTACCCTGCTGAAAAAGGACCATCCGACACTGAAAGGCGTGATCCTGGACCTGCGTGGTAACCCCGGTGGCTTGCTGGACGAAGCTGTACTCGTGGCGAACATCTTTGTAGATAAGAACAAGGTGATTGTAAGCACAAAAGGAAAGGTAAAGAACTGGGACCGCGACTATAAAACAGAAGGCAACGCAATCGACGCCAGGATCCCACTGGCTGTTTTGACAAACCGCTCCTCTGCTTCCGCTTCAGAAATCGTAGCAGGTGCTATGCAGGATCTGGATCGTGGAGTGATCATCGGTCAGCGCTCTTTTGGTAAAGGGTTGGTACAAACTACCCGCCCGCTGCCCTACAATGCAAAACTGAAAGTTACAACTGCCAAATATTATACACCCAGTGGCCGCTGTATTCAGGCGATTGACTACTCCCACCGTAATGATGATGGAGAAGTTGAATCTGTGCCGGACAGCCTGCGTAAATCATTCAATACCGCTGATGGCCGTAAGGTACGTGATGGTGGAGGAATAGAGCCTGATGATGCAGTAGATCCAACGCTGCTCAGCCAGGTAACAGTGACCCTGCTGCGCAGACAGTACATCTTTGACTATGCTACACAGTATTACTATTCACATCCTAAGATTGCAGCAGCAGGTACCTTCACCCTGAATGAAGATGACTTTACCGACTTTATGCATTACCTGGATGGCAGGAATTATAGTTATAAAACCCGTTCGGAAGAAGCACTGGAAAACTTCCAGGCTACTGCCCGTAAAGAGAAATATTACGATGCCGTGTCTAAGGAATTCGACGCCCTGCAGGCTAAGATGAAGCACGACAAAAAGCAGGATCTGCTGAAGAATAAAACAGAGATCAAACACCTGCTGGAAGAAGAGATCTCTAACCGCTATTATATGCAGAAGGGTAGGATCGCACAGTCACTGGTAACGGATAATGAAGTGACTGAGGCGGTGAAAGTGCTGCATGATTCCCAGCGGTATCAGCAATTGCTGCATTGATAATTTAATCGCTTTTGTCTTTAGCAAAAGCGATTTTTCTTTATGCCATATAGCTTTCATTTTATGAAGAAACTCATCCTACCTTTCATTATCATCATTCTGCTGGCATGTAATAATACCAATAGCAGCAGCAAACATGATTCAGTAACTGTGATCAGAAAAGATACCACGACTGAATATTTTGATACAACGGCAATGAATATACTGAGTGAAACAGAACGGGTAGAAGGATGGCAGTTAATGTTCAATGGAAAAGATCTGAGTGGCTGGCATCTTTACCAGCACAAGACAGGAGGTGCATGGTCCGCAGATAGCGGTATGTTGCATTGCAGGGGAGATAAGGATTTCAAAGCGAACCGTGCAGATCTGACTTCTGACAGTACATATGAAAACTTTGAATTGTTTTTGGAATGGAAGATTGCACCGCAGGGTAATAGTGGTATCATCTATTTAGCATCAGAAGAATATCCGGCTCCTTTTATGAGCGGACCAGAATATCAGCTGATCGATGCGAACAACTTTCCTGAGAAGTTGGAAGACTGGCAACTAACGGGGTGTAATTATGCGATGAGTGCGCCATTGGTGAATGCAACGCGGCCGGCAGGTGTGTGGAACCATGCCCGGATTGTGGTGTATCATGGTCATGTGGAGCATTGGCTGAATGGGCAGAAGACAGCAGATTATGTAATCGGGTCAAAGGAGTGGAAAGCAGAAAAGGAGAAAGGAAAGTGGAAGGACGCTAAAGGGTATGGTGCTACGAAAAATGGATTTATCGATTTGCAGGATCACGGAAGTGAGATCTGGTTTAAGAATATTAAAATAAAACGGCTATTATAGAAGGCTGCTTCGCTGCCTTCTATAATAGCCGTTTATCGTTATCGTAGGTTGCGAAGCCGCCTACGATAACGATAGAATCTCAAAAAAGAATGGCCATTGCTTCGCAGTGGCCATTCTTTTTTGACTATTTCAAAATTTCAAAATATTAAAATTTCAAAATTAAAGCGCAGCTTCGTAACGTTTGCTAACTGCATCCCAGTTTACAACATTCCAGAACGCCTTCAGATAATCAGGACGACGGTTCTGATATTTCAGGTAGTAAGCATGTTCCCATACATCCACACCTAAGATTGGTGTACCTTTTACTTCAGCTACATCCATCAGGGGATTATCCTGGTTAGGTGTAGAAGAAATCTCCAGTTTGCCACCATTTATCAGCAACCAGGCCCAACCAGAACCAAAGCGGGTAGTACCGGCAGCATTGAATTTTTCTTTGAATTCTTCGAAAGAACCGAAAGTGCTCTTGATCGCATCAGCCAGTTTGCCAGTAGGCTCACCACCTGCATTAGGACCAAGAATAGTCCAGAAGAAGCTGTGGTTCCAGTGACCACCGCCATTGTTTCTGATCGCTGGGCTCAGTGTACCAGCGATAGCAACCAGTTCTTCCAGGGATTTATTTTCATTTTCAGTACCGGCAATTGCTTTGTTCAGGTTATCAACATATGCCTGATGGTGCTTACCATGGTGAATTTCCATTGTCTGCTTATCAATATTTGGTTCCAGGGCGTCGGTAGCGTACGGTAAGCTCGGAAGTGTAAATGCCATAACTTATGTTTTTTTATTGCGTTAAAAAATAAGAGTGTATCAATTGGTACCAAATTTACTGCCTAATATGGTAAATATCAAAAGGCACAGGCGAATTGGGCACCCTGATGGAAGCGGTCGTTAACTCCTTCCGCTGTAGTTATCAACAAAACATAGGTATTACTGCCCAATTCACGTACCAAAAGGGTTGGATATATGCTTTTTTATTTTATATTTACGTTAAGTGTTATAACAACTTTAGTACGGCATTCCGGTTACGTTTACACGTAGAGGTTACTGTTGTTCGTATAAAACTAAAAGTATGTTGACAGACTCGGACATGGGCCAAAATTACTCCCTCAACGCCTTACAAAAGGAAAATGAACTATTGAAGACACGGATCAAGTGGCTCGAAACCTTATTGGACCATGTACCCGCTATGTTATACACTCATCAGAATGATATTAAGACTGTCAACTGGTGTAACCGCTATATGGAAGATGTGACGGGTTATACACTGGAAGAGATGAGTGGGATGGGGCTTGATTTTTTCAAAGCGATCATGCACCCGGAGGACTTTGATCTGGCGGTTATTGCCCAGCAATCATTTCAGGAAAACAAAAGTGTATTTGGCGGAGTGTTACGATTTCGTAAACGGGATACGGAGCACTGGTGCTGGCTGGTAGGATTGGCGATGCCATTTACAAGGGATGAAAATGGCAAGGTAAAAGATGTGATTTGCGCCTTTCTGGATCTGACACTGGCAATGGATACAAACGATCAGCTGGCCGAAGCGATGAGAGAGGTGCTACGCAGGCATAACGACGATCTGCTGGCCAAACTCACAGCAAGAGAAAAGGAAATCCTCAAACTGGCCGTCGGGGGCCTGAACAATAAAGAAATAGCCGACACCCTCAACCTGAGCCGACATACGGTTGAAACCCACCGGAAAAATATCCGGTTAAAACTTAAAGTTAGGAATACTACTGAATTAGTAGCCCTGGCAAGAAAGGTTGGGTATCAGTAATTTAAGTAAATTTCCTGCAATTTGCCTGCGCTTGTTTTGCAAAAAATACCCAACCTTGGGTATTTGCATAACAATCAAACTCCATTAATTTAGTAACCTATTAACCAAAGGAGAGTTTGATACGTTAGGAAAGACATTTTTTAAAAAAGGAAAAAGATAGTTAGTAATACCCCTATTGCTATGATCACCGAGGAAAGCGCATTAAAAGTTTTGCAGCTGGACGGTTCTGCAACTGCAGAAGAGATAGTTGCCCGCTATGAGTCATTGAAAGATCAATATAAAAAGATCAAAAATGAAACTGACGATCTAAAGACATTGCTGGCGTACCAGCTTAAGCAGATAGAACTAGACGACGTCTATATTTATTTCAGAAAGAAACAAAGGATTTAACCTGAAGCTATTACCCTTTCATTCGTTGTAATTTAGCTCGGCTTTCATCCATTGTTTGTCGCTGTTTTTGATGTGACACACAATCAAGATAACCCACAGCATGCCTTTCTAATCTTTCAGCTCGTATTATTTCCCAAATTAATAGCATCGCGCACACTGATGCCTCTGGCATCGGTATGCGCGTATTTGTATGTCGGCAATGAGCATATTGTCGACTTTTATTATATATTTACTGCTAAATCTCCTATATATGGGTACAATCGCTATTATTTTAATTGTTTTAGCCCTGTTGGTGGTATTCTCAAGTTTTGTGACCATACAGCAAGGTACTATTGGGGTGACCACGATCTTTGGAAAGTATAACCGTATTTTGTTCCCCGGACTTAATTTCAAAGTGCCCCTTGTTGAAAAAGTATTCAAACGTGTTTCCATTCAGAATCGCTCGGTAGAGCTGGAATTCCAGGCCATTACTGTTGACCAGGCAAATGTTTACTTCAAAGCTATGTTGCTGTATTCCGTATGGAATCAGGAGGAAAATACCATCAAAAATGTGGCTTTTAAGTTCCTGGACGAGCGTAGTTTTATGCAGGCGCTGGTACGTACCATTGAGGGTTCTATCCGCGGATTTGTGGCTACTAAAAGGCAATCAGAGGTATTGGGATTGCGTCGTGATATCACAGAACATGTGAAAGAACAGATTGACCTGACACTGGAAGGATGGGGATATCACCTGCAGGATCTGCAGATGAATGATATCACTTTTGATGATGCGATTATGAAATCTATGGCGCAGGTAGTGGCGTCTAATAACCTGAAAGCTGCGGCTGAAAATGAGGGGCAGGCATTGCTGATCACCAAGACGAAAGCTGCGGAAGCTGAGGGTAATGCGATCAAGATTGCAGCGGAAGCTGAACGTCAGGCAGCACAGCTGCGTGGTATGGGTGTGGCGCTGTTCCGTGAAGAGGTGGCAAAAGGTATGTCTATGGCGGCGAAGGAAATGCAGCAGGCGAATTTGGATACGTCTGTGATCTTGTTCTCTATGTGGACGGAGGCGATCAAGCACTTCTCTGAGAATTCGAAGGGTAATGTGATCTTCCTGGATGGGTCTTCTGAAGGGATGGAGCAGACAATGAAGCAGTTGATGGCGTTGAATAAACTCCAGGTAAAATAACCAATAGTCTGGAATGAAGTCTCGCATAGCGAGACTCCATTCCAGAAGCGAAAAGCAAAGGGCGCTCATACATGGGCGCCCTTCGCTTTTCGCCTTTTAATTTTTATCTTCTTTGTGCAAAGAATGTCTTTACTAATTGCAGGCTTTCTGCCTCGCCGGGCCCTTGTTCAACCTTTGTCTTGGGATGAAAAGGATTCGCCTCTCCGGTAGATTTTCTGTAACTGTTCTTTTCATCTTTTGCTGCATATACAATGCGGCCGATCTTACTCCAATACAGCGCCCCCGCGCACATCAGACAGGGTTCCAGCGTTACATAAAGTGTAGCTTCCATCAGGTATTTGCTACCTAAAAAATTGAAAGCCGCAGTCAGCGCCAGCATTTCTGCATGTGCAGTACAGTCATTCAGTTTCTCTACCTGGTTGCTGCCACGCCCAATGATCTTATCATTGAGAACGACAATAGCCCCCACAGGTACTTCTCCTTCATCAAAGGCTTTGCGGGCCTCACGCATAGCCTGCTGCATATAAAACTCATCCGTCATCCCTGCTGCTGATTTATCAGGTTTAAAAATTCATCCTCACTCAGGATGTGTATTGTATTGATCTTTTTCGCTTTTTCCAGTTTACTGCCTGCATCGTCACCTACCACAAGGTAATTCAGCTTGCTGGATACCCCACTCAGGATCTTACCACCCTGCTGTTCTACCATGGCTTCTGCATCACTACGTTTCAGCTTATTGAGCGTACCGGTAAAGAGGAATGTTTGTCCGTCGAATGTACCACCCACCGGATGATCTGAACGGGTGCTTTTCAGGTTCAGCCCTAATTCTTCCAGGTGTTTCAGCATATCCAGGTTTTCCGGCGTAGCGAAGAACTGTTTGATACTGCCAGCTACTTTTGGTCCTATATCTTCCAGCGCAAGCAATTGTTCTTCTGTCCAGTCTTTGAAATCCGGCAGGTAACTGATGGCATTTGCCAGTGTCTTGGCGGTGGTTTCGCCCACATAGCGGATACCCAAACCAAAGATCAGGCGGTGCAAAGGCTGGGTCTTGGAGGCTTCGATCGCTGTTTGCAGGTTAGTGAGTGATTTCTTTCCAAATCCTTCCAGTTGTTCCAGTTTGCTAAAGTCGATGGTATAGATACCCGGAATATCGCGCATCAGCTCCAGCCCGTAAAACTTACGGACATTGCTTTCCCCAAAACTCTTGATGTCCATCGCATCTTTGCTTACGAAGTGGATCATTCTTTCTACCACCTGCGCTTCGCAGTTAATATTGATACAACGCCATACGCTTTCACCTTCCGGTTTGAAAAGTGGCTCTTTACATACCGGGCATTCTTTAGGGAATACAATTTCCTTTTCAGAACCATCCCGCAGGTCAGCGACTGACTTTACGATATAAGGGATCACATCGCCGGCTCTTTCCACCAGGACGGTATCACCAAGTTTCAAATCCTTTTCACGGATTACATCTTCATTAAATAATGAAATGGAACCAACTGTAACACCACCAATGGGTACAGGATCGATCTTGGCCACAGGGGTAATAGAACCGGTACGACCTACCTGGAATTCCACATCCCTCAGTTTGCTGGTGGCCTGGCGGGCTTTGAACTTGTACGCCATGGCCCAGCGGGGGTGGTGGGTAGTCATACCCAGTTTATCCTGCAGTTCGTAATCATTTACTTTTATTACCATTCCATCTATTTCATATGGAAGGTTATCCCTTTCATTTTCGAAAGCCAGCACATAATCGATCACTGCCTGAATGCCTTTTACGACCTTTTTCTCCTTAGCGGGAGAGCGAAAGCCCAGTTGGGTCAGCATATCCAGGGTATTGCTATGGGTTTGGATCTCCTTTGGTTCAGTCTGCCCGTCTTCCATAGTATGATAGCTCATGTGGTAAAGGAAGGCTTCCAGGCCCCGTTTCGCCACTTCCTTCGGGTCTACCATGCGGAGGGAACCTGAGGCGGCATTACGGGGATTGGCCAGTGGCGGCAGGTTTTCGGCAACACGCTGGTCATTAAAGGCTTTGAAAGTGCTCTTATTAATTAATACCTCGCCACGGATTTCGATGGTATGGATACCAAATTTCGAAAAGTTGGCCGTGAGGGGGATAGAGCGGATCTGGCGGATATTGGTGGTAATATCATCGCCTGCCACACCGTCGCCCCGGGTAGCGCCCCGGGTCAGGCGATCGTTTTCATATATTAATGATATACTGGCACCATCGAATTTGGGCTCTATGCAATATTCTATATCGGTGAGGCCGCTGATTTCCCGGGCTTTGCGGTCCCAGTCCAGCAGGTCATCGGCATTGTAAGAGTTTTCCAGGCTCAGCATGGGTACCAGGTGCTGTACCGTCGGAAAGGCTTTGTTAAGCCCCAGGGCTACGCGCTGGGTAGGGGAGTCCGGGCTTATAAGGTCCGGATGAGCCGTTTCCAGCTGTTTCAACCATGCAAAGAGCTGATCATATTCAAAATCGCTCAGCACAGGATCGCTCTGTACATAATAGCGCCAGTCATTGTAGAGTATGACACGACGGAGGTTTTCCAAAGTTTCATCAATGGAGGAGGGGCTTTCTTTTTTTTGCAATTGAGCTAACAGTTGCTTCGCTAATTGCGCTAAAGTGATTTCTATTTCTTTCGTATACATATATTTTTACTATCGGCGTGTAAATTTAAAATACTTTCTGAACTATTTCTAAAATGGCAAATTTCCTTTACTGTATTAGGTTTTAGTGTATTTTGGCACTATCTGCACCTATTAATTTTAAGAAAAAGATGAGCAAAAAGTTTTTTATTAACAAAAAATTAATTAAGATTGTGTAACGAAACGAAAGCAACTGAAAGACGGATACAAAAATTGTAGATTGATAAGGAACAAGTGAAAGGTTGAATGTTTACCAGGCCTATGCGCTCCTTAAAGAAATCTATCAACGAAGTGAAAAACGACCAAAATTAGTTTAAAGCCATTTATAAATTTCACGTAAGCCTTTATAAATTCCAAGAGTTTGTCTTTGTAAATTCCACAAGGCCTTTATAAATTCCAGCCTTTATGAATTCCACGAAAGCTATTAAAGCTATTATGTAGATTCCACGTACAATATTTAATAATTCCACGTCAATGAAATCTGGCAAGTGTGTATTGCTGATTTTGTGTGATACTTCCCCTGCATAAAAGGATTTATGCAGGGGAATTTTTTTAGTGGAAAGGGGCAAAAGGAAAGAGAAATAAAAAAGGAATTTTAAATTGCATATAAAGACGCATCTTTCCTCCTTAAAAAACAACCCCTTGCATCTTTTGCCGAAGGCAAATACAAATAATTACATATTTCTTCTATACTGCCCACCCACTTCATACAAAGCATGCGTGATCTGTCCCAGTGAGCAATACTTCACCGTCTCCATCAACTCAGAAAAAATATTCCCATTCTCAATAACCACCTCTTGTAATTTTTTCAATGCTTCAACACTTTCCGATGCATGCCGCTGATGAAAAGCCTCCAACGTATGTATCTGAAAATCCTTCTCCTCTTTCGTACTCCTGATCACCTCCGAAGGAATGATCGTAGGCGATCCCTTTGCATTCAAAAATGTATTGACCCCAATAATCGGATATGCGCCACTATGCTTCAACGATTCATAATGCAAACTCTCTTCCTGTATCTTATTCCGCTGGTACATCCGCTCCATCGCTCCCAATACCCCGCCTCTCTCTGTAATCCTGTTGAACTCCGCCATCACTGCCTCTTCCACCAGGTCTGTCAACTCTTCAATGAAGAAAGACCCCTGTATGGGATTCTCATTTTTGGCAGTCCCTAATTCTCTGTTGATGATCAGTTGTATCGCCATTGCTCTTCGCACACTCTCTTCAGTAGGCGTAGTAATTGCTTCATCGTATGCATTTGTATGCAGTGAATTACAATTATCATAAATCGCGTATAACGCCTGCAGGGTAGTGCGGATATCATTGAAATCTATTTCCTGCGCATGCAGGCTCCGTCCAGACGTTTGTATATGATACTTCAGTTTTTGTGAACGATCATTTCCCTTATACTTGTATTTAATGGCCTTGGCCCAGATGCGCCTTGCCACACGCCCGATCACCGCATACTCCGGATCCATTCCATTACTAAAGAAGAACGAAAGGTTCGGTGCAAAATCGTTGATCTTCATACCCCTGCTCAGGTAATACTCCACATATGTAAACCCATTCGCGAGCGTAAACGCCAGCTGTGTGATGGGATTCGCACCAGCCTCCGCGATATGATAACCAGATATACTCACAGCATAAAAATTCCTCACCTTTTCCTCTATGAAATACTGCTGTACATCGCCCATCAACTTCAATGCAAACTCAGTAGAGAAGATACAGGTATTCTGTGCCTGGTCTTCTTTGAGTATATCTGCCTGCACGGTGCCTCTCACAGCACTCAGCGCCTTTGCTTTTATATTGGCATATACATCGGCAGGCAATACCTTGTCGCCGGAAATACCCAGTAGTTTTAATCCCAATCCATTATTCCCTTCCGGCAGTTCGCCGGCATACTTTGGTCCGTTCTTCACATCTTCCTGAATGCCTTGTTTCGCCATATACTTTTCACACTCCTGATCAATCGCCGCATTCATAAAAAACGCCAGCAGGATGGGAGCGGGGCCATTTATAGTCATAGATACAGACGTCATGGGGTCGCACAGGTCAAAGCCGCTATAAAGTTTCTTCGCATCATCCACTGTTGCTATGCTCACACCTGAATTTCCCACCTTGCCATAAATATCCGGTCTGAAACCCGGATCTTCCCCATACAATGTGACACTGTCAAATGCGGTACTCAGGCGCCTTGCCGGCTGACCTGCAGATACATAATGGAACCTTTTATTCGTACGTTCCGGTCCTCCTTCTCCTGCAAACATGCGGGTAGGATCTTCACCTTCTCTCTTCATCGGAAATACACCTGCAGCATAAGGGAATGCCCCCGGTATATTTTCAGTGAGTAACCAGCGCAGCTGATCGCCCCAATCCTTGTAAGTAGGCAGACTGATTCTGGGAATGCGTAAACCGGCAAGACTTTCTGTAAAGAGTGGGAGGTTGATTGTCTTCTCTCTTACCGTGAATGAATAGTGATCTCCCTTATATTGTTGTTGTAAAGCAGGCCATTCTTCCAATAACTGACTACAATCAGGATGTAGTTCTTTTTTCAACTGATCTGCGATGTTTTGCAATTGTTGTTGTAAGTGCGGTTGTTTCAGCAAACTGATACTACCATTCAGCTGGTACAGTTTAGTGGCAATCGTACATTGTTCTTTTACCCAGTTGTCATATTCTTCCAACGAAGTCACAATTTCTGCAAGGTAGCGTGCCCGTGAAGGAGGGATGATCTGTGTGCGTGTTGTCGGAGAATGACCGTCATCTTTAGTAGCAGGTAATTTCAATGCCGTCAACAGTTTTTGAAACAACTGGTTGATACCTGCATCATTGAACTGTGACGCGATCGTACCCACGATAGGCAAATCACTATCCGCTGCATTCCACAGCTGGTGTGCTCTTTTGTATTGCCGCTTTACATCCTGCAAAGCATCGAGTGCACCGGCTTTATCGAATTTATTGATCGCAATCACATCCGCATAATCCAGCATGTTAATCTTTTCAAGCTGGCTGGCGGCACCGTATTCAGGTGTCATTACATAGAGCGATACATCGCAGTGATCGATAATAGCCGTATCACTCTGTCCGATACCAGAAGTTTCAAGAATAATGAGGTCAAAACGGGCCAGACGGCAGATGTCTATTGCTTCCTGTATATGCGCACTGATGGCCTTATCGCTATCGCGGGTGGCCAGGGAGCGCATATAGGCCCTGGGGTGATGTATGGCATTCATGCGGATACGATCTCCCAGCAAGGCGCCACCCGTCTTCTTTTTAGAAGGATCTACTGATATAACAGCAATGGTTTTGTCTGTAAATGCGTGTAGAAAACGACGTACCAGTTCGTCGGTCACACTACTTTTGCCTGCACCGCCAGTACCTGTTATACCCAGTACCATACTGCCTTTTACAGGTTTTGGCAGTGACAACTGATCACTTTCGGCAGCAGTGATCGCTGCAGCAATAAGGTGATTGTTTTGCTCCGGTAGTTGAGCTAGTTCGCCATTTAGCTGTTGTAAAGTCGCGAAGTTGCATTGCCTGATTACATCGGCGATCATGCCTTCCAGCCCCATTTGCCGGCCATCGTCGGGAGAGTAGAGGCGTGTGATGCCATAGGCATGCAATTCCTCTATTTCGGAGGGAAGAATGGTACCACCGCCGCCTCCGAATATTTTAATATGTCCGCAGTCTTTTTCGTGCAGCAGGTCATATATGTATTTAAAGAATTCGACATGCCCGCCCTGGTAAGAGGTGATGGCTATGCCCTGGGCATCTTCCTGTATGGCACAGTCCACAATTTCGGCAGCGGAGCGGTTGTGGCCCAGGTGAATTACTTCGGCCCCCTGTGATTGCATGATCCTGCGCATGATATTGATCGCTGCATCATGGCCGTCAAAGAGTGCTGCTGCTGTAACTATTCGAATTTTATGCGCTGGAATATCAGTCATTTTGCTTTGGTGTTTAACAATAGTGTGGTATCGTGGAATTTTGCTATGTAATTTACAAATTACAGATTACTTAATATTCCCGTATTTTTTTATTTTACACCCATTATTCACGTTTATTGACTTGCATTTCCACAAAAAGCGCAAATCGTAATTGAAAACTTATAACAGAAATGGTGGCAAGAAGAGACTTTATCAGGAACAGCGGTTTGCTGGCAGGCGCTATAGCGCTGGGATTTCCTAAGGCTGTATTCGCCCATGCAGGATACGTTTCCAAACGTCCTCCACTGGCAGAACGTAAGTTCACTAGTCAGGCAGTAGAACAAATGATCGCAAGCATCAAGAAAGAAGTTGCCGATCCGAAGCTGGGCTGGCTGTTCGAGAACTGTTTTCCAAATACCCTGGACACCACCGTGGTTCACAAGGTAGAAAACGGTCGTCCCGATACCTTTGTATTGACAGGAGATATCCACGCGATGTGGTTACGTGACTCGACCGCCCAGGTATGGCCTTACCTGGAGCTGGTAAATGAAGATGAAAAGCTGAAACAGCTGATCGCGGGTGTGGTGAACAGGCAGACGAAATGCGTGATCATCGATCCTTATGCAAATGCGTTCAACGAGGGGCCTACCGGTTCGGAGTGGGATAGTGACCTGACTGAAATGAAGCCTGAACTGCATGAAAGAAAATGGGAAATTGACTCTCTGTGCTATACTGTAAGACTGGCATACAACTATTGGAAGAAAACCAATGATGCCAGTGTACTGGACGATACCCACAAAAAAGCGGCTAAACTGATCGTGAAAACTTTCAAGGAGCAGCAGCGTAAAGATGGTCCTGGTCCTTACCATTTCCAGCGTAATACACCGAAGCAGTCTGATACTGTAGCCAACAGTGGTTATGGTAGTCCGATCCTGCCAGTAGGTTTGATTGCATCTATGTTCCGTCCATCTGATGATGCGACTGTGTTCCCTTTCCTGATTCCTTCCAACATGTTTGCAGTAGTATCTCTGCACCAGTTGTCTGAAATCAGTGAAGTGGTGTACAAAGATGCAGCCTTTGCTAAGGAATGTAAAGATCTGGCAGAAGAGGTAGATAGGGCTATCAAGGCGTATGCGATCGTAGAGCATCCTTCTCTGGGCAAGATGTATGGTTTTGAAGTAGATGGTTTTGGTAACCGTTTGTTCCTGGACGATACAAACGTACCAAGTCTGTTGTCTATTCCTTACCTGGGTTATACTACTGCTGATGATCCGTTGTATCAGACAGCGCGCCACTTTGTATGGAGTCCTTTCCATTGCTGGTTCTACAGGGGTAAATACGGTGAGGGTGTAGGTAGCCCGCACACCGGAGTAGACAAGATCTGGCCAATGAGTATTATCATGAAGGCGTTGACCAGCAGCGATAAGGAAGAAATTGCCGGCTGTCTGAAAACCCTGCGTAATACCGATGGTGAAACCGGGTTTATACATGAATCTTATCATAAGGACAATCCTTCAGACTATACCCGTCCATGGTTTGCATGGGTGAATACACTGTTCGGTGAGCTGATTGTGAAAATTCACAATGAGTATCCTGAACTGCTGAAGCGCAATTATGCGTGATAGCCTGTGTTTCCTTAAGTATTTGCAAAAAATCGCTTTTGCCATTGGCGGAAGCGATTTTTTGCTTTTATTACAGCCGTTAAATGATAAAACATGGCCCCTATTGCTATTTATGAAGAACAGATGGATCACTACAAGACGGAACTGGCGAAGTTCAGGCGTCAGTTGAGTCTTCTGGGATATTTGCGTTTACTCAGTTTTCTGATCATGTTGTTCTTTGGCTACCTGTATTTCCGGGATGCTTTTGCACCCATCTGGTTAGTGCCTATTGTGCTCATGCTGGTTGTATTTGCAGGTGCGCTGGTATTCTATACGCGGATACAGGACAGGCAAACGCTGGCAAAGACCTTGCTGCATTTGAATGAGAAGGAGTATCACCTGGTCACTACAGGGGATTCAACGTTTTATGACGGGGCCTTTTTTGTGGATGAAACGCATCCTTATACAGGAGATCTCGATGTGTTCGGACATTCTTCATTATACAGTCATATGAATCGTGCGGGTACATTGACAGGTGCTGCCGTGCTGGCGCAATTTTTAAAAGAGCCATGGCTGGGTGTAGAGAAGACGAAGGAAAGACAGGAGGTTGTGAAGGAACTGGTGCCCAGACTACAATTCAGGCAGTTGCTCACAGCGCAGGGGCAGCTGGCAGGGGAGAAGAGTGATGACCAGCAGGAGCTGAGACTGTGGCTGGATATGCCGATCCGGTTTATCAATAACCAGTTTGTACAGATCATGAGATGGGTAAGCCCTATACTCAGTCTGGCGGCCATCGTGTATTGTAGCATTACTTTAAATATCTACCCATTGCTGGGTGTATTGGCGATTAATGGGTTGATATTAAGACAGTATCTGGTGCACATAAACCGTCAGCATACTCTGATTACCAGCAAGGAGCGCGTGTTTGCTAAATTTGGGCTGCTGGTGCAGATGATCAACGCTGAGAATTTTGGGCAGGCGGCAATGTTGAAAAGAGATCAGAAGAAAACGCAGGAGGCAGGTGTCGCCCTAAAACGACTGGCGAGAATTGTGAATACATGGGACCAGCGTCTGAATATGCTGGTGGGTTTATTGCTGAACGGATTGGCATTGTATGATCTGCATTGTGCGGTAATATTGGAAAAATGGAAGCTGGAATACAAGGACAAGGTAGCTGGTTGGATGGATGTGATTTACCCCCCCCCCCCCCCCCCCCCCCCCCCCCCCCCCCCCCCCCCCCCCCCCCCCCCCCCCCCCCCCCCCCCCCCCCCCCCCCCCCCCCCCCCCCCCCCCCCCCCCCCGGATTTGAGATCTATAACAGTATGGCTACGTTTGCGTATAATCATCCGGAATTCATTTATCCGGAGGTGAATGATACGCAGTCGAAGCTGACAGGAAAAGGGATTGGTCATCCGTTAATTCCTGCGGAAGAAAGCGTGAAGAACGATATTATGATTGGTACGCCGCAGCAGTTTTTAATTATTACAGGTTCGAATATGAGTGGTAAGAGTACATTCCTGCGGAGTGTGGGTAGTAACCTGTTGCTGGCTATGTGCGGGTTGCCGGTGTGTGCGGAGGAGTTTTCCTGTAGCCCTATGAAGATCATGACGAGTATGCGGATCAAGGATTCCATCGCGAAGCATACCTCTTATTTCCAGGCGGAGCTGCTGCGGTTGCAGGAGATTGTGAAGGTGTTAAAATCAGGGGAGAAGGTGTTTATCCTGCTGGATGAGATCCTGAAAGGAACGAACTCAGAAGATAAGTTGTCCGGGTCCCGTAGTCTGATCGCGCATTTCCTGCAATACAATTGCCTGGGCATGATTGCTACGCACGACCTGGAGCTGGGGCATATGGAAGAGGAGTATCCGGGTAGAGTTAGGAACTATTGTTTTGAGAGTACGATCAGGGATGAGCAGTTGTTCTTTGATTACCGGATCAGGGAAGGGGTCGCCAGGAATAAAAATGCAACATTCCTGATGAAGAAGATGGAGATAATTTAATTTGCGCATGCTAATATAATTAGTATTTTAGCTAAAAATATTAGCTATGACCTTGCCTTTTCAAGAGAGCGTACCGGAGAATCTCTATTATAAAGGACGTGGTGCCCAATTAAATCCTAAGAACAAATATCTAAAGAACGAATACGCACAGGAGCATGCTGAGGGCATTGACGAATGGTGGCAGGCAGACGTGCCTACCCAGATCCTGGAAGAACACGCTAAAACACTGGTGAATAAAGTGGATAGTCCTGATGTAGGCATGTGGTATAGCATGAATCCCTACCAGGGCTGCGAACATGGATGTATCTACTGCTATGCCCGCAATGCCCACCAATTCTGGGGCATGAGCGCCGGTCTTGATTTTGAAAGAAAGATCGTAGTCAAAAAGAACGCACCCGAACTACTGCGAAAGTTCCTCGACAATAAAAGTTGGGTACCCAAGCCCATTTCCATGTCAGGCAATACAGATTGTTACCAGCCGCTGGAACGGAAAATGTTCCTGACCCGTTCCTTACTACAGATTGCATGGGAGTACAAACAGCCCATTGGCATCATTACAAAAAACTCCCTTGTATTACGAGACAAGTATATACTGCAGCAGATGGCGCAGCATAACCTGGTATGCGTGTATGTATCCATAACAACGGCAGATGAGGATCTGCGTCAGAAAATGGAGCCCCGTACTACCACGGCAGCGCAGCGATTCAAGATAGTAAAAGAGCTGAGTGAACTGGGGATACCAGTAGGTGTGATGACTGCACCAATGATTCCTGGGTTAAATGATCATGAAATGCCGCAGCTGTTAGAAATGGCCGCAGCGAATGGCGCTAAATTTGCAGGATATACAGTTGTTCGTTTGAACGATGCCGTGAAGGTGATTTTTAATGACTGGTTATACAAAAATTTCCCGGACAGGGCCGACAAAGTGTGGCATCATATCGAAGGGCTGCATGGCGGCCAGGTAAATGACAGCAACTTTGGAAGAAGGATGAGAGGAGAAGGAAATATGGCAGATCTGATTCGTCAGCAATTCAAAGTACATACGAAGAAGAATGGGTTGAACCAGGAGAAGTTTGAATTCAATACAGAATTGTTTCAGCGTCCGCAAGTGCAGCTACGTTTGTTTTAGCACATATCATTGCTACTGATTATATTAGATTGCTCTATAAAAAATTAGAAAAAATTTATTAAAGAATATTGCAGAAATAAAAAAATAAAAAATATCTTTGTGGAGCAATAAAAAAAGATAAATGAAACGCAGTCCAAAACATATTAATTCAGCGATGTCCTGTAAGCAAAAGCAGGCCAGCTGTGGGTTGCGGGATTGTTGCACCAATTGATAACAAAGAAATAACTTATCAAATGATAAAACAAAAGTCCCGCAGATGATGCGGGACTTTTTGCTTTTTAAGCACTGAAATGAAGACGACTGAGTTAGATAAGGAATCGATACAGACAACTGTTATGTGTATATACTATCCAGGAAAGCTGGCAGTATCTGCGCGATGGATCGCATTGGCTTCTACGGGGCCGAATGGGCTAGGTATGTACTGACATAAGTAGACTTATGTATATACACCCGGCCCGGATGCAAGGAGCCGGGTTTTTTATTTTATAAACAATCCGGTGAAACGAAAAAACAAACTATGGACATTAATATTTTTTAATACTGTTATGTACTAACCGTGTACAGAAAGTGGATCGGGATAGGGTGCATAACCCCAAACAGCTAGAAGATGAGAAACGTAATTCAAGTAGTAAGAGAGGCATTGCTCACCAATTTCAGGGAGTTAGACAAGTGGTTTGATAAAGAAGCTGACCTGTTACACTATAAACCTGACGCGGGGCATTGGAATGCCAGAGAAGTGCTGGAACATATCAGCCTTACAAATTATTTCCTGTTACTGATTATTAACAAGAGTACACGTCGTGCCCTGGATCGCAGACATGCGGCCGGAGCGATTACATTGCCTGCAGATTACCATGAAAAGTTTGACCAGATCGATGTAATAGGTAGCCGTTCTTTTGGATGGATCAGACCCGAACACCTGGAGCCTAGCGGCCTGCAGGACATGCACGAAATCAGAACCTTGCTCAAACAACAGTTTGCGCAATGTATGTATAATCTTAGTCTGCTGAAAAATGGAGAAGGCATGTTGGTACTTACCAATATGTCTGTGAATCACCTGGGCAAACTGGATATTTACCAGTACATCTACTTTTTAACTAAGCACATCGAGCGCCACATTCGCCAGATGGAAAGGTTAAAAAGAGAATACAATGGAGAAAAAGAACCGGCTACACGTATTGTGACAGCCATCGTAGATGCGCCAGACGAAGCAGCAGCAGATATGGCAGTGCTATAATGGTCAACTATATTGTTCATCCTTTGTTTTTTAATTCCGCTGTTCTAATACCATTCAATGTACCGGTAACAATCTTGTTGCCGGTATTTTTTGTGAAGCGAACAGCAACCCTAAAATTTGTTAATATGCCCAAATGAAATTGTAAGAAACATCGTACATATACCGCGGGGTAATCCTGCCCTGCCAGTTTTCTTATATAAGAATGTACCTTTGCAATCATTTTTAAAAATCGCATGGAAAATATTTTACAGCAGCGGGTGATCAGTGGGGATACTATTTTTGGCAATGGCCTGCTTGAGAGCAGACCCTTTTACCTGTATTATTTCAATAGAATACCTAATATAAGTATGGTTTACGGCATTAACGGTGAGCGGTCGCTTGCCGCTTTTAAAAATGCCTACAAGGATAAAATATCAGAAGTATACAGAAGGGAAGAGATCGACAAGAAAGATAAAACTTATCAGCATGACCTCTCCATTGTCTTGCTCAACAATGAGTTAATGGTGGAGTTTGGCGATGGTTACTGCGAAATTCTGCACAATGGCCATTCAGACCCCTTTGTCAAAGAAATAACTACCCTGGTAAGAAGATACCGTACCCGCGAAAAGAAAAAGAAATTTGAACTGAACCTGATCACCGTGGAAAATGGCACTCTGACGCTAAAACCCATGGAGTTCAAGCGGACTAAACTGGACCTGCATCTCTATTATGAGGATGACTTCCTGTCCATCGATCAGCTGATATACAAACGTCTGAATACAGACGAAGATAAAGGGATTGTATTACTGCATGGATTGCCTGGTACCGGTAAGACCACTTACCTGCGGTATCTGATCGGCCGATTGAAGAAGAGAGTGTTATTCCTTTCTCCGGCAGTGGCCCGCAATATTATGCAGCCTGAGTTTATCGATCTGCTGATTGATAACCCGAATACCATTCTGGTGATTGAAGATGCGGAGAATATCATCATGGATAGAAAGACTACAGGGAATTCTTCCGTGTCTAACCTCCTGAACCTGTCCGATGGTCTGCTGGCAGACTGTCTGAATGTGCAGGTGATCTGTACTTTCAATAGTGATATTTCACAGATTGACAGCGCATTGCTGAGGAAAGGGCGTTTGATCGCTAAGTATGAGTTTGGTAAGTTGTCAGTAGATAAGGCGCGTCAGCTGTCAGGGAAACAGGGTTTCCAGACGTTGATTGATAAGCCGATGACGATAGCCGAGGTGATGAACCAGCATGAGCCCAGCTTTGAAAAGCAGGAGGTGACTATTGGTTTCAGGGCCGGGTTTAAGATGTAGTATTTCTGTCTTTCAGAATAAAAGGAGGGTCATCAATCTGATGAACCCTCTTTTCCTTTTTATATAGCCGGCCTCTTCTTTACTAGTAGTTATTCAGGAATTTATATATTTTTAAGTGTTATTTATATGATAAATTATTAAAGGGGACGATTTTATTCACTAGTCATAGAGGAGCATTCCATTATTTCTATAACCTAACAGCTTATGCAACACCACAGCCTTTTTCCAATTAGGCCAGCCGTTCTATTAATTATCCTGATGGCCTTTTTTTCCTGTAAGAAAGAAACGATTATCAATCAGTCATTGATTGCCGAAACAGCATCCACGTACAATTTCATAAAGTTTTGGTTTGATACTGCGCAAAACCCACTTTATCTGAATAGTACGATTTCAATGACTATCGATGGCAACTCCATTACAGGTAGAGTTCCTTATTATACGAATATTACTTCGCTGATTCCTTCTTTTGAAATGAACGGTGTTTCAGTGACAGTCAATGATTCAGCGCAAACCAGTGGAGTCAATGCGCAAAACTTCAAGAAAGTCGTTTATTACAATGTAGTCGGTGAGGATGGAACAAAAAGCACTTATACTATAAACCTGACTAATTTTACGGGTTTACCTGTCATAAATATCAAGACGGCTGATGGTATTGCTATTTCCTCCAAAGATGATTATGTAACAGGTACTATTTCTATAGATGGTGCAGGCATATATGATGACCTGAGTGAAACTTCGATGAAAATAAAAGGGCGTGGTAATTCAACCTGGGGACAACCTAAAAACCCTTACAAGATGAAGTTTGATAGCAAGACGGCTATATTAGGAGAGGCGAAGGCGAAGACCTGGGTGCTATTGGCCAATTATTTTGATAATACTATGCTACGTAATGGGACAGCATGGTTTATGGGACAATTAAGTAATCTGGATTGGACTCCTAGTAGTCACTTTGCGGAAGTTTTTCTCAATAATGTATTTATAGGTTGTTACCAGATTACAGATCAGGTAGAAGAAGGTAGCAACAGGGTGAATGTTGGTGATGATGGGTACCTGGTGGAAGTAGACCAGCTATCCAGGCTGGATGCTGATGACATCTATTTTCAGACATCCCGTATTCTCTGTAGTATAAAGGCCCCCGATGTAACGGAGGGGGATGAGCAATATACATACATCAAAGATTATGTAACAGCAGCTGAAAATGCTTTGTATGCAGACAACTTTACAGATCCGGAAGAAGGCTATGCAAAATACCTGGATGTAACCAGCTTTGTAGACTGGTACCTGATCAATGAGATTGCCCGCAATACAGATGCGGCCTTTGTATCCAGCTGTTATATGAACCTTATACCAGGGGGAAAACTGAAAATGGGCCCGATATGGGACTTTGATATTGCATTCGGAAATGTGAATTACAATACGAACTACAGCCCCGAGGGATGGTATATAAATGGTGGTTTATGGCTGGAACGTTTGTGGAAAGATCCTGCCTTTATTGCGAAACTGAAAACCCGCCTGGCTTATTTTAAATCAGAGGAAAACACGATACTTGGTTATATTAATAATACAGCTACAAGTCTGAATTATTCTGTAATTGAAAATAACAATAAATACCAGACGCTTTATACCTATACCTGGCCTAATTACGCCATTTTAGGATCGTATGACAATGAGGTACTGTACCTCAAAACCTGGTTACATTCCCGTCTGGCCTGGATGGAAACTGCGTTGGATACCCTTTGAGCAAGGGATTGCAGGATGTAAAGAAATAGAATAGCTTTTGCCATCTGGTAGAAGCTATTTTTGTCTATTAGATTTGTAGACTATTGGAATTTATTTGTAATATTGTACTGATCAAGCTCCATTGGCCACCAAACAGTGGGCTATTTTTTCCTGTTAGAAAATAATAGTTGTGCATTTAAATCACATGGCCTGGGCGATCCCCCTATTTTTGGGATTAATGGTAATTGAGTACCTGGTAGCTAAGAAAACCGGGAAGAACTATTTTGGATTTGCTGAAAGTGTCAGCAATATTAACGTTGGTATTGCTGAACGTCTGTTTGACACCTTTACTGTTGGTCTTTTTTATTTTGTGTATGATTTCCTTCACAGGCATTTCGGTATTTTCCACATTTCTTCCGGCCCTTTATTATGGTTCAGTCTTTTGTTACTGACAGATTTCATCTGGTATTGGTACCATAGGCTGGCGCATGAAGTGAACATACTCTGGGCGGTACATGTCGTTCATCATCAGAGTGAGGATTTTAATTATACCGTATCAGCGAGGATCACCGTATTACAGGCGGTTGCACGTATGTGTTTCTGGAGCATATTACCTGTGATTGGTTTTCCACCGGCTATGATCGTCAGTGTACAGCTGGTACATGGTATCTATCCATTTTTTATCCATACCCGTACTATTCCTAAACTGGGTATTCTGGAATATATACTGGTTACGCCATCTCATCACCGGGTACATCATGCGGCAAATGAGCAATACCTGGACAGGAACTATGGGGATGTATTCATATTCTGGGACAAGCTGTTTGGCACCTTTACAGAAGAAAATGAGGAACCGGTTTATGGGTTGACCAAACCACTGAATAGTTACAGCTTTTTATGGCAGCATTTTCACTTTATATTAGAAATTATTTACACTGTCCGGCAAACGAAAGGCTGGTTGCCTAAACTGAAAGTGATTTTTGGTAAGCCGGACTATATAGATCCTGCTCTCAGGACCCGGCTGGAAGAAAAGTTCCTTGTTCAGGACAGAAATGGTGTACCTAACCATCGGTTACAATCTTATATCATTGCACAGGTTGGTTGCCTGATGCTGATCTTATTCAGTTTTCTGTTGCTGGAAAATGTGATTCCTGCTATTATACAGGTCGGTATTTCCCTGTTTATCTTATTGACGCTCATTAATATAGGAGCTATTCTGGAACAAAGACGCTGGGTAGTTTACCTTGAATATGCCAGATTACTTACCCTGTCGGCCATTATCTTATACCAATGGTATCACCCGGTATTGCTATTGACCTTTATAGTTTTACAGTTACCTCTGATCTTTTTCAGAAATCCTTTGGAGAAAGGCTATCTCATGGTCTTATATGGTAGGCAGTAGTATAATTGTTAAATTAATTATAAAAAGGCAGGTAGTCCTCCAGGAGGATTACCTGCCTTTTTCTGTTATAAAATTATGAATAACAACTGATTAGGTGTATTTTGGGTAGGAGTATATGGCTTTGGTCCGGATATATTCCGGGGTGATGATATAGCTGTCTGAAGAATAATGTTTCTTATTACCAGTGGTTTAAACTGAGTGAATTATACTAATATTATTTTAATTCTTACTACATCTTTAATCTTCGGGTATAATTTTCAATCTAATAGGAATTAGTTCACTGGTTTCCATTGGGGTAATATTTATATGTTATTTTTAATAGCTTTGCACCTGACTTTTTCCAGATGGCAAAAAATCATTGGGAACTAGTGTATTGAAATTGTTTTAATAATCCGTGAAGATTTTATCTGATATTTCATGTTGAAGAAATTACTTTTGCTACAGCTGTTTATAATGTTAATTGGTAATTGTGCCTTTGCGCAGAATAACACCAATTCCTCATCATCGTCTTCTTCAAGCCAATTAAGTCAGGTAAAAGTTGATAACCTCACAGATGACCAGATCCGTCAGCTGGTTGCAGAAATGAAGAAAAACAATGTTTCCTACTCACAAATAGATGATTATGCAGCTCAGAGAGGGATGTCTGATACAGAAGTGCAGAAATTGAAAGCGCGTATCAAGCAATTAAACCTGGATTCTGAGTTAACATCAAACGGAAAGAATAACAATTCCTTCCGCGATAGTACCAGCAGGCAATATAATAACGATGAACAACAGGAAGATGACAGTATTGCCTACTTCCAGGAACGGTATAAAAAGATCAAGGACAGGCAGGATTTTGAAAAGGAACTGAGAAGGCAAAAGATATTTGGTACTGAGTTGTTTAGTAATAAGAACCTGACCTTTGAGCCCAACCTTCGCATGGCGACCCCTCCCAATTACAAACTGGCAGCCAATGATGAGCTGATCATTGAGGTTTATGGCTATTCAGAAGTACAGCACAAACTCAAAGTGAGTCCTGAAGGCTATGTACGGATTCCATACTTAGGGCCTGTGTATGTAAACGGCCTTACAATGGAAGAGGCAAGGAACCGGATCACAAAGCAATTATCCACTATTTACGGTGGCATCAATAATGGTAATACTTCTGTGCAGGTATCCCTGGGCAATATCCGCAGTATCCGCGTGTTACTAATTGGAGAGATTATGCGTCCGGGAACATATACCCTGCCTTCTCTGGCTACTGTGGCCAACGCGTTGTATGTATCCGGTGGTCCTAACGAAAATGGTTCTTTCCGTTACATTGAAGTGATCAGAAACGGGCAAACAATCTCCACTTTTGACTTGTACGACTTCCTGATTCACGGTGATCTTACTAACAATGTCGTATTGCAGGACCAGGATATTGTAAAGGTAAATGCTTATAAAACCCGTATAGAACTGACTGGTGAAATCAAGCGTCCTGCTATTTTTGAAGCAAAGGAATCCGAGACATTGAAAGATATGATCACTTTTGCCGGAGGGTATACTGACAATGCTTACAAAGACATCATCAGGGCATTCAGGGTAAATAACAAGGCCAAAGAAGTAGTGAATGTGCCAGCTGATAAAGTAAGTAGCTTTCACTTACATACCGGCGACAAATTCTACATTGATTCCGTCCTTGCCCGGTATATAAACAGGATCACTATTTCCGGTGCGGTTTTCCACCCGGGTGATTATGCACTGGATTCGGGTATGACTGTTCAGGACCTGATTCAGAAAGCAGATGGGCTATTGGAAGACGCGGTGTTGACAAGAGGAGTGATCCGCAGGTTGCAGGATGACTATACACCCGCCTTCATCAGTTTCAATATAAATGATGTAATGGCCGGAAAACAGCCATTGTTACTGAAGAGAGAGGATAGTGTGATTGTTTTCTCCAAGATGAAGGTAAGGGAAGAATATAAAGTGAAGATAGAAGGAGAGGTGAACAAACCTGGCTATTATAACTATGGTGACAGTATGCGCCTGGAAGATCTGATCCTGCTGGCAGGTGGTCTGAAAGACGCGGCGAGCTTGAAACATATTGAAATTTCCCGTCGTATTCGCTCCAATGGCGCTTATGATTCTTCTGATCTTCGCAAGGCCATTACTCAACAGTTTGATATTAATAAAGACCTTTCAGATGCGCCTGAAGCACCTGGTTTTAGTTTGCAGCCTTTTGATGAAGTCATCATTCATAAATCTCCTTCTTATACAGAACAGGCCAATGTACTGCTGGAAGGAGAAGTGGTATATCCAGGTTTCTACACCATTTCCGCCCAGAAAGAACGTATCTCCAGCCTGATTAAGCGTGCTGGTGGTTTGCGTCCTGAGTCTTTCACAGAAGGTTCCTTCCTGCTGCGCAGAACTTACAATAGCAAGGGAGACAGCACATTGCTGCTGGATAAACTGGAAGTATTCTACAATAAGCTGAAAGACAGCTCCGATATTGAAAAAGTGCGTAAGGCAGTAGAAAGAAAAGAACAGCTGGTAGGACTTGAAATGGATAAGATCCTTGCCAATCCAGGTTCTAAATATGACATGTACCTGGAAAACGGGGACGTCATTGTAGTACCTAAAAAGACCCAGACTGTACAATTATATGGTGAGGTATATTTCCCTAAAAAGGTAAGATTCGACAAGAACTATAGTTTCAGGGATTATGTACGTGGTGCAGGCGGCTTTACCAACAATGCGCTGAAACGGAGAAGTTATGTTGTCTTTTCCAATGGCTCAGTAAAGAGTACCCGAAAAGCTATTTTCTTCAACAGATATCCCAGAATGGAACCCGGAGCTGAAATATATATTCCGGCCAAAAGAGGTAACCGTGGGTTAAGTAGCGGAGAGGCGGTAGGTTTGGCTAGTGCACTGGCTTCTCTCGCCCTGGTAATTGTAACAATTATTAATGCAACTAAGTAATACCTGTAACTAATCTGCCAAAATTTCGTTAAAGAAAGAGACTATGGAATATACGAAACAGGTAACTGATAATGGAGGTAAGCAGGAAATGACTTTGAAGCAGCTAATCCTGAAATTAAAGGAATGGTTCGGGTATTTGAGGAGCAAATGGCTTGTCATTGGAGGATTAGCACTATTAGGTGCTGTTATTGGCATATTCCTTTCTCTAAAAGGTAAACCAAAGTATGTAGGTGAACTCACCTTCGTCATGGAAGATAATAAGTCAGGGGGTGCAATGGGGTCTTATGCCAGCATTGCCAGCCAGATGGGTGTAGACCTTGGTAGCGGTGGTTCCGGTTTAGGTGTATTTTCCGGAGATAATATTATGGCATTCCTGACCTCCCGCCTCATGGTGGAAAAGGCGCTCCTGTCTGATGTAACTGTGAATGGGAAAACAACCAGCCTGGCTGACCTTTACATTGAAACCTATCAGATGAGAAGAGAATGGAAGGATGAAAAGTTACAGCATCTGAGTTTTTCTTCCCGCATAGATCGTAAAAACTGGACTTTACAGCAGGACAGCGTCATGAATGGTATTTATATGATGCTGACCAAGATGAACCTGAAAGTAGATAAACCTGATAAAAAACTCAGTTTTATCTCTGTAAGATGTACGTCTGAAAATGAATGGTTTTCCAAGTTATTTACAGAAAAGTTAGTGAAAGAAGCCACTGAATTTTATGTAGAAACCAAAACTCAACGTTCCAGGGCAAATGTAGATGTGTTGCAGTCAAAAGCAGATTCACTGGAACGTTTACTGAATAAAATGACTTATTCTGCCGCAATGACCCGTGACCTGAATCAGAACCCGGTTAGGCAGATCGCCACCGTAGGCTCAGAGATGGTCACAAGGGATAAGGTAATGTTGCAAACTGTATATGCTCAGGTGATACAAAACCTTGAAATGAGCAAGATGTCAATGGCCCAGGAAACACCTATCATTCAGATCGTGGATGTACCCATGCTGCCATTAAAAAAAGAACGTCTGGGCAAATTGAAAGGGATTGTAATAGGAGGTTTTTTAGGAGGCTTTCTTTCAATTTTATATTTAATGCTGGTAAGAATCTACAGGGAGATAATGGCATAATCTCCCCTGCAGTTCCAATAATCTAATGATTGAATGAAGCTTTCCATATTCCAACAATATAAGGATAATGTGATCTTAAACCGATTTGCGAAGGTTTTTAGTGTTGACATATTGGTCAAGGCTTCGGGTTTCATATTACTTCCTGTCTATCTGAAATTGATGACACAGCAGGAGTATGGATTGTATAGTTACCTGATCTCTATCATCTCCACATTTTCCGTTTTTCTCAATTTCGGATTATACATTGCGCAAAGCAAGTTATACCAGGATCTGGAACATAAGGAGAAAGGCAAGTTGTTGTTTACTATACATATTACTCTTTCCCTTGCGTTATTACCTTTATTGCTCATCATTTATGGGTTTAAGCTGGATTATGTGCTGCTGAATTTCCTCTTCAAAAATCCTATTAACTATTCTTTATATCGTTTCCCCATACTCATAGCAGTTGTTACTTCTGTGTATTCTTTCATGCTATCAAATTACTTTCTTACAAGTGAAAGGATACGGTATATTCAACGCTTTAATTTTTTGAGGCTGTTACTGGTGAATGGTCTGGTACTCCTGATCCTTTTCTTTTTTAAAGGAGATGCAGTGGGCATAAGGTTGAAGTATAGCTACATGGTAGAATTGAGTATCACCGGGGTGTTTTTTTATTTCTACATAAAGGCGATGTCACCCAGCTTTGACAGGCAGCTGGCATTCAAATCCCTGAAACTGGGATTGCCTATTATGGCATCTGCATTATGTGATATCGTCATCAATTTTGGAGATAAATTTTTCCTGGAAAAGTACGTTGGATTTAAAGAATTGTCGATTTACTACCTGGCTTTCTCAGGGGCAAGTGTTATCCCTTTCTTCTTCAGTACCCTACAAAATGTTTGGTTACCTATATTTCTGAAAGAAAAAAATCTATCCGAAAACCTACGGAAAACTAAAAAAATGATAAAACGGGTGGGCATCCTGTTACTGCTACTTTGCATAGGCATACTGGTATTTGTGAAATTGGTATTGTGGATTAACCTGATTGACAACCAGAAGTATAGTGCTGTATTGCGTTTGTTGCCTATTATGTTGTTATCACAGGCGATCTCTGCACTTACTCATCTGCTCATTAATTACGTTGTGTATTTTGAACAAACATATTTTACTTCTCTTGTTTCAGTTTGCTTTGGATGCATCTCTTTAGTATGTAATCTCCTGTTCATACGCACCTATGGTATGTATGGAGCGGCATTTTCCCTGCTGGGAATTAATGTGCTGCAGTTCGGAGTTTACTACCTTTTACTAAAGTGGAATGTACGTAAGCGGTTGGTAGTATAAGCAGGAGTTTATAAATAATTTTTTATGAAACTATATCTTGGTACCGCATTCTTTTATCTGAGGAGTATATTGAATACCTTAAAGCAGGTAGGCATTATTATTAGTGAACAACCCCGGTTTTTCAGGGATGCAAACAGGATCAGAAAGGGCATGAAGGCCACTGGCGATTTTCCTCACTTTGCTGTGTATCCCTGTTTGCTGGATAGAACGGCAGAAGGTGGTACTACTAAAGGCCATTATTTTCACCAGGACCTCTGGGTATCTCAGCAGATCTTTAAGGAAAACCCGGTAAAGCATGTCGATATCGGCTCAAGGGTAGATGGGTTTGTGGCACATGTGGCTGCATATCGCTTTATAGAGGTGATTGACGTACGGCCTATAAACAGTGAGATTGATAATATGCAGTTTGTGCAGGCGGATATGATGATGGAGAACCCTCACCTGGAAAATTATTGTGATTCCATGTCCTGTCTCCATGCACTGGAGCATTTCGGCCTGGGCAGATATGGTGATCCACTGGATATAAATGGCCATCTGAAAGGATTTGCCAGTATGTCGAAGATGTTGAAGGTGGGTGGTAAAATGTACTTTTCTGTCCCCATAGGCCCGCAGCGTATTGAATTTAATGCACATCGTGTGTTTAGCATCAATTACCTGTTGAAGATGTTCGCCGCCAATAACTACAAGGTAGATACATTTTGTTTTGTAGATGATAAGGGTGACCTGCACAAAAATGTGTCATTGGCAAATGAGCAGGACGTGGCAGGAAACTTTGGTTGCCAGTGGGGGTGTGGGATATTTAAACTGGAAAAGATTTGATCACATTTAGTCATTTAGGAGATCCTACCTGGGGGCGTCTGGGAAATCAGTTATTCCAGATCGCAGCTACGATAGGTATTGCGGAAAAAAACGGGCAGGATTATGTTTTCCCTGAGTGGAAATATGCCGGTTGCTTCCAGCATCAATTACCTTATCTCACATTGCCTGGCGCATCGTCTTATTACCAGCAGAGAAGCCATTATTACCAGGTACTGCTGCCAGAGGGCAACTGGGACTTGTTTGGTTTTTTCCAGAGTGAAAAGTTCTTTTTAAATGTGGAGGCGCAGGTGCGCCGTTACTTTGAACCTTCTGCGGAAATAGAAGCTTATATACAGGAGCGTTATGGAGCAGTGCTGGCAGGCAATACCTGCAGTATACATGTGAGAAGAGGCGACTACCTGAAATTGCGTTATTCATTCCCGCCACAATCCCTGAGGTATTATCAAAAGGCCATGTCTTTATTTGATAAGCAGACAAAGTTCCTGGTGTTCTCTGACGATATTGAATGGTGTAAAACGAACTTTAAAGGAACACAATTTTACTTTGTGGAGGGAGAACGTGATATCACAGACCTGTTCCTCATGAGCCGTTGCCAGCACCATATACTGTCAAACAGTAGCTTTAGCTGGTGGGGCGCCTGGCTGAATAAATCAGCGCAAAAGCGGGTCATTTGTCCTGAGCACTGGTTCGGTCCGGAGACCAGTATCAACCCTGATAAGGTATCCAAAGATATTTATGCCAGCAATTTTGAGCGCCTGAGAATGAGTGAAAGTCCATTGGCTGGTGTGAATTACAGAATATATGCATTTACTATTTTCGTATACAGGGCGGTATATAACTGGACGATGAAATGCCTCCGTGCTGTATGGAAGCCAATTAAGAAGATTATATACCGACCAGACCATTGACTATGTATAAAGTTAAATCACCCATATTATTTCTGGTTTTTAATCGGTTGGATACTACTAGCCGTGTGTTGGATGCTATTGCTGCAGCACAGCCGGCACGCCTCTATGTGGCCTGTGATGGGCCCAGAAGCAACCGGAATGAAGACGAAAAGGTAGCTGCCGTGAGAAACTGGATCACACAGCATGTGAACTGGCCGTGTGAGGTGTTTACCTTATTCAGGGAGCAGAACCTGGGATGTAAGCAGGCAGTAAGTTCCGCTATTACCTGGTTCTTTGAGCAGGAAGAAGAGGGCATCGTATTGGAAGATGATTGTCTGCCCAATGAAAGCTTTTTCCGTTATTGTGACCACAACCTGGAAAAATACCGCGATGATGAAAGAATGATGCATATAGGGGGAACTAACTTCCAGCATGGCCTACAGAGAGGAGATGGATCTTACTATTTCTCCAAAGTATGTCATGTATGGGGATGGGCTTCCTGGCGCAGGGCATGGAAGCATTACGACATTACCATGTCTGCCCTGGATCAGGTACTGGAAAGAAAACTACTGGAAGGTATTGTGCCTAAAAAGCAGCATAGACTTCGCTGGCAGGATGCATTTGTAAGTGTAAAAGAAAACAGGATCAATACCTGGGATTATCAATGGGTTTTTGCTGTTTGGAATGCAAATGGAGTAAGCATTACACCAAATGTGAACATGATCAGTAATATTGGTTTTGATGAACAGGCTACACATACTTTTGATAAAGACAGCATTTTTGCCAACTGCCCCACAGCAGATATTGGCAATATCAAAGATCCGACAAGCATCATGGTAGACAACATCGCAGATGCATTTGTAATGCATGGCATGTTCCCAAAACAAAATAAGGTAAAGGAATTTGCATATAAGATTTATTCAGGGTTAAAAAGGAAACTGAAATAACGAAATAAAAAACGGAACCAAGATGAAAGTACTATATGACTACCAGACATTCACCATGCAGGAATACGGAGGGATATCGAGGTATTTCTACGAGCTGATTGCAAGAGGGGCAAAAGATCGGGATATGAATGTGGATGTATCACTTAGACTTTCGAATAATGCCTACCTGAATGGTTCCTCTTATCCGGGTCTGTACCGGTTTTTCCCGGGCACACAGTTCAAAGGCAAATCACGCATAATGCATGCTGTGAACAGGGGAAAAAGTGAACGCATGATCAGTAAAGGTAACTATGATGTACTGCACCCTACCTATTACGATACTTACTTCCTGAAAAACCTCCCTGCCGGCAAACCTTTTACCGTAACATTTCTGGATATGATTCACGAAAAGTTTGCGGATAAATACGAGGAGCTGCGTGGTGATATAGGCATCTATGAAAATAAAAAAGAACTGCTGCAACATGCATCAAAAGTGATTGCTATTTCAGAATGTACGAAGCGGGATATTATTGATATTTTCGGTGTAGATGGAGATAAAATCGAGGTCATTTACCTGGGTAGTTCATTTAACAGTGGCAGCGCTTCCAGCAATCGCCTGGTGGCAGCACCCTATCTTTTGTTTGTAGGCAACAGGTCCATCTATAAGAACTTCTCTCTCTTTGTGGAATCAGTAAAGCCGATATTAGATGCGAACAAAGAGCTGAAGATCGTATGTGCAGGTGGAGGTAATTTCAGTGTCGCAGAAAAAGAACAGTTCCAGCGTCTGCAGATCACTGACCGCGTGCTCTTTCATCGTATTGATGATAGTACGCTCGCCAGCCTGTACAAATATGCAGAAGTTTTTGTATTCCCCAGTCTTTATGAAGGATTTGGTATTCCGGTGCTGGAGGCTTTTGCCTGTGGATGCCCATGTCTGCTGAGTTCGGGTGGATCACTGCCTGAAGTAGGTGGAGATGCTGCACTCTATTTTGACCCGCTGGATGTAAACGAAATCAGTACCGCAGTAAATAGTATCTTACATGATACAGAAAAACGGGCAGAATTAATTAGCAAAGGACTGAAGAGACTGGAACAATTCTCCTGGAATAACACATATCAAAATACCCTGGCGTTTTATAAATCATTAGCATGAAGACAGCTATCATAACAGGTATAACAGGACAGGATGGCGCATATCTGGCAGAATTACTATTAAAGAAGAACTATAAGGTAATCGGCATCACCAGAAATAACCATGTCTCAAATCTGGAGAAACTGGCTTATCTGGGCATTGGCGACAAAGTGAAAATGGTGGAGTGTGACATGATGGATATGTCCAGCGTGATCAATATCATCAATACCTTCAGACCTGATGAAGTGTACAACCTGGCGGCACAAAGCTCTGTAGGATTGTCATTCAATCAGCCGATCGGGACCATACAATACAATATTATTTCAGTGCTGAACCTGTTGGAAGCACTTCGTCTTATAAAAAATGATACCCGATTTTATCAGGCATCCAGCAGTGAAATGTATGGAACGGTAAAGAGTCTGCCGGTAACGACTGATACACCTATGCATCCGCTCAGCCCTTACGCAATCTCTAAAGCAAGTGCTTACTGGACTGTAGTTAATTACAGGGAATCCTACGGACTTTATGCCTGCAATGGGGTATTATTTAACCATGAATCATTCCTGCGGTCAGAGAGTTTCTTTGTGAAAAAAGTAGTGGGAGAAGCTGTGAAAAACAGGAATAACCCTGACTGGATACTGAAGGTTGGAAATATAGATGTGAAAAGAGACTTTGGATATTCACCAAAGTATGTGGAAGCTATGTGGCTAATGTTGCAGCAAGATCATCCAAAAGATTTCATGATCTGCTCTGGGAAAAGCTATCTGCTCAGAGACCTGATTGACCATGTATTTAAGCAGTTAAATATACCGGCTGAGAAACTGATTGTGAGCCAGGAGCTTTACCGCCCTACCGATATATTGGATATTTACGGCGACAACAGCAGCGCTATTTCAGCGCTTGGATGGAATTATGATTATAACTTTTATGATGTACTGGACATACTTATTTCGGAAGAACTAAAAGCTAATGAAAAAATAAATAAAGGTTAGTGTATGGTTCCTAAATTACTTGAACTGAATGTTGGGTTGTACCTGTTGGTTTTTATCGGAACCTTCCTGCCATTATTATTTATTTTCAGGAAACAATATTGGAATTTATTTGATCCATTAATCCTATTGTTATTTAGTCTTGCTTTTAATGTGAGCATTGCTGCTTATACCTATCTGACCGGTGATATGCAGGGGCGGTTCATGGTCTACATATTAATATGTATGGTGGCTTTTGTAGCCGGATTTTTTAGTTATGTCCGGTACAAAGAGCCAGCTGTTCCCCCGCTACAGAATGACGTGGTATTTACGGGACCAGATCGGTTTATGACTACTGCACTGATTGTTACAAATATTCTGTTTATTACTATCAACAATCTGTTTCTCTTATATAGTGTAGGATTAGGTATCCTGACTGGTGATGTAAACCCTGATCTGGCTAAGGTAACCCTCAGCCAGGGAGGTGCAGGCATCTTCCAGAAGGTAGCATGGATCAGTAAGTTCATTATTGTTCCTCTATGTGCACATGCATTCTATATGTTTAGAATGAAGAAGCTGGTGTTGTTTACCCTGGCATACTTTGTTTTTTCATCCATGGTATTTTCATTCAGTAAGTCTGGACTATTGTTCATGTTATTCGACTTTAGCATAGTGGCATACTATTACAACCGTTACCTGGGTATGAAGCTGATCAATTTTGGAAAAATGTTTGTGTTTGCAGGTATTGGTGGGGGGGCTGCCCTGATCGTGCTGCTGAACGTAACTTCCAAATATGGAGTATCCATTTCAGAGTTATTGGCTGAGCGCTTTATCGCTACCGGTTCCGGTACTTACCAGTTTTTCTCAATGGATGGATACCGGGCATTTGCCAACTTTGATTTTGTGACACGGATACAGAATTACCTGGATGTAATATTGTCTACTTTTAAGCTAAAAGCCTGGGAGCCGCTTGGCTATATGGCTTATATGACAGAGTACCTGACAGGCTTGAATGCACCCGGGTTTGGTGCCAATCCATATTTATTTGTGGATGGGTATTTCCTGTTTGGCTGGGGAGGTATCTTATATTGTTTTGTATTGGGCCTCTTATTGCGTACTGTGCGAAGTATGAAAACAGGTTACCTGCGCTTTTTCATTTTTAATACGATAGTGCCACAACTATTTGCTGACCCGGGAATTGTACAACATAGCATCATTGCATTGCTGCTTTTTGTACCGGTGTATTTGCTTATTAAGGTAGTGGCAGATATTTATCATAAACAAACGACTATTACATTAGCACGGATATGAAGCCTTTGAAAATAGCATATATACGATATCATTTACGAGAGCCAGCGACTGGCATTGGAAATGTATGCAAGAACTTTGAACTGGAGTTATCGAAATACAATGACGTGCAGTTGATAGGACTGACACCACCTCCTATCAGCAATAAGAAAGGGATATTGAAGATAATCAATAAAGCCTGGTTTGTAGGCTGGCTCAAGTTTGCAGTACCATTCCTGAGCATCATAAAAGGAGCGGATGTGTATGTGGAAATGAATATGCTGTATCCATTGTTCAGGTTTGCAAAGTTTTACTTTTTCATCTATGACCTGGCGTTTGTGAAAATGCCGGAAGTCGTGCTGAATACGAATTACAACAAGCGCGTTAGTTTCCTGAAAAGAATAAACGGCCAGAAAGATAAGAACATTGCCATTTCTGAGTCTACCCGTCGTGACTTCCTGGAGTATACAGGAGTACCTCCATCTACAGTAGATGTAGTATACCTGGATAGCTCAATGGCTGTTGATCCTGTTACAGACGGACGGGCTGTACCAACTACTCCTTATTTCCTGTTTGTAGGTACGCTGGAGCCACGTAAAAATGTCACTAACCTGGTACGTGCTTTTTATAGTTTTTCGGAGCAGGTAAGTGAAGAGTATCACCTGTACCTGATTGGTAAAAAGGGATGGTTGTATGAGGAAATCTTCAAAACGATAGACGAAAAACCTCATTTGAAAGATCGTATCAAATGGATAGGATATGCCTCAGATCAGGAATTGTCGTTTTACTATATGAACGCATTTGCTTTGTTATATCCCAGCCTTTATGAAGGTTTTGGACTGCCTATACTGGAAGCAATGCGTCATGGGTTGCCAGTCATCAGTACTAACAATTCTTCGTTGGGAGAAGTTGGAGGAGATGCTGTATTGTATTGTGACAGTATTGAAGCTCCGGGCATATTACGTCCCATGTTACAGCTGCATCGTGAACCAGGATTGAGAGATAAACTTATACGGAAAGGATATGAAAGGGCTGGATTATTTTCCTGGAAACAGTTCGGAGATACTTTACATACAACATTTATTCAAAACAGGTAAAGGTGAAATTCGTTTTTATAAATACAGGAACTATCAGCCAGAATGCAGGCATCGTAAGGTGTTTGGGATTAGGAACGGCACTGGTGCAACTGGGGCATGATGTCAGCATTATGATCAATGACGACGCGCAGAATGTGCAGGCTTATGGTGAAGTATTGAATGGGATTAGATTTATCTATACTAAATCCGGCAGCGGTCGGGAGCAGATCAGCAAGACGCTGCACCTGGCCAAGCTCTCAGAGGTCGATTATGTGCATTGTATGGGAGCCGGGTCGTCTATTTTTTTACCTGCGCTGATAGCAAAAAAGCTGCTGGGAAAAAAATTTAAGCTGGTAGTGGATTTTGAAGACAGACAAAGTCTGTTGGTACCACCAGTGCTGGAAAAAAGAATACTCTATTATGAAAAGCTGGCAGTGAAATATGCAGATAAGGTTATTTGCGCAAGTAATGAGCTAGCTTTATTATATAAAGAATTATATGGAATCAGGGCGGGTTACCTGCCTTTTGCAATAGATGCACGCAGGCAGATCGGCAGGAATGTAGCTACAGCCGACCGCTTTACGATAGGCTATTTAGGAAACCTGATCCAGCCCTATCGTGAGCAGGTAGATTTTTTGCTGGCCACATTACCTGACATGAATGATTTGCAACTAATAATAGCAGGGAAAGGAGAAATGCTGCCAGTATTTCAGCAGGAAGTGAAACGGATGGGGCTGGAAGACAAGGTACAGTTTGCCGGGTTTGTACCTGATGAAAAACTAAACCAGCTCTTCGGAGAGCTGGATGCCTGTGTGTTTTATCTGCCAGATATACCCGTAAATAGGTACCGCTGCCCTAACAAAGCATTCATGTATGCATCTACAGGACTACCAGTGGTAGCTAGTAAGGTAGGAGAGGTGGTAAGGGTACTACAGGATTATCCTAATGCTGCGTTTTTTGATAATGACAATCCTGCTGATTTTATAAACGCAGTAGCAAAAGCAAAGACACAGCATGCAGAAGTACCGGATGCATTTTATGAGAAAAACAGCTGGGTGGCAAGGGCTAAGGTATATGTGGATTTTATCACAGGAAAACAGGCTTAAACATTGAGAATATTTGTAGATGACGGACTTTCTACTGTAAAAAAGAAGATCACAGGTATTGGCTGGTACACAGTAGAACAGATAGAGATCATTCAGGCGCTGGGGCATGAAGTGTCAAAACCTGTCTATCCTGCATTTTTTATGAAGGTACCGGATGCGGTGAAACGGCTTTTGTACATCAAATATTTTGCAGGTAGATATACTGATAGTAGTCGTTACGATGTTATCCATTATACGAATTTCTTTATGCCCGCGAAAAAGCACCGTGCAAAGACGATGGTGACGATCCATGATCTGTCGCCTTATTACCTGCCGGAAACATTCCCGCCGGTATATCGGGTTTATGCTACTCGTACGATCAGTAATTCTATGTTGTATGCTGATCGTGTATGTGTGCCTTCGTTGGCTGTGAAGAATGAACTGATTACACAGTTTCCGGAACAGCAGCACAAAATCGTTGTGATGCCAACCATTATCAGGGACAGTGTTACATCATTCCTCAATAGTAATAAACTTACAGAAGAAGGTCCCTTCTTTTTATATGTTGGTGTACTGGAGAAGCGGAAAAACCTTGAAATGTTATGCCGTGCTTTCAGGGAGTTCAGTGCGCAGCATCGCGATGTGAAACTGGTACTTGTCGGAAAACCCGGATATGGATTTGAAGATATTGAAAAGGAAATAAATAGTTGCAGCGCCATTGAGTATAGGAATTATGTGGAAGAAAGTGAAATGATGCAATTGTACGCCGACGCACTGGCATTTGTATTCCCCTCTCTTTATGAAGGATTTGGGAAACCTGTTGTGGAAGCCATGTATTTCAATATACCGATCATTGCCTCAGATATTCCTACGAACGTGGAACTGCACCAGAAACATGGTGAAAAATTACAGTTGTTCGGTAAGCGGGACGCCGCAGACCTAAAACAAGCAATGGAAAATATATATAGCCATCCTCATAAGATTGAATATCCTTCACTGGATATTTACCGCAAAGAGTTTGTGATGGACCAGATAGAAGCAATATACCGTTTTTAAGAAACAGAGTTATTAAACAATGACAGCTGACAAAAAACCAGGATGCCTGCTGCTGATATCCAAACTACCGTATCCTCCGGTAGGAGGTGATAGAGTAAAAAACTATAATCTCATCAGGATATTGAGCAGATATTACGCCTTAGATCTGGTAGTGATTACCGAAGAGAAGCCTGATGAAGCATCAGTGGAATTTATGCAACGTTATACGAATAGTTGCAAGGTATTTCTTTACCCTAAATGGCGGTTTTACATCAATGCACTGGTAGGCCTGCTGGGTAAGGAACCTATCCAGGTGTCTTACTATTACTTCCGTGAAGTGCAAAAGTACGTCGATGGGTTGCAGGAACAGGCTGCTATTGTGATAGCAAATTTGATCAGAACAGCAAAATATGTAAATACCAGTAAGGCTAAGGTATTGGATATAAATGATTCACTTGCAATAAATTATAAACGGTCTATCGGCAATGTCTCATCCTTGTTCTGGAAAACTATTTACAGGCTGGAAGTAAACCGGCTCTTTGCCTTCGAACAGAAGTGCATAGAGCAATTTGGGTCAACCTTGTTTGTAAATGAATCAGAATATGATTACTGGAAAGATAAGGGCAACGTGCATTACGTACCATTTGGTGTAGACGATAAGTTGTTTTCCTACAACCAGTATGATATGCGATATTCAAATGCCATAACTTTCTTTGGCAAGATGGATTACCAGCCAAATGTTGACACGGTTGTCTGGTTTGCAAAGAATGTATTGGAGAAGCTGGATCCGGGTATAAAATTCATAATCGTAGGGGCAAGACCATCAAATGAAGTATTGAACCTATCTTTGAACTATAAAAACCTGGAGGTGACAGGATTTGTGGAAGACCCCTATCTGATCATCGCTTCATCGTTTTTGTCAGTAGCGCCCATGCAAACGGGGGCCGGATTACAGAACAAGGTGCTGGAGGCAATGGCGCTGGGCCAGGTGGTATTGACTAATCAGCTGGCTGCAAAGCCCATTATGCATGCAGAAGATAACAAACATCTACTACTGGCAGAGACTCCGGATGAAATAGCTGACAGAATCAACGAAATATTCAGGGATCGGAATAAATACGCCCATATCGGACAAAATGCCCGGGAGCTCATGAGCCGGTATTACACCCTGCAATGTTATGAGCAGAAGGTCATGAATGTATTGAATACGGTGGCACATTAAATTGTAATTTTGAAAATCAAGTATATAAAAACCTAATAATGAAAAAAGCACTTATTACAGGTATTACTGGTCAAGATGGTGCATATCTGACTGAATTACTATTGAAGAAAGGGTATGAAGTGCACGGTATCAAGCGCCGTAGTTCACTTTTTAATACTGATCGTATAGACCATCTTTACCAGGATCCACATGAAAATAAAGTTAGCTTGCAGCTTCATTATGGGGATCTGACAGATTCTACCAACCTGATTCGTATTGTTCAGCAGGTCCAACCTGACGAAATCTTTAACCTCGGTGCCATGAGCCATGTACAGGTGAGTTTTGAAACCCCTGAATATACTGCCAATGCCGACGGTATTGGTACACTGAGGATACTGGAAGCAGTTCGTTTGTTAGGACTGACTCAGAAAACAAAAATATACCAGGCGTCTACTTCCGAGTTGTATGGTCTGGTACAGGAGGTGCCTCAGTCTGAAAGAACCCCCTTCTATCCCCGTTCTCCCTATGCAGTAGCCAAGATGTATGCTTACTGGATCACAGTGAACTACAGAGAAGCTTACAATATGTATGCTTGTAATGGTATCCTGTTTAACCATGAAAGCCCACTGAGAGGTGAGACCTTTGTAACCCGCAAGATTACAAGAGGAGTCGCTAAGATCGCGTTGGGTATGCAGGATGAACTGTTTATGGGTAATCTGGATGCAAAACGTGACTGGGGTCATGCAAAAGATTATGTAGAAGCCATGTGGCTGATCCTCCAGCAGGATAAACCTGAGGATTATGTAATAGCAACGGGTATTACTACCCCAGTTAGAGAGTTTATTAGAATGGCTTTTGCAGAAGCAGGTATAGAACTTGAATTCAAAGGTACTGGTGTCGATGAAAAAGCATTTGTGAAAAGCAAGGCGGCAGATGTGGCAGGGGTAGAGATAGGTCAGGAAGTAGTTGCGATCGATCCCCGTTATTTCCGTCCTACAGAAGTAGACCTGCTGATAGGTGATCCTACCAAATCACAACAGCAATTGGGCTGGAAGCCGAAATACGATCTGGCTGCACTGGTAAAGGAAATGGTGGCAGCTGATCTCGAGCTGTTCAGACGTGAAAAGTTGTTGAAAGATGCAGGATACAAAGTTCTAAATCAATTTGAATAGACCTCATGCAAAAGACTGATAAAATATATGTGGCAGGCCACCGTGGAATGGTTGGCTCTGCCATAGTGAGAAGACTTGAGAATAGTGGGTTCCACAATATCATTGTCAGAACCTCCAAAGAGCTGGATTTGCGTGATCAACAGGCTACAGCCAGATTTTTTGCTGAAGAAAAGCCTGATGTGGTATTCCTGGCTGCAGCTAAAGTGGGAGGTATTATTGCAAATAATACTTACAGAGGCGAATTTATTTATGAAAATCTGATGATCCAGAACAACATTATTCATAATGCTTATCTCGTAGGTGTTAAGAAACTGATGTTCCTGGGATCTTCATGCATATACCCAAGGTTGGCCCCACAGCCGTTGAAGGAGGATTACCTGCTTACCGGCCTGCTGGAACCTACTAATGAACCATATGCTATTGCCAAGATAGCAGGTATCAAAATGTGTGATGCCTACAGGGCGCAATACGGTTGTAACTTTATTTCTGTAATGCCAACTAACCTGTATGGACCAAACGATAACTATGATCTGAATACCTCGCATGTACTGCCAGCGTTGCTGCGCAAGTTCCATGAGGCCAGAATCAACAATACACCGGAAGTAGTGATATGGGGTACGGGAACACCACTGCGTGAGTTCCTGCATGCAGATGATATGGCTGATGCATGTTTTTATTTAATTCAGCATTATAATGAGGAAGGACTGGTGAATATCGGAACCGGTGTAGATATTAGTATTGGTGATCTGGCGTTGATGATTAAGAAAATTGTAGGCTATGAAGGCAAGCTGACATTTGATTCCAGCAAGCCGGATGGTACTCCTCGTAAACTGATGGATGTAAGTAAACTGACTGGATTGGGATGGAAGGCCAGCATACAATTGGAAGAGGGGATCCGTTCAGTATACGAACAGGTAAAAAATACTCATTGGAAAAATTAGTTATGAAAAACCACAATCACGTTTTTATTATGGCAGGTGGCGTTGGAAGTCGCTTCTGGCCTAAAAGTAGGAATAACTATCCCAAACAGTTCATTGATATCCTTGGCATAGGCAAATCATTGTTACAATTGACTTATGAGCGGTTTAATAAAATTATACCTGCTGAGAATATCTATGTAGTAACCAATACTGCCTATAAAGGACTCATCCAGGAACAGTTGCCCGAAGTGTTAGCTGACAATATCCTTTGCGAACCTTCCCGGAATAACACTGCACCAGGTATTGCATATGCTGCATTTAAAATATTGGCAAAAGATGCGAATGCCTCTATGGTTATTGCTCCTTCTGATCATTTTATTCTCAGGGAAGAAACTTTCCTTGGAAAAATTCAGCAGGCATTAAATATCGTAGCTGAAAAGGATATATTATTAACCCTTGGTATTACACCTACCAGACCTGATACTGGTTACGGTTATATCAAGTTTGCAGAGAAGGGAGTAGAGGATATTCATAAGGTGATAAAGTTCACTGAAAAACCAGTTTTGTCCAAGGCGCTTGAATTTTTAAACAGCGGCGACTATGTATGGAATGCAGGCATTTTCATCTGGAAGGCACAATCTATACTCAATGCAGTAAAGCAGCTGACCCCTGAATTATATGACCTTTTCAGTAAAGGTGAGGGGCTCTATAATACCGCTCAGGAACAGGTATTCATAGATCAGCATTATCCACAGTCACCCAATATTTCCATAGATTATGCAGTAATGGAAAAGGCGGAAAATGTATATACTATGCCTGTTGAGTTTGGCTGGAGTGATCTTGGTACCTGGGCATCCCTGTTCATGGTAGCTGAAAAGCAGGATGACAGTAACAACGTTTTTTCTGGTGGCGATGGGAAGCTGGAAGATACCTCTGATTGTATCATTCATATACCCAAAGATAAACTGGCAGTGATTCGTGGACTGAAAGATTTCATTGTTGTAGATGATGGAAATGTATTGCTGATCTATCCTAAAACAGCAGAACAGGAAATTAAACGAGTGACGGAACAGCTTCGGATACAGAATAAGATCAGCCATTTATAATGGTCTTTTAATTCACGTTAGTCCGATATTCCTGTAAAAGGAAATATATTTGTGGCTGGCAAGCTAATTCTTTTCTATGTTCAAATCATGTTTTACCTCATCAATACTCCTGCTAGGCTGTAGCATAGTGGCATCAGTGTCTGTGAATGCACAAAGTATAGGCCGACAATATTCACTTGGCTTTTATCAAAACTCAACGGATAGTCTGGGTTACCATTCTTCCCAGCGGGACTACAGCCTGGAACCATCGTTTGATCTTCCAAAAGGAGATACAACCCGTAAGCAGAGCTGGTTGTATCGTAAATTGTTTAGAGAACATCTGTTGGAGGTAAAAGATGATGATTTTACTTTTTATGCAAGTATACTTCCGGATTTTCAGATTGGGCATAGCAATGTAAATGGTAGAACATGGCTGAATACCCGGGGCGTAATAGCTGGTGGTACTATTGGACATAATCTCACATTTAGAACAGAGTTCTACGAGAATCAGGGAAAATTTGCATCCTATATCGATGAATATAGCCGGAAAAATGACATTGTGCCCGGACAGGGACAATGGAAGGCATTTAATACAAATGCATTTGACTTCGCATATTCATCAGCACTCATAAATTATAAAGCGGGACGTCATTTTGATTTTCAGCTGGGTTATGACAAGAACTTTATAGGCGATGGCTATCGCTCTATGTTGTTGTCGGATGCTTCGTTCAACTATCCTTTCCTGAAAATTATAGCTAATCTGGGGCGTGTACAGTATACCACTATGTGGGCGCAGTTCGTAGATATGCAATATCCTAAATCTTCTTATGATAATGGTTATCGAAAGAAATGGGGCGTATTTAATTACCTGGACTGGAATGTCAGCAAGAAGTTTTCCATCGGATTGTTTGAAGCTGTAATATGGCAGGACTCTGATTCTACAGGCAAAAGAGGATTTGATGTGAGTTATCTGAACCCCATCGTTTTCCTTCGTCCGGTCGAATTCTCAGTAGGTTCTCCTGATAATGCACTATTGGGGCTTAACCTAAAGTATGCTCCTTCAGTGAACAGTACTATTTATGGTCAGTTTATTCTGGATGAATTCGTGCTGAAGGAAATGACCAGTGGTAGCGGTTGGTGGGCCAATAAATTTGGCGGTCAGTTGGGTTTCCGTTCCAACAGCCTTTTTAAGGTGCCTAACCTGAATGCATTGACAGAAGTGAATGCTGCCCGTCCATATACTTACTCTCAGCGTACTACGCTCAATAACTATGGTCACTACAATCAGCCATTGGCACATCCGCTGGGAGCAAACTTTGTGGAGTGGGTCAATATTGCAGATTACCGGTACAAACGCTTTTTCCTCCGTGGACAGATTACCTATGCAAAGTATGGTTTGGATTCTGCCGGAATCAATTATGGGAGTAACATTTTCGAGTCTTATAATACACGTGCAGAAGACTTTGGTAACCACATCGGACAAGGTCTGAAAACCACCCTGACGAATATTCAGGGGTCAGTTGCTTATCTGCTGAATCCAAAGTATAACCTGCGATTGGAAGCATCTGTGACCGCACGTCAGGAAAAGAATGACCAATGGAAGAAAAATGAGCTGATATTTAATCTGGGACTAAGAGCCAGCTTCAGACAACTTTACTATGATTTTTAAGTTATAACAGTAATATCTTTTATGAACCCCGGGCCGCTCGCCCGGGGTTTTTTTATAACTTCGCCTCATGCATTATGTTACAGTAGAAGGGCTTACAAAGTCCTACGGCGCAGGCCCCTTGTTTAAAGATATTTCTTTCCATATCGAAGAAGGTGACAAAATCGCCCTGGTGGCGCTGAATGGTACCGGTAAGTCCACCCTGCTCCGCATTCTTTGCGGTCAGGAAACCCCCGATGCCGGCACGGTATGGATACACAAAGATGTAACAGTAGTAATGCTGGAACAGCAAAATGCTTTCAATCCCGGAGAAACCATCTCCCGCCATATATTCTCACAGGGGCACCCTGTACTGTCCGCTATCAGAGATTATGAAATGCTGACAGAAGAAGGCGAGGAGCCGGATCTGGATAAGCTCACCAAAGCCATCGAACGTATGGATGAGCTGAACGCATGGCACTTTGATTCCAAGGTAAAACAGATCCTGGGCAAACTGAATATTCACCACATGGAACAGCTGATGGGCAGTCTGTCCGGTGGTCAGGTAAAAAGAGTGGCGCTGGCCAAGGTGCTGATCGATATCGGCTTTGAACACAGACATACCCTGCTCATCATGGATGAACCGACCAACCACCTGGACGTAAGCATGATCGAGTGGCTGGAAAACTACCTGGATCAGGAAAGAGTGACCCTGCTGCTCGTAACGCATGACCGTTACTTCCTCGATAGCGTGTGTAATGAGATTATGGAAATCGATCAGCAACAGCTGTATATCTATAAAGGTGATTACGAGAACTATCTCGAAAAGAAAGCGACCCGTGAAGAAATGAATAAATCCAGTGTGGAAAAGGCCCGCAACGTATTCCGTAAAGAGCTGGAATGGATGCGCAAACAGCCCAAGGCACGTACCACAAAGTCTAAATCACGAATAGATGCATTTACCGATGTAAAGGAAAAAGCCAGTGTAAGACTGGAAAAACAGCAGCTGGAGCTGAATGTGAAGATGACCCGACTGGGAGGCAAGATCATCGAAATGAAAAAAGTATACAAGGCGTACGGCGATTTACAGATTCTGAAAGGCTTTGACTATACATTTAAGAGAGGAGAACGCGTAGGCGTGGTGGGTAAGAACGGTGTGGGGAAATCCACATTCCTCAACATGTTGCTGGGATTGGAACAGCCTGATTCCGGAAAGATCAATACAGGGGAAACCATTGTATTCGGTAACTACGATCAGCGTGGCCTGATTATAAAGGAAGATATGCGGGTGATCGAATTCGTAAAGAATATCGCCGAAAACTTCCCGCTGGCAGATGGTACCAAAGTGAGTGCCGCCCAGTTCTTACAGTTATTCCTGTTCCCGCCTGAGAAGCAGTATACCTACATCTCCAAACTGAGTGGTGGTGAAAAGAGAAGATTACACTTATTGAGCATACTCTTCCGTAACCCGAACTTCCTGGTACTGGATGAGCCTACGAACGACCTGGATCTGCCTACCCTGAGTATTCTGGAAGACTTCCTGCTGGATTTCCAGGGATGTCTGATCATCGTGAGCCACGATCGTTATTTCATGGATAAACTGGTAGATCACCTGTTTGTATTTGAAGGACAGGGAGAGGTACGAGACTTTCCGGGCAACTATACCCAGTACCGTGATTGGGAAAAGGATAAACCTGAAAGAGAAAAAGAAGCTGCTGAGCAGAAAGCTGCACCAACACCAGTGGCAGAACCTGTAGCTGCTGCGGTAGCAGCACCGGCTGCACCCGCCCGTAAAATGTCTTTCAAAGAAAAGCGTGAATTGGAACTGCTGGAAAAGGAAATTGCGGACCTGGAAAAAGAGAAAGCAACCCTGGATGCAAAAATGGCGGCAGGCGATATACCCTATGCAGAATTGGAACCGATGGCGCGACGTGTGGGAGAAGTGATCGGCCTGCTGGATGAAAAAGGACTGCGGTGGCTGGAATTGAGTGAACTAGGCTGATAAATAATTGAGTGAATTAAGTTAAAATAAAAAGGGCTGACCATCAAAGGTCAGCCTTTTTGTATATGTACGAATTAATCTTTCTTGTCCCTGATTTGAGATGGCTTCAGGTATACTTTTTTACCCTTTTCATCTACATAGTATTTCTTGTCTTTTTTATTAATATACACAGTTTGGCCGCCTGGACCTTCTTTGCCTTTATATGTTTTGTCAGTTACCTTGCTGGCGCCTTTTACAGCGATGGAAGCAGTTTTATTCCCCACTTTTTTTGCAGTACTGTCTATACCCTGGGCCATCGTTACATGGCTACCAAGCAATGCTGCGGCAGTGATGGTCATAGCCACTACACCTGCACGTATTGTTTTCAGTTTCATAATATCAGATTTTTATACAGCTTATAATCCAATTTTGGTGCCAGTACATGAACGGATGAGTTGGGCTATAATGGATTAGGTTGGTAGTGACGGAAGCCTTTTCGTTGAATGATATATTTACAATACATTTGTTTTACAACATCAAAAATAAAATCACTATGGCTAAGTTACCCAAGTTTATGATCGCTGATGATCCAGTGACGGATCCTGATAACGAATATATCTTTCATACTGAGCAGCCTCGTTTCTTCGCTAAACGTGTGGAAGAAGATGAAGAAAGTGCATATATTGATATCGTTCATGAAATAGACAATGTAGAAGACTTCTTCAAGAACGATCCGGCTAAAAAAGAAGAATTACTGGATGAACTGGAAAGCTGGTATTATGCATACCTGGAATGGCTGGATGAAGATGAATTGGGTGATGAAGATGAAGACGACGAAGAATAGTCTGCAATAATTATTCAGGATAAAAGAGCGTGTATCAAAAGTAAGATACACGCTCTTTTCATTCTGATACCTAATGGTGCAGGATTTCCATTTATGAGATGCTTAGGAATTTCATTTCTTTATGATACTATTTAACTAGATAGTAAACAGGTTTTTCTATGCAAGGGAGTTACTTTTATATACAGATAAAAGTTTTGAAACTATGGAATACAGACAATTAGGAGGATCAGGATTAAGAGTACCCGTATTGAGTTTTGGGACAGCGACCTTCGGTGGTGGCAACGAGTTTTTTAAAGCATGGGGTAGCACGCAGGTAGAAGAAGCGCGTCGCCTGATAGATATCTGTTTAGAAGCTGGTGTCAATTTTTTTGACACTGCCAATGTATATTCAGCAGGAACTTCTGAAGAGATCCTGGGCAAGGCCCTGAAAGGCCTGCGCGATCAGGTCCTGATTTCTACAAAATCCACTTTCCCGTTGGGTGAAGGGGTGAATGATTATGGTTCTTCCCGTTTTAATCTTATCAAGAGCGCTGAAGCGAGTTTGAAGAGACTGGGTACAGATTATATCGATGTGTATCACCTGCATGGCTTTGATGCCAATACGCCTGTAGAGGAAACGCTGAATGCCCTGAATACGCTGGTACAGAGTGGTAAAGTGCGTTACATAGCCTGCTCTAACTTCTCCGGCTGGCACCTGATGAAGTCACTGTCAATATCTGAAAGATATGGCTGGTCTAAGTACATCGCACACCAGGCCTACTATTCACTGGTAAACAGGGATTTTGAGTGGGAGTTGATGCCACTGGGTATCGATCAGAACGTGGGTACCATCGTATGGAGCCCGCTGGCAGCAGGCAGATTAAGTGGTAAATACCGCCGTAACCAGCCTGCACCTGCTGATTCAAGGGTAGCGCAGGGTGGTAGCCCCATTCCGGCATCTGCCATCACTGACGAGGTGTTTTACAACATCATCGACGAACTGGAAGCTATTGCCAAAGAAGTAGAGAGAACAGTGGCGCAGGTAGCCATCAACTGGTTGCTGCAAAGACCGACTGTTTCCAATATCATCATTGGAGCCAGGAATGAAGAACAGCTGAAACAGAATTTTGGAGCAGTAGGCTGGAACCTGACCGTAGATCAGGTAAAGCGACTGGATAAGGTAAGCGAGGTACCACCGGTGTATCCTTACTGGCACCAGCGTGAGTTCCCAATGCTGAATGCAGCGCCGAAATTGTACTAAGGCCGTTTTCTTATAACAGAAGATTGCAAAGCCCTTAGAAAAATGCTTCAACATTTTTCTAAGGGCTTTGCTCGTTTTATAATAATGACGAATGGTATTTCTTTGATGCTAACCGGATTTTTGTATTTTTATTCGGTTACTAACATTATTTAATCGCATGGGTGGGGCAGATACCAGTTTCAACCAAGATATGACGAGGACACATTTGGATACTGTCTTCTTCCAGCGCATCGCAGCAGGTGATCAGACTGCATTTGCAGTTTTGGTATCCCAATACTCTAAAGTTGTGTATAGCGTCGCATACAGGCTCACAAGGTCTGTTCCCCTTTCGGAAGAGATTGTGCAGGATGTATTTCTGAAGATCTGGCTGAAAAGGGCAATGCTTGTTGATATCGTGAACTTTCCAGCTTTTCTGCATACTGTTTCAACAAATATCATCTATAGTACACTCCGGCAACAACAGAGGGATGTTTTGAGTATCAATGCGACAGACATAGAAGCGCATCAACCTGCGGTGAATGCAACAGAAGACATAGTTCAGGACCGGGAATATGCCGGCTTATTGGAGAAGGCGATCCGCCGGTTACCAGAGCGCCAGCAACAAACCTATATACTTATTAAAAAAGAAGGGATGAAAAGAGATGCAGCCGCTGCGGCTATGAACATCTCTCCGGAAACAGTGAAATCTAATCTGGAACAGGCAATGAAGAACATCCGGGCATTTTGCCTGGCTAATCTGGACATACTGATGATTATTATCTGGTTGATCCTGTAATTTTTTTTTATAAGTCATACCCCCAAACCTATTTTTTAAGCGTCATTATTAATAATGGATTCATTTAACCGTCTGGAAGAATTATTTCAAAGATGCATGAGTGAGCAAGCTACTAAAGAAGAAGTAGCGGAACTGACCGACCTGTTGCGACTACCTGAAAATGAGGAGAAAGCCAGGCAGTTAATAGAACATGCTCACCTGACAGTGCCAGAAATGGAGTTGCCAATGAGTACTATTGCATCCATTACAACCGCCATATTCCAGGCTGAAGAAAAGCAACAGCTGGTAGTGGTAAAGAAAAGTAATTTGCGCTGGGTACGGCATGCGGCTGCAATTATTCTGCTACTGGCAGTAGGTGGAGGGTATGTATGGCGGTCATACCACAAGTCTAAACCGGAGGTCCTGACGCAACAGGTATATGATATCATGCCCGGCGGAGATAAAGCAATCCTGACACTGGCAGATGGCTCTACTATCGCCTTGGATAGTATGGGAAATCAGCAGATTGCAAAACAAGGCGGGACTTCTATTTTAAAATTAGCAGGCGGCACATTAGCCTATAATCCTGAGGGCAATAGCAATGAAGTTTTATACAATAAAATCAGCACACCACGCGGAGGCCAGTTCCAGATAACATTGCCGGATGGGTCACAGGTATGGCTCAATGCCCTATCGTCACTCCGCTTTCCGACAGCGTTTACCGAGAGTAACAGAACAGTGGAACTAACCGGTGAAGCCTATTTTGATGTACAGCAAAATGCAGCTAAACCATTCATAGTAAAGGTTGCAGGCATGAAAATAGAAGTACTGGGCACAAGTTTCAATGTTATGGCCTATCCAGATGAAAAGAGCGTTCAGACAACTTTAATGACAGGCGCAGTTAAAGTCTCAGCCACAGGACAAACCAGGCTGTTACTGCCTGGACAACAAACACAATTACAAAAAGATGGCAAGCTTGATGTGATATCCACCACAGACACAGAGAGCGTAATTGCATGGAAAAACGGTTATTTTAAATTCAACCAGGCAGATTTGCCAGATGTTATGAGACAATTGGCCCGTTGGTATGATATCGACGTCAATTTTGAAGGTCCTATACCTGATTTTCGATTCGTAGGTGAACTTAAGAAGGGAGCTAGTTTATCGACCAATTTAAAAATCCTGAGTTATAGTCAGGTAAATTTTAAGATTGAAGGAAATACGCTAACAATTACTCCGTAGCGGTCTATATCTATTAAATATCAAACCAAAAACTAACATCATTATGAGCAGTAATCAAATGAAAAATTAACTTATTATCTAAACTGTTGTAAGCTTACTACTTAGTAAGCCGGGATTGCTACAACAACCCCGGCTGGTAGTCCTGGTTTGGCTATATGCATATAGCCTTAATGTATCGTCATTTTTCTTAACCAAAACCGACTCAAGGTATGAATTTATCCATGCACGGCAAAGCCTGGCCTGGCAGCCGTTTTATGTCTTCCGAAATCTTAAAAATTATGCGCCTTGCTATTTATCTGATATTGGCCAGCTGCCTGCAGATTCATGCAAAAGGGTTTTCTCAGAAGGTCACTTTCTCCGGCAGGAATGTATCATTAACACATGTGTTGAACACTATTAAAGAGCAAACAGGGTACCTCTTCTGGTACGATGCCCGTTTAATTGAAAACGCACATCTTGTGAATGTCTCCTTGAAGGATGCCTCAATTGATGAGGCAATGTATGTCTGTTTGAAAGATCAGCCGATTACTTACAAAATTGAGGACAATACAATTGTATTAAGTCCTAAAAAAATAATTGATCCCGTGATACTATTCCGGCAGGTCATCACAGGTATCGTAAAGGATGAAAAAGGTACGCCGTTACCAGGCGTATCTGTGCGTGTAAAAGGTGCACAAAAAGGAACTTCAACCAAACCTGATGGTAGCTTTGAGCTGGATGCCCCGGCTGGAGCTACCCTCGTATTTTCTTTTGTTGGTATGGAGCAGAAGGAGGTGGTTGCAAATTCAGGCGAACCGCTCAAGATAGTGCTGGTGTCCAAAACAGGTGCCCTGAATGAAGTAGTTGTAACCGGGTTTGGTGACCGTAACAAAGGAGAACTGGGTTATAGTGCGGTAACCGTATCTGGTTTGGATGTGCAGAAAGCAACTCCAATCAACCCGATCGCAGCACTGCAGGGTATGGTGCCCGGGTTGCAGGTACAATCAGGTACCGGGGGACCTCAGGGTACCACACGTTTCCTGATCAGAGGGAGCGCTTCTCTTGACCCTTATGGCAACCAGCCACTGGTAGTAGTGGATGACATCATCATGGACCAGGATGTAATTATGCCTAACAAAGGCAGTGATCAGGATATGGGTAACATGCTGAAAGACATCAACCCGGATGATATTGAATCTATCACTGTATTGAAAGGTGGCGCTGTAACCGCACTGTATGGTAGCCGTGCTTCCAATGGCGTGATTCTCATCAAAACAAAAAAAGGATTTAAGCAAAAAGGTCTGGGTGTGAATGTGAGTGCTGATATCTATGCGAGCACGCCTTATAAAACAGTGGATTTCCAGGATCAATTCGGGTCAGGTTATGGTCTGAGTGACTTTGTGACTGACGCTGATGGCAACCTGAATGTGAATCCTAATACTTATGGTTACAATTTTGGTCCTGAAATGACAGGCCAGACTGTAATTGATATCACCGGTAAAACAATTAAAAATAATCCACGTCCTCATAATATCCTGGATGCATTTCGCACCGGTATTACCAGAAACTTTAACGTAGGATTATCCAATGGTAGTGACCTCGGTACCTATAGAGTGTCTTATTCTAATCTGTATTCAGAAGGTGTGACACCCAACAATGATTTGAAAAGAAATAACCTCACCTTCCGGGGTACTACTAAGATTGCCAATGTACTGACAGTAGATGCAAACATGACTTATGTACAGAGCACTGCCCTGAACCCTGCTAATACTGGTAGCACCTATGGTACTATGAAGAACTTTGTGTATGGTGGTACACGTAACTACGATACCAAATACTGGATGAATAACTACATTGATAAAACAAACGGTGGTGTAAATAACAATGACGTAAGTGGATTGACATGGTATGTATGGTATCCTATCTATCAGAACAGAATGACGCAGGTAGAAAATAACTTCAGGGGAAGCCTGAATCTGAAAGCAGATTTAGCCAGCCATCTCAGATGGGAGGCCCTTGCAAATGTGAACTACATTGGTACTGAATATGATAATAAAGTAAGAGGTAAAGATGAAGGCTTCGGCAATCCAGGATATTCTACCAGCAGTACTAACAAGAGAGTAGAGCGTTATATGTCTAATCTGACTTATACCAATGACCTGACATCCTCCCTGAGTCTGGTCGCACAGGCTGGTGGTGAAATAGATAGAGGTACTCAGAAATATATGTATGCTGAAATGAATGGTTATATCCTGCCTGATATCTATCGTCTTTCCAACTCTTCAGGCACACCAACTGTAACGGAAGGTGCACCTAACCAATATCAGACCAGCTCCGCATTTGCACAGGCTACACTCGGCTATAAACAATATCTTTACTTAAACCTCTACGGCAGGAATGACTGGAATTCGACACTGGTTTACAATGATGGCCATGGTAACTATTCCTACTTCTATCCAGGTGCTGATGTCTCCTGGATCTTCACAGATATGTTCAAACTGCCTGCCGCATTCGATTATGGAAAGTTTCGTGTGTCTTATGCAAGCGTAGGTGGAGGTACATCTAACTATAAAGCGAATACCGGTGCTTATTCTGCTAATACACCCTATGTAAATGCAGTAGGTGATAACGTGGCTAACTATAGTTATTCTTCCAATACATTGCCTAACCAGACATTATTACCTACCCGCTCTAACAAGTTTGAAACAGGCCTTGAACTGAAACTTTTCAAAAACAGACTGGGCGCAGATATTACTTTTTACAATCAGGACAGCAAAGCACAGATCATCAGTTTCTCTGCCCCTGTTGAATCAGGTGTAAACGCTACCCTGATCAATGGTGGAAAGGTACGTAACCGTGGATGGGAAATACGAATTAATGCTACACCTGTTAAGACAAAGAACTTCTCATGGGATACCTACTTTAACTATACCCGCAACAGAAATAAAGTATTGACCTTGCCATATGGATTAGACTATGTAACACTGGGTAGCGGAGATGGATTCTCTGTGATTGCTAAAAAAGGTGGAGACTATGGTACTATCATCGCTAACTATGGATATGCACTATACAACAGCCCTGATGGAAAACATAGTGAAAACAATGGAAAACATGTAATTACTACTTCCGGTGCGAAGAGTTCTTCTTATTATGTAAGAGCACAAAACTATGCTGATGGCACCTCCAAAAGCCCGGCAGTAGGTAATATCACCCCTGATTTCCTGGGTAACTGGCGCAATAACTTTAACTACAAAAACTGGCAGTTAGGTTTTGTACTTGACAGCAAGTTCGGTGGTAAGGTGTATTCCTTTACACATGATCTGGGTAGCTGGCTCGGTAGTATGAAGAGCACTATTCCCAACAGAAACGCTAAACTGGGTGGTTTAAAATATACCAACTCGTCAGGTGTGGATCAGGAGAATGGTATGATCATCGATGGTGTGTACAAAGATGGTACTGTGATCACCGGTCTGGATGGTAACTCACATGACATCTCCGGAATGACGATGAAGGATGTATATGCCAATGGATGGATCAATCCAACAAGTGCTTTCGCCTATTATCAGAACACTCATAGCTGGGGAAATGGTATCCGTGAATCTTCAATGTTTACTTCTTCCTGGGTATCTCTGCAGCAGGTAAGTCTTACTTACGATATGCCGGCTAAGGTAGCCAGTAAGTTTAAAATGAATGGAATGCGTCTTTCCATTATTGGCAACAACCTGATGTACCTGTATAACAGTGCCAAAGACCATATCAATCCGGACAACCTGAACAGCAGCGGATCTGATGCATTCCAGGAGGTATCTGCTATGCCTTATATCCGCAATATAGGTTTTCAGATCTGGGGTAGCTTCTAATTTTAAAAGTAAACTTGTTAAAGATGAACATTACGAATAAATTAAAATATATAATCTTGTTGCTGTTTGTACCGGCTTTGTTTATCGGATGCAGCCGCGAAAAGTTTGCAGAAATGAATACTGATCCGGATGATCTGTTAAGTATAAATCCAGAGACAGAATTTACTTCTGCTTTATTAGCCATTAATAGTAGTAGTTTCGAGTATTATTACGATCATAACAGAGCAATGTACTACTGGACACAGTCCTTTGTAACATTAAATGGTGCCTCTTCCACAGTGTATGATGGTTCTGGTAACCTGAATCAGCGGTATAGCAATTTTTATAATAATGTAGGAAATCAGCTGGTGGATGTACAAAAACTGATCGAAAAAATGACAGGTGAGCAGCGTGAGAAGTATACTTATCTGTATGCTATATCATACATTCCGCTGGCTTATTATGCGGCTTATGTATCTGATGTACAGGGTAGCATTGCATACTCTCAGGCATTCCAGGCAAGGTATACCGGGTTGCTCACACCTGCTTATGATACACAGGAGGAATTGTTTTCCAACCTGCAGGTGAAACTGGATAGTGTTGTGCAGGTATTAAAATCCACTCCATCTGTTGAGCAGGTAAATCTGAGTACAGCTGATGTAGTATATGGTGGCGATGAAAAGAAATGGATCAGAGCGGCAAACAGTTTGCGCTTAAGATTAGCAATGCGTCTTATAAACAGGGATGCTGATGAAATGAAGACCCTGGTAGCCGATATACTGTCAGATGATGGTGGATTAATCAGCTCTAATGAAGAGAACTGGCAGTTTGTAGGCGGTGTGAACTTCGCATCTGGTGGCAACTATAATCCTCAAAGTAATGGAGATGTATCTGGTTCTAAAAACCTGATTGATTATATGTCTGCTACATCAGATCCTCGTACCAGAATTTTCTTTCAGAAATCTGATTTTACAAAAGATAAATTTGATTCTGCAAAGGCCCAGGGTAAACTGCCTGCTACATTGACATGGGATGGACAGTTGTATAGAGGGCAGTTTGCGAATCCAGCTGCGTCTTCAGTATCTTCTAACAGCTATTATTTTTCAGACATTTCTTATAGTTATAAAGGCGTAACCACCGCAGATAGATGGGTGTCTAATATCCAGGATAGATTATTTTACAATCCTGAAACCAAGGCGCATATTACATTCCCTGTTATTACTTATGCTGATGTTTGCTTTATGCGCGCAGAGCTGGCGGTAAGAGGGATCACCAGTGAAGATGCTTCAGGTCTGTATACTGCCGGTATAGAAGCTTCTATCAAGGCGTATGATGAAATGGGTAGTAATGCGTCCCTGAGTGACTATACTGCCCTGGGTGCTACTGAGATTGCAACGTACCTTTCTCAAACTGGCGTGGCATATGATGCTGCCAATGCATTGGAACAAATCTGCATTCAGGAGTATCTAAACTGTTTCAAAAATCAGAACGAAGCATGGGCAACCATCAAACGTACGGGTTATCCTTCTATGACAAGCAGTATACTTAAGAGAGAGACTGTAGTAGTAGATGGTGATACGAAGACAATGCCAAGACGCTTTATCGTTAGTTATCCTTCAATTTCTGATCTGAACTATACCAACAGATTAAATGCGATCGAAGAGATGACGAAAGATGCTGGTTTCAGTACACCAGATGACATTACCGGTCGGGTATGGTGGGATACTGCTAATTAATAATTCTACCGGTGGCTACATTCATAGCCACCGGTTTTTTTTAAATTAAGTGATGTATGAGGGTGTCAGTTTTACTTTTATTGATCTGTAATTTTGCAGTAGCGCAAAATGTACAGCAATTTCTAAAGCAGGTACATACACCTATGGTGGCCATTGTATGGCTATCGCCAGAATGCCCGTTGTGCAGGAATTATACTAAACCATTGAATGAACTGAGCCGGAAATATGCCAACACAGTTACTGTGGTCGGCGTCTTTCCAGGGCATTGGTATACCCAAAAGGATTACACTGCATTTCAAAAGAAATATAAGGTCTTTTTCCCATTGTTAACTGATAGAAAGAACAAATTGGGTAAGCAGCTGCATGCATCTGTAACACCGGAAGTATGTCTCCTGAATAAAAAGGGGAAAGTGTTGTATCAGGGAGCAATTGACAACTGGGCAACTGGTTTGGGACAAACAAAAACCGGCACTGCAACAGAACATTACCTTGAAGATGCAATTACAAATACTATTGCCGGGAAAACTATATATCCAACGGTTACCAAACCAGTGGGATGTTTTATTAATGATTAATGATGAGAGCACTAATTTTATTGATGGTGATATTATTGCCTGCACGCCTGTTGCTTGCACAGACATATACAGATGTACAACCTGTTTTTGCAACAAGGTGTGTGGGTTGTCACCATACAGGTGGATCAGCACCATTTTCATTAGCCACTTATGATGAGGTAAAAAGAAGAATTTCGTTTATCAAAGAAGTGATCAATACCGGTTACATGCCCCCATTCAAAGCAGATGTGCACTATCGGGATTATGCCAATAACCGTATCCTGACCCCCGACGAAAAGAATGCTATTCTGAACTGGATAAGTAAAAATGCGCCAAAAGGGAAAACGGTGGCGCCGGCAAATGTTGTAGATGTGAATACCACAGCTCCTGATCTCATTCTGAAAGCAGATAAACCCTATATCGTAAAAGGCGATAACCAGGAGCGGTTTGTTATATTCAAAGTGCCTTTTGAACTGAAAGATGCTGCTAATATTGAGCGACTCGAATTATACACAGATAACAAGAAAGTCATTCACCATATCAATTATGGGTTTTATGCCGTGGCAGATGCCGGCAAAGACATCTCCATTGCTCCTTCCTTTGTAGAAGCAGATATTGATACCGCTGGCCTGGAAGTAAAAAGGTTCGGACCATTAAAGCAAAATATGGTGTACTATTCCGGATGGATACCCGGCACGACCGAAGAATTTTACCCTAAGCAGTTCGGATGGGTACTGCCTAAGCGCGGTGTCGTATTATTAACTGTACATTATGCCGCAGTAGCAGCAGACGAAGTATCTACAGTAGGGGTAAAGTTATTTTATAAGAAAGGACCTATACAGCGAAAGGTGCAGATCATCAGCCTTGGATCCGGAGGTATAGCCGAAAGAGATATTCAACCCAGGTTTGTAATCTTTCCGAACCAGGTTAGCACTTATACACTGAAGGTAAAAACACAGGAGACGCAGTCTGTTATGTATGTATGGCCGCATATGCATTTGTTGGGTAAGGAGTTTGTGGCTTACGCCGTGACGCCGGATCGTGATACCATCCCATTGGTACATATCCCTGCCTGGGATTTCCGCTGGCAGGAATTGTATCGTATGCAGCACCTGGTGAAAATACCTGCAGGTTCTGTCATTCATATGATTGGAATTTATGATAATACGACGGGCAACCCAGTGAACCCAAATAATCCGCCAAAGCTGGTGATGTCAAGTGGAGATATGCGGGCCAATGAGGAAATGTTTACCCTTATGATGATCTATGTGCCATATGAGTTGGGGGATGAAAAGATTACATTGTGATCAGTGATCAATCCCCTGACTGACCAGAAAAGATTCCTTTTCCAGCCAGTCAACAGGGGTTGGGATGGGGCTAATAGCGTTATCTAATTCATCACGCTTTGATAGAAATTTAAAAGAGGGCTTATCCCGAAGTATTGTTGGGGCTACAAATATGAATGCGCTTACGAACAATTCTTTCTTCGCAGTGAAGAAAGGGGATTAATTTCACTACAGGACTAATAGGCCGTTATGCTGATATGCTATTGCGAAGTAAAGAAAGGATAAAACACTCAAATCTGTATAAAATGAGCGTCTACAAAGTGTATACAAGGTATTGATTTGTAGTTGTGTAGTATGTTTTATTCGTTGGTTTTCAATTTTTTATTCAATCTTGCCTTTGCCTGCCGCACACTCGCTGCCTCAATATTAAGGAGGGCAGCAATCTCTTTTGTTGACAAATTGATGTGGAAATAAGCATATAATCTCAATTCATTATTGGTGAGATTTGGATGTTTGGACTTCAGTTTTTCGAAAAAACCAGGATGTACCTGTTCAAAATGTAACCTGAATTTATCCCATTCGGCATCCAGAAATTTATGTTCTCTCAATGAAGATTTGATTGATTTTATGCCCGGGTATAATTCGTCAATGTCGTGGATCTGTTTCTTCAGGTCATCCAGCAGTTTATTTTTCTGATAGATGTAGAGACTATTACTCACCAGCTCCCGGTTGTTGGTATCCAGCTTTTGCTGCAATAGATCGTTTCTGTCTTTTTCTGCCTGCATGGCCAGGGAGATCTGCTCATTTTCCTTTTCTATGAGCCATTGATGGTGTTTACTTTGGGCAATGTCCATTTCCAGTTTCGCTATTTCATATCCTTTTGCATCCAGTTCCTCATGGATGCTCTTGATCCGGCTCACCAGTACCATGGTGAAGGTAATGATCTGGGAAATGATGGCGATCTCCGGCAGCAGAGTGCTATTGTTACTATAATCAGGAGTAGAATTAATAATGAAAAACACGGCCAGTCCGGTGGCAAATATAATCGGCAGCATATTCGCCAGCATGAACACACTGGCCCCCCGTATGTGTTTCTTGTGAGCTACTACGCTGGTAATCAATAGACTTAAAGAAAGTACACAGATGAAGATGTCATCATATACCAGAGTATAATTGTCCATGTAAAACCAGCCTGAAATCGTGATGATACACGGAACTACCTCAAAAATTATATACCCGATCAGCAGATAACGAAGCATCCTGTCGTATGATGGCAACAACTCTTTGGTTCGCAGGTAGGAGCGGGTTAACTGAATGAGCCCTGTAAAGATGATGGTACAACCAACATGTAAAAAGAACGAGTTCAGATCGTACATATACACCGTACCATCCGGCATGGCCCTGAGCTGATAGTAGGAGAGGGGAAGTAACTGGGTGGTGAAATGCTTAAAGGAGGTAACAAATATCATGGCCCCCAGCTGTACCAGCAGGTACCAGATATTAACACGGTCGTGCAGTTGGAACCAGATATATAAATTATAAGCTGCAAAACAGGCCAACAGGGAAATGGTGACGATCCAGGAATTATGCATTAGGTGATCCCGGCTGGCGGCGGCGATCTCTTTTTCAAGCCGGATCATGGGATGGCCCTTATATCCATAGCGCTGTATTTCGGCTAAATCTGGTTGTAGGTACAGGGTAGTGGTCGCATTGCCATTGAAAGTAAGATGTATTTCCCCTCTTTCCCGCTGGCGCGAGGGAATGGCCGGGCCTGCTTTGTACACCTTCCCGTCTATATATAATGTATAGTTTAGGGGCTCGGAAAGCGAGAACCGGTATTTTTCTTTGTTGGGATAGGGGTTCCCCACTATAACCTGAGCAGAATCAGTGCTGATTTCCAGTACCGGTTCATTGTTCAGATAGTGTATTTTAGATTGTGCGCGTACCCCCAACGTAGCGAACAGTAATAGTATAGGAATGAAATGATTGGCGACTCCCGATGGCATAATTATCGAATAGCGGGGAAGGTAGATGATAATCAGCGAAAAAGCAAAATGATAGAAGTTGTATATTGTGGGTATAAAATGGTTCGTATTTCTCTTTATACCTGTATCTTTCTCGTGCCATCAGTATCCTAAACAGCCAAAACAACCAACGACACAACAAGAACGATAACAGATACAACAAAAGAAGAGGAAGAAGAGATAAGTAATGCAGAAATTGGGCAATACGAAATAGATTCTCTGTTTGCACTAAAGAAAGATTGAGTTTAAGAATGGGGATTGTTGTGAAATTAGAATACAAGGCAAACAACCTTTTAAAGTGCCTAATAATACTGCCTATAAGTATGTACCGGAATTGTATCAGGATGCTGTAAAATACAAACTGGAAATGTAACCAACACTTAACACACATCTCATAATAAGTAGCTTGTAATTCATATAATTTAACAACCAAAATCAAAATCAGGCACATCATGTCGATCCGAAATTGTCTATTAACACTCGTGTTAATACTTTGTTTACCTATGTTCCTCCTGGCGCAGGAAACAACCTCAGAAATTCACGGTATCATTACCGACGGCCAGACTGGTGTACCAGGCGCCGTTATCACAGCTGTACACTCCCCAACCGGCACCCGCTATGTAACCACCAGCCGTGCGGATGGTCGCTACAATTTTGCCAACGTACGTGTAGGCGGTCCTTACACCATTTCCGTGACCTATATCGGGTATGGCGATCAGCACCTGGACAACATCAATCTGTCGCTGGGACAGGAATTTACCGGCAACTTCACCCTCGCCCCGAGTACCAAACAACTGGGCGAAGTAGTGGTGAAAGGCAAGCAGGATAAAACCTTTAACAACAGCCGCACCGGTTCCCAGGAGATCATCAGCAGAGATCAGTTGGAAAAACTGCCAACCATCAGCCGTTCTGCACAGGATTTTACCCGTCTTGAGCCTACCAGCAGTACTGTAGCCGCTGGCCAGAGCTTTGGTGGCAGAAGCCCCCAGTACAACAACTTTACGGTAGATGGTGCAAACTTCAACAACTCCTTCGGTCTGTCTGGTACCCTGGGTGGTCAAACCAGTGCACAACCTATCAGCCTGGATGCGATTGAGCAGGTACAGGTGAGCGTATCGCCTTACGATATACGTCAGGGTGGTTTCTCCGGTGCCGGTGTAAATGCCGTAACCAGGAGTGGTACCAATACCCTGAAAGCATCTGTATACACCTACATCAAAGGTGCAGGTACACAAGGGTATAAAGTAGGCAACAGCCAGGTGAACAAAACACCGCTGTCCTTCAATATCCGTGGCCTCTCTATCGGTGGGCCGATCATTAAGAACAAAGTGTTCTTCTTCCTGAGCTTAGAGTCTTCCCGCCAGACCGCGCCTGCTACCAGCTGGGTACCTTCTGATGCTAATCATCCTGCTAATGCCAGCGCTGGTGTATCACAAGCCAATGCCGATACGCTGACTGCACTCGCAGCTTTCCTGAAGTCTAACTTCGGCTATGACCCAGGTGCTTTCACCGGTTATTCTTTCAGAACAAACAGTGATAAGGCTACGCTTAAATTCGACTGGAACATCAATGAAAAACATTCATTGACAGTGAAGTACAACTACCTGAAATCATTCACTGATCAGTTCGCGAGCAACAGCCGCCCTGCCGGCGTTACTACCGGTCAGCCGGGCACGAACGCCATGCCTTTCTTTGGTAGCGGTTATGTGATCAATAACAACTTCAACATCTTTATCGCTGAGTTGAATTCCCGCTTCAGCAATAAAGTGTCCAATAAGTTCCAGGTGGGCTATACCGCACTGCGCGACTATCGTACACCTAACTCTACTTCAAATACCTTCCCACTGGTGGATATCCTGAACAACGGTAATATTTATACCACCTTCGGATACGAACCATATACTTACAACAACGTACTGAATACAGACGTATTCCAGATCTCAGACATCTTCACGTACTATGCCAGTGCACACGAGATTACCGTGGGTACACAGGACTATTACAGGAAGTACCAGAACGCATTTGCTCCCGGCTACCAGGGCGCTTATCAGTTCAATAGTCTGACAGATTTCTACAACAGTGTAACCAATGGCACTGCCAATGCAAAAAGTTATTACCTGCAATACTCTGCACTGAAAGATGGTTCCTTCCCATGGGCATATGCAGGTTCTACAGAACTGGGTGTATTTGCACAGGATAAATGGAGAGTCTCCGATCGTTTCACTTTCACCTATGGTGTAAGGTTTGACATGACGATCTACAAGCAATCCTTTACTGACAACCCTAATTTCGACAAACTGATTTTCAAAGATGGTCAGTCTTACAACATCGGTAAAGCGCCGGGCAATGCAGTGCTGATCTCTCCACGCATCGGTTTCAACTATGATGTAATGGGCGACAGAACCCTGCAATTAAGAGGTGGTTTCGGTATCTTCTCAGGTCCTCCTCCGTTTGTATGGTTGAGCAACCAGGCTAGTAACAACGGTATTCAGTGGGGGTCCTTCACGAATACTTCCGGTGTGGCCTTTAGCGCAGATCCAAATGCATACCGTCCTGCGGGTGCATCAGCTAACACTTCGTACAGTGTAGCACTGACTGACAAGAATTTCAAATACCCTTCCGTATTGAAATCAAGTCTGGCTGTTGATAAAAAGATCAATGACTGGGTATTCACAGTAGAAGGTACGTATACCAAAGATATCAATGCAGTCTACTTCTCTAACATCAACCTGAATGAGACGAATGGTTATGCATTGAATAATGGCGGTGATAACCGTATGCGATATAATACATCGCTGACTACTTCTCTGAATACAAGCAATAAGTATTATTCAGGTACCACACTGGAAAACCCTAATATCGGCAATGCTATTCTGATGAAGAATACCAACAAAGGGTATACATACAATATCACAGCAAGAGTAGAGCGTACTTTTGGTAACCTGTACACCAGCGTAGCTTATGCACATGGCGACGCAAGAAATACTTCTGAAACAGGTAGTACCGCATCTTCTATGTGGAGTGCACGCGCAGTAAGTGGTGATCCAAATGGCGCTAATCTTGCATATGCTTCTTACAGACTGCCTAACCGTGTCATTGCGATGGCATCTTACAAAGTGTCTTATGCAAAGTATTTCTCTACTTCATTCGGTGCTATATTCGAAGCGGCACCTGCTGGTACCGTTTCTTATATTTACAATGGTGACCTGAATGGCGATGGCTTTAACAATGACCTGATCTATATTCCAAAGAGTGCTACCGATATCAACCTGATCAATGTGGGTTCTTACAATGCTACCACACATACAGGGTCTACTACAGGTACTACTGCTGATCCAAGAACTGCTTCACAGATCTATACACAGCTGGACAACTTCATTGGTCAGAACAAATACCTCAATTTCCACCGTGGTGAAACAGCAAAAGCAAATGCGGCTGTATTACCTTACTACAAAAAGCTGGATGTAAATATCACAGAAGATATCTCAGTAAAAACAGGAAAAGACAGACATACATTGAGACTGTCTCTCGATATTATCAATGTAGGTAACTTCCTGAACAGGAACTGGGGTATCGTGCAAGCCGCTACAGTCAATAACTTCCTGAAGTTTGAAGGGTTGGCTGCTGATGGTAAGACGCCTTTATTCTCATTCCCTTATGCTGATGCAAAAAATCAGGTATCTTATGTGAATAGCTATGCAAATAACACAGCTCTTACTTCAAGATGGCAGATGCAGTTTGGTGTCAGATATTTATTTAACTAAGAAAAACACTATCATAAAGAGCGTGTATCAAAAATAAATAAACCTCCTCAGAAGTGCTTAAAGGACTACCTATCTCCATTAGGTATCCGGATAAAACGAGGCTGTATCTTACTTAAGATACGGCCTCGTTCTTTGAAAATAGTTTTCATTCCCCGTTGGAAAATTCTCCTCTTTCGTGACTGTTTTATTCAGATACCTAATGGATCCAGGTTTTTATTTATTCGATTCTCAGGTTTTTTATTTATTTTATAATACAACCTCTTTTCTGAAAATGGTTTCATTCCCCGTTGGTGAATTCCCTTTTTCATGAATGTTTTATTTCGTTAATGCCAATGCAGACCCTTTTATCTTCGAATTCCAGTAAGTAATATAGAAAGTCCCTATAATCGAAGGCATTATCCACGTAACCAGCGTTTGTATATGTAAACCCGCCACCATAAAGGCTGTAATAGAAGCGATCAGCGCCGCCACCATCCTGCCTATATGACTACTCAACCATGCATTTTTCTTCTCTTTAAAAACCCTGAAAGTGTAAAAATCCTTCAATGTCATATACAACCCAAATCCACCAAAGAAAGCAAACAATACGGCATTTCCACCTTTGTGTGTAGTGATCTGGTAAATGCCGATCAGCAACATGATGACAGAAGCACCCAGCATAGTACCCGATATCGTTTTATCAATCGTATCAGCACTGCTTTTAGTATCATATCTGAATGTAAGCGCGCGATTGCCTGCCAGTACCAGATAAATGGTAAATACCCCGATCAGGAATAAGAACAGGTTCTCATGGCCAGGCATTCGCGCGATCACCAACGATAACAGTGAACTGATGACCATTGAATAAGAAAAAGTTTTGCCACTGTTTTTATGCAGCTTGCTGCCCTTTTTTACACCTATGCTGGCAATGCCGCTGACAAGGCCCAGGCCACCACATAAGGCATGTATATAAATAAGAACTTTTACGAGCGTTTCCATGGTAATAACAATTGATGGTTAATTACATTTGGCCAGGTATCTTTCTGTCTCTGCCAGTCCCCAGTGTGGATATAACTCTGCTGGTTTCTCTGCTTTAAAGAGTTGTTCTGCTTTTACAAACAGTGGTTTTGCTTTCTCTTTTCCTCCACCTATGTATTCAGGTTTACCAAAGGTAGAAGCACCATCCAGGAAGTACAGGCGAGGGTTGTTCGGATCCAGTTTGTATCCTTCCTGCAGGTAAGTATACGCTTTGATGCCAAAGGTTTTAAAGCGTTCCATGGGATTCACCAGCATCTGTATAGTCGCTGCCATATTGCGGATGGTGCAGAACTCTGCATTTTTCTGAATTGCTTCTCCTTTTGCTGCCAGGTCATTGGCTTTCTGACCGATGGCGTCTTTATCTGCTTTAGGATCGCCAAACCCAATGCGGGTCTGTGCCAGCGCTGCATAGTAGTAAGGCAGCCACTGTGTTTTTTCAGCATCACCAATACGTTCAAATGCCTGTGATACGGTAGCGAGTTGTTCGATGGTTTTGGCAGAATCAAGCAATTCGAGGTTATGCTGCATAGCTGCCACATACTTTGTGCTCTGTGCATGGGCACCAATGGTGACCAGTAAAGTAAGGGCGAAGATGATTTTTTTCATGGTTATATTTTAAAGGTTATCAATAGTGCTTTGTCTTCTATCTATGCCCCAGTTCAGTATCAGACCTACAAAGAAGGTGCGTTGTGCCGGGGGGAGAATGGGTTGTTTTACCAGGGCATTATAAGAGTAGTTGTATCCTGAGATGTTCGTACGCCCAAGCAGATTGGTAGCAGAAGCATATAGAATAGCCGATGCTTTGCCGATCGTGGTCAGGTGATAAACGCTCATGTCCAGTGTTTGATAGCCGTTTGTTTTGCCCTGATCTTTGATGTAGTAAGCTTTGCCTGTACTATCAGGGATGATGGCATAATAAGGCCTTCCTGTAGCAAAGGTGTACGTCAGACTGGCACCGGTTCCTATTTGAGTAAAGAAGCGTTTTACAGAAGCGGTAGCGGTGTGATTGGCTGCAATATTAGGCATGAGTGCCCTTGGATAATTCAGGTAATCACGTTTGGTATCCAGGTAGGAATAGCTGATGCTGTAATCCAGGTGTTTGAACGATGTCTTGTCACGGAAGTACAGTTCAATTCCTTTGGCATAGCCACTGCCGCTGTTGTTGTACGTAGGCACTGTTTTAATCAGGTCTTCGTATTGCTTGTAGAATGCTTCCACTCTCAGGAAGGTACCGCGTACCTGTCGCTGATAGTTGATGATATAGTGAGTGGCTTTGGTATAACCGAGCGATGAGGTCACTTGCAGATAGGTGTTTTCTGGTTTTTGCCAGAACTGTCCGTATGCTGCAGAGATGGTAGATCCATTGCCCATCCTATAGGCCAATGAGGCACGGGGTGCCACTTTGGCCTTTTGTAGGATGGAAGAATATTCTGCCCTGATGCCGAAAGTAGCCACGAGCGAATTCGTAAAGTATAGTTCTGTTTCAGCAAAGCCGGCGGTCAGTTGATCCGGAAGCTCCTTACTGATTTTATTATAATGGAAATTATAGGAAGAGTACCAGTATTCACTACCAAAGCGAATGGTATTCAGGTTGCTGAATTTTTTCTCTATCACAGCTTTGCCTTGTATCAGGCTTTCTTTTCTGTCTAATCTAAAATTCACCGTATCCAGCCAGTATTTTTCAGAGATGTATTTAGGTACGTTGTTCGCATCCTGCAGCTGACTGCTGATGCTGTCGTGGGTAATGCTATAGCTGGCGGAGAGGGTCATTTTCCAGCCGTCTCCCAGGTTTTCTTTCCAGTTGAGGGCATTGAACCAGTTATAATTACTAAGGGTGATCGCGGTTTTCATATCAACCGTGTCGATATTGGGATTGCGTACACCCAGTTTATTATAACTAAAGGTGGTGTAGTATTTTATCATTCCGTTCTTAGTCCTGATGCGGAAGTTAGCATCCGCATTATGAAACCGTGGACGGATATAGTAATCAGGTGTTTGTTTCACCAGTGCATAATACAGGCTGGTGTTGGTATATTGATAGTTAAAGCCAAAAGAAGATCTTTGGTTCTTCGCAAGCTTTTGTACACCCAGGCTATTCTGGATAGGAGAGATGAAGGCATTGGCTTCTGATTGCTGTGGCAGATCGATGGTCTCCATGATCAATACAGAGCTGAGGGCCTGTCCATACAGTGCGGAATAGCCACCGGTACTAAAGGCAAAGCCTTTGAACAGGGTAGCCGGGTATCTGCCACGGCTGGGGATATTAGAGGCACTCAGGTAGTAAGGTCTGCTCACGAGCGATCCGTCTATGAACTGTTTGGCCTCATAGCTATCACCCCCTCTTACAAAGAGGCCTTCCTGGTTGCTGATCTGTTGTGCACCGGGTAGGGTATTGACAGCCCGGGAAATGTCTGCGTTGGCGCCGGCCGTGGTTTGTACGTCCAGCGAACTTAATACGGTAAGGCCTTTTTTGCCCAAACCTCCTCCAAATGCGCCTGCGGTGATCGTGACGGCATTGAGTTCACTTATCTTTTCCTTGAGGGCAAAGTCTATTTGTATAGGTTCACTACCCAGGGTGATGGTTTGTACTTTGGTCTCATACCCTGTGGCGGAGGCGATCAGTGTGAAAGTACCTTTTTCTGTGGTACTGATACGGAAGCGCCCGGTAGAGTCAGTGGTGGCACCATCGTAGGTGTCTTTTAAAGCGACAGATACACCAGGTATTGCCTGCTTTTTGTTGTCAGTAACCGAACCGGTTATTTGTGCCTGCCCAAGGGCCACGGTGGTTACAAGCAGGAACAATATGATGGTAAGTATCTTTTTAGGCATACAATGAAGGGTTAATTTAATTTGGATGCGTGCAGGTCCTTTATTCTCCCTATTTCTTTTTTAAAGAGCAGGAAACTCACGGGTTTGTTTAAATATCCTACGTTGGCTAATTGTCTGGGCAATATATCCAGCACATAGTCATATGGATATTTGGTGACGAAAACATAGACAATGTCCTTCTGGAATATGTCGTCAAACACCAGGTTTTCAATACCTGAAATACTGACGTCTATAAAAACTATATCCGGAGCGGACTTACTGATGGTGGTCAATATATCGGAGGCTTTGGTCGATTTGGCAATGAGCCTTATTCCATCCGTCTGACTGATATAGTATTCCAGCATATCAACACTGAGCGGGTCTTCGTCTATTATAATACAAGTCAAATACATTGCTGGTAGATAATTAATGAAAAAAGGGATTAAGCGGTTACAGTCGCTAAGCTGGATACACCGGTAGGCAGGGTGTTGATAGAAGAATAGTTGTTGCCCTGGCCATTCGCACCTTTGCCGCAACCGCAGGCGTTGAGCTTGCTGATAATTTCTTTGTTCAGGCTCAGATTTGATTGTTTGCCGGTAGTGTTTTTTACTTGTTTCATAGTGGTAGTTTTTTGTTGTTGATTACGATACAAACTTTCATCTTTTCCCGCCGGGCAAAAATTCTTTTAGACCAAAGTGATGTCTTACCCAACGAAATGATCACACCGTAGGCATCAAGGATTTTGAAAAACAGGAAAAATGGGGGAAGAAGGGGTGTTTTTGGGAGATTACTCACCAAAATTTGAGCTGGAAAACCCCCTTAGATAAGGAAATACGCCAAAAAAAACATATCTTCATTAAGTATTGTAGAAAATGACCCAAAGAGAAGGCACTGATTTATAATTGTTTAGAGGCGGACATGAAAAAACCCTTTGATTTTACCCGACTACTTATCCCGGAGAATGTAAAGTATGTGCACATCGTATTCTGGTGTATTATGTTGATCCTGTATACCCTGAATATTATGTTCCTTTACTCGACGAACGGACTTATTTCCCTCATGTTTGGTTTAAGGAACTTACTGGGGGCCATGTTTTTCTTTTATTTCATCTTTTATGTACTGGTACCGGTTTTCCTGAACAGGAAGGAACGGATACTGTTCTTTGCAGGCCTCCTGGTTCCCTTCTGGATCTGGGCAGTGATCAACTATTCCTTTATGTCACTGCTTATTAACTATTTTACGATAGCAGACAGGGATCTACTGGCCTCGGTAAAGGTGATTGCTGACAAATCTATCTGGCAGATCATGGCGCCACACACCATTTTGCAGACCTCCATCGGGGTGCTCATGATCGTAACGCCGCCTATTACCATAAAACTCGTCGAGGAAATCTCCCGATCAGTCAACAGGGCCCTCCGGTTGGAAAGAGATAACCTGAACCTGGAAGTGAGTTTTCTACGATCCCAGCTAAATCCACACTTTTTATTCAACACGCTCAATAATATCTATTCGCTGTCTGTCAGAAATAATCCCAGGGCACCTGAATTAATTATGCAGCTCTCCGATATGCTGCGTTATACCCTGTACGAATCAAACCGCGAAGAAGTAGAATTGTCAAAAGAAGCCGATTTTTTATATAACTATGTTCAACTGGAAAAAGCCAGGTATGGAAAGGATGTAGATATTCAGTTTGTATACGATGCTGAATCCCTGGAGGGATATAAGATCGTACCGTTGCTGACATTCCCGTTTATCGAGAATTCATTTAAACACGGGCTGGATACATCAACCCAAAATCCATGGCTGAAGATTTCATTTGAGGTGGCGGACAATACCCTCTTTTTTGAAATCGCAAATAGTAAAGGGGACGAATCATTATTTAAACATCATAAAGAATCCGGAACGGGGGGGATAGGGATTGCAAATACGAAAAAACGCCTATCCTTGTTATATCAGAATAAGTACTCATTATCCATCAACAATAGTCCGGATTCCCATAGCATCAACCTTAATATAACTCTTATCTAGCCATGAAGAAAATCAAATGTATCATCGTAGATGATGAGCCGTTATCCCGGGAATTGTTAGAAAGTCATATCGAGCGCATACCCTTCTTAGAACTTGTCAAATCCTGCGCAGATGCTTTCGATGCGATAGACATATTGCAGACAGATACCATTGAGCTCCTGATCACAGATATCCAGATGCCGAGAATCAATGGTCTGGAACTGATCAAATCATTGTCTAATCCGCCCTTCCTGATTTTTGCCACTGCCTATTCCAACTATGCGATCGAGGGGTACGACCTGAATGCGGTAGACTTTTTACTAAAGCCTATTTCGTTCGAAAGATTTTTAAAAGCGATCAATAAAGCAAAGAAAGATATTGATCAGAAAGCAGGAGAAGCAGCAGCAGTCGCTCCTGCACCAGTGAGCGCCACACAGCTGCCACAGCACCTGTTTGTAAAAGACGGACACAAGTTGTCAAAGATCCTGTTCGAAGATATTCTGTACATCGAAGGCATGAAAGATTACATTAAAATAGTCACGAAACAAAAGAATGTAGTGACTTACATGCGTATGAAGAGTATTGAAGAAGTACTGCCTGAAACACAATTTGTACGTATACATAAGTCTTATATTATTCACCTGCCTGCTATTAAATCAGTAGTAGGGAATTCAATTGAATTGATAAATAATGAATCAATCATCATTTCAAAACAACATAAACAAATGTTGATCGATCGATTGAATGTAGCTGGTAAAGTATAGCTAAACCCCCGCCAGTATTGCGGAAAGCCCGCTTCAACATAGTGTTGGAGCGGGCTTTCCGCATTTAAGCGCATTTTACACGATATCTAAACCAAGGTCTATTTGGTGTGGTAAACTCTCAATTTCGTCTAAAAGAGTTTTTGTGCGAAGCGTTTTGTTAGACATTTGAATCATCGAAGCAAACATGATCAAAACGAAAACGAAAATGTTCGCCACCAGATACAAGATTTGAAGAGAATGAACTTTGGTTGTGTAGAAACATCATCTTGTCTAAAAAAATTTTCTAAGTGTACGTTTCGAAGCAATTTTAAACCATCAATCAAAACTGAAAATAAAAACATGGAACTTAAAAATTACAGCACAGTATCGAATGCCTTCTACAAGGTGGTGCAGGCTGGAGCAAAAATAGATGAACTGATCACAGCCATCAAAACCACCAGCCTGCCTGCATCTGAGAAGTATGCGTACCAGGCGTTCTGTTATGCGATGATGGCGAGAGAAGCTTCCGGAATGTTGCAGAAAGGAAAATATATTCAGCAGTACGGTGAGTTCATTGGCAAATCGATCGTGATCAACAATGATTGTTTCGAAGCAAGACTGATGCGCTTCATTGTAGAAAAGAAATTGTCTGACGTCGGTTTTGTAAGTCACAAAGAAACAGACATTGCATTCCTCTCGACCAATGTCGAATCCATACAGGACGATTGTTTAAAGCATGTAACCTTAAAAGCCCTTTCAAATGTATAAGGACTCATTTTTCATCCCTTTCAAAGAACATCACGACTCGATCATAATAGATGCTACACAGTCGAAGAGTTATACCTATGAAGAAGTGTATAGCCAGATTGAAGGTATAGCTGCGGGCATCGAAGCGTTGCAACTGGCAAAACATTCTATCGTAGTGATCTATGGCTACAAGAATGCATTCAAATCATTGCTGTTGTTTTTCTCCTGTCTGAAATGCGATCTGATCCCATTCCTGGTAGAAACAGGCGGATTGAGTAAAATCACAGATCTCAAGTTCAACGCACTCATTGCAGAAGCAGCTGTAACAGATAGTATCGTAGAAAACGCCACTGCACAAAAAGTAAATGATGCATACGTTTATTACAACCTGCACGATGATATTTATATAGGCGATGAAAATGATCTGCTGGTAGTATCCAGTTCCGGCACTACCGCAGGCACTCCTAAGAAGATACTGCTGGGCAAACAGCAAACCATTGCAAACATTGCCTCCAACAGAGAAGCGATGGCTATCACAAAGGATGATGTGACGCTTGTATTACTACCTGTATCATACTCCTACGGCCTCATCGCACAGTTCCTTACACACTTCTTTACAGGTGCAAAGATCGTACTGGGCGAAAGATTGCTGGGCATCTTACAACTACCACAGCTCTTTCAGAAACACCAGATCACGAATGTGTTTATGACGCCCCTGTTGGCAAGACTCATCTTATACTACTATCAGAAGATACCTAAGATCAAAAATAATCTGCGGTTCATGACCATGGGAGGAGATAAGCCACACCTGCCTACATTCCAGAATGTATTCAGACTGTTCAGCTGCTCTATCTATAGCACCTATGGCCTGGCTGAAGCGGGACCCAGAGTCGCAACCTGCAAATATACAGACGTACCCGAACAGGATAGTGAAGCCTGCATTGGCCTTGTCAATCCAGGTATCACCCTCCGGGTTGCACACACAGAAAAATACCAGGACAAGTACAACGATACGCCCATTGGCTATCTGCAAATAGAAAGTCCTTCCATCTACCTCGGTTATATCAGGGGCAATGTGCTGGACAAACCAGCTTCCAATGCGGTACTCACGACAAAAGATATTGTGGTGAAGAAAGATAACCGCTACTTTATACTGGGTAGGGAAGGAGATTTCATCGAGTACAAAGACAGGATCATCTGGTTCAATAGTCTCTCCGATGAACTCTATCATGCGCCCGAAGTACTGAAAGTAAGTATCCGGAAAGATAGTGAAGACAGAATGGAAATAGGCGTCTTTCACAGAAATAAGATCAACGTGCCCGAAGTGGAACAGGCGCTGAAAGATAAGTACGACCTGCACGCAGGGGATCACTATGACCTGAAATTAATAGAATTTAATAATACCTATTACAAATGACCCGGCTATTCATTGCTGAAATAAAACCAGCTGCTGATGACAGCTGTATGGATACGATCAGACATCATTTCAGCGATGAATTAGTAAACAGACTAACGAAATCTCCGGGTACGGGACACTGGTTAAAAAGGGTGACTTCCAGGTTAATGCTTGTAAGGATCTTCAAGGAACTGGGGCTGGACACAACGCTGCTCAGGGAACTGCATTACAACCCGCATGGAAAGTTAGTGATGGATAAGGGGATCCTCAATATATCTATCTCCTATAGCAACAGTATCGTAGCATGTGTAGTGAGTGAAAACAAAATAGGGGTGGACATAGAAGACGTAAGTGCGCCTCCCACCAGCAAAACAATGACCCTGCTGGAAAAGTGGACAGGCAGAAAGGTAAAGGATCAGATGGATTTCTTTATGCTATGGACCCAAATAGAATCGATCGCCAAGCTATACGACGACAAGGGACTTGCTGATATATTCTACGGCAATCTGCTATCAGAAAAACATTATACCAGACAATATCTTTTAAATCACAATTACCTCGTATCCATGTCTGCATTGACATGCCTGGATACTGTTGACCAAATAAAAACATTGACTATATGACAACGGCAGAATTTGATACCCTGAAGCCTTCCGCGCTACTACCCCACAGAGAGCCAATGTTGCTGGTGGACAAGGTACTGCACACAGATTTTAAAAATACCATTACCACCGAAACCGAAATAGGGGAAGACATGATATTCCTGAAAGGACACTTTCCCGGTTATCCCTTACTACCAGGTGTAATCATTATCGAAGCCATGTTCCAGGCATCTGGTGTACTCAACAGAGTCGCTACGCTGGATAGAGATGGTGAAGCACAACAGAAGAAGAAATTGGGCAAGGCAGTGAAAGTTAAATCTGCCGTGTTCTACAAAGAAGTGTTACCCGGAGATAAACTCGTGATCACATCTGAACGCATCAAGAATATATTAAACTTCAGCGAATACAAGGCGACAGCCACAGTGAACGGTGAAGTAGTATGTAAAGCAGAAATCACTTTATCTATTAGCATATGAAAAATAATAACAAAATTCTGATCACTGGCCTTGGCAGCATTTCCCCACTGGGATATGGATCTGCCGCCGCATGGGAGAAAATACTCGCAGGTGAGAATGGCATCAAAATAAAAACCAACTGGGCCAATGCAAGTATTCAACCCCAGTATTACGGTGAAGCACCTGTTGTAGAATTTGCAGGCGAAGTAAAATGGGATGATCGGTTCCCTCCCCAGCAATACTCCAAACTCGGTCTGCTGGCCTGTAAGAAGGCCCTCGACGATGCAGGCATTGTACTCGAAGCCTCTGACAACGAAATCGGCCTGGTCATAGAAACCAGCCTCGGTGCTACGGCTAGTGTAGAAGATTACCTGTATGATCTGTACCGGTTCGGGTTACAAAAAATAAGCCCGGTGAAGTTTACGAAGACTGTTGCCAATACCGTATTGGGTGACATATCAAGAGTCTTCAAACTGAATGGTCCCAGCTCTTTGATCTATAATTCCAACAGTATCACCTACGGGTTTGACCTGATTAAAAAAGGTCTTGCAGATATAGTGATCTGTGGTGGAGTGGATCACTACACAGAGTTCAGGGTGCTTAGTGAACAGGAAAGCAATCACCTGGTCAATGTAAATGAAGAGACGGATGCATACAGTGCTGCTACAAAAGAGCCGGATGACCGCCGCAATATACTGGGAGATGGCGCCGCCTTCCTGGTGCTGGAAAGTGAAGACAGCGCAGCACGCAGAGGAGCCAAACGATATGCAGAACTGGTAGAATACCACAGCTGCTTCGACTACCAGAATGTGGAAGATACCACCCGTCGCTCACCAGCAGTCGTAAAGTCTGCGATCGATGCACTCAAACCCATCGTAACCGCCAGCGGTAAGTTAGTCTACCTGAGTGCTTACACCACTGCCGAACAACTGGAACACAGCGAACGGCACCTGTTAGAAGACCTGAATAAACAACACGAAACTTACAGCCTGCGGCACAAAGCCTACACTGGTGATATGAAATCGGCCAGCAGCATTATGGGGGCAAGCATTGCCAGCCAGATCCTGTACAGTGACCGGTTCCCTGAACCAGATGCAGCGGGAGAATATCCTTCCGGATTCGGTTATGCCCTGGTCAATACAAGCCACGAAGGTGGCGGTAGTTCTCATCTCTTACTTAGAAAAACACATTAATCATGAAGAATATTTTCATCACAGGCGGTTCCAAAGGAATCGGCAAAGAACTGGTAAAAACCTTCGCCAGACTGGGTCATCAGGTTGTATTCACCTACCAGTATTCAGCAGAAAGCGCACAGAAAATAGTGGAAGAACTCCACGCAGAAGGTTTCCCAAATGTATACACCTTCAAGTGCGACATGGGCAATGAAGCAGAAGTAAAAGCCCTGTTCAAATCCAACAAAGAGATCCTGAGAGATGTGGATGTACTGATCAACAACGCAGGTATCCGCGACAGCAAGCTCAATGCAAACCCCAAGCCTTTCCTCATGACGTCGGGTGCAGAGTGGTGGGAAGTGATGCACAACAACGTGAATGGTGTAATGAATACCAGTCGTGCAGTACTGCCATCTATGATCAAAAGAAAGAACGGCAGGATCATCAATGTGACTTCGCTGGCAGGTATCAAAGGCAACCCCGGACAATCGGCTTATGCCGCTTCCAAAGCCGCCATCAATTGCTTCTCCAAGTCCTTGAGCAAGGAAGTAAAGGGCATGGGTATCATCATCAACTGTGTGGCGCCTGGCTTTATCGAAACAGATATGGTAGACAATCTTCCTGATCAATATGTAAGCAACAGGGTGGGTAATAGTCTGCTAAAGCGGATGGGTACCACCGATGAAATTTCGAACTTCATCTCTTACCTGGCACTGGAATGTCCCGAATTTTTAATCAACCAGGAAATCGTGATCGATGGTGGTATGAACTAAAAAAACTATGTAACATGAAAAAGAGAGTCGTTGTTACCGGTATCGGTGCCATATCAGCACTAGGCAATAATATAGCTGAAATGACAGAAAGCCTCGAAAATGGCAGCATCAAATACAATGCAATTCCATCAGACAGGTTTAGCACCGCCCACAAACTATTTGCCAACAACAGGGGATTTATGATGGATTATGAACTCTATCAGAGCTCCTGGGACAAAGATGTATCCATCATGAGCGAAGTAGCCGTAAAGTGTATACAGGAGGCGATAGATAGCGCAAACCTGTCAGAAGAAATACTGCACGAGCACAATGCAGGTCTCATCATCGGTACATCAGTAGGGGCCAGTTTTCCCATCCTGCAGCGAATCAAGAAATCAGTGCAGGAAAATGAGGATGACTATGAGCTGGCGCTGTATTCGACCCCCAAGATCTTAGGCAAGATCGCCCGCGCTTTCAAACTACAGGGATACGTTTCTGCCATCTCCACAGCCTGTGCTTCCGGCACAAACTCGATAGGCAGGGCCTTTGACCTGATCGAAAACGGAAAGGCCGATATCATGATCAGTGGTGGAATGGACATCTTTACGGAGCTCACTTATACAGGGTTCAATAGCCTGATGGCTATCTCCAAAACCAAGTGTAAACCCTTTACCAAATCAAGAGATGGTATGTCGCTGGGTGATGGGTGTGCCATCCTGATCCTTGAAAGCCTGGAATCGGCTGTCGAAAGGGGAGCGCCCATCTATGCAGAGATCAAAGGGTATCACATATTAAACGAAGCCTATCACGCTACAGCACCTCATCCGGATGGCATCTATGCACTGAAGTGTATGAAGAGTGCCCTTGCATATGGTGGTATGAGTACAGATGATGTGGATTACATCAATGCACACGGTACGGGTACCGGCAAGAATGATAGTGCGGAACTAAAAGGGTGTGAAGCCTTGCTACAGGAAAAGACCAGTAAAACATATGTAGGGTCTACCAAGTGCCTCACCGGTCATACCCTGGGTGCAGCAGGCAGCATAGAAGCGATCATCAGCATCCTGAGTATGCAGCACAATGCCCTCTATGCAAACTACGAGGCGGACGACCTGCCTGAATCTGAAAAGATCGAATTCGTCACACAAAACAAAAATAACATTCCGCTGGATACAGTATTGTCCAACTCCTTTGGATTCGGCGGAAACATGGCCAGCATTTTATTAACAAAATATAAAAACTAAAAATTTAAAAACCTTTAAAAACTTATAATTATGGAACACAAAGTAATCGAACAAAAAACTAAAGAAGTTCTCATCAGCGTACTGAACCTGAACAAATCAGTTGATGAATTATCTAACGATCAGGCCTTGTTTGGCAATGACGAAAACCCCGGATTGTTTGACGACAGCCTGGCAGTACTGGAAGTGACTTCTGTACTGATGGCAGAATTCGAACTGGAAGCATCTGACTTCGGCGAAGAAAGCTTCAAGACAGTGGGTACCCTTGCGCAGCGCATCTATGATGTATTGCACCTGGCAGTTGTATAACCGTAATTCAAGCCCCATGCAAAAAGAACTAGTCAAAAACGGTCTTTCTAACATTGTGTCACCGGAGGGTGTGCGTAGCATCAGAAGGCCTTTCAGGCAGGTTTGCATCAATAAGTAAGCTACCCCCGGTTTAACCCACTCATCAACCAAAATTTATATCAACATGTCCATGCTCGAACTCAACGTAGTAGAACTGGAAACCCGTCTTGAACTGGCTGGTGCTACTGTGATCGATTCAATCGAAGTAAACTGTTAATCATTTTCATAAACAATTTAAAACTTACACACATGCAGGAAACAACTATCGTAGAACTGGAAAGCCGCATAGAGCAGGCAGCAGCAGCAATCGACATCACAATCAATTGCGACTAATTAACATTCATAAACAATTTAAAACCTACACACATGCAGGAAACAACTATCGTAGAACTGGAAAGCCGCATAGAGCAGGCAGCAGCAGCAATCGATATCACAATCAATTGCGACTAATTAACATTCTTAACCCTTTTAAAACTTAACAAAATGCAGGAATTAAACATCGTAGAACTGGAAAACCGCGTAGAACTGGCGGCAGCCGCAGCAGCAATCGACATCACAATCAATTGCTAATTGCTCAGAAGCTATTCATGCAATAGCTCATTGAACATCTTTTTTCAAACCTTTTAAGACTTAACAAAATGCAGGAATTAAACATCGTAGAACTGGAAAGCCGCGTAGAACTGGCGGCAGCTGCAGCAGCAATCGACATCACAATCAATTGCTAATTGCACAGAAGCTATTCATGCAATAGCTCATTGAACATCTTTTTCAACCCTTTTAAAACTTAACAAAATGCAGGAATTAAACATCGTAGAACTGGAAAACCGCGTAGAACTGGCGGCAGCCGCAGCAGCAATCGACATCACAATCAATTGCTAATTGCACAGAAGCTATTCATGCAATAGCTCATTGAACATCTTTTTCAACCCTTTTAAAACTTAACAAAATGCAGGAATTAAACATCGTAGAACTGGAAAACCGCGTAGAACTGGCGGCAGCCGCAGCAGCAATCGACATCACAATCAATTGCTAATTGCACAGAAGCTATTCATACAATAGCTCATTGAACAACCTTTTTTCAACCCTTTTAAAACTTAACAAAATGCAGGAATTAAACATCGTAGAACTGGAAAACCGCGTAGAACTGGCGGCAGCCGCAGCAGCAATCGACATCACAATCAATTGCTAATTGCACAGAAGCTATTCATGCAATAGCTCATTGAACATCTTTTTCAAACCTTTTAAAACTTAACAAAATGCAGGAATTAAACATCGTAGAACTGGAAAACCGCGTAGAACTGGCGGCAGCCGCAGCAGCAATCGACATCACAATCAATTGCTAATTGCACAGAAGCTATTCATATAATAGCTCATTGAACAACCTTTTTCAAACCTTTTAAAACTTAACAAAATGCAGGAATTAAATATCGTAGAACTGGAATCTCGCGTTGAACTGGCAGCAGCTTCTGTGATCGATTCTATCACAATCAATTGCTAATCACAGCAGCCTGTAACCACCGGCAGGAGAATGCGAACCCCCAATTTATAACAGTCTAAAATCGATTCCCATGAAAAGAATAGATCCTTGTTATAAGTCATTACCCAAAGTTGGTGTTGGTGTATGTTACCCGGCAATATATGATCACTAATGATGGGCATTTGATAAAAATGCCCATCATTTAAAAACCCTTCAAATCATTTTATATGAATCCTCTACAAACAGAAAATTCCTTGTTAAACTATGATTACTCAATCACCAGTGCTTCTAACAATGAATTTGTACTTTCCTACGAGGGCAAGTACTTCAAGATAGGCGAGTTCATGTATCAGATCTTAAGGGAAGGCCAGCAAGCCAAATACCTGGAAGACTTACAAGCCCGACTTGATAACGTCAGCCTGGCCGGCCTGAAAGAAATAATAGACACAAAGATTTTGCCCATCTTCAAAACCACAGAAAGCAAAGCCAGTGAAGCGTCCGACGATGGATTCTGGTATAAGAAGCAAGTTCTTTCCAGCAGGCAATCCACCACACTGGCCAAACCATTGTCCTTTCTGTTTGGCAAATCATTCTACTTCCTGTTCCTGTTACTAACAGGTGTAAACTTTGCGCTCTATTCCCGTACACACAGTATCGTAGCCAACGATGACCTGCCACTGGGAACAGAGATACTGACCTGGGTCGCCTCTTACTTTTCCCTCTTCTTCATCATGTTTGTGCATGAACTGGGTCACACAGCCGCTGCCTATAAATCAGGTATCAATGCCAGGAGTATAGGCCTTGGATTCTACACCATCATGCCAGCCATGTATACCGACCTGACGGATGTATGGACAGTGTCCAAAAGCAACAGAATAAAAATCAACCTGGCAGGAATTTATATTCAATTGATCATCAACCTGGGCCTTGTAGCAGCATTGCATACCACTAGCAACGATTTTGCACAAAGCTTTGTCTGGAAGATCTATGTGTTCAACAGTGTGCTCATGGTGGCGAACCTTGTACCACTCTTAAAGCTCGACGGCTATTGGGTATTATCAGACTTCCTCGGTGTACCGAACCTGATAAAGACATCCAATGAACTACTCCTGAATGCGGTCACTAAGAAAGACCCGTTCGCAGAAGAGCAACCCCGCGACTATAGCTTTAAAAAGATCTTACTGGTTGTATATACCATCATTCGCGTATCGTTTATCATATTCGTCACCTTTATGGCATTTGCCTTTATATATGCCTCCATATTGAAGACAATTGCACTGATCAGGTATATACCTTACCTGAGTTTTAATTTCGAGACGGCCATTGAAGTGCTCAAGCGCATAGTGACCATAGTGATCATATCACTGTTTACCCGGAAGTACAGGAAGCTATTTTCAAACGTCATTTTAAAACGTGTAAAATGGTACAGAGCATAAATAAAAATGCGGATGAATGCCTGATATTCTTTAACCCCATGAGTTCAGACAGCCGCTTCTGGACAACCAATATTCCCAAGGATCTATTGGAGCGCTTTGAGGTCATCTTTTACGAATATCCAGGCTACAACAGGCCATTTATCAAGCTGGAAAATTTTAAGGAACTGGCCCAATATATCGACAAAGAAGTACTGGATCATATACATAAACCCATACACCTGGTCGGTTATAGTTACGGAGGTCTCCTGGTACAGCACTTATTGAATCTGAACCGTCACAATATCAAGTCTGCCGTACTGATAGCATGTGCCAACAGAATTCTGGCAAGAGATAAAGAGCTGCTGTCTGTACTGAAAAAAGTGAGTGATGTAGATATGTACCTTTTCTGTAGGGTACTGAGTCTCTTCTCTCATGGTTACGAAGACTTCAACAAGAATCCATTGATCGGGTTACAGAAGTTTTCAAATCTGAAACTTTCTATACCTGATAAGGTTCCTATTATCCAGCAGATGAATCACATTATCCGTACCTCGCGGATCGAGATTCGGCCACAGTCTACGAGGGCGATGCTGCTGTATGGATCGGAAGACAAGATGATCGACATGGATACGTTGGATAGTCTACATGAATATTTAGAAAATCTGAGTTTTAAAAAATTGATTGGTGAAGCACACATCATTGATCCAACGAAAATGTTTCATCACATTCATCAATTCCTAAAAACAGAGGAATATGCAATCTAAAAATTTAAGGCTCGAAATATTCGAGGAAAGCAAGCAGGAACTGAAAGTATCATTTGAAAAGAAGTGGGAAAGCCACAGTCTGCAGACGTTTCAGTTCCTGTCTGCCAACCTTTCGAGGTGTCTGCCAGCAATGCCGGAATCCCAGCATAAAAGCGCCTATTTCGATATCCTGTCTTACAAGGTGCTACAAGGGATCGATACACAGTTCAGTTCAAAGTTCAGTGGTATAGACGACTTTAATGAATTTAATTATGATGAAATTAAAAAGCATTTGCCAGCGCTGTTTGTTTCTTATCATACAGGTTCATACAGATCAGCCATTGCTTTTTTGGTGAAGTACAATATTAATGTAGTGCTGATAGCAGATCCGCTTGCTTACAAGTTTAACCTGGAGAAAATGATGTACCAGTTCCAGCTGGTGAAAGATGCATTCAATTCTACTTCAGAATTCATCGTATTTCCTGCTGATAGAGCAGACCTCGCTTTGCAGATTATGGGTAAAATGAAACAGGGCTATTCAGTACTGGCTTATTTAGATGGCAATTCCGGATCCAATGGTTATCTGAACCGGGATAACAGCCAGCAGATCCCATTCTTCGGTCAGGAAATGTTTGTGAGAACAGGTTTGCCTACATTGTCATTCTATCTGAAAGTGCCTATCATACCGATGTTGTCATATTATGATGAGCGCTTACAGCCCAGGTGGAATGTGTATGATCCTATTGCACCGCCTAAGGGAGAACGGAATCCTGCAGCTTATGTAGATCAGAGCATTCGCTATTTGTATAGCATATTGGAAAATGCATTGCAGACATATACTATGCAGTGGGAGGGGTGGATGTTTATACACCGGTATCTGACTATAGTAGCTCCTGATGCGGGTATACCATCCAGTCTTACAAATATAGCGATCAATGATAAAGCTGGGTTGTTCATGCTCGATGGCAGGTACTATATATTGAATAGAGAGAATTACAAATTGATGGAACTTGATAAAGATGTCTTCCATTTGTTTAACAATAAAAACCGGGACGCAATTATAGACCGTCCATTGGCAGATGTTCACCTACTTTATAAAAATAGATTCTTAATTCATAACTAACTATCATGAAAATATTATTTACATCCTTGTTGCTGTTGTCAGCGTTCGCGGGCTTTGCACAGAGAAATTGTTCTATAAAGGTCAATGTTAGAAATATACTGATCAATAAAGGGGATTTCTATTTCGCGCTTTACAACAAAGAAGGTGACTTTATGAAAGTACCTTTTTCAAAAATCAAAGTGCCTGCCAGCCGTGTGAAAAACGGAGTGCTGTTTACCAAACTGCCGGCAGGGGAGTATGCGGTTACTATATTTCAGGATCTGAATAGTAACAAGACGCTGGATAAGGTGATGTCAGTGCCTGTAGAGCCGTATGGGCTTTCTAATAATGTACCGGCTTATCCGACGTATGCGAGTACAAAGTTTACGGTGACGGACCAGTCATCGATAACGGTAAGTTTAAGGAATTAGGCGAGAGCTAGCGGTATCGCTAACTCTCGCTTTTTTAATAAGCGTATTTGTAATTCCTTTTGATGGCATATTTTTTTTGTGACACCAACCGTACATATATGACAATAGGCCGGTGTGGCAGATGTGCAATCTGCCAGATCTGAAATAAAAGGATATTAATTGGAGGTGAAAGAGTCGTTATTATCCGCCTATCGATAGCTCTTTTACCGTTTCATTGCCCGGCAAATCGACCGCGACTATTATCACCTTACCACCTGGGGGTAAACTGGTAGCCTTATAATGCCAATCCACGCCGTTTCTGCTTAATACTGCATTTCCTCTTTCCTGTATGTTACCTACTTTATTTACCACCCGTATTTCCACTGCAGCTACTCTGAATTCGTCTTTCGCGGTTACGATTACAGTCTCCTCTTCAAAACGAATGTTCTGCACTTCTGGTGACTTGTAAGCATCCTTTACTGCCATATTATAGGCATTCTGGCCGGGTCCTGCGAGGGATTTATAATAAGCTTTCAGCTCAGGATCTTCCAGGATCGCCAGTGCATAAGCTGCTGCTATTTTCATCTTATACCTTGCTTCCAGCTGTTTTATTGTGGGCTTATTCTTAGATGGGCCGCGTTTCTTGGCGATAATAATTTGTCCGTTCCTTTCGTAAATCGTGAGTTGATCGCCCAGGGAGCCGCGGATGCATTGTAGGAGGATATTGTCTTTGACAAGGGCCATAAAAATTTATTTTGGGGTTATAAAGTCAATATTAAGGATTAGTTCGGTTACATAGTGCGACTATATTGCTAATTGAGTATTAATACGTCATTAAAAGGGCACTTCAATATCGAATGGATATTGAAGTGCCCTTTTAATGACCTTGTGGTGACCTTGTGGTGACCTTATGGAAGTATGGTCGTGTAATAGCTGGGAAAGCTATTTTTTCGGATTTCATAACCTGCTGTAAGCTTTTGTGGTTATTCGCGGTCAATTTGTACAATCAAACCGCTATCTCTCATCTTTCTCAAGTCATGGGCCAGGAAAATATATTCAACATTGTCTGCAAAAGCCGCTTCTTCCAGCCGAAATCTGATTGAGTCATTTTTGATGGCGGTGATCTTCATATTGAAGTAGACAATTCGCCCATTTCCCGGGTTTTTCATTTCATACAGATCTCCTACCTGTGGTTTGGCAAAGTATTCTCTTGTATGTTGTGCATTCTGCTCACAGATATATGCAATCAAACCTATAAACAATGGAATCAGCAGCATCCATGTGTACAAATAAAAAGGCGTCCGGGTCGATGCCTCATATTTCTTCATGATAAAATCATTCCATTTGGGAGAATTACATTTGGCACATTTGATCTCTGCATCCTTAGAACCAACAGGGAAAAATGGAATCCAAAATATGTGAATGTAAGTCTGATATACTTTAACACGCATATCATTAGATTTACAATATTCACATGTGTGTTCATAACTGCTGATAGCTGTTTTAATGCGGGCACGCCTCTTGCCGTAGAAGAATATAAACATAGGGTAGGGATTATTCTCGAAATAAAAAAAGCCAGCATCGCTGCTGACTTCATTTTGTAGCCCGGACAAGAATCGAACTTGTATCTAAAGTTTAGGAAACTTCTATTCTATCCATTGAACTACCGGGCCGTCACTTTAGGAAAAATCCTCCTTTAGCGGAGTGCAAAAGTAAAGGATTTTTCCAAAATTCCTCACACATTTAATTAATTATAGATTTTCTCAATCTGTTCAGCATATTTCTGGGCAATCACTTTCCGCTTTACTTTCAGCGTCCCCGACAGCTCCCCATTCGCGATCGTCCACTCATTTGGCAGCAACTCAAACTTCTTCACCTGCTCTATATGGCTGAAGTACGCATTGTACTTCTCCACGATCTGCTGAAACAGGATCTGTATCTCTGGTAGCCGGCACAATGCCGCATGATCGCTGACCTGTATCCCTTTTTTATGCGCCCAGCGTTCCAGCTGAGGGAAAGACGGTACAATCAACGCCCCGGTGAATTTGCGGTCTTCGCCCACCACCATCATCTGCTCTATAAATATGGATTCCTTAAACTTGTTTTCGATAGGCTGAGGGGCCACAAACTTACCCCCCGAGGTCTTGAACAGTTCCTTCTTCCGATCCGTGATCTTTAGGAATTTATTGTTCACCAGCACCCCGATATCCCCGGTATGAAACCATCCATCTTTGATGGCTTCTGCCGTGAGATCGGGACGTTTATAATAGCCGATAGTGATGTTGGGCCCTTTTACAAGGATCTCTCCATCTTCTGCAATCTTCACTTCCACATTATTGATCAGGGGCCCTACAGTACCAAACATGCGATCTTTTTCTTCCGTACGGTTTACGCTGATCACAGGCGAGGTTTCTGTCAATCCATAGCCTTCCAGGATGGGTATTTTTGCCGCTGTAAAGATCTTCAGCAATCTTACCTGGCAGGCGGCGGAGCCTGTTACAATCACATCGATGTTGCCACCCAGTGCTTCCCGCCATTTGCTGAACACGAGTTTATTGGCAATGGCCAGTTGTAATTTGTACCACCAGCCCTGGTCCTGATTGATATCGAACTTTTTGCCCAGGTCTACTGCCCAGAAGAAAAGCCCTTTTTTGATGCCTTTTAGTTCCAGTCCTTTACCCATGATCCGCTCATACACTTTTTCCAGCAACCGTGGTACGGTCGTGAAGATGGAGGGTTTTACCTCCCGCAGGTTATCGGCAATCGTATCCAGGCTTTCCGCGTAGTAAATAGGTACGCCGGCAGTGAGATAGATATACGATACGGTGCGTTCGAAAATATGATTCAGTGGGAGGAAACTAAGTGCTTTGGCAGTAGGATTCACTGGCAGGCAGGGGATACAGGCGTGTACATTGCTCATGATATTCTGGTGGGTGAGCATCACACCTTTGGGTGTACCCGTTGTTCCTGAGGTATAAATGATGGTGGCTAATTGTTCCGGATCAATGCTGTCTTTGATGGCGGCAATCTTTGGAAAGTCCCCTTCATCGGCCATGGCTGGAACTTCCAGCCAGTGTTTGGCACCGGGGACCTTGTTAAAGGTAAACACTTCCCGGAGGTGTGGCAGCTTGCTCCGGAAGGCCGAGACCTTGTCGTACAGGTCTTTGTCGCTTACAAAGAGAATACTGGCCGCAGCATCATTCAGAATGTATTCCAGGTCGTGCTCGCTCAGTGTAGGGTAAATGGGGGCAAGTACGGCGCCCGCCTGCTGGCAGGCCAGATCCGTAATGAGCCACTCCGGGCGGTTGGGCGATAAGATCGCAATCTTATCTACTCCTTCTGGTGTGCGGTCCCCGTTGCCAATACCTAATTTAAGCAAGCCTGCACTGAAGCGTATTGTCAGATCGGCTACATCCTGTGTGCTATATTGTTTCCAGACGTTGTTTTCTTTTCCTACCAGCATGTCAGCTTTTGGAAAATGGGCCAGCTGGTATGCGATAATGTCGAATAATCTCCGTGGCTGATCAGTCATGTTGCTTTTGGTTTATTACAGGCCTCTTTGTTCCTTCTCGGCTTGTAACCGCTCATATTCTCTTAGTGTATCCCCAAATGGGTCGCGATGGAAAGCGTTGAAGTACTGGAATGCGATGGCTAATCCCCATCCCAAACCCGGCCATACCGGCCATGGTGTGCCTCCATAATAACGACCAGTGGTGATATACCAGATCGCCCAGAAGAAGAGGTTCATAACGAGGTAAACAATCAGGGAATTCTTAAAAGCTGCTCTTGATTTTGCAATCTTCCACAGCCTTTCATCCCGTTGTTGTATAGTTTCCATATGTTTAGTGGTTTAAATAGATAGGCGCGTATCTAAATATAGATAATTTTCCTGAATTATCCGGAGGGGAGACTAACTGCAATATAATTTCAGCAGAACAGATTAATTTTGATTTAAGAACCTAACAGACAGACTACGAACAATATTTAACTACCAGATCAGCGCATTACGACATTCCACGGCATTCACCCAAACTTATTGACGATTCATCACACGCAACGATATTCAAAGATTGTGTCTTAATGGTTATTTAATTGATGAAACCCAGAGCGTTTTGTTTAATAATGCACTCACCAGTCCCTGGTGATAAATTTATCTTTTATCAACAAGGACCGGTGAGCTGGTTTTTACACAAACTACTTTCGGGATTTCTCAACATCCGGCAATAGTCCTGTTAATAAACCTATCAATGGCAGATAGGCGCATAACTGGAACACATAGTCTATACCCTTACTATCCGCAATATTGCCCAATACTGCGGAACCTATACCACCCATACCAAATGCCAGTCCAAAGAAAAGGCCGGCTATTAAACCTACCTTGCCCGGTACTAACTCCTGTGCATATACTAATATTGCTGAGAAGGCTGAAGAGAGTATAACACCAATGAATATACTCAGTATGCATGTCCACATCAGGTTTGCATGTGGCAGTAACAATGAGAAAGGGGCCACACCAAGAATAGAAATCCAGATCACATACTTACGGCCTATGCGGTCGCCCAGTGGGCCGCCAAAGAAGGTACCTGCTGCAACAGCAAAGAGAAATACAAACAGGTAGATCTGCGAAGCCTGTACACTTACATTGAACTTGTGCATGAGGTAGAACGTATAGTAACTGGTCATGCCTGCCATGTAAAAATACTTAGAAAATACCAGTACCAACAGGATGCTCAGTGCAAAAATCACTTTTCCCTTAGACAGACGATTGTCTGTATGCACCTGTACCTTTTTAGGTTTCAGGCGATGGGTATTTTGCTTATACCAGGAGCCGATATTGATCATCACCACGATGGCCAGAATAGCCAGTACGGAGAACCAGCTCAAACTGGATTGTCCATGAGGTACAATGATCATTGCTGCCAGCAAAGGGCCCAGTGAACTACCTGCATTGCCACCCAATTGGAAGAGTGACTGTGCCAATCCATGTTGTCCGCCGGAAGCCATGTGAGCCAGCCGGCTGGATTCCGGGTGGAATACGGAGGAACCTACACCTACCAGACCTACAGAGACAAGAACGAAGTAAAAGTGATGTGCCTGTGATAAACATACGAGTCCGAGCAATGTAAAGCCCATGCCTATAATCAGGGAATAAGGCTGTGGCTTTTTGTCCGTATACAAACCTACCAGGGGTTGTAACAGGGAGGCGGTGAGCTGATAGGTCAATGTAATGTAGCCTACCTGGCTGAAATTGAGATTCAATGAATCCTTTACAATCGGATAAATGGCGGGGATCAGTGACTGGATAGCATCATTGATCAGATGAGAGAAGCTGAGGGCCAATAATACAGAGAATACGGTCCTCTCAGCGGCCTGTTGTACAGGCGCTTTGGCAGTGGCGATCTTTTCCATAAAATGTATCAGTGAAAAAATAGGCAATACAATCCCTGTAGCGCTTCCCTTCAGTGGAGGCGGTTTCAGCAGAAATTGGTATTACTGGTTGAAAATTAAAAATGTGGTCGATGATTTGGGAGACATGTTGCTATGGCTTTTGATCATCCTTTGCCACTTACTGGTTGAAAATTTAAAGGTCCTTGCTATCGTTGTGGTCGATGATCAGCTGCACACATTTCCATGCTTTCTGATCATCCTGCGCCACAATACTATTCAAAAGATTTTTGTGCAGGTGCTGCGTATTTGTAAAAGTATCAGTTGTTTTAAACCGTTCTATAAACTTCGCTTTCAGGTGCATGGCTACAGTTCTGTACAGATCTGTAAGAATGCTGTTGCCCGAAGCCTGTGCAATGGCCAGGTGAAAATCGATATCCGCCTGTATACAGGCTGTTACGTCATTGGCCACCCCATATTCTTTTCGCTTATTCAGCGCCTCTGCCATCCGCTCTATATCCTGTTCCGTTCTATTGAGGGCCGCTTTTTGTGCTATTTTCAATTCCAACAGTTGTCTTACCTCGTCCAGATCTTCGAACTGTGCGCGTTTCAGCCGTTGGGGGAAGGGTTCTACGATACCTGTCTGCTCTTCTACAAAAGTGCCAAGGCCCTGTTGTACCCTGAGTACCCCACTGTTCGCCAGTATGCGTACGGCTTCTCTGATAGTAGACCGACCTACCCCGAATGACCCCATTAAGGCCGGTTCGGTAGGTAATTTTTCCCCGGTTTTGTAGGTTCCCAGGGAGATCTGCTCCTGTAGCCGCTGCGCAACCTCGTCTGCAAGGCTGTTTCGCTTAATTGGTAAGGTCTGTTTATTCATCATATCATCTGATGATTCAAAGGTAGTAATTCCTTTTAAATCGTCACATCTTTTTTTATTTATCTTTGCGCCTCTTGTAATAGATTTGACAGATGAAAGCATTAAACTTATTTATTCGTTATAGGTTACCACTGGGTATCATTCTTTTGTTAGGCGGGATCGCGCTGGGTGCTTCAGTGGGTTGGTGGGAAGCTACCATCTTACTGGTACTGGCTATCATCTGCCTGGTTACCCATTTCATGTTTGGCCCTATGCGCCTGGTACAGGAAGCTGTTGAAGCTGGTGATATTGAGACTGCTATGGCGATGATGAATACTATTAAATTCCCTAAGTTGTTATATAAACCTATTCAGTCTGTTTATTATTTCATGCAGAGTAATCTGGCCATGTATAATAAGGACCTGGATAAGGCAGAGGCTTCTATCCGCCAGAGTATCAAGTCTGGTAGTCCGATGAAGGAGTATGAGGGAATGCAGTACTTCCAGCTGGGTACCATTGCTTATCAGAAGAATGACCTGAAGGAAGCGGATAGCAACCTGAAAAAGGCGGTAAGAATGGGATTGCCTGATAAAGAGAATACAGCTGCTGCGCTGCTGACGCTGGCTTCGATTGCGATGAGCCGCCGCGATTTCAAAACTGCAAAAGACTTTTTCCGCAGGGCGAAGGCACAAAAGCCGACTACTGCTCAGATCGTAGGTCAGATCAAGGAAATGGATAAATATATTTCCCGTATGCCAGGTTGATGCTGGCTACAAGCTTCAAAAAAGGGTGCTCCTGATCGGAGCACCCTTTCCCTTTTTATGAAATTAAATGCAGGTTTTTCCCCTTCCCGCCGGCCGCAGGCTATTTGAAAATCATGCTTTTGCCAAAGGCAAAAGCATGATTTTCGGCTTGTTCTCTCCTTTATTAAGGATGTATTACGGAACCAATTAAATATTACATTTGCAGGAAATACGAACCCTGCATGTTTCATTTTGACCAGATCTTAGCCATAACCTTTACACTCTTTGCTGTAATTGATATTGTTGGTTCAATACCCGTTCTCATTTCCATGAAAGAAAAACTCGGTCACATCGATTCGGGCAAGGCGACCCTTGCTTCTGGTGTACTGATGATCCTTTTCTTACTGGTAGGTGAACCTTTCCTGAAATTATTGAGCGTCGACGTACACTCATTTGCCGTAGCTGGTTCGATCGTGATCTTTGTAATTGGTCTTGAAATGATCCTTGGGGTAGAGTTCTTCAAGAGCGAGAAGGATACGAAAACAGGCAGCCTCATTCCCATCGCATTTCCGTTGATTGCGGGTTCCGGTACCCTGACCACCATTATGTCACTGAAGGCAAACTTCGACCAGTGGAACATCTTAGCAGGTATCCTCATCAACCTGATTATCATCTATGTGGTGCTTCGTTCCCTTAGTTTTATTGAAAGAATACTGGGTAAAGCAGGGTTGATGGTGGTGCGTAAGTTCTTCGGTGTCATCCTCCTTGCGATAGCTGTGAAGATATTTAAGAGCAATCTTAACCTGTAGTTTTTGTAATTGAGATCAAAAAGATTAGTTTTGCCTTCCTTGCTCGAAACAGAGAAGGTGTTTTGGCCTCGTAGTACAATGGATAGTATAAGAGTTTCCGAAGCTCCAGATACAGGTTCGATTCCTGTCGAGGCTACATATTAAATAAAAAGGGGTAGTATCATTGATACTACCCCTTTTTATTTTACCCGAAGGCCAATTACTTGAAACCTGCTATATAACTCTTTATAGAGTCGTCAAGCATTTTTGAAAACCGGTCAGCTGCACCTTCATTTAAGTGGGTAATATCCGTATAATCCTTTGTTGTAAAGCTACTATCTTCACTAAAATTCCAGTAAACAGCCGTTTTATGATCAATGGATCTATTGATAAAAGCATTGAACTCGTTTATCTCATCCTTTGTATAGGATTTTAATTCATTCTGCCGAACAGGTGGCATCACCAGAAAAACCTTTATCCCGTTTTCCCGGCAAAGTGAAATTATCTTATGAAAGTACTCCTCCTGAATTTTCAACCTCTTTATATCCCTGTGGATGGTATCGCTTTCCTGTGCTGTTCCATACCTGATATACTGGCCATTTTCCCGCTGAAAGGGAAGTTTTACGCTGGACTTCTTCAACAGACTTAGCTGCTTTGGATTCAGATTTTCCAATAAATGCTTCAGCTTCAGCTCCCAAACCTTATCCTTGTAATCTCTTTCATAATCTTTTCCTAAATAATCTGCATAAGCATAATTCCGTGAATTTGACAATACATTAAACTCAAAATAATCAACACCCAATACCAGACATGCTATCTTCTTTCTTTTATTGAGTAAGTATTGCAACTTATAATACTGCTGATTGTAAGAATCATTATCATGAGAGAAATTATATGCCTTGACTGATAATATAGCAGGATTTATACCCCTGTAACACCTGCTGTTTCCCAGTATCAGCAGCTCATAATCTTCCTTTACTACATCCTCAAAAGAACGATCAATCTGTTGTTGTGTATTAGGGCCATTACTGATAACAAGCCGGTGTGGCAATATAAATACCCCAAAAACACAATACAGCAAAGCGGGGATCAGGAATATAAATAGTGTTTGTAGAAATTGCTTCATCATTTAAAATTGGAAATAAATAAACGCCTGCTCTTGTGGGGCAAATACTAAAATGACAATTATTAATGTATAATAAAATGCGTATCGTACCGGCTTTTTCCACCTCAGTCCCAGGCTTTCAATTGCATATTTATTCTCTCGCCCTAACCATTCAATCATCATGAAAATAAAGACCAGACCAATGATCTTCCATGGCAATATCTCAGGCATGGAAAATAATGAAGGAGAAAGTATGCCTGACAAATAGGACATTGCGTGCCCAATATCCGCAGATCGGAAAAAGACCCATGCCAGCACCGTTAATGCGAAGGTCAATGCAATATTGAATATATCTTTCAATGAAGGCAATAATTTGCCCTGCGCTACTATGCCCAGGTTATTCCTGTTTTTACTTGTCACAAGCAATGGCAGAAAATATAATCCATTTAAGGCTCCCCAAACGAGGAACGTCCAATTTGCTCCATGCCAGAACCCGCTCACGATAAAAATGATCATGGTATTACGAATCCTCATCCAGGTTCCCCCTTTACTACCACCTAATGGGATATATAAATAATCCCTGAACCAGGTGGATAAGGAGATATGCCACCTCCTCCAGAACTCAGCAATGTCCCTTGAGAAATAAGGGAAGGCAAAATTCTGTAAAAGCTCAAATCCAAAGAGTCTGGCAGTACCCAATGCTATGTCTGAGTACCCGGAAAAGTCTCCATAAATCTGGAAAGCAAACATGATTGCTCCCAGTACCAGCGTACTTCCCGATTGATGTGCCGAATTATTAAATATATCGTTCGCATAAATAGCACAATTATCAGCAATCACCATTTTCTTAAATAGCCCCCAAAGTATCTGCCTTAAGCCATCTGCAGCCTTTTTATAATCAAAAGTCCGCTCCTGTTTAACCTGCGGTAACAGATGGGTCGCTCTTTCAATAGGACCGGCCACCAAAAGTGGGAAAAAGCTTACAAAAAGAGAGTAATCCACCCAGTTCCTCTCCGCTTTAATTCTTCCTTTATAAATATCTATCACATAAGACAGCCCGTGGAATGTGTAAAAAGAGATCCCTACAGGAAGAAGAATATTCAATGTTCCGGGATTGACCCGTACTCCCAGGTGTGAAAGCGCATCAGCAAAAGAAGCTGCGAAAAAATTATAGTATTTGAATACGCCCAAAAAGCCGAGATTGATAATTATGCTTAGCCAGAACCATCCCTTTTTAGCATTTTGGTTATCCTGATCCTGCATCTTTAATCCAGTGAAATAATCTAAAAATGTAGAAAACATGAGCAGGAACATAAAACGCCAATCCCAACAGGCATAGAAGAAATAACTGGAGATTAACAGTAAAATGTTTTGGGATTTTAGATTTTTGTTCGTTACAAACCAATATAAAATAAACACTATTGGTAAGAATATAGCAAATTCGATGGAATTAAATAACATTAGCTTTTACTAATTTATGCAAACAAAATTTACCTCGAAGCATTCGGGACATTTATTGATGACAATTTGAATATGATCATCCATTAACTTCATGAGCATGTCCCACCTTATGTATTCGCTGTATTTCCGGAATGGGGTTTACCTTTAGCCTCATAAGATACAACTTTATAGGGGGAAAAAAAACAAGCGGCAGGCCCCTAAAAATATCACTCCTGACTATTTTCCCCCTACATTTGTACCGTATGTTGAAGCGACTTATTTGTACTGCCATCTTCATATTATCAGTACAATTACTTTGGGGCCAGAACTATCAATACCATACATTCAGGAATATTGCTATCGGGCCTGAAGCTACCACTATTAACGCTTTCGCCCAGGATAGTCTCGGCCTCATGTGGCTGGGTACCAACAATGGCCTCTATAGCTATGACGGCTTTTCTGTACAATCTCACCTTGGTAAGGATACCTCCCATAAAACATTCGTCTACGACATCATCGTCGTCAATAAGGAATTGATGTGCCTGGCCATGGAAAATGGCATCTTCTTTTATAACTACCAAAAAGATGAATATGAACCAGTGCCCGTACAATTCCCAACCGATGTACGCACCCTGCTGCTTGAAAATGATAATCTGTGGATCGGCTCTTTCAAAGGACTGTTTAAATACAACTTCACCCATAAAAAACTGGAAAGCGTCGGCTATAAAGGGTTATCCAACCACACCATTTATTCACTGACCCGTACCAGTGACGGAGACATTTTGATCGGCACTTATAATGGCCTGTATTGCCTTTCGGCAGATAAATCACAGGTCCGCCAGATCCCCTTAGCCGACCTTCATAAACGCAGCAACCTTTTTGTCAACGCTTTATTTGAAGACACGGTGCGTAACCTGATCTGGGTAGGTACAGAAGGGGGCATCTATTATTACGATCTGATTAAAAACCTCGCCGTCAAACTACCCATCCTCCAGGACCATTCTGTAAAGTCATTGATGACTGACAACAGGAATAACCTGCTGATAGGTACCGACGCCGGGTTTTACATATACGACCCCGCCTCTGAGCAATTGGAGCATATTGTACATGACGCCCGCAACAAAGGCTCTATCGTCAATAATATTATCTGGAGCCTGTTTGCCGACAAAGAAGCCAACATTTGGCTGGGTACCGACTACGGCATCTCCCTGTTACAAAACCACAACAGCCTGCAGGTTATCCCCATCTTTGATATCACTCATGAAAAGGATGGGAACCGGTTTTATAATATCTATAAAGATCACTACGGCGATTACTGGCTGGGGGGTACAAATGGTATTATCCGTAGCACCTCTCCGGGAGGCCATGAGATATCATCTGCATGGTATAAGATGGGAGATAAGTCCCTGCCTATTTCGCACAACCGCATCAGGGATATCTTTGAAGATACAAACAACAACGTGTGGGTAGCTACAGATGGTGGTATCAATCGATACGATCGGCACACAAAAGCATTCGTCAATTATAATATTATCGATAGCTCCCAGTCACGTAATGCTAACTGGGCCTATAATATTCAGGAAGACGACCAGCAAAGGTTATGGATCGCTACCTACCTGGGAGGGATTTTTGTGGTGGATAGGTCCCGGCTCACTGCAGCTCCTGATGTATCACGGCAAACGACTACTACCAATTTTGTAGCGAACAAATCACGGCAAACTGCGGCTCCTGATTTTGTTGTAGACAGATCCAGACTCACTACAGCTCCTATTATAGCCGTGCACAACTTCGCTGCTCACAATGGACTGGCCGGCAACTCCGTGAACCAGCTTACAAAAGATCCGCAGGGAAATATCTGGGCATTAATTTATAACAGGGCCGTGCATAAGATCAACCCACACAACTATCAGGTAGAAACCCTGATGGATGGATCAAAGCATCCCTCTTATATGTTCGCAGATGATGCGGGTGTAATCTGGATCGGTTGCCCCGGCAATATCGTCAGAATAAAAGATGGCCAGCAAAAGATTATCCCATTTAAAGCTGACCAGATATTAAGCATGGAACAGGTAGATGCCAATATCTGGATCTCCACCAGTGAAGGTATCTGGATGATGGACAGAAATACCACCACGGTACAGCGATTCAACAGTGGACAATCTGCCTTTACCTCCATGTATTATGATAAGGACCAGCATGCCGTCTACCTGGGAGGAGCTGATGAATTAGGGATCGCGGCATCGGTTATACAACCTGCCACTGGTGCCGGCAATCAGCTGTATCTCACCGCCATGTATATCAATGGTAAACTATCCGGATCTATAAGATATAAGAACAATATCCGCCTGAGTCATGAGCAGAACAACCTTGCTTTCGCCGTTTCTGACCTCAGTTATTCAGATCCTGAAGGCACCCGGTATGTATACAGGATCACGCAAATAGATGATGACTGGAATACATTGCCACTCAATAATAACCTGATTACCTACACAAATCTCAGTTACGGGCATTATACCCTGTTGGTGAGTAAACTCGATGCATATGGAAAACCATTTGCCAATCCATTAAAGCTATCGATCACCATTATTCCACCATGGTATTATACCAATCTGGCGAAAGCGATTTATTTTTTGATCGTGGTCGGACTCGTGCTCTGGGCAATCAACTTCTTCAGGGTAAGGCATAATCTCAAGATCGAGCGTATAGAAAAACAAAAGACGGTAGAGCTGACCAATCTGAAACTCAACTTTTTCACCGATATCTCGCATGAGCTAAAAACGCCCCTCAGTCTGATCCTTGCACCTGTAAGCCAGATGCTGGCAGAAAGCAGAAGTCCGCTGAAAAAGAAGCAACTCGAAGGGATACAGCAAAATGCGCTGAAACTGAATGCTTTAATTCACAGAGTACTGAACTTCAACAGGGCTGATAGCAGTGCGCTTTCCGCCTTGGTATTGTCAAAGCTGGAACTAGTGACTTTCGCCCGAAAGCTGTATGACTCTTTTAGCAACCAGCAGATATCTTTTACTTTCACCTGCAACAGGGAAGAGATTTATATGGATACTGATGTGATCAGAACAGAAGCGATCATCACTAACCTGCTATCTAATGCCTGCCGGTATACGCCTGAAGGAGGGGCTATCCATCTGGATATCACCCAGCAAAACAATATAGTGGCAATAAAAGTAACCGATACTGGTATCGGTATTCCTGTTGCTGATGTGCCATATGTATTTGAGCGATTTTTCAAATCTTCCATTACGGCGAGGAACAAGGAAGGTTCTGGTATAGGGCTTTACCTGGTGAGGAACTATGCGGAACAACTAGGCGGGTATGTCACGATAGCCTCTGTAGAAGGAGAGGGGACTACGGTGACTGTCAGTTTGCCTATTCCTGAAAGAGTGGCCGTTCCCATTATGGGGGAACATAAGAACCAGCACACCCCTTCAGGAGAACAGGGCAACCATTCAGGGGAATATAACATTCATTCAAAAAACCAGAACACCCTTTCAGAAGAACAGAGCGATCTTTCAGGAGAACATACCATCCATTCAAAAAACCAGCACACCCCTTCAGGAGAACAGAGCGATCTTTCAGGGGAATATACCATCCATTCAAAAAACCAGCACACCCCTTCAGGAGAACAGAGCGATCTTTCAGGGGAACATACCATCCATTCAAAAAACCAGAATGCCCTGCCTGAACAACCCGGAAAGCATCCCTCCCCCAAAAAAAAGATCCTCATCGTAGACGACAACCATGAAATAACAGATTTCCTACACCATGCCCTCGCCCCCCAATACCAAATCAAAATCGCCCACGACGGCAAAAAAGGAGAATCCCTCAGCCTCGAATGGCAGCCAGACCTCATCATCGTAGATGTCATGATGCCTGTAATGGACGGCCTTGAAATGAGCAGACGACTCAAAAAACAAGTCATGACCGCCACCATACCTATTATATTATTAACTGCAAAAGACGACCGGCAAACCGAACTAAACAGCATCGACCTTGGCGCCGATGCCTTTATGTCCAAACCTTTTGATATATCTATCCTGCTCTCAAGAATCGAACAACTACTCAAACGCCGGGAAGATATGGAGCACCAACTCCGTATTTCCTCCCTCACTGACCCAAAAGAAAACAAGACCCTATCCAAAGATGAGCAGTTCCTCTCCGATATCACCCAGATCATAGAGGAAAAAATGGACGATCCCCAGTTCAATGTTCAGGTACTCAGTGAACTGAGCTTTACCAGTTCTAAACAACTGTACCGCAAAATAAAGCAACTTACCAGCCTCACCCCGGTTGAATACATCCGCTCCATCAGGATGAAAAAAGCCGCCGTTCTCTTACAACAGAACAAATTTACCGTGGCAGAGGTCATGTATATGGTCGGATTCTCTGAAGCCTCCTATTTCTCCAAATGTTTCCAGTCAGAATTCGGAGTTACACCTTCTCAGTATATTAAAAATAACACATAATCAATATATGTGTCCGTTGTCTAAATTTTATCCTATTATGTCCGATATCAGCCGCACTTAAAAACGAATCTTGAATAGTTTCGAACCGTACGAAAAACTGATACGGTTATTTATGTCCCTAAAGGCAATTCCACTCCTTTGCATGTGCTTGTATTTTACGGCCACGTTCGCTCAACAGACTATCTACGTTGATAAATCTGGTGTGATGCGCTGGTCGGATAGTAAAAAAGAGGCCTCCTTTTATGGAGTGAACTATACCCTCCCTTTTGCACATGCCTATCGCCAGGTCAAAGATCACAAAGCAGCTATTGACAAAGACGTATACCATTTTTCCCGCCTTGGATTCAATGCTTACAGAATACATATATGGGATGTAGAAATTACCGATTCCATCGGGAGGTTACAACAAAATGAACACCTTGATCTCCTCGATTACCTGATTTCCAGCGTACAAAAACGGGGAATCAGGGTGTTAATCACCTGTATGACCAATTTTGGGAATGGCTACCCGGAGAGGAATGAGCCAACAGGTGGTTTTTCCTATTTATATGACAAATGTGATGTGCATAAGAATCCCAAAGCTATTGCTGCCCAGGAAACCTATATCAAACAATTGCTCACACACGTCAATCCTTATACAGGAAAGGCTTACAAAGAGGATCCTGCCATCGTAGGCTTTGAGATCAATAATGAGCCTTGCCATGCTGGAGACCCTTTAGATACTAAAAAGTACATCGGCACCATGGTCGCCGCCATCAGATCGACAGGGAATAAGAAACCAATATTCTATAATGTAAGCCATAACCGGGAGCATGTACCTGCTTACTATAATTCTGATATTCAAGGCACTACCTACCAGTGGTATCCTATTGGCCTGGTAGCCGGACATACGCGAAAGGGGAATTTTCTGCCTTATGTAGATCAGTACAACATCCCTTTCTCCAACGAAAAAGGATTTGCCACAAAGGCTAAAGCTATCTATGAATTCGATCCGGCAGATATCACCTATAGTTATATGTACCCGGCTATGACACGGACATTCCGTTCACAGGGTTTTCAGTGGATCACCCAGTTTGCATATGATCCCATCGATATCGCTGCTTATAATACAGAATACCAGACACATTATTTAAACCTGGCCTATACACCCCGGAAAGCGCTGAGTATGAAAATAGCGGCAGCAGTGGCGAAAGAGGTAAACCGGGGAGAACAATTTCCTGCCTATCCGGCAGATACTGTTTTCGGTAATTTCCGGGTCAGTTATCAGGAAGACCTTAGTCTGCTCAATAATCCACAACAATATTTTTATTCTAACAATACCGCCGTTCAACCAATAGCTCCTTCACAACTCACCACCATTGCAGGTTATGGCAACTCACCTGTAGTAAAGTATGAAGGCACGGGAGCTTATTTCCTGGATAAACTGGAAAACGGAGTATGGAGATTAGAATTGATGCCTGATGCGATACAGGTGGCAGATCCCTTTGCACGCCCTGCTCCCAATAAGGAGGTCGTAACCATTGCATGGAACAAATGGCCTATGCAATTGCAATTGCCTGATCTGGGTACCCATTTTATTGTCAGGAACCTCCAATCAGAAAGAGATACAATCGCCGAAAAAGGTGCTTTTTACATCACTCCTGGTGTTTATTTGCTGATGAAGGAAGATACCCGGCGATGGTCTGCTGCCACTGAATGGGAGCATATTAAATTGGGTGAATTTGTAGCGCCGCCAGCGCAGTTAAAACAGTTCGAAGTTGTCCATATACCTTTGGCTGCGGCGGATAGTGGGCAAAATATATCTATAACAGCAGATATAGCTGGACCTTCATTTCCCGACTCTGTGATATTGCAAACAGATCATGTTTCTTTCTGGTCTGATCACAATCCTTATATCCGTTTAGAAAGAAGACATGGATATACCTATCAGGGAACTATTCCTGCCACCATGGTAAGAAGTAAAAATTTAAAATACACCATCACTGTATATAGTAACGGTAATAGCTATACATTTCCTCAAAAAGAAGCGGGTGCTCCGCTTGACTGGGATTTCACTGTGACGCGGTATTTTGAAACAGCCATTACAGATGCGAACATCCTTGATGGAGAAATGGAAATTTATTCCCTGTCTGAAAGATCCTTCATACAGTCTGCACCTTACAAAGAACAACCGTACGCGGCTACTGTACAGCGATATACTATGCATGTGAAAGACGACAATGCGCGCTTCTTTTGGAGAAAGAATATTAATAGCAACCAACAATTACAAGCTACAAAATTCTTGTGTTTATACATTCCTGCAACTACATTAACAGCATTAAATATTGGCTTTATTACTACAGACGGGTACACCTATTCACAACAAATTTCATTAAACAATGACCAGCATATTTATAAGATACCTATTGCAGCTTTAGCACAGGATAGTACAGCTTTATTGCCTCGTCCATACCCGGCATTCATGAATCAGTATTTCATACCAAAAACCAACATTGACTTTAACATTTATAAAATTGAAACACTAAACATTTCCACATCAGACAAGGTGCCAGACAACGCTTCCATAGACATTGGAGCCATCTGGCTTGAATAAACAGATCGTATAAAATTTTTAATTCCACAATATGAAGAAATCAATTTTCCGCAAATTTCTATTCTGCCTATGCATGGCGGTTAGCTTTCTGGGAGTGCATGCCCAGGGGCAAAGTCGTATCGTAAAAGGTACTGTGACCGATGAAGGCGGGAAAGCACTTGAAAGAGTGTCCGTACTTGTAAGCGGTACAACCACCAGCACCCTGACCGATGCTTCCGGAGCGTTTACCGTGCAACTGCCTTCAGGAAAAGATGTACTGGAATTTACCTACGTAGGCGCGGCTAAAAAAGTCGTAAAAGTGGCAGGTGACACCCTGCAGGTTGTAATGTCTTTCGAAGACAAAAAACTGGAAGAAATAGTCGTGATCGGCTATGGTACCAAAACTAAAAAAGATATGACAGGTTCCGCTGTCAGCATCAGTACCAAAGACTTTAACCCGGGATTAGTCGGTTCTTCTGAACAGCTGATCAGTGGTAAAGCTTCAGGTGTGCAGATCATGACAAATAGTGGTTCTCCCACCGCTGGTAGTACCATCCGCATACGTGGTGGCGCCTCTTTAAGTGCCAGCAATGCACCGCTGATCGTATTGGATGGTGTGCCACTGGAAACAGGTGGTATCAGCGGGAATTCTGACAACTTTTTAAGTATGATCAACCCCAATGATATTGAAAGCATTACCGTACTAAAAGATGCTGCATCTACAGCCATCTACGGTTCCAGGGCTTCAAACGGGGTATTGATGATCACTACTAAAAAAGGCAAAGGCGATCAGCTGAAGCTCAACTTCTCTTCTGTAGTTACCCTACAGCAAAGAAAGAATGTAGCTGATATGATGTCGCCATCACAGTTCAGAGATGTGATCAATACACAAGGTACCGATGCTCAAAAAGCCCTCTTAGGCAGTAGTAATACCGACTGGCAGAAAGAGGTGTTTAAGAATGCAATGGGTACGGACAATAACCTGGGTGTAACCGGAAAGATAGCGAAAACAGTGCCTTTCCGTGCTTCTGTTGGCTACTACAACCAGAACGGTAACCTGCAGACGGATAATACACAACGTTTCACAGGTTCACTGGTCATCACACCCAGCCTCTTCGACAAACATTTAAACCTGACCTTCAACCTGAAAGGTGCTGCGAACAATAACAGGTTTGCCAATACAGATGCCATCTGGTCTTCTGTCGCATTCAATCCTACACAACCTGTATATTCCGGTAATTCTACTTTTGGTGGTTTTTATGAAAGCCTTGATAACAGCGGCGTACCTGCTACCGGTGCCAACAGGAACCCTGTAGGATTATTGGAACAGGAAAAACGCAAAAGTGATGTGTACAGAAGTATCGGCAACTTTGATGCGGATTATAGATTCCATTTCCTGCCTGATCTGAAAGCGCACGTCACCTTAGGTTACGACTATAGTAAGGGTGAAGGTTCTGTATATATACCAGCTGCTTCTGCAGATGGCTATAGCGTGGGGGGATCTAATAACACGTATTCCCAGACAATGAAGAACAAATTGTTCACAGGGTATCTGAACTACGCGAAGAACATTAATAACACGCACCGCTTTGATGCAACTGCCGGTTATGATTACCAGCATTGGAGCGCCAAAAGCCCTGCTATCACTTATTATAATGAAAAAGGTGAATTGCAGTCTACCGCCAAAGCATCCGATGAGCGACATGTACTGCTGTCTTATTATGGAAGAGTGAACTACACGTTATTATCCAAATATATGATCACAGGAACCGTCAGAAGAGATGGTACCTCCCGCTTCAGCCCTGAAAACAGATGGGGTACTTTCCCTTCTGTAGCAGTGGCCTGGAATGTAACAGACGAGAATTTTCTGAAATACAATAAGGTACTTAATAACTTAAAATTAAGGGCCAGTTATGGTGTAACAGGACAACAGGATGGCATCGGCAACTATAGCTACCTATCCGTGTATCAAAAGGGGAACAGTTACGCAAACTATCGCTTTGGGGATGAATATTTGTATGTATACAGACCATCTGTCTATGTATACGATCTGAAATGGGAAACAACAAAGGCATTCAACTATGGCCTGGACTTTGGTTTTTTAAATAACAGGATCTCCGGTTCAATTGAATATTATAACCGCAAAACCTACGATCTGTTGGCCGATGTATCTGTGGCAGCTGGTACCAACTTTGACCAGACAGCTACTACCAACGTGGGTAATATTGAAAGCCATGGTTTTGAATTTCAGCTGAATACTACGCCGATCAGTAAGCGTGATTTCAAACTGGATGTGAATTTCAATGCCACCAACCAGTACACAAAAGTGACCAATATTTCCCTGGTAAAGGGTTCAAATACAGTGGGCACTTATACTGGTACTTCTGTGGGGGGAAGAGGGATTCAGATACTTACAGCCGGTTACCAACCCAATATGTTCTATGTATACAAACAGGTATACGATGCATCAGGCAAACCGCTGGAAGGTGTATATGCTGATCTGAACAAAGATGGTGTGATCAACGAAAGTGACCTGTACCGCTATCATTCTCCTGCAGCCACCTGGTTGCTCGGCTTCAACACACAAGCTACTTATAAGAAATGGTCCGGTGGCTTTACCCTGCGCGCAAACATCGGCAACTATGTATACAACAATACGAAGATGAGTCTGAGCGCCTGGGAAACCGTACAGTATGTAGATGCGGCGCTGAACAACCTGCATAAAGATTATCTGAAAACAGGTTTCAAGACCCGCCAATATTACTCAGACTATTATGTAGAGAATGCCTCTTTCCTGAGAATGGATAATCTATCTGTCGCTTATAACTTTGGAAAAGTAGCAAAGCACGTGAATATGCGTATCGGCGCTATTGCGCAGAATGTATTCACCATCACCAAATACACCGGACAGGATCCTGAGGTGACCAATGGATTTGAAAGCGCATTCTATCCCCGTCCACGTACTTATTCCATCAACATTAACCTTGAGTTCTAAGTTTATGAAAAAGATATTATCCTGCATATTAATGATCACCATGCTGGCCGCCTGTACAAAGGATTTGAACCAGGTACCCAGTGTGGAAGAGACATCTGAATCCGTATACACTTCTCTTGCTAATTATAAATCCGTACTGGCCAAACTTTACTCCGCCTTTGCTGTAGCGGGTATTGAAAAAGGGGATGGCAATGCGGATATGGCAAGTAGCACTGCATCATGGGGATACCTGAGGGTATATTTCAACCTGCAGGAAGTACCCACTGACGAAGTGGTGTATACCTGGGCCGGTGGCGATAACCTCACGAATATACAATACATGACATGGGGCGCTTCTGACACCTGGGTGAGTGCGATGTATTATCGCATCTATTATACCGTTGCCCTCTGCAATGAGTTCCTGAGAAATGCGACAGATGCAAAGATCGCTTCCTTCTCAGAATCCGATCAGACCACGCTGAAAGTGTTCAGGGCCGAAGCCCGTTTTCTGCGTGCACTGGCCTATACTCATGCCATGGACCTGTACGGCAATGTGCCCTTTGTAACTGAAAATGATGAAGTAGGCGCCTTCACCCCGCCACGTATCAAAAGAGCAGACCTGTTTGATTATATCCAGTCTGAGTTGAAAGATATAGAAGAAGTATTGCCTGCTCCTTTGCAAAATGAATATGGCAGAGTAAGCAGAGCTGCTGCATGGACATTGCTGGCAAAGAACTACCTGAATGCCGCTGTATACACAGGTACAGCTGATTATACCAACTGTGTGACTTATTGTAACAAGGTGATCACCGGTGGTTATTCTTTGGAGTCAACCTATAAAAAACTGTTCAATGGCGATAATGACAAACGTACAGCGAATGAGATCATCTTCCCTATAGAAGCAGATGCAACCAATACTACTACCTGGGGTTCCACTACCTACCTGGTGAATGGTCCTATCGTAGGCACCATGAAAGCCGCTGACTATGGCGTAGTGTCAGGATGGGCCAGCATTCGCACGCTCAGGGAGTTTGTAAACTCTTTCCCTGATACAACAGGCCAGACAGATATCCGGGGTGATTTCTGGACAGATGGACAAACCCTGAATGTAGATGATCCATCTTCTTCCAGCCAGGGACTCTCTATCGTTAAATTCACGAACCTGAATGATGATGGTAGTTATACCACCGATGGCGGATTGGTAAATACTGATTTCCCTATGTTCCGTTTGGCAGATGTATACCTGATGTATGCAGAAGCTGTACTGAGGGGAGGCACCGGTGGCTCTGTTGGCGAAGCAGTGAATTATGTGAACCAGATCCGCGAACGTGCTTACCTGAATACGTCAGGTGATATTAACTCGTCTACCTTAACGCTCGATTTCATTCTGGCAGAACGTGGCCGTGAACTTTTCTGGGAATGTAGCCGTCGTACAGACCTGATCCGCTATGGTAAGTTTACAGGTGGCGATTATTTATGGCAATGGAAAGGTGGTTCTGTGAACGGACAATCCGTAGATACAAAATATAACCTGTATCCGATTCCATCAACTGATCTGGCTTCAAATCCTAATCTGATCCAAAATTCAGGTTACTAATCTCAAATACACGTTCCATGAAAAAAATAATTTGCTATATACTAAGCATATTCCTTTTTGCCAGTTGTAAAAAGGAAGGAGCAGAGGCTGTATTAACGGGTTTTGAAGATGCGACCCTGACTGCTACGGCTACACAATTAACATTGTCACAGTCTGCAAAAGATAGTGTCGTGTTACAGCTGATGTGGGATGCCGGCACCTTAAGCGTCTCTAATGGCTATGCAGTAGAAGAATCATTGATCACAACGACTGTGCAGTATGCACTGGATGCCAATTTTAGCAGCATCAAAAAAGAGGTAGCAGTGACCAGCTCTTCTCTCTCTTACACTACAGCTACTTTGAATACTTTAGTACTTGGATTTGGCCTGACGGCTGGTGAAAGTGGTACAGTATACGTGCGTGTAAAATCTACCCTCACTGCAAATACATCCTCCAATTACAGCAATGTATTAACGCTCAGCATTACGCCTTACGAATCAGGGAACGATGCCGCTTATTTATACATGGCGAGCACCGATCTCACCTCTTTCCCCTGGAAACTCTGTGCCCGGAATAAAGACGGAAAATATGACGGCTTTGTAAAAGTAGACCAGTGGTACAATTTCCTGCTCACGAATGAAGAAAGCAATAGTGCTTCCGTAATATACGGTGGTTATCCTGCAAATGATAACCAGTATGTATTATATGCCGGCAGCGATCGTTGGAACTGCTGGACGGCAAATGGCGGATACCTTTATATCACAGCCAATACAAATGCACTTACGTGGAGTGAAACAGTGATCAACTCTCTCAGTGTAGTAGGCGACTTTAATAGTTGGAGTACCACTGCTACACCCATGACGTACGATGCTACCAACAAGATATGGTCAGCCAGCATCACCACCACTGCTGCAGAACAATGGGGTATCAAAGTGCTGATCAATCAAAGCTGGAGCTGGTTCTTTGGTACCAGTGAGGAAGCAGGTGTATGTACATTATATACCGCAGATGCAAATGGATTTCCGTATACAAAAGTAGGTACCTACACATTGAAACTGGATCTGAGCGATCCAAAAAACTTTAAATATTCTGTAGAATGAGGAACTTCAAGATACTGGTAGCAATGTTGTTATTGTTCGCATGTGGTAAGGACAATGGTGCTACAACAACGACCACAGATACTTCGGGATTTGCCAAAGGCGCAGATATAAGCTGGCTTACAGAAATGGAAGCATCCGGCAAGAAATTCTACAATGCCGGGGGGACAGAAATGGATGGTATCAGATTATTGCAAACGCTGGGTGTAAATGCAGTACGGCTACGGGTGTGGGTCAATCCTACAGATGGCTGGTGTAATAAGAATGATCTGCTGGTAAAAGCATATCGTGCACATAGCCTGGGTCTGCGTATCCTGATCGATTTTCACTATAGTGACAGCTGGGCGGACCCCAGTCAGCAAACCAAACCTGCAGCATGGTCCGGCATGAGTGTTGATGAACTGAAAACAGCCGTGGCTGATCATACTACAGAAGTGCTGACCCTGTTAAAAGAAAAAGGGATCACACCTGAATGGGTACAGGTCGGCAATGAAACAGGCAATGGCATGCTGTGGGAAGAGGGAAAAGCATCCACGAATATGGCCAATTATGCTGCCTTGACCAATGCCGGATATGATGCTGTCAAAGCAGTGTTTCCTGCTGCCAAAGTAATTGTACATCTGCAAAATGGCAATGATAATTCTTTGTTCAGATGGCTGTTTGACGGATTGAAATCGAACGGTGCAAAATGGGATGTGATTGGTATGTCATTGTATCCCACCAAAGATAATTGGGAGGCATTGAACACCGCTTGTTATGCGAACATGCAGGATATGATATCCCGGTATGGTTCTGATGTAATGATTTGCGAAGTGGGCATGGATCAGGAACAGGCAGCCACCGCCAAAAGTTTCCTGACTGATCTGATTGCAAAATCAAAGTCTATTTCCAATAACAAAGTTTTGGGTGTATTTTACTGGGAACCCGAGGCGTATGGCGCCTGGAAGAACTATACAATGGGCGCATTCGACGACTCAGGGAAACCCACTGAAGCACTGGATGCATTTAAATAAACAAACGATATGATGATGATAAGATGGTGCCTGCTATTTGTGCTGATCTCAAATTGCTTACAGGCACAGAACCGGCAGGAATATTTGCTGCAAAAGAACTGGCAGTTTATCCAAAGCGATCCATCGGGCGCAATGGAACCAAACTTCAATGATAAAGACTGGAAAACTGTTTTCGTACCACATGACTGGGCAATATATGGTCCTTTTGATCGCAATAATGACCTGCAGAAGGTAGCGGTGAAACAGAATGGAGAAACCGTTGCCAGCACGAAAACTGGTAGAACAGGGGGCCTGCCTTATACAGGTATTGGTTGGTATCGTAACCATTTTGATGTACCTGCAGGAACGACCGTATCGCTGTTATTTGATGGTGCGATGAGCGAAGCAAAAGTATACGTGAACGGTAAAGAAGCTTGTTTCTGGCCCAATGGATACAACTCATTTTCAGTAGATGTGACCCCTTATTTAACGGCTGATGGTCAGCATAACCTGTTAGCCGTTCGTTTAGAAAATAAGCCACAATCTTCCAGATGGTATCCTGGTGCAGGGTTGTATAGGAATGTACATGTGATAGTTACGCAAAAAGCACATGTACCTGTATGGGGTACGTATGTGACTACACCTTATGTATCCGATGCATATGCTGCTGTGAATCTGAAAACAACCATCGATAATACAGGAGATGCAGATATCAAAGTTATCACAGAAATACTGAATGCAAAAGGAGAGAAGGTTGCAGTAAAAGAGAACATACAAAAGGTAACGCATGGCAAACCGTTTGAACAGAATTTCATCGTGAATCAGCCGGCATTATGGTCTCCCGAAGCCCCTAATTTGTATACGGCAAAGTCTGTGATCTATATGAACGGCGTGCAGATAGATACTTACACCACCCGCTTTGGTATACGTGATATCCGCTTTGTAGCAGATAAAGGATTCTATTTAAACGGCAAGCTGCGCAAGTTTCAGGGAGTATGTAATCACCATGATCTTGGGCCGCTGGGTGCTGCAATCAATGTAGCTGCATTGCGGTATCAACTAACGCTTTTAAAAGAGATGGGTTGTGATGCTATCCGGACTTCGCACAATATGCCTGCACCTGAACTGGTTGACTTGTGTAATGAAATGGGTTTTATGATGATGATAGAACCATTTGACGAATGGGATATTGCTAAATGTGAAAACGGGTATCATCGCTTCTTTGCAGAATGGGCAGAGAAAGACATGGTGAATATGTTACGCCATTATCGCAATGATCCTTGTGTGGTCATGTGGAGTATCGGTAACGAAGTACCTACACAATGTAGCCCTGATGGATACAAAGTAGCTTCTTTCCTGCAGGACATCTGTCATCGTGAAGACCCTACCAGACCGGTTACCTGTGGTATGGATCAGGTAAGCTGTGTGTTAAGCAATGGTTTTGCATCTATGATCGATATTCCGGGATTCAATTACAGGGTGAACAGGTATAAAGAAGCTTATGGTAAGCTGCCACAAAATCTGGTGTTAGGTACAGAGACTTCTTCTACGGTAAGTTCGAGAGGAGTATACCAGTTCCCTGTAGTAAGAAAGGGCGATGCGGTGTATAAAGATCACCAGTCATCATCTTACGACTTTGAGTATTGCTCCTGGTCCAATCTGCCAGATGAGGATCTGGCGATGGCGGAAGATAATGAGTGGTCTATTGGCCAGTTTGTATGGACGGGTTTTGACTATTTAGGGGAGCCTTCACCTTACGATGTGGATGGCTGGCCAAATCATAGTTCCATGTTCGGCATCATCGATCTGGCAAGTATTCCCAAAGATCGTTATTACCTGTACAGGAGTGTCTGGAATAAAAAAGCGGCTACATTACATGTACTTCCGCATTGGACCTGGCCGGGTCGGGAAGGGCAGGTAACGCCTGTATTTGCTTATACTAATTACCCTTCAGCCGAGTTATTCATCAATGGTACCAGCTATGGCAAACGGTTCAAAAATGATTCTACTACACAAAACCGTTACCGCTTAATGTGGATGAATGCAGTGTATGAAAAGGGTGAAATAAAGGTAGTGGCCTATGATGAAAATGGAAAAGCTGCGGAAGAAAAGATCGTCCGTACTGCGGGTAAGCCACATCATATAGTACTGGAAGCCAATAGAGATACAATAGCTGCCGATGGGAACGACCTGGCTTATATACGTGTAAAAATAGTAGATAAGGATGGAAACCTTTGTCCGGCAGATCAGCGGTTGATCACCTTCACCGTTTCTGGTGCAGGTAGTTATAAAGCGGCTGCTAATGGAGATCCTACTTCGCTTGACTTATTTCATCTTCCTCAGATGCATGCATTTAACGGAGAGTTGACCACCATTGTCCAGTCAAAAGAACAGGCAGGAGAGATCATTGTGGAAGCAAAAGCTAAAGGGCTAAGTCCAGGAAAGATATTGCTCAAAAGTGGTTTTTGATCATTAAAAAACGCAGGCGCCGGTCAAACCGGCGCCTTTCTGTATTTATTTTAATATGTAAATCGTTTGTTTTAATCCCATTTATCCCCCGTTTGCTCCTTGTATAAAAACTTCATCAAATATTTAACCTCCAAATTGACGGAACCCGGAAAATCTCGTTATTTTTAAAATATTGACCGAGGGACAAAAGCTTTATAGACCCAAAACCAGGCATTGATTGAATAGTAATCAACTTATGGAACTTTAAAAGTTTGTTAAACGAATGACATTCACCTATTCATTACATAAAATACACCATCCGGACAGCTTCGGTTTTTCACCGGATGCCTATAGCCGCTTTAAATTTGGAGATGATGTAGTAGCAAGGGATTTTGGTATAGCCCTCGCCGAAGGGTATATCAGGAATCATCTGCATTATGTGCCGCCGGAAAAACAACTGGTTGTTATTTCCAGTCCATATGCATTCATTCCTACGGCTACATTTGCGATGAAGAACCACTTCGTATTCCGCCTGAACCGGTGGCTGGCCGAAGAAGGTTATCCCGTAGTGCAGGAGGCCAAGGTGCACCGCACCATCACCTACAAGGAAGATTACGGAGAGCTGAATGCCTCAGAAAGGCTTAAACTGATTGGCAACGATTCTTTTCATGTCGATAAGGCGTTCCTGGAAGGAAAAACCGTAATTTTCCTGGATGATATCCGTATTACAGGCAGTCATGAAAGGATGATCCTGCGTATGGTGGACGAATATGAATTGAAGAACGATATTTGCATGCTATACTTTGCAGAGCTGGCCAATCATTCAATTCATCCGAATATCGAAAATTATTTAAATTATCACTGTGTGAAGTCTATCTTCGATCTTGAAAAGATTATACAAGGGGATAGTTTCCAGATCAATACGAGGATTGTAAAGTATATCCTGAATTACGATTACGATTCATTTTGTATCTTTTTACAGAATCAAACGGAAAACTTTGTCAATTTGCTATATAACATGGCCCTGGGCAACGGGTATCACACCATCGACGCTTACGCCCGTAACCTCGGCTTCATCAATACATACATATATCCGACAAATAATATAAAAGCTTAGAAAAATGGCAATTAACCTTCAAAAAGGACAGAGAGAGGCAATCAATGCGCCTAAGTTCACAATCGGACTTGGTTGGGACACCAATAGCTCTTCCACGGGCTCCGGTTTCGACCTGGATGCATCAGTTTTCATTCTCGGAGATAATAAAAAAATCTTATCAGATGCGCATTTTGTATTCTATAACAACAAAAAATCACCAGATAGTGCTGTAGAACATTCCGGCGATAACCTGACGGGTGAAGGTGCTGGCGATGATGAGCAGATCCATGTAGACCTGTCTAAAATCGATCCGAATGTATCCGAACTTTGTGTGGTAGTGACCATTCATGAAGCAGAGCAAAGGCGCCAGAACTTTGGCCAGGTAAGAAACAGCTATGTTCGCATCGTTGATTCTTCCTCCAATCAGGTACTGCTCAAGTACGAGCTGGAAGAAGACTTCTCTATCGAAACTGCCGTTGAGTTTGGCCGTATCTACAAGAGAAACAACGAATGGAAATTTGAAGCTGTAGGTGCCGGTATGAAAGGCGGTTTACAGGATTATCTGAATAAATACAACTAATCGACATGGCTATCAATTTACAGAAGGGACAACGCATCTCCCTCGAAAAGAGCAATGGCACCAAACTGGAAAGAGTATGTGTGGGTATCAACTGGGGCGCTATTGAAAAGAAAGGATTATTCGGACTCGGCAAAACCAAAGAGGCCGTGGATCTGGATGGTAGCTGCGTATTATATAACGAAAACAAGCAAGCCCTGGAAGTTGTCTATTTTGGTAACTTGCAATCCAAGGATAGGGCGGTAAGACATAGCGGTGATGACCTCACCGGGGATGTAAATGGTGACGACGGACTGGATAACGAAGTGATCACACTGGATTTCTCCATCCTCAGTCCTAACGTCACCTATGTAGCTTTTGTACTCAACAGCTTCAGAGGGCAGGATTTCGGTAGCATTCCATTTGCATCTATCCGCATTTACGAAGGTACTCCAAGCAGAGTCACTGAAGTATTTGCCAGGTACGACATCGCACACGATGCCGCCTTTGCCGGACACGTATCCATGGTCATGGGAGTATTCTACAAGAAGAATGGTGAATGGAAATTCAATGCCATCGGAGAAGCTACCAAAGACAGAAAACTGCAGGAAACTGTTGATACAGTAACCCGCCAATACTTATAAGACTAAAAAATTTGCTAATGGATATCAACGCAAATACAACAACTGATGTAGTCATTGCCAGCCCTCACATTGACAGGGAAGGCAATGTAGACCTCACCGTCGTTTCTTCAGACGAAAGTAAGAAGTACGATGAAGTCAGCAAATCCCTTGTACCCGGTGATGTAAACGCCATCCTGAACTATGGTGCCGAAGTGGAGAAATCCATGGACAAGTATAGCAACGACTTCCTGACCTCCGTACGTACTTTCAACTCCGGAGAAGTAGGTGGTCACATCAACGACCTGCTGACAGAACTGAACTATATAGATGTAGATGAACTGGAACAGGGCGGATTCAAATCATTCATGTCCAAAATACCTTTCTTCAAGAAGCTGGTAGTGGATGTGAAAGCAATGTTCCAGAAGTACGATACCGTGATCGCGAATGTAGACAAGATCACCAACAAGATCAAAGCGGGTCGTATCAACTCTCTGAAGGACAATACTGCCCTGCAGACGATGTTCGACAACAATGTGAACTACATCAAGCAGATGGAAGAACTGATCATCTCCGGTCAGTACAAATACAATCAGCTGAGCATAAAGCTGGCAGAAATGGAAGGCAACCCGACTGCATACCAGGATTACGAGATCTCTGATATGCGCGAGTTCCTGCACCGTCTGGACAAGCGCCTGGCCGATATGAAGATCGTACGCTTCATCATGATGCAGTCCCTGGCACAGATCAGAGTGGTGCAGAACAACAATACTGCTATCGCCGAAAAAGCGCAATCCATCGTATCTACCACCATTCCGGTGTGGAAGAACCAGCTGACCATCGCCGTTGCCCTGCAAAGACAAAAGGCGAATGTGGAAATGCAGAAGAAAGTAGCAGATACGACCAATACCATCCTGCAGAAGAATGCTGACATGCTGAAACAAAACAGTATTGAAGTAGCGAAGCAGAATGAAAGTACAGTCGTATCTATCGAAACACTGAAACGTACTACTTCTTCCCTGATCGAAACACTTGCCGAAGTGAAACGTATTCATGATCAGGGTACTGAAAACAGGAAACAACTGAATACAGAATTGCAGTCACTTGAAACAGAGCTGAGAAAGAATGTAACCAACGTATAAGGAACGCTAGAAAATGGAGGAGAACCGGGCTATCATATTAAGTGAGTCACAAAGAACGATCAGCAAACTACAACTGCTGTCAGTCTTTTTTGAAGATGAAATAATCTATAAGATCTACCTACGTACACAGGTGATCCATAAATTATTTGAGAACAATACAGACCTGGATGTGAATAAACTGGAACTCTTTCATGTTCAATATTCGTTGACCATTATCGAACTGCTCAGGAAAATCAAAATTGCCAACGAGCGGAATGTACTCATTCTCCATGATGAGATACAGCTGAACACAGACCTTATTGACAAGCTGAATAGCAACGTATACACAGAACAAAGTTATAACCTGGAAAAGCAGCGGCAGGCACTGAAAGTAAACCAGTCCCTGCGTCGGCTTTTCCAGTTATTATCAGAAGAGAAAGATGAGTCGCCTTTCTCGAAAAATATCAATGCCTTTAGCGCCCGCTTCGCGGCAGATTTCTTCTTCGATGTTCCATTCAGTCTCGTAGAAAAACTCACCGACTATAATCCTGCAGAAGTATACCGGAATGCTTACGCCACTGTACACAGAAGGCTCCTGGGCATTCTGAACAAGGTCGAATTCAGGAGTGAATTCTATTGTGGATTGACAGCAGGTAGCCTGATACTGGAAGTATATAGTATTACAGGTCTGGACAGGTATTTTGTGTTTGTGCCCTCCCGCAATTTATTTCTCTTCCTTGATATGGCAGAGCTGTCAGGCATAGACCTGCATAACAATATCTCCAAAAAAGCGAAGATCGTACAGGAAATAGCAGATAAGAACGATCAGTTGCAAAGCACTGCCAGCGTGGTAAAGACGCAGATACCACCTGATATAAAAAGGTTAATATCGGATTATCATAATAAGATAGATGATGTGAATTTCCTGCAGAACCTCAGTGATGTGGATATAGAAGCCAATATTCTGAAAGCCATGTTGAATACAGATAGTCTTTAATCATGCAGTTATCCCAAGCCATCCAGTTTATACAATGTGATGTATTGCAGCATGCTCCCGTTAGCAAATGGGCAGATCTGGGTTGCGGTAGTGGTTTGTTTTCTATGGCACTGGCGCATTAATTTATTAGTATCTTTAGGGTCTATGACCATAGACGAAAAACTACGCCTCGCCAGCACTTCTCTATTCGGTCTCTCAATCGGAGACGCCTTTGGAGAAACCTTCTTTGGCAATGAGGATCTCATCACCCAAAGACTAATTTACAAGGAATTAAAACCAGGCGACTGGAATGTCACTGACGATACCGTCATGGCAATAGGTATTCACAACATCCTCGCACAGGAGGGAAAGATTGACCAGCAAAAGCTCGCCACTGAATTTGCCAGAAACTACAAATTAGACGATTACCGTGGTTACGGTGGCACTGCTCACGCTATTCTGCGTGCAATAGGTGAGGGCGAAGACTGGAAAACAGTGAGTAGCTGTGTGTTTGATGGCATGGGCTCAATGGGCAATGGCGCCGCTATGCGTGCCGCCCCGCTCGGAGCTTACTTTCATGATGATGTGGAAACACTTGTGGCACAGGCCCGCCTTTCAGCCGAAGTGACCCACTATAACGAAGAAGCCATTGCCGGCGCTATCGCTGTAGCCCTGGCCGCCAGTATCGTGATCCGGCAACCAGCTCTTACTGCTAAGGAATTCTTTGATTTTATCATACAGCATACACCTGACAGCGATACCCGATCCAAAATTCAAAAAGCAGCCACATTACCAGCCCATTACGACATCCGCACCATCGTTTCGATACTTGGTAGCGGGGTGAAAATGCTGGCGCAGGATACGGTGCCTTTTGCCCTCTGGTGTGCAGCCCACCATCTGGATAGTTTTGAGGATGCTATCTGGACTACCGTAAATGGCCTTGGCGACCGGGACACCACCTGTGCCATAGTAGGGAGCATCGTTGTCTTATCTGCTGGTACTGAACATATTCCACAGGAATGGATCGACCAGACAGAGGATTACAGGTCCACTCTTTTTTTCAACATCTAATGGGGGAAACTCCTTCTTTGTTCGAACCTTTTTTTTCTACAATTTGCACCCTCTATGAACAAAGACGATTTATTCTGGCTCATTTCCTCTTCACCTGCTATCCAGATGCTGCGCCTGCGCAACACTCATTGGATACTTCCATTCCTGTACAGCGTGTTCAAGGAAGAGAACCGTTTCTCTATTCCTGAGTCACAGCTGGTACAAATGCTGGCCGAAGCGCTCAGCCTACAGGAAGACGGCGTGGAAGACCTGGAAGAAGCAAGGATCAACTTTGGTGAAGACGAAGAAACACGTAGCAGAAAATATATACTTAACTGGGTACAAAAACGCATTCTGCAGGATCTGCCGGATGCCGAAGGCAATACCCGCTATCAGCTCAGCGCCTATACTGAAAAGGTATTCCAGTGGATGCAGACCCTGCAGTTGCGGCAACACGTAGGTACAGAAAGCCGCTTCAAACTCCTCTTCAACTCCCTCCGCGATATCGTAGAGAACACAGAAGATGACAGAGGTAAGAAACTGGAAATTCTCAGGAATAAGCGCGCCGAAATAGATAAAGAGATCAAAGCACTGGAACTGGGTATCACCCCAGACAGGTATAACAATGCCCAGGTAGAGGAACGACTGGAACTCTTTACCCGTCTCTGCTACGAACTGATCAGCGATTTCCGTGAGGTAGAAGATAATTTCAAACAGATACACCGTACGATCGTGGAACAGCATACCCGCGCTGAACAAAGCAAAGGCGCCATCATCGGTTTTGCATTCGAAGCCTACGACTCCCTGCGCAACAGTAACCAGGGTAAGAGCTTCTATGCTTTCTGGGACTTCCTTATCTCCCGTGCCGGTCAGGAAGAATGGCGGGAACTCACCGAACAGCTCATGCACCTGGTAGACGAAAGAGGGATACAGGCAGATGAGTTTTTCCTTACAAACATCAAATCCCTGCTGCTGGAGCAGGGGAAAAACGTATACGATGCCAACGATAAGATGGCGGAAAAACTAAGCCGTATTATCTCCGAAAAAGAGATTGCACGTCACCGCCGCCTGCGCAAGCAGATCAACAGCATCAAAGAACTGGTATTCGGTTTCAAGGAAGAAGAAGACGATGTGGAAGCCGGTATCAGCATTGACGACAGTGCTGAAATCAGGATGATCCTGGAACGTAAGCTTACCCTGGAACAGAAAAAAACTATCACAGAGGTAAAACAACCGGGTACTGCCACTGAAAAAATAGAGGATATGACACGCTTCAGCCGCCTGCTCAATACCTCTCACATCAACAAAAAATACCTGTGGACAAAAGTAGAAGGAGTGCTGAAAGACAAGCAGACCGCTACGCTCAAAGAAGTATTGGAAGCTTCGCCGCTGGAATATGGCCTTGCTGAAATTATCAGCTATTACGACTTCGTAAGGGAAAAAGGTGGCAAAGCATACACTGTACAGAATACCACAGAACTGATACCTCTCAATGCGGAGCAAACCCGCTTTTTGGAAGTACCTTATCTTTTATTCGGAAAATAAACAAGTATGAGTACACCTGTCAAAATATTACCCTACGCATCCTTAGTGGTCAAGTTGCTCAAAGGACCCGTAGAATATGTAGAAAAAAGTGCCTGGGAGAAACTGTTGCAATACAAGGTGGAACTGATCATCTTTCTTCAGCAACTGGGCCTCACACTGGTACTGGATGAACAGGATGGCTATGCATTTGTAAAGCATGCCATGTCAGAAGACGAAGAAGCCTATGTAAGCTGGGTACAACGCCGCTCTTTCTCTTACGAGGAAAGTATCATGCTGGTGTTGCTGCGCGAGATGATGGCAGAATTCGAAATCAGTGATTCTTCTTCCCGTGAGCTGATCAAGAAGAGAAGAGAGATCAAGGAATATGCAGAACTGTTCTTCAAGGAAGGCGCCAGCCGTATCCGCTTCCTGAAAGATATAGACAGGCTGATCGACAAAGTGGAAGAAAACGGCTTCCTGCAAAAAACAGAAAACAACGACCTGATCGATGAACAGAAGTTCCGCATCAGGAAGATCATCAAAGCTAAAGTAGACGGCGAAGCGCTGGAACAATTCCAGCAACAACTGCTCGCTCACCAGGAAACCCCTGTGGAGGCAGAGTAAGCAAAACCAACTCATCCAATGCAATTAAACGTATTCAGTACAGATAGTCAAAAGACCGGCTTCCGCCTGCAATATATGGAAGTGTTCAACTGGGGAACCTTTGATGAACACATTCATGCAATTAAGCCAGAAGGGGAGACCAGTCTGCTCACCGGCGCTAATGGCAGTGGCAAGACCACCTTTATCGATGCCCTGCTCACCCTGATGGTGCCGGAAAAGAAATATCGCTTTTATAACCAGAGTAGTGGTAGTGAAAAGAAAGGTGACCGTACCGAAGATTCCTATGTAATGGGAGGTTATGGTATGGTGAACAACGATGCCACCGGTGTGACCAAAACCCTGTACCTGCGCGAGAACAAAGAAGAAGCCTACAGCATTCTGCTGGCCAGCTTTGCCAACGAAGCAGAACAGTTTGTGACCATCTTCCAGGTGCGTTACTTCGTAAATGGCGACATGCGCAAGATCTTCGGTGTCGCACACAGAGCCATGCACATTGCTGACGATTTCCGTCCGTTCGATCTGGGTGGTCAGTGGAAAAAACGTATCGATCAGCTCTTTAACAAAGGTGCGCGTAAACAGGTAGAATGGTTTGACGCCGCCAGCAAATATGCACAGCGACTGGTAGATGCCCTGGGCATGCAGAGTATACAGGCATTACAGCTCTTTAACCAGACCGTAGGTATCAAGGTGTTGGGTAACCTGGATGATTTTATCCGTACCAACATGTTGGAACCCCGCAATATGGAAGAGCAGTTTCAGGAATTGAAAAAACACCTGACCACTTTGCTGGATGCGCAACGCAATATCGAAAAGGCAGAAGAACAGATCCGCATGCTGGAACCTATCAGGGAGCACCATGCAAACTTTGCCAACCTTTCTGCAAAGATCTCCGGTTACAAGCAGGACCTGAATACGGCTACCATCTGGAATAGCTTTACCCGTAGCCAGTTGCTGGGACAGGCTTTGCTGGAGAAACGTCTGGAAGTGACAACCCTGCTTCGCAAGATAGAAGAGTCTAAAACGCAGATGAATGAACTGCTGGAACAGGAGCGTACTACCCGCAATATGCTGGAACAGAACAAAGCTGGTCAGCGCCTGCAGCAGCTGGAAAAGACCATCGAGGAACTGCGCCAGAAGAAAGTAGCGGCCGAAGCTAACCTGCAGGAGTTTATGAACTGGTGCGAAGCACTGCATGTAAAGGATAACGAAATCAACGACGAAGCTACCTATACACGTCTCCTGAAAGAAGCCGGCCGTGCCACGCTGAAACTCGAAACAGAACAGCGCCTCAATGAAGAAGATGAGTACAGCGCCAAGCGTGTAAAGGAAAAAGCAGATGGTGAAAAAGATAGCCTGGAAAAGGAAATCGAACTCCTGCACCAGTCAAAGAACAACATCCCTTCTCACCTGATCCAGTTGCGCAAAGACATGTGCAATTACCTGAAAATAGATGAAGGCGAGATCCTCTTTGCAGGTGAGCTGATACAGGTGAAACCAGAAGAACTGCACTGGCAGCCTGCTATCGAAAAACTGCTGCATTCCTTTGCACTGCGCCTGCTGGTGCCGGATAAGCACTACAAAAAGGTGACCAGTTATGTGAACAACAATAACATGCGTACCCGTCTGGTTTACTACCAGATCAAGGAATCTGCACTCACCCTGTATCCGGATGAAAACACCGTCTATGAAAAACTGGATTTCCATCCTGATCACAAACTCACAGAGTGGGTAGAGCAACAGATCATCCAGAACTTCAACTACACCTGTGTAGAAAACGAAAAGTCCCTGCATCGTTATGATATGGCCATTACCATCGAAGGGCTGATCAAGAACAGGGATCGTCATGAAAAGGATGACCGCTCCGGCAGGAATGACGAAGCCCGTTATGTAATGGGGTGGAACAACGACAGGAAAAAAGAAGCATTGATTGCTAAACGTAATAAGCTGAATGAAGCCATTATGTCCAGCACCGAAATATTACAAACCTGCAAAACCCGTTCTGCCCGGTTGCAAAAGCAATTCTATGCTGCCGGCCGCTTAAAGGAACACAAGGGGTTTGAAGAGCTGAACATCCCTAAGCTCCAAAAGAACATTCACAAAGCAGAAGAGCAGATCGCTTCCATGCGTGATGAAAATATGGAGCTGGATGCACTGACAGAACAGTTGCAGGATGTAGAAAAACAAAAGCAGCACGTACAGGAATCACAGGCGACCCTCATCAGGAACGAAGCGCTGGCACAACGTACCATCTCTGATATGGAAACAGAGCAGGAAAACCTGCAGGCCCTGTTACAGCACATTACAGATACAGACAAAGACCAGCTGTTGCAATTCCAACAGCAGCATAGCCAGGAACTGAGTGAGGTGACGCTGGATAATATCGGTAGCGTGTACAAATCGCTGCGTGATAGTAAAGAACAAAACCTGAAGCAGGCAGAAGATGCCAGCCATAAGGAAGAAGTATTGCTGAACCGCAGTATCAATCGTCTTAAAAACCCTTCTCCTGAGTTATTAGCGCGTTTCCCCGATTGGAGTGCAGATGTACATGCCATGTCAGAAGAGGCGAAAAATGCGGGCGAATACATCGAATGGCTGGATAAACTGAGCAATGATAACCTGCCCCGTTTCAAAAAGGATTTCGAAAGCTATATCAACGTCACCATCACTTACAAGATCGGTGGGCTGAATGAGGAGATGGAAAAGTGGGAGCGTGATATCACCAACACGATCCACAAGCTGAATCAATCCCTGAGTGGCATCAACTTCAACCGTTTGCCGGATACTTATATCCAGCTGGTGAAGCGACCAGTGCCTACCGGTACAGAAGTAAGGGAATTCAAAAGCCGCTTACTCGATGCCCTGCCACAGGCGGCTAACTGGCAACAGAGCAGCTTCGAAGAAAAGGCCACGCACTTCCGTGAAAGGGTGATGCCATTGATCACCGCACTGGATGAAAGTGAAACTTACCGTAACAGGGTGATGGATGCCCGTAACTGGTTTGAATTCTGGGCAGATGAAAGGTATCGCAATACCAATGAATCCAAGAAGATCTACCGCCAGATGGGGCAATTGTCCGGTGGTGAAAAAGCACAGTTGACCTACACCATTCTTTGTAGTGCCATTGCGTACCAGTTTGGTATTACGAGAGAAGGCAAAAATACCCGCAGCCTCCGCTTCATTGCGGTGGATGAGAGCTTCAGTAACCAGGATGAGGAAAAGGCGACTTACCTCATGGAACTCTGTAAGCAGCTGCACTTACAATTGCTGGTGGTAACGCCAAGTGATAAGATTGCCGTGGTACAACAGTTCATTGCCCATGTGCACCTGGTACAAAGGGTGAATAACAGGCACAGTGTGCTCTACAATATGACGGTAAAAGAATTGCAGGATAAGATATCCGATGTAGAAGTTGCCTGATCAATACAAAAATTAGACCTTTTCAGAATTACTTAAAAGGTTACCTATCTCCATCAGGTACCCGAATAAAATATTCATGAAAGAGGGGAATTCTCTAACGGGGAATGAAAACCATTTTCAGAAAAAGAGGCCGTAATCTTAAACTCATGATACGGCCTCTTTTTTTATATATTGCAGAAAAATCGAAGAATAGTGATCATATCCGTCGGCATCTGCACCTACAACAGTGAAAAATACCTTCCGGAACAACTGGAAACCATCATTCACCAAACGCTTCGTGTGAATGAGATCGTAGTGATCGACGACGCTTCTACAGATCAGACTACCCGGATATTACATGATTATGCCAGCCGCTATCCGGATCTTTTCCGCATTATCCGCAATGAAAAGAACAAAGGTGCGCGTAAGAATTTCGAACGTGCATTGGCAGAGAGCAAGGGAGACATCATCTTTCTGAGTGATCATGATGATTGCTGGTTGCCTGAGAAGGTGGCAAAGGTAGTTGCGCATTTTGCTGCGCATCCGCAGGACAAAGTAGTGTTTACCAATGGAGTGTTCATGGATGAAAACAGTGCCGCATTACCTTCTACCTTGTGGGATGTAGTGGGCTTTACTGCCGAAGTAAGAGCATATGCACAAACAAAAGATGACCTGCTCCGCTACCTGTTGAAACACGGTCGTATTGTAACCGGGGCTACGCTGGCGCTCAAAAAGGAGAGCCTGTCACAGATCCTGCCTTTTCGCCTGATGCACAAGATCTGGCATGATGCGTGGATCGCGCTGGTGGCAGCAAATGCAAAGATGCTTGGATATATAGAAGAGCCATTGATCCGTTACCGTGTGCATAGTAAACAACAGGTAGGGTATGGGTATATGGAAAAAATAAAAAACAATCATCCTGTACCAGTGTTGCAAGTGAAAGAGTTAAAAGGAGAGATTGGTGATGAAGAACTGATACAGCTTATACATGTAAGGAGAAAAAGAGTTAGATTAGTCAGGCGTCTTTCGCGCTATATAAAAGTAGATCATGTGATCAGTACAGAAATACTACAGGAACGTAAGGCATCGGAACAGGCTTTCTCCCGTGCAAAGTCACTGCCGGTGAGATTGCTGGAATCATTCAGGAAAATGTTTAAATAGTTATGATCAGGGCGTACAAGTTATACACAGGCAATGACGGCCATTCTTATGTACAGGTAGGTACAATATCGAATTTGCAGGTAAATCCTGCAACATCAATTATGTTCAACGAAACACCGGCGCATAGTTTTTATGACTGGCATCCGGCACCCACTACACAGTATGTGATCACGCTTTCAGGGACCTTGTTGTTTGAAACCGGTCCGGGCGAAACCTTCACCCTTCAACCCGGCGATATACTGATAGCTATGGATACGACTGGCAGTGGCCACAAGTGGCAACTGATAGATGATCAGCCATGGAAAAGAGTGTATGTTGCATTTAAAGACGAGGCTGAGATCAACTTCGTGCCGGACGTAGTATAAAAAGAAAAGCAACCCATTACAGGTTGCCTTCTTCTCCACGTACATCTATATAGGATTTAATAACTATCGGCTCATATTATTGGGTCTGGTATATACCAGCTGCATTACATTGATATTCCGCATAGCAAATGCTGCCTCGCAATAGCACAGGTAATAATTCCACTTGCGGATAAATGCAGCGCTCATATCAGGCAGCAGGTTTTCATTGAAGGCATCAAACCATGCCTTCAATGTTCTTGCATAGTCAGGACCTAAATCTTTTAGGTCTACCATTGTCATATCTCCGGTTCTGTTCACTGCATTGTTGATAGCTGCTACTGATGGTAACAATGACCCCGGGAAGATATGTTTCTGAATCCAATCCACACCTTTTCTTAAACTATCATACCTTGAATCAGGAGCAGTGATCACCTGTATGGCCAGTATGCCATCTTTCTTCAACAGCTCATGGCATTTTGTAAAGTACATCGGCAGATAATCATGCCCTACAGCTTCCAGCATTTCGATAGATACAATCTTATCAAAGCTGCCTTCCATCATCCTGTAATCTTTTAGCTGGATATTCACCTTGTCTTGCAGGCCTGCAGCAGAAACTCGCTCTACAGCCAGTTTATACTGCTCCTGGGAAATAGTCAGTGACGTTACTTTACAACCATACGTCTTTGCCATATAAATGGCATTTCCACCCCAGCCACTGCCTATTTCCAGCACATGATCATCCGTTTTTAAATGTAGTTGCTGACACAACCGCTCATACTTTGCCAGCTGTGCTTCTGCCAGCGTCAGATCTTCTTTATAATAATAAGCACTTGAATATGTCATAGTCGGATCCAGGAAGCTGGCAAAGAAATCATTGTCCAGATCATAATGGGCAGAGATATTCTTCCGTGACCCTTTCAGGGTATTCGCTCTCCTGTTATGGTACAATCTATTGAACCAGCTAAACAGGTTAAAAGCAAATTGTTTTGTTTTACTACCTGATAATCCCGGTGTGTTCTCTACATTATGTAACGCCCACTTTATCACGTTCGTGATATTGTCTGTATCCCACAGTCCATCTACATATGCTTCTCCAAATCCTACATCTCCATACAACAGTATCCTGCTGTAAAACGCTGCATCATTGATACGGATATTCGCCCTGATATTACCTTCTCCATTTCCGATAGTGAGCTGTTCACCATCCTGCAAAGTCAGGTGTAGCAATCCCCGGTTCATACCAGCCATCACTTTCAGTACAATATCCTGATAGATACTTTTACTCTTTTTCGCATATGGAAGGGTGGATGTTTGCATGTCAAGTATATATATGGGAATGCCGTTACCATTAACTGACGTTAATAGTTTCCCCTGTGAGAAAATATAATTATGATTTGTATGGTCTATAAAGATCACGCTGCAGGTGCTTGTTTGCTGCTTTTGCGTGAAAGGGCAACTTCTTCAACCATAAGCGAAGTGCCTGCCAGTGAATCATCCAGATCACTTTGAACGTAATCAACGGAAAGCTGAAAAAGTAATAGAGCAGCATTCCATCCGTCAGAGGTTTTCTTTCCCCTTTTAGTGTACTGATTAAAAATCGTTCGCCACTCTTATGACAATCATCGATGCGTATATCCAATCGTGCTCCCGGTATACTCAGATCAAAATCAAATTGTGTATCCATGTCGGAGAAAGGAGACACATAAAAGTATTTACCTGTATACAGCCTGAATCCTTTCTGTTTGCGTGTTGTATCGTTCAGTAAATAAGGTTTCAATTCCCCGAATGTATTGCATACTTCTACTACAGAACAAACAGGATGCCCCTGCATATCATAACAGTAATAGAATGAAACAGGATTGAACTGATACCCTAACGTACATAAATTAGTCAGTAGCATGACGCGCCCGATAGGCGTTGTAATGCCCTGCTGTTGAAGGTAAGCAAGGATCTGTTCACGGGTGTTTTGACTATCTGTTATCTGCAAATGATCTTTATCGCGAAAATTAAACAGGTTAAAACGATTCCTGCTCATAAAGCGCAGGTGCCTTGACAGATAATCAACTTCATCCAGATCTATGTAAAACATAAACACCTGGTAATTGAACTGGTGCCGCTTTGGCGACAGCCTGTGGTGCATTACCTGTGCCCTGTATAAACATGAATGAATAGAGGTTCCGCGCATGAAAATATCTACGGAATAAATCGTTATATGGATTAAATAACGTGTCTCTTTAACAAATGAGAACAGAGATTCACCGCGCTGGCAAATGCATCTTCGTGGAATCCATATTTAAAGTAACTACCACAATAGTAGACAGGACCATCGGCATTCAATTGTGGTAAAGCAGACTGGGCTTCAATAGCAGCCAGATCAAATAGCGGATGCTCGTAGTCTATCTCTTTGATGATCTTACTGGCATCCAGCTGCGCATGGGGATTGATAGATACAAAATAGTTTTTCTTGTCGGATACACCTTGTAACTTATTCATCCAGTAAATGGTACTGGGTTGCTCGTTGTCTATACGATAGTTCCAGCTGCTCCACGCCAGCTTTTTAACTGGCATGGTCTTCTCATCTGTATGTAATACAGCTTTGTTATATTGATATTTGAAAGCAGAAAGTAGTTGCTGTTCTTTATTAGTTGGAGTGTCCAGCAATGCCAGTGCCTGGTCGCCATGGCAGGCTAGTATCACTCTGTCGTACTCCTGTGCTGTGCCATCTGCTGCATGCACGGTAGCTTTTCCGTCAGGCATGCGTGTTACTTTCACTGCTTTTCTGTTGGTGTGAATACGGTTTCTGAAAGGTGCAATTAAGATCTCTCTGTATGACTGACTCCCTTTGTCCAGTGTATACCACTGGTGTTGTGTATGCAGGCCGAGAAAACCATGGTTGTAAAAGAAACGGATGAGTGTCACCGCAGGGAAGTCCAGCATCTGCTGCATAGGAGTAGACCACACAGCGGAGCTCATGGGTACGAGGTATTTCCACAACATGTCTTCACCATAACCACCTTCGCGTATAAATTGGCCGATAGTATGATTCGCATATTTAGGATCATCCAGAATACGTACGCTCTCTTTATTGAAGCGGCCAATCTGCATGAGCATCCTGATGTAAGAAGGATTGAAAATATTTTTACGCTGTGCAAAAAGATGATTGATACTGGATCCGCTATATTCAAGGCCAGAGGGAACGTGTTGCACACTGAAAGACATGTCAGTCTTTTTCACAGGCGCTTTAATCTGTTCAAACAGTTTACAAAGGTTGGGATACGTCTGGTAATTAAAAACCATAAACCCGGTATCAATGTACACCGGTTTTCCATCTTCATCTACAGTCACAGTGTTTGTATGACCACCTACATAATCGAGTTGTTCATAAAACGTGATGTCGTCAGTAGGGTGTAGAAAATGTCCGCATCCCATACCGGCTATGCCGGTGCCTATGATTGCTGTTCGTAACATATATTTTGTAAAAATCTTAATACCGAGTAGGTGGATAATTGTCCGCCCGGGCCTTTCAGGTTGTAATCAAACCCATGTGTGGCCCATGGCAGTGAGAGAAAGAAATGTTTAATACCGTTGTCCTGTAGTTTCTTTTCCAGTCTGATGCTATGTTCATATGCTACGAGTACATCATGTTCACCATGAATGATTAACGTAGGCACTGTTTTTTTGTTCACGAATTCAACGGGGGAACTGGCTGCATAATTATTCGGAACAGCGCTGTAAGTGCCACCCAGGTAGTTTTCCATGACCTTTCTGGAATCCATCACCAACGGACTTGCGGGTAGTGAATACCCCCATACCATATCAGCAGGACCATAGAAATCTACTACACCTTTTAAACCCTGCACATGCTGTTTGTAGGCTGCCAGTAGTGCAATCTGTGCACCTGCAGAACGTCCCACCAGTACGAAATTGTTTGTATCAATTCCTAATTCTTCCGCATGTGCGCGCAGGTAATCCATGGCCTGATACACATCTTCTACCGGTGCAGGGCAGATGTTTTGCGGTGCCAGTCTGTAATTGATAGCAGCTACATGATAGCCATGATTTGCCAGATATGTATTCAGTTCAGGCAGATCCTGACTATTCCCACTGCTCCATGATCCGCCATGCACCATTATTACACAAGGATGATTGCCCGGATGTATAGCAGGGTAGAAGTCCAGATGCAGATTGCCACAATAAGGCAGACTTTTATAAGCAACAGGCGCTTCTCTGTAACCGGAGAATATGACAGACAGGTTCAAAGGCGTGGCATCCGATTGATCGCGGAGGGCCTTGTCCATTGCTTTTGGCAGGTGACTGGCTACATCATATGCTCTAAAGAGCGGCGATAGAAAAAGTACGATGGCAATCAAGCCTAATACTGTTCCAGTCGTAGTGTAGCGTTGCGCCAGGAAACCACTCAATAAAACCACTATCGTAATAGCAATAAAAACCCACGCGAATTCAGCTGCGGCAATAGCGAGCTTCCACAGGTTGTAAGTTGGTGCTTTGATAACTGTGAGTAAAGATGTCAGCAGTAAAAGGATAATTAAAATAAGACGGATCATACAGCGTTTTTTCGAAACAGGTAATGACTGACTATCCATTCATTCCCGTTGTTATAATTCCATAGTTCAGCGCAGGCCATATAGAACAGGCGCCAGTATACCCACCATTTCAGTGCCTGATCTTTTCCGTAGGTAGTTTCGAACAGTGGCATTATTTCCGCTTTATGATCATCCATATTGCGCAGCCATGCTTCTGCTGTCTTGCCGTAATGTGTACCTGTTACATGCCAGTGTTTACTGACAGATAGATGTTCGTTAAAGTAGAACATGAGGTCATCGCCCGGCATTACTCCCCCCGTAAAGAAATATTGGCTCATCCAATCGCTTTCATCTTTCACTTCAAACAGGTAAGTATACTCTTTGTGTGTAAAGATATGAATGAACAGCTTTCCGTCTGCTTTTAAAAATGAAGCTACCTTTTTCAGCAGTTTCTCATAGTTGCGCATATGTTCAAACATCTCTACAGATACGACTCTGTCGAACTGCTGATCTGTATGAAATATATTCATGTCTGCTGTAATCACCGTGAGGTTGTTGATGCCGCGCGCCGCGGCTTGTGCATCGATGTATTCTTTTTGTGTACGTGAGTTAGATGCCACCGTAAACCGGCTCCCGGGAAATTTTGAGGACATAAAGAGAGACAGTGATCCCCATCCGCATCCAAGTTCCAGTACGTTCATATCATTGGTCAGTTCCGCTCTCTGACAGGTTAGTTCCAGCATATCTCTTTCTGCTATATCCAGCTCCTGCACACCTGGCTGCCAGTATCCGCAGGAATACTTCAGGTGTTTACCTAAGCAATATTGATAAAATGGAGTGGGTACTTCATAGTGTTGTGTATTGGCTTCAGCAGTATTCACAGCAATAGGAGACGCTTTTAGCTGATCTATCAGCGACATGAGGTGTGCCTGTTGTGCTTCTGCATCACCTTTGTTCTCATCGTCCAGTCTTTGCTTCAGCAGTTTTCTGATGCCTTTGCGCAACAATATATCAGGAACAGAATTTTTTTCAATGAGGGTATCGTACCACATGTTGAATATGATTGAAAATGATAAACACAATATGTAAGAACGGAATTTTATTGTCTGGCAGGGAACCAGGGAATGAAGGCGCTGGTGCTGCGCTGATAGGCTTTATAGGCTTCTCCTTTGGAACGCAATGATTGCTCTTCTGTAGCTGGAATGCCTGTCACTTTCAGTAGCAGGTACAGTATGATCAGGGGACTGATCACGCCGAGATATCCATAAGGAGAACCGAGTGCAAAGATGCTGTAAGATACCCACATCATCCATTCGAAAAAGTAATTAGGATGTCTTGAATATCGCCATAGTCCTGTATTGCATACTAATCCTTTATTTTTAATTTTGAATGTATGTAATTGCCTGTCTGCAATAGCCTCGCCTGTTACGCTCATGAACCAGAGTAGGATACCCGCATATTCTGCAACGCCTAATGCGCTTTCTTTATTCAGGGCACAGATGATAAATGGTATGGACAACAGTACATTTGACAATCCCTGAAACTGGAAGAACCAGAAGAATTTCCTGTCGGCATGTGGCGCCCATTCCTTTCGCAGTTGTTGATAGCGGCCATCTTCGATAGCTAAATGATGAGAGATCCTGATCAGTAAATGTGTGCCGAGTCTGATGCCGGCAATGATCACCATGCCGCAGACCATATACTTACGCAGGGTATAACCATCTGCCAGTAATAGCAATAATATGCCGATGACCGGAAAGTTGTAAGACCAGAATATATCTACTACGCTGGCATTATTGATAGCACGCGCCCATCCCCATACCATGGCCATGATCATTGCACATACCATGATAAGCAGTAAGACGATTGTAAGGTTATCCATGTTGTTTCCCGAATAATTCTTTAAGGCCTTCTCCAGGCGAGAGACGGAAAAGCTGCACCAGCATATATATACAACTGGCAATGCTACCCAGTGTAACTAATAATACAAGCCAGATTCCTTTGCTGAAGATCGTTTTTTCCTTGTAACAGATCCATACAAAAATGACCAGCACATTGGTATAAAAATCCCAGAGCGTGGCGCGCATCCAGGGTATACCGCCTAAGAAATCCCATTCTTTGAACAGGTTGCTTGCTATACTGGTCGTGATCACCACATAACACATCCAGATCAATAATGCGCTGAATAGTAGTTTTAAAAAAGTGATCATGTGCTGCCGACAGATTTGCTAATGACGGTATGATAACATACGTAAGAATAAATACCTTTGGTTTCACACTACAGGGAATAGTCTGGTTCAGGCTGCTGCCACTCATCAATTAACGATAATTTAGTTTGCCTAATTTCCATAATAGCAGTATCTTTTCTATACCTGTCACTTTTTACAAGGACGAACCCGATCGTAAACTTTGAATTTTAGAGCACTATGGCAGAAAGAAAGACTAATTCGTCTAATTATCAGAATCAATCGTTCCTGGAGAGCAAGTGTCCGTTGAATGAGTTGTTGTTTTCTATGAGCCGTCGCTGGACGACAGATATCTTATTCTGTATAGAAGCAGGCAATAATAGATTTTCAGGAATCAGGGAAGAGCTGACCTACATTACAGATCATATCCTGTCAGACCGGCTAAAAACGCTGGAAAAGACAGGGCTGATCACCCGTCAGCAGTTTCCCGGCATGCCGCCTAAAGTTGTTTACTCACTCACGGAAAATGGAGTAGAACTTTGTGGCTTACTGGAAAAATTGTGTGAGTTTTCCAGTATCATCTACGACGAGAAAGCTGTCGCAGTATAGTATTGCCTTGAGCATTTCACGTTGTGAAAAACTCTATATTTTGAGTATCTTACCTGGATACTACCCACACCATGAAGAAACTGACCCAATGGTTTTGCATGTCTGCACTGGTTTTCTCTCAGGCACATGCCCAAACCCCTACAAAAGAAGATCCCCGGTTTGCCGGATTAGACAAAGAATTTAATAGTATCCTTCATACCTGGCATGTAGCCGGTTTCGCTGTAGCCGTAGTAGAGAAGGATAAAATTGTGTATGCCAAAGGCTTTGGTTACCGGGATTATGAGCACAAGTTGCCCGTAACCCAGAATACGCTGTTTGCCATAGGCTCCAACACGAAAGCCTTTACAGCAGGATTGTTGGGCATACTCAGGGGAGAAGGGAAAGTGGACTTTGAACAGCCGGTTCGCCGTTTCCTGCCCGAGCTGGAGTTTGCCACACCTGAACTGAATGAGCAGGTGACTCTCAGAGATATGATGACGCATCGTACCGGGGTGCAACGCTACGACTATTCCTGGTTCGTCTTTCCACCCACAAGCAGGGACTCTCTCTTGTGGCGTATACGTTATTTTCAACCACACACACCTTTGCGTTCCCGGTGGGAGTACAATAACTTTATGTACCTGGCACAGGGCAAAGTGGCAGAGAAGCTGACCGGTAAAAGTTGGGAAGACAATATCCGGCACTACTATTTTGAGCCACTGGAAATGTCGCATTCCGATTGCTCCGTCACAGAAATGGTGAAGCAGGAGGACGTAGCCTTGCCATATAGCGTAGCCCAGGATAGCATTATCAAAAAACTGAATTACCACAATATCGATGTAATCGCCCCGGCAGGCAGTATCAACAGCAGTGTGCTGGATATGGCGCACTGGGCAAGTATGTGGATCAATGGTGGAAAATACAAAGGGAAAGCCGTGCTGCCGGAACCCTATGTGCGCGAAGCTACAGGTTTGCAGATGGCTATCTGGTACGATCAGCCAGACAAATTGCATCCTGACCTGCACTTCAACGGCTATGGGCTGGGGTGGTTTTTACGCTCTTACAGAGGTCACTATCAGGCGGAGCATGGGGGGAATATAGATGGCTTTTCTGCCCTTACCTGTATATTCCCTACAGATAGTATAAGTATCATTGTATTGAGCAATCAGTCGGGTTCTAAAGTACCTGATATCGTGCATAATATCCTTGCAGACAGGGCGCTGAAACTAAGTAAAATAGACTGGAACGGAGAGGCTGATAAGGCAATACATACAAAGAAACCTGTAGCCGATAAAAAGGAGGATACCGTTATTATAAAAGGTACTACCATTATCCGTCCACTCGCGGAGTTGACTGGCACCTATGGCAATAACCTGTATGGTAATTTTGAAGTATTTCAGCAAAATGATTCACTGTTTGCGCGGTTCCCTGTGGAAACGGTGTATTTAAAACATCGTGGGTATGATATATTCGATGCAAACAGTACGACTGATCCCACAGCAGGTAGTATGACTACAATCCATTTCCTCATGGATGATAATGGAGACATCAATAGTCTGAACATGAGACTGGATGATGATACGCCGGCGGTGTTTGTAAAACGTAAATAAATTAAAATAGGATGAATTAAAAATAAATGAAACTTCTTAGAGCTGCATAAATGGAAACCTGGATCCATCAGGTATCCAAATTAAAGGAGCGTGTATCTTTTGTTGATACACGCTCTTTTCTATTGTTTCGCGACGAGTTTAAACTGGATATTCACCTGCGAATTAATCAACTTATCCTGCATGGACTTATCTGCTCTATATGTCATGCCCCACAGTGTTCTGTCAATATTAAAATTCGCTTCCGCCCTGATCACACCTTTTTCTCTTGTAATAAAAGCGGGAAATGAAATGTTCTTTGTTGAATCCTTGATTGTCAGATTTCCCTGCACAGTATAGTTCGCATCTTTCATCAATACCTCATTCCCTACAGAAGGTTTAAAATTGCTCACACCTGTAATCTCAAAAGTTGCCACCGGGTATTTCTCAATATCAAAGAACATAGGTCCTTTCAGCTCTGCTTCCAGCTTATGTTGCAGCATGGAATCAGTAGGTGCCAGATCTTTATCTTCCAGTGTACTCATATTGATTTTAATACTACCACCGGTAACCAGTGTATCCTGTACGTACAATTTGCTTTCCAGCAGTCTGAAAATGCCGGTATGCTTACCCGTAGGCTTTGTACCGATAAATTGCACCACACTTACTGTAGTATCTACATGATATGACCTCCCTTCTCCTTCCTTGACGGACTGGGCATCTTGTATCGTTGCTTTGTCGGCCTTTGGCGCCTGCTCACAGGCTGCCATGAACGTCAGCAAAATAATTGGAACTATATATTTCATAAACTACATTATTCTCATCTCAGCTGCCAGCTATTTCCCGGTTGCCCACCCAGACAAAACGTCTGAGAATAAATTCCGGGTTTGTAAAGCTTGCATTTCCGGCAGGGTTGCCTCCGGTCACATGAAAATCAGAGAAAGCTGCGTGTTGGTTCACCCAGATAAAGCCGGTTAAATTGAAAGAAACCGGGGTGAATACGCTGTTCATCGCTTCCGTGATCTTTTCCTTTGTGTCCGGGTTTATAGCATATGCTGCACAGGTAATTGCCCCATGTTGTTCTGCCATCTGACGGGCCAGTTGAATAGACTCGTCCGTATCTTTTGTTTTTACCAATAACAAAACCGGGCCAAATAATTCCTGTTCAAAAATGTGTTTGTCGGTGCTTGCCACCTGCAGGATGGCTGGCGTAAAGCCTCTGGCGTGTGCAAACTCCTCATTTACCAGTGGCTGGCCTTCCAGTACCACCTTCGCACCCAGTTTACCGGCGTTGTGTGCCCGCTGCAGGGTCGTATCGTTCTGGAGTGCACCCAGTGTACCGGCACCCATTTTAGGATTGCTGACAAGGGCGGTCACCGCATTTTTGAATTTCTCTACTACTTCGTCAAAAGAAAGTGTGCCGTTAGGGGTTTGTACGCCTCCCGCAGGTATAAAGAAGTTCTGTGGCGCGGTACACATCTGTCCGGAGTACAGGGATACGGAGAAAGCCAGATTCTGCATCACCGCATCTATATCAGCTACGCTATCCAGGATCACAGAGTTGACGCCCGCTTTTTCAGTAAAAACAGTTTTACCAGACAGGGATTCTACATAATTTCCAAACTGGCTGCCCCCTGTATAATCAATCAATTTAATACCGGGATGTTCGCACAAAGTTTTGGTGATCGGCGCTGCGGTGGTATCGGTGGCCAGCTGGCACAGGTTAGGGCTAAAGCCTTTCTCCTGCAATACCTGTTGGATAGCACTTACCGCAATCGCGATAGGCAGAATGGCCCTGGGGTGAGGTTTCACGATCACAGGGTTGCCTGTTACCAGGTCTGCATATATTCCAGGCAGCGAATTCCATACCGGGAATGTAGAGCAACCGATTACAAGCCCCGGCCCTTTGGGCATAGCCCTGAAATTCTTTTTGAGTTGGAGGGCGAATTTACCCATAGGTTTTTCCCACAACTGTTCGGCAGGGTAGCGGTTCAGTTCATGGTAGCCCATGGCAATTGCTTCCAGTGCGCGGTCATTTGCATGTGGTCCGGATGCCTGAAAGCTCATCATAAAGCTCTGCCCGGTGGTATGCTGGGTAGCGTAGGCGATGTCAAAAAAATACGTCTGTATACGCTCCAGGGTTTCTACCAGGATATCAGCCCGGATGTCCACAGTTGTATTGCGCCATTGGGGAGCCGCGGCAACAGCTTTTTCTACAAGATCGTCCGCAGTGAAGAGGGGATAGGTAATGCCAAGTGGTTCCATGGTGTATGGAGATACTTCCTCACCGGCCCACCCGGATTCACCGGTTTGTAAAAGTTGTGAAAAAGGGGTGTTGAGTTGTGCTTTGTACCTATTGTGGCCTTCTTCGGGGGCTTGCTCGCCATAAGCTTTGGGGTGCTCAGGGTATTGCGAGTAGAATGCGCGCTCGTGATTAGCCTTCACGGCTTTGTCAATCGTGTTTTGGTGTTTGATGGTAAGCATATGTGGAATTTGAATAATTAGCTTTTCATGCCGGGGCTTGCGTCGGCACAAGCCCCGGTTGATCTCTTTACCATCCTTCAGTCATTATCTTGCCAATGAGAAACGGTTATCGTTATAGTACTCATCAGCTCTCACCTTCAGGGGATGGCTGCGCTGGTATTGTAAAAACGCGTCGTATTCAGCTTTATGCATATTTGTCCAGGCTTTGAAAGCAGATTGGTTGCTTACTGGGCCAAAGATCCACTGGGTGTAAGCGTCGAATAAACCTTCTTTCAGCAGGCTGCGCTGGTAGTCAAATAATGCGTAGGGGAACTTTACACCTGAGAAGTTGAACCAGTCCAGCAGGAAACGGGTCCTTACCATCACCAGGCTCTCAGGGTCAATACCTGTCATTACTACTGATGTCTGTTTGCCCATGGAGGCTTTATAGCTGTCAGCAAATTCGGAGGCTGAGCGCTTTTTGCTCTTCCGCTCATTTTCCATATCCTCGAGGGCCTGGGTCATGAGCGTTGGATCGTTGTATAATTTTTTATACGCATCTATCAGCATGGTACGTACCTCTGCGGTACGGTCTGTATAGCTCTCCAGGTTGACGAAGATCTCACCGTAAATGATGATCCAGGAAGGATCTTTTACGTAAGAATACGCCCTGCAGGCATTGTAGTAGTTGCCAGGGAAAGTAGGATCTTTCTCAATCCCTTTCAGCCAGTTGGCCATCCCACCTTCATACACTTTCAGGAACATCAGCAGTTGTCCGTTGTCATTATACAGCTCGCCGCTTTCAGGGAAGCGCTTCAGGCCTTTTTCGTACAATTTCTGGGCTGTTTTCCATTCCTGGTTTGCCTGGTAAATATTACCGGCTATCTGGTAGAGTTGTGGATCAGCGTCCTTTTTACTCAGTAGTGGTTCGATAGTGCTTTTGGCTTTGCTCATATTGCCCTGAAGGAAATAGGCAAATCCCAGCTGCTTCTTATATTGGGTATTGTCAGGATCCATGGTAATGGCCTGGTTCAGTACCAATATGGCATTGGAATAATCTCCGCTGCGGAGAAAGCCGGTGGCGGTGTTAAATAATTCGTTGGCATCCTGTGCGAAAACCGGTACGGTCGCGCAAAAGAAGCCAATACATATAGCTATTTTCAATAAAGAAGCCCTCATGTACATCCTTGATCTTTCGTTTGATGTAAAAATAGGTAAAAAATATGCCAAACCTGCTTATAGCACATGGGATACGAGTCCGTCTCTTAATTTGGGTTCGAACCAGGTACTTTTAGGAGGCATCACATTACCACTATCTGCAATGTCAAATAATTGTTGAATGGTGACCGGGTACAATGCAAAAGCGACTTTGTATTCTCCGCTATCTACGCGTTTCACCAGTTCCTGTAATCCCCGGATACCGCCTACGAAGTCGATACGTTTGTCAGTGCGTTGGTCTTTGATACCGAGCAGTTTATCCAGCACGTTGTTGGAGAGGATGGTGACATCCAATATTCCAATGGGATCATAGCTAAAGGTGCCATCCTGTGCCACCAGGCGATACCAGCTGCCATCCAGGTACATACTGAATTCATGGAGCATAGAAGGGGCTTGTGGCAGGTGACCGATGGGTTCTACTACAAAGTCGTATTCCAGTTTGGAGAGCAGATCTTCTTTGCTCAGGTCATTCAGGTCTTTGACCACTCTGTTGTAATCAAGGATCACCAGCTGGCTGGCGGGGAAGATGGTGGTCAGGAAATAATTGGCCGGATCATCGAGGCCAATGCGTTGTTGTTCTTCCAATTCCTTTTGTACCAGGGAGGCGGATGCGGCACGATGATGCCCATCTGCGATATATGTATATGGTACTTTGGTTTCGAAGAGCGCAGTGATCTCGTCGTTGGTGGCTTTGTCATCCACCACCCAGATGGTGTGCTGAATGCCGTCGGCAGCTGTGAAGTCGTACGCAGGAGCATGATGCGCTGTCCATTGATCAATGAGAGAATTGATGGCAGGAACATCATTGTAGGCAAGGAATACATTGCCTGTTTGTGCGTTGGTAGTTTTGATATTGTTGATCCTGTCCTTCTCTTTGTCAGGACGGGTGAATTCGTGCTTTTTGATAATCCCGCTATTGTAATCGGAGATGGACGAAATACAAACAAGACCTGTCTGGCTGCGGCCATTCATGATCAGGCGGTAGATGTAATAGGCGGGGGCGTCGTCCTGGAAGAGGGTCCCATCTTTGATAAATCGTTGCAAATTTTCTGCGGCTTTATCGTATACAGACTGGCTATACACGTCGGTACCATCTGGCAGGTCGATTTCTGATTTTGAAACGTGGTAAAAAGAGTAGGGGTTGCCGGCTGCTTCTAATTTAGCTTCTGGAGCGCTTAAAACATCGTATGGTCTGGCTGCAACTTTCTCAGCCAGTGCCGGTGTGGGTCTTAATCCTTTGAACGGTCTGATGATTGCCATATTGAAAGGTAATTGTTAGTCAGGTAAATGTAACTGCAAATAGGCAGATGAGCAAATACAAGGCCACAATGGTGTTTGCATTAAAAATGACTGCCGCAGGGGTTGGCCCAAAAGCAAAAAGCTCCCACCGCAGGTGGGAGCTTTTTGCTTTTATAGTAAGTAAGATTATGCTTTCTTCAGGCTAAAATATTTCATTGCCTCTACCAGTACTTCCACACTTTCATATGGCAATGCATTGTAAAGAGAAGCACGGAAACCACCTACACTGCGATGCCCCTTGATACCTACAATGTCTTCCTTCTTTGTAAATTTCAGGAACTCATCTTCCAGTTCAGGTTTATCCATGATAAAGCAAACGTTCATGCGGCTACGGTCTTCCTTCGCCACAGTACCACGGAATAACGGGTTGTGATCGATTTCATCATACAGGAACGCTGCTTTCTTCTCATTTAATTTTTCAATTCCTGCAGCACCGCCCTGGTCTCTCAACCAGCGTAGCGTGAGCATGGAAATGTAAATTGAAAATACGGGAGGGGTATTCAGCATTGATCCATTCTCAATGTGATTACGATAATCCAATATTGTTGGAATCTTGCGGGTTACCTTGCCAAGAATACTTTTGCGTACAGCTACCATAGTAACGCCAGCAGCGCCCATGTTTTTCTGTACACCGGCATAGATGAGCGAGAACTTGTTGAAGTCCATTTGTCTGCTCAGGATATCACTGCTCATGTCACCAATCAGGGGTACATCTACGGTTGGAATGTTCTGCCATTGTGTACCATAGATGGTATTGTTGGTTGTGATATGCAGGTAAGTTGATTTGGCGGAAACATTAAATTGTTTGGGGATGTAATTGTAGTTACTTTCTTTTGAACTACCAGCTACGTCTACGAAACCAAACTGCTTTGCTTCTTTAATCGCCTTATTGCTCCATACACCGGTATCTATGTAAGATGCCGTTCCATCATTTTCAAGTAAGTTCATCGGAACCTGCAGGAATTGCTGCGTAGCACCACCATGAAGGTAGAGTACTTCGAAATCATCTTCCAGTTGCATCAGTTCGCGTACGAGATTACGTGCCTCATCAATTACAGCCTGAAACAGTGGAGTCCTGTGCCCTATTTCCAATATGGACATTCCTGACCCCTCAAAGTCAATCAAAGCCTTACTAGCCTTATACAGAACCTCATTTGGTAATACGGAAGGTCCCGCGTTAAAATTGTGCACCTTCATAGGTCGATCTAAATTAAATAAATTGTTAGCTTGTTCCACTTTGCTTCTTGGTTTTGTCAGAGGAATGGATTAAAAAATAGATAATGGCATTTCAAATCAGATGCTGATGTTGTGTAGGATAAGGCTAAAAAGATAGTAGTAACAAAGATAATTTATATTTTTTTAAAATCGAAATTAATTGAAAAGCCCTTGCGTACTCAGTTTTCTCTTTTGCACAAAGCTTGTGCCAGCTATTCCTCCACACGACCGATCATTTTGCCTGTGTCTGGCAGGGGCGTATTCTCTTTCAGTTTTTTGTTAATATTATTAAGTGGTGGCTGGCCAGCATCGACCCAGGCAGTATACCAGCAACTGGCTACTGCATGAATGGCAGCCCGCATACGCCGTTCTACCATATCGCCCAGCAATTGCTGATACGCTTTCGTATAGGAAGTAGCGTAAGTACGTACCAGTTTTCCTTTCCTGTTTTCATAAGCATATTTTGTGTCTGGCGGCGTACGTTGACTCAGGGCTTTCTCCTGTTTTAATACGGTGTCTGCTGCGCTGGCACTACTACTCACTACCTGCCATATAAAAGTTGGAACATCCCTGATATAAACGGCCTTTCCACACCAGTAGTTGAAACTGCCATCCGCCAGCAGTTCGGGAATGCGGGATTCCCATAAACCATGAATACCTTCCTGCCCGGTGAACTGTCCGTTGTGATTAGAACAGGCATGCAGGGGCACATGTGCATCTGCCACATAATGGCCCAGGTCAGCGCTGAACCGGAGTATTTTGTCAGGATCTTTTTCCTGGAAGGCTTTGGATAGGCGCGCCATCATGAGCGGAATGTACCAGGGTACAATTCCATATTGTAGCAGGCTATCTTCCCCAAACTGTAGCAGGGCTGCCGGCCAGCTACGGGGTATCCAATCGTAAGGTGGTGAGCCATAGTGATCGATGTCTATGTAATGACGGGGGCCTTCGGCAGCTACGATATATCTTCTTTTATCAGCATCTGTAGCATGCGCTTTCAGGTAGGCCTGCTGCGGCTTGTAGAGTGCGAGCATAGCGGGTGGTAGAGAGAATACCGCCAGCTCATTGATCCGCTGATGGGCAAAAAATCCCCAGCCCACAGTTTTGAATGGGAGGAGGATGCAAACAACAATGGAAAACAATCTTTTAAAAAACATGATTATTTATGGTGGTGTTCCAGGGAGGTCACCCCACCACTCACGGCAAACTTCATCGCTTCCCCTGCAGAAATATTCGTAAGGGGTTTTACCTTTTCAGCAGGCACCATGAATACTTTACCCGTGATGGCGTAAGCATGTGGCACGTATACCGCCATGTAGCCTTCCAGGCCCAGGATGGTTACGTCCGGCTGGGTGATGAAGCCCATTTCCCATACGTCCACACCATAGATCTGGACAAGTACAGGGTGATCGAACTTCTTCTTTTCCCCTACAAAGGCGTCGAAAACGTCTTTGACAGATGAGTAAATATATTTGATGAAAGGTGTCTTTTCCAGGATGCCGTCAAATAGGGCAAAGATCCTTCCCAGAATAAAAGAAGAACTCAGGTAACCTACTGTCACAACCAGGAGTAATACCAGCGCAAAGCCCACCCCCTTGAACCGGAGGTAGCTAAAAGGAGCCTCCTGAGAGATAAGGTCCTTCGGGAAGATGTTGTCGATGGTTACAAACAGGTAATACAAAGTAAAGGCGGTCACACCGATAGGTGCCAGGATCAGCAGACCCTGGAAGAAATACCTTAATATCCTCGAAGCCAAAACTTTAAGACGGGTTTTTGGAGACATAATTTGTTATAATAACTGGGCAAAGGTACTATATAATGAGGCAATGTGTTTTTTAACTTCAACTTATCTACATTAAATAAAATCATTCTGGAAACTTTCAAAGTCTAAAAAGTTTCCATAGTTTTAGGATAACCTAATTCTGGCTCCAAATACACTATCCAATGGAAATACAATCACGTATTCTGGATACTGCCTTCAATCTGTTCAGCCAATGTGGCACCAGATCCATTACCATGGACGACATTGCCCATAAAATGGGTGTCTCCAAAAAGACCCTCTATGCCCATTTCGCCGACAAAGACGAATTGGTCACCCATGCGATTATGCGCTACCTCCACGCGGTAGACGCCGACTGCAAAGCAAACCAAACCCAGGCCGTCAATGCCATCGATGAGCTCTTCCTCGTCATGGAAATGCTGGACAAACAGTTCAGAAACATGAAGCCACTTGTGCTCCTCGACCTGCAAAGATATCACTCCACCGCCTACCAGGCCTTCCTCTCTTACAGAGATACCAGCCTGCAAAGCACCATCCGCGAAAACCTGCAGAGAGGCATCCGGGAAGGACTCTATCGCTCCGACCTGGATGTGGATGTACTCACCCAATATCGCCTGGCTACAGCCATGCTCTGTTTTCAACCAGATGTATTCGCACCCGGGTTGTATGAAATGAGTAAAGTACAACGCATTTTATTGGAACATTTTCTCTATGGACTTGTTTCCAGTGAGGGATTTGAAAGGATTGAAGCCTACAAACAACAACTATCGTAAAACCAAATGACCTTTATGCAAGCGAACAAAAAGCGGACAGGATGGATAGGAACCTTGCTGCTACTGATCTTTCACACGGGAATGGCCCAGTCTCCCACCAATACGCCGTTAGCGCCGATGTCGCTCACTGCGAAAGAAGCGGTTGACTATGCCCTGGCTAACCAGGCCACCGTGCGAAACGCTAAACTGGATGAACTGATCCAGCTGGCAAAAAACAAAGAAGTCAGCGGAATGGCCCTGCCACAATTGAGCGGCGCAGGTTCCTTCCAGCACAATCCAATCGTCCAGAAACAACTGATCGATGCTTCCAACTTCTCTGACACTGTGCCCAAAGGTACCCTCGTACCCTTCGCCTTTGGCCTTAAATTCAATGTGCTCGGCGAAGTGAAATTCAGCCAGGTACTCTTCGATCCTAGTGTACTCGTCGCCCTACAGGCCCGCAAAACACTGGAAGAACTCTCCCACAGAGGCGTACAGAAAGCAGAGATCGATGTCAAAGTGAATGTTTACAAATCTTATTACAACGTGCTTTCCGCACGTAAAGCCCTGACCATACTCAGGGGCAACCTCACCACACTTGAAAAACTGCTTGGAGAAACAAGAGAAACCTACAAGAACGGTCTCGTAGAAAAACTGGATGTAGACAGGCTCGTCGTACAGTTAACTAACCTCCGCACGGAAGAAATCAAATTACAGAACCTCTCCGAAGTAGGATTGGCAGCCCTCAAATACTCTATGGGCATGCCCATGAAGCAGGAGCTGACACTCACCGACACGCTCTCTCTGGCAGAAATAAAATCAGCAGTAGCCGTAGAAAAGTTCGACTACTCCCAGCGTATAGAATACCAGTTACTGGAATCACAAAAGAAAGCATACGAATACGATCTCAAGCGCTATAAATACAATGCCCTGCCAATACTCTCTCTCTTTGGTACAGGTGGTGTGAGCCGCGCGAGCGATGTGTTCAACTACTTTGATAATCAAACGTGGTACGGCTATGTAGGCTATGGGGTGAACCTGAGCTTCAATATCTTCACCGGATTCCAGCGCAAACGAAAGGTAGACCAGGCTTTCCTGCAGGTAAAGAAAACAGAAGTGAGCATAGAGGATGCAAAACTAGGTATCGATCTGGAACAAACACAATCTACTTCCAACCTGCGCAACAACATCGTGGCGCTCGAAGCCCAGGAAAGCAATATGCAACTGGCACAGGAAGTATACAATACTACACAGATCAAATACAAGGAAGGAGTTGGTTCCAGCGTGGAAATGAGTAATGCAGAGAATGACCTGCTCACTGCCCAGAACAATTATTTCACAGCACTATACAACGCCAGTGTGTCCAGGATCGACTACCTGAAAGCGTATGGCAAGTTGTAGTGGCTGCATTATTTCTCATTCTAATTCATTCTATATGTCTTACAAACATCACTCCGCATTACTGTTCCTGCTCGTCTTCATGGCATGCGGTCAACCTACAGCTGAAGAAAAACTCAAAAAGCTGAAACAACAGGAAGCGGACCTGAAAAAGGAGATTGCAAAGCTGGAAAAACAAGTGAATAAAACGGATACTGCCGACAAAAAGATGAAGTCAGTGATCGTCACTGCTGTAAAAGATTCCGTATTCGAACACTATATAGATATACAGGGCGCTGTAGATGCACGTGAAAATGTGAACGTCAGTTCCAAAGTACCGGGTGTGATCACCGCCATTTATGTAAAAGAAGGACAGAACGTATCCAAAGGTCAGACACTGGCACAGGTCGACGATCAGATCCTGAGAGCCAATGTGGCGGAACTCCGCACCCAGCTGGAACTGGCCACTACACTCTACGAAAAACAACAGAACCTCTGGAAACAGCAGATTGGCTCTGAAGTACAATATCTCAATGCCAAAAACCAGAAAGAATCACTGGAACGGAAAATGGCTACCCTGAATGATCAACTCTCTCAGGCTAAGATCATATCTCCTATCAATGGTTCTATCGATGCAGTGGTTTCTAAACTGGGCGACAATGCAGCACCGGGTTCCACTTCATTCAGAGTGGTGAACAATGTGAACTTACGTGTGCTGGCCAATGTTGCAGAAGCCTACGCCGGCGTGGTAAAAACAGGTGATCAGGTAGTAGTAAGATTCCCGGATATAGACAAACAGATCCGTACTAAAATCGGATTTGCAGCCAGAACTATCGATCCTGTAAGCCGTACTATCAAAGTAGAAGTACCGCTAACCAGCGATCCTGCATTGAGACCAAACATGATTGCACAGATCAAGATCATAGACTATGCTACACCTCATGCACTGGTGATACCTGTTAATATCATCCAGTATGCATTGGGTAGATCCTATGTAATCGTCGCTGAGAAATCCAAAGATGGATTGATTGCAAAAAGAAGGGAAGTGGAAGTAGGGCGCACCTACAATGACAAAGCTGAAATCAAAGGCGGATTACAGGCAGGAGATAATGTAGTAACAACAGGTTATCAGGGATTGAATGACAATGACCTGATCCAGTTATGATCTTAAAAATACTGTTGTATGCAAGATAATCTGAACAAAGAATTTAAGCCTACCAGCTGGGCCATTGATAATAAAGTGAGCGTGTATGTCGCTACTATTATCATAGCCATAGCAGGTATACTATCCTATCAAAACCTGCCGAAGGAGCAATATCCGGAGGTTGTGTTTCCGCAGTTCTATATCAGTACTATCAATAGTGGTACATCTCCTGAAGATATGGAAACACTGGTGACCAAGCCCATTGAAAAGCAGCTGGGTGGTTTGTCTGGTGTCAAATCTATCAAGAGTACAAGTATGCAGGATTATTCTGCTATCACCATTGAGTTCGAAGCTGGTGAGAACATGGAATCGGCACGTCAGGAAGTGAGAGAAAAAGTAGACGATGCGAAGAAAGACCTGCCGAATAATCTTACACAGGAACCGCAGATCATCAAGATCGATGTATCGCAGATCCCTATTATGAACATCAACCTGTCTGGTGATTTCGATCTGCAATCACTGAAGAAGTATGCAGATGAAATGCAGGATAGGATCGAAGCGCTGAACGAGATCACCCGTGTAGATATCGTCGGTGCACTTGATCGTGAAATCCAGATCAATGTAGATAAATACAAGATGGATGCAGCGCAGGTGAGCTTCGATGATATTGCTAATGCGGTGGCTGCTGAAAACAGAACCATCTCTGGTGGTCAGGTGTCCATGGATGGACAAAAGCGTACACTGAGTGTAAAGGGTGAATATAAAGATCCCACTAAATTGCGCAATATCGTAATCCGCAGTGCATCTGGCTCAACCGTATACCTGCGTGATATTGCCGATGTAGTAGATGGATTTGAGGAGCAGGAAAGCTATGCGCGTCTGGGCGGTAAGAATGTGATCACGCTGAACGTGATCAAGCAGAGCGGCAAGAACCTGATCGATGCTTCTGACAAGATCAGGGTGATCATCGGGGACATGAAAAAAGATTATCTCCCTAAAGGATTGAATGTAGTGGTCACGGGCGATCAGTCAAACGCTACGCGTGTTACACTACATGACCTGATCAATACCATCATCATCGGCTTCCTGCTGGTGACGCTGATTCTCATGTTCTTCATGGGAGCGGTGAATGCGATCTTCGTGGCCATGTCTGTACCGATTTCAATGTTCATCGCCTTCCTGATACTGCCAGCCTATCATTTTACATTAAATATGATGGTGCTGTTCTCGTTCCTGCTGGCATTGGGGATTGTGGTAGACGATGCGATCGTGGTGATAGAAAACGTGCATCGTATTTTCTATGAACGCAAGGACCTCGGCATTGTGAAGGCAGCTAAGATAGCGGCAGGGGAGGTGTTTCTACCGGTGTTTTCGGGTACACTGACGGTGTTGGCGCCATTCGTGCCCTTGCTGTTCTGGCCGGGTATCATCGGTAAGTTTATGTTCTTTCTGCCATTGACGTTGATTACGACACTCGGTGCATCGCTGGTAGTAGCTTATATTATCAATCCTGTGTTTGCCGTGGATTTTATGGACAGGCATGAAGGAGAAAACCATCCAAAGCCGGCATGGAATAGAAAGTTCACTTACATGGCGATCGTGTTTGGTGTAATAGCGCTGATAGGATATGCAAATGGTAGTGTGGGACTGGGCAACTTTGTCATCTTTTTATTCCTGCTGATACTGCTGGAAAAATTTTATTTAGGAGGTGTGGCACGCCGCTTCCAGAGCAACTTCTGGCCAAAGGTACAGGAGCGTTACAAGCGTATATTACAATGGTGCCTTGTTGGATGGAGACCTATATGGATATTGATCGGCACATTTGGTTTGCTAATATTCAGCATTATGCTCACGGCCATCAGGAATCCGAAAGTAGTATTCTTCCCGCAGGCAGATCCTAACTTCATCTATGCATATATAGAGTTGCCAATGGGTACAGATCAGAAGTACACTGATAGTATCACACACATTGTAGAGGAAAGGATCACAAAAGTAGTGGGTGCGAATAATCCGATAGTAGAATCTATTATCTCCAACGTAGCAGTGGGGGCGGGTGATCCATCGCAGACGGATATGAGTACGCAGCCTCATAAAGGTAAAGTGACCGTTGCATTTGTGGAGTTTGGAAAACGTGATGGTCATGATACCAAACAATATCTTGATAAGATCAGGCAGGCGGTAAAAGGTATACCGGGTACAGATATAACAGTAGAGCAGGAGCAGGGCGGACCGCCAACAGGTAAGCCCATCAATATTGAAATAACGGGTGATGAATTTGAAGAACTGACATCTACAGCCACTAAACTGAAACGTTATCTTGATTCACTGGAGATCGGTGGTGTAGAGGAATTGCGTTCAGACTTTCAGAGCAACAAACCTGAAATTGTGGTGGATATAGATCGTGAGCGTGCAAACAGGGAAGGTATTTCTACCACAACTATTGGTATGGCATTGCGCACTGCTTTGTATGGATATGAAGCCTCTAAGTTCAGAGATCCGGAAGACGATTATCCGATCATGGTCCGGTTCCAGGAAACCCAGCGTAACAATATCAACACACTCATGAACCTGAACTTAGTATACAGAGATATGAATATGGGAGGTATGATCAGACAGGTGCCGCTGAGTGCAGTGGCAAATGTTCATTACTCCAATACTTATGCAAGTATCAGGCGTATAGATCAGAAGCGCGTGGTGACATTGTATTCAAATGTACTCAACGGTTATAATGCGAACGAAGTAGTACAGCAAATACAAACAGCCGTGAGTGATTTTGCAAAGCCTGCTGGTATCCAGGTAAAGATGACGGGTGAGCAGGAAGATCAGGCAGAGACAATGAACTTCCTGATGGTTGCGATGGTTGGTGCATTTGGATTGATCCTGATGATCATGGTAACGCAGTTTAATTCCGTTGGTCGTCCGCTGATCATCTTTATGGAAATTCTTTTTAGTATCATAGGGGTATTCCTTGGTTTCTCCGTTTTTGGAATGGATATCTCGATCGTAATGACGGGGGTAGGTATCATGGCGCTGGCGGGTATCGTAGTGCGTAATGGTATCGTACTGGTAGAGTTTACAGATCTGTTGGTGCAACAAAATATGCCAGTGTATGAAGCGGTGGTTGAAGCGGGCAGAACCCGTATGACGCCGGTATTACTTACGGCAATAGCTGCGATCCTTGGTTTGATTCCGCTGGCAGTGGGATTCAATATCGACTTCGAAACCTTGTTCTCTCATTTCCAGCCACATATCTTCTTTGGTGGAGACAATGTGGCGTTCTGGGGGCCATTGGCGTGGACCATGGTGTATGGGTTAGTCTTTGCTACATTCCTGACCCTGGTCCTTGTACCGGTGATGTATGCGATGAATAAGCGGTCGATAGACGTGCTGGATTATAAAGGATGGCCGAGGGGATTGAAGTATATTCCATTCTTCGTAGTGATTGTGAAGCTGTTTATGAAGAAGGAGACGGTGCGAAAACTGCATGCGCCGGATTATGTATCAGACAAGCCGTATAAGTTTTTCAATGGTAAAGAGGAAGAGGAGGCACCACATGGAAATGGGGTAGCAGTGAAGGAAGTGAAGAGCTTGTAATAGATAATTTTAAGTAAGTGTACACAATTACAGTGTAACAGTTGTAGGTTTAACAGCATACCGTCCCGTTTCGTCCGGGACGGTTTTTTTGTATTAAACTCAGCCATATTCCCACTTTTTTATGTATCTTAACAAACTTTAACAAATAACTACAGTAGCAAATCATTATTTTTGGACCTTAAGCGCCATTTTTGTTAATCCGGGTAACAACAACGCTATGCGACGCAACCATGAAATAGATTACCGTATCTATGGTGAAGAAATACAGATTGTCGAAATAGAACTCGATCCACAGGAGACTGCCGTGGCCGAGAGTGGTAGTTTCATGATGATGGACCAGGAGATACAGATGCAAACCATGTTTGGTGATGGTTCACAGTCTAATCAAGGTATTTTAGGAAAATTGATGTCTGCCGGTAAGCGTATGCTGACCGGGGAGAGTCTTTTTATGACTGCATTTACGAATATGGGGAATGGAAAGAAACGTGTAAGTTTTGCGGCACCTTACCCGGGTAAGATAATCCCCATGGATTTGTCCCTGATGGGTGGCAAGGTGATTTGTCAGAAGGATGCATTCCTATGTGCGGCGAAGGGGGTAAGTATCGGAATAGAGTGGCAGCGTAAGCTGGGAACTGGGATCTTTGGAGGTGAGGGTTTCATCATGGAAAAGCTGGAAGGTGATGGTATGGCTTTTGTGCACGCAGGGGGGTTGGTATTAGAGAAAGAATTACTGCCCGGACAGGTATTAAAAATAGATACAGGATGTCTGGTTGCATATACTTCAGGAGTAGATTTTGACGTTGAATTTGTACGTGGAATAAAGAATATGGTATTTGGTGGCGAGGGTTTATTTTTCGCTACATTAAGAGGACCCGGAAAGGTATGGGTACAGTCGTTGCCTATTAGCCGATTAGCAAGCAGGATCGTATCATATGGAACAGTTCGCCGAAAAGAAGAAGGTAGTATACTGGGCGGATTGGGAAATATACTGGATGGAGATTGATAAATAATTAAACTGAAACAGAAATAAACTGTTATAACTGGAAATAATCAGACGTATTAAAAACTGGTATCGTTAACAACCGCCTTATTGAATAACCGTTATTAGCAGGTATTTTTATAGAATTGACATCATTAAACAGACAAAGAGTCAAATAACTGTTGTAACTGGCAGAGGAAAAATTGATAAACCGGTCATTACTGATTGACAGTGAAACAACGTGGTACCTTCCTAAGGAAGAAGGCCTATGATCATGAGATTTATTTATTGAAAACAAGATTATCAAACGGAATACTATATAGAAAGAAAGGAATATTGACTAACCAGTAATTTTTAAACAAACTGATATTATTAATAAGCAGCATTAGCAATTAACAGAAGGAAAATTTAGCAAACTATACATACTAGAATAACTGGCGCTATTGCATGGCGGTATTGAGTCCTGCATGATAGTGACGGGCATTATGGACCATAAAAATAATTGTACACGTTAAGGATTCTGTAATACACCAAAAGGGCCATTGAATACTCAATTTTTTTAAGTAGAGTCTTCGTTAAAAGCAGAATCTGCCCGGAAACAATGGAAATTGAATTATGTTTGATCTATCATGGGCATTTGCCGAAGAGCAGGACCGGAAAGACACATTGAAAAACTATAGGAATCAGTTTTATTTCCCACAGCGGAATGGAAAGGATGCGATATATTTTTGTGGTAATTCGTTAGGTCTGCAACCGAAGAATGTACAACCAGCAGTAATGCAGGAGTTAGAGGACTGGCAGCAATGTGCGGTAGAAGGATATTGGGGAGCCAGGAATCCGTGGTTGTATTATCAGCAATATTGCAGCCGGCCGATGGTGGAAATAGTAGGTGCCAGCCAGGAGGAACTGACAGTAATGAATACACTGACTGTCAATCTTCACTTGATGATGATGACATTTTACAAACCGACAAAGGAAAAATTCAAGATATTAATGGAAGCAGGTGCGTTTCCCAGCGATCAATACGCTGTGGAGACCCAGGTGAAACTGCATGGCCTGGATCCGGCGACGGCAATAATAGAAGTAGCGCCCCGTGAAGGAGAATTTTTAATAAGCGAGGAAGATATTTTTCAGATAATTGATCAGGAAAGTAGTAGCTTAGCGCTTATATTGTTGGGGGGAATAAACTATTATACCGGCCAATTGTTTAATATGCAGTCCATTACGAAAGCAGCTCACAAAGTAGGGGCTGTAGTCGGGTTCGACCTGGCACACGTAGTAGGAAACGTACCTGTGAAGTTACACGACTGGGAAGTAGATTTTGCCGTGTGGTGCTCATATAAGTATCTAAATGGAGGCCCCGGCGCAGTTGGAGGAGCATTTATACATGAAAGACATGCCCGAGACAGGAACCAGCCAAGGTTAGGCGGCTGGTGGGGCAACGAAGAAACCATCCGTTTTAAAATGGAAAAAGGCTTTGAGCCTAAAAACCGTGCAGAAGGCTGGCAAATAAGCACAGCACAGGTATTTAACATGGTAGCATTGAAAGCCTCGCTGGAGCTGTTTGAATCAGCTGGTATGGCAGCTTTGAGAGATAAAAGTATACAACTTACCAATTATCTTGAATTCCTGTTAAAACATATAGAAAACATAAAATTTGAAATAATTACGCCTAAAAATTGTAATGAACGCGGCGCCCAATTATCTTTGCTTTTCCATGACAGAGGTAAAGAAATCCAACAAAAGATGACGGAAGCCGGTATCATTGTGGACTGGCGAGAGCCCGGAGTCATTCGGATTTCACCGGCGCCCTTATATAACTCTTATGGAGACGTATTTCATTTTTATGAAATCATAGCAAATATTGCTTAAAACGCTTAATTAAGTACGATGAATTTTGAGAGAAACGAACGCCCCCGCAGGCCCTACTCTCCTCCTGGTGCAGACAAAGACCAAGATCCCAATAAGGAGAGACCAGGCGGTTACTTCAAACCCGATTTTAACAATGAAAGGGAGGGCAAACCTGGTGGTTACAACCAGGACAATGACAGACCTAATTTTAACCGTGACCGCGGCGAAAGCGGCGGTGGCTATAATCGCGGTGATCGCGATGGTGGCAGCGGTGGATATCGTCCACGCGACAACGGTGGCTATGGCGGCGGCGGCGGCTACGATCGCGGCGGCAGTGGTGGCTACGGTGGCGGCGGAGACCGTGACTTCAACCGTGAAGGCGGTGGTGGTGGCTATAACCGCGAAGGCGGTGGTGGCGGCTACAATCGGGGCGGCGGCGGTGGTTATGATCGCGGCGGCAGCGGTGGCGGTGGTTACGATCGCGGCGGTGGCGGCGGTGGTTACAATCGCGGCGGTGGCGGCGGTGGTGGTTACGATCGCGGCGGTAGTGGCGGTGGTGGTTACGATCGCGGCGGTAGCGGCGGTGGTGGCTACAATCGCGGCGGTGGCGGCGGTGGTTACGATCGCGGCGGTGGCGGCGGTGGTTACAATCGCGGCGGCGGTGGCGGTGGTTACGATCGCGGCGGCGGCGGCGGTGGTTACAATCGCGGCGGTGGCGGCGGTGGTTACGATCGTGGCGGCGGTGGCGGTGGCTACAACCGTGGCGGTGGTGGCGGCTTCGGCGGCGGTGGATTCCGTCCAAGACCAGGTGGCGGCGGCGCAAGACGTCCGTTCACTCCTAAACCAGATAACAAGATCTACTTTATCGCCCTGCTGCCTACAGCTGAGGTAGGTAAAGAGATCATCAAAATAAAGCAGGATTTCGCTGAGAACTTCGGTCCTATGTATGCGCTGAAAGTATTGCCGCATATCACACTCCAGGTTCCTTTCACAGCTGATCCTGCACTGGAAAAAGCTTTCTGCGATGAACTGGCTGAATTTGCTAAAACACAGGCGCCTTTCGAAGTGTCCCTGAATGGCTTTGGTACATTCCCGAACAAGCAGAACCGCGTACTGTTCATCAATGTTGAGAAGAGCGAAACTATGAGCGCCCTGCACAGACAACTGATCAACTTCCTGCGTAAGGAGTTTGGCTTCAGTACCATGCTGGCTCGTACAGGTTTTACCCCTCACGTAACCGTGGCCTTCAAAGACCTCGAAGATGCACAGTTCGAAAAGGCTTGGCCTGAATACGAAAACAAGGAATACACTGCTTCATTCAAAGTGAACAACCTGTATTTCCTCCGTCATAACGGTAAATCCTGGGAAGTACTGCAGAAGTGCAAACTGGGTGGTGCGTGATCGGAATGAGATTAACACTAATGAAAAAGAGGAAGGCGATCGCCTTCCTCTTTTTTTATTTTCCGTAGATCTTATTTTTTGTAGATTCTTTACTTCCTGTATATCCTGTAAGTATCTCCGTCTTTTAACCAGCCTGAGTTTGTCATGTCTGTAATTGAATCCAATACCTGTGGTAATGGTGGGATCCGGACAAACATTCTATTTAGATGGAAGGTGTCTATAGCTCTTTCTGCTACAATCTTCACCCCATAATAATCCTCCAGCGTTTTGAGTATATCATGAATCTCTGTACCGTCAAACACAAATTTATTCTCCTTCCACGCTATAAAATTCGCATCATTATTCGCATTCTCTTCAGGCTGCTTGCCTGCTGCAAAAGTCACTTTACGACCCGGTGTCACCACTAGTTTATGTGTGTCATGCGACACCGCTACCTTTCCAGTTACCACCGTAACTTCCACAGGTGTGGCAGCATATGCCCTAACGTCAAAAGAAGTCCCCAATACCTGCGTCTGTGTTTCATTCGCATACACCACAAATGGTCTTCCCGGTTGGTTCGCTACCTCAAAAAATGCTTCCCCTTCCAGGTGAATCGCTCTTTCTGCACCAGCCAGTTGTTTGTCATAACGTAAACGACTGTTTTGATTCATATAAACCTTACTACCATCCGGCAGGGTAATAGTCGTCTTTTCATTAGCGGCCGTAAGCGTGGTGATTTCATTTGGTCCACGCAAGGTGAAGTAGAGTAGGGTAGCTACCGCAATACCAGTAATACTGGCTGCGATACGCAGGTACATTTTCCTGTTGCTCACCACCTGCAATGTAGGTGTCTGTGTTGTATACACACGCTCCCTAAAGCGCTGCCAGTTGGCTGCTGTATCAGGGATAAATGTGGTGTCGTTGTCACCGGTGATCGTCCACGTACGCCTGATCTCATCGAAGTAACGACGATGCGTGGCATCTTCATCCAGCCATGTTTGCAACATGGTTCGCTCAGTAGGGGAGAGTGAATTCTCCAGCGAGCGTACGATCAGCGTATCAATATTTTCAATTTGCTCAGACATATATGTCAACATTGTAAAAGTAAAGGATAAAGCGCCGCTCCTGCTATGAACAGGATAGTTACCTGCAGATAATCCTGCAGGGAGATACGTAATTTTTTCAAGGCCGTCACCATCTGGTTCTCCACTGTTTTTACAGAGATATTCAGCGTAGCGGCAATCTCCTTGTATGATAGTTCTTCGTATCGGCTAAGTATAAAGATCTCTCTGCACTTTTCAGGCAGCCGGTCTACAGCTTGCTGAATATGTTGGGTAGTTTGTCGCAGGTTCATACCAGCGCCTGGATTTTCCGCCTGTACTGGTTCATGCTGTTCACCTAGTTCCATATGTACGCCTCTGCGCTTTTGTTTATCAACATAATCCAATGCCATATTGATCGCGGCTTTGTGCAGGTAAGCTTTAAAGTAAACATCCTGTAGTTCAGCCCGACGGTTCCATATCTTAATAAATACGTCCTGTGCAAGGTCTTCCGCAGTAGCAGTGTCCTGTACAATGCGGTAGATTGTCTTACAGACAAACGGAAACCAGCTCCTGAACAGTGTTTCCATGAACAACTGCTCATTCTCCTGTAATAATTTTTGCAATGCAGCATTTTCCGGCATGGTACAAAAATAACCTTTGTCCGTATTCCCGCTAGCATAGGTAGGGGCAGTACTGGAAAATGTCCTGAGTACAGCTTGCATATGTGACAATTAATTTGCTGTGATATAATAGATAACGGTTGTCACAGCTGATACCCCTATGTGATGGAAAAATAAAAAAGTCGGAAGAAAATTTCTTCCGACCATGACCGGGGCAGGTGCCCCTTAAAAAAAATGGAGCCGGCCATACTGAAGTATGGAACCGGCTTTTTGATTAACCCCTATGAAAACCAACTATTGCTATCTTCAATTATTTTTCTGACAGTTTAATTTCTCCGAGATCTGTTGCTTTTCCATCTTCCACTCTCACATTTGCAATCGTCACATCCTGGTATGGACTTTTGGCAGAAACTATCACTGTATATGTGCCGGCTTTGGCCTGTTGTAAGGAAAATGTTCCATCATTAACAGTCGCCTTCAAAGTATCTGTTCCCATAATCGCCCATGCATTGTTTGCTCCATCTGCAGGAGTTACTTTTCCTGAGATGCTTCCTTCATCACTTGTCCTGAATGCATACGCACCGAATACGGCAATAGCAAGGACTAACATTAATTTTTTCATGGTCGTTTCAATTGATATGGTTATGTAGAACTAAAATCAATTAACATGCCAACGGGCCAAAAATCAAATCAAGTAAGAAGAGGTTTAACATTCCTTTATACTAAACTGCAAGAGTCTGCTATAAACGTAGAAAGAGGTTTTTATTAAACGTAGCAGTAGGTTTTTATAAACGTCGAAGGAGGTTTGCCATCAGGCAAACCTCCTTCGACTCCCCTGAAAAGAAAACGCTTTTACCTTCGGCAAAAGCGTTTTCTTTTCAGTTATTTTAGTTCAAACTATCTTCTATTCAACTTAGACAGCAGTCGCAGTATCTCCAGATACAACCAAACCAGCACCACCAGCAAACCAAACGCTGCATACCACTCAAACCACTTAGGCATGCCCTGTGCAGCTCCCTGCTCAATCATATCAAAATTCAAAATCAGATTCAACGCAGCAATCGCTACCACCACCAATGAAAAGATAATACCAATCATACTACCCTCATGCAGGAAAGGAATATCTACAGAGAACAGACGCAGTACCAACGCAATCAGATAAAACACTGCAATACCTGCAGTCGCTGTATACACAATCGCACGGAACTTCTCAGTCGCACGCAGCACACCCAATCTATAAAGCACCAGCATTGCGACAGCAGTACCAAAAGTCAGACCTACAGCCTGCAGTACAATACCGTCATACAATGAGGAATACATTGCGGAAATAACACCGAGGAACAAACCTTCTGCCAGTGCATAAGCAGGTGACAAATAAGGCGCCCATTCTTTCTTAAAGCTAATAACAATTGCCAGTACAAAACCACCGATACCACCTATCATCAGGAAAGGAATATAGTTACCCTCTCTTGCGAGGATACCCCATGAGTAAACAGCAGCACAGATCACCAGTGCTAAGAGGAAAGCAGTCTTGTTGGCAGTACCCTTTACTGTCATTGAATTGTCCGTGGACTTCAGAGCAGCCTGCTGAAATGTCTTTTCATTCAGGACGGGATTATTGGGTTGGAATAATGCCATGATGTTATAATAATTATTTGTTAGCTAAATTACGATTTTCACTCATAAATATCGTAAACCAATTGCGAATTCCCTGTTAAACTCCGTTACTATTACTAAAAGTTATGAGCCATAACTATTAGCTATGCTGGCGGAAAGACAAAGTCTACTGACTTTGTGTACTTTTGTTAAAATTCAGCCTTCCGGAAAGTATATGATTTAAAACATGTAAATACTACCCTCCGAATCGTTAAATTTACAGCCTGAAAAAATATCAGTCGTTAAATAAGATCTTAAATGTCAAATACTTCGGTTCAACAGATAGAAGATGTGGTGATCAAGTTCGCTGGGGATAGTGGTGACGGTATGCAGTTGACGGGAACCCAGTTCTCCAATAATACCGCCCTGGTAGGTAATGACCTCAGCACTTTTCCTGACTTCCCGGCCGAAATCCGTGCCCCTCAGGGTACCCTGGCCGGTGTGAGCGGCTTCCAGCTCCACTTCTCCTCCAACCGTATATTTACCCCTGGTGATGCCTGTGATGTACTGGTGGTTATGAACGCAGCAGCGTTGAAAGCCAACCTCAAATCCCTGAAAAAAGGCGGTATCATCATCGCAAATACTGACGGTTTTGATGCAAAAAACCTGCGCCTCGCCAATTACCCAGATGGCGTAAACCCTCTCGAAGACGGTTCCCTGGTGAACTTTCAGCTCCATACCATGGACGTAACCAAGATGACGCGTGAAGCGCTCAAGGAAAGCACCCTCGGTATGAAAGAGAAGGACAGGGCCAAAAATATGTTCGTGCTTGGATTCCTCTACTGGTTGTATGACCGTAACCTGGAAAGCACTGAAAACTTCCTCAACGATAAATTCGGAAAGAAACCTGAAATCTTAGATAGTAACCTGAAAGTGCTGAGAGCAGGTTACAACCTGGGCGATACCGTAGAAGCCTTTACCACCCGCTACCGTGTGGAAAAAGCAAGAATGGAACCCGGTACCTACCGCAGCATTACAGGTAACACCGCCCTGTCTTACGGCCTCATCGCCGCCAGTCAGAAGGCAAACCTGCCCCTGTTCCTGGGTACTTACCCTATTACACCAGCATCTGATATCCTGCATGAGCTGAGCCGTTACAAAAACTTCGGCATCCGCACATTCCAGGCAGAAGATGAAATCGCAGGTATCGCTTCCGCAATCGGTGCGTCCTACGGTGGCCACATGGGTGTAACTACCACCTCCGGCCCGGGTATGGCTCTGAAAGGTGAAGCCATCGGTCTGGCAGTAATGCTGGAAATCCCACTGCTGATCATAAACATTCAGCGTGGTGGTCCTTCTACAGGGTTACCTACCAAAACTGAACAATCTGACCTTTTACAGGCATATTATGGCCGTAACGGGGAGTGTCCGCTGCCGGTGATCTCCGCATCCACACCATCAGACTGTTTTGATGTGGCTTACGAGGCTTTCCGTCTCTCCATCGCACATATGACACCCGTGATCCTGCTGAGTGATGGGTATATAGCAAATGGTGCTGAGCCATGGCGTTTCCCTAAGTCAGACGACCTGAAACCAATTCAGGTTAAGTTCAAAACAGCACTGGAAGAAGGTGAAGACAGTTATCTCCCTTATCATCGTGATGAAAACCTGGTGCGCCCCTGGGCAGTACCTGGTACACCTGGTCTGGAACACCGTATCGGTGGTCTGGAAAAACAGAACATCACTGGTAACGTGAGCTACGATCCTGAAAATCACCAGGTAATGGTGCGCATCCGCCAGGAAAAAGTTGATAAGATCGCAGATCATATTCCTCCTCAGACAATAGAACTGGGTCCTGAAAAAGGTAAAGTACTGGTACTGGGCTGGGGTTCTACCTATGGTTCAATCAAGAGTGCCGTACTGGAACTGCTGGCTGAAGGCCACGAAGTAGCGCATGCTCATATCCGCTACCTGCGCCCGTTCCCTAAAAACCTGGGTGAGATCCTGCATAACTATGATAAAGTATTGATTCCTGAAATCAACAACGGTCAGCTCATCAAAATCATTCGTGAGCAATTCCTGATCGATGCACAGGGTTATAACAAGATCATGGGTGTGCCTATCACAAAAGGCGAATTGGTGATTAAGATCAAGGAGCTGTTGCAGGCATGATAATCAGCTAACTAATATATTGGCAAAAGATCCTGTCCCCCGGGGCAGGATTTTTTTTGTATATTCATTTATCGCCAAATGTTTATTATGAAAAGCCTCGTACTGTCTTTATTACTTTCATTCCTGATGCTGGAAATAACCGCACAAACGCATAGCTATGAAATTCGCTATGGTAGTCATGTGATTGGCAACATTACCGCTGTGCAGAAAGTAGCAGGAACTGTCAGAAAGATTGCCATCCAGAGCAACGTTGATATGAAACCCCTTGCTAAGTTTAACCTCAATATCGACTGTGATTACGATAACAATATCTTGTTGATTGCCAATGCAAAACGCACTACCGGAAAGGAGGGAGACGATAAGTACAGCATTACTAAAAGAGATGGAAAGAATTACAGCATCAATCACAATGGGGAACGGTCAGTGTTGAACAATACAGATATCGTACATACGGTAGCGGAGTTATACTTCTTCGAACCTCATCATATCACCAGTATATTTTCGGAGCTGCAAGGCGCCTTCCTGCCACTCAGATCATTGGGGAATGGATTATATGAGCTGACCCTGCCAGAGGGCAAAAAAAACGTGTATAAATACGAAAAAGGCACATTGGTACAAGTAGAAATACCACAGGCATTTGGAAAAGCGCTGGTGGTTAAAATAACTTAGAATGGGTTTAAATAAGCTGAGGATAGCGTGCGCTACCCTCAGTGATTGTTTTAGTCTATAATTCAGTGAATGATTCAGTCTATAACGAGGACAAAGACAGCCTATAACCCAGTCAGGGTTTGCGTCTATATCCAGATAAATTTTTAGTCTATCACCTTTTCTATGATCTGCCCACTCACCTTATCCTTCAGGATCACTTTCTTCGTACCATAATGCGTCATTTCTTCCTTGACAAGATAATACTGTGAATCGTATTCCTGCTGAGTAACGTCTTTACCTACATTTTCACGACCTCTCCATATCTCCAGTTTTACCGGCTCCCACAATTTAGAAGCGGCACTGCGATAAGCGGCATCCAGAATAGCATTCACCACATACCCATCGTAAAACGTTTCCTGTGGTGCACGTTGCTGCTCCATGGCTGCGAACATATCGGTGAACATGTGATTGTAGCCCAGGTCATTCAGTTCATCGCCTACAGGGAATAACCATCCGCTGTTGCTTTCCGCTTTTTCAGCTACATAGTCTGCCCCCTTACCGGTGGTGAACATATCAAAACCTGTACGCAGGAAATTGTTGATCCAGATAGTACCTTCTGTACCCATCACTTCATCACGCAGGTCCAAACCACCTCTGAAAGTCCAGCTGACCTCAAATTGCCCGATAGCGCCATTTTCATACTTCACTAACCCGATGGCATGGTCTTCGGCATCGATAGGTTTTACCTGTGTATCGGCCCAGCACATCACCTCTACAGGTTTGATGTCTTTGCCGATAAATGACCGGGCTATTTCCACGCAGTGACAACCCAGGTCCAGCATACAACCACCGCCGGCTTGTTCCTTATCCCAGAACCATTCGCTGTGCGGGCCGGGATGTGTTTCTCTGGATTTGGCCCAGAGTATTCTGCCCAGTGCTCCGTTCTTCACACTATCCAGTGCTTTCAGGAACTTGGGTGTATATACAAGATCTTCGAGATAACCATTGAAGATGCCTGCCTTTTCTACTGCTTCCAGCATACGTTTGGCTTCTGCTGCATTACGGCCCAGGGGCTTGGTACAGATCACGCCTTTTTTATGTTTACAACACAGCAACACCGCTGCCTCATGGAGATTGTTTGGCAATGCAATACATACTACATCCACGTCAGGATGGGCAATAGATGCCTCCATATCGGTCGTCCAGTGTGCTACCTGGTAGTCTGTTGCAAACTTTTGTGCACTCTCTTCCCTGCGGGAATAAATACTCACAATCTTATCACGGCTACGCTGCCCCTGTAACGAGTCAGCATAAAATCGGCCTATGAAGCCTGAGCCTAACATAGAAATACGTTGCATACTTACAGAGCGGTTTTGGTTTGTTTTTCCTTGAATAATACGAGGAAGAGGAAGCATACCACCAGTGCAATACCAGCAGGAATGATCCACACCTTACGCCAGAATTCAGCTAAAGGCAGATCCTTGTAATGATCAGAAATGAGACCAGCTACCCAGAAACCGATCAGCATACCTACACCATAGGTAGCAAGCGTGATCAGACCCTGTGCGGCACTCTTATATTTTTCACCTGCCTGTGCATCAGTATAGATCTGACCAGACACGAAGAAGAAGTCATAACAGATACCATGCAGTGCAATACCGATGATCAGCATAAACAACAGATCATTTGCATCACCATATGCGAACAATACATAACGGATGGCCCATGCCAGCATACCAGCCATGATCGTCTTTTTGAAACCATATTTCTTGAAGAAGACCGGGATCAGCAGGATCAGGAATGTTTCTGACAACTGACCAATGGTCATCATCACCGTTACATGTGGCATTTTCATTTCTTCGAAGAAACGGTGTGCATTCTGGTAATAAAACGCCAGCGGAATACAAATGAGGATAGAAGAAATAAAGAAAATGAGGAAGTTGCCATTCTTCAATAAGCGGATGGCGTCGAGACCTAAAATTTCACCAATACTTTCTTTCTGGTTTTTGTCTTTTATCGGTGGCGTCTTTGGCAGACTAAAGCTGTAGAAACCCAGGATCACAGACGCGATACCAGCCATAGCAAAGGTGTTTTTCATGAATCCTGCAGCTACACCAGCTTCACTATCCCATGCAAAAGCAGAAACCAGCACACCTGCTATAATCCAGCCGATGGTACCGAACATGCGGATCACGGAGAATTCTTTTTCAGGATTTTTCATCTGGCGGAAAGAAACGGAATTCACCAGTGCGAGTGTGGGCATAAAGAGTACCATGTAAGCAAACACATACGGATAGAATACGCTTACATCTTCGGCACGAAACATCTGGAACATCAGCACAGCGCCTGCAAGGTGCAGTACGCCAAGGATGCGCTCAGCATTAAAGAACTTATCGGCAATCATACCGATGATAAAAGGAGCGATAATAGCGCCGTATGACTGTGTGGAGAATACATTGGCAGTGGCGATACCATCTGCATGAAGGTTCGCACTCAAATATGTTCCTAATGTAACAAACCATGCCCCCCAGATAAAAAACTCAAGGAACATCATAACGGATAGCCGGATACTGGTACTTGCTTTCATAACGATTTTATACTTAACAATGACGATAACTTTGCCCGTATAAGATAAGTAAAATAAAACCGAAATTCCAATAGGGTATGAAAAACGGGCTTTTTAGATAAACACCCGGTCATCTTTAATTATAAAATCCTTTTCGGTAGCACCGTAATTTCCGACCCCTCCGCCAGCAAAGCCGATATCGGCTGCTGACTCAGCATAGGCACAAACTCATCTCCATACAATGCAACTGTATCCACCTGATAACTATAATCAATCATACTATGCGTTCTCCACTGTGGATGCGTCACCTGGTATTCCCCGGTCTTATCAGCGCCCATATGGGTATATCCCCAGTAATGATCTGTAATAAATGCTGCTTCGCTACCCGGAGTAATAGGCAATGGCGCCGCATCTGCTTTTGCTGTGAGATGATTCCAGTGGGCACCCACCTTCCATTCATAACTCACTTCCAGCTCCTCCTCAGTATGTTTCCATCTATGCCGCATGGCATGTGTGGCATATTTCTCTTTATAAATAGTATTAGCTACAAATGTAATCGCATGCTTAGGCACCAGTTCCTTAATAAAAACCACGCCTCTCTTCCATGCCTGCCCATCCTTATACCTCACGTAAAACCGCAGATTCACCTCTTCAAAATGCCTGTGAAATGGAATTGACAAGCCAAGTACTTTCGTATTTTGAAACATAAACCCCACAAGACTTACATAATGTATGTCATTCCACGTATCCAGTTCGGTGCGATAAGGTACATAGCGCTGCAATACAGCCGGATCTGCCTGAAAATTGATCATGAGCAGATTGCGCCATTCTGCTGATAGAAAAGGACTTTGCATAGATTATTGTGCTTTTACCAGCGTCTTGTAGTACTTACAGACAGGCCTGATGCCACATTCCCCACACCTGGGGCTTCTGGCCACGCAGATGTACCGGCCATGCAGAATGAGCCAGTGATGAGCGATATGAACTTTCTCTTCAGGAATATATTTCAGCAATTGCAACTCTGTCTGCAAAGGTGTTTTGGCGTTCGTCGTCAACCCGATGCGTGCCGATACCCGGAACACATGGGTATCAACAGCCATATTAGGCTGATGATGTATAACAGAAGTAATGACATTGGCTGTCTTTCGTCCCACCCCTGGTAGCTTGACCAGTTCTGATACTGAATCAGGTATCTCCCCATTGAAGTCTTCCATGAGCATCTGTGCCATCCCGATCAGATGTTTCGTCTTGTTATTGGGATAGCTGATACTGCGGATCAGCGGAAATAGCTCATCAAATGTGGCGTGGCTCAAACTTTCCGCATCCGGGTACTTTTTAAAGATTGCCGGTGTGGTCATATTCACCCTTTTATCTGTGCATTGCGCAGACAGGATGACGGCCACCAGTAATTGATAAGGATTATCATAGAGCAGTTCCGTCTCCGCATTAGGAGCATGTTGCTCAAAATAATTTAATACAAAGGCAAAGCGTTCTTTCTTTGTCATACCTGTAAAGGTAGGGCAAAAAAGTTCTCAAAAATGTGAGTGCTGAAAGGGCTCCTTACTTAGTCGGCTGGGTCTTCTTCGCGTATTCTGCAATCGCTCTGATAGTCTCAGGTCTTGGTGAATAAATAATAGTGTCCAGCGCTTTGCGGGTTTGGTTCAGGCAGTTTTGTTCTTCGCGGGAAAGTTCAGGATCTTGATTATCCATTTTGTGCAATTTATTTGCGCTATCAGTTACAGAAAGAAAAGTAGAAAATAGATGTGTAGAATTCCCCATGCAAATAAGTTTTAATACAAATGATTAATTCATAACAGTATAACGGAGATTATGCAAAATGTATTGTCAAAATAAACGAAATATTTCGAAAGATATGATAAGGAAAGGATGGGCGGTAGAGGAGAAATGCTTGATAAACGAGGATTTGAACAGAAGGGGCTGTTATTCTTCCTCAGTGAAGATGAAAAGGTCCTCATCGTCCTTTTTCATGAGGTATTTTTCACGGGCAAACTTTTCCAGTTTGTCAGGGCTGGACAATAATTCTTCCTGTTCTTTGCGGGTTTTAACAATTTCTTCGCTGAAGAAAGCTTTCTGTTCTTCCAGTTTATTCACTTCGGAGGTGAGTTCGTACTGGGAGATGAAGTTTTTGCTATCAATAAATGCCAGCCATATTACGAATGCCGCTGCTGATACGAAATATTTATTTCGCATATATGCAGGGATCTTTATGGACTTTAATTTAGATAACATATCGGGTGGAAAGGTACAGAATTCATGCCATACCCAAAAAAAATCCGGGTTTTGACGTAAATCAAAACCCGGAATATTGACCACTAATGAAAACTCGGCAGTTAAAATAAATTATTCACTTGCACGAACTCCAATTTGTGAATGATTACTTCTTACCAAATTTAATGGATTTTCCCGGAAAATAAGCCGTAGTATCCAATTCTTCTTCGATACGCAGTAACTGGTTGTATTTCGCCATACGATCAGTACGGGAAGCAGAACCGGTTTTGATCTGACCGCAGTTCAGGGCAACAGCCAGGTCAGCGATGGTAACGTCTTCAGTTTCGCCGGAACGGTGGCTCATGATAGAAGTGAAACCAGCTTTGTGTGCCATGTTTACTGCATCGATAGTTTCAGTAACAGTACCGATCTGGTTTACCTTGATCAGGATGCTGTTAGCGATAGACTCGTCGATACCTGTTTTCAGACGTTTTACGTTAGTTACGAACAGATCGTCACCAACCAGCTGTACATTAGCACCTACAGCTTCAGTCAGTTTTTTCCAACCTTCCCAATCATCTTCAGCCATACCGTCTTCGATAGAAACGATTGGATATTTTTTGCACCACTCAGCCCAGTAAGCAACCATTTCATCGCTGGTGATCACTTTGCCTGAGCTCTTGTAGAATTTGTAAGTTTTATCAGCGTCGTTAAACATTTCGCTGCTTGCAGCATCCAGTGCGATACCGATCTGCTCACCTGGTTTGTAACCAGCAGCTTCGATAGCCAGCAGTACAGTTTCGATAGCTTCTTCGTTGCTCTGGATATCCGGAGCGAAACCACCTTCATCACCTACGTTAGTACTGTAACCTTTCTTTTTCAGTACAGACTTCAGGTGGTGGAAGATTTCAGTACCCCAACGCAGTGCTTCAGAGAAAGAAGGTGCGCCGAAAGGAACGATCATAAACTCCTGAAAATCAATCTTATTGTCAGCATGTACACCACCGTTGATGATGTTCATCAGAGGAACTGGCAGGGTAACAGCATTTACACCACCCAGGTAACGGTACAAAGGCAGTTCAGCCTGTTCAGCAGCAGCTTTCGCAACAGCCATAGATACAGCCAGGGTAGCGTTTGCACCCAGTTTACCTTTATTTTCAGTACCATCCAGTTCGATCAGATATTTATCGATACCGGCCTGGTCAGATACTTCCCATCCTATCAGTTCTTCAGCGATAATGTCGTTGATGTTGGCTACAGCCTGCAGAACGCCCTTACCCATATAAACCGATTTATCATTGTCACGCAGCTCTACCGCTTCGTGCTTACCAGTGGAAGCACCTGAAGGTACAGCGGCACGGCCAAAGTTACCGTCTTCTGTTGTTACATCTACCTCTACTGTCGGATTACCACGGCTATCAAGAATTTGCCTGGCATGGATTGCTGAAATGGTACTCATTGTTATAAATTGTTTTAAATTTTATTCGTCAATTCCCTGAAGATAGTTTCCAGACTTTGAGAATTGCTCTGCAAAGAAAGTATGTTCCTGTTATTTATCAAAGCAAATTGTAGTAGGTTTTTTCGCACAATTTCCAGATCATTGGTATACAACTGCCAGCTTTGGGCATCTGTCTGCCTGACGTGAGTCACACCGCCTATTGACAATAACTCTGGCTCATCCGGCCCCTGGCCACCAAAGCTCACTTGTATATAACCATTATCGTCACCTCCTTGTTGCAAATTGGCCAATGAATCGTCAGCCACTATTTTTCCCTTATTGATAATGATGACCCTGTTACACATCGCCTCTACTTCCTGCATGATGTGGGTACTGAGTACGATGGTCTTTTCTTTTCCCAGGTTCCTTACCACATCCCGGATCACATCCAGCTGGTTGGGGTCAAAACCGTTAGTGGGTTCGTCCAGGATCAGCACCTCCGGATCATGGATCAGTGCCTGGGCCAGACCCACACGCTGCTTGTATCCTTTGGAAAGTGACTGTATTTTTTTACTTACTTCCGGTGTCAATCCCGTCAGTTCAATGATTTCTTCAATCCTGCGCTTGCTATTGCTGCCCAGATTGTGTACCTGCGCCATAAAGCCCAGGAACTCCCGGATATACATATCCAGGTATACAGGATTGGATTCAGGCAGGTAACCTACCCGTTTACGAACTTCCAGCGGATGCGTCGCCACATTGAACCCACATACAGTAGCTTCACCACTGGTGATGGGTACATAACCCGTGAGCATCTTCATGGTCGTACTTTTGCCCGCACCATTGGGTCCCAGAAAACCAACTACCTCTCCCTTACCCAGCGTAAAGGAAATATCGCTGACTGCTTGTTGCTCTCCGTAGACTTTGCTGAGTTGTTTGACTGTGATTGACATTAGGTTTTTCCGGTTTGGCGGGGCTAAAGTACGGAATTTAATAATTTGTATCACCCCATTTTAACCTAACATAAACATAAAATACCTGCGAATGCTTTATATTCACGGGCACATTGTATAATCTAACAACCCGGGATTTAAAATGGCAATAAATTTAGTAAAGGGACAAACCATTGACCTGCGCAAGAATGACAAAGGTGAAAGCTTCGATCTGTCTGCTGTCACAATAGGATTGGGATGGGATATCCGCAAATCCGGCAGTGGCGGCTTTCTGGGGAAATTATTAGGTGGTAATAAAGAAGCTGAATATGATCTGGATGCAATCGCATTTCTGCTCGATAAGAACGGAAAAGTAGCAGATCTTGGCAGGACAATGAGAACAAATGATGGTCGCAACATCAGCCTCCACCAGGGCGATGTGATCTTCTTCAACAGCCAGCAGCACCCTTCAGGACATATCTGGCTCACTGGCGATAACCGTACCGGCGCCGGAGATGGAGACGATGAACAGATCATCGTAAAACTTGACAGCCTGGATCAGAAGTATGACAGGATCCTTTTCCTCGTTACCATCTACCAGGGCCGTCAGCGCAATCAACACTTCGGTATGGTAGATAACGCATTCATCCGGGCGGTAGACAAAAACGGTAAAGAGATTGCCCGCTTCAGCCTTTCCGGCGATGCAGCGTATAATAATATGCAGGGAATGATCTTCGCCGAAGTATATCGTAAAGACGGTACCTGGAAGTTCAGGGCACTGGGTGAACCAAAGCCGAATGATAGCTTTGTGGAAATCCTGAAAAATTATGTGTATTGATCGCGATAGAAAATATCAGGCACATCTCGCTGGATGTATGGATGACCCTCATCCGTTCTAATCCTGCCTACAAGGAATTGCGGGCTGCCGGATTCCGTAAATACTTCCGGCTGGACGAGCATTCCCCGGCTACCGTGGAAACAGCGATGCGGGAAGTAGATGTGCTGGTGAATAATATGAATGAAGTGACGGGCAGGAATGTGCACACCTTTGAAATATACCTGTTATGCCTGCATAAACTGGGCAGAGAAGTAAAAGGAATCACAGAAAAACAATTATTAGGTTGCTATACAGCGCTGGAAGAATTGTTCTTTCATTATCCGCCCGTACCGTTATACAATAATCTGCATACACTGTTCGACGGTATCAGGGCCACTGGCCGAACCATCAGCTTACTGAGCAATACCGGTTTTATACAGGGCCCGGCATTGCGCAGGGTAATGCAGCAGTTTGGATGGGAGCAATATTTCTCCTTCCAGTTGTATTCAGATGAAATTGGGCATTCCAAACCAGCGCCACATTTCTTTGCACAACTCCTGGAAAAAACCCGCTACCTGCATGGTGCAGGGTTATCGCCTGCCCAGATATGGCACCTGGGCGATAATCCACTGGCAGATGTAGAAGGGGCTACAACCGCTGGAATGACGGCCTCATTGACAACAATTGATAAGCAACCGCTGGATCAGCTATTACAACTGGCGGCCTTTGATCATGCAAAATAAAATGCACTATGGCAATCAATCTGCAAAAAGGTGAAAGAGCAGACCTGGCATTACCGAAATTCACCATCGGACTGGGCTGGGATGTAAATGAATCGCACTCCGGGGCTGAGTTTGACCTGGATGCTTCTGTATTCATGCTGGGAGATAACAGGAAGATACCTGCTGATGAATATTTTGTATTTTACAATAACCTGGAATCGCCGGATAAGTCGGTAAAGCACTCCGGAGACAATCGGACTGGTGCTGGCGATGGAGATGATGAAACCCTAACGGTAGATCTGTCCATCATCAACCCTGCTATCAGGGAACTGTGTGTTGTGGTAACTATCCACGATGCTGCCGGCCGCAAGCAAAACTTCGGACAGGTACGCAACAGCTTTATCAGGATATTTGATGCAAACACCAACCAGGAGATCCTGCGCTATGAGCTGGGAGAAGATTTCTCTATAGAAACAGCAGTAGAGTTCGGCCGTATTTATAAACGTGAAAATAAATGGCGTTTCGAAGCTGTCGGCGCTGGTCAGCGCGGCGGCCTGCAGGAATACGTAGACCGTTATGCCGGATAATAACCGGATCATATAATATTCAGAATAATCGCTGATGCCGCGCTGGTATCAGCGATTTTTTTGGAACACTTGTACGGATGGCAGAAACCTGTTAGTTTTACAAACCTAAAGAGAAATTTTAAACCGACTTGCAACATGACTGAATTTATCCAGGAGATCATTAATAATCCCATCCCTTCCTTATTAGTTATCGGGAACCTGATCATTATCGAAAGCCTGCTATCTGTGGATAACGCCGCAGTACTGGCGACAATGGTAATGGACCTCCCTAAAGACGATCGTAACAGAGCATTAAAATATGGTATCATCGGGGCTTACGTATTCCGTGGTATCTGCCTGGCATTTGCCGCTTTCCTCATTCAGTTCTGGTGGCTGAAACCAATTGGTGGTTTGTACCTGTTGTACCTGACTATTAATTACTTTAAAGAAAAGGCTGCTAAGAAAAGACAGGCCGAATCAAATGAAGAACCTGAATCTGTAGATAAAACACAAAACTGGTTTTACAAACATACTATCGGCTGGATGGGCCCATTCTGGGCAACTGTAGCTGTAGTAGAAGTAATGGACCTGGCTTTTTCTCTGGACAACGTATTTGCCGCTGTGGCATTCAGCAAAAATATCGTTCTGGTATGGACTGGTGTATTTATCGGTATCCTGGCTATGCGGTTTGTAGCACAGGGTTTTGTAAGACTGATGGAGAAATATCCTTTCCTGGAAACTGCCGCTTTCCTCGTGATCGGCGTACTGGGTATCAAACTGCTGCTGGCGGTGTATGAGCACTTCTTCGAAGGCAATGCATTTGCAACTTTCCTGGGTAGCCATGAAGCTGACTGGGCCACTTCTATCATCACAGTAAGCATCTTCTTAGTACCAATTCTGACAAGTATTTTATTTAAATATCCTAAGCCACATACATTAGGAGAAACTAAGTAATCTGTATATAGAAAAAATTGAAAAGGCGTGTCGGAAGATGCGCCTTTTTCTATTTAAACCATGTGTGAAAGTTCGCTTCGTAACTGCTGCCAATGGGGATTTCCTGGGTGCCGATCAATATCGTTTTATTCCTGACCTGGTCAATTTTTGATAAGGATACAATGTACGATCGGTGTACCCTTACAAAGGCATGTGCAGGTAGTTTTTCCAGCATTACTTTCATCGTCATGCGGATCACGAGTGCTGGCTGATTGAGGAGATGGATTTTCAGATAGTCATCCAAACCTTCAATAAACAATATATCCTTCAGGTCAATTCTTGTTAACCCATAATCCACACGTAATACCAGTTGTTGCTGATCATTTTTCTGTAAACTTTGCTGGTATTTTAGCTGGGCCTGTGCTTTTTGTACGGCCTGTTGAAAACGCTCGAAGGTAAAGGGTTTCAACAGGTAATCCACTGCATTCAGGTTAAATCCCTCTACAGCATATTCACTATGTGCAGTGGTGAAGATCACCATCGGTTGCTGGGTAATAGATTTATATAGATCAGTGCCTGGAATGGAAGGCATGTTGATATCAAGAAATAGCAGATCTACAGGAGATTGAGAGATGTATTGCAGGGCTTCTTCCGGTTTGTTGAACGTGTGTTGCAGCCGCACGAAATCGATGCGCTCACAGAAGTTTGAGATCAGGGTCAGTGCCGGCAATTCATCATCTATGGCAATAGCTTGTATGATCATAAGAGTTGCAATGAAAGTGAAACGGAAAAGTGATCGGCAGCATCTGTAATATCCAGTGTATGCCTGCCGGGATACAGGAGTTCCAGGCGTTTCCTGGTATTCTCTATCCCCAGTCCGCTGCTGGCAGCAGGGATGTCATTGAAAGCAACTTTTTTGTTGAATACATGAAATTTTAATAGTTGCTTCCCGATGGCAATGTCGATTTTGATATCCGCATTTTCAGAGGCATTGATGCCATATTTGAAGGCATTTTCCAAAAATGAAATCAGTATCAGCGGCGCAATCAGCTGGCCGGAAGGTGCACCATTCACGGTAAATGCAAGTGGGAGGGAAGTGCCGAAACGGATACGCTGTAACTCGATGTAGTCGCATATATAATCAATCTCTCTTGAAAGAGGTACCATGTGATGACCGGCATCGTTAAGCACATACCGCATCATGCCGGATAGTTTGACCACGGCAGTCGGTGTTTCATCAGATTTTACCACAGCCAGTGAGTAGATGCTATTGAGCACATTGAAAAGGAAATGAGGATTGATCTGTGCTTTCAGGTAAGACAGTTCCGCATTGAGTTTCTCCTGTTCTGCCTGTTTCCATCGGTTACGGATTTTCAGGATCAGAGAGAAAAATAAGACGGCCAGAAAAAGGAAGATCTGGTGCCCCATGTCTATCAATAAGGAATGTTTATGCGGCTCAGGACGGTTGCTAAAATGGCTGAATTCAGGCGGGAGAGGAGGCATTCCCTGTGGCCGTTGATGAAACACATTATCACCCACTATCAGTGCATTGGGTAGTAATACAATCAACCCAAAGCAAATAATAGCCAGTGCAAAAAAGCTAACATACTTCCTGCGGAAGTAAAAAGTAGGTATGAGCCAGAAGAAATTGAAGTAAAAGAATAGCAGTAGCAGGACATATACGATAAAGTCCTTCATAGCTGGCGGAAACCGCAGCAGGTCGTATAGATTGTTGGCATCAGGAGAAAAAACAATCGGCAGCGCCAGGAAGGTAACGCAGCCGGCTATGTGGATCAATAGCTGTCTAATTTTATCGCCTGTTAGTACTGAAGTCATGTATTACAAATATAAACTTTTACTTTTTTCATTTGGATAGGCCAGCTAAAGGCCATTCTTTTCGCAGACTCCGTATTTTTGTAACATGATCAAACGAATCCTTGGACTTTGTTTCCTCCTGCCGCAGCTGTTACATGCGCAATTACCAGAGAAGAACTATCCTCGTGGGTACTTCCGCAATCCACTGGATATACCTATCCAACTGGCAGGTAATTTTGGCGAGCTCCGCCCTAACCACTTCCACGCGGGGCTTGACATCAAAACCCAGCAAAGGGAAAACCTGCTGGTACATGCCGCTGCAGATGGTTATGTAAGCCGCATAGGCGTATCCCACACCGGGTATGGCAATGTAGTCTATATCACCCACCCCAATGGGTATACTACCGTATATGGTCACCTGAACCGTTTCTTCCCCGCTCTGGAAGAATACGTAAAGCAGCAGCAATATTCCGCAGAAAGCTGGGTACAGGATCTGAAGATCCCCGCTGGCAGGTTTCCTGTAAAGAAAGGGGATTTGATTGCATGGAGTGGTAATACCGGTGGTTCAGCAGGTCCACATGTGCATTTCGAGATCAGAAGCACCCAGACAGAACACGGACTGAATCCGTTATTATTCGGTTTCGACATAGCAGATGCCACCGCGCCTGTCGTATCCCGCATTGCGATTTACGATATGGAACGGAGTATCTATGATCAATCCCCCATTATACTGCCTGTAAAGAAAGTAGGCGGTGAATATGTGACTACCGCCCCGGTGGTAAAAGTAAAAGCCGCCAGCATAGGATTGGGTTTGACTGCGGTAGATAAAATGAGTCCTACAGCGCCAAATACCTATGGTATTTACCAGGTGGTATTATTCGACGAAGATGTACCCAATACCAGCTTCACCATCGATAATATCGGTTTTGACGAGTCACTGTACATCAATGCACATATAGACTACAAAACGAAGAAAAGCGGTGGCCCATGGGTACAGCTGTTATTCACCCTGCCAGGCAATAAACTGAGCATTTACAAGGATATGCAGGGAGATGGTGTACTGGACCTGTCCGATGGCAAGCCACACCCTGTAAAGCTGCAGGTAAAGGATGCCTATGGCAATACCAGTGTAGTAAAAGTAACGCTCCAGCAGAATGGTGAGTCAGATAAGGAATCTTCCTGTGCAAATACCATGTATGCAGAGTCAAGGAATATCTTTGAAAACAACCAGGTGGAATTCTATCTGGATGAAACAGCGCTGTACGACAAGATCTGCTTCAACTATGCAGAACTGGATGGTAAGAGTGGCTTCTCTTCTTACCGCCTGCACACGCCACTGGTGCCTGTACACACACCTTTCAACCTCCGTCTGAAACCAGAAAAACCACTGCCCGCCAACCTGGCGAACAAAGTGGTAATGGTAAGAGAAGGTTTGGGTGAAACCATCACCGGTACGACCATAGATAATGGCTGGTATGTAGGTAAGTTCAGGGAGTTCGGTACCTTCCGTCTGGCAGTAGATACAATTGCACCTAAGATTACGATCATCGGTGGGTTAAAGAGTGGAGCAAAACTGTCCGCAGCAACTAAACTATCTTTTGCTATGAGCGATGCAAATGGTATTAAGAGTTACCGTGCTGAACTGGATGGCAAGTGGCTGATGTTCTCCCGTCGTAGCAATGTGCTGACATATAACTTCGATAATCACTGCCCTGCAGGCAACCATATGCTGACATTAACTGTTACAGATTTGGCCGGTAATGCATCGGTGTATACATTTAAATTTACAAGATGACACATTTGAAAGAAGGAGATAAAGCCCCCATATTTAAAGGGGTAGACCAGTCAGGGAATATGGTTTCCCTGTCTGACCTGAAAGGAAAGAAAGTAATACTGTATTTCTATCCAAAAGATATGACGCCTGGATGTACGGCACAGGCCTGCAACCTTCGTGATAATTACACAGCTTTATTGCAGAAAGGATATGCAGTGGTCGGTGTAAGTACAGATGGTGAAAAGAGCCATCAGAAATTTGCAGAGAAGTATGAACTGCCGTTTCCTTTATTAGCTGATGAGGATAAGAAGATCGTGGAGCAGTATGGTGTATGGGGGGAAAAGAAGTTTATGGGGAAGGTATATGATGGAACGCATAGGACGACTTTCCTTATTAATGAAAACGGTGTGATTGATAAGATCATTTCCAAACCAGATACAAAGAATCACACAGAAGAAATTCTCGAAATCTGGAAATAAGTAATTTGCATTCAGGGCCTCCGCAGGAGCCGCATGCCAAAAACAAACCCTGATCGCTAAGCGATCAGGGTTTGTTTTTGCGCGTAAATAAAAGAGGCGCGGTCATTCGACCGCGCCTCTTTTATTTATTTATAAGTTGAAACTATCTCTTCTGACGTTGTTTCTTAAACAGGTTACCTGTCTTAAACTTATTACCCTCAGGGCTACCTACACGGTCCATTGCACAACGGAAACCTACTGTATTAGTCGCCATATCTTCCTGCATGTAACGACGTGTACCAGGAGACAACCAATAAGCTCTGTCATTCCAGCTACCACCTTTTACCACGTGAGATTTATCATTGATCAGGGAAGTTACACCATAACCATACTCAACCTGTGACAGGGTATCACCATCCAGATAGTTGATCACATCACCTTTCTGGTAGTTCAGACGGTTAGCACTTTCCTCATCCGTTACATCACGCATTTTCAGGTGACCCAGGCTATCCTTTTCAGGCTCATTCTCACCATTCATATAAGTAGTCTGGAACTTGTTACCACGGAAGTAGTTGAAGTCATCACCGTCGATTGGGTTCAGCGGACGATAAACGTCCAATACCCACTCGCTCACGTTACCAGACATATTATAGATACCGAAAGTATTCGGGAAGTAAGCAGTGATCGGACCAGGAATAGACGCACGGTCATTCAGACCACCGGCCATACCCATGTTATCACCAGAACCACGCTTGAAGTTCGCCAGGAACTGACCTTGCCATGCACCACGGCGGATATCTCTCAAACCACTGTTGTTGGTACCCCAGGAATACACCTGTTTGTTCATGATCAACTCCTCACCACGTTTACCTTCTTTCTTGGAAGGACCAGGGTTCTGGCCAATGTAACCCAGTGCCGCATATTCCCACTCAGCTTCTGTTGGGAGACGGTAGTTAGGTAACATTACACCATCCTCGAACTGAGCAGTACGCGGAGAACCATCCGAGTTTCTGAACTGTTCTTTGGTTTGTTTAGTCATCTTGCCGGGAATACCTTCGTACAGACCAGCCGTGTAAGACTTGGTATCGAATGTATTGTCATCGGCCTGATTGTTCATATCTGTTTTAGACAGCAGTCCTTTTTCGATCAGCAGCTTTTCATTCACACGGTTAGAACGCCATTTACAGTAGTCAACAGCTTGTTTCCAGTTCACACCTACTACCGGATAATCGTTGTAGGCCGGGTGACGGAAGTAATACTCTACCAGCGGCTCGTTGTAAGCCAGCTCGCTACGCCATACCAGGGTATCTGGCAGTGCCTGACGATAAACAGCAGGGAAAGACTCGTTGTACATGCGACGTAACCAATGCAGATACTCACGATAGTGTATGTTGGCTACCTCTGATTCATCAATATAAAAAGATGATACAGTGATACGACGTGGAATGTTATTCCAGTCAGCCATTACGTCCTGTTCGGTCGCACCCATGGCAAAGGTACCACCTTGTACGAATACAAGACCAGGGCCAGTTTGCTGATCTTTATTTTTTGCCACACTGAAACCACCCATTTTTGGGTCATTATAGTTCCAGCCGGTAGCGGTGGATTTATCCTTCTTTTTACTGAAGGCCCCGCCGCCATTCTTATTACAGGCAGTCATTGACAGCATGACACTGGCGCCTAAGAGGAATGAGACAGAGGTTAATCTATGCATGCGATTCAACTTTATTATTTGATATTTATGGTAAACGCAAATTTAGCACATTTTATTTTATAGTAAAAATAATTAATCTGTAAGCCTTTGCGTTCTAATTAGACGTATCATGTTTTAAATCAATGCTTTGTATTTTAAAAGGCAGCATGGCATACGTATTAATTTAATATTATCTGCGTCCCATGATTTGCTTTTGTTCACAAGGTTTTCCCCTTTTGGTATACTAATATACGGTTTTCAGGATTGCTGTGATATGGTAAGCAATTTTTCCTTGTTCCAGCGTCTACTGGTTGGTCGATTCTGGGAATAAATATAGAGTAATTTTATTATGTTTGCGCAAATTCCCTGCATGAAATTTTATGGACTGTATTACATACTGTTAGGTATGGTGACCTGGCTGTTGCCGGGGCATTCTTCAGCCCGTACATTACCCCATGCAGACCATTCTGTACTTGCCTCCGGCACCTGGTACAAACTGGCCATCCCTGGGGAAGGGATCTATAAGATCGATAAAACCCTGCTGAACAGCATGGGTATCAACACTTCTGCAGAAATTCGCCTGTATGGCACCGGTGGTCGTATGTTACCAGAGGCTGTCGGCAGTACCCGATATGATGACCTCCCCGAGGTAGCCCTGATGCAGACAGATAATTATCTGCTGTTTTATGCCCCCGGCCCTCATAGCTGGAGTTACCAGGGTAGCACTTACACCCATACATTCAATCTTTATAGCGATACCGCTTATTATTATTTACAGGTAGGTACCGGTGGAAAACGTATTGCCACAGATGCTGCCACACCGACGGCGACAAGTACCATTCTGAGCTTTGACTATCATGATTATTATGAAAATGATAGTCTGAACCTGTTGCAGAGTGGCAAACAATGGTGGGGACCTGCTTTCAGCACTACCCAAACTACCAGAACCATCCCTTTTACACTGCCTTTTACTCCTACCTCCTTCAGTATCAATACAAGAGTAGGAGCACGTAGCGGAGGCACCAGCAAATTCGATATCGCTATCAATGGCAATACTGCCGGCTCATTATCACTCAGCGCCATCACCGGCAATATCTTCGAAGCATTTGCCACCACAACTTCCGGCACATTTACCGCAACCCCGGCGGGTACCAGTGCGGCAATAAATTTTACCTTTACCCCGGGTGCCAGTGGTGCTACTGGTTGGTTAGATAATATCAACCTGAATGCACGAATACCCTTGCAATTAACTACGACTACTCCGCTTTTCTTCAGAGATGCCAGCTCAATAGGTCAAACCGCAAAGTTCTTACTACAAAGCGCCAGTGCACAAACAAAGATCTGGGATATTACCGATCCCATTACCCCTATACAACTAACTACCAGCCTGAGTGGCAGCACATTATCATTCACACGTGCAGCCACTTCTCTACATGAATATGTTGCCTTTGAAAATCAGGGGTTACTCACACCCGCGTACATAGGTACTGTCGCCAACCAGGACTTACACGGCATCAGTGGTGTGAATATGCTGATTATCACAACCAATACCTTGTCTGCTCAGGCACAGCGATTGGCTACCTGGCATACATCGCATGATGGGCTGTCTGTACAGGTGGTAGATGTGTCTCAGATCTATACAGAGTTCGCCTCCGGCAATCCTGATCCTACTGCTATCCGTGATTTTATTAAAATGTGTTATGACAGGGGAGGACTGCAATACGTATTATTATTTGGTGATGCTTCATATGATTATAAATATCGTATTAACGGCAATACTAATCTGGTCCCTACCTGGCAAACCACCATTTCTATAGATCCTATTTATGCGTATCCATCCGACGATTTCTTTGGTTTCCTTTCAGATGCCGATGATATCAATGATGCTGGTATGGCGAATCAGATGGTAGTAGGAGTGGGGCGCTTACCGGTTAAGAACACTACCGAAGCCAATGTCGTAGTCAATAAAATAATTAATTACCACAACGCTTCCCGGTTCGGCCGCTGGCAACAACATATCACTTTTGTGGCAGACGATGGGGATGATAACCTGCATTTACAGGATGCTGAAAGCATGAGCGACATCACCACACAACAATGGCCTGCAGGCAGAATCAACAAGATTTACCTGGATGCCTATACAAAAGTATCCGATGCTGGTGGTAGCCGTTATCCATCTGTGAATACAGCCATTGCGGAAGATATGTATGATGGTACACTAATCTGGAATTACACGGGTCACGGCAATTATTCCCGTCTGGCAGAAGAAGTGATCATGGATGCTTCCTCCCTTGCCTCGTGGAAGAACAATACGAAATTACCATTATTCATTACCGCTACCTGCGACTTTGCACCTTTCGACAATCCTGCCTACAATTCGCTGGGTGAGCAGGTCTTACTACAGGAGAACGGTGGTGGCATCGCACTGATGACAACCACCAGGGCTGTATTTGCTGCTTCAAACAAAGTATTGAATGCCAACTACCTGACTAAACTGCTTGCACCCGGTATCGATGGCAGAATGCCTACCCTGGGCACCGCAGCCATGGAGGCTAAGAACCTGACCTACAGCACTTACAGTGATATTCCCAATAACAGGAAGTTTCAGCTCCTTGGCGATCCCGCACTCACACTTGCCTTTCCTCAATATCATGTTGTAACAGACTCCTTGCTGGATGCAAATGGCAATGTGGCTGATACGATGAAGGCTATGGGAAAATACATATTCAAAGCACATGTGGAAGACGCCCAGGGCAATGCCGTAAGCGATTACAACGGTAAAATGTATACTACCGTATACGACAAACCTGCAGCGCAATATACCCTTGCTAATGATGCCGGAAGTACGAAAACCAGTTATTATCTGCAACAACATGTTTTATTTAGCGGACAGCAAACGATAAAAAATGGCCAGATTTCCGGTACCTTTATAGTCCCACTGGATATTGACTATACCACGGGAGCAGGTAGCATCAGCTACTTTGGTACAGATAGCGTGACCACAGCAGGAGGCCTGTATGCCGCATTCCAGGTTACAGGCAGTGCTACGGAAACAGATACTGATACCCAGGGCCCCACAATAAGTGGTTATCTCAATGGAAGTGGATTTGTCAACGGAGATATTACCAGTGAAAACCCGGTATTATACCTACAGCTTTACGACCTTCATGGCATAAATACCACGGGAACTGGAATTGGCCATGATATAGTAGCCACCCTTGATGAAGACAACAACCAGTATTATATACTGAACAACTTTTTTGAGGCTTCGTCGGATAGCTATCAGTCGGGTTCAGTCACCTACCCGCTGTATGGGTTAACCGCCGGGTCGCATACTCTGACAATTAAAGTATGGGATACCTACAACAATTCCAATACTTACACGTTGCGGTTCAAAGTGGTCCAGTCATCGCAGGTACTTTTCCAGAGTGCCGGGTGCTATCCAAACCCCTTTCATGACCAGACATCATTTACGCTTGAGCATAATCAGCAGGGCGAAGACCTTGATGTAACAATCAGGATTTTTACCCTGGCAGGGCAGCAAATAAAAACTATCCGCCATACAATAAATACAGCGGGTAGCCGTTATCTAGGGGCGAATTGGGACGGCAGGAACGATGCCGGAGCCAAAATGTCGCCTGGGATCTATTTCTATAATATCATGGTAAATGCTAATGGCAAGAAGAAGATTTTAGGTGGAAAAGTGATCATATATTGACCTATGCATCAGAAGAATAGACTAGATTCGCAAATCCCTAGCCAGGCCCCTGTTAATGATTATTCTAAATTTGGAATTATTTTTACATTTCGTTCTAAACACTATTGCATGTATAATTGCATGAACAAGACGGTAACAGTAAAAAATCTGATTTTCATCTGTTGCCTGTTTTTTAGCTTATCAACCGCAGCACAAATTACCACCGGCCAGTTGGATGGTCGTACCAACACCATCAACACAGCGGTGCCGTTCCTGCGTATCTCTCCTGATGCCAGGGCTGGTGCTATGGGTGATGTCGGTGTTGCCACGTCTCCTGATGCTAACTCAATCTACTGGAACCAGGCTAAACTGCCTTTTGCGACTACAAGATCTGCCATCTCTGTTACCTACACTCCCTGGTTAAAAGAACTGGTGAACGATGTATTTCTTGCCACGTTAGCAGGTTATTACCAATTGGATGAGTTCCAGACCGTGTCTGGTTCACTGCGGTACTTCTCCCTCGGTACCATCAATTTTACGGACATCAACGGTACACCAACCTCCGATTTCCGTCCTCGTGAGTATGCCCTCGATGCAGGCTACTCCCGCAAGTTGTCTGACCACTTCTCTGTGGCCATCGCTGCGCGTTACATCTATTCGAACCTGGCCAGCGGCGACGTAAACGGTCAGGTGATCAAACCAGGTACAGCCTTCTCTACGGATCTGTCCCTGTTCTATACCAAAGATTTTGAAAAGGATGACGGGGTGAAAAATACCTTGAATTTAGGGGCGGCCTTTACCAATATCGGTACCAAGATCTCCTACACATCCTCAGCTACCAATAAGGACTTTATTCCTACCAACATGGGCCTGGGTACTTCGTACACCTTCGGTCTGGATCAGATGAACAAGATCATGCTGGCCCTGGATATCAACAAACTGCTGGTGCCTACACCAGACAGCAATGGCGATTACAGGAACAAGAGCGTTATCTCCGGTATCTTCTCCTCCTTTGGCGATGCACCCGGCGGTATGTCAGAAGAATTGCAGGAAGTAAGTGTGTCTGCCGGTGGTGAATACTCCTACAACGATCAGTTCTTTGTACGTACCGGTTACTTCTACGAAAACAAAAACAAGGGTAACCGTAAGTATGTAACTGCCGGTATAGGTGTTAAATACAATATGTTCGGTCTGAACTTTTCTTACCTGGTTCCTTCCGGAAATGGTATCCAGCGTAATCCGTTATCCAATACACTCCGCTTCTCGCTTGTGTTTGACCTTGGCTTCAAGGCAGACAGGAACGAGGCTACATGGTAAGATAGCTGATCCTGAAATAGTTAATATTTTTTTAAAATATATAAATCCCTCGGATATTTCCGGGGGATTTTTAATTTGCACCCAGAACCACTTATTATAAAGACAACTATGAGCAAACTGAGAATTGGATTAGGTGTTGATTTTCACCAATTGACGGAAGGAAGAGATTTCTGGCTCGGAGGCGTACTTGTGCCTCACCACCAGGGAGCCCTGGGCCATAGCGATGCCGATGTGCTGCTGCACGCCATCTGCGATGCGATGCTGGGAGCTGCCAGCCTGGGTGATATTGGTGTTCATTTTCCGGATACAGACAATACTTACAAAGATATTGACAGCAAGATCCTGTTACAGCGTACCCAGCAGCTCATTGCTGAGAAAGGCTACCAGGTGGTAAATATTGACAGCACACTTTGCCTGCAGGCGCCTAAGATCAAACCTTATGTACCGCAAATGCAGGAAGTAATTGCCAATATCCTGAAACTGACTACTGAAGAGGTATCTATCAAAGCTACTACCACTGAAAAGCTGGGATTCGTAGGCCGTGAAGAAGGCGTAGTCGCTTATGCGACCGTATTGTTGGAGAAGGAGGAGGGGCCTTATACTCGTTAAACCAGATAATTAATAATATCTTTGTTCAATGGCAGCTATTACAGTCAAAATAATTAACAAATCTGCGAATCCACTCCCTTCATATGCCACAGCTGATGCGGCTGGTATGGACCTGAGAGCAAATCTTGAAACAGCCATCACGCTGCAACCCCTCGAAAGGGTACTGGTGCCTACCGGCCTGTTTATGGAATTGCCTGCTGGTTATGAAGCACAGATCAGACCCCGCAGTGGCCTGGCCTTCAAACAGGGCCTGACTATTCTGAATACACCTGGTACAATAGATGCCGATTATAGAGGAGAAATAAAGATCATCCTGATCAATTTGTCCAACGAGCCTCAGGTGGTTGCACCCGGAGAAAGGATCGCACAAATGATCATTGCGCCTTACATCCAGGTTGCACTGGAAGCCGTAGAGCTGCTCAACGAAACCGACCGCGGAGCCGGTGGTTTTGGACACACCGGAAAATCATAATAATGCACAGGTCTTTTAAAAAGAATGAAACTGCCACCCATCGCGCAATCCACTTGCTAAACAAGAGTCGTTTTGCAGGTGCGTTGTTATTTTTACTGTTGGCAGCTGGCTTTTTAAGTGCCTGCAAAAGTAGCAAGTCCACTACAGCAAAGAGTAGTGGAACTGTATATATCAAAGATCCTACGATCCTGCAGCAGCGTGCAGACAGCTTGTTTTTTGCAGCCGAACGCTCCAAGATCTTAGGTGATTACCGTACTGCTATTACCCAGTTCTCCGATTACCTGCGCCTTATCAAAACCAATCCCACCGCTTATTACGAGCTGTCAAGACTGTTCATCGAAGTCCGTAATCCTGGGTATGCGCTGGGTTTTGCCAGGCGTGCTGCCAGTATGGATACCACCAACAAGTGGTTCCAGATCACCCTGGCCGATGCATTTGGTATAGCCGGTCAGTTTGATAGTGCAGCTGCCGTATATGGTAAGCTGTCTGTTCAATATCCTGACAATGATGAATATCTTTACAACAAAGGGATGTTTCTCACCAAAGCGGAACAACCTGAAGCTGCCCTTGCAGTCTTTGACCAACTGGAAAAGAAAGTCGGTCTTGTAGAAGAACTGGCTATCCAGAAAGAGCGGTTGTTGCTTAAATTAGATAGGGTAGATGATGCTGCGGAAGAGATTCACAAACTAGTCAACCAATACCCCAGCGAAGTAAGGTACTACCTGCTGCTGGCAGATATTTATAACGCCAATGACAGGCAGGAGGAGGCCGTTGCCCTGTATAAAAGCAGTCTGCAGCTGGACTCTGCTAACCCCAGAGCACTGATCGCACTGGCCAACACTGCCAAAAAGAGCGGGGACCACATGCAGTATTGGAGCTATCTCACCAGGGCGTTTGCCAATCCGGATTACAGCATTGACGAAAAGGTTTCATACGTATACCCATACCTGCAAATGCAGGGGACAGATACTACCAAGCTTAGGGAAGGATTACAACTGGCGCAGCTGGTTATAGAAGCACACCCTGAAGAGGCTAAAGCCTATGCACTGCAGGCCGATATGTACTCCCAGGCCAATATGCTGGATAGCGCACTATATGATTACAGGAAAGCAGTGTCACTCGATTCCACACGTTATAGCGTATGGTACCAGCTGATGTGGATTTATAGCCGAAAAGATGATGCGGCTAACTTGCTGAAAGTGAGTAATGTAGTCGCTCAGCGTTTCCCTAAGGAATTTATGGGGCACTATTTTCAAGGGGTGGCTAACTTTTTGCTACAGAATTATCCGGCATCCATCGAAGCACTCAACGAGGCTTTGATAAACGGAAATGTGGACAAGAGTATGAAGGCCGATGTATATTCCCTGTTGGGAGATGCATATCATGCCACGGGGCAGCACGAAGATTCAGACAGCAGTTACGATCGCTCTCTGTTGCTGAAACCGAATGATGCCACCGTCTTGAACAACTACAGCTATTACCTGTCATTGAGAGGTGAGCAATTGCAAAAAGCAGAATCGATGTCCCGCCATTCGCTGGAACTGGAACCGACAAGTATCAATTACATGGATACATATGCCTGGGTGATGTTCAGAATGGGCAGATACGAACTGGCAAAGCAATGGATGGAAAAGGCCCTGCAATCGCAGCAGGCAAAAGATAATCCGGGTATGCTGGAACATTATGGCGATATACTGTTCAACCTCCACGATGTGGACAAAGCCCTGGAATACTGGCGCCTGGCAAAGGAAAAAGGCGCTAACTCTACTGGCCTTGCCCGCAAAATAGCAGAGAAGCGGTACATACTGGCAACAGAACGTGAATAAGGGATAACAAAAGATCATGATGAAGCAAACATTAGCACTGATAACATTAGGTATTGTAAGCACGGGACTGTTTTCATGCAGGCATACCCGACAGATAGCGAGTACGTCTTTTCCTGTAACAGATACTTCAAAACATACTACTGTAGCTGATAGCGCAAGCAACGCAGAAGCCACAGCTTTTAATAAAGATTTGCTGAATAAGCTCCACAGCAATGTAATTGCCTATAATACCTTTTCAGCCAAACTGAAAGTGGATTATGAATCCGATACCAAATCACCTCCTGAAGTAACTGCTAATATCCGCATGACCAGGGATAGCGTGATCTGGATCTCAGTATCCGCACCAATCATTGGTGAAGTAGCACGCGCTATCATCACACCGGATAGCCTCAGGGCAGTGAACAAACTGGATAAAAAGGTGTACCTGCGCGATATAAAAAACGCACAGGATCTTCTCAATATTCCATTCGATTTCAAAACTTTGCAGGACATGATTGTCGGTAATCCGATCTTCCTGACAGATTCTATCTTCCAGGTAGTCAAGACCCCGGCAGTGATCTCGTTCAGTTGTGAAAGCGAAGTATTTATAAGTCTGTTCAACGTATTTGCAGATGACTATGTGTTGCAACAGAGCAAGGTAATGGATAAAGACAATGGGAAAGGACGTTCCTGCGAACTGACCTATGGTGAATACAAAACAATGGGTGGACATAAGTTTGCAACCCGGCGCCGCGTTTTTGTAGAAGCCAAAGGCGTGACAAAGATCAATATGGAATTTAACAAGGTTGATTTTGACGTACCTGTTAGCTATCCATTCACAATCCCTGCTTCTTATTCAAAGGAATAGTCAGTAATGTGCTGTATTGTACATGAAATTTGTAAATTGCCATTTTGCAGCTATCTTTAAAACCATCATGCTGAATCTGAAGAAGTTTCTCCCATTAGTATTAGCAATAGGATTACTACCGGCCTTGCTCTACGCACAGGCGCCCACTCAATCGCGGGAAGAACTTGAGCATAAAAAAAGAGAGCTGCAGAAAGAGATCGATGAGGCGAACCAGGCCCTGAAAGAAACTAAAAAGTCTACCAGGGAAAGCGTAAGCCAGCTGAGAGCACTGAAAGAAAAGATTACCCTGCGCTCACGCCTCATCAATAGTATCAATGAAGAGATCAACTTCATTAACGGAGATATCAATACAGCTTATCGTGACATCAAGACCCTGGAAAAAGACCTGGATACCCTGAAGTCACAATACTCAAAGCTGGTCGTATATGCCTACAAAAACCGTAGTACGTACGACATGCTGAACTTTATTTTTTCTGCTCAGACTTTCAACGACGCGATCAAGCGCTATCAATACCTGAAACAATACCGTGATTATCGTCGCCGTCAGGCAGACAATATCCTGTCTACCCAGGTATTGCTGAACAAGAAGATTGAAAGTCTCCGTGTACAGAAAGAAAAACGCTCTGGTTCCCTGAAGACAGAACAGGAGCAGCGCACCATTCTCGAGGCCGATAAAAAGGAAAAGGATGAGGTGCTCACCGGCCTGAAAGGAAGGGAAAAGGAACTGGTAGCGGATATCAATAAGAATAAAAAGGATGCCCAGAAAGTACAGGCTGCTATCCAGGCGGTGATCCGTCGTGAAATAGAACTGGAACGTAAAAAGGCAGAAGAGGAAGCCCTGGCAAAACGTAAAGCAGTCGAAGAGAAGAAACGTCGTGAAGAAGCTGCCCGTAAAGCCGCCGCTGCGGCCGCCGCAGCAGCTGCAGCCAACAAGGCCGCCGATAATACAGCTAAAAATACGCCTGAACCAAAGCCTGCGGCACCAGAGCCTAAGCCAGAAGTGGTGAAGACCCCGCCGCCAGCACCGGCAGATGACGATAAACCAGTACGTACTGAAAACGTCCTCGAAGCCACACCAGAAGCCCTGGCATTGTCAGAAAGCTTTGAAAGTAACCGTGGTAAATTACCATGGCCAGTAACCTCCGGAAACGTAATTGGTCACTTTGGCCGCCAGCAACACGCTGTAATGGAAAGGATCACCGTAGAGAATGATGGTGTGATCATCGGTACCGCCAAAGGCGCTCCCGTCAAAGCAATCTTTACCGGCGAAGTCAGAAAGGTGGCAGTCATTCCTGGTGGTGGATCGCTCGTCATCATCCGGCATGGTCAGTATTTTACCAACTATGCACGTCTGCAATCCGTAAACGTAAAATCAGGTGATAAAGTAACCACAGGACAGGTGATAGGTACCGCCGGTATAAATGAACTTGAAAACTTAGGTGAAGTAGAATTACAGATCTATAAAGGGGTAGTAAGACAAAACCCTGAATCCTGGATCAGAAGAAAATAAAGAACTAAAGAGGGCCGGTCATAAGACCGACCCTCTTTAGTTAAACCAAAATGAATAGGGCGGGCTGTTTCAGCCCGCCCTATTCATTTAACCCAAAGAGGAAGGAGGCAGTCGTCAGACCGCCTCCTTCCTCTTTTTGCCACCCAAAACTGGTCAAAAGCGAAGCTTTTGACCACAATTCCTGGCTATTATTTTGCTTCTACCAGCGACCTGTTTATCACCTCCTCATACAACGCCTCATACTGCGGTATCACATTACTAATATGAAACCGCTGCGCCTGCTCCAACGCCCCCCGCCTCAATCTCGCCAACTCCTTCTCATCCTTCAGCAACTCAATCGCATGCTTCGCCATACTATCCACATCCCCCACAGCACTCAAATACCCCGTCTCCCCATGTATATTCACCTCCGGCAGCCCTCCCGCATTAGAAGAAATCACCGGCACCTCTGCCGCCATCGCCTCCAGCGCCGCCAGCCCAAAACTCTCATAATCCGAAGGCAGCAAAAACAGATCTGAAATCGACATCACATCCTCCAATTGCTCCTGTTTACCCACAAACCTCACATCATTACACAACCCCATCTCCCTACACATACACTCAATCGCCGGCCTGTCAGGACCATCACCTACCAACAACAATTTAGCCGGCACCTGCTCCCTCACCTGTGCAAACACCTTGATCACATCCGGCACCCGCTTCACCTTCCTGAAGTTCGACACATGCAGCAACACTCTCTCGCCATTCGGCGCAATCGCATCCCTGAAGTGCTTCAACTCCGCTTCCCGACGCTTAAACCGCTCAGTATCAACAAAGTTGTAAATCACCTCAATATCTTTCTCTATCTGAAAATATTTATACGTCTCCTCCCTCAGGTTATGAGACACCGCCGTAATCGCGTCAGACTCATTAATAGAAAACGTCACCACCGGTGCATAAGTCTTATCCTTGCCCACAAGGGTAATATCCGTACCATGAAGTGTAGTGATAAACGGTACCACACGACCCGTTTTACTCACAATCTGCTTAGCGAGGTAAGCAGTAGACGCATGTGGAATAGCATAATGCACATGCAGCAGATCCAGCTGCTGATTGAGAATTACATCCACCATGGTACTACTCAACGCCGATTCGTAGGGAGGGAAGTCAAAAAGAGGGTAGGTAGGTACCTGCACCTCGTGATAATATATATTGGCATGGAAGGCATTCAGCCTTACAGGTTGCTGATACGTGATAAAATGTACCATATGCCCTTTGTCCGCCAGGGCCTTTCCAAGTTCTGTTGCCAGTACGCCACTACCCCCATAAGTAGGGTAACATACTATTCCTATACGCATGTTTATTTTTTTAGAATGGATAACACCGATTGCAGGACGCTTCTTGCAGAACACGGCTTACATCATTACAGGTACCACAAAATTATAACATTTTAAGATGACATATCGGGAATTTGGGATTAACGGCTTCAGCCGGCAGCTGAAATAGGGTATTCCTACCATGGAAACAGCCGCCCATCTATGTTAATTTTGAATTAACAGGTACTAATGATTAGTTTTAGCCCTTAAATTGACCGTGTATATATGTTTATGAGAAGATACATCCTGCCGGTTTTGCTTACATGCACACTGCCGGCTTTAGCACAACAAAAAGAGGACGATTCCCTGGCCTTCCGTCGTATTGCCAACGAAATCCTGACCAACAGTAAGGCTTATGCTAACCTGAAAGTACTGACTACCGAAGTAGGTGGTCGTCTGGCAGGCTCACCTGGCATGGTCAAGGCCGAAAAATGGGGTGTAAAGACCCTGAAAGAAGCCGGTGCTGATACTGTATACTTACAGGAGTGTATGGTGCCTCACTGGGTAAGAGGTGCAAAAGAAGAAGCCCGCATTATCAGCCGTCGCCGTGACTATATACCACCACTGGCTGTACTGGCCCTTGGTAACTCTGTAGGCAGTGGTCCTGCTGGTGTAACAGCTCCTGTAATAGAAATCAGCTCTTTCGAAGACCTGGAAGCAAAGAAAGACCTGGTAAAAGGAAAGATCGTATTTTATAACTACCATTTCAATCCGACCTTCGTACATACCTTCGAATCTTATGGCGATGCGGTGAAGTACAGAGGGCATGGCGCCAGCGCTGCGGCTAAATATGGTGCAACGGCGGTGATCGTTCGCTCTATGTCTCACGGTGCGAACAACTTTCCGCACACCGGTGCCATGAGTTATGACGAGGCATATCCAAAGATCCCGGCAGTAGCCATCGGCCTGGAAGATGCAGACCTGCTGAGCAACCGTCTGAAAGATGAAAAGGACCTGAAAGTATATCTCCGTACCAATGCGAAGATGCTGCCTGACACCATTGGTCACAATGTGATTGCTGAACTGAGAGGTAGTGAGCACCCGGAACAGATCATCACCGTAGGTGGTCACCTGGATTCATGGGATGTAAATGAAGGTGCGCATGATGATGGTACCGGTTGTGTACAGTCCATCGAAATACTGAGAACTTTCAAGGCGCTGGGCATTCGTCCAAAGCATACCATCAGGATCGTACTGTTTGCAAATGAAGAAAATGGTACACGTGGTGGTAAAAAGTATGCAGAAGTAGCCAAAGCAAAAAATGAACAGCATATCTTCGCATTAGAGAGCGATGCAGGTGGGTTTACTCCCCGTGGATTTGCATTTACCATGCCTGCGGAAAAGAGAGCAAAGATCCTGTCATGGGCGCCATTATTCCGCCCTTACGAAGTGACTGATTTTACAGAAGAAGGTGGTGGTGTAGATGTAGGCCAGATTGCAGAAGCAATGGGTATTCCAATGGGAGAACTGTTGCCGGATTCACAAAGATATTTCGACCTGCATCATGCAGCGAACGATGTATTTTCACAGGTAAACAAGCGTGAGCTGGAACTGGGAGCATTTAGCATGGCCGGTTTACTGTACCTGATAGACCAATACGGACTTTAATAAAAACACATACTATGGGCAGGTTCCTTTTTACTATAATTGCAGTGGTGGTGTTGCTGATAGCGGGGGTAGTAGGTTACAGGTATTATTTCGTGTTTGGCCGTGGCGTAAAAGCCGGTGAGCTGAACTACTTTGTAGAGAAAGGTTATGTCTTCAAGACGTACGAAGGCAGGCTAATACAGAGTGGCTATCGTTCCAGGCAGCCAGGTGCGCTACAATCCAACGAGTTCCGGTTTTCAGTGACCAACGATAGAGTAGCGGAGCAGTTGATGCGTAGCAGTGGTAAGTTTGTAGAATTGCATTACAGGGAATATCTCGGTGCGCTGCCCTGGAGAGGGTTTAGCAATTTTATCGTAGATAGTGTGCTGTCAATAAAAGATCCGGTGTATTAATAAATTTAAAAAGCGCTTTTACCGAAGGTAAAAGCGCTTTTTAAATTTATTGTGCTAACAGCAGAAATATCGCCGGTTTTTTATGCAGTTCCGGCAGTTGCTTTTTCCACTCTTTAACCGTTTTCGTTTTAATATACTCCTCCGGCCCTGTAATATCCGCAGCTACACATACCAGGGTCGTTTCTTTACAGGTGGTGACAATATCTTTCAACAAGTGATTATTACGGTAAGGTGTCTCTATAAACAACTGTGTTTGTTGTTTCTTTATCGATTCCAGTTCCAGCTCTTTAATCGCTTTCACGCGCTCAGGTGGCCTCACCGGCAGGTATCCTACAAACTGAAAGTTCTGTCCGTTCATACCCGATGCGATCAATGCCAGCAGCATTGAATTCGGCCCTACCATAGGTATAACCGGTGCATCCACAGTATGTGCCGCCATCACGACCAGGTGCCCGGGATCTGCAATGGCAGGACATCCGGCCTCACTCATGATACCAATGTCTTTTCCTTCCAGCAGCAGCTTCTTAGCCAGTGCGGTATCCGGTGGATGATTTCCATGCATGAGCAATAGCTGTAAGCTATCGATATTAATACTACGGTCCAGCGCTTTTAAGTACCTTCTGGCTGTCCGTTCATTCTCCACAAAGAATACGCTGATTTTTTGTACGGCCGCTGTAATATAAGGCGGAATGGTGTGCAGTGCCTCAGGGCTCAGCACAGTAGGAATCATGTATACTTTACCAGGTTGCTCCATGTAACAGGCGTTTATCAGATAAATGAATAGTTGCAGCAATCACCGCATAGGAAGGAGCCATGATCCATCCTAAAACAGGAATGAACATCATTAAATAAAACACCATACCATTGCCGAGGGCAATACCTCTGTGTGCGCGTATAAATTGAATACTTTGCTTCGTGCTCAGTTTATGTCTTTCACAGCTATAATCTACCATAGAAAAACCATAGAAATAGGCCTCAATAAAAAAGGCAAACAGGGGCGTGATCCATCCTACTATGGGTATAAACGACAGTACGATCAGTGCAATTACACACAGTGTCTGGTTCAGACTATTGCGTAGTGACATCCTGATCCCTCTCATCATATCCTTAAAGAACTGTTGCCAGCTGAAAGGATATTCCTTCCTGTCCATGAGTGCTTCTGTCTTTTCCGACAGGTACGAAAACAGGGGAGAGCCCAATACCAGGAACAGATATTTATAGTAAGAAAAATAAAGTAACAGGATCATGATACGGATGGAGATTCCCAGCAGGATAAAAAAGAAACTGATCCAGCTGCTTTCGAGATCCTGGATCCATACTTTTACCGGGAGCAGGTTAAAAAGATATTCAACAAAGTCCCCGGAATATCCCCATACAAAATAAATCCCCGTCATGAACAGTATGCAGTACACAATGCCTGGTATCAGTATCCACTTCCATAACTTGTGCTGCATTATAAACTGATGTGCTTTCCCATAGGCCTGTACGGCCGCCAGTACTTCTCTGAATGAAAACAAAATTCTCGTGTTTTTGAATTAGTTATAGCATTATTCGCATTGATCGGATTGTAAGTAACTAAAAATCACTGTAAAAACCCTAAAAAAATAAGCTGAGCGGGAATTGCGGGGGCCTTTTGTGATAAAATCCCTGAAAATAGGTACGGTTGTAAAATAAGAGACCTGCCTGTTTGTAGCAGGCAGGTCTCTTTATATTCGTTTATGTCAGACTAGAATCTTGGACAGTTTGTTTTATACTTGTTGTTGTCATTCCTTCTGTGAATGTAGATCACAGACAGCTCCATACCACCACGGTAGTTAGAAGCCGGTTTCAGTGTAGATACGTTCATATCGTAAGTAAGACCTACGGTGAAACCACCGATTTCCAGACCTACATAAGGATTGATCGCATCTTTCAGACGGTACCAGCTACCCAGGTAGAATACAGTAGGATTTTCTTCCATACCGCCGCTCAGGTCAAAGCCATAAGCACCACCAAAAGTAAACTCGCTGGCAGTGCTCTGTTTCATGTACAATGCACTGGCGTGGATACGGTTTGTACCATTTACAGGGAATGAACCACCTCCATGTACAGTTACGCGGGATGTGAGCCTGTTATTGTTCTGTTGCATGAACGTTTCAGTAGGCTGAGTGATATGGTATAAGGAAACACCTGCGTAAATGTTGGAAGATTCACCGACCAGACCGTTATACAGGATACCGATGTTTGGATCCAGATAAGAGATGCTCGGATTTGAAATGGTTTCGCCGCTAGGGATAGCAGGGTTATAACCATTATTGTCTATCTGGTTTTCGAATACCAGTTTGCTTTGATCAAGTCGTTTGGAAACGTATGTAGCCTGTACACCTACAGCGAGGGTATGGTTTCCTTCCGGATCCAGACCTTTGTGGTAAGCAGTACTAAAGCTCAGGTAGGTAGAGGTGAGTGCACCACCGCCAGTCCTGTCATACATCGCCATCAGACCTACGCCCCAGATATCGGTATAAGAAATGACATTTTTGAGGATGCCGAAGTCGATAGCTGCAGTACCGGTAGTGAAAGGGGTAGAGATGCTTCTCCATTGTTCACGGTAATTACCGGATACTCTGTAGTCACCTGAGAACAGTCCCGTCATAGCAGGATTCAACGTCATTGGAGACGCGAAAAACTGCGAAAAGTGGGGATCCTGCGCCCTGGCGGGGTTCATCAGATAAAGGGTGATTGTTAAAAACAGCAACACTTTTTTCATAGAGCAATACTTATGTATAGGGTTTCTCGTGCCTACGTGTGAAGGTACACAAAGCTTGTTATATCTCAAATTAAAATTATATAACTTTAACACTGAGAAACCTCTAAGTCATTCAGAATTATTGGTTTATTAACTATATTTTCCCTTACAGAACTACCGATTAACGGGGTAGTTTACTTATTTTGGCTGTATTGTTGCACGTCCTGGCATTATGGCCTGGAATCCTTTCCTGGAGCCGTTTGAATCAATGCGAACCAGACCTGATTAGCACAGGTCCGGTCAGTCTCTTTATACTCGTTTTAGTAAGTTCTTAATTTTGCAATTTATTTCCAAAGGCAAGGTCACCTGCATCACCCAAACCAGGTACAATGTAACCTTTTGCGGTGAGCTCATCATCAATATCTCCAGCCCAAATGGTCATATTGTTGTTAGCATGTCGTTGTACATATTCGATACCTACTGTACAGGCAATGGCTACCACCAGGTGAATGTGTTTCGGTTTGCCAATGTCCTGCAGGTGTTCGATGGTTTTAACCAGTGATGCACCTGTAGCCAGCATAGGATCTGATATGATTACTACCTGATCTTCGATAGTTGGGCTGGATACATATTCCAGGTTGATATCGAACGTTCCGTCATGATTGTGTTTACGGTAGGCCGATATAAAAGCGTGGTCCGCCTTGTCAAAATAATGAACCAAACCCTGGTGCAGCGCGAGGCCTGCTCTCAGGATGGTAGCCAGTACAGGCTGCTGTTTCAATACCCGGCAATTGGCAATACCCAAAGGGGTTTGCACTTCCTTTTCCTCGTACTCCAATGTTTTGCTGATCTCGTAGGCTGCAATTTCTCCCACTCGCTCCATATTCCTTCTGAAACGCATTCTATCCTGCTGAATTTCCATGCTTCTGATTTCACTCAGCCATTCGCCTACGAGTGAATTGGTACTACTCAGATTTACTATCATGGCTGCAAATTACCAATTTTTTCAATCCAAAAAAGAAGGGGCCGATGGAAAAACACCGGCCCCGATAGGTATAAGGCGCACTTTCGAGCTTAAAATATTTCCCCCTTACAGTAATACTTTGGTTAACAACGGATGAAAGGCCAGCTACTGATTGTCGTCATCTGCCATCACATTGGAATAAGCAGGGGTTCCGTTGTTCAATAATTGCGCTTTTTTAACCAGCTGAATAAATTCTGCCCGATAGCCTTCCTTATCTGCTCCTTTGGCGCTTTCAGCAAGGGTTAGCACCTGGGCATAAGTGGCTTTCCCCTTAAATTCAGACTTCCTGAGCAGCATACCAAATGCTGCAACAGCAGTAGCCATTTTGAAGTCGTCTGGTATCCGGGTCACTTTTTGCGAATTCCAGCGCATGGTTTGTGTGAAAACCTTGCTACTGTTGGATTTTGGCTTTTTATAACGCACATTCACTGTCAGCGCTTCTTCGTTGTAGTAAGCATTGGATAGATTCATCTGGTAATACTTCAGCGGATAGGTAGCATCGTCGCCTTTGGAAGGCACCACTTCGTATAGCGCAGTTACAGTGTGACCTGCACCCATTTCGCCCGCATCCTTTTTATCATCCTTAAAATCTTCTGCTGCCAGCATCCTGTTTTCATAGCCGATCAGGCGATATGATTCAATAAAATGAGGGTTAAATTCTACCTGCAGTTTCACATCTTTCGCTACGGTAAACAGCGTGCCACCAAACTCTGTCACCAGCGTGCGGCGGGCTTCTTCGTAAGTATCGATGTAGGCATAGTTCCCATTTCCCTTGTCAGCCAGGATTTCCAGTTTATTGTCTTTAAGGTTACCCATTCCAAAGCCAAGAACAGAGAGGAAAATCCCCTTTTCTTTTTGGGTTGAAATGAGTTTTTCCAGGTCGCCTTCGCTGGAAACACCTACATTAAAATCACCGTCAGTTGCGATAATCACACGGTTGTTGCCATCTTCAAGATAGTTGGCCGCGGCAGTGTTATAGGCCAGTTGAATGCCTGCGCCACCAGCTGTGGAACCACCAGCTTCCAGTTTATCCAGCGCATCCATGATGGCCATCTTTTCACTACCCGGCGTGGAGGGCAATACCACACCTGCAGCACCTGCATACACAACGATGGCTACATGGTCGATAGGACGTAATTGTTGCGTGAGTACTTTCAGTGATTTGATCACCAGTGGCAGCTTGTTTTCTGCACGCATAGATCCTGATACGTCGATGAGGAAAACGAGGTTAGCCGGTGGTAATTTTTCATTAGATACTTCCATCGCTTTCAGACCGATTCTCACCAGCTGGTGAGTAGGCTCCCAGGGGCATTCGGTCATATCGGTATAGATAGCTACCGGGTCATTGCCGGTAGGAGGTTTGTATTGATAGTCAAAATAATTGATCATTTCTTCCACCCGTACCGCATCGGCAGGAGGCAGTTCTCCATCATTCAGGAAACGACGTACATTGGAGTAGGAGGCCCTGTCTACATCGGCAGCGAAAGTGCTGAGTGGGTGCAGGTTCACCGCCTGGAAACGGTTGTCGTGAATAGGAGCGTAGGCTTCCTGCTCCTCACTATTGACGGTAGCGTAGCTGCAACCCATAGACCTCATATCTTTTATGATACCATAACCAGTTATCACTATCTCACTCAACTGTTTATTTTCAGGCGCCAGAGAAGCAGAAATCTTTGATTGTTTGTCAGTAACGAGGACTTCCTTTGTTTTATAACCTATAAAACTGATCACTAAAGTAAGATTCCCTGCCGGTGCCTGGAGGTGGAATTCACCATTTGCATTGGTAATGGTGCCCATACTGGTACCTTTTATAAGTACGGAAACGCTGGGTAATGGCTGGTGGTTGTCTGTATCGGTGATAATACCAGTCAGTGTTCGCTGGGCTTGTGTAGTAAGGGTAATCAGCCCTGCCAGCAACAGGAATAGGTACTTTAGCATAGTCATTTAGTTTATTCTGTCTATATGATGCTGGTCAGGGTATTGATTCCATAATCCAATGAAAAAAAAATATCAAATACATTTGCACAAATTTTAGGGCATGGTATACAATGTAATAGGAGTCACTTCAGGTAGCTCACTGGATGGGCTGGACCTGGTGTTTGTAGCTTTGACAGAGGTAAGGGGCAAGTGGACATACGAGATCAGGGCTGCTGAGCGTAAAGCATATACAGAAGACTGGAAAGAAAAACTGTCAGGTGCAGCGAACCTGCCTGCAAGAGATTATTTTTTGCTACATAGTGAATATGGACATTATATCGGGCTTGCGGTAAAGGATTTTATTGCTACCCATGGTTTTGATCACCATGTACATTTTATTACGACCCATGGGCATACAGTGTTCCATATGCCATCACAAAAGATGACGGCACAGTTGGGGGATGGGGCGGCGATTACTGCGGTAACAGGGTTGCCTGTGATCAGTGACCTGCGGGCCATGGATATTGCCCTAGGTGGTAAGGGCGCGCCTTTATTGCCGGTGGCGGAGCAGTTGTTGTTCCCGAATGCAGCTTATAGGGTGAATCTGGGTGAGAATGCGACTGTTTCTGCACAGAAAGAGGGAGAATTGGTAGCGTTTGATGTGTGTCCCTGCAATTATGTGTTGGATAGTCTGGCAGAGTCATTGGGTCGTGCTTATGATGAAAATGGTCAATTGGCTGCTGGTGGGGTGACAGATCCGAAATTGCTGGATGCGCTGAATGGGTTGGCTTATTATGCACTGCCTTATCCAAAAACGCTGACGAATAAATTCGGTACCGGTACGGTGTTGCCCATGATGCAGGGGCATCAGCTGTCTACACAGGGAAAGCTGAATACATATACAAAACATATTGCTACACAGATCGCGAATGCCGTGAAGTTGATTGGTGGGGAAGAAGGCGTAGTGGGAGAAGTATTGCTCACCGGCGGTGGTGCGCATAACAGTTTTCTCGTAGAATCAATAAAAGAATTAGGTCTTACAGTTACACAACCAGATGCACAAACCCTGACATTCCGTACCGCTTTAATGATTGCATTGTTAGGTGCATTGCGTTGGAGACAGGAAACAAACGCATTCGCTTCAGTAACTGGTGCGGACCACGACAGCGTAGGTGGCGCACTTTGGAGTAACTAAAAACACTTTTCAAACCTGCGTTTGTTTCGGGTTGTGCCGGAAGGCGCAACCCGAAACAAACGCAGCAGCAATTCAAATGCCTTTTGCCGAAGGCAAAAGGCATTTGAATTGCGTTTATTTATTTTCTATTAACGAAGTAAAACTAAAACTATCCCCATCAAACAACCCCTTATCACTCAATTTCAAATGCGGTATCACCAACAATGCCATAAATGACAGCGTCATAAACGGTGCCCCCAACTCACTCCCCAATCCCTTCGCCGCCTTATCCAACTGGCTATACTGCTCCGCCACTTCATACCCATCCAGATTACTCATCAACCCCGCCACCGGCAGCGATAACACACGTGCCTCGCCATCATCCACCACACTCACTCCACCCTGTGATGCAATCACCGCATTTATCGCCTGTACAATACTCTTATCATCCACACCCACCGCAATAATATTGTGACTATCATGCGCCACAGAAGACGCTATCGCTCCCCGCTTAAATCCAAACCGCTTAATAAACGCCAACGCAACCGGTGCGGCATGATATCTGTTCACCACCACTAACTTCAACACATCGCTCTCCACATTGCTATACAATGCACCATCCACCACTGGCAACTCTTCTATCAACATATTCGTGATCAACTGACCATCCAGTGCCTCAATCACCTTCACAGTAGCAGTACTACCATCTGCAACTATACGTAAATCATCAACCGAAACCGGCTTACAATCAAAGTTATTAATCACCGGTGCCACCGGCGCTGTAATCAGCGTCTTTCCACCCTCCGCTACTTTCTCTCCATTCACATAAGTGGTTTGTATATTGAACTCCGTAATTTCATTCGTTACAATAAAATCTGCTGCATCACCCAATCTCAGTAATCCCGCAGGAATCTTGTAATGCTCCACCGGGTTGATACACGCCGCCCGCAATACTTTAAAGAGATCTACACCATGGGCCAATGCTCTCCGCACCAACACATTGATATGTCCTTCCACTAAATTATCCGGATGTTTATCATCACTACAAAACATCATGTTATCTGAATGCTCATGCAGCAATCCTACCAGTGCTTCAAAATTCCTCGCCGCACTTCCTTCTCTGATAAGGATCTTCATCCCATACTTCAATTTATCCAACGCTTCTTCCGCCGTAAAACACTCATGATCCGTACTAATCCCCGCATCAATATACTGCTTAGCGGCATCGCCTCTCAGCCCTGGTGCATGGCCATCTACAGGCTTATTCACTTTCTTCGCCGCAGCAATCTTTGCCATCACATCCGGATCATTGTGCAACACACCCGGAAAGTTCATCATCTCAGTGAGATATAACACTTCAGGCAATGCAAGCAGTGCTTCTACATCGCACACCGTTACCGTAGCACCCGCAGTTTCAAATATCGTAGCCGGCACACAGGACGGCGCACCAAAACAGAATTTGAAAGGGACTGTTTTCCCATTGTCCAGCATATATTTCACCCCTTCAACACCACAAACATTCGCGATCTCATGCGGATCAGATACCGTTGCAATCGTACCATGCACCACCGCCAGTCTCGCAAATTCCGAAGGCGTGAGCATAGAGCTTTCCACATGCATATGTGCATCTACAAACCCCGGTAAAATATACTGCTGATATGTACCCTGATCCTCACTGATACCAGTGATCTTTCCATCCGTTACAGTGATCGTACCCGGATAAATACGTTGTGCAGGAATGTCTATAATATTGCCAGATATCTGGAAGTTTTGTGCCATGGTGCTGATTTTAATAACGTTCTAACATTGCTTTTGCTTCTGCTGCTATTTGTTCCGCCAATGGTGCAGGCTGTAGCACCTTTACATTTGCGCCGTAACTCATCAGCAGCATTGTCAGCTCCTTATTGATCACTACATTGATAGAGATAAGACATTCTTCTGCCGTATCAGATTCTATCTGTTGTGAAGGATGGATAGGTTGTGTCTTGATATATTTACCCTGGTGAGGTGTAAAAGAAAGGATCACTTTCTCAGGTTCACCCTGTGGTACCGTCACACCAATAGCATGCTGGAAATAACTGGCATCATCAAAGTTCTTTGCATCAAATTTCTTATCAGTCGGCCATAGATCCATGATACGATCCAGTGCAAAGGTAAGCAGCGTACCTCCCTTTGCTTTCTGGCTCTTACCCACGAGGTAAAAGCGTGATTGATATTCACGCACGTGATAGGGCTCCACCCAGTGCTCTTTTGGCTCATTGCGGTCAAAGCTCTGGTACGATATCCTGATCACATCCAGGTTCTTAATAGCATCTACAATCGAAGGAATATGCGATGCTCCTTTGTATTGTGTAGCGCGTGAAAAGCGGATCATGCCTTTGTGCTCCAGCACCTCGCGGTTTTGTTTCAGACTGGCGGCTATTTTCAGGATCGCATCTTCAAACTGTTCAATCACAGGCAGACTACGAAACTGCTCCAATATGCCAATAGCGATTTCCAGGCCTTCCAGGTCCGCTTCCTCGATGGGAATATTGTTGATAGAGTAAGTCTCATCTTCATACGAATATGTACCACTCGACCTATCATATACAATAGGGGCGTTGTAATTCAGTTCCGGATCATGGCGCATATCCTGTATATCCTTTTGGATAGTACGTACAGAAATGCTTTTGTCCATTTTTCGGGAGACAAACTCAATAAGGTCATCAAGGGTGGGTTTTTTCAGACGTTTATTTCGCAACCGCTCATCAATCCAGCGATAACGGGAAACAGCATCCTTATTCTTCGGCATGCAATATTATTTAGGTGCTAAAATTAATGAAATTGATTTTATCGGTACGCAAATCCTCTGCGCGTAGTGCATCTACTTTTGTATAGTCAATAACACGAGATGTATATGAAACAGTTTAAAACAACGCCTTCAGTAAATACATGCCCCGCCATATCAGTAGGACAGATCATCCTGGATGACTCTAACTATATCACAATATGGGGCAATCTGCAGCAGGGTGACGACTGGACCCGTTGCGATTTTGTGACTACTTACGAAGTGCTGAATACCATGCTACGCTACGTTCAGGACAGGAATGACGCTGTACAGATGACCATCGTAAAGAAGCTGGAAAATATGCAGCAAATACCGGAAATCATAGATCTGGAGGCGGAACTGGGTAGTGCAGTTGTGTTTGACAATATGAACTTTTTGTTAACCCGTCCCGGCTTTCGTGAGCAGGGAGAGTGGATAGAATATACTGACGGTGAATGCTACTATATTGAGCAGGTAACCCCGGCCATCCCCGTTAAGAATCACCAGTATGAAAAGAAGATAGGACAGTGCATGGACATGCTCTATATGAACTATGAACTGTATCTGGGCTATCTGGAACTGGATTTCGACGAGGATGGCGCCCGTCAGAAAGCTGATCTGTGCGATGATCTCAAATACACCCTTGCCTACTACGCATGGAAAGAAAGAACGATGTAAGCTATTCTCCAAACTACCCTCTAAAAACCCGATCCTGACCCCTATGATTGTTGCAATCGTTCAAGCGTGTTATCCCTAATACCTTTGTTCTCAGTTGTTTGTTTTGACCTCAGCCCTGCCTGTTTCTCAGGCAGGGATTTTTTTGTGGAGCCATTCTGGTAAATTTATCCCTCAGTTTGTAATTATCCCTCAATATCCCGGTATCACCCAATATATCTCCATATCCCTCACTATCTCCCGGTAGGTGTCAATATCTCCCTCAATCTCCCGGTATCACCCAATATATCTCCATATCTCTCACTATCTCCCGGTAGGTCTCAATATCTCCCTCAATCTCCCGGTATCACCCAATATATCTCCATATCTCTCACTATCTCCCGGTAGGTCTCAATATCTCTTCATATCCCCAGATATCTCCCAATATCTCCCGCTATATCTCCAATTATCTCCATATCCCTCCATATCTCCCGATATCTCTCCATATCCCCCAATTATCCCCCGGTATTTCCCACGACGCGGCCGATAATCGCCACAGGCAGCAATCGACGCCTGCCGTTTATCCCCCTAAAAAGTACCGCACCTCTTTATTTTCAAAAATTTAACAGCAAAGTCTATAATATTTGTAGGAAATAACTATTTTTGGTAGCGTAACCGTAAAAAGAATAAAATATGAGCTTAAGACTCGGAGATATAGCACCAAATTTTCAGGCTAAAACATCGATAGGCGAAATTGATTTTTACGAATACCTGGGCGATAGCTGGGGAGTATTGTTCTCTCATCCAGCTGATTACACCCCGGTATGTACTACCGAATTAGGTAGAACAGCGGCGTTGAAAGATGAATTCGCTAAACGTAACGTTAAAGTGCTTGCACTCAGTGTTGACCCCGTGGATAAACACCTCGGCTGGATCAATGATATAAACGAAACCCAGAACACCAAAGTGGAGTTCCCTATCATCGCAGACGAAGACAGAAAAGTGTCTGACCTGTACGATATGATCCACCCAAATGCTTCTGAAACTTTCACCGTTAGGTCACTGTTTATCATTGGCCCGGACAAGAAAGTAAAACTCATCATCACTTACCCGGCTTCTACAGGAAGAAACTTCCACGAAGTACTCCGTGTAATTGACTCCCTGCAGCTGACAGCTAACTATCAGGTAGCTACACCGGCAAACTGGCAGGATGGTGAAGATGTGATCGTAACAGCCGCAGTGAAAACGGAAGACATTCCTGCCCGTTTCCCTAAAGGCCACAAGATCATCAAGCCTTATCTGAGAACAACACCTCAGCCAAACAAATAAGGCAGGAACATACATAAGAAACTTTTAAAACCTGCCCACGATGTGGGACAGGTTTTTATTGATAAGAATTTTTAATGGTTGGTTTTTGATTTTTACGAAACGGGGATTTCTCCCCGTTTTTTTATACCCATATATGAACCCATATATACCCATAAACACCTTCATGAAAGAAGGGATTCACCAATGAGGATGAACCCTATTTTCAGAAAAACCTTCATGAAAAAGGGAATTTACCAACGAGGATGACCCCCATTTCAGAAAACACCTTCATGAAAGAGGGGATTCATCAATAGGCGTGAAACCAATTTTCATAAAAAAGGCTGCCCCTGGTCGGAGCAGCCTCAATATCAAAAGATCTGAAGATCAAAACATCAATACACTTACAACACCAGCTTAGGCACATACCCGCTGCTGTTCTTGCGCAGCTGTGTCACCACCGCCTGGATATCCTTGGCCAATGGCGCCTCTGCTACCTGTTTTTCTCCCTGCTGATCAGTAAAGTGCAGCTGGAAAGAATGCAGGGCTAATCTGCTCAGCAATGGGCGTTCTTCCACATCATGCTTACCCAGCTTATAGGTCTTTTTGATAGCAGACAGCAGGATAGGGGTATTGGTACCATACATCTCATCTACTGCTATCGGGTGGCCTATATGCTTCATGTGTACCCTGATCTGGTGGGTACGGCCGGTATGAATCTGAAGTTTCACCAGGCTATACAGGCCAAATGCTTCCAGCACTTCATAATCCGTGTGGGCGTTTTTACCCTTTTTAGCGGTCACCATTTTACCCTTTGTGATCGGGTGTTCAGCAATGGCTTCCTCGATGGTGCCGGTAGCTGGCGTCAGCTGACCGTTCACCAGCCCCAGGTAGAACTTCTGAACGTTTCTGCCTTCGAATGCCTGGGAGTAATACTTGTGGGCCACTTCGTTTTTCGCAAAGAGGATCACTCCACTTGTATCCTTATCCAGTCTGTGTACGGTAAAGATATTACCATAGTGTTTTTTCAGCAGTCCCTGAATAGAAGACAGCTGGTTGTCGTGCCTGTCCGGAATGGTCAGCACGCCTGCCGGTTTGTTGATGATCACATAGTCCGGCGTTTCTTTTATAATCAGGTCGTTAATGCGCATAATTTATTTAAAATGCAATGCTTGAGCCGAATGAATTCCTTTTAAGTCAGGTATCGCAGCGGTTCCTTATTTGAAATGCTTAAGCAGGATGATTTCTTTTTCAGTCAGGTAGCGCCAGTGGCCCCTGTTGATGTTCTTCTTTGTTAATCCCGCGTAGGTCACACGATCCAGTTTCTCCACTTCATATTCCAGGTGTTCGAAAATACGGCGAACGATACGGTTCTTGCCGCTATGAATTTCGATACCTATCTGTGTTTTATCAGCGTTGTCTACATATCCCAGTACATCTACATTCGCCACACCATCTTCCAGGGTCACACCTGCCAGGATGGCTTCAAAGTGTGCTTTGGTCAGTGGTTTGTTCAGACCTACGTGATAGATCTTACGGATGTTGTGTTTAGGGTGAGAGAGTTTCTGTGCCAGTTCACCATCGTTGGTGAGCAGGAGCAGACCAGAGGTGTTACGGTCCAGGCGACCTACAGGGTACACTCTTTCTTCTTCGGTAGCATCCTGGATCAGTTCCATCACTGTCTTACGGCCTTCTGGATCGTCAGTCGTGGTGATGTAGCCTTTCGGTTTGTTCAGGAGGATGTACACCAGGTTTTTCTGGATGTGCATTTTCTTACCAAGGATGGTTACTTCGTCTTTCTTAGTGACTTTGAAAGCAGGTTCGGTGATGACGGTACCATTTACAGTGATCTTACCTTCTTTTACATAGTCTACAGCTTTACGACGAGAGCAAAGGCCGCAATGAGCGATGTATTTGTTCAGTGGCATTTCGCCTTCGATTGCTACACCAGATTCATCTCTGTCGCTTTTTTTGCCGAAAGAACCAGTGGAAGATCCTTTACGGTCACGTCTTGAAGCAGTTTTACGTTCCTGTCTGGCAGCAAAACGCTCATTGGTATTGTCGAAATATTTCTTGCGGTTGAAACCACTTGGGGTTTCACGCTCGTCTTTACCTTTTCTGTCGCCACGGTCAGTACCATGGAAGGCGCTGTCATCACGTTTCGCACCTGGTTTAGGTTTGAAAGGTGTTCTGCCATTGGCAGTTTTTAGGGCTGGTTTTATTCTGTTACGGCGGGAAGCATCCTCGCCATCAGTTTGTTCTTTCTTTTTGAATGCAGGAAGTGGTTCACCATTTTCGTCTTTTCCAGCGGGGCGGCGTGCAGGACGCTCGTCGCTCTTACGGCCACGGAAACCTTCTCCATCGTTCTTACGCGGGCGGAAGCCTTCACCATCATCGCTCTTACGACCACGGAAACCTTCTCCATCGTTCTTACGCGGGCGGAAGCCTTCACCATCATCACTCTTACGGCCACGGAAACCTTCTCCATCGTTCTTACGCGGGCGGAAGCCTTCACCATCATCACTCTTACGGCCACGGAAACCTTCTCCATCGTTCTTACGCGGGCGGAAACCCTCTCCATCATCACTCTTACGACCATGGAAACCTTCTCCATCATTCTTACGAGGACGGAAACCCTCTCCATCATCACTCTTACGACCACGGAAACCTTCTCCATCGTTCTTACGCGGGCGGAAACCCTCTCCATCATCACTCTTACGGCCACGGAAACCTTCTCCATCATTCTTACGAGGACGGAATCCTTCTCCATCGTTCTTACGTGCCTGGAAACCTTCTCCATCATTCTTACGCGGGCGGAAACCTTCTCCATCGTTCTTACGACCACGGAAACCTTCTCCATCATTCTTGCGCGGACGAAATTCTCCATCATTCTCTTTGCGTGGCGGACGTCCGCCAGTAGCACTACGTTTCGCCGGGCGGGAATCATTTCCCTTTGCCCTGGATTTATTTTCCTTGAAAGGAGAGAATCCTTTTTTAGCAGGTGTATTTTTCTTCATCTGTTAGTATTAAAATTTAAAAAAGGGGAGATCAGCCTTTATTTGCCAGCTGACCACAAGCCGCGTCAATATCTTTACCACGGCTGCGGCGGAGACGGGCATTGACCCGGTTTTTACCCAGGTATTCCATAAAAGCATCTGCCACTTCTTCTTCCGGTTTCTGGAAGCGCGCATTGGAGATGGGATTGTATTCTATAATATTTACCAGATCGGCCGGCACCTGTCTGTAGATGCGGATCAGCTCATCGGCATCCTGTAAGGAGTCGTTGAAGTCTTTGAACAATATATATTCGAAAGAGATCTGGCTTTGTGTTTGTTTGTAGAAGTAGTTGAGCGCCTCTATCAGTACTTTGAGGTTATTTGTCTCGTTGATAGGCATGATCTGGCTGCGCTTCTGATCATTGGCGGCGTGCAGGGACAGGGCGAGGTTGAATTTCACCTTGTCGTCTCCCAACTGACGGATCATCTTGGATACGCCGGCAGTGGATACAGTGATCCTCTTTGGAGACATACCCAATCCATCCGGACTGGTAATGCGCTCGATGCTCGCCAGTACATTTTTGTAGTTGAGCAGGGGTTCTCCCATACCCATAAATACGATATTGCTCAGTTTCTTGCCGTAGGCACTCATGGCCTGGTCGTTCAGAAGGGCTATCTCATCGAAGATTTCATCGAATTCAAGGTTACGTTTACGATCCATATACCCTGTGGCACAGAATTTACAGCTCAGGCTGCAACCTACCTGTGAGGATACGCAGGCGGTTTGTCTGGTATCAGTAGGTATCAGTACGCCTTCTACGAGGTGACCGTCATGTAATTTGAATCGACTTTTGATAGTGCCGTCTTCGCTATGTTGGGTGGTATCGACCTGTACGGCAGGTAAAGTGAAGTGTTCTTCCAGCTTGGCGCGTAGCTCTCTGGAAAGGTTGGTCATTCCGTCAAAACTGGTTGCATGCTTGAGCCACAGCCACTCATACACCTGTTTGGCCCGGAAGGGCTTTTCCCCAATAGACCCGAAGTATTCCTGTATCTCTGACAGACTCAGCTGCCGGATATTCGTTTTGCCCAATTTCATTCCTGACCTTTATGTGATATAATGTCTGCCTTACGGCAGTCGGTATTAATCTGCGAAGATACGTAAATTTTTATCGTCCAAAAATCCCCTACATTTACAACCTTTTATTAACCAAAGCAATCCTCCAAGCAATGCAAGCTGCTTATATAGTAGACGCAGTGCGTACCCCAATTGGCCGCTATGGCGGGGTGTTAAGCACTATTAGGCCCGACGATATGCTGGCCCTCCTTATCCGATCGATGATGGAACGAAATCCCACCCTGGACCCCAACAGCATTGAAGATGTGATAGCCGGGGCTACCAACCAGGCAGGGGAAGATAACAGGGATGTGGCCAGAATGTCTGCACTACTGGCAGGATTGCCAGTATCGGTAGCGGGCAATACCGTGAACAGGCTTTGTGCCTCCGGTATGCAGGCGGTGATGGATGCTGCCAGGGCGATTATGTGTGGAGAAGGAGATGTGTACCTGGCTGGTGGGGTCGAAAGCATGACCCGTGCTCCCCTGGTGATGCCAAAACCCGATGCCGCCTACAGCCGTAAAACAGAAATAGTAGATTCTACCATAGGCTGGCGTTTTACTAACAGGAAGCTGGCGGATATGTATTATCCCTATTCCATGGGCGAAACTGCTGAAAATATTGCTACCCGCTGGAAGATCTCCCGCGAAGCCCAGGATGAATTTGCCCTTGCGAGCCAGATAAAGTACAAAGCCGCACTGGATGCAGGTATCTGGCCAAGAGAAATCATTCCCGTACCTATTACTCCCAATAAGCAGGAACAGGTGGTGATCAGCAATGACGAACATCCCAGGGAGACTTCATTAGAAAAATTAGCCGGGTTACGTCCTGCCTTTGCTAAAGAAGGTAGTGTCACAGCGGGTAACAGTGCCGGTATCAACGATGGCGCTGCCCTTGTATTGATAGTATCCGAACAGGCTTTGAAGCAATATAACCTCAAGCCCCTCATGCAGGTGAAATCCATGGCAGTAGCGGGTGTGGACCCGGCTATCATGGGCATAGGACCGGTGCCGGCTACAGAAAAAGCACTGAAGCGCGCAGGCATTACTGCCAGTCAGCTGGATCTGATAGAACTGAATGAAGCCTTTGCTGTACAGGCCCTGGCTTGTATACAGGACTTAGGACTGGATCCGTCAAAAATTAATGTAAATGGTGGATCCATTGCTATGGGACATCCGCTGGGATGTACGGGAGCAAGGATAGTAGGGACCCTGGGGCACGAAATGAAGCGCCTGCAGGGAGTGAAATACGGTTTGACCACCATGTGTGTGGGGGTAGGACAGGGAGCCGCTATGATCTTCGAAAATCTGTAAATGCAAAAATAACGGGCGGTCGATCATAATAATCGGTCGCCCGTTTTATGGCAAGCAAGAACGGATTACAAACAAATTTGTTTCTCCGTCATCATCTTCCGGAGGTTTATCAGGCCATAACGCATACGACCTAATGCTGTATTGATACTCACCTGCGTGAGATCAGCAATCTCTTTAAAGCTAAGATCAGCATAGTGACGCAGGATGATTACTTCCCGTTGTTCCTCAGGCAACATGTCGAGCATACGACGCACACGGTCGTGGCTCTGACGGGTGATCATCTTTTCTTCTGCACTGCTTTCGCTAAAGCTCAGGACATTGAAAATGTCTTTGTCGTCGCTGGTTTTGATGATCGGTGTACGCTTGATCTTACGGAAGTAATCTACACACAGGTTGTGTGCGATACGCATTGCCCAGGGAAGGAATTTACCTTTCTCTGTATAGCGTTCAGCCCGGATAGTATCGATGATCTTAATAAATGTGTCTTGAAAAATGTCTTCAGCCAGGAATGAGTCCTTGACTAATAAAAAGATAGAGGTATAGAGCTTGTCTTTATGTCTTTGCACCAGTTCTTCCAATGCATTGGCATGCCCTTTCTTAAATAGGGTAATTAATTGCTCGTCGCTGAGTTTGTACATTATTTGCATAAACGTCTACAATAGCGGGTTTATAATAAAGAAACCGACTTAATTCAAGTCTGCTGTAGGTGAAAATAGTGTAGAGTTTATGCTATAATAGGAAGTTTTTATGTGTGATAGTTATTTCAGCCGATGCTCACGATTCAGGTAGTAATGCAAATATAATGTTAAAGTTGAATTAAACAACCCCCTGACATCAGTGATTTGTCATTATTGAAAGATTTAATATTGAGTATCAAGGCAGAAATAAAGTGGTTGCTTTAAAAAAAGAAAAAATCCCTTGTTTCATGCCGCCGCAGGCCGTTTCAAATTACCATAACAAGCTGAAGATTTTCATTTGTTTCAAATCCCTTACCTTCGTAATGCTAAAATTTTTGGCAAAATAACAACTCGCTGGAATATGGCTACAAAATCAAAGAAACCGGAAATCATTGCCGACGATGCCCCCATCAATACGCAAGATCAGATATATATAAAAGGAGCCAGGGTGCACAACCTAAAAAACGTAAGTGTAGGCATTCCCCGCAATAAACTCGTAGTCGTAACCGGCGTATCCGGCTCAGGCAAATCTTCCCTGACCATGGATACCCTCTACGCCGAAGGCCAGCGCCGCTACGCGGAAAGCCTTTCCGCATACGCCCGCCAGTTCCTGATGCGTATGAACAAACCAGATGTAGACTATATTAAAGGTATCTGTCCTGCCATCGCCATAGAACAAAAGGTCATTACCCGTACCCCCCGTTCTACCGTAGGCTCCATGACAGAACTCTACGATTACCTCCGTCTCCTGTTCGCCCGTATCGGTAAAACCTATTCACCGATCTCCGGCGAATTGGTAAAGAAACACGAAGTAAGCGACGTCACTGACTATATTAATAAATTGCCTGATGGCACTAAGATCCAGATCCTGGTCGTCTTCCGCCGTCATGAGAAAAGAGACGTAAAAGAAGAGCTGCAGATCCTGATGCAGAAAGGCTTCTCCCGTCTGTACGCCAAAGACAGGCAAGGTGGAAAACTCCTCCGCATCGAAGAACTGCTGGAAGAGAAAAAGCCAACCTTGCCTAAAGAAACTTACCTGCTCATAGACCGCCTCGTAGCCAAAGACTTCGAAGAAGACGACCTGCACCGCATCGCGGATTCTGTGCAGACGGCCTTTTACGAAAGCGAAGGCGACTGCCTCGTAGAGACAGACGGTGGCGATATACAGCACTTCTCCAACCGTTTTGAACTGGATGGGCTGCAATTCGAAGAGCCGGTACCGAACCTCTTCTCCTTCAATAACCCATACGGGGCCTGCCCTGTATGCGAAGGCTTTGGCCAGACACTGGGTATCGATGCTGACCTCGTCATACCAGACAAGCGCCTCAGTGTATTCGAAGGTGCCATCGCTCCATGGAGAGGCGAAAAGATGGGTGAATACAAAGAAGCCCTCATCAAGGCATCCCGCAAGTTCAACTTCCCCATCCACAAACCGATCACCGACCTCACTGAAGATCAGTATAACCTGCTCTGGACAGGCAATGAGCACTTCTACGGGCTCAATGAGTTCTTCAAAATGGTGGAGCAAAACCTCTATAAAGTTCAATACCGTGTACTGCAATCCCGCTACCGTGGCCGTACTACCTGCCCTGAATGTGGGGGTGGCCGCCTCCGTAAAGAAGCGCTGTACATCAAGATAAACGGTGCCAACATCGCCAACCTGGTAGAGCTGCCGGTGGAAAACCTGTACGCCTGGTTCAACCAGTTACAACTCAACGAATTCGACCAACAGGTGGGTAAACGTATCCTGCTGGAAATTCACCACCGTATCAAAACCCTGCTTGACGTAGGGCTGGGTTACCTCACCCTGAACCGTGTAGCCAATACCCTCAGTGGTGGCGAAAGCCAGCGTATACAGCTGACACGCTCCCTGGGTAGTAACCTTACCAACTCCATGTACATACTGGATGAACCCAGCATAGGCCTGCATGCCCGCGATACCCACCGCCTGATCGGTGTACTCAAGGAACTGCGTGATCTGGGCAACACCGTAGTGGTGGTAGAACACGACGAACAGATGATGGAAGAAGCAGACTATATCATCGATATGGGACCGCTGGCCAGTCACCTGGGTGGAGAAGTGATCTTTGCCGGTGACTATCCATCTATTCTAAAAGATGCGAACAGCCTGACCGGCAAGTACCTGAGTGGTCAGCTTTCTATAGAACCACCTGCCCGTATCCGCAAGTGGAAGAAATCTATCACCCTCGAAGGTTGTAAACAAAACAACCTGAAGAACATAGATGTGGATTTTCCATTGGAAGTACTGTGTGTGGTAAGTGGTGTGAGTGGCTCCGGCAAGACCACGCTGGTAAAGCAGATCCTGTATCCGGCCCTCATGAAACTGAAAGGCGAATTTGCAGAAAGGGTAGGACAGCACCGTGCGCTGAAAGGTGCGCTGGACGATATCACTCAGATCGAAATGATCGATCAGAACCCGATCGGTAAGTCATCCCGCTCCAACCCTGTTACCTATATCAAAGCCTACGATGAGATCCGTGATCTCTTCTCCCGTCAGCCACTGAGCAAGATGCGCGGCTTTCAGCCAAAGCACTTCTCATTCAACGTAGACGGTGGCCGTTGCGATGCTTGTAAAGGGGAAGGGGAAGTAGTAGTAGAAATGCAGTTCCTGGCAGACGTGCACCTGCAATGCGAAAGCTGTGGTGGCCGTAAGTTCAAGGACGAAGTATTGGAAGTGACTTACAAGGGAAAGAACATCTACGACGTATTGGAAATGGGTGTGGACGAAGCGCTGGATTTCTTCAAAGATGAGAAGGATGTAGTGAATAAGATCCGGCCGCTCAGCAATGTAGGTTTAGGTTATGTAAAACTGGGCCAGAGTAGCGATACCCTGAGCGGTGGCGAGGCACAGCGTGTAAAACTGGCTTCCTTCCTGGGTAAGGGTAAGGCACAGGGGCACATCCTTTTTATATTCGATGAACCGACCACTGGTCTGCACTTCCATGATATCAAGAAACTGTTGGGATCATTCAATGCATTGATCGAACAGGGGCATTCAGTCATAGTGATCGAACACAATACAGATGTAATAAAAAGTGCTGACTGGGTCATAGACCTGGGGCCTGAAGGCGGGGCCGGTGGCGGACAACTGCTATATGCAGGGGTGCCGGACGGACTCAAAAAAGTAAAAGAAAGTTATACCGGACAATACTTATAAAAGAAAGGCAATGCTTATATAAAGAAAAAGGCGGACCATCTGGTCCGCCTTTTTTCTGAAAATGGGTTTCATCTTCGTTGGTGAATTCCCTCTTTCATGAATGTTTTTATGTTATCTCAATCTATCCAGAGATTTAATCAGTTTTTCATCCTTATAGATACCTCTCGCTGCCATGATCAGGAAGATCAGGATCAACACCGGTAGAAACGCACCTGGCAGGTAAGTAGACGAAGCAATCGTTTTGCCTGCTGACGCGAATGCATTTACAAAATCCTGCACTTTAAAGTACTGCAACGCGATCGCCACTATCGCCAGAAAAATATCCAACACCGTCAGTCTGAACTGTAGTTTCCGGTTTTTAAACAGGAAAATACAGAACACGGATAGCGCTACAATCAGCATGTAGACTACAAACACCATAAAATTTGACTGGGCATTGAAATACTTAGGTACCTGATCATCACTCAGGGTCACTTTGAAGATATCCAGAAACCATGTTCCTACAGCAGCTCCGGCAGCTACCAGAAGGTAAAGACTTTGAATGCGTTGTATCATGTTATTCAGGCAGATTAATACGCGGTAAAAGTAAGTAAATATTTCATTTATGGCCGTGAGCCACCTTAACATAGGATAAAAATATGGATAACCTGCCCATAACCCGGAGATAAGCCGTAGATAAGCCGCCTCTATATAGATGCGGCTTATCTACGGCTTATGGGCGGCTTATATGCGGGTTATAGGCGGGATATCCCCGGGAAAGACCTATAGTCGTGGTATAGCTGGTATAGCCCGATAGGATGTAGTCTGGATAAGGGTTTTCAAAGCCGTTAATTCATCAGGGAAGTGGTTGTTTTTATAATGATAATATACTGACCGGTATAATAATGTTGTTAAAAGTGTCATCCATACATATAATACTGACATATTACAGCATCCTTTCCTCCAATACTTTGTATATTTGACGCCCAAGAACAATCTCATTTTGAATTATGGCAAGAAAACAGAACAAGCAGGATGCTTTAGACTATCATGCTTTAGGTCGGCCTGGGAAGATCGAAGTAATACCTACTAAAAACACCAAAACACAATGGGACCTCTCACTCGCTTATTCTCCTGGAGTAGCAGAGCCCTGCAAGGAAATTCACAAAGACGTAGAAAATGTTTATAAATATACTGCCAAGGGCAACCTGGTAGCAGTCATCAGCAATGGTACTGCTGTACTGGGGCTGGGTGATATCGGCCCTGAGGCTGGTAAGCCGGTGATGGAAGGGAAGGCGGTATTGTTCAAGATCTTCGCAGATATTGATGTGTTTGATATTGAATTGAATACCAAGAATGTAGATGAATTCGTGAACGTGGTAAAAGCCATGGAACCTACCTTCGGTGGGATCAACCTGGAAGATATTAAGAGTCCTGAGTGTTTTGAAATCGAAGACCGCCTGAAAAAGGAACTGAAGATCCCGATCATGCACGATGACCAGCATGGTACGGCCATCATTTCCAGTGCTGCGCTGTTGAACTCTATGGACCTTGTGAAGAAAGATATTGCAAAGGTAAGGATCGTGTTCAATGGCGCCGGTGCGGCAGCTATGGCCTGTGTAAAATTGTATGTAGCCCTGGGTGCCAGAAAAGAGAACATCATCATGTTCGACAAAGATGGTGTAATTAGCACCAGTCGCGAAGGTTTGTCAGAACTGCACCGCCAGTTTGCAACAACAGCGAATGTAAACTCTCTGGCAGATGCGCTGAAAGGGGCAGATGTATTTGTTGGTTTATCGGTAGGTAATGTGGTCACACCGGAGATGATCAAGACAATGGCTGAAAATCCGGTCGTATTTGCGATGGCGAACCCTGATCCGGAGATCGCTTATGATCTGGCGATTGCGTCCCGTCCTGATGTGATCATGGCGACAGGTCGTTCCGATCATCCTAACCAGGTGAACAATGTATTGGGTTTCCCCTACATCTTCCGTGGTGCGCTGGATGTACGTGCCACACAGATCAACGAAGCCATGAAACTTGCTGCTGTCAATGCACTGGCAGAACTGGCGAAGGAACCGGTACCAGATATCGTGAACCTGGCTTACAACGAAAAAAATATCTATTTCGGTCCCCGTTATATTATTCCAAAACCCCTGGATCCACGCCTGCTCAGTCATGTAGCACCGGCAGTGGCAAAAGCAGCGATGGAAAGTGGTGTTGCGCAGCAACCAATAGCGAACTGGGAAGAGTATACGAATGTACTGAACAAACGCCTTGGACTGGACAACCAGCTCTTCCGCGTAATTGGTACCAAAGCCCGTCAGGATCCACGCAAGGTAGTATTTGCAGAAGCAGATAACCTGAAGGTACTAAAAGCTTCACAGGTAGTAAGAGACGAAGGTATCGCTTACCCGATCCTGCTGGGTAATGAGCAAAGGATCAGGACCCTCGCTGCAGAAAATGGTATCGAGCTGGAAGATACTGTGATCATCGATCCTAAGAGCGATGAGATGACAGAGAAACGCCATGAATATGGTGAACTGTTTTTCCAGAAACGTCAGCGTAAAGGTTTTAACCAGTACGAAGCGAAGAAGGTAATGCGTGAGCGTAACTACTTCGGCTGTATGATGGTGGAAACTGGTGAGGCAGATGCATTGATCTCTGGTCTGACACGTAACTATCCGGATACCATTCGTCCGGCATTGCATGTAATTGGCACTGCGCCAAATGTAAAGCGTGTGGCAGGTATGTACATCATCAATACCAAGCGTGGTCCGCTGTTCCTGGCCGATACGACAGTCAACTTTAACCCTACTGCCGAAGAGCTGGCCGAAATCACACTGCTGGTTGCTGAGGAAGTAAGACAATTCAATATCACCCCACGCATTGCGATGGTATCTTATTCCAACTTTGGTTCCAGTCCAACCCCTGAGGCACAGCTGGTAGCCAAGGCAAGAGATATTGTGAAAATGAGGGAACCGTCACTGATCGTAGATGGTGAAATCCAGGCTGCGATGGCGTTCAATAAAGAGATCCTGAAGGATAGTTATCCGTTCAGTGAGCTGATAGACCAGGAAGTAAATACCCTGATCTTCCCGAACCTCACTGCGGGCAACGTAGCCTACAACCTGTTGCAGGAAGTAGCGGGTTTTGATGCTATCGGGCCTATCCTGCTGGGTATCAAAAAACCAGTACATATTCTGCAGTTGGGTAGTACCGTAAGGCAGATAGTGAACATGGTGAATATCGCTGTAGTAGAAGCACAGCATAAATGCTGCAAATAATATAATTTACAGGTCTCTGTCCACGGGCAGAGATCTGTATCTTTATAGTAAAAAGCATGCAGTACATCTCCCGGAAAAAGACCTTCTTTCCACTGAATCCTGCATTTCGCGGGTACCTCAAATTGTACGAGCGGGAGATCCGGTTGCCGATATCTTACGAAGAGCTCCGCTATTATGATTCCTCCATTCCTGTGTATGACAAAGACGGGAAGGATACCCTCTGGGAATCTGTATTTTATCCTGATAGTATGTATGGTCAGCTGAAAGCGGGCCTCAAAAGAATTTACTCCATCCTCAAGGCTGGCGGTGATCAGGCTGCAGAAGAACATTTGCAGGTAGAGCGGATTGATTACTGCACATTTGGGAATTCACACCCTTTCCGTATCAGGATTGTCAATACCTACAACGAAGTTTACGATTATTTTTATATCAAGACGGCCGATGCTTCACGCATTTACGGTTTAGAACTGGAACATATTTTGTCTCCTTACTGGATGAGTTACATTGTAGATGGGAATACACTGGTAGAGGAGCATATTGCGGGTGTACCGGGCGATCAGTTTATAGACCAGTATTTACAACGGCCGGAGTTTAACCCTAAGCGTATAGCAAAGGAGTTTGTAAAGTTCAATGAACGGTGTTTTGTACGCTTGTTGGGGGATATGCGATCGTACAATTTTGTGTTTGATATCACACCTGATTTTGATGATGTACAGTTCAGGATCAGGGCGATTGATTTTGACCAGCAGTTTTACGAGGGAAAGCGCACATTGTACATGCCGCAGTACTTTAAGGAGAACAGGATTTTCGTAGAGCTGGCCATCAAACATTTAAATGCAGAGGTAGTAAAGCAATATCAGCAGGAGGAGCGATCGCTGATAGCCCGCAGGATTAAGGCGCACAGACATCGGATCAAGGATCTGAGGGATGTGATCATGACGGATAGGGTGTCGTTTCCTGAAAAGATTACGCAATTGGGAGAAGAGCTGGCGCAGTATTATGATGATGCCGTATTTGGGAGGTGTAAGACAATGGGGGAGATCATAGAAAGAAGTTTGAAGCGTTTATTGGTAAAAAGTTTAAAATAAGAATCAGCTGGCCACAGGTAAAAGCGTTCTTGAAAAGAGCAATATCTTTTGCGGCCGTAAGCAAAAGCGTTCTTTGCAAAAACCGTTTTCTATAGCCGGCCGCAGGCCTTACCGCCGGCGCGAAAAAGCGGCTGCTGCCGAAGGCGGAAGCCGTTTTCTCGCTGTTCTTCGCTCCTTAATGATTTAATTATTATTTAAATGGATACATTATCTTTGGCCCGTTATGGAATTTAGATTCTTTCATCATTTCGGCAGCTACCTGCTTATGCTCAAAGGAATGTTTTCCCGCCCGGAAAACATGAAGATGTATTGGAAAGAGTTCATCAGGCAGTGTGTGGATATCGGTATTGGTTCATTGGGTATTGTATTCATCATCTCCCTCTTTATGGGAGCTGTAACCACTGTACAGATTGCCTACCAGCTGGTCAGTCCTATCATCCCCAAAGCTACAATAGCCCAGGTGGTGAGGGATACCATCATCCTCGAATTCGCCCCTACACTGACCTGTATCGTACTGGCAGGTGTAGTCGGTTCCAAAATTGCCTCTGAGCTGGGTAACATGCGTGTATCCGAGCAGATTGATGCGCAGGAGATCATGGGTATCAACACCCGTGGTTACCTCATCATGCCAAAGATCGTCGCTTCACTGATCATGATACCATGTCTGATCTGTATCGCTGGTTTCCTGGGTATATGGGGTGGTCTCAAGGCCGGTGAAATGGGCGGCATTCTTTCTGCAGAACAATTCTGGCAGGGTTTAAGACAGGAATGGAAACCTTATAATATCTTCTTCGCACTATTCAAATCATTCGTATTCGCGTTCATTATATCCAGTGTACCATCATATTACGGATATTATGTGCAGGGTGGTGCGCTCGAAATTGGTAAGGCAAGTACCCGTGCCGTGGTGGTAACCTGTGTATTGATATTATTCATGGACTACATACTGGCGGCAATACTGCTGCAAAATTAACCTGGACAACATGATCGAATTAGTTAATATAAAGAAAGGCTTTGGGGAAAAGGTGATCCTGCCAGATGTGTCGGCAATTATGGAGACAGGCAAGGTGAACCTGATCATCGGCTCCAGTGGTAGTGGTAAGACGGTAATGATGAAGTGCATGGTTGGGCTGATGGAAATAGACGGTGGCAAGGTCCTGTACGATGGACAGGATTTCACGAACATGCCTGAAAATGAACGAAAAAATATCCGCCGCCAGATCGGGATGCTTTTCCAGGGATCTGCACTATTTGATAGTTTGACGGTAGAGCAAAACGTGATGTTCCCGCTCGATATGTTCTCTAAAGAATCAATAAAGCAAAAGAAAGCCCGTGTGATGGAGTGTCTCGAAAGGGTACAACTGAAGGACGCCGCTAAGAAATTTCCGGCAGAGATCAGTGGAGGTATGAAGAAAAGGGTCGGTATTGCACGTGCTATCGTTTTGAATCCCAAGTACTTATTTTGCGATGAGCCCAACTCCGGGCTGGATCCGCAAACTTCCCTGCTGATCGATAAGCTGATTAAGGAAATCACACACGAATTTAACATGACCACGGTCATCAATACACACGACATGAATACGGTAATGGAGAGTGGAGATCACATCGTATACATGTACCAGGGTATAAAACAGTGGGAAGGCAGCAATAAAGATATCATTTTCAGTAAAGATGAGCGGCTGAATGACTTCATTTTTGCATCAGACTTCCTGCGTGATGCGAAGGAAATGAGGCAAATGGAGATGTTCCAGGAGAAGGATTGGAGAAGTAAACTGAAGAAAGAGTAGTGCCGGAACTGAACAGGGTAGTGCTGAAAATTGAACCGTGTGAATACTGAAACGAAAAATGGCTGATGCCAGACCGGGCAATTTGACCCGCCCTGAGATAAAAGTTGCCAAAACATGACGACGGACATTAAAAAAACGTGAACAGGACCACAATCAGTAAATTATTGATTGGGAATGTGGGATTAGCGGGTTATTTTTGCCAATAACATTACAAACACATAAACCAAGCGCGATGAGTGTTTTAGTTAATAAGAACAGCAAAGTGATTGTACAGGGTTTCACCGGTACAGAAGGCACATTCCATGCCACACAGATGATAGAGTATGGCACGCAGGTAGTAGGCGGCGTTACGCCGGGGAAAGGCGGCACCAAGCACCTGGATCGTCCGGTTTTTAATACGGTAGATGATGCCGTAAAAGCAACCGGCGCCAATGTATCCATCATTTTTGTACCGCCAGGATTCGCTGCAGATGCGATCATGGAAGCTGCTGAAGCAGGTATAGAACTGATAGTTTGTATTACAGAAGGTATTCCTGTACAGGATATGGTTCGTGCAAAGAACTTCCTGGTAGGTCGTTCTTCCCGTCTGATCGGTCCTAACTGTCCTGGTGTAATCACTGCTGAAGAAGCTAAAGTAGGCATCATGCCAGGTTTCATCTTCAAGAAAGGTAACATCGGTATCGTATCTAAATCCGGTACTCTGACATACGAAGCTGCTGACCAGGTAGTAAAAGCTGGTCTGGGCGTATCTACAGCTATCGGTATCGGTGGCGACCCAATCATTGGTACCCCTACCAAAGATGCGGTTGAACTGCTGATGAACGATCCTGAAACCGTAGGTATCATCATGATTGGTGAAATCGGTGGTAGCATGGAAGCTGACGCTGCAAAATGGATCAAAGAAAACGGTACTAAACCAGTAGTTGGTTTCATCGCTGGCCAGACAGCGCCTCCGGGCCGTCGTATGGGTCACGCTGGTGCTATCATCGGTGGTGCTGACGATACTGCTGCTGCTAAGATGAAGATCATGGCAGAGTGTGGTGTGCACGTAGTAGAAAGCCCTGCAAACATTGGTAAAACAATGGCAGAAGTGCTGAAAGCTGTAAAAGCTTAATAATAAACTAACTGTATAATAATTATCCTCCTGTCAGGCTGTGGCCAGCAGGAGGATTTTTTTTTGGCCCGAAGCCTGTGGCTCTTGCCAGCATAAGACCTATATTTTTATAACTATCTTTATGGAATAGGACCCCTCACCTGCATCCTATCTGTGACGGAAATACACCAGTTATTCATATAAATGCTATCCACATATGCGCCTGATCGTAGCTTTTTTCATTCTATTTTTCATTAGTACAAATAGTACCATGGCTCAGTTTAACTATGACAACCACTGGAAAAAAGTCCAGGAGTTAGATGACAAAGGCCTCCCCAAATCTGCCCTGGAAGAAGTCAATGTAATCTACAGGAATGCACTGCAACAAAAAAATGAAGGTCAGCTGCTAAAAACCCTGATCTTCCGCATTAAGTATGTAAACGTAAAGAACGAAAACCCTGCTACCGACGATAACTTCAAGGTAGTAGATGAACAAAACGTCGTTTTTACCCCAGCGATCCGCGCCATCCTGCAAAGCATGCGGGCGGAACTGCTCCACAATTACCTGGAGAATAACAGGAGCAAACTCTATAGCCGTACTGCTATAGAAAGCGATACTTCTTCAGATATCAGCACCTGGACCTCAGACCGGCTTAATAAAGAGATTGCAGCAGCTTACCTCTCTTCCCTGAAAGATGTGGAACTGCTCAAAAAAGTGAATGTCAAAGATTTCGCAGTCATCATCGAAAAGGGCCAGAACAGCGAAAATCTTCGCCCTACATTATATGACCTGCTGGCACACCGCGCATTAGATTATTTCAAGTCAGGAGAGTACAATTTCAGACAGGCAGCCAAACAGTTCGAACTGCTGGACCCTGCTGCTTTTGCACCTGCTGCTACTTTTGCGGCACACACCTTTACATCTGCTGATACCACTTCTTATCAGTACAAAGCCCTCTTACTGCTGCAGGACCTGATCCGCTTCCATGCAAATGACAAAGCAGCCCTGCTGGATGTAGACATCGAGCGTATTGCCTACATAAAGGATGTAGCTGTGATGCCCGACAAAGAAGAGCTGTACGTACAGCAGATCAAAGCTATGCAGCAAACCTATGCTGGTGAAAAAGGTGTGACACAGGTGATGTACCTGGTAGCACTTTACTACCAGGGTGTAGGAAACGGTAAAGAGAATGTAGGCGAACTGACACCTTCCGCTGCTATGAAACAAGCTGTGGCTTTGTGTGAGCAGGCCATCAAACAAGTGCCTGTTTCCGTTGGCGCAAACAATTGCAGAGGACTGCTGCAAAGCATACAGGAAAAATCTATCGAAGTCACTACTGAACAGGTGAACCTGCCAGATGAACCTTTCCGCGCACTGATCGGCTATAAAAACGTGAATAAACTGTACTTCAGACTGGTGAAAATTGATGAGAGCTTCCGCACTAAATTAAAGGCACAGCTGGAATCAAATGAGGCATATGAAGAGCGTAATAAAAAGTACTGGAACCAGATCCTGGGTAAGAAAGCTGACCGTACATGGGACGTTGCCTTGCCTGGTACAGACGATTACAGGCAACATACTGCTGAAGCAAAAATAGAGGCGTTGCCGTTAGGTCTGTATATGTTGGTCGGTAGTATAAACAGTGCCTTTACAAAAGAACAGAATCTTATCGCGCTACAGTTTATACACGTTTCCAACTTAAGCTACATCGCCCGCTCTACTTATGCTGCTGGTGATGGAAAGGAATTGTTTGCATTGCACAGGAAAACAGGTGCACCATTGCAGGGGGTGAAATTCAATGTGTATGAACAGCAGAACAATGGCAAACTGAAGGTGACGCAATCAGCCATTTCAGCAAAGGATGGTTCCGTAACCCTGAAGCCTGAAAAGCAATACAGCACTAACAGATATGAGCTGATACTGAATGCCGATACACTGGCTCCGGATGATTACAATTACATATACAGATACGACTATTCTAATAACAATACAAATACCCCTGATCACCAGACATTCCTCTTCACCGACAGAGGAATTTACCGTCCGGGTCAGTTGGTATACTTCAAAGGGATTGTAGTCAGCCTCAAGGGAGGTGTAGATGTAGATACCGACAGAAAAATATTGGGCAATTATAAAGTAACTGTACGCCTGGTAGACCGCAATAGTCAGAAGGTAGATTCAATGGAATTAACGACCAATGAATATGGTGCTTATGCCGGTAAATTCAGACTGCCGGAAAACCAGTTGAACGGTGTATTCCGTATCGATGAAGATAACAATGGTGGCAGTGTTTCATTCAGCGTGGAAGAATACAAACGTCCCAAATTCTATGTAGAATTCGATACGTTGCGTGGTACTTATCGCCTGAATGATACGATTACTGTAAAGGGGAATGCACTGGCTTATGCTGGTAATAATATCGATGGTGCAAAGGTGACTTACCGTGTGATGAGACAAGCCCGTTTCCCTTACTGGTGGATGTCAAGGAAAGCGCCTGCTTATAGCCCTGCACGTCAGATCGCAACAGGTACTACAGAAACAGCAGCAGACGGTAGCTTTAAAGTAAGTTTTCCTGCATTGCCTGATCTGAGCATTGCTGCTTCGCAGAAACCAGTCTTTACTTATTCTATCGAAGCGGATATCACAGATGTGAATGGGGAGACCCGTACAGGTAATCAAAGCGTGAGTGTAGGTTACCAGGCCATGGAAATCAGCATTGGGCTGACAGACCGTGTATTGCCACAGGACCTGCAAAAGGTAAACATTTTGACTGAGAACCTGAATGGTGTATTTGAACCTGCTGATGTAGCGATTACCCTGAAACCATTACAACATCCGGGTCGCTTACTGCGTAGTCGTTATTGGGAAAAGCCTGATCAATTTATTCTGTCCCGTGAGGAATATGAAAAGGCATTCCCGCATGATATCTACAATGAAGAAGATGAGCAGGATACCTGGAAAAGAGGTAATGCAGTTTTCAATAAACAACTCAAAACTGAAGCAAATACAACTGTGCTACTCGATGCTAAATTACTGGCGCCGGGTTGGTATGAGCTGGAAGTAAGCACGACCGATAAATTCGGTGAGAAGGTGATGCAGAAGAAAACTTTTGAACTGGTGGATGCAAAGGCAACCCGCGTATCGTATCCTGTTTATAGCTGGTCTTATACAGATGATAAAACAGTGAAACCTGGTGAGACGGCGCATTTTCTGCTGGGTTCTTCTGCTTCAGACCTGCATATAATTGAAACGATCAGTACAAACCTGCAGTCTTCTTTAAGTAGTGATTTCTCTTTCAATAATAGTGTTACTGACAGGAAGTATGATGTGAAAGAAGCGGACAGGGGGAATGTGAATGTGCAGTATGCATTTGTAAAAGATAATCGTGTTTTTACTGAAGAAAGAACCATCGTTGTTCCATGGAGTAATAAGGAGCTGGATGTAACGATTCAGTCACATCGTGATAAGATCTTACCTGGTGCAAAAGAAGAATGGCGCATACAGATCAAAGGTGAAAAACGTGATAAGATAGGTGCGGAGTTGCTGGCTGCCATGTACGATGCATCGCTGGATGCATTCAGGGCAAACCAGTGGAGACTGCCTGATTTATATCCGAGTGCATCAAGATTGGCAAACTGGGATGGTCATACAAACTTTAAGCAGGTAAATGCAGAGACTTACAACTTCGTTGAGAATGATACGCATTATGATGATGTGAATGTTTCTTATGATGATCTGAATTGGTTTAGTGCACAACAGTTTGGTGTAACTGTGATTGATTTTGGAGAGGGGATTGGTGTACAGGCAGTGAAATTGACGGGTTATGGACAGCCTCGCTATTACAATTATATGTCCAGGGACGCAGCGCCCGGAGGTAAGGCAAGGGAAATGAAAAAAGGAGTGGCTGCGCCAGCGCCATCAGTAGCTTTTGCAGCACCAATGATGGAAGCAGACAAGGTGTCGAGCAGTAACGGGTTATTTGCCTTACAAGGAATAGCTCCTGGTGTTGTAACAGCGCAAACGGCAGCAACTGCTGAACCCGCGAAAAGCGTTGAAACTGTCACCCCCCGCACCAACTTCAACGAAACCGCTTTCTTCTTCCCTGACCTTCGCACTGATGAAAATGGCAACATCACCTTCAGCTTCACCGTGCCGGAAGCCCTGACCCGCTGGCGCTTCATGAGCCTCGCTCATACAAAAGACGCTGCATTTGGTTATGCTGAAAGCAGTGTGATCACACAGAAACCATTGATGGTGCAGCCAAATGCACCCCGCTTTATGAGAGAAGGCGATAAGATCATCTTCTCTGCTAAGATCAGCAACCTTGCTGATAGTGCATTGACTGGCGAAGCACGTCTTGAACTGCTGGACGCAACCACCATGAAACCTGTAGACGGCTGGTTCCAGAATGTTTATCCTGCACAGCACTTCACTGTATCTAAAGGACAAAGCACTGCTGTTACATTCCCATTAGAAATACCATATAAATTTGGTAGCTCCCTGTTGTACCGCGTAGTGGCTACCGCCGGCAAATTCAGTGATGGTGAAGAAAACGCTGTACCGGTATTGACGAACTCAATGCTGGTGACAGAAACCCTGCCACTGACGATGCGTGGTGATGGAAAGAAAGAATTTACTTTCGAAAAATTACTGAAGAGCGATGCTTCAGAAACTTTACAGCAGCATGCACTCACAGTTGAATACACCGGTAATCCTACCTGGTACGCAGTACAGGCATTGCCTTACCTGATGGAGTTCCCATACGAATGTTCCGAACAGGTATTCAACCGTTATTATGCGAATACGCTCGCTACTTACATCGTGAATAAACTGCCCGGTGTAAAAAGCATGTTCGAAAAATGGAAGACAACTGATACCACTGCGCTGCAAAGCAACCTGCAAAAGAATGAAGAACTGAAGAGTGTATTACTGCAGGAAACACCGTGGGTGCTGGCTGCTAAAAATGAAGCAGAACAAAAACGCAATATTGCCCTGCTCTTCGATCTGAACAGGATGAGTGCTGAACAACAGAAAGCATTGGAGCAACTGCGTCAGAAACAGCTGCCAAATGGTGCTTTCCCATGGTTCAATGGTATGTGGGAAGATCAGTTTGTAACACAGTATATTCTGGCTGGTGTAGGCCGCTTACAACAGGTAGGTGCTGTGAATAGTCCGGATGCGGATGCGATTGTGACCAAAGGCTTAGCCTATGTAGACAAGAAGATGGACGACTGGTACCATGAGCTGAAACGTAACAAAGCTGATCTGAGCAAACAGCATATCGGTTACATCGAATCGCACTACCTGTACATGCGTAGTCTGCTGAACAAACCGGTAGAAGATAAGTACAAAGAATCTTATCAGTTCTACCTGGCACAGGCTAAGAAATTCTGGTTGCAACAGAGCACTTATACGCAGGCCATGCTGGCGATTGTATTAAATGATAAGGGCATTATCCAATCATTGAAAGAAAACGCCACCAACAACGCAGAGATGGGGATGTACTGGAAGAGTGTAACAGCCGGCTACTGGTGGTACCAGGCGCCGATTGAAACACAGGCTATGCTCATCGAAGCATTCCAACGTGTAAGTCATGATTCAGTAGCCGTAGGCGATATGAAAACATGGTTGTTGAAGAACAAACAAACCAATAACTGGCATACCACCAAAGCAACTGCCGACGCTTGTTATGCAATGCTCTTAGGTGGTGGTAACTGGTTGACTGCAAATCCTGAAATCACCATCCAGTTGGGTAAAACAACTGTGAAGGAAGAAAAGAAAGAAGCAGGTACCGGTTATTTCAAAAAGCAATTTAACAATGAAGAAGTAAAACCTGCGATGGGTAAAATTGAAGTAAAAGTAGATGGCAGTAATGGTCAGCCTTCATGGGGCGCTGTGTACTGGCAATACTTTGAGCAGCTGGACAAAATCACCACTGCGGCTACACCAATGACCCTGCAGAAACAGCTCTTCATCGAGAAGACAAATGACAATGGTCCTGTGCTGACGGCTATCGAAGATGGCAATCAACTGAAAGTAGGTGATAAGGTAAAAGCACGTATCGTGATGAAGGTAGATCGTGACATGGAATATGTACACCTGAAAGATATGCGTGCCGCATGTTTTGAACCTACGAATGTGATTAGTCAGAGTGGGTGGCAAAATGGAGTAAGTTATTACCAGAGCACGAAAGATGCGTCTACTAATTTCTTCTTCAGCCGTTTACCAAAAGGTACTTATGTGTTTGAATACAGCATGTTTGTAACACACAATGGAGACTTCAGTAACGGTATCAGTACTGCACAGTGTATGTATGCTCCTGAATTCAGTGCACATAGTGAAGGAATCAGGGTGAAAGTAATAGAGTAAAAAGAATGCAACCTTTTTGCCAGACGGCTGTCTTTATATTAAGACAGCCGTTTTTCGTTAGTGAACATCCCATGTACAAAATCGGGGCAATATTGAATTTCCGGGATTGTCTAAACTATTGAAAATCAATTTTATCACAAAGTGGTATTTTTTAGTCCACACCAAGATTTCCGGGTCATGAAGCAAACCATCAGTATTCTCCTTGTCATGTTTCTGGCGGCCAATGCCACCGCACAACATATGAAGATCATCAGTGATTCCCTTTACTCTGACAACCTGAAAGAGATGCGTCAGATTGAAGTGGAACTACCGGATAATTATGATCCCGCTTCAGGGAAAAAGTATGAAGTGATCTATGTGACGGATGGTGAATGGAACAATGACATCGTTGCACACATGCAGCGTTTTGTACAAATTCAATTTGTACCTCCCTGTATTGTAGTCAGTATGAAAAACATGGGAGTGCGTGACCGGGATTTTACACCCAGCCGTTTGCAAGGCAATTCCCGCTCAGGGGGAGCCGATAAATTCCTCGCCTTTATGAAGACTGAACTGATGCCCTACATTGAAAAAAAATACCCTGCCCGTGCGGACAACCGGGTATATGTAGGCTCATCGCTGGCGGGTTTATTTGGGATCTACGCTTTTCTGCATGACCCAATGCTGTTTGAGTCTTACCTTATTTCAGACCCTGCGATGTGGTGGGACAATGGTTTGCTGCTCAAAGAAACAGGGGAGAAACTGGCGGGTATGAGCCAGGTACATGCATCGCTGTACATTACAGGCAGGGAAGGAGCAGCGATGCGTGATATGGGGGTATCTCAGCTGGATTCTATTTTCAGAGAAAAGGCACCTGCTTCATTACACTGGAAGGTAACACCGTATGCAGGAGAAACGCACAACAGTATGATCTTTAAAACCGTGTTCGATGGGCTGAAATTTACGTGGGCAGGTTATACCACAGATCAACCCAGGTACCATCCAATGACGGGTATTGTGCTGAAAGATAAATCATTCCCGCTCTACATCTGGCCGGACGAAAGGTCTGACTGGCATTATACCACAGATGGTACGGTACCTACAGCAGCATCACCACGCATCAATGGTAAACTGGATCTGACGATACCAGTACAATTTACCATCAAGTCTATTTGTGTGAGAGATGAATATAGTGATACGATACGTGGTAGTTTTAAAGTAGGAACAACATTGAAATCCGAACCATTGCCAAAGCAGTTGAAACCCGGTGGCCTGGATACTTTGCCGGGATTACTAAAAGGCGGGATCAGGATTGATACAGATGGTTATTATATATTTTTTATCGATACAGAAGACAGCGTGAAAGTATCTCTGGGCAATGCGATGAGCAATGTGACATTTGATAAACAAAGTTTTATCGTGCCCTTACAAAAGGGATATTATCCATTGAAAATTTCTTACAAAGGTGCAGCACCCCGAATAGAATGGATCACGCCTGCCAGCCCGGATTCGGGCCCTCTGCCAGCTGCTGTGTTGTACCCTCATCATTAAAGTTATGATCAGGTATCAAAAGATTTTTTAAAATTGGGGCTATTGCGGTACTGCCGGGCCTTATCAGGGGCCTGTGTGCAGAATAAGTCATTTCTTCCATTGACCACTATCATTACGAGCTAGCGATTTTCGCATTATTTTGCATATCAAATGAATGTAGATTATCTGGTAGTAGGTCAGGGCATCGCAGGTACGATGCTAAGTTACAGCTTGATGCAGGCTGGAGCTTCTGTACTCGTCATAGACGAATACAAGGAAAACAGTTCTTCCCGTGTGGCGGCAGGTGTGGTGAATCCGGTTTCGGGCAGACGTTTTACAGTGGCGTGGTTGTACGACGAGATCTATCCGATAGCCCTGCGCACTTACCGTGAAATGGAGGAATTGCTGGGGTTGCCTGTATATAAAGAGCGGGATCTGTGGACAGTGTTGCCTACAGAACAGCTGAAGACGGCATTCTTTGACAGAACGACAGGTCTGGATTATATGCGACTACCATCGGCCGCTGCTATAGCCCATTATGACCAGTGGCTGGATCAACCTTTTGGCGCAGCCATTATAAAAGGGGGGACAGTGCTGCTGCAACAGTTATTGCCCATCTGGAGAGAATACCTGAAGAAACATAATTCCCTGCTGGAAGAGCGTTTCCTGCCTTCCCAGCTGCAAGCAAAGCCAACCCGTGTCACTTATGGCGACATTCACGCCAGGGCAGTGATCTTTTGCGACGGCGCCCAGACTACCCATAATCCCTGGTTCAGTGCTATCCCTTTCCTCCTGAATAAAGGTGAGGTACTGACAGTGCGGGTACCCGGATTTGAAACAGCGGATATCGTAAAAAGAAGTATATCAATGGTACCCATACCTGGTCAAAACGACATTTATTGGGTAGGTGCCACATTTGCCTGGGACTATCCGGATGAAAACCCAACTGCCGAAAAGCGGGCTTTTCTCGAGAATGGACTCCAACAATTATTAAAAGTTCCCTATGAGGTGCTGGATCACCAGGCGGCAGTAAGGCCAAGCGGCACAGATCGCCGTCCTATGCTGGGTATGCACCCTGAAATGCCGTCTCTAGGCTTATTCAACGGCCTGGGAACCAAAGGTTCCAGCCTGGCACCAGCCATGGCGGCCCAGATGACGGCTCATTTGCTACGCAATGCCCCACTGTGGCAGGAAACCGATATAAAACGGTTTTTTAACAGGTATAAAGGTTAGAAATGCTGGCGGCAAACGTTATCTTTGCCGACCGTTCCAGCGAACTGCAGGATCGGTTGAAATGATATTTAAGAGCAACGCATAAGATATAGTATATGTACAGAACGCACACCTGTGGCGAGTTACGACTGGAGAATATAGGAATACCCGTAACCCTGGCCGGTTGGGTACAGACAGTCCGGAAACTAGGAACCAGTATCACTTTCGTTGACCTTCGTGACCGTTACGGTATCACGCAGTTACTGTTTGGCGAATCTCTGAATCCACAGCTGGAAGATCAACCGCTGGGTCGTGAATTCGTTATTCAGATAGAAGGTACAGTTACTGAGCGTTCTAACAAGAATAAAAATATTCCTACAGGTGATGTGGAAATCGCTGTGACCAAGCTTACTATTCTGAATAAGGCACAGACTCCTCCATTCACTATTACTGATGATACAGATGGCGGCGACGAGCTGCGTATGAAATACCGCTACCTCGATCTGCGCAGAAATGCGGTAAGACAGAACCTTGAGCTGCGTTATCGTGTTAATAGAGCAGCACGTAACTTCCTTGACAGCAAAGGCTTCATGGATATAGAAACGCCTTTCCTGATCAAGTCTACACCTGAGGGGGCACGTGACTTCGTGGTACCAAGCCGCATGAACCCTAACGAGTTCTACGCTTTGCCACAGTCTCCGCAAACCTTCAAGCAACTGCTGATGGTGAGTGGTTACGACAGGTACTACCAGATCGTAAAGTGCTTCAGAGATGAGGATCTCCGTGCTGACCGTCAGCCGGAATTTACGCAGATCGACTGTGAAATGAGCTTTGTAGACCAGGAAGATATCCTGAGCAACTTTGAAGAGATGCTGAAGTACATCTTCAAAGAGATCAAGGGTATCGAGTTCAACGAAGCATTCCCACGCATGACTTATGACTATGCGATGGAATATTATGGTAATGACAAGCCGGACATCCGTTTCGAAATGAAACTGGTGAACATGAATGATACTGTGAAAGGGAATAATTTCACGGTATTCGATGATGCTGAGCTGGTGTTGGCGATCTGTGCAAAAGGTGCTGGTGGTTATACCCGCAAGCAGCTGGATGACTTGACCAATTGGGTAAAACGTCCGCAGATCGGTATGACCGGATTGATTTACGCGTTGTATAACGCAGATGGTTCCATCAAGAGTTCTGTGGATAAATTCTTTGACGAAAGCAAGCTGAAAGTTTGGGCAGAGAAAACCGGTGCACAACCGGGAGACCTGATCCTGGTGCTGGCTGGCAAAGAAGAGCGCACCCGCAAAGCGATGAGCGAGCTCCGCCTGGAAATGGGTGAGCGCCTGGGCCTGCGTAATAAAGATGTATATGCACCGTTATGGGTGGTAGACTTCCCGCTCTTTGAATATGATGAGGAAGATAAACGCTGGGTCGCTAAGCACCATCCGTTTACTTCTCCAAAACCAGAACAGATCAGCTGGATGAACGATCTGTCTAAATATGCGGATATTAAGGCCAATGCTTACGACATCGTACTGAACGGTACAGAAGTAGGTGGTGGTTCTATCCGTATCTTCCAACGTGACCTGCAGGAGAAGATGTTTGCTGCGCTGGGTATGGACGAAGAAGAATTCAATCACAAATTTGGCTTCCTGCTGGGTGCCTTTGAATATGGTGCGCCGCCACATGGTGGTATGGCATGGGGCTTTGACAGGCTTTGTGCTTTACTGGGTGGTAGTGAGAGCATTCGTGACTTTATCGCCTTCCCGAAAAACAACTCCGGACGCGATGTTATGCTGGATGCCCCAAGCTCAATCGACCAGAAACAACTGGACGAGTTGCAGATAGCCCTCAAGTAATGGCATGGTATTTGCCAATGGCAGCATGCAGTTAAACAACTAAAATCCCCCTTGAAACTGTGGAAAATGCGGTATCAAGGGGGATTGTTGCAAACTACAAACTATCAGAGGCACAATATTTACTGAATCCCAAAGACTTATGTAAGTATAGCCCCTCATTCCTACAATATTTTAACATTTAAAAATCACATTATAGAATCTTTTAAACTATATTGCCGGTAAGAAGGAATGTTTCTGGCGCCCGATAATGATGAGATTGATAAAACATACATTATTCAGTACAAGAAAAATTACTGCCATGACATTGAACAAGATGTTCAGCAGAGGTTGGTTTTGTGCAGTGCTATGCATGCTCATACTGTTTGGCAACAGTGCATACTCCCAAAGCAAGAACCGTTATGTATCAAAATACAGTGAAACGGCGATTGCATTGATGAATGAGACCGGTATCCCTGCCAGTGTGATCTTAGGGATTGCGATGCTGGAATCAGGTATGGGAACCAGCAAAAATGCCCGTTTGCTTCACAACCATTTTGGTATTGTGGGCAGCAACAAGTTGCATAAAAAGAAAGGCGTGACCTATCGGTCCCGGTACAGGGAATTTGCATCTGACGATGCGTCTTTCCAGTTCTTTGCCAAAATGGTCATGAAGAAGAAGTATTACTCCAAAATGAAGGGGGATGCTAAATATAAAGACTGGCTGAAGCATATGAACAATAGTGGATACTCTGCAGCAGGGCATGAATGGGAGAGAAGAGTAGCAGGTATGATCAGCCGATATAAGCTGTACAAGCTGGATGAGCAAATGGCTTATTCAAAGAAATAAATTTTGTTAAAAAGACGAACTAAACGCATCTGCCTCAGGTAGATGCGTTTAGTTATGTTAAGGAATAGCGCTATCTTTATTAGCTTTAGTAGACCAATCCAATAATCAGAGTAATTCATGTCTGGCAATAACAAATCTGCCTATCCTTTTTATATCATTACGGGGGCTTTAGTGTGTCTGGTAGCATTATCACAGTTTGACAACATTGTGTTTTACGCAGGGTTCAAAACCCGTTCGCTGGATATGCTGGCGGATCTGCGACCTGATTCTTTACGAAAACAACAAGATGAGGATACCCCAGTCGATAGTTCCATGATACCCCAGATCCCTGACGAAGGAGACTCCACAGAAACTGCTGCTGAACAGGTAGCTGATTCTACCCTTGCTACGGCGCTGGCAGACGTTCCGGATCCTGACAACCACCTCGATTTTACTGATTATAAAGGCATTATCAGCTATAACCTGCCTCCAACTGCCGATACGGCAGCTGCCGGGCTCCAGCATTTCCTCGATGCACTGGCCCAGCTGAAACAAGGCAAACGTAAGAAAGTACGTATCGCCTACTTTGGCGACTCCATGATTGAAGGCGACCTGCTTACAGAAGATCTGCGCGATAGTCTGCAAAATGCATTCGGTGGCAGTGGGGTTGGATTTGTACCGATCACTTCGGTAGTGGCGGGTTTCAGAACCACGATCACCCATACTTTTTCCAAAGACTGGAAAGATTACAGTTATAAACAACAGCCACCTGCCAATATCAAACTCGGTATTTCAGGACACACATTTGTACCCGGTAGCAACAGTTATGTGCGCTACGCACCGGTACATAAAAAACGCCTGGACAAGTTTGAGCGCGTCACGCTTTTCTATGGTCCTGCCGGCGATGCGAATATCACCATCAACGATAAGGCATATATATTGAAAGAGCAGAACACGCTCAACCGTTTTGTATGGTCACAGGATCCGGCACAGAACAATGTGACGATCAGGTGGGCGGGTGGTACGACTACGCCATTTTATGGCGTGTCTTTTGAAGGCGATAGTGGTGTGTATGTAGACAACTTCTCCTTCCGTGGTATCAGCGGGATTGAACTGGGAAAGTTGTCAAAATCACTGGTGCAGGAGATGCAGAGTGAACATCCTTATGACCTTGTCATACTTCAGTATGGCGCTAATATATTGTTCAAACCAAAGTTGACAGACTACAGCTGGTATGCGCGACCGATGAAGAAGGTGATTGATTCTTTGAGAAAAGAGATGCCTGGTACTTCATTCCTGGTTGTAAGCACAGCTGATAAATCATATAAAAATGGTGGTGACTGGGTGACTGCGCCGGGTGTAATGGCCTTACTCAAAGAACAGCATGAGCTGGCTAAGCAGCATGGTACTGCTTACTGGAACCTGTATGCTGCGATGGGTGGTGAGGGTACCATGGCAAAGTGGGTAGACGGTGACCAGGTGTTAGCCCAGAAAGACCATACGCATTTTAACAGACAGGGGGCAGCCAAAGTAGCGGCGCTGCTGTATAAAGCTATGATGGATGAATTTAAGCAGGTGGAAATTCAATAAAACAACATTTTTTGCAGGAATACTTATGTTAACCGCCAGTCTGGCCTCAGGTCAGGCAAACCGGATAGCACAGGATTCTGCACTTTTTAAGTTCTTTGCTTCGCTGGACAGGTCCGATAGTATGGTGGTATCCATACTGCACCTGGGTGATTCTCATATTCAGGCCGGATTTTTCCCTGAGGCGACAGCCTCCCTGCTACAGCGGGATTTCGGAGATGCCGGCAGGGGATGGGTTTTTCCCTGGAACCTGGCCAACACCAATGGCCCTGGCGATTATCGTTGGAACAGCACGGCCAGATGGTCTGCTGATCGTATTATTGACAAGTACAGACCTTCTGTATTAGGACCGGGTGCCATCGTGATCAGTTCTACACAAAGCTCACCGGCACTGGCTTATAACAGGAGAGAAGATAGTAAGGAAAATGATATCAGCCAGGCAGAGTTATTTTATGACGCAGGACCTGAAGAGGCTACGGTGGTATCACCGGGAGCAGATATCAATGTCTTCGGACCTCCCTTCAGGAATGCAAGTTCTACGGTGAAGGTGGCCACCCTGAATTTTGAAGAGCCGGTGCAGAACTTCCAGGTTCGCTGGGATGATAAGGGCAGTCAGCCGTTTCATTTTTACGGCGCCCTGTTGTTCAACGGTAAGCCGGGGGTACAGTACAATGCTATAGGTATAAACGGCGCCATGTACAGCCAGTACAATGATGCCAACAATACCCTGATCGCGCAGATGGATGTATTGAAACCACAACTGGTGATCATCTCTCTGGGTACGAATGAGGCTTACAGTTCGCTGAACGCTGCCAATTTCAGGGATCAGATAGATAGTACAGTGGCGGTGATCCGCCGGTATCAGCCGGGAGCAAGTATTCTGCTGACAACGCCACCGGAGTGTAAGAAGGTGAGTAAGCGTGCCTTCAAAAAGAAAGTAGGGAAAAAGTATAAAACCTTTTATAAGATCTCCTATTATCCTAATCCTTACATAGCGGTTGTGACCCAACAGATCATGAGTTATGGTAAAGAGAAAGGTATTGCCTGCTGGAACTTTAATGCGGAGAACAGGTTCAGAGATGCTGAATTCGCAGGCGGTTGGTCGGGGGATCATATCCACTTCAATGTACGTGGATACCAGTTGCAGGGGAAATTACTGTACGAAGCATTGCACCAGAGTTATTTAAAGTATAAAAAGTACGCTACCGCACACTACAACGTGAATGAAGATGACGATAGAGCTGAATAAAATCATAAGTCTACTGACGTATCATAAGGAGAATCCTATCCTGTTTAACAGTGCCTTTTTCATGTACTACTTTGCCGTGTTCCTGCTGTTTTACCTGGCGGCGAGTAGTAATAAACGGGCCAGGGTGGCAGTGTTCACCGTATTTTCATTGTATTTCTTTTACATGGCCTGTGGCGTGTATGTAGGGTTGGTATTGTTGTCGGCGGTCGTGGATTTCAATTTGTCCAGGTGGATATACAAGTCAGAGAAAGCCGGGCTCAGGAAGCGGTTGCTCATATTGAGTATCGTGTTGAACCTGGGATTGCTGTTTTACTTTAAGTATACCGACTTCTTTATCGGGATGATCAATGACCTGGAACTGGGGCATATACATCCGTTAAAGTTGTTGCTGCCGATAGGTATTTCCTTCTATACATTCGAGAACCTGAGTTATACCGTCGATGTGTACAAGCGGGAATTTAAGCCTGTGGACGATTTCATGGACTACCTGTTCTTCCTCTCTTTCTTTCCTAAACTGATGATGGGACCGATTGTAAGGGCGGCGGATTTTATTCCGCAGATAGAAAAGCCGTATGTGCTGGATAGGGAGGATATTGGGAAAGGGATGTACCTGATAGTGAGTGGGTTGTTTAAGAAGGTGGTGATATCGGATTTTATTAACCAGAACTTTGTGCAGTATATATTTGATGATCCAAGTAAGCATACGGGGTTAGAGTGTTTATTGGGTGTGTATGGGTATGCGCTGATCATTTATTGTGACTTCTCTGGTTATTCAGATATGGCGTTAGGTATAGCCCGGTGGACCGGGTTTAAGATTCCACCGAACTTCGATTCTCCCTATCAGAGTAGCAGTATTACAGAGTTCTGGCGCAGGTGGCATATTTCGTTGTCTTCCTGGCTAAGGGATTACCTGTATATACCTTTGGGGGGCAATCGTAAGGGGAAGGTGAGGCAGTTTGTGAATTTGTTCCTGACGATGTTGATTGGTGGGTTCTGGCATGGAGCGAGCTGGAATTTTATATTCTGGGGAGGGTTGCATGGTACTGCGCTGGCGGTGGATAAGGTGAGGATTGATTATTTGAAGAAGAAAGGGGGAGGGCCTTCCGGTTTTTGGGGAGGTGTGTTGAAGGTAGTGGGCGTGTTGGTAACGTTTAATTTTGTGTGTTTCTGTTGGATATTCTTTAAGGCTTCGACATTCTCAGATGCGTGGGCGTTGATACACCAGGTGGTGTATGATTTCCAGCCGGAGGTGTGGTTGGAGTTGTATAATGGGTATACGGCAGTGTTCTGGGTGATGTTGCTGGGGATGTTCCTGCATTTTATGCCGAAGAAGATGGAGTTGGGGACTGAGAGTTTGTTGAGTAAGGTGCCGGTTGTAGGGAATGTGGTGATTATGGTAGTTTTTATTTGGTTGTTGGCGCAGGTGAAGAGTTCACAGACGATGCTGCCGATATATCTGCAATTCTAGTTTAAGTTTTAGTCGCATTTAGGGGCGCCTTTCCGGCGCCCCTAAATGCGACCGCAGCGAAAGGTTCTGGATTTTTCCGAAGGAAAAATCCAGAACCTTTCGCTTATTTAAGAAATTGTTAAATTTTTGCTTTCTTTGCCGCAAATTTCAACTTGAATGCGGCTTAAGCTCCTGCCGATTGTCGGTGTGTTCCTTCTCCTTTCCAGTCTTGCAAAGGCTCAGTTCCTTATGGACATGATTGATACCACCAAGAATCTTGGCAAAGGTATGTTCTCTCTCTACCAGAAATACGACGCTATGCGTTTCAGTGGCTACATCCAGCCTCAATTCCAGCTGGCCCAGGGTAAAGGCATTGAAACCTACGCCGGTGGTAATTTCCCGGATCATGTAAACAATCGTTTCATGCTTCGTCGTGGCCGTTTCCGCCTTGACTACCAGCGGTATAATGCCAATCAGATGCCTGTGGTACAGTTCGCTTTTCAGTTTGACGGAACAGAAAGAGGGGTATTTATTCGTGACTTCTTTGGGCGTTTGTTCGAAAACCGCTGGGATGTATTTTCTGTTACCACCGGTATGTTCGCCCGGCCGTTCGGGTATGAAGTCAACCTTGCCTCCAGCGATCGTGAAACACCGGAACGTGGGCGTATGTCTCAAATCCTCATGAAAACGGAAAGAGATCTGGGTGCCATGGTTACTTTTGAACCTCGCCGACAGGATAATCCTTTCCGCTTTATGCGTATAGATGCCGGTCTGTTCAATGGGCAGGGTTTAAATGCCAGCAGTGATTTTGATAGCCATAAAGACCTCATTGCCCGTGTATCTGTCAAACCACAGCGATTGAATGCTGCCAACTGGCTTTTATCGGGTAGTATTTCCTGCCTGTATGGAGGGTATGAACAGTTCACGAACTACATATATAAGGTTGGTGGCGATGTGTTCAAAGTAGATTCATCTGCTGCTAATGTAGGCAAGATCGCTCCCCGCCACTATTATGGTGCAGATGTACAATTGAAGATCCCTAACGGGAAGAAAGGAGGATTTACAGAGCTCAGGGCAGAATATATTCGTGGGGTACAGACAGCAACGCTCAGTTCTTCTGAATCCCTGTATGCGATTCCTATGAATGGAACAGTCAATGCGCCGTTATACGTTCGCAACTTTGATGGGGCATACTTTTACTTTTTGCAGAATTTAGGTTCACCCAAGGACCTGATAGTATTGAAATATGACTGGTATGATCCTAACAGGGATGTAAATGGCACACAGATTGGTGCTACTGGTGCTGGTTTTACCAAAGCTGATATTAAGTATAATACTTTTGGCGCCGGTTATGTGCATTATTTTGATGCGAATACAAAGCTGATGTTTTATTATGATTGGGTGAAGAATGAAACGACTGCACTGACCGGGTATACGGAGGATGTGAAGGATAATGTGTTTACGTGCAGGATACAATACAGGTTTTAATATTCTCCATTTGGGTTTTCAAGCCGGCTGCAGGTCCGTTTGCAAACAAAACATTCATGAAAGCGGGAATTCACCAACCGGCATGAAACCCATTTTCAGAAAAAAGCTTTTGCCGGAGGCAAAAGCTTTTTTGTTTGATTGTATTTTTAGTTGTGTATTACTCTCCTGACTCTAATGTAAATCCAAACGTACTACCAATTTCCGGCTTACTGCGGATGTTGATCGTTTGTCCATGGGCTTCTATAATATGCTTCACAATTGCTAATCCAAGGCCGGTACCTCCAATATCTCTTGACCGTGCTCTATCCGTACGATAGAACCTTTCAAACACACGTGGTAAATGCTCTTCAGCAATCCCGATACCATCATCAGAAATCTCTACCAGCACGCGCTTATCATCCATAATGTAGATGCTTGCTACCGTATGGCCATCTGTACGACCGTATTTGATTGAGTTGTCAATTAAGTTAATCAGCACCTGTCTTACTTTCTCTTTATCTGCCAATACATGTATTGGTGCTTCACAGCCTTTCTTCACATTGAACTTAATTCCTTTGGTATTCGCCTTTAGTGAAAGGGTGTCGAATACATCCCTGATCAGTTCCTGTATCACAAAGTTCTCTGCATTGATCGTCATCTCTCCACTTTCCAGTTTAGAGATCTCATCCAGGTCATCTATCAAGCGACAAAGGCGTTCAATATTCTTGGTAGAATTCTTCAGGAACAGTTTATTCACTTTCGGATCATCCATGGCACCATCCAGCAGTGTATGAATGTACCCCTGTACCGCGAAGATCGGTGTCTTCAGCTCATGGCTCAGGTTCAGCAGGAACTCTTTACGATACGCCTCGTTTCTACGCAGGCTATCCAACTCTTCTTTCTTTTGACTGGCCCACTTCTCCACATCTTCACTCACCTCTTCAATCGTCTTTAGGGGAAGAATATTCTTGTTGAAGAACTCTTCTCTCTTAGACGCTTTGGTCTGATAAATGAATTTATAAATCAGCTTGATCTTTCTGTAGATAAAGTTCTGTAAGGTATACAGATAGAGATAGTAAGACGTGAGGAAGGTGAGCACGAATGCTGTGACAATGATCTTCCAGTCACTATCAATTAATACAGACCCCAACGTGATGACCGTTGCGAGAATCAGTGCGGTAAAACCCGCTAATTTTTGCGGGGAAAGGTTTTTGGCTTTGAACATACTCCACAATGAGTAATGATTATAATACCGGGAAATTAATCCAATTTTTTCACTTGCCATACAAAGGAATTCCTCCGGATAACTGTTGCAACCTATGATTGCATCAGCTATCCGGCCAGGTTCGGCCTGCTGCCGTTATCAACACAATTTACATTTCGAACTTATAGCCAACGCCTTTTACAGTGGTAATGAGATCGATCCCAATTTTCTGGCGGATCTTACGGATATGCACATCTATGGTACGGTCGCCCACGATGACTTCTGTACCCCATACCTGATTAAGGATCTCGTTGCGAAGGAATACGCGGCCTGGTTTAGAAGCCAGCAGTTGCAGTAATTCAAATTCTTTCTTAGCCAGGATGATCTCCTGTCCTTTGTATGTCACTGTAAACTTCTCTCTGTCGATGATCAGGTCGCCCAGATGTACCTGCATTTCTTCAGTCTTGTGCAGACGGCGGAACAATGCATTGATACGGCTTACGAGCAACTTTGGCTTGATTGGTTTTGCAATATAGTCGTCAGCACCCATGTTCAGTCCATCTACCTCCGATTTTTCATCATTGAGGGCAGTCAGAAAGAGCACCATGGTATCTTTAAATTCAGGAATTTTTCTGATCTCCCGACAAGTGTCGATACCGTTTTTATTGGGCATCATAATGTCCAGCATAATCAGGTCCGGACGGAACACTTTCGCCTTCTGAATCGCCTCGATACCGTCTTTGGCAGTTACTGTATCATATCCTGCAGACTTAAGATTATAACTGATAATCTCAAGGATATCGAGCTCATCATCCACCACTAAAATCTTACCTGCTACCGCTTGGTCCATCATATAGTTTGACATTTTTAGACGGCACAAAATTATATCGCCGGCCCCGCTATTAATGAAAAGTTAATATTATCTAATTGTTAATTCGGACGTATGGCACACCCATAGCCGGTATACGGGAAAATTAAGACATATGAATTTACGTCATTTTCAGGGGATTCAGATGATAGCTATTCTGTTTTTTTGTTATTGCCATTTATTTCCCTGTGATTACCATTCCCTTCGCCACCGAGTTTTTTGATTGCCTGCGACATTTCGGACAGCATTTCGATCTGAGTTTGTTGCATTTCCATCATATCCTGCTGCTGGTGAATGATTAGGTGATCGATTTTTTCATGTAAGATCCTGACTTCCAGCTCGGACTTCAGGTTGATCATATAGTCATTTTTTGCCCTGATCCTGTCCTTTTCTTCCGTACGGTTCTGGCTCATCATGATGACAGGGGCCTGTAAGGCTGCCAGGCAGGAGAGGATGAGGTTGAGGAGGATAAAAGGGTAGGGGTCAAAGCCTTTGTTGAAAAGCCAGAAGACGTTGAACGCCATCCAGAGGAGGATAAAGACGAGAAATGAGATGATAAAGGTCCAGCTTCCGCCGAATTCGGCAATTTTATCGGCTATCCGCTGACCGAAGGTGAGTTGTGAGCCATCGCCGTCCTCCAGTTTGTCTGTAAGTGTATCGTGGTCACGAAGCTTTTCGATCACGGTTTTCTCCATTTCGGTGAGTTCTCCGATTTCCTTGGCGAAGAGGTGCTCGAAATAGTGTTGCCTGTATTTGTTGAGCTCAGAGAGCGAGATCTTTGATTTAATGCTGAGGTTGGGATGGTCCTTGCGGATCAGGTCGAGAACGGACTTACGAACATTACGGCAGTGGATCTTTTCATTGGCGGGGAATTCGTTGCCTGAAAGATCGCTGATGAAGTTTTGCATAAATAAAGCGGATTTCCGGGATGAAGGTACTAAAATTACAACAGCATCCTCCGCCGGGGGGACTTCCTGCTCCTGAGATACGATTGCCGGGGGCAGAAGTATCTCAGGGGCGATTGGTGGCCCGATCCGTGGGGCGCCAATGAGCAGAACTCCCTTATTGTAGGAAATTGGTAGTAAATTTGCTATACTAGCCTTTATTAAGCATAGTTGTATTAATGAAAAAAATTATAATAGTCCTGTTAATGATTGTCTTTCAGGACAGTCTGGTTCATGCACAAAGTACTCAGAAGATAGACATCCCTATCGGGCGTATCGGATTCCATGATAATATCGACAAAGAGCAGGCAGCAGCACTAAAATTTGATGGCAAGGCGGACGACCTGGTAAAGGTGTCGGATGATCAAACGATCAACCTACAGGTAACCAATGCCCTGATCAGGCAGGTGGATGATATGCAAACCCAGATAGAACTGGATTCTTCACTCGATCATCGTTTGAAAATCAAGTACCTGTCAGGGCTATATGTTATGCTGCACGATTATAATATGAAACGTGCTTACCATAAAATACAGGCTGAAGAAGCTCCTGTAATGGTAGAAGCTTACAGGAATATGATGGCTGCCGATATCAAAGGGCAGAGCATCAAGCCTTACCTGCAGGACCTTTCGTTCGACGCAGGCGAGAAAATGATCGAAGTATTTAAGGATAACCCTGGTTATAGAGACGCCAGGGAAATACTCTTTGGTAAATATGCCTTCAATCACCTTGAAACTGTGATGACAGAGATTTCAAGTTACCTGGAATACCCTATCACCGACTCCGTAATTGCAGCAGTAGCAAGTAAATATCCTAACCAGGTATTGACTTACGCTACTTCGTACACACCGATAGCAGCCAGCATCCGCAAGAACCCGGATCCTATTGTACAGCAGATCGTAGCCATCGGCAAAACGAGCCAGCCTACACTGATCCTGCCTTTCATCGATGAACTGATGGCCGGTACCACTACCGTGGATAAACTCACGACTGTAATCAGCAATGAAGACCTTTACTTCAAACAGCTGGTGAAGAGCGCCATCGCTTTGCAACACCGCCGTAACAACGGAGAACACGTACTGGGTCTGAAAGCGATGATGGAGAACCTGCAAGCCAAGTCCCTCCGCTATATCCGCGAAGTGGATGACCTTCATGAAGAGCCTGCTAATGTACGCTTTGCTATCGTTAAGAACTTTACACCAGAAGAACTGTATTACCTGATCGTAAACGGTCAGGAAGAGTTATATACTTCCAGTTACACCAACCATAACAACGCCGGTCTGTACGACCAGATGATGGCTCGTATGAAACCGCCGCGTGGTGATAGTTTGCTGATGCTGGTAGAATTTGACCGCTTTAAGAAATTCATCGCTATGGCGGCTGGTTATAACACCCTGGATAACTTCCTGAAATCCATGGATCCGGCAAATGCCAACTACCTGATGAAGAAATATGTGAGCAGCCTGGAGAAAACAGAAGACCTGGAAGATGCAGTAGATGTGGCTAACTCATTCGGTAGTATCAGAGATACAAAGCTGCTGGCTTTCCTGCGTGAAGAGGTTGCTAAGAACTATGCTTACCTGTCTAAGAAAAAGGATAGAAGAGGGATGGTGATCTATGAACTGCTGGGTAGCCTGTTCGACACTGAAACAGAGAAGACCAGTGATTCTTCCAAAGCCACTGAAATGGCGACCAAGCTGAAACTGCCTCCGATCAACTTCGTGACTTATAATAGCCTGCTCAATGACAGCGGCAGAATTATACAACAGGTATTTTTCTATGGAGATAAAGATGGTCATGATTCATATGTAAGCTTTATGGGCAACTTCCCATCAAGCGAGTGGAGAGTGACTAAGGGTAAATACTGGACAGTGATCACTTCTATCAAGGGTAAGCCAATTACTATCTATGCGAACCTGCCACTGGAAGAGCCGGCGGATAAGGAAGCGATTGAGAAGCTGAGTGAGTTCCTTGATGAAAATGATATTCATCCGACCGTATTCATTCACCGTGGGCATAGTTATCACGTGAATACTACGCTGGATAATTTGCAGGCGACTGCGAAGATAGTGGTATTGGGATCTTGTGGTGGTTATCATAACCTGGCGATCGTGTTGGAGAAGTCACCAGAGGCGCATATTATTTCTTCCAAGCAGGTGGGTACCAGGTTTGTGAATGAGCCGATCATTCGTCAGTTGGATGAGACGCTGAGAGTAGGGAAGAATGTGGATTGGGTGGATATGTGGAGTGTGTTGACCAGGAAGTTTGCGGGGGATGCGAGGAATAAGGAGTTGTTTAGTGATTATGTGCCACCGCATAAGAATCTGGGGGCGATATTCATAAAGGCTTATAAGCAGATAATGAAAGACGAGAAATTATAATTGGAAATTATATAAAAGCTCCTGCCAGAGGCAGGAGCTTTTCTTTTGCGGGGCTACCATGAACGGTTCTGCTACTGCACAACCGTTCATGGTAGATTATTCCTTAAAAAAGCTGTAGGTTTGCTTACTGTAAAGCGATATTAGGGTGGAAAAATCAGCGGAAAAGAAGAAAGTATTCGATGTCAGTCTATTAAGGCGCATATTCAGTTTTACATTTCCTTACAGACGTTCCTTTTACATTTCAATGTTTTTGACGGTATTACTGGCAGTGATCTCGCCCATGCGACCTTACCTGATCCAGCTTACTGTCGATAAGTACATTGCCAATCAGATGATGCAAATGTTGATTACCATCTCCATCATCCAGGTTGGTTTACTGTTGCTGGAAACAGTATTTCGTTTTTACTTCTCGTACCTGACCAACTGGCTGGGACAGTCAGTAGTGAAAGATATGCGTGTAGCAGTGTACAAAAAGATCGTTCATCTCAACCTCGCTTTCTTCGACAAGACCCCCATAGGCACGCTTACCACCCGCACCATCAACGATATCGAGGCTATTAACGACGTATTTTCCGAAGGATTAATTTCCATCATCGCAGATATGCTCATGATCGTAGCTATCCTCGGTGTGATGTTCTACGAAGACTGGCGGCTCACGTTGATCAGCCTGTCTCCATTCCCGATCCTGATCATAGCCACTTATATCTTCAAGGAAAGCGTGAACAAGTCATTCTTCCGTGTTCGAAATGCAGTGGCGGCATTGAATGCATTTGTGCAGGAGCACCTGACAGGGATTGTGATAGTACAGGCATTCTCCGCAGAGAAAAGAGAATTTGCCCGTTTCAAACATATCAATAAAGAACACAGGCAGGCCAACGTAGATGCGATCTTCGCTTATTCGGTCTTCTTTCCGGTAGTAGAAATTATTCTCGCCATCTCCCTTGGATTAATGGTGTGGTGGGGGGCAAATAAGGTACTGAATTACGAAGTGACACGGGGTGTGATGATTGCATTTATTATGTACCTGAACATGCTGTTCCGTCCACTGCGTATGCTGGCAGATAAGTTCAATACTTTGCAGATGGGGATGGTGGCCAGTGAGCGTGTGTTCAAGATCATGGATAGTGACGACTATATTCCTGATACTGGACAGGAGAGTGCTGCGAAGATGCGTGGTGCGATCACGTTTGATCATGTCTATTTTGCTTACAAGGATCAGGAATATGTATTGAAGGATATCAACTTCCACGCGGAACCGGGTGAGACCATCGCCATTGTAGGGCATACGGGATCAGGGAAGACGACCATTATCAGTATCCTGAATCGTTTGTACGAGATTCAGCAGGGAGTTATCCGAATAGACGGAACAGACATTACCAAGTATGGCTTGCAGTCGTTGCGCAGCAAGATTGGCGTAGTACTACAGGATGTATTTCTCTTTGCTGGTTCTATTTATGAAAACATTACACTCCGTAACCCCGAAATTTCAAGGGAGCAGGTAGAGCAGGCGGCCCGCCTCATCGGTATGCATGAGTTCATTATGCAGTTGCCGGGAGGGTATGATTATCAGGTGATGGAAAGGGGAAGTACCCTTTCACTGGGACAACGTCAGTTGATATCATTTGTAAGGGCTTTATTATATGACCCTGCCATTCTTATACTGGATGAAGCCACATCATCGGTAGATACAGCGTCTGAAATGTTGATCCAGCGGGCTATTGATAAATTGATTTCCGACCGTACCTCCATTGTGATTGCACACCGTTTGTCTACCATCAGCAAGGCAGACAAGATCATTGTGCTGGACAAGGGAGTGGTGAAGGAAATGGGTTCACATGAAGAGTTGTTGAAGCTGGAAGGGTTTTATTTTAAGCTGCATAGTATGCAGTTTAAACAGCCGGATACGATATAAGAGTATGTGTTTTGGGGCCTGGCGGCGAACCTGGAATGAATAGAATATTAACCCTTTTTTTGTTATTTTTATTAGAATAAACTCCCCTACCTATTTATGAGAAGTACGATGAGAGTGCTATTATGCTGTATTGCGTTCGTAGCGGTCACCACCCAAACCCATGCTGGCGATTATGAAAAAGCGTGGGAGGCACTGCACAAAAACGACAAAGTACACGCTTATGAACTGTTCCGGAAAGTACTGAAGAGTGACCCGGTCCACAAACAAAACGCTATTGCCGCCCTGATTCTGCTGGAAAGCTATGATGGGCGCGGTGATACATTCCTCAACAGGTATCCTTCGCCATTTACGGTGATCACCGACCTTAACCCGTATACCTACGCTTTATGGTTCACTGACGGTATCTTCGGCGCTTATGGCATCAAGAAGGGGAAGCAACTTGATAACCTGAACACAGTAATTACCGACAACCGCTTTAACGGTTCGCTACATGCTGCGGCTAAGTATTACAAAGGGCTCCATCACCTGATAGGCATGCAGCTAAAGGAATCCGGTAATATGTACAGCCAGATTGGCGCCTTAGGCAACTGGCAGTTCGTTGGTTCCTTTGACAACATCAGCGGTAGTGGTTTTAACAAAGACTACGGCCCGCTGAAAGAGCCTAATACCGGAAAAGGCTTTACCTCTTACAATAACACACATATAGACTGGTTCAAACCAGCGGTGACGGACAGTGCCGGCTGGCTGTTCGTAGGCACACTGTTCCCTGCTGCCAATTCAGTTGGGTATGCACAGACTTTTGTGAATTCGCCGGTAGATCAGGATGCGATCCTTTGCCTGGGTGGCAATGGTAGTCTGAAGGCCTGGCTGAATGATAAATTGCTGATTGCACAGGAGGATGAAATTGCTACAGAGCTGGATAAATTCAATGTACGTGTACACCTGAAGAAAGGTTACAACCGTGTACTGGTGCAGATAGGCTTTACGAATCCCGGTTCCAACTTTATCGTTCGTCTTACAGATGATAAGTATGAAACCCTGAAAGGGCTTACCACAACTGATAAGGTAGAAACTTACCCTGTAGATAAAACTACAGATGTACCGGAATTGCTACCACACTTTGCTGAAGCATATTTCAAAAAGCAGGTAGAGAAATATCCGAACGATCCTATCTATGCTATTCTGTTGGCTAAAGTATACAACCGTAACCAGCAATATGATAAAGCAAAAGATGCATTGTTTAAATTCTTTGAAAAGGATCCGCAGGACCCGCTGCTGGCTTATCAATACCTGGAATGCCTGTCATCCAAATACGACAGAACTGACATCTCTGCACTGGTAGAAATGCTGAAACAGATAGATCCTGAAAATACGCTTGTATTGCAGGGGCATGAGTCAGAACTGGAAGATGAAAAGAAATGGAATGATGCACTGGAAGTAGTGAACAAACTGGAAGCCCGCGAAGGACAAAGTCTCTGGACGATCTCGAAGAAAATGTACCTGCATGCAAATCTGCAACACGTAGATAGCATGGTCACCATGTTGAAGAAAGCATATGAACTGTACCCGGATGAATACGATGTGGTAAGTGGCATGTATGCATATAACCAGAAGATGGTGAGAGACCCGGCAGAAGCCATGAGAATACTGGAGAAGTACCTGGCTGGTCACAACAATACCAAAGTGCAGGAACAACTGGCAGAGGATTACTTTCAGCAGAAAGAACCTGAAAAGGGGTTGGCTGTATTACGTAATATCATCAAGACGGCGCCGTATGAACTGTATGTGTATTCACCAATTATCACGCACTTCTTTGCAGCACAGCAATATGATTCTGCTATTCATTATCTGGAAATAGAACATGCTATCAGCCCATACAATTCAAGTCCGCTGGGTACTATAGCTGCCTGTTATCTGCAAAAGGGAGATAAGGAAAAAGCATTGGATTATTACAAACAGGCACTGGCCCTCTATGCAGGTGGTACGACTTACAGAGAGAAGATCCGTGAGCTGCAGAATAAGCCGGATGTATTCAGTTACTTTCCCAAAATGGATTATTACGCAGCAATCAACAAGGACCTGAAAGCACCGCAGGATACAGCAAAGAGCTATTACTACATCTTCGATGAAGAGAATGTAGTACTCTATGCAGAAGGCGCCAGTGAACAGGTGACGAATACGGCTATCTATATCAACAAGAAAGATGCGATTGATCAGTGGAAAGAAATTTCCATTCCTTACAACAGTACTTATTCAGACCTGACCATCATCAAAGCAGAAGTGGTAAAAGCGAATGGTACCAAGATTTCTGCAGAAACCTACGACAATGATATTGTATTCACCCGTCTGGAACCAGGTGATGTGATTTACTATAATTACAAGGTGGCCAACTTTGGGATTGGTCGTTTAGGACGTGAGTACTGGGATAAGTTTTACTTCCAGGCGACAGTGCCTACCAGGCTGGCGCGATATAGCCTGATGGTGGCTGCGCCGCTCAGCATCAACTATGTGATGAAGAATGCAGATGACGTGAAACCTGTAGAAAGTCAGCATGAAGATTTCCACATGTATACCTGGGAAATCAAGAACGTGCCTGCTTTCAAAGACGAATCTTACAGTCCTTCACTGGGTGATATTGGCAAGGTATTGCATGTATCTACTGTAAAATCCTGGGATGTGATTGCGGAGTGGTACAGTGATGTGACCCGTCAGCAATCCAAAGAGAACTTCGATGTGCTAAAGACGTTGCAACGGATCTTCCCGAATGGTGAAGAAAAGAAGCTGAGCAATGATGAGAAGGCAAAACGCATTTACAACTTTATCGAGCAGAATATCAGTTATAGCTCAGTGGCTTTCAGACAGGGGGCATATATCCCACAGCGGGCAAGTAAGACCCTTGCCACCCGTTTGGGAGATTGTAAAGATGTGAGCACCCTTTTTGTATCCCTGGCCCGTAAGGTAGGGCTGGATGCCAACCTGGTGCTGGTGAGTACACGTCGCAACGGTCAGCAGGGCATGGTATTACCATCTATGGAGTTCAACCACTGTATCGCCAGATTCAAGGATGGGGAGAGTTATCGCTACCTGGAGCTGACTGATAACCAGTTGCCATATCATGCACTGCCCCAGAATGACATCAGCGCGCAGATCCTGAATATTCCATTTAACTACGATACAAAGGAGACGATTAGTCTGCTGAAGCCGACTGATAAATACGATGTGAAGCTGAACCGCCAGACTAAAATAGATGTGGGTGCTACGGACCTGAAGGTAAAGACTTCCATGACAGTGAATGGAGAGCTGGCTTCCAATATGCGTGGCCGCTTTGCGGACAAGGATGAGGAGGAGATGCGGAAAGCGCTGCAGCAGAGTGCCGCCAGCCATTACAAGAACCCGGTGACACTGGATAGTTTTGAAGTGGCGAACCTGGATAACCTGGAGGATTCCGTGACGATCAGTACGACCTATACCGTTAAGAATGAGGTGATTGGAGTAGGAGACATCAACATGATCAAGCCACCGTTCATGGATGTGGTGGCTACCAGCGATGTATTCAATAATGAGGCCCGCCAGTATCCGTTTGAATACTGGTTGTACGAAAATACAGATCGTTACACAAGTGAGATAGAGCTGAACCTGCCAGCGGGAAAAACCTTCGACCAGATACCTGCGGATGTAAAAGCGACCTTCAAGGATATGAAATATGAGCTCACTTACCACAAGGTAGCGCAGGGCAAACTGATCATAAACAGGTCGTTCATGACGAACATCATGGACAACATTCCGGCATCTGAGGTTGGTCAGATGAAAGATTTTTTCAACTTGATAGTCAACGCAGAACAAAAATATATTTCCTTTAAATAGGATAAACGGTATGACGAAAGTCGGGTAGGCAATGTATTATTGCATTAATATGTAATGTGACATTGTTTTCCCGGCTTTCCTTTTTTCGTCGTCCCCTTTGTTTAATTATAATTCTGGTTATCTTTGCGCAAAATTTCAGAAAGCGGTGATTTCCTCCAAACTGTTTAAACTTAAGCTGGTAGCACTTATTGCAGTTTTCTGCATGAGTGGGTATAGTACGTTTGCAAACCCGACTGAGGGCGAGCCTCATGAAAAGAAAGGGTTTAATGCCAAAGAGGTGATCCTTGGCCACGTTAAGGATGCCCATGACTGGCATCTGTTGGACATTGCAGGCACTCCTGTAACGATCCCTTTACCTGTTATCATTTATAGCAAGGAAAGAGGGTTATCCACTTTCTCGAGCTCGCAATTCCACCATGGACATGCTTCGTACGACGGTTACCGTCTGGTAAACGAGCACTACCTGGAAGAAAAGGGTCTGGCTGCTAACAAGTACGTTCCTGGTAAAGTCATTGCAGTAGATGCAAATGACAATCCAACGAATGAAGAGATCTATGACTGGTCGATTACCAAGAACCTGACTTCTATGCTGATCGGTGCTATTTTGCTGATCTGGATTATGACAAGTGTAGCGAAAGCTTATCGTGTCAGAGGTTCCAAGCAAGCGCCAAAGGGTATGCAAAGCCTGTTGGAGCCTGTGATCATCTTTATGCGTGACGAAGTTGCCAAGCCAAATATTCCAGGTGCTTATGAAAGATATACTCCTTTCATTCTCACAATCTTCTTCTTTATCCTGATCAACAACTTGTTGGGTCTGTTACCTGGTGGAGCGAACGTAACCGGTAACCTGGCAGTAACAGCTGCGCTGGCGCTGATTAGCTTCCTGGCAACGATGTTCAGTTCTAACAAGCATTTCTGGGCTCACACCCTGAATCCTCCTGTTCCGGGATGGGTAAAACCAATCCTGGTGCCAGTTGAAATCATCGGTATCTTCACTAAGCCGGTGTCTCTGATGATTCGTCTTTTTGCGAACATCCTGGCAGGTCACATCATCATCCTGAGCATTATTTCTCTGGTATTCATCTTTGGTTCACTGCAGCCAATTGCTGGTTTCGGTTTTGCACCGATTACGATTATATTCAATATCGTAATGATGATGCTGGAATTGCTGGTAGCTTTTATCCAGGCTTTCATCTTCGCTAACCTGACAGCTGTATTCATCGGTCAGGCAATGGAAGGCGGTCATGATGATCACCACGAGGCAAAACATCACTAAGATCAAAATTCGTATTAAACAATAAATACACATTTATCATGGCTATTTTAACTGTTTTATTGCAGGCTTCTACTGAAGCAGCTGCTTCTGCTGCTGGTCTGGCAAAAGCTGGTGGTGCTGTTGGTGCTGGTATCGCTGCTATCGCAGCTGGTATTGGTGTTGGTAACATCGGTAAGAGCGCGCTGGAATCTATCGCTCGTCAGCCTGAAGCTGCAAATGACATCCGTGCTAACATGATCCTGGCAGCGGCGCTGGTAGAGGGTGTTGCCCTGTTCGGCGTTATCGCAGGTCTGCTGGCAGTAGTGCTGTAAGGCCAAAACTTATTACTGCATCCGGCGCACAGGGCAATGGATGCAGTAATCTCTATCTTTAAAAAAGATCGCTGATCTGGCAGTATACCGGTAAAAATGTTTGTGTATTGCATTGGTACACTGGCATCATCAGCAAGAAAAAAATAATGCGAACCAAATAAATTCTAATAATCATGGATCTGTTGCAGCCCGCGTTAGGCTTGTTTACCTTCTCATTAGTTATATTCATCATTCTTTTCATTATCCTGAAGAAGTTTGCATGGAAACCGATCCTCTCTATCCTGAAGGAAAGAGAAACCTCTATATCTGACTCAATCGCAGCTGCTGAAAGAGTAAAAGAGGAAATGGCTCAGATGAAAGCTGAACATGAGCACGTACTGGCAGAAGCTAAAGCTGAAAGGAGCAAAATCCTGAAAGAAGCTAAAGACGCTAAAGATCACATCATTGCTGAAGCTAAGACACAAGCTCAGGCTGAAGCTAAGAAGATCATCAGCGAAGCTTACACTGCTATCGACAACCAGAAAATGGCTGCCCTGACTGATGTTAAAAATCAGGTTGGTAAACTGGTTATTGAAGTAGCTGAGAAAGTGCTGCGTAAAGAACTGTCTGACAAAAAAGCTCAGGAAGGTTATATTAAAGAACTGGCAGGAGACATTAAATTAAACTAAGAGCTAATCGCTATATATATGCGGAATCCTCGTTTAGCATCCAGGTATGCAAAATCTTTGATAGATCTGTCCTCTGAAAAAGGACAGCTGGAGGCTGTACAGGCAGATATGCTCTTCCTGCAGCAGCTCTCAAAAACAAATCCTGATGTGGTGAATTTGCTGAAAAGTCCCATCATCAAGCCTGATAAAAAACAACAGATCCTCGCTGCCATCTTCGACAGCCGTGTGAGCGCCATGACTTCCGCTTTCATTAAGTTGCTGGTAATCAAGGGAAGGGAAAGCAATCTGCCTGAGATCGCAGGTGAATATCTGCGTCAGTACAATACACTGAAAGGTATCAGTAAGGTGAAAATCACCACTGCTGTACCAGTAGATGCAAGTGTACTGAATGTGATCAAGCAGAAAGCAGAAGCAGGTTCAGACAAGAAGATCGAACTGGAATCAGCAGTAGATGCTGCCCTGATCGGTGGTTTTGTACTGGAAACAGAGGACAAACTGTTTGATGCATCAATACTGCGTGATCTGAATGACATCAAAAAGCAATTCGCAGGTAACATCTATGTTCCTGAACTGAAATAAAACAATTTACAGCAGCCGCTGCGTACCCGCAAAGCTGTTGTCGTTATACATCAATTTATTTAACGACTCTTTCTAAAAGTATATCACTATGGTGGAGATAAAACCAGATGAAATTTCGGCGATATTACGCCAGCAACTAAGCAACTTCAATGCTGCTGCTGACCTCGAAGAGGTTGGTACCGTATTGCAGGTGGGAGATGGTATCGCACGTGTTTATGGTTTGAACAACGTTCGTTCCGGTGAACTGGTAGAATTCGAAAATGGTGTTCAGGCGATCGCGCTGAACCTGGAAGAAGATAACGTGGGTGTGGTATTGATGGGTGAATCGGGTGACATTAAAGAAGGTAACAAAGTACGTCGTACCGGTAAGATCGCCTCTATCAATGTAGGTGAAGGCATGGTAGGTCGTGTAGTAAATACCCTGGGTGCTCCTATCGATGGTAAGGGCCCAATCACTGGCGAACTGTATGAAATGCCACTGGAACGTAAAGCTCCGGGTGTATTGTTCCGTGAGCCGGTAAAAGAACCACTGCAGACTGGTATCAAAGCGATCGATGCGATGATCCCTGTAGGTCGTGGTCAGCGTGAGCTGGTGATCGGTGACCGTCAGACTGGTAAAACTGCCATCTGTATCGATACCATCATCAATCAGAAAGAATTTTACGAAGCTGGCAAGCCAGTATATTGTATTTATGTAGCGATTGGTCAGAAAGCCTCAACAATCGCAGGTGTAATGAAAACCCTGCAGGATGCAGGTGCTTTGGCTTACACTGTTATCGTAGCTGCTTCTGCTGCTGATCCTGCTCCTTTGCAGTTCTACGCGCCATTTGCTGGTGCTGCTATCGGTGAGTTCTTCCGCGATAGCGGTCGTCCTGCACTGATCGTATACGATGATCTGTCTAAACAGGCGGTTGCTTACCGTGAGGTATCTCTGCTGCTCCGTCGTCCTCCTGGACGTGAAGCTTATCCTGGTGACGTATTCTACCTGCATAGCCGTCTTCTCGAGCGTGCAGCGAAAATCATCAGCAAGGATGAAATCGCTCAGCAGATGAATGACCTGCCAGAATCAATCAGACACCTGGTTAAAGGTGGTGGTTCCCTGACGGCATTGCCAATCATCGAAACGCAGGCTGCGGATGTATCTGCATACATCCCAACCAACGTAATCTCCATCACTGACGGTCAGATCTTCCTGGAGTCTAACCTGTTCAACGCTGGTATCCGTCCGGCTATTAACGTAGGTATCTCCGTAAGCCGTGTGGGTGGTAACGCTCAGATCAAATCCATGAAGAAGGTAGCTGGTACCCTGAAACTGGACCAGGCGCAATACCGTGAAATGGAAGCGTTCTCTAAATTCGGTGGTGACCTGGATGCTGCTACCAAGCAGGTACTTGATAAAGGTGCCCGCAACGTGGAAATACTGAAACAACCTCAGTTCTCTCCGTACACTGTAGAAAAACAGGTAGCAATGATCTATCTGGGTACAAACGGTCTGCTGCGTGAAGTTCCGGTTAGGAATGTGAGGGCTTTTGAAGAGGCTTTCCTGAATGAAATGGACGTTCGTCTGCCAGATGTAATGGCTGAGTTCAAGAAAGGTAACCTGCCTGAAGAAGGTTTGAAGAAAATGGTTGCGCTGGCTAGCGAACTGAAACCAAGATTTGCATAAGCCTATCAAGGTAAGAATATAAGAGAACGGCCTCTCCCTTTGGGTGAGGCCGTTCTTTTTTACCGACTGTTCACCCGCTTTTACCGGCAATACTCCCTACATTTGCCTTATATGGATTGATAGCCCCCTGGCCCCGATGTAGCTTTGTTAAAAATTCAACACCCCCTATGTGTAAGTTTTACCTAATTCTGTTTTTATCAACCATCCCGACAGCTGTTCTGCAGGCGCAAACAAAGATCAGTGGAAAGATCACCGACAAGAAAAATCATCCATTACAGGGAGTGAATATCTCCATTAAAGACGCTTACGACGGTGCTACCAGTGCCGCCGACGGTACCTTCTCTTTTACAACCGACGTCACCGGCGAACAAAGTGTTTTTTTCAGTTTAGCCACTTATCAGACACAGGAACAAAAAGTAAATCTCTCAGGTCCCGTGACACTGAATATCATTTTAAGAAATGATATCAGCCAGCTCAAAATCGTGACCATCTCCGCAGGGAGTATTGAAGCCAGCAGCGAGAAGAATAATACTGTACTGAAACCGCTGGATATTGTAACCACTGGTGGTGCGATGGCAGATATTGTGAGTGCATTAAAGACATTGCCGGGTACACAGCAAACCAATGATAAGGAAGGCCTTTTTGTACGTGGTGGTACCGGTTACGAAACACAGACATTTATAGACGGATTACTGGTGCGTAATCCTTTTTATTCAGGGTTGCCTGATATGCCGGGAAGAGGGCGTTTTTCACCGTTCCTGTTTAAAGGCACGACCTTTAGCAGTGGGGGGTATTCAGCTCAGTATGGACAGGGTTTATCTTCTGCACTGGTATTGGAATCACAGGATCTGCCGGAACGTTCTTCCTATTCACTGGGTGTATCTCCGATTGGTGTGAGTGGTGGATTGGATGAACTGGCAAAAGATAAGAAAGGCTCTTTTGGTATAGAAGCTGACTACACCAACCTGGGACCTTATCTGAATGTGATCAAGCCTAAGTTTGAGCCGAGTGTGAATCCAGAGATCATTGGTACTTCTGCTAATTTCAGAAGGAAAACATCTGCTACAGGCATGCTCAAGTTCTATGGGTATAGCAACTGGACACATATGGGGAGTATTCGTCCCAGCTTTGAATATGCAGGGGATAAGGAGTTGTTTGAAATGAAAAATCAGAATGTGTATACGAATCTAAGCTATAAGGAGTTATTAAATAATGACTGGAAGATAAATGCAGGGGTATCATTTAGTACGAATACAGATAGGATCACTTTAGATACGGTGCCGAAGAACCCCGACCCGATGAAGATCCATAACCTTTCACAACTGGCTCAGGGTAGAGTGATGCTTACAAAGAACATTGGTAATTTCTCTGCACTGCGCTTGGGTGGTGAGTATCAGTATGCCGTGGAAAACGCTGAATACAATGGATATAAGGCGAACTATACAGATAATTATTCTGCTGCATTTGCAGAAGGTGATATCTACTTCACACCACAATTTGTAGGTCGTGTAGGTGGTCGTATGGAATACTCATCGAAGATTGGTAAAATGAATCTGGCACCGCGTGTATCATTAGCGTATAAGTTAGATCAGAATAGCCAGGTGTCATTAGCTTATGGTGATTACTATCAAAAGCCGGAGCAGCAATACCTGCGATTCAAGCCAGATTTGGATTACATGAAGGCTACGCATTACATCGCCAGTTTCCAGCGGGTAGCCAATAACTATACACTGCGTGTGGAAGCGTTCTATAAAAAGTATCATCACCTTGTGAAGACAAGTCCGGATACAGTTACTAACGGTACTGGCTATGCAAAAGGCATTGAACTCTTCTGGCGTGATCGTAAGAGTGTGAAGAACCTTGACTATTGGGTATCTTATTCTTATCTCGATACCAAGCGTAACTATCTCACTTATCCATATGAAGTACAGCCGGACTTCGCTGCAAAGCATACTTTCAGCGTAGTGACCAAATACTATATTTCATCTATCACTACTAATATTGGTTTGACATACACCTTTGCTACAGGTCGTCCTTATTATAATCCGAATCTGCCTGTGAGCCAGTTTATGTCGCAAAAGACCATCGATTATAATTCAGTCGGATTGAGTGTCAGTTATCTGACATCTATTCACAAAGCCTTTACCATCCTCGTATTATCTGTGAATAACATCGGTAATTTCAAACAGGTATATGGCTATCATTATTCAACAGATGCGTTGCGCAGGGAAGCGATCACACCGAATATTCCCCGCTTTATTTACCTGGGTATGTTTATGAGCTTTGGTATAGACAGGCGTCAGGAAACGATTGATAACTTATAAAATCTAAACTTGTATATGATGAAAACTTTTGTTCTCTCCTTCTGCCTTTTAGTAACTACATTTTCTATGACTTTTGCGCAGAGCGCGCAATATGAATCAGCCATGAACAAACAGATTGCACTGCTGGATGATCCCGCCAACCGGGGGCCTGAGAAGATGCAGGAAATTGCCAACACCTTTGAGCGTATTGCTGCTGCTGAAAAGACACAATGGTTACCTTATTACTATGCTGCTTATTGCTATGTGATGAATGCACTGATGGAGAAAGATAAGAGCAAGGTGGATATGATCGATGATAAGGCGCAGGCTGCCATTCTGCAGGCAGACGCGCTGAGTCCTAAGAATGATGAGATCTATTGCATCAGGTCATTGATCGCTACAGCACGTATTGGTGTGGATCCGCAAACAAGAGGTATGCAGTATGGTACGGAAGCTGCTACCTGGCTGGCACAGGCTGCGCAGATCAATAAAGAGAATCCACGTGTGGATATGCTGCAGGGACAATCTTTGTATTATACACCGGAACAGTTTGGTGGCAGTAAAGAGAAAGCGAAAGAGAAGTTTACAGTAGCGCTGAAGAAGTTTGCAGCATTCAAGCCGGCAAGCGGGATTGCGCCACATTGGGGAGAGGAGTATACCAGGCAGTTATTAGCAAAATAAATAAATTTATAATTAAATGGACCTGCATGCGCAGGTTCATTTAATTATAAATCAAGCCCAACAGGGAGGAATGGCGAAGCCATTCCTCCCTGTTGGGCTTATATCCCTGTTATTACATTTCAGTCTTTACCGTTAACTTTAAAACACACGTTAACCTAAAAACTGAACCCCATGAAAACCGTGGAAAATAAACTCTCCGTGGCTTCTTCTTCCGCCTTATTACTCTCTGTAGTAAAAAGCCTGTACATGGATGGCTGGGGGCATGCATACTTATCACACATTGATTTCAGTGCTGTAGAAAAACCGGCAGAAGAGCTGTCAAGGATCACGCCTTTATTCAGTGAGATCTTATTGCTTCGCAAACAGATGGTGCGCTACCTGATCAAACAGCTTATGATAGAACACCCCCATCAGCAGGTATGCATATTAGCAGCGGGCCTGGACCCTCTGGGGCTGCAGATTGCAGAATACTTTCCCGAACAGCTTACCAGCATTTATGAAGTGGATACCTGCCATATGCAGGAAAAACAGGCGCTCTATGCCGCCGTGTCCTACAATGACGCCCGCCTGCATACATTACATGCAGACATTACCCACACACAGCAAATGATGGAACTACTGATAGCCGCAGGCTACAGACCGCATGAACCTACCCTCATCGTATTTGAAGGTATCATGCATTATATTCCCGAAGAGCATTTTCTGAAAGTGATGCGTTGTTTTTGTTCCAGGGGGCGGAACAATGCGGTGATTATGGATTATACCATTCCTGAGGAGGAGATGCCGGCTTCTTTTATATCCCGGGCAAGGGCATTGTCAGATATTATGGAAAACAATATTGGGGCTTATACACGGGCTTATAGCCGTAAGAAGGTGATGAACCTGCTCTCATTGTTAGAAGCGGAAATAACGGGTGTTTATGACATGCAGGCAACGGAATATGTATTGCACGGGTATAACAAGTGGTTCAGGAGCAGGGGAGAGGGGTTGCTGGAAATGGCAGCATTTCATATTTAAGGAAAGCATTCCAAAAATAAAATGGCGGGGTATTATCAGGTGTCAGAAAAAAACTTCATGAAAGAGGGAATTCACCAACGGGGGATGAAAAGCATTTTCAAAAAACATGGCCGTCCCGAAGTTTTGAGACGGCCATTTTTCTATGCTATTCAGAAGCTAATTCAATTTTCTTGAGTGGGTTCAGCGTGTTCTCGTCATACTGTTCTCTCTTCTCAATAATATCCAGACAGGAGAAGATCGCCTGGCGGAAAGAAAAGTGATCTGCCAGGTTTTTACCTGCAATATCAAATGCAGTACCATGGTCAGGAGAAGTGCGTACGATAGGCAGACCTGCCGTGAAGTTGATCCCTTCGCCGGTAGCCAGTGACTTGAATGGTATCAGGCCCTGGTCGTGGTACATAGCCAGTACGCCATCGAAGGCGGCGTGCATATTCCTTGCAAAGAAGGCATCGGCGCTATAAGGGCCAAAGCAAAGAATACCATGGTTCTTTGCATGGTCAATAGCAGGGATGATCTCTCTCAGTTCTTCGTCACCGATCAGGCCATCATCGCCGGCATGTGGGTTCAGACCCAGTACTGCAATGCGTGGCTGGTCGATACCAAAGTCTCTGATCAGGCTATCTTTCATCATGGTCAGTTTGGCCAGGATGTTTTCGCGGGTCACATATTTTGCTACATCACGGATAGGTACATGCTCGGTGAGCAATCCTACACGCATATTATCGGCAGTCATAAACATGAGCACATCTTTTGCTTCAAAGGCATCTCTGAGGTAAGGGGTGTGACCAGTGTAATTGAACTGCTCGCTCTGTATGTTCTTTTTGTGGATCGGAGCGGTCACCAGACCATCTATTTCACCGTTTTTCAGGCATTCGATGGCGACTGCGAGGGAACGGGCAGCGTATTTACCGCCTGTTTCATTCAGTATACCTGGTGTGATCTGTACTTCTTCTTCCCAGCAGTTGAATACATTCACCTGCTTGTGGTTCAGCCTGGAGAATTCTTTCAGACTCTGATAGTTGAAGTTGTTCTCATTCATCAACTTGCGATAGAAGTTGATCGTCTTGTTGGAAGCAAATATCACCGGGGTACAAAACTCCAGCATTCTGTTATCCGCAAAGGTCTTGATAATCAATTCGGCGCCAATGCTGTTAATATCACCAACGGTGATACCAATTACCGGCTTGTTTGTCTGGGCGTTGCTACTCATGCGTTTTGAGAAATAATGGGCAAATATAACAAGAATTAAGGGAGAAACTTATTCAAACTGATTTCCGTAATTTTGACACCTGAACATGTATACACTTAAAAAATCGCTTGGGCAGCACTTTCTCAAGGACGAAAACATCTGCAGAAAGATTGTTGATTCACTACCTGTAATTCCGAATCAGCAAGTGCTGGAAGTGGGGCCTGGTGCGGGCGCCATTACAAAATACCTCCTTGAACTGCCAGATACTTCATTCAAGGCTGTAGAGCTGGACACTGAAAAGGTAGCATACCTCCAGAAGACATATCCCGCCATTCAGGGAAAGCTCATTAATGAGAGTTTTCTGGATGTGAAGCCGCCGTTTGAGGGGAAATTCAATGTTATTGGCAACTTCCCGTACAACATTTCTTCCCAGATCATGTTTCGCATACTGGACTGGAAGGAGCAGGTACCCTGTGTAGTCGGGATGTTCCAGAAAGAGGTGGCTTTGCGCATTGCTGCAAAGCATGGGAATAAGGACTATGGCATTTTGAGTGTGTTCATTCAGGCTTATTACAGGGTAGAATACCTGTTTGAAGTGAGTGAGACCTGTTTCAATCCGCCTCCGAAGGTGAAGTCGGCAGTGATTCGTTTGCACAGGCTGGAAGAGAATTATGATATTCAGAATGAGCGGAAATTTAAGAACCTGGTAAAAACTGCTTTTGGCCAGCGTCGTAAGCAATTGCGAAATCCGTTAAAAACATTATTTGATAAGGAAGTACTACAGGACAGCATCTTTACCAAACGGGCAGAAGAGCTGACCGTAGCAGATTTTGTAGCATTATCCCACAAGATGATATGAGCAGGAAAGTATTAATTACAGCTAAAGCGCACAATTACTTAATTGACAGGTTGGAAGAGAAGGGATTTGAAGTCAGCTACCAGCCTGCCATTACATACGAGGAGCTACTTGGAGCTATTCACGAATACGTAGGATTGATTGTAACCACCCGCATGAAGATAGACCAGCCTGTTATAAACCGTGCATCGCAATTGCAATGGATCGGGCGACTGGGTAGCGGTATGGAGCTGATCGATGTGGCGTATGCGGAGAGCAAGGGTATTCATTGTGCCAGCAGTCCGGAGGGAAACAGGGAAGCGGTTGGTGAGCAGATGGTTGGTATGCTGTTGTGTATGATGAACAATGTGCTGAAGAGTAACCTGGAATTGCGCCAGGGCATTTATGAAAGAGATGGGAACAGGGGTTTTGAAATAGGCGGCCGTACGGTAGGCATCATTGGGTATGGTAATACTGGCAGTGCTTATGCGCGTAAGCTGAGAGGCTTTGAGCCAAAGATCCTGGCTTATGATAAATATAAAACCGGTTTCAGCAACGATCATGTACAGGAAGCGACGATGGAGCAACTGTTTGCCGAAGCTGAGATTGTGAGTGTGCATCTGCCACTGACAGCGGAAACCAGACACCTGGCGAACCTTGCCTTCTTCCGTTCCTTCCACAGACCCATCTGGTTCCTGAATGCGGCGAGGGGGAAGATCGTGCACACACCGGATCTGATCCAGGCGCTGGAAGAGGGATTGCTGAGAGGGGCGGCACTGGATGTACAGGAGAATGAAAAGCTGGCTACTTATAGTCAGGAAGAGAGAGCGCAGCTGCAAAAACTGCTGAATTTTCCGAATGTAGTGATGACACCGCACATAGCGGGATATACCCATGAGGCGAGCATTAATATGGCCAGGATTGTGTTAGAGAAGTTGCATGTGATATAAGCTTGCAGGGAGAATTTATCATTAGGAATGCTTACAATTCCGGGATGGCAGATTCATGCATTAAGATTACCCTATATGTGACATTCTTTAGGGGATTCAGCATTTTTTCGTTATATTTGCTTTAATACAAATTTACAACGCTTCTGTGCAAACGGGGGCGTTGATTTTTTTTCTTTATTCTTAAACTAAATAACGTTATGTCTGGTATTAACTACGTTACCAAGGAGACCCTGGACCAGATGCGTGAAGAGCTCAATTTCCTAAAAACAAAAGGCCGGGCAGAAATTGCCAGGGCTATTTCGGAAGCCAGAGAGAAAGGTGACTTGAAGGAAAATGCGGAGTATGACGCAGCAAAAGAGGCGCAGGGTTTACATGAGGCCAAGCTGGCCACACTAGAAAATGCGATCGCTACTGCCAGAATAGTAGACGCAGAATCCATTGATACCTCCAAAGTATCTATTTTATGTAAAGTGACTATTACAAATGTAGGTACTAAGAAAACCGTGACCTATCAGTTGGTGTCGGAGAAAGAGGCGGACCTGAAAGCGAACAAGATCTCAGTGACTTCTCCCATTGGGAAGGGATTGCTGGGCAAAGTGATAGGTGATGTTGCAGAAATCTCTACTCCTAATGGTGTAATTAAACTCAAGGTAGAGGATATTACAATATAATAATCTCTCTGAAGATATCAGGGCCTTCCGTATCATGCGGAAGGCTTTTTTTTTACCTTTAAGCTTCTTTAAAAAACCGCATTATGTCATCTGTATTTACGAAAATCATCAACGGTGAAATTCCCAGCTACCGTATAGCTGAGAATGATAGTTTTTATGCTTTCCTGGATATTTTTCCATTAGTGAAGGGGCATACATTGATTGTTCCAAAGGTGGAGATAGACAAATTCTTCGATGTGACGGATGATTTGCTGGGCGAGTGGTTGTTGTTTGCTAAGCCAATTGCGCAGGCGATAGAGCATGCATTTCCATGCAATCGTGTAGGTATGAGTGTGGTTGGTTTGGAAGTACCGCATGCACATATGCATCTGATACCTATTAATTCAATTGACGATATGAACTTCCAGCGTCCTAAGCTCAAGCTGTCAGAGGCTGAGTTCAAGGCTGTTCAGGAGCAGATTACAGCTGCCCTGGCACGTTAAAGCGGAAGCCTACACCATGGAGGGTTTCCAGCTTTATAGCGGGATCTGTTCTGAAATGTTTCCTCAGCTTGGTAATGAACACGTCCATACTGCGGCCCAGGAAATAGTCATCTTTGCCCCAAACGTGGAAGAGGATCTCTTCTCTTTTCAGCGTTTTGTTAGCATTATCGCAAAGGTATTTGAGCAGGTCAGCTTCTTTTTGTGTAAGCGTGCTGGAAACCTCTCCGTTCTTTTCGCGAAGAATGAGGTCATTATAGTCAAAGGTGAGTTTGCCGATGTTATACTGCGTGCGTTTCTCAGTCGTAGTGTTTACGGCACTTTTGGTTCTTTTCAGGAATACTTCAATGCGCAGCAAGAGTTCCTGCATGCTGAATGGTTTGGTAATATAGTCGTCTGCTCCTGTTTTAAATCCTTTAATTTTATCTTCATCCATTGCTTTCGAGGTGAGAAAGAGGATAGGAATGAAGTCGTTTTTTCTCCGGATTTGTTCTGCCAGTGTGAAACCGTCTTTTTTGGGCATTACCACATCCAGTAAACATATATCAAAGGTTCGTAACTGGAACTGCTCCCAGGCCATTTGTCCGTCTGTGCTATGTACCACATCGTAGCCTGCTTCTTCTAATCGCTTCTTTGTTACCGCACCAACATTTTGATCATCTTCCACCAATAGGATTCTTGCTTTCATAGCTTGATGCTGATTATATAAAATACCATAGTTTATGGCGTATAGCTCCATGTGTCATCAGGGGGAGCGAGTTATGAAGATTTTGATTCAAAGTAAATACAATTTATTAACTTCTGGAAAACCTATACGCTAATCCCTATAATTAACCGACTATACGACCAGGATTTTTCTGTAGAAATGCGTCCCAACCCTTTGCCTTGCTGGTATCGGGCATGACGGTGGACTCCTGGAAAAAATGGCAGACAGCCACTGCGACAGCATCTGTAGCATCCAGATAATCAGGGCGTTCTGAAAATTTCAGGATCCTTTGGAGCATTTGCCAGATTTGTTCTTTATTAGCATTACCATTGCCGGTAATGGACTGTTTTATTTTTTTGGGTGAATACTCAGTCACTGGTACGCCGGCCTGCATGGCAGTAGCGATGGCCACCCCCTGTGCCCTGCCCAGTTTGAGCATACTTTGTACGTTCTTACCAAAAAAAGGGGCCTCAATTGCGCAGGAAGCCGGTTTATGCAAGCGTATCAGTTCATTTACACGGGCGTGTATCAATTGCAACCTTTCGTAGTGATCTTTGTGACGGGATAGTTTTAACACATCCATTTCCAGCAGGCTGGCTTTCGTCCCTTCCACCAGAATGAGTCCGTAGCCCATTACCAATGTACCCGGATCAATACCGAGAATTATTTTCGACTTGTTTGCCAACCACAGTTTATTTTTGCCAAAATCTTGATGTCTGAACAAAAATACCAAAATAATTCTCAATTACCTGCTGGGAGCAGTCCTTTTTACCTGGTTAGCCTGGTCCATTTATACCCAACTGCTCCACCAACCTAATTTAAAGAGTTCTCTTCAGCAAATGGTAGATACCCTTGAGCATAAAGGCGTTGTGGCCATGCTATTGGTTTTGATAGGCATGCTGGTCAACTGGGGGCTGGAAGCCCGCAAGTGGCAAATGCTGATCCAACCCCTTCAGCCCATGTCGTTTTTTCGTGCGTTCAGGGCCATTCTCTCTGGTGTCTCATTTTCCATCAATACACCTAACCGAATCGGAGAATATGGGGGGCGGGTACTCTATGTCCGTAATAATAGAAGCAAATTAAAGGCAATCGCTGCTACAATGGTGGGTAGCTTTAGCCAGCTCATAGTTACTATTATCTTTGGGTTAACTGGCTTTGTCTACTTTGTGGCTAACTTCACGCCAGTCAGGGCTGAGCATAGTACGGGCTATTCCATATGGGAAAAAATATCGTTTGGATGCCTCCTGATAATTTGTGGCTTGATCATATTGTTATATTTTCGGCTGCAGATCATCCTATCAATCTTTGAAAGAATACCATTGTTAAGGAAGGCCCGGATCTTTGTGCAAATTATTGTTCGTTACTCCGATACAGACCTCGAACACTTATTGCTCCTCTCGGCCTTACGGTATATGGTCTTCTCGGCACAGTATTTGATTTTGCTAGACACATTGGGCGTGGAAATGCTGTGGTGGCAAGGATTTTTGATGAACGCTGTCATTTATCTCGTTATGGCTATGGTTCCAACCATCGCCATCGCGGAACTGGGTCTGAGAGGCAAAATAAGCCTGTATTTCATGGGATTCCTCAGTATGAACAGTCCTGCTATCATAGCTGCAACCGTCATTATCTGGTTGGTAAACCTAGTGATACCGGCCATTTTAGGTAGTGTGCTGTTGCTGGGAATTAAGATTTTTAAGGAAAAATAGCTTCGTCAATGCGGTTCATTCTACTCACAGTTGTTTTTAGTCTGGCCATTATCCGCCCCCTGTATGCACAAAACGAATTTTGTGGTATCACGAATACCAGCTTTAAAGCAGGCGAGAGTATTACGTTCAAAGTTTTCTATACCCTGGGAAGAGTATATATTGGTGCCGGTGAAGCTACGTTTAACTGTAATCTTGAAAAGTTCAACGGCAAAGACGTCTACCACATCTCCGCAGAAGGTAAGACTTACAGAACCTACGACTGGTTCTTTAAGGTCCGCGACAAATACCAGAGTTTTATAGATACGGCCAATATGATGCCCATGAAGTTCCTCCGCGATGTAGAGGAAGGCGGGTACCGGCTACATAATGATGTAAGCTTTTATCAGGCACAGCATACCGCAGTCAGTACCAAAGGCAGTTACAAGGTGCCCCCCTGCGTGCAGGACGTGATCAGCGCTATCTACTACGCCCGTAATATTGATTTTAATAAATATAAGCCAGGCGATAAGATCCCTTTCAATATGTTCCTCGACGACAAGGTCTACAACATCTATGTACGCTATATTGGTAAGGAAATCGTAGAAACCAAGTTTGGTAAGTTTCGGGCCATCCGGTTCGCCCCCCTGCTGCTGCAAGGTTCTATGTTCGAAGGCGGGGAGAAAATGAGCGTATGGGTAAGTGACGATGGCAATAAGATCCCTCTCCGTATTGATAGTCCTATCTCCGTGGGTAGTATTAAGGTAGATATGATCGGGTACAAGAATATTCGCTATCCATTTTCCTCTCTCATCTCAAAATAATCGCAGTTGGGCTTATTTTAACTTTATGTGAACATCTGACTGACTATATTTGTTTGTACATTAATACTTTATTATATATGGAAGAACGTAAACCAAAGATATTACTGGCAGAGGATGATACCAACCTGGGTATGGTGCTCAAAAATTATCTTGAACTGAACGATTATGACGTGGAGTTGTGCCGTGATGGCATTCTGGCGCTGGCTGCCTTCAGGAGGGAGAAATTTGACATTTGCCTGCTGGATATCATGATGCCTAATATGGATGGTTTTAAACTAGCCGAGGAAATCCGGGATGTAGATCCTGATATTCCTTTATTCTTCCTCTCTGCCAAAACAATGAAAGAAGACATCATCCAGGGATATAAGCTGGGTGCTGATGACTATATTGCCAAGCCATTTGACAGTGAACTGCTCCTGTTGAAGATCAAAGCGATCCTGAAAAGAAACCAGGAACTGAACAGCAAAGAGGAAGATATACACGAATTTAAAATAGGTCGCTACGAATTCAATTCCCGACTGCGTACCCTGGCCCGCGATGGTGAAACACATACGCTCTCTCCAAAAGAGAACGAACTGTTACGCATGCTGTGCGAGCATAAGAATGACTTGCTGCCACGTGAACTGGCGCTGAAAAAGATATGGGGCAGCGATACTTATTTCAACGGTCGTAGTATGGACGTGTATATTGCCAAGCTGCGCAAATACCTGAAGGAGGATACGAATATTGAAATCGTGAACATTCACGGTAACGGTTTCCGTCTGGTGGTGAAAGATTAGACTTTAAAATAGCTCTTAGGCTGACTGAAAAGATTCGTATCTTTTCAGTCAGCCTTATTTTTGATAGCGCATGAAATTATTGTTAATAGAGGACGAACCGGCAGTTGTATCCTTCATACACCGATATCTTACTGAAGCAGGATATGATGTGACTGTAGCCATGGATGGGCCCACCGGTCTGCAAATGGCCATGGAACATCCGTTTCAGCTCATCATACTCGATGTGATGCTACCGGGCATGAGTGGAATTGCCGTGTGCAAGGAACTGCGCACCCAACAAAATAAGACCCCCATCCTGATGCTTACCGCACTGGGTTCTACGGAGAATGTAGTATCCGGACTGGATAGCGGGGCAGATGATTACCTGATCAAACCCTTTAAACAGGCGGAGCTGCTGGCCCGGATCCGCTCTTTATTAAGAAGACAACCGGACAATACTGTCGCCGTTCTTCCTGCTGCCAACCTGCTCAAACTCGCCGACCTGGAACTGAATACAGATACTAAAAGCGCCAGCCGTAGCGGGGAAAGCATCACACTTACTGCTACAGAATACCGGCTGCTGGAATATTTTCTGCGCAATCCCCGTCGTGTGTTGTCAAGAATGGAGATCCTGGAAAATGTGTGGGGCATCGACTTTAATATGAATACCAAGGTAGTGGATGTATATGTGAATTACCTCCGCAGGAAAGTAAACCGAAAAGACCTGCCAGCCCTTATCCAGACTGTGGTTGGTATGGGTTATATGCTGAAAGAAGAAGCATGAGTATACGTGTCAAAATACTGATCCTGTTTACTGCACTGACAGTTTTTATCATCACGCTGATAGCTGGTGGTGCTTACTTTCTCGCCAATCAATACTCTTTTACTGACTTTTATAAACGTCTTGAAATACGCGCCATCGTTGCCGCGCGTGCTGCCCTGATCAAAGACAGAGATAACAGTGCTACCTATACGGAAATCCGTAATGAGCACCTGGAACGTATGCCTTATGAAAAGGAATACTTCCTGAAGCTGGATAAGGAAGGGCATTTTAACCGCCCCACTTCATTGGCTGCCCTGCCTGGTTCTTTCTTTGAAATGGTACAGTTGCAGGGGAAAGCGAATCATCGTAGTGGTGATATTTTCTTTACTGGTGTTGAATTTGGCTCAGATCCTGACCGCTATATCGTGATTGTCTCTGCCCGCAATGACTTTGGCCGCCGTTACATGGCGGATCTGAAGCACGTACTGACCATTTGCCTGGGTACTGCCGGCATACTGGTACTGGCAGCGGGGTTCTTCTTTTCGAGATACATTCTGCAACCCGTAAGGGTCATGACTGCCCAGGTAAAAAACATCAGGGCCCATAACCTTCACCTGCGGCTGGATTCGCCTGATAGTAACGATGAGATGTTCGAACTGGCACAGACGTTCAATAACATGCTGGACAGGCTGGAAACGGCTTTCGAAACACAGAACAACTTTGTAAGTAATGCCTCTCATGAACTGGGAACACCGCTCACCGCTATCATTGGCGAAGCGGAACTGGCATTGAATAAGCAACGCTCAGATGCGGAATACAGGCAGTCCATACAAGTGATACTGGGAGAAGCCGAACGCCTGGAACACATCACAAAGAGCTTGCTGCGCCTTGCCCAGACAGGGTTTGGCGGTAAGGGCCAACAACGTGAACGGATACGGGTGGATGAGCTGATCTTCTCCGTAAAAGATACCATTGACCAGATCAATCCTGATAATAAAGTAGAAATAGATTATTCCATGTTGCCGGAAGATGAGGCAAAGCTCTTCATTCTGGGAGATGCGCAGTTATTGCACCTGGCATTCAGCAATATTGTACAGAATGCCTGCAAGTATTCTGATAACCACCCGGTGAGTGTGGCTTTGGCCGCTACTGATACCAATATTATCCTGTTGATCCAGGATCAGGGGATTGGTATTCCTGCATCTGAATTGCCATTTATCTATGATCCTTTCTTCCGCGCTTCTAATACAAGTGGTTATAAAGGATATGGTATCGGGTTGCCATTATCCCGTAATATCATCCGTCTGCACGGGGGCAATATCATTGTAAACAGCCAGCAGGGCAAGGGAACAGAGATAAGGATCACCCTGCCGGTAGCGTAGTTCTTACCGGTTTCTTACCCCATTTTACCGGATTCTTACCACATTTTTAATCTTCTTTTATCTCCTGCTTACGGGTTCTTAATCTCGTGGAAATAGTTTTGTGTTATAAATCAAAGCACATGAAACATATTTTGATCCCTACAGATTTTTCCATCAGGTCTCTTCGTGTAGTTCATCATGTTGTAGATCGCTTTGGGGCTGGTGAACCCTTGAATATTGTGATGATGCATGCATTGCAGATGCCGGGTTCTATCATGGATCTGATGATGTTGTCAAGGAGGTCATCACACTATGATCTGATCACCGAAGATTATAAGGAGGCCAGTGAAATATTAAAGAATAAATATGGCTCAGCCATCCGGTCGCTGAAAACCGAGTTTCTGATGGGCCGCAGCAATGGGGTGTTCCGCAACTTTTTGTTGTACCACAATATTGATGCGATTGTATGTCCTGCTGAATTTAATTTCCGCAAGGCATCACCCAACAGTTATGATCCGGCAGCACTGATCAGGAAGAGCAACCTACCCGTACACCATGTATCGCTGAAGAAGAAAGAGCGGATGCTGGTGTCGGCAATGTCAGAACTATTTGAAATATAGATGTGTCTGTTTGAGTAGTGCTCTTTCCCTTTAAGGAGGGGGGAGCGCTATTTGTAAATCACTCTAAAACTACAGGTCTTATGCTACTCAAGAAAAATATACCCTTTAGATATGTGTTTGGGAAGATAAAATATGAAATCGCGTTGGTTGTATTATATACTCTTGTAATAGTGTTATTACATGACCGGTTCAATCTGAAAGAAACTATCAACATCCCATTGAGTGTACCAATGATTATGGGTACAGTAATATCACTGCTGCTCGCGTTCCGGTCTAACCAGGCGTATGATCGCTGGTGGGAGGCACGTACAGTGTGGGGCGCCATCGTGAACGATTCCCGCTCTTTTACAAGAGAAGTACTCACTTTTATACATAGTAATGAATTTCCGGAAGAGGCAGAACGGTTGCGTGAAAGAATGATACGCAGACAGATGGCATGGTGTTATTCACTGGGTCAGCAACTGAGAGGATTGTCTGCAACAGAAGGGCTGGAGCGACTGATCCCTAAGAGAGAAGTAGCGTATGTAGCACGCTTTGCGAATGTGCCGATGGCATTGCTGGAGCTGCATGCAAAGGATTTGCAGATAGCGCTGCAACGTGACTGGATCAATGCTTATCAGCAGGTGCAGATAGATTCTACATTGAATAAGTTCAGTGATAGCATGGGTAAGTGTGAGCGTATTAAGAATACTGTATTTCCTTCAACCTACAGCTTGTATATACATTTTGCATTGAACTTCTTTATCATGTTATTACCGTTTGGAGTGATAGAGTTTTTTGGTTACGCAGCAGTGCCGCTGGTAGGTGCGATCGCATCGTCTTTCCTGTTGATTGAGAAGATGGCGATACACCTGCAGGATCCGTTTGATAACAAACCAACTGATACGCCAATGACGGCTATTGCGCGTACTATTGAAAGGGATCTGCGGCAGATGCTGAATGACAATCATGTACCGGAAACACCGCCCGTGTACTCTTATTATGTGATGTAGTAGTTATATATATTGGTAAAGATTGATTGGTACGAAGGGGGAGTAAATTATAAGAAGAAAAGTTTGGTTAAAGATTAAACAAACTCCCTGATCACCGTTTTGAGGAGGAAGGGCTGACCAGCGATACAATGGTCAGCCCTTTAGTATTTTAATTAAAATAGTAAGCCACCGCTGGCACCACTTCTGGGTGTTTTGCCGAGGTGTACATATGCTTTCTCTGTTACTTCCCTTCCACGTGGGGTACGCTTGATAAACCCTTCCTGTATGAGGAATGGTTCATACACTTCTTCCAGTGTGCCGGCTTCTTCGCCTACAGCTGTAGCGATGGTGGTTATACCCACCGGACCACCTTTAAAGTTTTCGATAATAACCTGCAGGATACGGTTATCCATTTCGTCCAGCCCGTATTCATCTACGTTCAGTGCTTTCAGGCTGAATTTAGCAATATCCATATCGATGGTGCCGTTTCCCACTACCTGTGCAAAGTCTCTTACCCTTCTCAGTAAGCCGTTGGCAATACGAGGGGTACCTCTCGATCTCCGCGCTATTTCCATTGCAGCCTCGCTGGTGATCTTTGTTTCGAGCAGGCCGGCGGCACGCCAGATGATCTTTTGCAGGGTAGCGGAGTTATAGTATTCCAGCCTTGACTTGATACCAAAGCGGGAGAGCAGGGGAGCAGTGAGTAACCCTGAACGGGTAGTAGCCCCTATGAGAGTAAACGGATGTAATGAGATCTGGATGGCACGGGCGCTTGGACCTGTATCGATCATGATATCGATGCGGTAGTCTTCCATGGCAGAATAGAGGTATTCTTCCACCACGGTACTGAGCCGGTGAATTTCATCTATGAACAGCACATCCTTCGGCTCGAGGTTGGTGAGCAGACCGGCCAGATCACCGGGTTTCTCGATCACAGGGCCGGAGGTTTCACGGATGTTGACCCCCATTTCGTTGGAGACAATGCGTGACAGCGTTGTTTTACCCAATCCGGGAGGGCCGTGAAAAAGCACATGGTCCAGCGCTTCGCCTCTCAGTTTGGCGGCCTTGATAAAGATCTTGAGGTTCTCAATAATCTGCTCCTGTCCCGAGAAATCGACGATTTCTTTGGGCCGTATGCTGTTTTCAAACTCCTTTTCTGCCGCACTTGGGCGGACTTCATCTGGTCTTATCGGATTCGACATATCAGGGTGAAAGTTACCAAAAAATCGCCTGTGGCAGCTTCGAATTTTCGGTTATATTTGATAATTAGCAACCTCTCAATATGAAATACACGCGCATTTTAACCCTCCTTTTCAGTGTCTCCACCCTCACCACATACGCACAGGACATAAAGGAGCAGGAAGTAAAACGTATTATTACTACCCTTGCTGCCGATGATATGCAGGGGCGTAAAACCTTTGAGCCCGGTATTGAAAAAGCGGCTCAGTTTCTTGAAAAAGAATATAGTAAAGCCGGTCTTCAACCATTGACAGGCGCTGCCAGTTTCCGTCAGGCATTTCATCGCTTCAATACTACTCCCGGTACACAGGAACTGTACCTGAACGGGGAAAGAGCGCATGAAGGCAGCGTGATCCTGATTGGTGTAACAACGAATATTGACTGGAACGAAAAGAGTGATGTCGCATCTGTATCGCTGCCGGCTTCCGAACAGTTTTATGAATCGCTGAGAAAAATCAGAGATGTAAAAAAGAATACTATTGTATGGGTAGATGCTGCGCATACAGAAGACTTTAAAAAGTTCTATGAGAATGTACAGTCAAGAGGCGGTAAATTTCAGGATAGCCTGCCTACGGTAGTATTAGTACTTAAACAGGGAGAAGATGTCAAAAGCTGGCAGGTGAAAGCGAATCAGCAGGTTACTCCTTTATACCTCAGTAATATCGTGGGAATGATCAAGGGGAAAACAAAACCAGATGAGTATGTTATCTTCTCCGGCCACTACGATCACCTGGGTATTGTAAAACCAGTAGGTACGGATAGCATTGCCAATGGAGCAGATGATGATGCCAGTGGTGTAACAGCGGTGGTCATGCTTGCGAAGTATTACAAACAGCATCCGCCAGCCAGATCCATCATCTTTGTTGCATTTACGGCGGAAGAAATAGGTGGATATGGTTCTAAATATTTCTCTCAGCAGCAGGATCCTGAAAAGGTAGTAGCGATGTTCAATATTGAGATGATCGGGAAGGAATCCAAGTTCGGTAAGAACAGTGCATTTATAACCGGTTATGAACGTTCTGATTTTGGAAAGATCCTTGAGAAGAACCTGCAGAATTCCGCCTTCCATTTTTATCCGGATCCTTATCCGGACCAGCAACTGTTCTATCGTTCAGACAATGCAACTCTTGCCAGGCAAGGTGTACCGGCGCATACCATTTCTACAGACCAGATTGATTCAGATAAACTCTATCATAGTGTAGGTGATGAAGTCAGTTCATTAGACATTAAGAATATCACTTCAACTATACAGGCAATTGCCATCAGTGCGCGTAGCATAGTAGATGGTACAGATACGCCTACCAGGATAGATAAAGAGGGCGTATTAAAACGCTAAGATGAGGTTTGGATCAGGGCAATTAGCCAGGTATCTTTCTCTTTCACTATAACGACATACGCCAGGATAGTCTCCCGCCTTCCCTTCCATATCGATGATGAGCTGGAAGTGGAGGTGTGGAGGCCAATGGCCATTCTCCGCCAGTGGCCCGAAGTGGGCGATGATCTGACCCGCAGCCACAGGTGCATCGGGTTTTAATCCTTCCAGATCAGCTACACTCATGTGCCCGTATAGGGTATGAAAAGTGACACCGTCCAGCATGTGTTTTAAGATGATCGTAGCCCCATAATCTCCCAATTGGTTGTTGAATTGAAAACTATGAACATGCCCATTGAGTGGGGCATATACAGGTGTGCCTGCAGGTCCCCAGATATCGACACCCAAGTGTAAGCGGCGTGGTTCGCCTTCTGTATCGAAATGTGCACTACGGGAATAGATGGTCCTATGTTCGTTATATCCGCCTATACCGAATACGGCATTGTGTTTGGCTAATAGTTGGGTGACGTAGTCACTGAAACGATGTTCATCGTCCAGAATGTCCGGTGTCAGCGCTGTATTAGCGGCAGTAAAGTCCATTGGGTACAGGTGATCCTTTGTGGGATCAAAGAGTACGACTGGCTGGAACGGTTGATGGCGTTGTAAGATCCCGGTTAACATAGTAAAAAAGAAGGCTGGCATTGCGCCAGCCTATATTTATTAAACAACAATATTGATCATTCTTCCTTTTACAATCACTACTTTCTTCACAGGTTTGCCTTCTATCCATTTCTGTACGACTTCGTTGGCCAGTACAGTCTGTTCGAGGGCAGTGTTGTCTGTATCCAGCGGGAAGCTGAGTTCTGTACGGGTTTTACCATTCACTGCGATAGGGTAGTTGAATGCGTCTTCCTTTACATACTTCTCTTCGAATACAGGGTATGGAGCGTCGAGAATAGTGGTTGTATTACCCAGCAGGTGCCACAGCTCTTCAGCGATATGCGGTGCATAAGGTGTAAGCAGGATGAGTACTGGTTCCAGTACGCTACGTTTGTTGCACTTGAGACTGCTCAGTTCATTGACACAGATCATAAACTGGCTTACAGCGGTATTGTAAGAGAAGTTTTCAGTATCGCTATCGATTTTCTGAATGGTCTTGTGCAGGATCTTCAGTTCTTCAGGCGTTGCTTCACCATCTTTTACGATCATGCCTTTTTGCTCATCAGCATAGAGACGCCAGAGTTTTTTGAGGAAGCGGTGTACACCTTCGATACCTTTGGTATCCCATGGTTTGGACTGCTCTACAGGACCGAGGAACATTTCGTACATGCGGAAGGTATCGGCGCCGTATTTTTCAACAAGTACATCCGGGTTGACGGTATTGTACAATCGCTTACTCATCTTCTCTACTTCTGATTTACAGGTGAACTGGCCATCCTGTAATAAGAAGATTGCATTCGCAAAATCAGGTTTCCATTTTCTGGCAGCGTCTATATCCAGCACTACACCATCCACGAAGTTTACATTCATATGGATTTGGCTTTCCAGTACATTGTTCACCTTCATAGAATCCAGGAATTCAGCTAATGAAGCATCCTGTGCTCTAATCAATTCGATAATGTCTTTGATACGGATATCGGTGTAACTATTAGAGATATATACCTGTTTGTTATCCGGCAGTGTGATAGGTTCAATTTCATCAGCACCTACATGGTGGTCGCTGTGGATGAATCTTAAACGCTTTACAAACCTGGAGGAACCCTGAATCATACCCTGGTTGATCAGCTTCTTGTAAGGCTCATCAAAACCAATATAACCCAGGTCAAACAGTACTTTAGTCCACAGACGTGAATACAGCAGGTGGCCTACCGCATGTTCTGTACCACCGATATATACATCTACCTGGTTCCAGTAGTCAGTCGCTGCACGGCTTGCAAACTCCTCCTTGTTGGAAGGATCTGCATAGCGCAGGAAGTACCAGCTACTACCTGCATAACCAGGCATGGTGTTGGTTTCACGTTTGGTATTTGCATCTATATTTACCCAGTCAGTGATGTTAGCCAGCGGGCCTTCACCATCTTCACCTGGTTTGTAGGTGTCTACATGTGGCAATTCAACAGGCAATTCGCTTTCGTCTACAGCGTATGGGATACCATTTTTGTACACGATCGGGAATGGCTCACCCCAGTAACGCTGACGGCTAAAGCCGGCGTCACGCATTCTGAAGTTAGTCTGCTTTTTACCGATACCCATGGCTTCTACCTTATCAGCTACCAGCTCCATTGCCTGCTTCATAGGTACGCCATTCAGGAAGTCGCTGTTCTGCAGCACTGCATCTTTGGTAGGATTTGCTTCAGCACCATCAAATGCATCACCGATGATATTTGTAATAGGAATATTAAAGTGTTTTGCAAAGCCAAAGTCACGCTGGTCGCCGCATGGTACTGCCATGATTGCACCAGTACCATAACCTGCCAGTACGTATTCAGAGATCCATACCGGGATACGTTTGCCATTGAATGGATTCAGTACATAAGCACCTGTAAAGCAACCGGTGATTTGTTTGACCTCTGCCATACGTTCACGTTCAGAACGGCTTTGAACATAATCCAGGTATTTATCAACAGCTGCTTTATTTTCAGAAGTTGTGATCTTAGCTACCAGCTCATGCTCAGGAGCTACTACCATGAAGTCTACACCAAAGATGGTATCGGGGCGGGTGGTATAGACTCTTAATCCTTCATTGTCGTTACCATCAAACCTGAAGGTGATTTCAGCACCCTGGCTCTTGCCGATCCAGTTACGCTGCATTTCCTTCATAGCTTCGCTGTAGTTCACAGTTTCCAGACCCTCGAGCAGGCGGTTTGCATACTCAGTGATACGGAGGAACCACTGGCGCATTTTCTTCTTTACTACAGGGAAACCACCACGTTCACTAACACCATTTACTACTTCATCATTGGCCAGAACGGTACCCAGTGCGGCACACCAGTTCACCTCTGCGTAAGCGAGGAACGCGATGCGGTAATGCATGAGGATCTCACGCTGACGGGCTTCATCATAGCCTTTCCACTCTTCGGCAGAGAAGGTAAGGGTACGATCGCCAGGGCATTCGTGGGCTTTGTTACCTTCTTTTTCAAAGGTAGCGGTCAGTTCAGGAATGCGTTTAGCTTTCCGGGCACTACGGTCAAACCAGCTGTCGAACAGTTGGAGGAAGATCCATTGTGTCCATTTATAGTAATCGGGATTGCTGGTATTCACTTCTCTTTCCCAGTCAAAGCAAAATCCGATGTTACCCAGTTGTTTACGGAAGGCCGCAATATTTTCGGCAGTAGTCACCGCAGGGTGCTGACCTGTTTCCAGGGCATACTGTTCTGCTGGCAGACCAAAGGCATCCCAGCCCATGGGATGTAGTACATTAAAGCCTTTTAGTCTTTTATAACGAGCATAGATATCAGACGAAATATATCCCAGCGGATGACCTACATGGAGGCCCGCTCCTGATGGATAAGGAAACATATCAAGTACATAGCACTTGGGCTTTTGGCTATTGATGCTAACCCTGTAAGCATTCGAGCTGCCCCAGGCGTCCTGCCACTTTTTCTCAATAGCCCTGAAATTATATTCCATATAATTGTTGAATTAACCGGACGTAACGCTACGTCCTAGTTGACTTAAAATAACGTTAAAGGATGACAAAAGTAAACATAACTGTTAATTTTTATTATTTTCGCCTATAAACGGTAGTTTAATGGCGCAGCAACCCGGGAAATCATCTTCAAAAAAATCCAAACCTTCTTATTTGTATTCCATTATTGGAGTGGCACTTGTCCTGTTCCTGCTGGGAACCTTGGGTCTTATAGTGATACATGCTAATAAGCTAAGTGAATATTTTAAAGAAAGCATTGAAATTCAGGTGATCCTAAGGGACAACGTGAAAGAAGAGCAGGCGATCGCTCTTCGTGATTCCATTGCTGGCAGGCCTTATGTTAAGTCGATCGAATACGTATCCAAAGATATGGCGGCCGAGCGCTTTAAAAAGGAGTTTGGAGAGGATTTTATCACCCTGTTGCAGTATAACCCATTGTATGCCAGTATCAATATAAAAGGTAATGCCCGGTATGTAAATCCGGACAGCCTGGCAGTGATCGAGGCAAATCTGGGTCAGCAGAGTATAGTTAGAGAAATTTCTTACCAGAGAGGGCTGGTATCCAAGCTGAATGAGAATGTGCGTAAGATCGGGTTCGTGATCCTCGGTATCTCTGTTATGTTGGCGCTGGTAGTCATCGTACTGATAGACAATACGATACGTCTGGCCATGTTCAGCAACCGCTTCCTGATCAAGACCATGCAGATGGTAGGAGCCACCAGGTGGTTCATAGCCAAGCCTTTCGACCTGCGTAGTATCATCAATGGGGCCCTGAGTGCCATATTGGCTATTGCCGGTTTGATAGGGATTCTCTATTTTGCAGACCAGTTACTTCCAGAGCTCAGTGCCATGCGGGATTACTTTATGACATCTGTCCTATTTATAGGCATGATTGTAATAGGTATCTTTATCTCGCTGGTGAGCACGCATCGTTCGGTAATGAAATACCTGCGACTGAAACTGGATGATTTATATTGATTGATAATTTTCTACATCATATGATTAAAGAAACCAAACAAGCAGATAAGGCAGTCATTGATAGCCGCCCTGTTTTTGCAAAAGATAACTATAAATTGATGATAGCGGGTCTGGTGATCACTGTAGTCGGCTTTCTGCTGATGACTGGTGGTTACAATGATGATGCTACCAAATTCAAACCAGAAGAAGTGTATAGTTTCCAGCGTATTACCCTGGCGCCTATCGTGATCCTGCTGGGTCTGGCAGTAGAGGTTTTTGCGATTATGCGTAAACCAAAGCAATAATACCTGCAACTTATTATAATACAGGCGATGATACTGATTCATCGCTTTTTTTTTATTTAAACGGATAAATCAGCTATTTCCATGAGCATTCTGGATGCCATTATCATTGCTATTGTTGAAGGATTAACCGAGTTTTTACCCATTTCGTCTACCGGTCACATGGTCATTGCCAGTGCAATGCTGGGTATTGGAGACGACGAGTTTACTAAATTGTTTGAAATTGTAATACAGCTGGGGGCAATATTAGCTGTCGTAGTTTTGTACTGGAAGAAATTTTTTGTGTTCGATAAGAACCGCATTCCCTTTTATATCAAACTGGTACTGGCTACCATTCCTGCGCTGATCCTGGGTTTTCTGTTCCATCACAAGATCAAGGACCTGATGGGTTCTCCTGCGGTGGTTGCGGCCAGCCTGTTCCTGGGGGGGATTGTATTATTGTTTGTGGACAACTGGTTTAAGAATCCAACCATTGACAAGGATGAACAAGTGGACAATTTCAGGGCTATCCGCATTGGCTTTTTCCAGTGCCTGGCGTTGATTCCTGGTGTGAGCCGCAGTGCGGCATCCATCATCGGTGGTATGCAGCAAAAGCTGACCCGCAATGCTGCTGCTGAATTCTCGTTTTTCCTGGCCGTACCAACCATGTTTGCAGCTACCTGCTACGACCTGTATAAAAGCAAAGATGCCCTGGCAAGCAATACCGGCAATTTCCAGTTGCTAATTATTGGTTTTGTCATTGCATTTATTGTGGCATTGATTGCCATCAAGTTCTTTATCGGCGTATTGAAAAGATACGGTTTCCGCGTATGGGGTGTATACCGCATACTTGTAGGAGGTGCTATCCTGGCAGCTATGGCGATGGGATACAACCTGACTGTAGGCTAAGAAAAGTAAATAATCCGTATACCCAGCATGAAGAAGATTATATTACCCCTGATGGGGTGCCTGTTTGCTATGACCACGTATGGATAGCAAAATTATGTTCCCGGGACAGTAGCTATTCCTCAACAAGATTCCCTGAGAGGATTTCGCAAACTGGAACAATCTCTTGTTGGCGGAGTTGGTGTGAAGGTAAGCCGCTTCCAGCTGGAAGTTCGCGGTGCTACTACGACAGGATGGATGCCAACGGCAATGGTCTCTATGCCGGTCAATTCATTACAGATAATAGCCGGAGTAAGATTATAATAAAAAAGCTTCTGCCAGGGCAGAAGCTTTTTCTTATCCCTTCACTGCCAGTAGCAGCTCGAGGTCAGTATATTTTAGTTTGAACTTTTCACTCAGGTGATAGTTGGTCAATGCCCCTTTATAGAGATAGATCCCATTCCGCACGCCTCTCTTGATCCACACCAAATTCTCAAAACCACCATCATCCGCCGCTTCGAGCAATAATGGCATCAGTACATTACTGATAGCTTCAGATGCTGTGCGTGCAAATCCTGATGGAATATTAGGTACGCAATAGTGTATTACATCGTACTTCTTGAATATCGGGTTTTCATGACTGGTGATCTCTGATGTTTCAAAACAACCGCCTCTATCTATACTTACATCTACAATCACAGATCCTGCTTTCATGTTGCTCACCATTGATTCGGAGACTACAATAGGTGTACGGCCTGACTGTGAAGACAAAGCGCCGACTGCTACATCAGCATTCCGCAGCTGTTCTGCCAGTACTTTGGGCTGAATAACGGAGGTAAATACACGAACGCCGATGTTGTTTTGCAGGCGTTTCAGTTTGTAGATGTTATTGTCGAATACTTTTACAGAAGAACCCAGGGCCATGGCAGTACGCGCTGCAAATTCGCCTACAATGCCTGCGCCGATGATCACTACTTTGGTAGGAGGTATACCCGTTACGCCGCCCAACAGAATACCTTTCCCTTTATTGCTGTTGCTCAGGTACTGACTGGCCAGCAGCATGACGGCGCCACCAGCTATCTCACTCATAGCTCTTACAATAGGGTAGGTGCCTGCATCGTCTTTGAGATTCTCGAACGAGAGCAGGGTAATCCGCTTCTCCATCATCTTCTGGACCTGCTCTATTTTCAGGGCAGCCAGGTGGATGGGAGAGATCACGATCTGGTGAGGATGCAGCAGCTCTATTTCCTCATCGTTGAGTGGGGCTGATTTTACAATGATCTCCGCTTTGTATACTTCTTTCTTATCGTACAATATTTCGGCGCCGGCTTCTGAAAAATCTGTGTCATAAAAATGAGAGCCATCGCCTGCCTTATGTTCTACCACGATATGATGACCATTGCTGGCCAGTATACTTACCGCATCGGGTGTTAGCGCAATGCGGTTTTCCTGGAAGGACGTTTCTTTTGGAATACCTATGAATAAACGGGAATTTTTCTGTGGAATATCCAACGTTTCTTCCAGTGGTGAATATGTAAAGCCAGCACTCACAACAGGTTTTTGCCTTTGCTCCATATAGTTGTCAAAATTGATCCGGGTGAATTTTTCCTTGTAATCAAAGATACATTATTTGTACAAAGCAATGTATCAGGAAACCCGCAGCTGTCTCCGCTGATCAGGTAATACTGTCAATTGCAATCGAATGGTGTCTGCAGGTAATAAGTCCTGGATGATATCCGGCCATTCTACAAAACATATTGCGCCCTCCTGGTAGAGGGTATCCTCTACACCCGCGCCTATGGCCTCTTCTTCATCACGTAACCGATACAGATCCAGGTGATAGATATTACGTGTTACACCGCCATTTGTACGGTAGTTGTACTGGTTAATAATGGAGAAGGTCGGACTGGCAGTCGTATCCTCCACGCCTTTTGCCGCACACAGTGCCTTTACAAAAGTAGTTTTGCCGGCACCCATAGCTCCTTCAAGGGTAAAAATCTGTTGCGCCCCATATTGTGCCCAGAAACTTTGGGCTATCTTAGGCAGTTCCTCAATAGTAAAGGTCCATTCCATCTCGTAAATGTAATTAAATAACCGTAATCTATTGGTTGATACCGCGTTGCATTAATAAAAGACTTTACAGAAACAATTGATTTTCTGTTACTTTCATATTGGCTTGCCACTCCGTTGCATTAATATTTTATTCACATGAATCGGGGGTGGATACCTTTGTAACGTTAATCAGTCACTAATGGAAACGATCAGTTGTAAAGTTAAAGGAATGAACTGTACCAGTTGTGCCTTGACGGTATCTAAATACCTTCAGCACAAAGGTATGCAGGATGTGAATGTGAGTTTTGCCACAGAGGAATTGAGTTTTACCCTGCCGGAAGGAATTGATACAAATCCAAACGATATTCTCTCCGGTATCGATCAGCTGGGTTACCAGGTGGTATTACCTAACCAACCTCAACCCAAGGCGGCTTTTCTGCGTACACTGACATTTAAGTTTGTTTTCTGCGCCATCTTTACAGCTCCTTTGTTATTACATATGTGGGTACACTGGGCATGGCTCCATGATCCTGTTGTGCAGCTTTGCCTCGCTACACCCGTTTTCCTGACGGGGATGTGGCATTTTGGCCGGAGTGCGATCCGCTCTCTTGTAAACGGGATGGCGAATATGGATGTGCTGATTGCTTTGGGCGCCATCGCTGCTTATGGCTATAGCCTTACTGGTACAATCCTGCACCTGGGCCCTGACTATATGTTTTACGAAACGGCTGCCGCTATCATCACCCTGGTATTCCTGGGCAACCTGCTGGAAGAGCGTTCTGTAAAGCAAACCACTACTGCAATTACTGCCCTTGCAAAGATGCAGGTTACAACAGCCAGTCGTATTGAAGAACACGGTGATCATGAACATATTCATGTAGTAGACAACCAGGCCCTGCGCACTGGTGATAAAGTATTGGTGAATACGGGCGATATGATCCCCATGGATGGCACTATCTATTGGGGGAGTGGCCTCATCAATGAATCTATGATCACTGGTGAAAGCACCCCTCTACGTAAAGGCGAAAAAGATAAAGGTATTGGCGGCACTATCCTGGAAGAAGGTAGTATCAAAATGTTCATCACCGCTACCGGAAAAGATACCGTTCTCTCATACATCATCGACCTCGTAAAACAGGCACAGGGCAATAAACCGCCCATGCAGAAGCTGGCTGATAAGATCAGTGCCATCTTCGTACCATTGGTATTAGGCATTGCGGTACTGACCTTTTTAGGTTGGGCGATATTTGGTCATATCACCATCGGCGCCGCTATTATGCGGAGTATCGCTGTACTGGTCATCGCCTGTCCATGTGCTATGGGACTTGCTACGCCGGCAGCTGTTATGGTGGGATTGGGCAGAGCGGCAAAAAATGGTATTCTCATCAAAGGTGCCCAAACCCTGGAAGCCTTTAAGGATATAAAATACGTGGTGCTGGATAAAACCGGTACCCTCACTACCGGCAAACTGCAACTGGGCAATTATCACTACGAAGGGATGACCGAAAAGGAGTTTGCCCAGACAGTGTATAGCCTGGAGAAATTCTCTTCTCACCCCATTGCCCGTTCACTTGTGAGTATCTGGAAGAAGGAAGGAGAAGTGAAGCTGACACAGATCCGTGAAATAAAAGGTCGTGGTATGCAGGCAAAAGACTCCGCAGGCAATGAATGGCAGCTGGGTTCCTTTGAAATGGCGAAACATACGACTGCTGATGATAGCCATAACCTCTACCTGCTGAAGAATGGTCAGCTGACAGGCTGGATAGACCTGATCGATGAAGTAAGACCTGATGCAGCAGAAATGGTGGCTATGTTGCAAAGCAGAGGTATTACACCCGTGCTGCTGAGTGGAGATACTGAACGTAAATGTCGTGAACTGGCTGCGTTGACAGGCATCCAGGAAGTATATTCCAGCCAGACACCAGAACAGAAATTACAGCAAATAGATCGTCTTATGCAAACCGCACCGGTAGCCATGGTGGGTGATGGTATCAACGATGCACCGGCACTGGCCAGGGCAACGATTGGTATCTCCCTCAGTGATGCCACGCATATCGCTATGCAGAGTGCCAATGTGATCTTATTAAATAGCAAATTGTCTTCCCTGCCACTTGCATTGGGCCTGGGTAAACACACTTTCCTCACTATACAACAGAACCTTTTCTGGGCATTCCTGTACAATGTGATTGCCATTCCATTTGCCGCCTTTGGGGTATTGAGCCCTATATCCGGTGCAGGTGTGATGGCGCTTTCAGATATCGTACTGGCCGCGAATTCTGTGCGCCTGCGGTATAAGAGAGTAATATAGTTACATTTACAGTGTGACTACTCCAACAGAAATACTGAAAAAATACTGGGGCTATGACCAATTCCGTCCTTTGCAGGAAGACATTATTCAGTCTGTCTGCAATGGGCAGGATACACTTGCGCTGATGCCCACCGGAGGTGGAAAATCCATCTGCTTCCAGGTACCGGCACTCATGAAAGAAGGGCTTTGCCTGGTAGTCACACCCCTGATTGCATTGATGAAGGATCAGGTGGCAAATTTGCGTAGCCGGCATATTCCTGCTGCAGCTATCTATGCGGGTATGTATTATCAGGATGTGGAGAAGTTGCTGGAAGAGGCACGTCGCGGTTCATATAAGTTTCTCTATGTATCGCCTGAGCGATTACAGAGTCGTCGGTTTTTAGAATACTGTGATGGATTGCCGGTTACGTTGCTGGCAATAGATGAAGCACACTGTATTTCTCAATGGGGGTATGATTTCAGACCTGCCTATCTGGAGATCGCAGAGATCAGAACACAGTTTCCGGGAGTACCGGTATTAGCACTCACCGCATCGGCTACCCCAAAGGTCCAGCAGGACATCTGCGAAAAGCTGCGCATGCAAAAGCCGGCTATTTTTAGCAAGAGTTTTGTACGTAGCAATCTTTCCTACAGCGTCATTGAAGAAGGCGATAAGCAACCTAAGTTATTACACATCTTACAACGTGTACCCGGTAGTGCCATCATTTATTGCCGTAACCGGAAAGGCACCCGTGAGCTGGCGGATATGCTGGAACAGAACGGGATTTCTGCCAGTTATTATCATGCCGGACTAACAGGAGAGGAACGCACTGCCCGCCAGGAATTGTGGATAGAGGGCAGGATCAGGGTGATGGTGTGTACCAACGCATTTGGGATGGGGATCGATAAGCCGGATGTAAGAGTGGTGATACATGCAGATGCGCCGGAGAGCCTGGAGGGCTATTATCAGGAAGCTGGCAGAGGTGGGAGAGATGAGCAGAAGGCCTTTGCTGTATTGTTGTACCATTCTTCAGAGCTGGATAGAATGACGGAGATGATTGCTTTGCAGTTTCCCGGTCAGGATCAGGTGAGAGGTGTGTATCAGGCACTGGTGAATTATTTGCAGGTGCCGGTAGGTGGAGGAGAAGGCGTGTATTTTGATTTTGATATCAATGACTTCGTACAGAAATTCGAACTGAATATAACAGTGGCATATAGTGCTCTGCGCATATTGGAGCAGGAAGGTATTTTGCAGCTGAGTGAGAGTGTGTTTATGCCTTCAATGGTGGAATTTATTGTTAACAGGCAAACGTTGTTTGCATTTGATGCTGCACAACCGGCGTTGTCTGCTCTGGTGCAAACTTTATTACGCACTTATGAAGGGATTTTTGATAACCCCGTTCCGGTGTATGAAAGGCAGCTCCTGCGGATTCTGCGTATCAAAGAACCGGAGGTGATACTGGGCTTACAACAGCTGCATCAGCGCGGGATAATCCGGTATAAACAACGTAAGACAGTACCACAGTTATCCTTTGTAGAGCAGCGGGTATCTACGCAACATTTAAGGATAGATACAGAACGGGTAAAGGCGAGAATGAAGGCTTACAAGGATAGGCTGGATGCGATGTTGGAGTATGTTCGGAATAAAAAGCAGTGTCGGACACAGTTATTAGTACAGTATTTTGGAGAACACGATGCACAGCCTTGTGGTATCTGTGATGTATGTATAGCGCAGAAGAAAAAACCGGCTGATTTTAAGGCGATATCGGGGTTGTTATTGGCAGAGCTGAGTGGGGTTCCTCTTGAATGGGAAGTGATTCAGAATAAGCTGAAAGAGGTGGATGAAGCAGAATTGATGGAGGTAACGCAATTTATGATCAGTGAGGAAATTATTATAAGAGATGAAGAAGGACGCTTACGCGTTAAAGAATAAGGCTGCATTCATAGCCAGCCGCAGGCCCCGGTAAAAAAAGAGGGTGTATCACAAATAAATGAAACTCCTGAGAAATGCATAAAATGAAATCTGGCTCCACCAGGTATCCGAATTAAAAGAGGGTGTATCTAACTTGTGATACACCCTCTTTTTTGTTATTTAAGCGATATAACTTTCTTCGCATCACTACTCTCAAAAGCCGCCTCAATAATCCTGATCACATTCACCGCATCTTCTGCAGGTACAGGATTCGGCCCTTTACCAATCAGTGCATTATAAATACCCTCATAGTATTCGAGGTAGTCTCCCTTTGGAGATGGCAGGTATTCCCTCACCACCTTTCCATCTCTTTCTGTATGCAGCAACCCCCACTCATGAATCCCTTCCACACCCCATCCAGGCGCTCCCGGCATCAATCCCTGCTGCAACATCGTCTCCTGCGTATCTGCTTTCGTTTTTATAAAAGAACCTTTCCGCCCATGAAACTGATAAGAAGGAATCGGCTCTCTGCTGAGATAAGAGCATTTTAACCTCACTCTTAGATGCTCATAAAAATACACCAGCTCAAAGTAATCATCCACCAGTGACTCCTTCCTGATCGTCCTGATATCCGCCCATATCGCATCCGGCATTCCAAACAGTATCAGTGCCTGATCTACCAGGTGTGAACCCAGGTCATACAATCCGCCTGTACCTGGCAGTTTCTCTTCCTTATGTTTCTTATAACTCAGTTCCTCACGATAGCGGTCATAATGAATCTCTGCTTCCAGCAAATCACCCAGATCGCCACTGTTCAGCACCTGTTTTACAATCTTAAAATCACTATCAAAGCGTCTGTTATGATACACGCTCAACAGCAACCCTTTTGAAGCCGCCAGTTCTGCCAGCTCTTTCCCTTCTGCAGCATGCACTGTAAAAGGTTTTTCAACTATTACATTCTTCCCCGCGTCCAGCGCAGCTTTGGTGTATTCATAATGTGTATAGTTAGGTGTATTGATTACGATCAGATCCAGTTCAGGATCCTGAATCATATCCGCTACACTGGTATATACTTTCACATCAGGATAACGCTGTCTTGCGAGGTTCTTACTTCTCTCCACAACAGCATAGAAGGTAAACCCCGGATGTGTGTGAATGAAAGGTGCGTGAAAGATATGTCCTGACATACCATAGGAACAAATCCCTGCTTTGATAATTTTCTCCATATCCTAGATTTTAATTAAAACCAGCTACTACTTTTTTTGCTGCTCTTACCGCCTAATCCCAAGGCGCCCAGCAGGCTCCTTGTGATCATCGTAGTTGCTGTTCGGCCCACTTGTTTGGCGATAGGACTGCTTAGTACAGTGTCTAATATACTCTTCTCTTCGGGTTGTTTTTTGCCTCCGGCAGTTTTCGCTGCAGGGGCACTTTTTTCCGCTGCTTCCTGCAGCTTTGCTGTCAGGATCTCATAAGCACTTTCATTATCGATTTCCTGATTATACTTCTTCGCAATTTTGCTGCTGTTTACCAGTGCATCCATCTCTGCCGCAGAGAGTATGTCCATGCGGGAGCGTGGTGTAACCAGCATGGTCGCAGCCAGTGGCGTAGGTATACCTTTTTCATTCAGACAGGTGAACAATGCTTCGCCAATACCAATCTGTGTGAGTAGTTCATCAGTTTTATAGAAATCAGACAGTGGGTAGTTCTCTGCCGTCTGCTTAATGGTCTTACGGTCATTGGCAGTAAATGCACGCAGTGCATGCTGTACTTTCATACCCAGCTGTCCCAGTATTGAAGGTGGTACATCCATTGGATTTTGTGTACAGAAAAAGATGCCCACGCCTTTGGAACGGATCAGTTTAATGATCGTTTCGATCTGCTGCAACAGTGCAGAACTGGCTTCCTGGAATACCAGGTGCGCTTCGTCTATAAATAGCACCAGTTTGGGTTTATCCATATCACCTTCTTCAGGTAATGTAGCATACAGCTCTGCCAGCAGGCTAAGCATGAATGTGGAAAACAGCTTTGGTTTATCCTGGATATCTGCTACTCTTACGATGGAAATCACTCCTCTGCCATCATCGCTGATGCGCAGCAGGTCATCTACTTCAAAAGAGGCTTCGCCGAAGAACTTATCGGCACCCTGTTGCTCCAGCGCAATTACTTTTCTGAGCACAGTACCGGCTGAAGTGGTAGAGATCTTACCATAATCTTTTTCCAGTTCAGCCTTGCCTTCATCGCTCACATACTGCAATACTTTCTTGAAATCTTTCAGGTCCAGCAGGGGCAGTTGACTATCATCACAATATTTAAATATCATGGCCACCAGGCCTTCCTGTGTATCGTTCAGTTCTAATATTCTGGACAGTAATATCGGTCCAAATTCACTCACCGTTGCTCTCAGGCGTGCGCCTTTTTCATTACTGAGTGACAGCAGTTCTACCGGGTAGCCGGAAGGAGACCAGCTGCCGTCGATTTTCTCATATCGCTCTTTGATCCTGTCACTGTTGGTGCCGGCAGCGGCTACGCCACTCAGGTCACCTTTAATATCCATGAGCAGTACGGGTACGCTGGCATCGCTCAGCCCTTCTGCAATCACCTGCAGGGTTTTGGTTTTACCTGTACCTGTGGCGCCGGCTATCAATCCATGCCTGTTCATCGTTTTCAGTGGCAGGTACACATCTGCTCCACTTACAACATCGCCATTCAGCATGGCGCAGCCCAGTTTAAATCTTTCGCCTTTGAAGGTATATCCAGTTTGAATATGCGACAGAAATGCTTCTTTATCGGCCATGGGGTATTAAAATTTCTCTGAAGATAAAAAAAGGGCTGTAATCACTTACAGCCCTTTTTGAAATTTTTATGAAAAAAGCATTAGAGATCTTCTTCTCTTTCCAGCATCAGTATCGCACTCTGCGGTACGATAAAGTACTTTTCTCCCTGGTACGACACTTCTGTGGAGCCATTGAGCAGGAAGATAGCCAGATCGCCTTCCTTTGCCTGTAAAGGAATATACTTCACTTTCTCATCTTCTCCCTTCCAGGCATCATCATCCTCAGAAGGTAATGGAATGGCATATCCGGGACCTGTTTTGATCACATATCCAGATTGTACCTTTTCCTTTTCCTGCATACCGGGAGGCAAAAATAGCCCACTTTCTGTACGTTCATTGGGGGTAAGTGGTTGTACCAGAACCCTGTCGCCTACAACAATCAGCTTTTTCAATTTATTATCTATTGTCAGGTGTGTTGCCATGATCTATATAGTACAAAATGTATGCAGCAGGCACATGTCGTGCCAAGATGACATACACTATAGTGCAGATAATGGGAAAGTTTCGCCTGCGCGGATGCCTTTCTCCGTTTGCTGCAGCACGAGGCATTCTACCTTCGGATCATGCTCTAAATACAGTACATATTGCTGCTCCAGGGCTTCAGTCAGGTAGGTTTTCTTCTCCTGAAGGGTTGTCAGCGGGAACATATCGTATGCCATTACGTATGGCAGCGGAATATGTCCGATGCCGGGCAACAGGTCCGCCATATACAGGATGGTTTTATCCTTGTATTTGATCTGTGGCAGCATCTGTGCATCTGTATGTCCGTTTACAAACCGGATATTGATATTATCAGTAAAGCTCACGCCTTCCTTTACTTCCACAAATTTCAGCTGACCACTTTCCTGCATGGGCAGGATGTTTTCTTTCAGGAAAGATGCTTTCTCTCTGTCGTTTGGTTTTATTGCCCAGTTCCAGTGATCTTCATTGCTCCAGAAGGTAGCATTTTTGAAAGCAGGTACGAGTTTATCGCCCTGTCTTACAATGGAGCCACCACAATGGTCAAAGTGCAGGTGGGTCATGAACACATCGGTGATATCATCTTTGTGAAAACCCAGTTTAGCCAGGGAGCTATCCAGGGTTGCATCGCCATGCAGGTGGTAATGGCCGAACCATTTCGCATCCTGTTTGTCACCAATACCTGTGTCTACCAGGATCAGGCGTTTGCCATCTTCGATGAGCAGGCAGCGCATGGCCCAGGAGCATAAATTGTTCTCGTCTGATGGGCTTAGTTTGTTCCAAATAGTCTTTGGTACTACGCCGTACATAGCACCTCCATCCAGTTTAAAAAAGCCTGTGTCTACGGTATATAGTTGCATACAATTGAAATTTTATTGTAGTGCCTTTTGCTTTCTCCGGGCGGAGAACAGCCATGCGAGGCCCATTAAAAAGAAGGCAGCCAGTGCAATTACAGAATTGCGCATACTCCCTGTCAGCTCATGGATATACCCGAAGGTGGTCATACCGATCACGATAGAAAGCTTTTCAGTCACATCATAGTAACTGAAGAAACTCGCGGTATCCTCCGTTTCCGGCATTAGCTTGGCGTAAGTGGAGCGGCTCAGGGACTGAACACCTCCCATGACCAGACCTACAGCTGTGGCCAGTATATAAAAGTCGGTGGCCGTCTGCATCCGGTAACCTGCAAAGCAGATGCCTATCCATACGAATATGACACCGATCAATACAGGCAGGTTACCATACTTACCTGAGAGCCATGCCATGCCCGAAGCACCGGCAATCGCTACTAACTGGATCACTACCACTACACTGATGAGGGTGGTAGAAGGCAGGTGTAATTCCTGTGCACCAAAGAGGGTTGCTGCCATCATGACTGTCTGCACACCCATGCTGTAGAAGAAAAAGCCTCTCAGAAAGCGTTTCAGTACCGGCATGGTCTTCACCTGGGCATACACTTTGCGTAGCTCAGAGAAGCTTTCTGTGAACACACCTGCTTTATGTTCAGTAATTGTTCCTTTGGATGCGGGCAGTCGTACAAAGGTGATCTGGGCAAAGCCGATCCACCAGACACCTACCAGCAGGAAGGTAATGAGCACTGCCTGACCTTCTGTGATACCAAATGGCAGCAGTGCCACCAGTGCAAAACCAACCAGCTGTAACAGTACGCTACCGATGTACCCCATGGCAAAGCCTTTGGCACTTACCCGGTCACGGTCTTCCTCTGCAGCTATCTCTGGTAAGTAAGAGTTGTAAAACACCAGGCCTCCGCAGTAGCCGAGGGTAGCGAGGACAAAGAAGATGATCCCATATTCGACATTGCCGCCATTGAACAGGTACAACGCACTACAGCTGATACCACCCAGCCAGGTGAACATCATCAGGTAACGTTTCTTGTTACCTCTTGTATCTGCAATAGAAGACAGGATCGGAGAGGCAATCGCAGCAATCAGAAACGCTGCTGCCATCGCGTAGTCATACAGGGCCGAATTAATAAAATATTTTCCGAAGAAAGGAATGCGGTCGCTATGGAAGGCCGCTTTTGTAGCGCTTGTAAAGTAAATAGGGAAAAAGGTAGTAGTAATTACCAGATTGTAAACAGAGTTAGCCCAGTCATACATGGCCCACCCGTTAATTACTTTCTTACTGGCAGTCTTTTGCATATGCATCTCGTATTATGGGGTTCAATATACGATTAAAGCACAAATCCCCACGTCATTTGTAGTCCAAGATACTCATACGCTGTTCACACATAAAATACTCCTGCTCATCGTTGGAGCTGACAATGATCATACGATTGCTTGCATATGTTGTAATCAGCTCCTGGTAAAGCTTTACACCAGCTGCATCCAGGTTGGTACATGGTTCATCCAGCAGTAATACAGGCACATCGGAAAAGATGGCCAGCGCCAGTTTCAGCCTTTGCTTCATACCAGAAGAAAAGTGCTTCACCTGCTTACGCATAGATGATTGCAGACCGACTGTTTCCGCAGCTTTTTGCGGGGTAATACCAGGTATGAACTGCTTAAATTGCAGATGAAAACTGATGCTCTCTGCGAGGGTAAATTCTTCGATCAGTTCGAGATAGGGGGCTGCGATAGCACAGGATTCAAAAAAACGATCGGCGGGTATGGGGGTGTTCGCATCGTGGTAGGTGACAGTGCCTTCGTTGTGCAACAAATGTCCGCTGATCACCTGCAATAATGTAGACTTACCTGAACCGTTTGGTCCAAGTATGGCATAACGTTGTCCGGCTTCAAAGGTAGCGTTGACCCGACGGAAGATCCAATCGTAGTTAAAGCGTTTACCCGTCTGGTCCAGCGTTATTTTCATTCGTCCTCATTATTTATAGAAAAGGCAATACCACATGTTTTACACATGGTATTGCCTGTAAAGATTTTATTTTCATTCGTCACTGGAGAGAGACGTATATCCTTTCATGATACCACGTCCGGACTCACGGATAAATGCAAGGATTTCATCCCTTTCATCCGTAGCAGGATATTCAGCTTCGATGATGCTCACTGCTTTTGACAGCTTGTAGCCTTTCACGAAGATCACGCGGTAAATATCCAGGATATGATTGATCTTTTCCAGAGAGAAGCCTCTTCTTTTTAAACCGATAGAGTTCACGCCTACATAAGACAATGGCTCACGTGCAGCTTTTACGTAAGGGGGTACATCTTTTCTTACCAGTGAACCACCGGTTACGAAAGCATGTGCACCAATTTTACAGAACTGTTGTACAGCCACCATACCAGCCAGCACTACGTGGTCGCCCACGGTGATGTGACCAGCCAGGGTCGTGTCGTTAGAAAATACGCAGTAGTTACCTACTTCACAGTCGTGGGCGATATGGCTGTAGGCCATGATCAGACAGTTGGACCCGATTACGGTTTTCCATTTGTCTTTAGTACCCCTGTTAATGGTTACATACTCGCGGATAGTGGTGTTATCTCCAATAATGGTGGTGGTGTCTTCTCCGTCAAATTTGAGGTCCTGTGGTATAGCGGATATGACGGAACCAGGGAAGATACGGCAGTTCTTTCCAATCCTTGCCCCTTCCATGATAGTGACATTCGACCCGATCCAGGTACCGTCACCAATCTCCACATTCTTGTGGATGACAGTGAATGGATCGATTTTAACGTTTGGTGCCACCTTCGCGTCAGGGTGGATGTAAGTAAGCGGATGGATCATTGCTATTTTTTAGCCTCTTGTTTTAATGATTTGAGCAGTCAGGTCGCCCTCTGTAACGATCTTGTTACCTACAAATACAGTTCCCCGCATTTCCACGATACCTCTTCTGATAGGGCTCAGCAGCTCCATCTTCAGGATCATCGTGTCACCAGGGAATACCTTTTGCTTGAACTTACAGTTGTCGATCTTGATAAAGTATGTATCGTAATTTTCAGGATCAGGAACTGTGTTCAGTGCGAGGATACCTCCACATTGTGCCAATGCCTCTACCTGTAATACACCCGGCATAACCGGATTGTTCGGGAAGTGACCCTGGAAGAAGGGTTCGTTGAAGGTTACATTCTTGATACCGACTACCTGCGTATCTGTGAGATCAATGATCTTGTCTACCAGCAGCATTGGGAAACGATGTGGCAGGGTCCGCTCTATACGTGGAAGGTCAAATATAGCCGGTTTATTAGGATCATATACAGGCACATCTTTAATATGCTTGTTCTTCTTGATGTATTGTTTTAAGCGACGGGCAAACTCCACGTTGGAAGCATGTCCCGGACGGTTGGCGATGATATGGGCCTTGAGCGGATAACCTACCAGTGCCAGGTCGCCCATGATGTCCAGCAGTTTGTGACGTGCAGGTTCGTTAGGGAAACGCAGCTTAATATTGTTCAGGATACCTTCGCGTTGTTCCACACTGATATTCTTGCGTTGGAAAACGGTTGCCAGGCGCGCCAGTTCTTCTTCGCTTACAGGTTTATCAACGATCACGATTGCGTTGTTGATATCACCACCTTTGATCAGGTTATTGTTGATCAGGTACTCCAGCTCATGCAGGAATACGAAGGTACGGCACGGTGCGATTTCTGATCTGAAGTCAGCCAGGCTGTTCAGGTTCGCGTGCTGGGTACCCAGTACCGGCGAGTTGAAGTCGATCATACAGGTGACGCGGTAGTCTACCGCAGGCAGCGCTACCATTTCCACATTCTTCTTATCGTCGTAGTAGGTAATATTGGTATCGATGGTATAGTATACCTTCTTAGCATCCTGTTCAGCTACACCTGTCTGTTCGATCAGTTCGATGAAAGGCATAGCGCTACCGTCAATGATAGGCACTTCAGGACCATCAATATCTATTTCTACGTTGTCAACACCGGTACCTACCAGTGCAGCCATGATATGTTCGATGGTATTTACTCTTGCACCATTGTGTTCCAGTGTGGTACTTCTGGCTGTATCTACTACATAATCCACATCCGCTTTTACTACAGGTTGGTTGGGCAGATCAATACGTCTGAACTTAATACCCGATCCAGGAATACCAGGTTTGAGGGTCATATTTACGCTGGCACCTGTGTGCAAACCTACACCCGATATAGTGACAGGGGTTTTTATCGTGTGTTGATTGGGCGACTGTTGATTCTCCATCATATTTTATTAACTAATTTTTCTGTTGTCTCGTAAGGGTATGCGATCCCGCAAATGATTGTGGCGTAGTAAACTACAGGAATATTAAACACCTTCTCTTACAGAAAGTAACTGTTTTACCATATCCTCCAGCTCCTTTACACGTTTTTCAAGGTCCGGCAAATTTCTAAAAATTGCCTGACTTTTCAGTGAACTTTTGTAGTCAAAAGCAGGAGAGCCCATCAGCGCCGTATTTGACTCGGTGATGGATTTGGAAAGACCGCTCTGCGCGTTGATCTTAGTGCCGTCTGCCAGCTGAATATGGCCTACCAGACCTACCTGGCCGCCGATCACGCAGTTCTTTCCGATTTTGGTACTGCCGGAGATGCCGGTCTGTGCCGCGATTACGGTATTCGTATCTATATCTACGTTGTGCGCGATCTGGATCAGGTTATCCAGTTTTACACCCTGGCGGATGATGGTGGAGCCCATTGTCGCTCTGTCGATAGTCGTATTTGCACCGATTTCCACATCGTCGTGGATCACTACGTTGCCGATCTGAGGAACTTTCTTGTATTTACCATCAGGCTGGGGGGCAAAGCCGAAGCCGTCGCCACCGATTACGCAGTTCGCATGCAGGATCACCCGTTTGCCTACCACGCAGTTCTCGTAAACTTTCACACCTGGGAATACCACAGTGTCGTCGCTCACAACTACATTATCACCCAGATATACACCCGGATAGATCTTCACATTATTGCCCAGTACGACATTTTCACCCAGGTAGGCAAATGCGCCAATGAATACATTGGTGCCTGTTTTTACAGAAGCAGGTACAAAAGATGGTTGTTGAATACCAGTTTTGTTGCCTACCAGCTGTTTGTATTGCTCCAGTAGTTGGGCGAATGCGCTGTAAGCATCTTTTACCCTGATCAGGGTAGACTTTACAGGACGCTCTGTCACCAGACTTTCGTTCACAATGAGTATGGAAGCATTGGTCGTGTAGATGAATTCTTCGTATTTGGGATTGGCAATGAAACTGAGCATCCCTTCACCAGCCTCTTCGATTTTGGCGATGTTATTCACTTTTACGTCCGGGTTGCCTTCCAGCTTACCATCCAACATGGTAGCCAATTGTAATGCGCTAAACTGCATAGTTAATAATTAATATAGTTATCCAGGCGGTACCAGTTTTATGATTTAATTGACAGCCATCTAGTTATACATTATCTACAATCTATCATTCATAATCCTGTGTTGCTTAGATTTTTGGATGACAAATGTAGAATTTTTTTACGGGTATAGCCAGTGTATGACTAACCAGTGCATTATCGATTGACGAAATATCCTTGACGGTCCCGTCTTTAAAAAGGATGTTAATCCTTTCATTATTAATGTTGTACGCGCTCAGACTAGCTGTTCCTGTGAAGACAAAGTAATCAAGATCATGGCCAGAAATGCCATATCTTTCTTGTACCTGTGTTTTCAATAAAGTTATGGCCGAGGTATCAAAAGCCTCATTACTGAGCAGGCATTTAAACAAATTCCTGTTTGTCAACCATTTACATAACAAGGAAAGGACTGGATCCGTATGGGTGGTCCATACCTTTATCGCGCTTAGAATATCGTAATCATCCAGCAGACAAAACTGTTGCAGACAAGCTGGTTCCTGTTCGAAGTTGGCAGCTGTAATAGTATGGTACAGGAAATATTCCAATGCCGGCGAGGCAAACAGGGATACTCCCCTCAGTGCCAGTTCTTTAGCCCGTTTCAGTATTTTGACCAGCATATTTTCTGCACTTAATACTGTCTTGTGCAGGTATACCTGCCAGTACATCAATCGCCGGGCCACAATAAACTTTTCTATTGAATAAATTCCCTTCTCCTCCACCATCAGCTCATTCCGTTGCACAGTGAGCATTTTTATAATACGGTCATAACCAATTACTCCTTCAGAAACTCCCGTATAAAAGCTGTCACGATTCAGGTAATCCATCCTGTCTACATCCAGCTGGCTCGACACCAGCTGATGAAGAAACGTTTTATGATAACGCCCGTTGAAGATTTCTATTGTCAGGCTCAGGGCTCCTTTCAGCTCCTTATTCAACTCCTCCATCAGCCACTGGCTGATCTTTTCGTGGGATACCCCTTCGATAATTCCATTTTCCAGGGCATGAGAATAAGGTCCATGACCTATATCATGCAGCAAAATAGCCATCTTAGCGGCTATCTCCTCTTCGTCCGTAATTTCTACCCCTTTCCCTTTCAACTCTGCCAGTGCGCAGCTCATCAGGTGATAAGCGCCCATACTGTGATGAAAACGGGTATGCATCGCTCCCGGATAAACCAGATGTGCCAGGGCCATCTGATGAATACGGCGCAGGCGCTGATAGTAAGGATGGGAAATTAAGGCAAATATCAGCGGATGATCTATCGTGATGAAGCCATACACCGGATCATTTACAATTTTTCTCTTGCGTTCTGCCATTTTTACCGTTACCCTTTAGCTTGGGCAAAGCTACGTTAAGGAATTATTATCTTTAACTTTTTCTAATGTATAAGACGCCACCCGTACCTCCTTCCCCTATATCTGCCTCGATTTTCCTATTTTTATTGCAAAAATTGATAATATTTGGACAACTTACAGCAAATCAACTGTTATTTAACAATTTATTGTGCCAACATCGCATATAGGGAATATTTTTTGCCAGTAGAGAATGGTACCTTGGCCAAATAGTTGCTGCATGAAACTAATTTTATCTTACTCCTAACCAATACTTGCATGAGTCAAATAAATATACTCTGGGTAGATGACGAAATAGAATCACTGAAATCGCAAATTATGTTCCTTGAAAACAAGGGATACAAGGTGTCTGCCCTGACCAATGGCTATGACGCCCTGGAATTTCTGAAGGAACAGGTGGTAGATGTTGTGCTGCTGGATGAGTCTATGCCGGGTATAACTGGACTCGAAACCCTGGCCAAGATCAAGGAGATCGATCAGCAGATCCCTGTGGTCATGATCACCAAAAATGAGGCGGAAAATGTGATGGACGAAGCCATTGGCTCCCAGATCACCGACTACCTTATCAAACCCGTGAACCCGAACCAGGTACTCCTTTCTCTGAAGAAAATCATTGATAATAAAAGGCTTGTGGCCGAAAAGACGACCATCGGTTACCAACAGGACTTCCGTTCCCTCTTCATGGCCCTGAACTCAGGTCCGGACTTCAATGAGTGGATGGATATTTATAAGAAGCTGGTTTACTGGGAAATGGAAATGGCCAAAACCAACAATCCAGAGATGATGGAGGTATTAAACTCCCAAAAGGCGGAGGCCAATACGGAGTTTGCCAAATTCATCTCCCGCAACTATGCCAGCTGGGTGGCTCCGAAAGCGAAGGAAGCTCCTGTGATGTCGCACTCCGTATTTAAAGAAAAGGTGGTGCCACAGCTGGACAATGACGTGCCGAACTTCTTCATTATCATAGACAATCTGCGTCTGGACCAGTGGAAGGCGATCCTGCCTATCTTCCTGGAGTCCTTCAGGCTGGTCACCGAAGATACTTTTTACAGTATACTCCCTACTTCTACTCAATATAGCCGCAATGCGATCTTTGCCGGTCTGTTGCCAATAGATATAGAAAGCCGTTTTCCACAAGAATGGAAAAATGACGATGAAGATGGAGGGAAGAACCTGCATGAAGAAGAATTCTTCGCAGATCAGCTCAAACGCCTGAAATTAGATGCCCGTTTTTCCTACACCAAGGTGACCACTCACAATGATGGTCAGCACCTTGTGAACAGCATACATAACCTGCTAGCCTATCCGCTGAACGTAATTGTGTACAACTTTGTGGATATGCTGAGCCATGCACGTACAGAAATGGAAGTGCTGAAAGAACTGGCAGGGGATGAAACTTCTTACCGTTCTATCACCGCCAGCTGGTTTGAACACTCACCTTTGCACCAGGCGCTGCGCAAAGTGGCAGACAGAAAGATTAACCTGATCATTGCGACTGACCATGGTAATGTCAGGGTGAAGACACCGGTAAAAGTGATAGGAGATAAGCAAACCACTACCAACCTGCGTTATAAACATGGTCGTAACCTGAACTATGACGCCAAGGAAGTACTGGCCTTCAGGGATCCCCGCGAAGCAGGTCTGCCCAAACCCAATGTAAACTCCTCTTATATCTTTGCAAAAGAAGATGGCTACCTCTGCTATCCGAATAATTACAACTACTTTGTCAACTTCTACCGCAATACCTTCCAGCATGGAGGTATTTCGCTGGAAGAGGTGATCGTACCTGTCGCAAGGTTGGTGAGTAAATAATCTTACTTTTGTGTCATGAACTTCAAAGTGACACCCAATAACCTGACCCGCCTTGAAAAAATCTTTGGAGAGGCTAAGTATGAGTTGCGTTTTGAAAAAGGAACGTTTAATTCAGGCTATTGTGTACTCGAACATAAAAAGGTCGTGGTAGTTAATAAATTCCTGAACCTGGAAGGACGTATCAATACGCTCCTGGATATCCTGGGCTCGATGGAACTGGATGAAAGTGTGCTGACTCCTGAATCCCTGAAGCTATACAAGCAGATCGTGGAAAACAGGAATACCGCTGCTGATGCGGCCGACGAAGAATCCACTCCTCCTTCACCAGAAACACCTTCAGAGAATTGAAAGTAACTTTTTTAGGAACAGGCACCTCTCAGGGCGTACCCGTTATAGCTTGTGGCTGTAGGGTATGTACTTCTACCGATAAGCATGATAAGCGTCTGCGCAGCAGTATCCTCATTTCTGATACACCTGCAGGCAATATCGTTATCGATACAACACCAGACTTCCGCTACCAGATGCTGAGAGCAGAAGTGAAACACCTGGAAGCGGTATTAGTGACCCACTCTCATAAAGATCATATAGCAGGGATGGACGACATCCGGGCTTTCAATTATTTTCAGCAGCGCGCGATCGATATCTATGCGACACCGTTCACACAGGAAAGCATCATGCGTGAATTTGCCTATGCTTTTGCAGAGCATAAATATCCGGGCATTCCGGAGCTGAATCTCCTTACCATTGGTAATGACCCGTTTGTTGTAAATGGCATGCTGTTTACGCCGATCAATGTCATGCATCATAAGATGCCGGTATTGGGCTTCCGTTTTGGCGACTTCACGTATATTACAGATGCGAATTTTATCGCACCTGAAGAAAAAGAAAAAATTGTGGGCTCCCGCATACTGGTAGTAAATGCCCTGCGCAGGGAGAAACACATATCTCACTTCACCCTGGATGAGGCGATTGCCCTGGCACAGGAGCTGGCTATTCCACAGGTATACTTCACGCATATCAGTCACCAGATGGGACTACATGCCGAAGTATCGCAGGAGCTGCCTGCCGGTATGGCACTGGCCTATGATGGGCTTGAAGTGACATTGTAATTTCATCCATCCATTTATTTGTTAACCTATGAAACCATTCTGGCACTTCACCGCGCTTGAAAGAAGAGGCATCATCGCATTGCTGCTTCTCACTGCTATCAGCATATATACACCGGCGATAGTCGCGCACTATTTTCCACTGCAAACCAGCAGGGATACATTACTACGACAAGATATTGCGGCTTTTCAATCCTCTCTGAAAAAAGCCCCGCCTCCACCTAAAAAGCATATTACCTTTTCCCGTCCCCGGCAATCAGTAATCAACATCGACATCAACAAGGCTGATTCCGCAGCCTGGGAGTCATTGAAAGGAATAGGACCTGTGCTGGCTGCACGAATTATCCGCTTTAGAGAGAAACTCGGCGGTTTTTATGCCATTTCCCAGATCAGGGAAACTTACGGCCTGCCGGACAGCACATTTAAAAAAATTCAACCTTACCTGCGATTGAATGCAGTTTCACTAAAAAAACTGGACCTCAACACCGCAGATGAGCAAACTTTGGCCCAACATCCTTACATAAGGTATAAACTGGCGCGGTTAATTGTCCTGTATCGCAGCAACAACGGGCTTTTTCAGCAACCATCTGACCTTCTTGGCATACCATTGGTGGATGATAGTATTTATCGTAAAATTGAACATTACATCAAAACAGAAAAACCCCCAATATGAACTTCGAACCTACAGAAATGCAGCAGCAGATCACCCAGGTGATCAGGGATTTCGGTAAATCGCACATTCAACCAAACGTTATGGAATGGGATGAAACCCAAACCTTTCCGGCACCACTCTTTAAACAACTCGGCGAATTAGGCTTAATGGGGGTGTTAGTTCCACAGGAATATGGCGGCAGTGGCCTCAGTTATCTTGAGTACGTTACTGTCGTCAGCGAAATCAGTCGCTTCTGTGGCGCTATAGGCCTTAGTGTAGCAGCGCACAACTCTCTTTGCACCGGTCATATCTTACAATTCGGATCTGAAGAACAAAAGAAGCGTTACCTCCCTAAACTCGCCAGTGGCGAATGGCTCGGTGCCTGGGGCCTCACAGAACCGAATACCGGCTCCGATGCCATGAACATGAAGTGTGTGGCAAAGAAAGACGGTGACGAATGGGTGCTGAATGGCACCAAATGCTGGATCACCCATGGTAAAAGTGGGGACGTGGCAGTGGTAATAGCCCGTACCGGAGATGTAAGAGATAGTCATGGTATGACCGCCTTTGTAGTAGAACGTGGTACACCCGGTTTCAGCGGTGGTAAAAAGGAAAACAAACTGGGTATGCGTGCCTCGGAAACCGCCGAAATGATCTTTGATAATTGCCGGATACCTGTTGCCAATATGCTGGGTAATGAAGGCGAAGGCTTCATCCAGTCGATGAAAGTACTGGATGGGGGTCGTATCTCTATTGCCGCACTTTCGTTAGGCATTGCCAAAGGCGCTTACGAAGCGGCCCTGAAATATGCACAGGAACGGCATCAGTTCGATAAACCTATTGCAACCTTCCAGGGTATCTCTTTTAAACTGGCTGATATGGCCACAGAGATTATGGCTGCTGAGCTACTGACTATGCAGGCTGCCTCGGGTAAGAGCAAAGGACAAAAGGTGACTCAGCAGGCGGCAATGGCCAAATATTATGCTTCGGAAGTGGCAGTAAAAACTGCGAACGAAGCCGTACAGGTATTTGGTGGCTATGGATACACGAAGGATTTTCCTGTAGAGAAGTTTTATAGAGATGCGAAATTATGTACTATAGGAGAGGGGACTTCCGAGATTCAGAAGCTCGTCATTGCCCGTGAGGCCCTGAAGTAATTGAACTATCTAAAAACATACTAATAGACTGATCCGCTCCCGGAGTGCGATCAGTCTTTTTTTTATAACCTATTTACTATCTTTCATCTATATAAACTACTATGTCATGACCTTTGAAGAACACTTACATCAAATGTTCCCGACAGCAGACGCCATCCCGGCGCAATTCCTGCTACCGGAGGAGATTCACCAGCGTGAATATCTTTCCGGCGGTGAAATGAAACCCTGGAACGGTGATGTCCACACCGTTCTTTCCCCTGTAGCTGTCCAGACTCCAGAAGGCCTCAAAAGAAAAGTAATTGGCTCTTACCCGCTGTGCACACAAACAGAAGCCCTTGCAGCGCTCGATGCAGCTGTACTCGCGTACAATGATGGTCGTGGTGAATGGCCTACCATGCCGGTAGCTGAGAGGATTGCCTGCATGGATAAGTTCACCGGCAAGATGATTGCAAAGAAAGACGAGATTGTAAAACTGATCATGTGGGAAATCGGGAAATCGTATGCAGATTCCATAAAGGAATTTGATCGTACCATTGAGTACATCAACGCTACGATCGATGCACTGAAAGATCTTGATCGCAATTCCAGCCGTTTCGAAATTGAACAAGGTATTATCGGACAAATACGCCGCTCACCATTAGGTGTTGTGTTATGTATGGGACCCTTCAACTACCCGCTGAATGAAACCTTTACCACCCTGATTCCAGCCCTTATCATGGGCAACACGCTGCTGTTCAAACCTCCAAAGCACGGTACGTTATTGCACTATCCTCTGCTGGAAGCTTTTGCAAGCTGTTTTCCAAAAGGTGTGGTGAATACCATTTATGGTCGTGGAAATGTGATCATAGCCCCGCTCATGGAGTCTGGCAAGATCAATGTACTCACCCTGATCGGTAGCAGTAAAGTAGCCAACCAGCTAAAGAAGATGCACCCGAAGGTAAACCGCCTGCGTGCTATTCTGGGGCTGGATGCAAAGAATGCCGCAATTATCACAGAAAAGGCTGATTTAGACCTCGCAGTAAAAGAATGTGTATTGGGTTCACTTTCATTTAATGGGCAGCGCTGTACGGCTATAAAGATCATTTATGTTCATAAAGATGTAGCGGATGCATTCATTGAAAAGTTTAGTGCTGCTGTAGGCAAACTGAAAATCGGTATGCCATGGGAGAAGGATGTATTCCTTACACCACTGCCAGAGCCACAGAAACCGGCTTATCTGCAGGAGTGTATTGAAGATGCTATCGCTAATGGTGCGAAGGTGATGAACGAAAATGGCGGTACTACATTCGAATCATTTGTATACCCGGCGGTATTATACCCTGTGAATAATAAAATGAAGTTGTATAGAGAGGAGCAATTTGGCCCTGTCATTCCAATTTTGCCATTTGACAATATAGAAACACCGATCGATTATCTGATTGAATCCTCTCACGGACAGCAGGTGAGTCTTTTCAGCAATGATGCAGACGAACTGGCTTCGTTGATTGATCCGCTGGTAAACCAGGTAAGCCGGGTGAATCTGAACTGTCAATGTCAGCGTGGTCCTGATATTTTTCCATTCACCGGCAGGAAGGATTCTGCTGAAGGAACATTGAGTGTTCCGGATGCTTTACGTGCGTTCTCTATTCGTACAATGGTGGCTACTAAACTGACGGAAGAGAACAAAAATCTCCTGAATGAGATCGTAAGTGAGCAGCATTCAAACTTTTTGTCAACAAAATATATCTTTTAAACAAGATCCTATTAGTGTTGATTTTTGAGTTAGAATATTACTTTTAAGGTTTTTAGCCATATGTTAAAAGTTTAATGTATTGATGCTGTCTAAACTTTTTGATAAAAAAGTGAGTATAAACTAAATAAGGTGCTGGATTTTTGAATTAAGAACGTTAAATTTGGGTTAATTCATCACTCTTTACCAATTTATCAACCTCCTACAAAAAGAAAAGACAATCGAAACAACTTTTACGCAACCAAAAGAAAAAGGCATCCTCTCAGAGGATGCCTTTTTTATTGTGCCAATGTCTTTTGCTTAGTGCTCCAGAAAATCGTTTTCTTTTTCTTCTTTGCCAGCTGCTTCGGCTTTCTTTTCGATGTCGTTAAACCATTTCTCGACAGTACCTGCCAGGAATACGGGCACCTTTCCACCAACGTACTCTTTCAGTATCTCAAAGGTCTTGATAGCCTGTTCGTTGCTAAGGCCGGCTCTTTCTTTCAATTCTTTTAAGAGGTCCATATTTATTATTTGAATTAAAGGTAATAAAAAAGGCGAACGATCATCGTCCGCCCTTTTCAAAATATCATGTACACCTTACGCAACTTTCAGCTGCACCAGTGTTGATTTATCTAACTTCTCTTCTGCATATGCTCTTGTCAGTACAAAAGAGCTTTCGTTGGAAGAAGGCAGGTTAAACATCGCATCGCTCAGTACTACTTCACAGATAGAGCGAAGACCACGTGCACCCAGTTTGTACTCCATTGCTTTTTCTACGATATAATCTACTGCATCATCTTCTATTTCCAGGTCAATACCTTCTACTTTGAACAGTTTCTTGTATTGTTTTATAAGTGCATTCTTTGGTTCTGTCAGAATCGCTTTCAGCGCTTCGTTATCCAGAGAATTCAGGTAAGTTACAACTGGCAGACGTCCCAGCAATTCAGGAATCAGACCGAATGCTTTTAAGTCCTGAGAGTTGATGTAACGGAGTATATGCTTCTTGTTTTCTTCTTCTCTCTCTTTGTTCACAGTGAACCCGATAGAATGCGTCTGTACTCTGCGGCTGATAATCTTATCAACACCATCAAATGCACCACCGCATATAAACAGGATATTCTGTGTGTTCACTTTGATCAGTTTCTGCTCAGGGTGCTTACGACCGCCTTGTGGAGGAACGAGTGCTTCGGTACCTTCCAGCAGTTTCAGCAGGCCTTGCTGTACGCCTTCACCACTCACATCGCGGGTAATGGAAGGGTTATCGCTCTTACGTGCGATTTTATCGATCTCGTCAATATATACGATACCTCTTTCAGCAGCTTCAACATCATAGTTACATACCTGTAGCAGGCGGGTCAGGATGCTTTCCACATCTTCACCTACGTAACCGGCTTCGGTAAACACGGTTGCATCTACGATAGTAAAAGGAACATTCAGCAGACGGGCGATAGATTTAGCCAGCAGGGTTTTACCTGTACCGGTTTCACCTACCATGATGATATTGGATTTCTCGATTTCCACATCGTCATCTCCTACCTGTTGGTTCAGCCTTTTATAGTGGTTATAAACGGCAACTGCCAGTATTTTTTTTGCATCATCCTGTCCGATCACATACTCATCAAGGAATTTCTTGATCTCCTGGGGTTTGGCCACTTTTGGAACGAAGTGGGAGGGGGCTTTTTTACCCTGCTGTTGAAACAATTCCTGTTCTATGATCTCCTGTGCGTTGGCCACACAGTTCTCACAAATATGGCCATCTGCACCAGCTATCAATATCTGCACTTCATCTTTCGAACGATTACAGAATGAACAACGTATTTTGGACTCTTTCATAGCTTACAAAGGTACAAATTAAAGGGGGAAAGGGTGTCATTTAAAAAGAAAAGCAAAAGTTAAAAAGAAAAACCGGCTGTGAAGACACGGTTTCTCTTTCTAAATTTTGCTTCTATAGAATTTACAACTAATTATTGAGGCGTAGTACCGTCCTGCTGCTGTTGTTTTCTAGGGTTCTTGGTGAGTACGTCATCGATGATACCGTATTCTTTTGCTTCATCGGCAGTCATCCAGTAGTCACGATCAGAATCCTTTTCAACTTTCTTTACAGGCTGTCCGCAGTGTCCGGCAATGATTTCGTTCAGCTCTTTTTTCAGCTTTACGAACTCGCGGGCAGTGATCTCGATATCTGAGGTCTGTCCTTCAGCACCGCCATGAGGCTGGTGAATCATTACACGAGCGTGCTTCAGCGCAGTACGTTTGCCTTTAGTACCAGCCACCAGCAGTACGGCGCCAAAAGAAGCGGCCATACCTGTACAGATTGTCGCTACATCAGGAGCGATGATCTGCATGGTGTCATAGATACCTAAACCAGCATATACGCTACCGCCGGGGCTGTTAATATACATCTGTATATCACGGGTACGGTCAGTAGATTCGAGGAACAGCAACTGTGCTGTGATAATATTAGCTACATAGTCATTTACCGGATCGCCCATGAAGATGATGCGGTCCATCATCAAACGGGAAAACACGTCCATAATCGCCATGTTCATCGGGCGTTCCTCGATGATGTTGGGAGTTAAGGCATTGATCTGGTGACGGGTATAGCTATCTACTACCAGGCTACTGATCCCTCTATGCTGGATGGCATATTTCCTGAATTCGTTATTAATGTTCATGATGGTGATGTTTATTAGGTAATTTAGCAAATTCTTCGGCTGTTACTTCCTCTTCCTTCACATTTACCTTTTGTTCTGCCCAATCAAACAGTTTTTGAGTCACCATCTCACGATAGGTCTGATCTACGAATTTTTCATCCTGCAGCAGGCGTTCCAGGTAGCTATCCAGCCAGTCTGCACCATCTGCAGCAGCTGCACCACCAAAATAGCCCATTACTTTCTGTTTGGCGCTTTCCTTCAGTTCATCAAAGGATACGTCCAGTTTATTTTCGCGGATCAGTTTGTCGCTGATCAAAGTCCAGCGTAACTGATGATCAAATCCAGGATATTCTTTTTCGGCTTCTTCAGCAGTTTTTGGCTTTTCGCCACCCTGCTGCAACCAGCGCTTCAGAAATTCTTTGGGCAGTTCAATAGGAGTTTCGTGTACCAGCACCTCGAACAGTTCGTTGTGCAGGTGGTTACGGCTCTCGGAATCCCAGTACTTTTCTATTTCAGATTTCAGTTTCTCACGGAAGGCTTCTTCAGTGGTTACTTCATCTTTAGGGAATACTTCTTTGAAGAATTCTTCATTCAGTTCCCTTTTTTCAATTACTTCAACTTTCTCGATTGTCAGTTTGAAGTAACGTTGTGCATCCGCATCGTTATGACCATGGAAACCAAGGTCGTGCAGGATATCGTGTAAAGCAGCTGCATCAAATGAAGTAGCCAGGAAGAATACGATGCTATCGCCCTTTCCTTTACCCTTCAGCTGTTCCTGGATAGGAGCAGAGAACTGCTTTAACTTAATGGCGTTTTCTTTCTGAATACCACCTTCCAGTACGTTACCTGCTTCGTCGCTCTCTTCGAACTTAACAGTCAGGAAATCATTCTCAGAAGATACTTTTTCAGTTTCTACGTTTTTGCCACCTTTTTCGAGCAGGTTGTCAACCTCTTTGTCCAGCATTTCGCTGGTCACTTTAATTTTATAACGGCTCAGGGTAGTTTTACCTTCCTGCAGTGGAGTTACTTCAAAAGCAGGTTTCAGGCCAATTTCAAAATCGAAGTTATATTCGGTAGGATTGTTATGATCGAAATTTTTAGCTTCCTTTTCCAGAGAAAGTGGCTGAGCGAAGATCTCAACTTTCTCATTCTGCAGGTAGCCTGTGAGTTCTTTCTCTACAGTTTTCAGTATTTCATCCGCGAAGATTGCCGGACCGTGCATTTTTTTCACCATCCCTGCTGGCACCATCCCTTTACGGAAGCCTGGTATATTGGCGGTTTTGCTAAGCTGTTTTACTGCTTTGTCATAATTGGGAAGATAATCTTCCTGGCTCACTTTCACAGTGATCTTATCATTCAATAAACCGATGTTTTCTCTGGTAACGGTTGCCATAATTAATTTTAATAAATGTTCTTGTATGAAGCAATAATAATTCCTGAATTGAAGAATATGCCATGAAGTCACAAAGGCACGAAGGAATGGCAGCTATGTGGGAGTTACTAAGTGACTTAGTGCCTTAATGGCAATATTTTTTATAAGCTGTATGCCGAAATGTATAAAAAAAAGTGCGGGTGGAGGGACTCGAACCCCCATGCCGTGAAGCACCAGATCCTAAGTCTGGCGTGTCTACCAATTTCACCACACCCGCATACACTATTGTGTAAAGAACTACTTCCCCCTGCCTTGACATGCTGTGGAAAGGACGGCAAAGGTATTGTTTTTTATGAATTTAAAAAAAATGTCTGCACTTAAATCAGTGCCTTTTTGGCTGTTGTCGGCCTGAACATATAAAATAAAGTTATATTCACCAGGATAATTATTGTACAGCCCGCACATACTACCGGCCACTGCCCTTGGTTCCAGAGCCATAAGCCGATCGCAGAACCGCCCGCCCCACCAATAAAAGTACTGGTCATATAAACTGTATTAAAACGGTTTCTCGCCTCCTGCTTCAAAGCGTATATAATGGTCTGATTCGTTACCATGATGGATTGATGCCCTACGTCTACCAACACAATTCCGACTAATAGTAATATAATATTGCTCCCTGTAAAGTAAAATGCCCCAAAACTGAGGAGTTCCAGTATTAGACCGATAATAATATTCTTTCCCGGATCCCGGCCATCACTCATCTTACCCACCAGTGGTGCCGCCAGTGCCCCGGCTGCTCCCGCTATGCCAAATAAGCCAATCTGTGCCGAGGTATATTTAAAAGGAGCATTGGAAAGGAACAACACCATGGTCACCCAGAAGGCGCTCAGCACCGCAAAGGAAAGGGCGTTCATTACAGAAGCCTCTCTGAGCCGGGGATGTGTACGGGCATAATGAACCACCGTACGCATCAGTTCTCCATAGTTACTCTTCAGGGTTGGCTGACTATCCGGAAACCGGAAGTACATCAATACCATCAGCACGGTACAGATGCCTGCCGCTATATAATACATCTCCCGCCAGCCAAATAAAGCCCCCACTGTACCACTCACTGACCGGGAAGCCAGGATGCCTACCAGCAAACCACCCATGATGGCACCGATGATGCTCCCTCTTCTATGATCCGGCGCCAGGTGAGCTGCCAGTGGTAATATCAATTGTGGTACTACAGAGGTAATACCGATCAGCAGACTCGCTGCCTGCAATACAAAGAAGTTCTGTGCGGTAGCCGCCAGCAATAGGGCGCCTATCGCCACCAGCGTGGTGATCAGTATCTGTTTTTTACGTTCAAGGATATCGCCCAGCGGTACCAGGAGTAATAACCCCAGTGCATATCCGATCTGGGTGAGGTAGGTGACACGCCCGGCGGCGCTTTCTTTCAGCCCCCATTCTCTGGCGATCAGAACGATGAGGGGTTGACAATAATATATATTAGCGACGATCAATCCGGTACAGGCCGCCATAAACGCGGTGTCTGCTTTTCCAAGGTGCTTTTGTTCCATGACAGGGTAAAATTAGTTATACTAATTCAACACCCAACCGGCCCATCATTTATTTAGACAATAATTACCTGTAATTATCCAACAAACTTATCGCCCCTGTCGCCAGGAATTTAGCGCCATAGGCAATGGCGCCTTCATTGAAGATCACTTTGGGATGGTGCAGATAATACCCGCCACATGTCGGATCCTGTGCGCCCAGCAGGTAAAACATAGAAGGTACTTTCCTGGAATAGTGGGCAAAATCTTCACCTGCCAGCAGCGGTATAACCTCTCTGCTATTGCCGGCACCAAATACGGTATCGAGACTTTGTACAAGTTTGCCATGTACATTGCCGTCGTTCAGTACACTTGGCAGGTTATAGTAGAGGTCGAATCTGATCTTTGCATCATAGGCTATCATCAGTCCTTCAATGATCTTATTGAGTCTGCTGATGATGTCATTGTATGTATCCAGGTCCAGAGACCGGATGGTTCCTTCCAGCACTACTTTGTCAGCAATCACATTCGGTGCTACGCCGCCATTGATTTTGGTGAAGGACAATACGGCTGTTTCCGTAGGAGCAGTATGCCTGGCTACAATCATTTGTGCAGAAGTCACCAGTTGAGCCGCCACAGCCACTGCATCTACACCCAGTTGAGGTGCCGCGCCGGCATGTGCAGCTTTGCCCAGTACTTCGATGCTAAAGAATCCGGTACATGCCAGTGCAGGGCCCAGTGCATAGGTGATCTGACCCACGGGCAATGAAGGATCTACATGCAGCCCCAAAGCGGCCTGTACATCATCGAGGTAACCTTCTTCCACTATTCTGTGAGCACCTGTCATACCTTCAGGATCGCCATTTGGCCCTTCTTCAGAAGGTTGGAACAGGAACCTGACAGTACCCTGGAAGTCTGTATTCTTTAAAAGCGCAGCAGCGCCTATCAGCATAGTCGTATGCAGGTCATGACCACAGGAATGCATTTTGCCGGCTGTCAGTGAGGCAAAGGGTAAACCTGTTTCCTCCTGCATAGGCAAGGCATCCATATCAGCACGGATGGCTACTACAGGGCCATCACCCTTACGCAGGGTGCCAATCACACCTGTACCACGGGCAGCGCCGGTAGTATATGGTATGCCAAGCTGGTCAAGCTCCTGCTTTACCAGTTGAGATGTTTTTTCTTCCTGATAACCCAGTTCAGGGTTGGCATGAATCTGTCTTCTGATCTGTATAAGTCTGGCTGATAATTGCTCGTCCATTTATTCCACTTTTCTTAAGATGATCCTCTCAAGATAAGCGGTTTTTACGATATTCTCTCGGAGAGCAGCGATACCGTTTCCGGAACACGGCCGTGAAGTAGTTCGCTCCTCTGTAGCCGGTATTGTAACTAATTTCCTTGATGCTTAGTGTAGTTTGAGAAAGTAGCGTGGCTGCTTTTTTCATACGCAGGTGTTCGATATACCCTCTGGGGCTGACCCCTAATAGCTCTTTGAAAGCCCGTTCAAAAGTGTTGATATGCATATCTGCTTTCCTGCTCAGATCTGCAATGTTCAGGTGTTGGTGATAGTGATGTTGAATGTACAGGCATACCTGTTTCAGTTTGCCTGCCTGTTCGCCGTTTTGCAGGTATTTAGGCGTAAGGGCGTTGAAATACAGCGTGAGCAGTGATCCCAGTTTTTCTTCTATGTAGGCTAGCTTTTCTTCTTCCTGTATGGGGCATTGCCGCAGGTCCTCCAGTACTTTCAGATCGGCTGCTTCCATTCTGATGGCGGGCAGTGTCGTACCTCTGCGCGCCTGTTTTTGCTGTTGCTGATAGATGTCTTCGAATGAAGGATGCCGGGAAATGAACCTGCTGAAAAAGGTTGGGGAAAAAGAAATACAGATCATCTCATAATTGCCGGACCGCAGGTCGGCCGTATTCTGAGAGTGCGACGGAATGTAATAGATGCCGAATTCTTTTTCAATCAGCATTAGTTTGCCCTGCCCCTGCAGCCGACAGCTGATATTACCTTTCAGGATGCAGTACATGGCCAGCATGGGCGATGGGGTAGAAGGCCGTAACCGTACTTTTTCCCGGATAAAACATTGTTGCCAGCTGATCAGCCAGTCGGGTCCCTTTATTTCCTGAGTAATGTAACTGCCGAAGGGGGCTTCTATATACGTGGTCGCCGAGGTAGGTGATAGCAGATATTGCTTGAATTGCTCCGGCAGATGAGTTGATATACGGATATGCGGCTGCATTTTTTCAGGGATCCCGAAGTGCAGCCCAGGGGGATATTGGTTGGACATCATGTATAATGTTTAACGTGTGATTGTGAGTAAATAGTTTGGGTTAGTATCAGCAAATTAACGAATATGACTGCGGGGGCATTGCATACTCATAGCCTGTTATGTAGCAGCACTGCCGGGCGGGTCATTTAATACTATGGTAATATGCTTATCTTAGCTTTACACGAAAACCAAACCCCAATCGTTATGACTACACAAGAGATCGCCCAGAAACTGGTGGCGTATTGCGCTAAAGGAGAATTCGAGAAAGCTCAGACTGAACTGTATGCCGAGAATGCGGTAAGCATTGAACCTTATTCTACACCTAACTTTGCAAAGGAAACTAAAGGTTTGCCAGCGTTACTGAAAAAGATTAAATTTTTCATGGATGGATTAGACGCGGTGCATAGCATCAAGGTGTCTGAACCATTGGTAGTAGCGAATGCTATTTCTTTTTCTATGGATATGGATGTGGATATGAAAGGACAGGGAAGAATGAATATGGCAGAGATTTGTGTGTATGAAGTGAAAGATGGAAAGGTTGTATCTGAACAGTTTTTCTTCTAAGTAATTTTTCAGCCGGCTCCAAGCCACTGCGCCGAACCAATCGCTTTTATACCGCAGGTATAAAAGCGATTGGTTCGGCTTTTTTCTTTTATTACCTTTCCATTCTACTGTCTAAATCGCATTTGCTTATGAAACGAATATACCTCCTGGTATGCCTCTTTGCTGTTGCCTCGCCTATGCTGGCACAGCAAACACAAAAACCACCTTTGCACGGTAAACACTGGATGGCTGTCACCGGCAAGCCACTGGCTGCTACCGCTGGTTCTATGATATTTCAGAAAGGAGGGAATGCCGTAGATGCTGCCTGCGCTATGTTGGCTGCTACCTGTACCATGTGGGATGTACTCAGCTGGGGTGGCGAAACGCAGGCCCTCATCTACAATCCAAAAACAAAAAAAGTCATTGCCATCAATTCGCTGGGTGTAGCGCCAACCGGTGCCACGCCTGAATTCTTCAAAGGCAAAGGCTATAACTTTCCACCTGAATATGGTCCGCTGGCAGCTGTTACTCCCGGTACTCCCGGAGGTCTTTGCCTCATGCTTGCAAACTATGGTAAACTGAGTCTGAAAGAAGTACTGGCACCTGCCATGGAAATGGCGGCTGGTTACCCGATCGAAGCACAGACCGCCAACAGCATTGAGCGTGCAAAAGAAAGGATCAAAGGCTGGCCATACAGCAAAGCTGTTTTCCTTACACATCCTGGTGAAAAGAGAGAAGCACCCGATGCAGGTGAGATCTTTGTACAAAGAGATCTACTGGCTACGCTTACCAAAATGGTAGAAGCAGAACAGGAAGCACTGCGCAATCATAAAAGCCGTAAGGAAGCGATCATGGCTGCTTACGACCGTTTCTACAAGGGGGATATTGCAAAGGAATTTGTAAGAGGTTGTCAGGAACAGGGTGGTCTCATCACCATGAATGATCTGGCAAAATGGAAGCCTGTAGAAGAAGAACCTTTACATGTAAATTACCGTGGTATAGAAGTATACAAATTACAAGCCTGGACTCAGGGCCCTGCTATGTTGCAAAGCCTGAACATCCTGGAAAATTTCGACCTGAAAAGCATGGGTTACAACTCTTCCCAATACATCAACACCGTATACCAAACCATGAGTCTTGCCTTTGCAGATCGTGATTTCTACTATGGTGACCCTGCTTTTTCTCCTAAATTACCAATGGATGGTTTGCTGAGTAAAGCCTATGCAAAAGACAGGGCGAAACTGATCAATCCATCACAGAACGAACCTAAGTTAGGGCCTGGTGATCCATATGTGTACGAAGGGAAAAAGAATCCATTCACAGATTTGCTGAATGTGCATAATGCCCTCTCTGATACATCTATCAATCTGAACAAAGGTTTCCTGCCTAAACACGATGCTGCTGTCATCCTGAATTCACCTGTTACTGATCAGATGATGGCGATGAATGATAGCACTTATATGGACAGATTATGGAGAGGTACTACCAGTGTGGAAGCCGCTGACGAAGAAGGCTGGGTAGTGTCTGTAACCCCTAGTGGTGGCTGGACACCGGCATGCATTGCAGGTCATACAGGTGTAGGTATGAGTCAGCGTATGCAATCATTTGTGTTGGATTCTGCGGTATGCCCTTTCAATGTGGTCGCTCCCGGCAAGCGCCCCCGCGTTACTTTAACACCTAGTTTAGCGCTGAAAGATGGTAAACCATTTCTTTCCTTCGCAGTACAGGGGGGTGATACCCAGGATCAGAACCTCTTACAGTTCTTCCTCGATATAGTGGAATTTGGAATGACGATACAGCAGGCTACTGAAGCTGCGAATATCAATACGAACCAGTTGTGGTTATCCCTCGGTGGTACCCAGGCAAAAGATCGTATCCCTCATCCGGGAGAGATCCTGTTGAATAAAAACACACCTGACAGTGTGCGTACGACCCTGATCAATATGGGGTACAAGCCTACTTACGGTGAGCGTACCAGTGGTCCGGTAAATGCTATTTTCCTTGACAGGGAACATGGTAGTTTATGGGGTGGTAGTAGCAACCATGGGGAGGATTATGGCATTGGCTGGTAAATTTCCAGCCATGCCGGCAATCGCAAAAAAAAGTTGGCAAATTCCAGAAATATTTTACATTTGCAACCTTGATTGCAGGGGAATTAGCTCAGTTGGCTAGAGCGCTTGCATGGCATGCAAGAGGTCACCGGTTCGACTCCGGTATTCTCCACTAAATTCAAAAGCCTTAAAATGTTTATCAGTAAGCATTTTAAGGCTTTTTTGTTTTTTATAAGTTTGTTTTCTTTTCCTGATACTCATACAAAATACCTGCCCTTTCACCTGCAAAACTGGTTAGAAATGGGTCAGCTTTTAAAAGCAACCAAGGGCGAAATCAACATTACCAACTTTGAAGGTCGTATTCGACTAAGATGGAGTTTTGAAGGATAACGTTATTCCCTAAACCTCCGATATTGCATCATGCAAAGTGACAATGGCCTGTAGGAACTGGTTTACAGCGGTTTTTGCCAGAGAATTACAAACTATAGTTGCTTCTACGGCATTACTATGTTGTTTATAATTTCCTTTATGCCACTCGTCTTTATGACTGTGTTTCATAAGAATATTGTGCAGGCTCTTAATAGTGCTTTCGGTTACTCTCATTTCCTCATAAGAATCCGAAATGATATCTAACGCATTAAAATAACCTGCAACCTCCTGGGAATCCCTATCTTCTAATTTAGATACGCTTAATTTATCAATCAGCACCTTTACTTCATCATCTGACATTCTGGAGCCTTCTATTCTTGTAGAAGCGCCAACACTTCTGACAGTTGCGATTGATTTTAACTGTTTTAGGTTTTGTCTTTCTCTTTTCTCAATGGCCGTCCATGAAGCATCAAAGCGGTCTAATTTGCTTATTGCACTGATCAGTTGCCAGTCTGGTTTCAACTGAAATGTATGCACCTGGTTTTCCATTATGTGAATATAAACTATTTTAATTAAATGAGACGATATGAGACGAATGGAGATCTAAAATGAGACGATTGTTTAATACAATTTGAGACGATATGAGACGAATGGAGACTTCCAGTAATCCTAAAGCTGATTTTACTAAATTATTTAATACCTCAAAACTCTCCAAACATTGATATCTCCCCCCATCAGTTATTTACCTCTTCATTACCAGTGCCTTACTACTATCAATAGAAAAATTCCTATACTTGCTTAAGGTTTTACTGTTTAAACATTTTAATAAGAAATCAGGAATTTATCATAATGAATCAATCTGTTCATAACAAACTTGTTTCTTTTATCTGGAGTGTGGCAGATGACTGCTTACGCGATGTATATAACCGTGGTAAATACCGCGATGTAATTTTGCCAATGGTAGTATTGCGTCGGTTGGATGCGCTGTTGGAACCCACCAAACAGAAGGTGTGGGATGAAATGTCTTTTCAGCGCGATGAAGCGGGCTTTACCGAATGGGATGAAGCCGGGTTAAGGGAAGCTTCCGGTTATGTATTTTATAATACGAGCGAATGGACATTACAGCGACTGAAAGATACGGCCTCCAATAGTCAGCAGTTATTAATCGGCAATTTTGAAGATTACCTCAATGGCTTTAGTCAGAATGTAAAGGAGATTATTGACAACTTTAAGTTGCGTACGCAGATTCGGCATATGGCTGTAAAGGACGTATTGCTGAATGTCTTGGAAAAATTCACCTCTCCTTATATCAACCTTACACCCTTTGATAAACTGGATCCTGATGGCCGTAAATTGCCGGCGCTTTCCAACCTGGGTATGGGATACGTGTTTGAAGAGTTAATCCGGAAGTTCAATGAAGAAAATAACGAAGAAGCCGGAGAACACTTTACGCCAAGAGAAGTTATTGATCTGATGACGCATCTGGTGTTTGAACCGGTTAAGGATCAATTGCCTCCTGTAATGACTATCTACGATCCTGCCTGCGGCAGTGGTGGCATGCTTACCGAATCACAGAATTTTATTAAAGACCAGGAAGGTATAATCCGGGCTAGCGGTGATGTGCATTTATATGGCAAGGAAATTAATGATGAAACCTATGCCATTTGCAAAAGTGATATGATGATCAAGGGCAATGATCCGCAGAACATACGCCTGGGAAGTACCTTAAGTACCGATGAATTTGCCGGCACGCATTTCAATTTCATGCTCAGCAACCCGCCTTACGGTAAAAGCTGGGCTAGTGAACAGAAAAATATTAAGGATGGTAAAGATGTGATAGATGGGCGGTTTAAAATAAAATTGGATGATTATTGGGGTAATACAGAAGCAGTGGATGCTACTCCACGCTCGTCCGACGGGCAGCTATTGTTTTTGATGGAGATGATCAGCAAAATGAAACCTTTACGCCAAAGCCCTATTGGCAGCCGCATTGCCAGCGTTCATAATGGAAGCAGCCTGTTTACGGGTGATGCAGGTAGTGGAGAAAGCAATATCCGCCGGTATATTATTGAAAATGATTGGCTCGAAGCTATTATTCAACTACCTAATAACCTCTTCTATAACACAGGCATCACTACTTACATCTGGTTGCTAAGCAACAACAAGCCTGCCCATCGTAAAGGCAAGGTACAGTTGATAGATGCCAGCCAACGCTATCGTAAACTACGCAAGAACCTGGGCAATAAAAACTGTGAATTTGCTCCTGAGCATATACGGGAAATAGTAGACGTATATAAGCAAATGCTGATCATAGACCGGAACACTGAGGAAGATGTCGCCAGCCAGGTATTTGATAATGCAGATCTGGGATATCATAAAGTTACCATAGAAAGGCCTAAAAGGCTTAAAGCACAGTTTACGGCAGATAGGATTGCTACTCTACGCTTTGATAAGGGACTTCGTGAACCTATGGAATGGGCTTATGAGCAGTTTGGAGAGGAAGTTTATACCCAACTGCAAAAATATGAGAAAGCCATTATTGACTGGTGCGAAAAGGAGGAACTGAACCTGAGCCCCAAGCTGCAGAAAGCATTGGTAAGTCCGGCGCTTTGGCAGAAAGGCTTGGATCTGATAGCCACTGCCACCAGGTTAATGAGCCTTATTGGCACTGAGGAACATAACGACTTTAATTTATTCACTGCACGTGTAGACGAGACGTTAAAGGCGGAACAGATAAAGTTATCAGCCACTGAAAAGAATACTATTTTAAATGCCATAAGTTGGTATCATGCTGAAGCGGAGAAAGTGGTAAAAAGCAGGCAAAAGCTGAGTGCAGATAATCTGAAGCAACTACTTATCAGGTTAGGTTGTACCCGGGAAGAACTGCACCATTATGGCTGGTTTTCTTATGGTAAGCACGGTGAATACATACAATATGAAACGGAAAGCGATTTAAGAGATACGGAGAATGTGCCATTAAAGGATAACATATACAGCTACTTTCTGAAGGAAGTACTGCCGCATGTACCGGAAGCCTGGATAAACCTTGACACTATCAAAATAGGCTACGAGATTAGCTTTAATAAATATTTCTATCGTCATAAGCCTTTGCGTAGCCTGGAAGAGATTACTGCAGATATTCTGGCGTTGGAAAAGGAAAGTGACGGGCTGATCCAGGAAATTCTTAATTTCTCCCATTAACCGCTATGGAACTACAAAATCACCTTTTTAATACCATTGCCCAGGTGATCAGCAACGCCAGGCAAACAGCCTACCGGAACGTTAACAGCATTATGCTGCGCATGTATTGGGAAATAGGCAGGCTGATAGTGGAAGATGAGCAGCAGGGGCGTGAGAAGGCACAATACGGAAAGGCATCTCTTAAAAACCTTGCCGGGCAATTAAGCCTGGAGTTTGGAAAAGGGTTTGATGAAAGGAATCTGAACAATATGCGGGCCTATTACCGCTCTTTCCCAATTTGGAACGCAGTGCGTACCGAATTGAGCTGGACACACTACCGGCTCATAAGTCGCGTGGAGGACGAAAGCCATCGACAACAATATATACAATTGAGTATTGATAACCAGTGGGATACACGTACGCTGCAAAGAAATATCCAATCTCAGTACCTGAATCGCACGCTGGCGCCGGTTACTGCGCAACCACAGCCTCATCAGTTTATTAAAGATCCTTATATTTTCGAGTTCCTGAACCTGCCATCTGATGTCCGCCAAACAGAAAGCACGATAGAGGCGGCATTGATTAATCACCTCCGGGAATTTTTGATGGAAATGGGTAAAGGTTTCGCTTTTGTTGCCCGTCAACAGCATATCGTAACAGATACGGCAGATTTTTATATAGATCTTGTCTTTTATAATTACTACCTGAAGTGCTTTGTACTGGTAGATTTGAAAACAGGAAAACTGGGCCATGGAGATATTGGGCAGATGGACATGTATGTACGCATGTATAACGATTTGAAAAAGCAGGCAGATGATAACCCTACTATCGGCATTATCCTTTGCACCGAAAAAGACGAAACAATTGTGAAATATTCGGTATTGGCTGAAAACGAATACCTCTTTGCAAGTAAGTACCGCCTATACCTGCCCAAAGAGGAAGAACTGAAACAATTAATTGAACAGGACCGTATAACGTTGGAATTAGATCATGAGAACAAATAAATTGAAAAGATATGATGCTTATATGGCGAGTGGAGTGGAGTGGTTGGGGGAGATTCCGGAGCATTGGGAGACGATTTCGAATAGGCATGTTTTCAAAATAAAGAAGAATCTAGTTGGTAAACTTTCTTATAAATATGATCTTCTTTCGCTAACACTTTCTGGTGTTATAAAAAGAGATATGGAAAACCCAACAGGAAAATTTCCAGCTGAATTTGATACTTATCAAGAAGTTTCTAAAGGAGATTTTGTTTTTTGTCTTTTCGATGTTGAGGAAACCCCAAGAACAATTGGTTTGTCACAACACAATGGGATGATTACCGGAGCATATACAGTAATGCAAGCGGCTTCAATATTTAATGCTCCATTTTTGTTCTATTTTTATTATAATCATGATCAAAGTAAATCTTTAAGACATCTTTACACTGGGTTAAGAAATACCATTTCGAAAGAAAAGTTTCTTGCCTATAAAACATTTATTCCTCCTTTCTCCGAGCAAACTGCCATTGCCCAATTTTTAGACACCAAAACAGCATTAATAGACAAAGCTATTGAGCTAAAAGAGAAGCAAATTGCCTTATTGAAAGAACGCCGTCAGGCAATCATTCACCAGGCAGTTACCAAAGGGCTGAATCCTGATGTGCCGATGAAAGATAGTGGAATTGACTGGGTTGGACAGATTCCGGCACATTGGGAGGTTAAAAAGCTGAAATATGTGTTTGATTTTATCGGGGGCGGCACCCCGAGTAAAGAACGTTTAGATTATTGGAATGGTGATATTCCATGGGTTTCACCTAAAGACATGAAATCAGATAAAATTAAGGTAACTGAGGAATTTTTGACATGCAAGGGATTAAAAAACTGCCCTTCAAGCTTGCTTACGAGTAATTCATTGATAATGGTTGTTCGCTCAGGTATATTAAAGAGAGTTGTACCGGTGGCCATAACTAAAGTAGAAGTCGCTATAAATCAAGATATGAAGGCATTTATACCACTTGGCGAAGTTTTGCCCAATTTCATGTTTTTTTTTATCAAGGGGAATGAGATCTTTCTAAAAAACGACTGGGTGAAACAAGGAGCAACAGTAGAAAGTATAGAAATGGAGCTTTTGAGAAATTTCAGCATAGCATACCCTCCATACACAGAGCAAAATCAAATCATTGATCATGTAAGAGTTCTTTCTACAGAGATTGAAAAAATCTTATTACTAATAGAACAAGAAATCGAAAAACTCAAAGAATACAAAGCAAGCCTTATCAACAGCGCCGTCACAGGTAAAATAAAAGTTACCTGAATAAGCTGAAAGAAACACACGTATCACCCCTAATTAATATCACATGCCCAGTCAAACCAATGAACAAGCGTTGGAGGACGCCATTGAAAAGTGCTTAACCGGAATTATCTCACGCAAAAGCAACGCTAATGAAGAAGCTGAAAATGCCGCTCCTTATGGAAACGGTCATGGCTTCTATGTAGGCTACCCTCATGAGTTTGATGCACGCTACGCAATTGACAAATCAAGGTTATGGCATTTTCTGGAAAACACCCAGCAGGAGGAACTGGCCAAACTGCAAAAGCAAGGTGACTGGCAATTAAAGATATTGGAAAGAATTGACCGCATGGTCAAAAAATATGGGGTACTGAGACTGTTACGTAAGGGGTTAGATGTAGATGATGCGCATTTCACGCTTTTCTATGTAGCTCCTTTAGCGAGCAGCAGCCAGAGCCTGAAAGATAATTTTGAAAAAAACGAGTTCAGCGTTACACGACAGTTATGTTATTCCGCCAGCAACCTGGCAGAGGAAATAGACATGGTACTGTTTATAAACGGTCTGCCTTTAATTACCATGGAGTTGAAAAATCCATGGACAGGGCAGACTGCAAGATCAGATGGCCAACATCAATACCGTCATAAAAGGGATAATACGCAACCCCTGTTACAATTCGGGCGTTGTATTGTACATTTCACTGTAGATACTGATGAAGTATATATGACTACCCGGCTGGCCGGCCCGGATACATTTTTCCTTCCTTTTAACAAAGGTCATAATTATGGTAAGGGCAACCCACCGAATCCTTTCGGACATCGGACCGCTTATTTATGGGAAGAAGTTCTTTCCCGCTACAGTCTGGCAAACATCATACAGCACTTTGTCCGTATAGATGGGAAAGATAGCGATCCGCTTGCAAAGAAGAACCTGTATTTTCCCCGTTATCACCAGCTGGATGTAGTGCGTAAGCTCGTAAACGATGCTTCGGTAAAGGGAGTGGGCCAAACATACCTGATACAGCATTCAGCCGGTTCCGGTAAAAGTAACTCTATCACCTGGGCTGCATACCAGTTAATAGAAACTTACCCCACCAGTGAGCAAACGCCAGGTGGAAAAGGTTTCAGTCAGCCCTTGTTCGATTCTGTAATTGTAGTGACCGACCGCCGCCTGCTTGATAAACAGTTAAGAGAAAACATTCGTGAGTTCTCAGAAATAAGAAATATTGTAGCACCAGCCTACTCTTCCAAAGAACTCAAAGAAAACCTGGAAAGTGGTAAACGTATAATTATTACTACTATCCAGAAATTTCCATTCATTATTGATGGTATCGCCGATTTAAGTAACCGGAACTTTGCGGTTATTATTGATGAAGCCCATAGTTCCCAAAGTGGCCTGGCTGCAGACAATATGAACAGGGTAATGGGTAATGCTGCAGATAATGAAGAGGAAGACGAGGATGATTCACAGGATAAAGTGTTGAGAGCAATGAACAACCGCAAGATGAGAGGCAATGCCTCCTACTTTGCCTTTACTGCTACACCTAAAAACGCTACCCTGGAAAAGTTTGGCAGTTTACAGGAAGACGGGAAGTTCAAGCCTTTTCACCTGTATTCTATGAAACAGGCCATTGAAGAAGGTTTTATCCTGGATGTGCTGGCCAATTATACTACTTACAGAAGTTATTACGAGATAGAAAAATCTATAGAAGACAATCCACTTTTTGAAACCGCGAAAGCACAAAAAAAGCTAAAAGCATTTGTAGAGCGCAACCCCCAAACAATAGCAACCAAGGCTGAAATTATGTTGGATCACTTCATTACCAAAGTGGTTACACCTAAAAAATTAAAAGGAAAGGCCAAAGCAATGGTTGTAACCCAAAGTATTGAAAGTGCTATCCGGTATTATTTTGCCTTGCACAAACTATTAGAACAGAAGGGCAGCCCATTTCGAATAGCTATTGCTTTTTCCGGTAAAAAAATTGTGGATGGTATTGAGTATACGGAAGAAACCACCAATCAATTTCCCGCGCACCTGGATACTGCTAAACCTACCGACCCCGGTTATATTGCAGATACCATAGCGCGTTATTTTAATATGGACGATTACCGCATACTAGTGGTGGCTAACAAATATCTGACTGGTTTTGACCAGCCTAAGCTGAGCACGATGTATGTAGATAAAAAGTTGCAGGATGTGCTGGCGGTACAGGCTTTATCAAGGCTAAACCGTGCTGCTGACAAGCTGGGGAAAAAAACGGAAGATTTGTTTGTGCTCGACTTTTTCAATTCTACAGAAGAGATTAAAACATCTTTTGATCCTTTTTATACAGCCACCTCTTTAAGCAAGGCTACTGATGTAAATGTATTGCACGAGCTGAAGGCTTATCTGGATGATGCAAGCGTATATGAATGGAGTGAGGTAGAAGATTTCACTACCCGGTATTTTAATAAAGAGGATGCTGATACGGTATTAAGTCCCATCATTCAATTAGGAGAAGAACGATTTAATCACGAGCTGGGCCTGGAAGAAAGCGCCAAAGCAGATTTCAAGATCAAGGCCAAACAGTTTGTAAAAATCTATGGCCAGATGGCTGCCATTATACCATTTGAAGTACGCAAATGGGAATTATTGTTCTGGTACCTTAAATTTCTAATACCAAAGTTGATTATCGTAGATCGCGAAGCCGATGCGTTAGATGAACTATTGAATGCGGTAGATTTATCTACTTATGGACTGGAAAGGGTTAAATTAAATGTTTCAATTGGGTTAGATCAGAGCGAGACAGAACTTGATCCACAGAATGCTAACCCTAGAAGTGCACATAATGCAGGTGGAGCAGAAGATCCTTTAGACGTAATTATTCGCAGCTTTAACGAGCGCCATTTTCATGGATGGGAAGCCACCCTAGAAGAACAGCGGGTAAAATTTGTATCGCTTGCCCAAAAGCTTCAGGCACATCCTGACTTTCAAACGAAGGTGGTCAATAACCCTGATATACAAACACAGGATCTTGCGTTTAAAAAGTTATTGGAAGAGGTAATAGCAGAACAGCGTAAAAAGGAACTGGATTTATACCGCTTATATTCCAAAGATGAAGCTTTCAAACAGGCTTTTATAGATACCATGCGGCGTTTATCTATGAATAATAAAGGTAATCGTTGGGTGTTATAATATTTTTCTATTCGAAAAACAGTTGGAAAATCCAATTTACCTGATATCTTACCAAATAGGCATATGATCATATAAATAGTCAATTGCGTAATGATATTTTCATTAATTCAAACACATTCTTTTAGCCTTAATAAACTCCACGAATATGTTTCACTTAACTAAAACTTTTCGCTTATGTCCCATATGATCTATGAAGATTATAGAAAATCTGCTCTAAAACATTTAAAAACATGCGAGTTTATGCTCGAAAACTTAGATAAAATACCGGCAGTTGACAATCTTGATGGTTTAAGTAAGGAGGAATGGAAAAATCATGTTCTTAGAAACATATTCTATTTAACAGGATATGCGGCTGAAGGAATTATTAATTATTGCATTTATAAACTTGCATATGGTATTCGAGGAAACAATTTAGACATAGAACGTTTAAATATGAAGTTGTTTAAACTTATTTAGGTAAAAAAAGAAGAGTCCCAGGAATTGTAGATTTTTGATTTGCGAAAAAAAAGGAACTACTCTGGGACTCATAGACGAAGATAAAATAAGAGAATGGATATTACCACATTTAAGTAAGGGAAAGCGAGGTTTAAGCCGAGAATATGTCTGGTAAAAGTGGTACAGCTAATCTTAAAGCGTATGAAAACTGGGTGCCAGTGGCGGGAACTAAGTGTTCGGGAGTACATAGAAGCTCCCAAAGTAAGCTGGCAGCATATATATTACTATTTCAATAAATGGAGTAAAGATGAATCATTCAAGGCAGCCTGGAAAGCGCTATTGTCAAGCCACAAACAGCTCCTGGACTTATCGTGCGCCCAACTTGATGGTAGTCATACACCGGCTAAACGGGGAGGAGAACAGGTGGGATACCAGGGCAGAAAGGCCTGTAAGACAACTAACAGTTTGTATTTGAGCGATAACAATGGCCAAATACTGTCGGTAGGTAGTCCGCAAAGTGGGGAACATAATGATTTGTATGAGATCAGTAGCATTTTTGAAAAAATGATCAGTTTATTGGAGGAAGCGGGTATTAACAGTAGCGGCGTTTTTTTGAATGCAGATCCTGGTTTTGACAGTGAGGAGCTACGGAAGGCTTGTGATATAAAAGAAATAGAGCTAAATGTGAAACCCAATAAGCGTAACGGCAAAACCGCCAGTGAGGAGTATAGATATTTTGATGACCAATTGTACAAAAGGAGAACAAAAATTGAGCATGCCAATGCCTGGTTAGACGCGTTTAAAGCTCTATCTGTTCGCTATGAAACAAAAGTATTCACATGGATGGGGTTACATTGGCTTGCTCTTATTACATTATTCTGTCGAAAATTAAAAGTTTAAACAACTTCTATAATAAATACTTGGCCAAGCACTCGGCCTCACCGTTCCAGTGGAATATGTTTCAGGTTGCCAATTCCAGTGCCAACTACGATTTTTTACGATTATATAATTAGTAATCATAATTATGCAGCAAATAAGGACTACATAGTTAGGAAAGTGGGAATTGCTGCGTTTACTGCATTTAATGGCCAATAAATTTGGCCACCCTTTCTATTAATATTCTAACTGTTCCCTCAGATACACTATATTTTTCATTATACCGAGCTTCTGAATATGCCCTATTTAATATAATACAGAGCTCCGTTTCCTCATTAGTTACACAAGGCAAGACATGGATTTCGAGCAATGTTATCAAAAGTCTGTCGTTTTTGAAGATGACAGGGTTAAAATAAGAACGCTTCATAAAGACTCCCCTTTTCTCTTTTTGTTCACCCGGATAAAAATTTCTGAATATTCGGCTTTTTACAGCATTTTTTCTAATTCGTTAATTATTTGTCCTATACCAGCACAAACTCCTATATTCTCTCTATTTTTATTACCCATAAATCCCGTCAAATGTCAATATCCAAAAAACAACCAACCGCCAGGAAAAGGGTAAACAAGAAAAAACAGGCGCTCCCATTACACGTTTCGCATACCCGTAAACCGGATAACCTGACAGATAAAGAATGGCAAACAATTTTGCGTCGTCAGATAGCAGAAAAGGAGACATTCACTATAGAAAACCTTGACCAGGAACCTATATATAGCAATTATCGTGTGTTTAGTGCAAAATCAGGAAATACCTATAAAGTAGCTTTACGCAGTAAAGATAATAGCCTGAATTTTTGCTCCTGCCTGGATTTCAAAACAAACCAGTTAGGCACATGTAAGCATATCGAAGCTGTTCGCTTATTCGCAGGCAAAAAGCGAGGTATGAAAAAACTGCTGGATGTTTTACCGGTACTCTCTTATTCATCCATGTATGTATCTTACACAGGAGAACAAAAAGTGAAACTGCGCATCGGAACAGAAGGTGAAAAAAAGTTTAAGAACTGGAGCAGGAAATATTTTGATAGAGACAATACACTACTTCCTGCTGCATATTTTGATATAGAGCAATTGTTGCTGGAAGCTCATAAAATAAATGCCCAATTCCGTTGCTACGATGATGCCTTACAACTAATCATTAAATATCGGGAGAAGCACAACCGGAAAGCATTATTAGAAGAAAAAGGGGACCAATTGCTGAAAGATCTCGTAAATGTGTCCCTGTTCCCTTATCAGCAGGAAGGTATACTATTTGCTACCAGGGCTGGCCGATCTATTCTTGCAGATGATATGGGACTCGGTAAAACAGTACAGGGTATTGCATGGGCAATGCTCCTACAGCAACATCTAAATACACATAAAGTGCTGATTATCTGCCCCACTTCATTAAAATATCAATGGAAAACTGAAATAGAAAAATTTACTGGTCGTTCTGTTACAGTTATAGAAGGTAATGCACTAACCAGGCGGGCTTTGTATGAAAATGATGAAAACTATTTCATGATTGTTAGCTATCATATGGCAGGTAATGATTGGCATTACATTAATCAGATGAATCCTGATGCTGTAATTCTGGATGAAGCACAACGTATCAAAAACTGGAAAGCAAAAATTTCGCAACACATCAAACGTATCCAGTCCCCCTATGCGCTGATTCTTACAGGTACACCACTTGAGAATAATATTGAAGAACTGTATTCGCTGGTTCAATATATTGACCCATTCCAGTTGGGGTCCTTACATCATTTCCTAAGAAAACACCAGTTAACTGATACCGATACCGGAAAAGTTACCGGCTATAAAGGCCTTAATGAAATTGGTAAACAACTTGCTGATATTGTGTTGCGTCGCACTAAGAAAGAAGTGCTTAAACAGTTACCCGGAAGGATGGATAAAACACTGTTTGTACCACTAACACCACCCCAACAGGATTTACATAAAGAATATGCAGACGCGGTAGCTCAACTGGTAAATAAATGGAAGCGTTTCGGTTTTCTAAATGAACAGGACAGACAGCGAATGTTAAACTATCTGAATTTGATGCGCATGGTTTGTGACAGCACCTATATTATTGATCAGAAAACCAATCATCAAACCAAACTGGATGAATTGTTTAATATTTTGGATGAGCTGTTTCTAATAGAGGATGAAAAAGTGGTCATTTTTAGCCAGTGGGAAAGAATGACACGTCTTATTGCTGAAAGACTAAAAGAGCGCGGGGTGAAATTTGAAAACCTTCACGGAGGAGTACCCAGTAAACGACGGGAGTCGTTGTTTGAGAATTTTAATAATGATGCACAGTGTAAAGTTTTTCTTTCTACTGATGCTGGCGGAGTAGGACTTAACCTACAGGCTGCCTCATATCTTATTAATATGGATATTCCCTGGAATCCTGCAGTACTTGAACAACGAATTGCCCGTATTTATCGCATGGGGCAAAAGAAAAACGTATCCATCATTAATCTGGTTGCGCAGGAAACGATCGAACACAGGATGCTGTCTGTATTAAAGTTTAAAAGTGCTGTTGCCGCTGGTGTATTGGATAATGGCGAGGATTGTATTTTCCTGGGTGATGACAAGTTTAAACAATTCATGCAGTCTGTAGAAACACTTACACAGGAGATATCACAAACCATCACCTCTTTCGATACACAGGAGCAGGAAGAAATAGCAACACAATATAATAAAACAGAGAAAGATGCAGACGATAATAACATGATTGAAAGACTGGAAAATGAGTCTTTACAACAGCCGGCAGTCAAAATAATGACGACGGATGATCCCCGGGAAGAAACGGCTGCTACAATAGTTCAACATGGTATGAACTTCTTTACACAACTAATAAATACCTTAAGTAATCAGGATGCTGTAGAAAAACTGACTGCAACGATTACTGAAACAGACCAAACTACTGGTCAAACATATCTGAAACTACCAATTGAGAGTAAGCAAACCGTTGAAAAAGCGCTACACTTATTAAGCGGTTTATTTAAAGCATTTGACAAATGATGTTGCCTGTGCTTGACCTTTTCGCTTGTGAGGTCGTTGGTGAATCTATGAATCGCATTATTCCTGATAGATCAATCTGTCTTTTCAGAAAGTATGAAAGCGGATCACGAAATGGAAAAATAGTCCTGGTACAATATAACAGTCTTCCAGCTGAAGGCTTAGCGGGAGGGTATACAGTTAAAGAATATAGAAGTACAAAGCAACATAAAGAAGAGCAGTGGAGCCATGAGTCAATCATACTACGTCCCTTGTCTACTGATCCTTCATTTCAGGATATTGTACTTACAGAAGATCAATCTACAGGCTTTAGGGTACTGACTATTTTCGAATCGGTTTTGTCTTCAAACAGCTAAAGGTACCTACTATGGCTCTTCAGGGAGTGCGCTTAATATTTCCCTAAAAAGGAAGTATAAATTCTTAATCTTTTTCTCCAGTGTTCGAAAATTTGGAGAGGAAAAATTATTGTCGCTATAGTAAATATTTTCGCTTTAAATGTTTAACTGTGTGCATAGCTGTATTGAATCTTCCAAAAAATTTGACAATTCTCCAAACTTCTCCACAAGCCTGTGGGTCATTGTGATCTACAGGCTTTTTTGCACGAGAATCACAAACTATAATTCGTTCCCGGCCCTGAACCATGTTTAATGATCTGTTTTTCATTGACCAGGAAGGTAAGAATCCTTTTGACCGTACCTAGCGGTATGTTCAGTTTCTTAGCTATTTGCCCAGATTGGCATCCTGGATGATTTTCAACAAACATATAAATGCTTTTCTCTTTTGGAGCCAGGCTAATTTCCTTTGCAGCAGCCGTTAATTTAATCATTAACTGACTGCTGATGTTATTTAAACAATCCAGAAAAAAAATAATCCACGGATAAACATCTTCATGCGGCCTTTGTTGCTGGCATTGCATTAATTCTTTGTAATATTCTCCCTTTCTGTTTTCAATTTCATGTTCAAAGCTTACATACTGAATCCATCTGTACCCGTTTTTTAGAAGTAACAAGGTAGCTATTAATCTGCTTAACCTTCCGTTACCATCCTGAAAAGGATGAATACTTACGAAATCGTAAGAAAACAGCGCACACTTTACAATAGGGTGTGTTTCATTGTCCGCATGATACCATTCTATAAGTTCCTGCATTGCATTTTCTGTTTCAATGCCGGGTGCAGTAGTATGAAAGATAACCTGTTTAGCCCCGTCTGGTTTTCTTGCTTCTACGGCATTACTGTGTTGTTTATAATTTCCTCTATGCCACTCGTCTTTACGGCTGTGCTTCATAAGAATATTGTGTAGGCTCTTAATAGTACTTTCGCTTACCCCCATTTCCTCATAAGAATCGGAAATAATATCCAATGCATTAAAATAACCTGCAACCTCCTGGGAATCCCTGTCTTCTAATTTCGATATACTTAATTTATCAATCAGGACCTTTACTTCATCATCTGACATTCTGGAGCCTTCTATTCTTGTAGAAGCGCCAACACTTCTGACTGTTGCTATTGATTTTAAATGTTGTAGGTTTCGTCCTTCTCTTTTTTCAACGGCGGTCCATGAAGCATCAAAGCGGTCTAATTTGCTTATTGCACTGATCAGTTGCCAGTCTGGTTTCAACTGAAATGTATGTACCATATTTTCCATTATGTGAATATAAGCCATTTAATGAAATGAGACGATATGAGACGAAAGAAGACTTAAAATGAGACGATCGTTTAAATACAATTTGAGACGATATGAGATGAATAGAGACTACAAGTAATCCTATAGCTGATTTATCATCAAATTATTTAATGCTTCAAAATCCTCCAAAAACTTCGACATCTCCCCGCCCTTTTCCACTAAAGCGGGAACAGTACAGTAAAATGTATTGTTCCCGTTTTCTTTTTCTGCTTAATCCTTGCCTGGTTGGCCATACACTGGAATACTGCATTTTACATTTCAAAGCCCCGATTGCTCACGGCCTACTTTACGTTTTATACAACATTGTGTGAGATGAATTGTTATGAGAAATTAATATGGATGATTCTCACGAACTGCTCTTTTTTTAAATGTTTATAAGATTATTTAGTCGGGCAATAGTGATTTTTAAGTTTGGATTGTTTCAAAATATCTTACTTTTAGATAATCTTGTCATACCTTATTTTATTACCATTCATATGATAAATCTAAAACACAATGAGTATAGTAAATGTAACATTGCAACCAATACAATGCATTGCACAGCAATCACTTACCCCCTCTAATCCTCCACGACCGGACCCGACTGACAAGTATTACGTATTCGCTCCCCTGATAAATGCCCAATTATTAACCAGTCCAGAAAACACTATACTTGTAAGAGTCACTTTATTAATAGACACCACTGTACAGGCTTCCAATGTAATATATTCGACAGGACATGCCCAAATCACAGATAATGTAATGAGCTGTCGATTCCAATTTACGCCTTCCTCTGAAACCTCACCTAGCAACACTGTTAATGTATACTATACTGAATTCACTTTCATGCAAACTGTAGATAATCCTATTAATACAGTTCAGGTTTATCTAACAAACATTGATCCGCAAACATCAAGAGGCACTGAAACAACTGTACAGAATTGAGTACAAATGACCAAGCTAAAAATCTTCATTATTGTATGTTTGGCATGGCAACCGTTTTCTCTTTTTTCCATGGTTCAGCAGGATAGCTTATTTAGTATTGCGCTAAAAAATAAGGCACTGCAATCCCAATCGAATAAATTTTTTTATTTAACTCATGCGTTTTTTTTAGAACATAACTGGGATTCTACCCTGATCTATTCCATGAAGGTGATTGCCGACGGAAATGCTGATCCCCAAATCATTGATTATAGTCATTACTGCCGGGCTATTAGCTTTAAGGAAAAACAACTTTTTAAGGAAGCAGAAAAAGAACTGGGCCTCATTTCTCCCGGATTTGCTTTTGCTTATAAAGTTACACTTAAACTTGGTGCCATTGCATTAGAACTCAAGAACTTTTCCAAAGCATTAACTTACTTTCAGCAAATTGAAAATCTTCCAGACACGGGCTTCTATGATGTGAAAAAAAGTACTGTTTATCATGATATCGGAATCTGTTACCTGCATTTGAAGAATTTTGCCAGGGCAGAAGAATACCTCTTTAAAAGTGAAAAATTGCAACAGGAGCAAAACGATACCTTGTTTATGATTGGCAGCTACATGGATATTGCGAATGTTTATTACGAACAATATAAGGATAAGCAAGCCATTCCTTATTTTCAAAAAGCGTATCAGTTGTCAAAAAAAACAAACGATTTCGGGCTCAGACGGCGGGCCGCCAAAAACATGGCAGTAGTGGAGGAGAACAGGGAAAATTTTCCGGCAGCTTTGCAATACAGGAAAGAATTTGAACAATGGCAGGATTCTGTTAACGATCAGAACAAAGTATGGACCATTGCCGAGATGGAGAAAAATGCGACGGTCATGCAAAAACAGAAGGAAGTGGATCTCCTGGCGACGGAAAATAAACTGAAAGTAGCCCAGCGGAACACTTTATTAGCCATATTGGTATTATCCATTTCTCTGCTGATAGCGGGAAGCTACTTTTATACACAAAAAATTAAAAGCAATAAGATTATACTTGCTCAAAAACACCAGGTAGATGAACTAAACACCGCAAAAGATAAATTATTTTCTATTGTTAGTCATGACCTGCGCTCGTCTGTTGCCGCACTGAAAGTCAGCAATACTAAATTAACCGGCTGTCTGGAAACAAAAGACATAAACGCATTAGATCAATTATTGCGAAATAACAGCGCTATTACAAACGCCACTTATAGCTTATTGGACAACTTGCTTAACTGGGCATTACTGCAAACGAAACAACTTTATTTTCACCAGGAATCCGTTCACCTGCATTCCATTGTGGAGCAGGTGGCATATAACTACAGGCCCCTGATGACAGAAAAAAACATCAGCTTTACCTGCACTATTGATACCGTTATTTTTGTTTTCGCCGACCTGGATTCTTTAAAAGTTATTTTACGAAATTTACTGGACAATGCTATTAAATTCTCTCATGAAGGTGGTATCATTAAAGTATGGTCGCAGGAAGCAGCAAGCGGTTTTTACAACATGGTAGTTGAGGACAACGGAACAGGCATGAATCCATTATCCCACCAGAGCAGGCAGCCGCATTCAGGAACAGGTCTTGGATTACAGTTATGCAAATCTATGGCTGAAAAAAACGGAGGCTATTTATCTATTGAAAGCCAGGAGGGAATTGGCACCAGGGTGTTTGTATCATTACCTACATACCATCCCCATGGATAATATTCATATACTAATCGTTGAGGATAACCCGGCACAAAGTAAAACACTGGCAGATGTATTGACAGCTCACAGCTATATTATATCAGCAGTAGCAGCCAGTTATGCCGAAGCAATCCATTTGTTTTATAAAAACAAAGTGGATTTGGTAATTATTGATATACTTTTAAACGATATTCCCGATGGAATAACGTTTGCTGAAACCATCAATACCGTTCCGAACTCAGCCAGGCCCTTTGTATTCTTAACCAGCTCGAAGGACCGGCAAATTTTCGAAAGAGCCAAACTCGCCCATCCCTTTAGTTTTTTATTAAAGCCTTTCAATGAGCTGGAAATCTTATATGCCATAGAAATGGCGGTAGAGAAATTTTATGGCCAACAACAGGTATTTACCAGTGAAGAACCAGCTGCTGTAGTGAGCAAAGACTTCCTGTTTATAAAAAAGAAAGGCGCCCTGAAAAAAGTACAAACAGGCGATATTATTTATATTGAAGTGGTAGAAAGATACTGTAACATTATTACAGAGAAAGAAAAATTTCTCGTACAGATTTCGCTTTCTAAAATCCTCGACTTAGTGGATACCACCCTCTTTTACCAGACCCACCGGAATTATATTGTAAATGCTGAAAAAATCATTGAAATCATTCCAGCCGATAACCTTATCCTTTTACAAGGCAATCATCAGGTTCTGTTAAGTGATACATACAAGAACTTTATAAACCGATTCCATATCCTGAAATAGCCAATTCGGTTCCCGCTCCGACTCCTTTCATACCTCCTTTTTGCCTTCTCCCGGCAATGAAAGCCGGTTCTGTGTCATTATACCCGTCATGGGGTAGCAGCCTCCCTATCTTTACATTCCAATTACACGATAACATTACATGGGAATTTTTAAAAATCCACGAATCTTATGATTAAAAATATCCCCACTCCACAGAAGTATTCAGACCTCCGCCTGCGGGTGGTATGGCTACCCCTGCTACTGCTGCTAATACTGCCACAATGTAAAAGCAAACACACTGCGATAGCAAAGTTGGATGAGGCCACCCGGTTTGCCGGTGCTTACCAGCCTCCAGGTGTGGGTTCATTCCCTGCTTCTGCAGCTAAGGTGAACAAGTGGATCACAGACCTCGACGAACAGCAGATACGTGCACATGCCTGGGATATCTGGGAATCGATAAATACGCAGGCGGCAGACAGTATGCCTATCTGGGAAAACTGGTTTTCCGGCTATGAAGTATTCAATGCTCCCACATCATTGGAAGTAAGGAAACACGGTCGGGATTATGAATTTCCCTCGCAGTTTTTCCACACCTCCGCACATGTAAGCATTCCCAAAGACCCGGCAGAGAGGCCTGTTTCTTTTAACCGGTTTTCACCAGAACTAGCCCGATACCTGGTTAGCCATCGGTTAACCAGCGCCAGAGTACTGGATTCCATCAACCAGTCATTCGCACCTGGTACGCCCATCGCGGCAATGCAGGTGAACACTTCTGCCGATAGCGTGGCTCCGAATTCAATCGCCTTAAAACCCGTGTTCCAGTTTATCAGGGGCGATACCCTTACAGCATTTCCCTATTGGGCGGGCGTATCGCCTCAAACGACCACCAATTTTAATAACCCCACGCCAGACACCTGGCGACAATGCGTGGTGATTGACCCCACAGGTCAACACCCGCCAGGCAGCACAGTGTGCATATCATGCAACGGGGAACCAGCGCGCAACTGGCCGGTAGTATCACTGAGAGATTTTTATCATATCAAAATCACGAAAGCAGAGGCTGATTCATTTAGTGTGTTCGCCAATACTTCAGGCGACGATGTGGGAAGGCATAATAACAGTGATTCCGCTTCCGTAGCCGACCTGGTAAAAGCCGGTAATTATGCACTGCTGGTTGCCATGCATGTAACAAGTAAGGAGACGATTAACTGGACCTGGCAAACCTTCTGGTGGAGCCCGGATACGAAGAACCCGGTATTCGGAGCTGATAGGCCGGCTACAATTTCCAAACCCTGGAATAACTATAATATGCGCACGGCTTACTACATGGTTGCCCCTGCAGAAGCCATCACAAACGGGGAACCCAATATCCAGTTTAATCCTTACCTGGAGACTAATTTATCAGGAGCCATACCTGGTAACCTGCTAGGCTCGAACGAAAAAATAACATGGTATGGCAATTTTTCTAATTGCATGAGCTGCCATCGTATGGCTGCATGGGGTAATACGGTCTATATTCCAAACGGCTTTATTAATTCATCGGACTCACTGTTCTTCGCCGCTAAAACAAAAACTGATTTTCTCTGGTCCATACCCACCAGGGCACATTAAACCAAACTATTCATCAATCAAAATTCTGCCATGAAAAAGAAAGTGATACTCTCCATCATGTCGCTAACAGCACTGGGGCTTATCTTATTGCTTGGTATACATGCCGGAAAAGAAAATGCACCACTTCCTGCATTTAATATCCAGTTCTCACCGAATGCGCCGAAAGATCTCGCTACTGATAAAGTTACTGACACACAGCTGGTAGTATTTGCCTGGGAGGAATTCCTGGCGCTGAACTGGAAATCCTCCTACAAGAATAGCGGTCTTCGCGATAATCCTGACCTTAATTGGACTTTCAAAAATGCAAACCCTGATTTGGTAGTTTGGGAAACCTATGCACACCGAACCGAATTAAGGCCATACAATGACTCAATGTTGCCATTTGATGTTGCACCGCATTATAGTTTTGGCCAAAAGCTGTACAAGGCCAGTGATAGCACGAGTTTTACGCTGTTTAATATGCTGGATGAAAACAATGAAATAGGGTCCTGCGATGTGTATGCACATGTGAATGAAAATTATAAACAATACCGTGTATTGTACCAGGCCAAGGTAAACCGCGATGAATACAATTATATTTTACAGCATTATCCTACCAAGGCAAAACTCAGCAGCGCAAGGGCATATACGAAGAAGATGATCGATTCTTTAAAAGCCTATTATCCCGATGTGAAAAATTCCTGTAATTGTCCGCCCGATTATAAAGGCATTAGCCTGCCCTGCGGAAAGAATGGTGGTAAAACGGGTGCAATAGAAGTAAAAACAGCCTGGCGGCAACTGACCCAGGAAGACAACCCGGCGCGGTTCTTTACCAGGACTGTGGTATATTTTACCGGTAATAAGGGTCATGTGGTATATCACAACAAAACGTATGCGCTCATTGGCTTACACATCATTCACAAAACAAACAATTACGAAGATTTTGTGTTTGCCACCTGGGAACATGTAGATGTGCAAAAAGATCACATGGGCTATGTACCGTTGGATAGTAATGGTAATGAAACTAACCAATTCTATAAAGATTATCAACGCCTGCATGCCATACCCTCCCTCGTTAATCAGTCCACCGAATATGTACACAAAAAATTGCGGAACATGAACCCGCAATCCGTTTGGCTCAACTACCGGCTGGTAGGCGTACAGGGTAAGCCTACCAAGGATTCTACCAGTTTTAATTTCTTTCTTGCCAATTATGTAGTGGAATCGGATGCTACCCTTGGCGATTTTAATGGAAGTGGTATTGGTACACCATTCGATCATCTACCCAATACCCTGTATAAAGGCCAGTTTATTTCGATGGGCGGTTGCAAGGGCTGTCACGGCGTAGCACAAATAAAGTTGGGTACAGATTTCTCTTTTTTACTCGATAACGTTGGGAAACCAGTGCTGCGTCCAGACCTTGATGGCGACTCTTCCAAGCTGCAAAGGCTCATTAGGGCTACTCAATGACAACATTGCTTTTTACAAAAACCTGGTTTGTGGTGTTCTGCTCCACAAAAAAGAACTGATCCCGTTCAGTTAATTCAGCTGGAGGTATTCTATTAGTTGCCATTATTTATCAGTAATTATCAAACTAATGCACTTGTAATATGTCTACAAATACATTCACTGTTGCCGATTACTTACTAACACGGCTTAAACAATTAAATGTCACTGATGTATTTCAGATTCCGGGTGACTATGTAAAGCATTTTACCCAGGCTCTTGAGTATTTTAATGGAATAAATGCAATTGGTGCAATAAATGAATTAGATGCCGCTTATGCCGCCGATGCTTATGCAAGAACAAGAGGTCTTGCAGCAGTATCGCTGCAATATGGAGTAAGTACATTCAGTGCACTTAATGCTATTGCGGGGGCTTATGTGGAAAGAAGCCCGATAGTAGTGATTAGTGCTGCTCCAGGTGCGGACATGCGTAACCAAACAGATCGGTACGGAATGATCTTCCATCATTCCACCGGGAACCTGCTCGCTGACCAGAATGTGTATAGTAATGTGACAGTGGCCGCGGAAACATTGAGTACGAATGTGGGTGCACCTGAAAAAATTGACAATCTCCTAATTCAGGCAATTACACATAAGCGGCCGGTTTATATTGCATGCTACAAGGAAGTGTGGCAACAGCCCTGTCCACGCCCTTCAGCAAAACCGTTGCAACCATTGCTAATTAAAAGCGAACCGGCTGCACTTGAAAATGCAGTTGATATGGCGTGGCAGATTATTATCAATGCAAAAAATCCATTGATATGGGCCGGCGTGGAAGTGTTGCGTCATGGACTAACAGGCTTGCTCCAGCAGATCATCGATGCAAGCGGTATTTATTATACGACGACTACTCTTGGGAAAACTGTGCTGGATGAAGATCCCCAAAATTTCATTGGTACATATTCAGATGCGGCTTCAGTAAAAAGCGTATTCGATATCGTTGAGCAATCGGACTGTATCATTTCACTCGGAACAATTCTGACGGATGACTACCTCTGGTTCATGGAGAATAAATATGAATACATGGTACTGGCGTCCACAGATCAGATTCGTGCAGGATATTTTAAATACCAGGAAATAACGATGAAAGATTTCATGGAAGCACTACTCAGGAAATTCAAGACAAGCGCGAAGCCGAAGTATCCGCTCAAAATGACCCCGCCCAAATGGCCAGTATATCCTGAGCCATGGGAATCGAATTCCGATCCGAAATTCAACAGTAAACCGGAAGTGATCACTTTCAACAGGTTCTTCCAGCACACGATGCAATTCCTGCAGGATAATAAAATGATGAACGATGTGAACATGGTGTTTGGTGTAAGCTGTTCGCTGTACGTTGCTGCCAATGCAACAGGATTAAAGCAAGGTAGCTTCATCGGTTCGGCAGCATGGCAATGCATAGGTTTTGAAACCGGTGCAGCACTTGGCGCCCAACTCGGAAGCGGAAAGCGTTCATGGACTGTTGCGGGAGACGGAGGATTTATGATGGTAAGCCAATCGTTATCAACCCTTGCGCGTAACAAAGTAAACGCGGTAATCTTTGTGATGAGCAACGGTGTTTATGCGATCGAGCAGGTGTATGTAGATGTAAAAGCGTTCCAACCCAGTTCGGGAGTACCATTCGACGCCTTTGATATTCTTCCCAAATGGGATTATGCTGCACTGGCTAAAGCATTTGGTGCAGAAAGCTTTTGTGCTGAAACAGTTTCCGATCTCAAATCAATACTTCCTAAGCTGAAAGCCCTCAAGAACAAACCGGCATTGGTTGAGGTGATTATTCCATATAACGATCTGCCAGGACAAATGAATCGCCTGGGAGAAGAAACACTGCCTTTATAACTCAACTTTTAAATCAATAATACAATGAACCCAAAAACATACTCCATTTTCGGAGCCGGAGCTGCAGGATTGTACACCGCATGGCGTTTGCTTGAAGGCAAGACCAATGACCCGACATTCAAATCGAAGCAACTCTCGAAAGGCGATGTGCTTGAACTATATGACTGGGGTAAGTACGATTTTTCAAAATCACATCCTGGTTCCCGTGCTGCGGGGGCACGTATTTGCACCTGGCATTACAAAGATGACAAGGACAACTCTTATGTAGAACTTGGTGGAATGCGTTATTCATTCTGGGATCAAAAATCTCCCCATTCAAATGATGGGCGTGCACCAGGTCATCGTCTGGTAACAAAAACTATTGAAAATCTGGGACTTGACAAATATTCAGTTCCTTTCAATGTTACCAACAATCAATTATTTTATCTGCGTTCACGCAATTTTTACATTAATGATATTACTTCCAGCAATCCCGCCCCTTATAATATAAATAATTTTGGAGCTGGAGCCACACCTGACCAGGCTTTTACCATTCTTGAAAATCTTGGTATTCCTGCCGGGGTGAAAAAAGACGGTGGATTTACCCGTTTAGAATGGTGCAGATTCTACAAGGAAGGACGAATCATCAAAAAACTTCCGGAATCTTCTGTTTTCCAGGAGGGGGATTTACTTAAAGATATTGGTTACTGGAACCTGCTTTACGACCAGGTAGGATCGGAAGGATATGATTATGCAGCCGATGGAAATGGTTATAGTTCGAATGTGATCAACACAAACACTGCGGTATCCATGAATATCAATGATGAATTTACTCCGGGTAGCCAGTATAAAACATTGTCTATTGGTTATTCAGGAATGTTCAATGCACTCTTTGACGAAATTGTGAAGCTATGCAAGCAGAAAGGCATTGTTTTCAAGTATTATCCTGATACTCGCCTGCATTCTATTTTATGGAAAAACAAGAAAGCGGTGTTTACTTATGCATCACGCACAAATCCGAACATAGCCGAAGGAACACGTGAGGCGGATGCTGCATGGCTGGCTATTCCACGTGCAGCCATTGATCTTGTAGCTCAGGCTACCCGCTACCATCAGCCGGCAAAAGATGAGGTAGATGTACTTAATCATGAAAAGGTAAATCTCTATCTGGAATCAACAATCATGCAGCCCTCCTATAAAATAGGAATGTTTTTTGACGATCCATGGTGGACTACAGCGGCAAAAAATAATCCTGCAATTTACCCCGCACAAATTACCGGGTATGTTATCACCCCTGATGTAATTGAGCAACTAGGTAAGGATAAATTTCCTGCAAAGGTATTAAAAGACATAAGCACGCTGATTGATGTTCCTTATTCTGGCCTCAATGAAATGGTGAAAGCAATTGAGAACAAAACCGAAGAAGCTTTGACCATTGCACAGGTAAATCAGTTATCAATAGCTGCACGCCGTGATACCATTGGGCCAAGCGTATCCAATTCCCCAATACGCATGGTTGTTTATTTTGGGAACAACGCTAAAGTGCAAGGCAAAAAACCTATCTATGGCATTCTTGCCAGCTATGATGATGAAGACAATACCACTTTCTGGCAGGAATTAGAACTTGGTGCCAGGCGCGAACGCACAGTTCCGGTTTCCAGTGATACGCAACCACTGGAAGGACCAAGAAAAGTGCCTGAACGCATGGTAAAGATGCTTCGAAAGATGTTGGCTGAACTTCATTATGGACCGAATTCTGATTATAGCAATATTCCCGAACCATTGGAAGCAGCCTATATGGACTGGTCTCTTCCCCCATTCAATGCAGGATACCACGAATGGGCGCCACATTTTGATGTAGGTGATGTGCAACGCAAGATTCGTAAACCTTCTCAACTCATTACCGGAAAAGATGCAGATATTTTCATTGTAGGCGAAGCATACTCTAATGATCAGGCTTGGGTGGAAGGTGCATATTGCACTGCTGAATCTGTGCTAAATGATTTTTTTGGTATAGAGCCGATCATCGATAATAGTGAATATCCATTTATTTGTCCGGAATAGCTTGAAAGCCGGATGTCCTTTTATTTGAATATCTATTGTCATTTGTTGTTGTTCACCAGCAAATTTTATTAACTACAGAACGCCTTGCCTGGTTTTTCCGCTTACTTATCAGCCCATAAAATTTCTGATTTCTTAATCGAAAGCTCTTTAACTGGAGCAGCAAACATTTTATAAAGCGAAACTGATCTCATTCAGACAATTCAATGAGAGGCGGTAACCGAAAAGCCTTATGAGTAGGACTAAAAATAACAATTATGTCCACAATTCAAAACGGAACCTGGAGATTCATTCAAAAGTGGTCTGACTCTTCACATTATTCATTTAACGCAACTTTAATTAATGGCACTTTAACCATTAATGATGGGGAGTTTTTTGGTACATACACTGCATTGGACGGAGCCAATCCTGGTCAAATAGCTATTGCCATTGCCGATTTTACTAATCGCACTATCACATCATATGTTGGTAATTACCAGGGAAACTTAATGGGGGGGCAAATGGTAGGGGCGCCAGATAATGGGGCAGCTACCCCAAAGGGAGTTTGGACGGCATTCCACATTTCTATTCTGGAAATTAATGAAGGATCTTATGGTATAGAAGTATAGTTCTCAGAAGATATTTTAGCCAAACAAGAGCTGCATTTGTTTAAAAACGGACTGATCCTGTTCAGTCACTTCAACAGGAGGAGTAAACCGAAAAGCCTCAAGAGTAGGAAAAATTTAAAAATATAAACTATGAATTCATTTATTGGCACTTGGCAAGACCAAGGCAACGCAAAAATTACAATTACCGGTTCTCAAAATTTTTTAACTGTAACCTATAATAATGGACGAGGTCCATTTCAAGGCTTTGAAATTGATTTAACATCACCGGTAATAAATGTAAACTTTACGGATGATGCGCCATTTGTTGGCGTACTAGGAATTAATAATGGGAAAACGCAGATTTTTTGGATTAATGCCACTGTATGGACAAAAATATAATAACTCATACATAGGCTTTTTACAAAAAAACATCAGTTATTAGTGAGGGGCTGATTAGGGTTATTTGATGAGCAATGCTAATTTATATATATCAAATGCATTTGATGAAAAGTGAGGTGAAAATCACTCTCATATGCGGCCTGTCTATTACAGGAAATTAAATATATAAATTACGATTATCCTATTAGATAGCCGGAACAACACATATTGGACAGCCCTCAATTTTGGACTTGAACTGACTCTGATGACGGCTAAAATGGCCGGACAACATAGGTTTAACGATTTAACAAGTGGTGGAACAGTGACATATGGAAATGTCTACAATATTCAAATGTCGGGCCTGATTGTTCAATTGGAGACATTCAAAGTGGCATTCATGCAACAACTGTCAATTTCGGAAACATTGCAGTACCGTCAACCTCTATTACAAGGAATACGGCGACTAGCCTGACTATACCGGTACCAGCCGGGATAACAGCTACGGGGAATGTCAATGTAACGATTACCAATGCATCCAAAGAATAGCAATTGCCGCAAAATCCTCCAAAAAGTTCGATATGATCCCGCTCCCCTCCACTTAAAATTAAAGCCCTCCAAATCATTGATTTGAAGGGCTTTTTTATTAACTCCATTTTAATATTAAACTACATCAGTTGATTTTAAGTTACCCGACTTATCAGGAATAGTTAAATAAGGTAGGCTAAGTTTAATTCTTATCTGACAATTTCAGCCAGCTTTTCACGGCAAATAGGTACGATCATATTTATTAAAGCTATTGTGAGAGTGGCTGTTCAATTTGATTACACCTAACAGAATAACATAGTATTGGTATCACATAATGACATACAAGATGCCGACTTTGGCCTCGGTTATACGGTTAAGTCATAACATTACTTCAATAACCACATCAGTTTGTTGATTTCATCATAACCTTCATACTGCCGGTTAAGCGCATCTACCAGATGCTCACGGTTATAATTCGTCTCAGATGTTGGATATAGCCAACGCATGGGAATGCCGTTTTTATTGTTGACATTGAGGCTGCTCACTGGATTTACAGGAAACACCGGATAAGCATTGCGACGGTATTCAAAGTAGCTGGTTTCCGCATCCTGCATAAAGTTGAGTAAATAACGCTGCATCCATATCTGCTGTAACTGATCCTGTACAAGGGTTTTGAAAGCAGCTTCCCCTGTAAAGTAACCGTTAATGTAAGACTGGTCAATGCTCATGCCATGTGCATATGATGAAGTAACATTCATGAAAGCTGCCAGTGCATCACTTACTCCCTGTTCGTAGTATACTTGTGCAGTACCGGGAGTTATCCAGCCACGAACGCTTGCTTCCGCCAGAATTAATTGCTGTTCTGCATAGGTTAGCAGACGCCTTGGCTCTGTTGCAACTTCTTCCAGGTAACGTTTGTTGATGACAGAATACTCATTTCTGCTATGGCCGGCGTTCATAGTATCGTATGGCACTGAAACATCAAGACCAACATATGCAGACGAATCATTTGCGGTTTTACCGTTAGCTATCTGCTTCAGGGAAGGCTCGGCGATATAATACATACGCCTGTCATTGAATTTCTTCAGGTTGTCTATAGTGAGGGAACTAAGTAGTGTTCGGCTGGTGAACATATCATTGGTGCTGGACAGTGGGTGCTTATTTTGTGTTGAATATTGTAATCCCCAGTAGCCGGTTCCGCTTTCCAGCAGAAATCCTTTGTTGACAATAGTAATAAACCTGTTTTTGATATCCAGAACGTTATCATCTGCCTTATTGCTCAGACTCATAAGTACTTTCAATGCAAAGGCATTCGTTGCACGACGCCATTTGGCCGGATCTCCGTTGTATGGAGTTGGATCACCAGTGAAGGCCTGTCCATTAGCAAAATATCCGTCAGCTTTATTTAACTCATCCAATATAGCTTTGAATACATCTTCCTGTTTATCATATTGGGGTCTGTAAGATCCTGATGATGCCTTATTCGCATCGCTGTAAGGTATATCTCCCATTTCCATGCTTAGCTTATAGAACATAAATGCACGGGCAAAACTAGCTAAGCCTTTATAAGAGTTTTCCATTGTACTACCCGCAGCATATTCCAGCATTTTATCAATGTTGGGAAGAATTGTCATTAACCCAAAGCTACCATTCCCAAGATTGTTATACTGGGCATCCAGTTGTCCCTCATTGGCATATCCTACATATTTAGGCAGTGCATTCTCTGAAATAAATGATTTACTATCGCTTCCGCCAAATTTGGCTATTTGTAAAATTACATTGGTACAAACCATAGAGGCGCTTACCTGTGTGGTGGTATCGGGATTGATATTGATATCATCAAACTTACTACAGCCTGTAATTATTATCAAAGCTGCTATGCTTAATAATTTCATTATATTTTTCATGATATTTTTTTGTATAATTCTTATGTATGAGGCTTCCTGTTTTTATTTTTAGAAATCAACTTTCAGATTCATTCCCACATAACGTTGTGAAGGATCGCTGAAGTTGTCTACGCCACCATCCGGATCAGAATATTTGAATTTTTTAGACCAGAGAAATATATTTTGTCCTGTTGCAGATATAGAGATTTTTTTTGCATTAATATGGTTACTTATTGCTGATGGCAGATTATAGGTTAAGGCTACTTCTCTTATTTTAAGGAAAGTAGTACTATATACATCTACCGGTGATGCATAACCGCCCCAGGCCGTACCTTTATGCTGGTTGTTCAGATAGGTACTATAAGAAACAGGTGCGTCATTGGCTGCATAAGTACGTGTATCTGATACAATATTTCCATAGGTATCATAAGTTGCTGCACCTGAAACCACTTTTACACCTTTACCGATATAAGTCGCTTTTCCTTGTGCATATTCTGTATAACGTTCCGGTATAATAGATTTGGGATGTGAACCTGCGCGCCACATATACATTTCTGTGGTCGTCTGTGCAAGTCCTCCCACGCGGCCGTCTGCAGCAATAGAAAACTGCCAGTTCCTATAACGCAGAGTAGCATTTGCTCCCCATATCCAGTCAGGATCGGAAAAACCAAAGCGGGACGTATAGGAAGAATATAACGGCAGGCCGTTGCTGTGGATAATATTACCATTAGGATCTTTCTGATAATCGTTCAATACATAAGCGTCTGCACGTTGACCTACTTTAACCCATGGCTTGTCTTCGGAAAATTGTTTGTCCAGTTTGGTGTAATAACGTGCATAAGTAGACCAGTTAATGCCGATGTCTAATTTAAGATCTTGTTTGGCGATTGCAGTAACATTACCTGCTACCTCATAACCACGGCGGGTAATTTCTTCGCTGATATTTACATAATTGCTTGTATAACCCGAAGCAGGACTAATACCAGTAGAACGCAGGAAGTTATACATCCTTTTGCTATAGTAAGTAACATCCACTGATACCCTGTTGCTTAAAATGTTTACAGCAGTACCCACTTCAAAAGTAGAAGCTGATTCAGGCTTTACATCTGTGCCCCGTATGCTGCCGGGTAAAGCTGCAGCACTTAGATTGCCCCATGCATTATTGGTAATAGTATATACGGAATTGATATCGTATACTGCCGCAGGTGTTTTGGAATTAGTCCAGGATCCACGTATTTTCCAGAAGTTAAACCAGTTTGTTTTAGGCATTATTTCTGAGGGTACAAAACTGGCAGAGAAAGAAGGATACACATAAGAACGTGTACTGGATGGTAAAGTAGAACTCCAGTCATTACGAAGGGTCGCTTCTGCAAAAGCTATTCCTTTCCATGAAGTACCAATCCTTCCAAATAAACTGTTCACCTGCTGGCGGTTCAGGGAAGAATTTACCACCGCATTATTTACAGAAGCTTTCAGCGAATAAAATCCCGGAATAGAAAGTCCCCCCTTTGTAAATGCCTCCATGCCTTCATCCCGTCGGTAAAACAAAGTTCCACCCACAAAGCCGTCCAGATGAAAACTACCTATCTGGCCATTCGCATTCAGCAAAAGGTCATTGTTCAGACTATACCCTCTGCCCAATCCCTTATTGAAAGAACCGTTACCGGATTCCCCCCATATTTGTGTTCCATTTAGTATTACTGTGGCAACACCGGCACTAACCAATGATCCCTTTGAAACACGCACTTCCTGTGCGTTACTATAAGTATCAAAACCGGTACGGAAAATACCTTTTAACCAGGGAGTAAATTCATAGTTCATTGCCAGGGATCCGTTGAAGATATCTTTATTGAGACTATGAATACGTTCATAACGGTCGAAATAAGGGTTGTTATTAGTTCCCTTATAACTATTGTTCTGGCTCTCATTCTTAACCAGCCAGTAGTTTTTGTAATCCCTTACATCCCAATCCGGGGCTGACCATACCAGCATGGTATACATAGGGTCATATGCTGTATAACCATTGAATCCGATATTGGGCGAGAATTGCTTATTATAGGACATGGTCGATGTCAGCTCAAACCCTTTGATTTTGATGTTACCACCCATACTATAAGTGACTTTATCAAACATAGAGTTCGGATATTGTCCTTTGTTTTTTACCCAGGTTGCGGAAGCCCTGAAGCTACCCAATTCACCCTGCTGTATAACACTAATGTTGTTATTGAGAATATAGCCCTGATCCAGGAAGTTCTTAAAGTTGTTTTTTCCTCTTGCTATGAATGGCATAGACTTCATAGTTTTGGACACCGGGTCCCATTGAATCACATCCTGTCCTTCCAGGGGAGCTCCCCACGAGCCACTGCTTGACCTGTTATACGTGTTGTTGGCAGTGTTGATCGAACGGCCATAGACAGACTGAAGTTCCGGGATGGCAAGAAAGCCGGCTGTGAACATAATACCACTGTTAACAGAAACACTGAGGCCTTTATTACGACTGCTCTTCCTGGTGGTAACCATGATAGCACCGCTGGCGCCGCGATAACCATATAATGCTGCTGCTGTGGCTCCTTTTAATACGTTGATGCTTTCAACATCATCCGGTGAAATATCCCTCAGGGTCATATTGCCATATGGAACACCATCCACAACCAACAGGGGACTTTCTCCGCGTATCTGTAAGTCAGGAGCTTCTGCAAATTCAGTACTGTTCTTTACCATTAATCCAGCAATCCTGCCAGTAAGTGATGTACCAAGATCTACCCCCTTAACAGTTTGCAGCTTTTCACCGGCAATAGACTGTGTAGCATATCCCAGTGCTTTTTCTTCTCTTTTTATACCCAGTGCTGTCACTACAATGCCTTGTAAAGCACTCGTGGAATCCGTCATTACAATGTTGTAGCTAAGCCGACCTGGTACTACCTTTACGGTCTGTGTTCTTTTTCCTACATAAGAAAAACGAAGTATGGCTCCATCGATTGCCATTATAGCATATCTGCCTTCCTGGTCGGTGTTTGTTCCCACACCCGTCCCTTCAATTACTACACTTACATTAGGAACCGGATTATTCGCTTCATTTTTTACCAGTCCGCTTATTTTAACCTGCTGTGCAGTTACGCTTCCTATCAATAAAGTCGTAAAAAACAACGTGCCTAACCAACGTGTTCGTTTTGTTCCCGTTTGGAAATTCTTAATTTTTGCATTCATAATTTGATAATTGATTTTAAATATTTACAGTCCAGCTTTAACCTGCAAGCCTCACTCAAGGCGAAAAAGGAGGATGCAAAGATATCTTCCGACTCAGGCCGGGAGAAATTCTGCGCCCCTACAATAACCCTACAGAATCAATTTCAATATTGATAATCAATCACTTAATGCATAACAAATTGATAACACAGCTTATGTACTGCTTTTTGAATGTTTTACGCAGTTTTACGGGGTTGTTCAAATGATGAGTGCTCCATTTTTTCTTTACAGATATCTGCTCACCTTCTTATTCTTACTACCTGTATGGGCTATTGGTCAAAACACAATCGGTTTGGCCGAGATAAAGAATTATACACGAGAAATAACGCGTGCTCAGGCTCAGACATGGAATATTCAGGAAGACCGGTTTGGTAATCTTTATTTTGCCAATAATGTGGGTTTGTTATGTTTTAATGGTCATGAATGGAAAAAATATTTATTACCTAACAAAACGTTCTTACGTTCCCTGGCAATAGCCCGGGATGACAGAATTTACGTAGGCGGACAGGATGCACTGGGCTATTTTTTCCCTGATGAGAATGGGCTTCTGGTATACCATTCCCTTGCATCTCTGATTCCACCTGCAGATCGGGCCTTTGCAGACGTATGGAATATTGTTACGTATGAAAACGCCGTTTTTTTCAGGTCTTTACATAAAATTTTCAGATACGATCCCTTAAAGGGGAAAATGGAAGTATATAACATAAGAGAAGGTTCCCGGTGGATCTATATGGCTGTTTATGACCAGCATTTATATGCGCAGGATGAAACTACCCTGAAGCTGTTTCAATACACACAGGGACAGTGGAAACCTGCTGTCATCCAACCAGGGCATTCTATCATGGCTATGTATCACTATAATAAGGATACTACATTAATTGCATCCTGGAAAAATGGATTGTTTTTGATGAACAGTCAAAAACAGATCCCTCTTGTAATAGATAGTGCTATTTTTAAAGATCAACTTTATTGTATTGGAAGGATAAATGCAAATACTTACGCGCTTGGAACTGTTTCCAATGGCATCTATTTCATTGACAGAAACGGCCATACCATTAGACATTTGTCTATGCACGAGGGAATTCAGGATAACAATATCAGAACCCTTTTTACAGACCATGAGTCCAATCTCTGGGCAGGACTGGATGAAGGTATTGATATGATCTATTCAGCCTCTGCTATACAAAAGATAAAATCTGATAAGCTGCCATCAACATCTGCCTACACCATTCGTATCCTGAATAATTCTTTATATATAGGATCTGCAGAAGGTTTATATTATACGCAGCTAAGTTTGCCTGCATCTGAAGATATTTCTCTTTCACGCGGAACATTTTCTTTAGTGCCTCACTCGGAAGGACAAACATGGGATATTGATACAATCAACGGAATGATACTGATGGGCCATCATGATGGGGTTTGGAGTATACAGCAGCATGGTGCCAGCTTTATCAATGACAATCAAAAAGGAGTGTGGCAATTCAGACGTTTACCCAAACCAGGCTATCTGGTTGCGGGAACTTATGAAGGACTGCAACTGTTTCGACAAAGAAAAGGAAAACTGGAAACTGTTCCACTTTATCATAATTTCCTCAATGAACCATTACGCTTTATAGAAATAGATGATGAGAACAATATTGTCTGGGCTTCACATCCCTACCGCGGTATTTACCAGATAAAGTTTTCGCCTCAATTTGATTCCGTGAAATCTATCAGGCTGTTTACTAATGCAGAGGGCCTGCCCGGTGCACTGGGCAATTATGTTTTTAAAATAAACAACCACATCGTGTTTGCAACCAGTCAGGGTATTTACGAATTTGATAAGCATAGTCAGACTTTTAAAACATCTGTAAAATACGCTCCTGTATTTGGGAAATTGCCTGTCCAGTATATGGTATCAGATGCTACCGGGAAGATATGGTTTGCTTCAGGGGATAAGTTCGGGGTAGCAGAAAAAAAAACCATCAAATATTTTCCTGAACTACAGGGGCTGCTGGTAGGTGGTTTTGAGAAGATTTATCCTTATAATGATAACAACATATTTATTGCTGCATACAGAGGCATTATTCATCTCAATTATAATAAATATATAGAACCAGATAGTAATCTGTCTGCCCGGTTAACCAAAGTAGTCACCCATTTTAAAAGAGATTCGCTACTTTTCAGTGATTATTTTGTATATAAAGGTCAACTTTCAGAAACGCAGTATCCCGCTAATATACATAATTTGCCCGCCGGTTACAGTGCTTTCCATTTTGAATTTGCTTCTAACCAGGTGAGAGAGTCTGCTAAGGTTTTGTATAGCTACCGTCTGTCAGGACTTGATGAGGAATGGTCTGCGTGGTCAACACAAAATTTTAAGGACTATATCAATCTCCCTTATGGGAACTATCGTTTCGAATTAAGAGCGAAAGACAATCGCGGTAATATATCGCTACCTGTTGTCTATTCATTTGAAATATTACCTTTATGGTACCAGACCAGATGGGCCTTATTGATGTACATCATATTGTTTGTTGCACTCATACTTTTTTTAAATAGGTTGCATCATAACAGACTCCGCATACAAAAAGAAAAGTTTGAGAAAGAAGAGGCCCAGTTAAAATACCTGCATGAGCTGGAGATCAAAAACAACGAACAGGAAATCATTCATCTGAAAAATGAACGGCTGGAAACAGAAGTTATCTATAAAAATAAAGAGCTTGCGGCTACTACTATGCATCTCTATAAAAGAGGCCGTTTGCTGGGTAAAATCAAAGATGAACTTTCCATTGCCACACAAAAACTATCAGTTAAAGAAAGCCGTAATGATTTTAAAAAAGTACTTAAGCTGATTAGTGACGAAGAAAAACGTGAAAATGACTGGGAACAGTTTGCCATTCATTTTGATCAGGTACATAACCAGTTTCTCAGCAAAATGAAATTAACTTATCCCGATCTCACCTCAACCGACCTGAAAACCTGTGCTTACCTGAAAATGGGACTTTCATCTAAAGAAATGGCACAGTTTCTCAATATCAGTTTAAAAGGAGTTGAAATTGCGCGCTACCGGTTACGAAAAAAACTCGGTCTTTCTCCCGGTATACATCTTACAGATTTTATTAATCAGGAAGCTACTAAATAGCGCAGTCCTTCGATGTTAATGTTGTTATGGTGGGATGTGAAGGAATAGAAATAAAAAGGCGTCTCATCAATTATGATGAGACGCCTTTCGTATAGTAGTATTAATAAGACAGACTGTCTTTACCTACCGGACTAGAAACCAGATTTTTCAAAGGAGGTGCGAACTTTGTCAGATCGATACCTTCTACAGCCGTTTTATATTCTTCCATATTAGGAATTCTTCCAAGGATAGCAGAAAGAACAACTACTGGTGTGGAAGCAAGCAAAGATTCTCCTTTTTTACGATCGGAATCTTCCACAACTCTACCCTGGAAAAGACGGGTTGATGTGGCCATTACTGTATCTCCTTTAGCTGCTTTTTCCTGGTTACCCATACAAAGGTTACAACCCGGACGCTCGAGATACATCATGTTTTCGTATTCTGTACGTGCAGCGCCTTTCGGAGCATTGTCGTTGAATTCGAAGCCAGAATATTTCTGCAATATTTCCCAATCTCCTTCTACCTGCAATTCATCAATGATATTGTAAGTTGGAGCTGCTACCACCAGCGGAGCATTGAACTCAACCTTACCTTTCTGTTTTTCCAGGTTCCTGAGCATTTGAGAAACGATTTTCAAATCGCCCTTGTGTACCATGCAGGATCCTACGAAACCAAGATCCACTTTTTTATCACCGTAGTAAGAGAGTGTACGGATGGTATCGTGGGTATAACGCTTAGAAACGTCGTCATTATTCACATCAGGGTCTGCAATCATTGGTTCAACGATGATATCCAGATCCACTACCACTTCAGCGTAATACTTAGCATTCGTATCTGGTGTTAAAGCTGGCTTTTCACCTGATTTAATCTCAGCGATTCTCTTATCAGCTTTATTGATCAATCCCTGCAGTACCTGCCTGCTGTTATCCATGCCTTTTTCGATCATGATCTGGATTCTGCCTTTCGCAATTTCCAGTGATTGAATCAGGGTATCATCTTCAGAAATACAGATGGAAGCTTTTGCTTTCATCTCTGCGGTCCAGTCAGTAAAGGTGAAAGCCTGGTCAGCAGGGAGTGTTCCGATGTGTACTTCAATCACTCTGCCCTGGAAAACGTTCTCTCCGGCAAATTTCTGCAGCATCTGCGCCTGTGTAGCGTGTACAACATCACGGAAATCCATGTGATCCTTCATTTCTCCTTTGAAGGTTACTTTCACTGACTCCGGAATTGGCATGGATGCTTCACCAGTAGCCAATGCCAGGGCAACGGTACCTGAGTCAGCCCCAAAAGCAACACCTTTAGACATTCTTGTGTGAGAGTCACCACCAATGATGATTGCCCACTCATCTATCGTAATATCGTTGAGTACTTTGTGAATTACATCTGTCATGGAATGATATTCACCTTTCGGGTCACGGGCAGTAATCAATCCAAACTCATTCATGAATTTCATGAGTTTTGGAATGTTTGTCTGCGCCTTCTTGTCCCATACTGATGCGGTGTGACAGCCTGACTGGTAAGCACCGTCAACAATTGGCGAAATCACAGTGGCAGCCATAGATTCCAGTTCCTGGGCAGTCATCAGACCGGTCGTATCCTGAGAACCTACGATATTTACCTCTACACGAACATCTGAACCGGCATGTAATACTTTGCCCGGAGTAATACCAACCGCATTTTTGTTAAAGATCTTTTCTACTGCTGTCAGACCCTGGCCCTCGTGAGAAATTTCTTTTGGCAGTGCAAATACAGCGGTAGGTTCAATACCGAGGATCTTAGCCGCTATGGTCTGGATCTTTTTACCGAACACGATAGCATATGATCCGCCAGCCTTGATAAATTCCATTTTCTGAGGCGTCAGTGCCTTAGAAATGTCAATCAGTTCCTTATCGCCGTTGTAAAGTTTCTTTGTCTTTGTGTTGATGGTAAGAACTGTGCCGGTAGCAACAGAGTATACTTCCTCGAGAATATGCTCACCAGCTTCATTGCGAACAAGTTTACCATTTTCGTCTACCTTTTTCACCCAGTTTTTGAGGTCAATACCGATACCACCGGTTACGTCAACAGTCGTGAGGAAAATTGGAGAAATGCCGTTTGTACCACCTACAATCGGGGCAATGTTCACAAATGGAACATAAGGACTTGCCTGTTTGCCCGTCCAGAGGGCCACGTTATTTACACCAGACATTCTTGATGAACCTACGCCCATGGTGCCTTTATCAGCAATCAACATCACGCTCTTGTTAGGATGTTGTGCCTGCAGCGCCCTGATTTCGGCCTGTGCCTGGGGAGTGATCATGCATTTACCATGCAATTCACGGTCAGATCTGGAGTGTGCCTGATTACCCGGAGAGAGTAAGTCAGTAGAAATATCACCTTCACCAGCTATGAAAGTTACTACCTTAATTTCTTCAGGCAGTTCAGGGAGGTTAGTGAAAAATTCCGCTTTAGCATAACTTTCAAGGATCTCTTTAGCTATCTCATTTTCATTTTTGAATGCTTCTTTCAGACGGTCTGTGTCGGCATCATAGAGGAAAACCTGCGTTTTCAGCACATTTGCAGCTTTTTTCGCAATAGCGACATCTTCACCCAGCGCCAGATCCAGCAACACCCCGATGGAAGGACCACCCTTCATATGTGATAATAGCTCAAAAGCAAAAGATGGGGAAATTTCCTCAACTACGGCAGTACCAAGAATGATTTCCTTTAAAAACTGAGCCTTTACACCAGCAGCAGGAGTAGTTCCTGGCAATACGTTGTAAATAAAGAAGTTAAGAGAATCTTTTCTGTGCACATTGTCAAGATCTCTAATTTGCGCGATGACTTCACTTAGTAATTCTGCGCCATCAATCGGCTTGGGATGGAGGTCCTGACCTTTTCTTTCCTCAATTTCATTGAGATACTCATTATAACGACTCATACGACTTTTCTTTTTAAATGCGAAGACGCAAAGGTAAATAATGTAGATAATATTACATAGCTATCTAATAATATCTCACTTTAGCGGAGGGGGAATAAGCATCTCCACCCGCTCCCACTAAAGGAAACAGCTTAAACCATAATTCTCACATGCGATTCTTCGGAGGGTTACTTATTTTAATGTAACCTGCTTATTCTCTGCACTATGCCTTAAATAAATCACACATATGGCCCCCAGTGCGATCATTACCCCCAGCCCCGCAGCGGTAAATGCCTCCAGGTAAGGTCGTGCCGCCGCCATCACATGGTAAAAGCTATTTTCAGGGTGATCTACAGAAAGATACCCCTTGACGAATCCTGCCACTATCAATGCCACCCAGAACACTGCGAGGCTTAAATTATTGATGACTGTCTCCTTTTGAGACGGTCTTTTTATTCTTATAATTGCTGTCTGGTTCCAGCTTTATAATATAATTCAGCCAGCTTTTTCTGATACCCCGATATGATACTCTCTCTCTTGATTTTCATATCTATCAGCTTACTTTCCCTGCTATTAATCAAAAACAGCGTACTCTCTCCCAGATCAAATTTCTGCAATTCACCTGCTAATAATGCCTGTTGGTTATTAATACTCCGCACCTGCACGATTAGCTGTGACTGATAAGCTGTGAGGCTATTAAATGAGGCCGTGATATCATTGTTAATCTCGCGTCCGGATTGCATCAGATCGTAATCTACCTGCTGCTGTTTAAATCTGACCTGTTTCAGTTTTCCCCGCTCTGCACGCAGGAACAACGGGAAAGCAAAATCGACACCTATCTTGTAATTACTCCATCCAAAGTCATAATAATCCGGTACATAAGAACCAAAATCTGTACGTCTGCTCAGCAATGATCCATTGATGTTGATCTTGGGCTTCAGCTTCTCCTGTGCAAACCGGCGTTCTACATCCAGTTGCTCTCCCTTTGCACGCAGCTTTACCAGCTCCGGATGCATATCGGCTAATCCAAGTAAAGAGTCCAGCAGTACTCTGTCTGGCAATTGCAGTTGCTGATTTGACTCCTGTGGAATCGCGTCTTTGGGTAGCTCCAGCGGTGTACCTTTCTCGTTCCAGAGATGGTTGGAAAGTACCAGCATCGCATTCTTTACTTCTATCTCACTCTTAGCCAGCTGGATCTCCCTGTCCTGTACCGTGATGCTTGCTTCGATGGTATCCAGTCCAGGTTTATCACCCAGCAATGCCTGATTAGTCAGTGCTTTAAAACGCTTTGTGGCAAGATCCAGCCCTTCTTTAATCAACACATATTCCCTGAAGGCATAGTACCAGTTCCAGTAATCTTTTACGGCACCAAACCACACGCTGTTTATTTGTTTCACTTTATCTGCTTCTGCATAGTTCAGCATGGCTTTTGCCTGCCAGAGCGTACTACGCCGCGCATCAATCAGCAACCCTGCACCTAGTGGTATGTTCAACCCAACTGCTACAAGACCTGCATCAGTCGTATGTGTTTCAGGATTTGTATACACACCCGTGTTGCGGTCATAGCCTACTTTCAGATCAGCACCGGCAATGTATAAAGGTACCTTCAGTTCATTATGCCAGTTATTATAGTATGTAGTATGACCAAATAATTTACGTCCGAAAGCAGATTTCAATGTCGGGTCAAATTCTCCTTTTGATTGCAGCACGCCGGCCTTTGCCGCATCGCTCAATAAAGCCGCCTGCTTTACGATAGGATGATTCATGAAAACGATATCTTCCAGATCCCCCAGCGAAAAGATTCTGGCCGTATCCTGCGCATAAGCACATTCCCACGAAAACAGCAGTAAGCCGGCAATTAAATAATAGCTTAATTTCTTCATCATTTCTTACTATTTGAATCCTTTGTTGAAGGCTCTTTCTCCAAACTTGGCGGGAAACCATTCAGTTGTCGCCAGATTTCATACCACAGCGGCACTGATCGAAGAATAATACGACCATATACGCCAGAACCCTGTCTGAGCTGAATAGGCCAGGCCTCATCATTTTGAGGAACCGGCGTAGTAGGTTTTATCAGCAATCTGTATTTACCACCATTACTACTGATCCTGTCAATCGCCCATACCTTGCCCGCAAATGTTCCTACCGCTACTGAAGGCCATCCGGAAAACTGCACTGATGGCCAGCCTTCAAACTGTAATCGAACATCACTCGTATCCAGGATCAGGGGCACGTCCATGGCATTTACATATAATTCTGCCGCCACCTGTGGATGGAGTGGTTGTAGTGTTGCAATGGATTCACCTTCTTTGATATTTTCGCCAATACCAGCTTTCAGTGTTTTTACCACATATCCGTCCTGTGGTGCACGTACTACATATAGACCACGGCGTATCGTGATATTGGAGATGTCATTGCGTAGTTTGGCAATATCTCCTTTTACGCCTGCACGGCTTGACAGAGCAGAACTCATATCCGACTGGGCTTTGGCCAGTGATTCCTGGTACTTGGCCCTGATATTGTCGAGGTCAATCAGTGCATTTAGTAAGCCCTGTTTGGAGTTGTTCAATTTGTTTTGTTGTCCGATCACTTTGGCATTGTCTTCCTGCAGTTTGAGGCGGCGGGTTTCAATGTCAGTCAGTGAGAACAGGCCATTCTTATAGCCGGATTCGTACCGTTCCAGACGGGCTTTAGATGTTTCGTAATAATTCTGTACAGCTACCAGGTCAGCACTGTCCATCTTCACATAGTTTTCAGACTGACGCACCTTATTTTCGGCAGCGGACAACTGGTATTGCAATCCACGGTTCATGGCCTGGATCTGAGCAGCTGTTGCCTCCATTTTCTGTACGGCAGCGCTTTCGCTGTTCTTTTTGGCTTCCAGCTGTTCTGCGAGCCGCTCTGGCAATTCAGGGTCAAAGTAAGACTGGCTGGTCTCTGAGATCACCAGGATCGTATCCCCTTTTTTTACTTCCTGACCATCGCGCACGGCCCAGTGTTCAATCCGCCCACCTATCTGGTTCTGCACAGTCTGAGGACGGTCTTCAGGCCTTAGCGCGGTGACAGTTCCTTTGCCTGGAATGGTCTGGCGCCAGGGCAGGAGCAGGATGATAAAGAATATGACGAGGCAGATGCTCATGATCTTGCCCAGCATTTGCGATCCATTTATCTGAATGAGTTCGGCTTGTGACTGTGTATTCAAAGCCTCCATGTGTTTATGATGTAAACTATTTTGTGCCATATTATTTGCCCTCCTCTATTTCAAGATCAGTGACTACAGCCAGTTTCTCTGCGCCGGTTACCATGTCAAATACTGTATTCAGACTAGTCATTAGTTTTTCAATAGCATAACTAATCTGTACCACGATCACTTCCGCAGCTACAAACTGACCGAAAGTCATTTCTCTTTCTACTACGAAAAATGATCCCATCAGCAACAGACCGCCCATCAGGATGGTGCGTAGTGCTACAGAACTGACGAAGAATTTCTTCAGTACATTAAAGTGATCATTACGGGCCATGAGATATTTAGCGGTGATCTCGTCAGTGGTTTTACATACCTGGTCCATCTTTTCAGGATGGCCACGGTAGGTGTCCAGATCAGCTGCTACCTCTTCGAGGTGAGCGACCAGCTCATATTTATAGCCGGATTCGTCAATGCTGGTATTGACCCCATGTCTGAAATAGAGTATGAGCACCAATGCGATGGCGGCAATAGCAAATAACCCCACCGCCATAAATACAGGGTGGTAAAAGGAGAGGAGTATGGCACTGAAAAATATCTGGACGGATGCAGCTACAATGTCCACCAGCAATTTAGTCAGGCCTTTTTGAATAGTGAGAATATCAAAGAAACGGTTCACCAGTTCTGGTGGATGTTCACCATTTATTTCTTCCTTTTTGATACGGGGCAGGCGATACGCGAACTCCATGGCCGCTTTGGCAAATATCTTCTGCTCGAGAAATTCAACAAGCGTCAGTTGTCCGATCAATAGTGCACCCCCAATCACGATACCTGTCAGTACTACCGCTATTAAGATATAGGTAGAACTATACATAGAACCGTTGGACAGCAAGTTATAGACAGCCGTTGTTCCTAACGGCAGCGTGAGACCAATGATGCCGATAAGTACGGCATAAATAAAAATGTAATTAATAGAGGTTCGTTCGTGATGTAACAACCTCACCAACCTTTGCCAGGGTGACGGAGCATCCGCATGCTTCTTCTTCTTCTTCATAAACAAAGTTTATTCTAGTAATGAATTGATGATGTAGTATTACTATATATACTGGTGTGTTATGACGGTAACGAAGCCTGATCAGGATTTAAATGAATAAAAGTGGAGGAGGGGTCAGCACATCCCTGAGGGGTTCTTTAAAAATGCTAAAACTATAGGTCTCCCAATGTACAGAAAGGGGGGAGGCCCAGGTAAGTGTGGAAAGGCTGAGGCCGTCTTCATAAAATGAGAAGAGTTCTTTGCCGCCTTTTTTTACACAGTTATCCCCAAAGTCGCCGATAGGCGCTTCGTCACTGGCATTCTCGATATTATAGGATTTGTAAAAAGCGTACGAATAACGGCATGCGCCTACAGTAAATACTGTAATCAGCAGCAACCATATTATCCTCTTTAACGACGAGTTCCTTAAATTGTTCACAGTTTCCACTATTACAAATATAGGTATTCAGCCTAAAAATAGTAGTGTTATAACAATTATTTATATGAATTGAACAGGATATAATATAGTCCCAATAAGATCTTCACTAAAATTACCGTAAAAAGTATAGGCTTTGACGCATGCTGTTTTGTGGGAAAGTATGTATGACGGTGTAGAATAACTCATTGATAGGTTTGCTGAATACCAAACTTCTTCATCTTTGCAAATAGGGTCTGCGCAGCTATACCCAAGGCTGCGGCAGCTCCTCCTGCACCACTCACCTTGCCATGACTGGCGCGCAGCGCCCTGATAATATGCTCCTTCTCCATCTCCTCCATGGTCTTGATCACCTCCGACGAAGCCACTGGCGTAATATCTGGTTGTGACCGCAAATCAATCGAAGTGATCTCCGATCCCTCTGCCAGCAATACCTGTCTTTCGATCAGGTGCTCCAGTTCCCTGATATTCCCCGGCCAGGGATATTCCTTCATTTGTCGCAATACAGTTGCGCTGATCTTATTGACTGTCTTCCCAAACTTCTCTAAAAAATAATATGCTAACGGTTCTATATCCTCTTTCCGCTCCCGCAATGGGGGCACTTCTATGGGAAACACATTCAATCTGTAATACAGATCCAATCTGAATCTTCCTTCAGCCACCTCTTTCTCTAAATTCCTGTTTGTAGCAGTAATGATCCGCACATCAATAGGTATAATTGCCTGTCCTCCTAATCGCTCTACCTCCCGCTGCTGCAATACCCGCAGCAGTTTTACCTGTGCCTCTAAGGGCAATTCACCTATTTCATCTAAAAATACGGTACCTCCATTTGCCTGTTCAAACTTCCCGATCCGTTGCTGGTTTGCACCTGTAAAAGCCCCTCTCTCATATCCAAACAACTCTGATTCTACCAGTGATAAAGGCAATGCTGCACAGTTTACCGTCACCATTGGCTGATGACTGCGGGAAGAAGCCCTATGTATTGCTGCTGCCACTTTTTCCTTGCCTGTACCGCTTTCGCCGGTGATGAGCACAGAGGTATTGCTGGGTGCTACTTTGCTGATGTGGGCCAATACATTTGAAAATGCCCTGCTCCGGCCTACCATCCCTGTATCCTGTAGTACTGCCGGCTGTTGTTGCTTTGCTTCTAATTCATGTCTGAAGAAGGCAATATCCAGCATGACCAGCAGATCCTTTTCCCTGAATGGTTTTACAAGAAAGCCATACGGGTTCGTGGTCTTAGCCGCTTCCAGTATATCCTGGTTTGTATTCGCTGAAATAAAAAGGAAAGGTAAGCGCTGTGTCATCAGCTCCCTCGCCAGATCAATGCCCGTCAGGTCGCCTTTGAGTATAATATCTATCAGCATCCAGTCAGGTTGTTTACTCTCAATCAGCTTGCGGGCCTGTACCACGCCCGATGCTATGCCGACTACCGTATATCCTGCTTTCTGCAGCATCAGCCGCAAATCGTTTGCTACAATAAACTCGTCCTCTACAATCAATATCTTCATATCATTTCTTTTTGCGCAGCGGGGAAAACTATTGTAATGACAGTACCTTGCTCACTCGTCACCTCAAATGTACCATCCAGCTGTTCACTCAGCCCACGCATGAGGTTCATGCCAAGTGATGATGTATTATCGATGTTAAATTGCTCAGGCAGTCCTGTTCCATTATCGAAGATACGAAGCTGCCAGTGCTGCTCATCTATGTTTTTTAGCGAAATTTCAATAATACCCTGACGTGTTCCGGGGAATGCATATTTGATGGCATTGCTCACTGACTCATTCAGCACAAGTCCCAGCGGTACAGCCTGTGCAACATCTAATTCCAGTGGGGTAATATCCAGGTTGAATAGTATTTGTGCTTTTGTCGGGAAACTTTCCTGCATGTAAGCCACCAGTTCCCTGATATACCAGCTCATGTCAATCCTGGCCAGATTGTCCGTCTGGTATAGCTTCTGGTGGATCAGTGACATAGCATGCATACGATGTTGACTGTTGCGGATCGCATCGATAGCGTCCTGGTTGTCCAGGTAATTGGATTGGGAATTAAGCAGACTAATTACAATCTGTAAATTGTTTTTTACCCGATGATGAATCTCTTTCAGTAACCATTCTTTTTCCTGTAGCAGCTTGCGCAATAATTCATTCTGATTATTGATCTCCTCCTGTTTTTGTTGCAATTGCAGGTTGCTGCGTTGTTTCAGCCTGCTACGGTTATATGTCAGCGCGAGGATAATCAGCAATGCACATACTCCTGCAAAGATTACATTCCTGAATATAATTTCTTTTTGTAATGATGCTTCCTGCAATGCTGACTTTTGTCGTAATAATTGAATATCCTGGTCTTTTTTATTGGTTTCAAACTGGATCTGTAGCACAGCCAGTTGTCTTGATTTATTCAGATTAGTAGTAGAATCTGAGAATAATTTATATAGCTTATAGTGTTCCAGTGCTCCTTGTACATCGCCCGCTGCAGAATCTGCACGATACAGTAACTGGTGGCTTTGTAGTAACCTGATGGCTGGTTCGTCACGGTTCAGGACATCCTCTGAATAAGCTACCAGGTAGGGTTTGCTTTCTTTCATTTTTCCCATACCCTGCAAATAGCCAGCTATAGCAAGCCTGCTTATCTGTCTGAAATAAGGCGATAATTTTTGCCTGTTGTACAGTGTTACGATCTTATTGAAGTACGGCATTCCGCTTTTAAAATCTTTCATGGCAAGATAGGTGTTGATATAACGGGTCAACAGATCTACCCAGGCGTCATCATCTTCTTTAGCAATGGGAATGAGGGATTCTATCTTATGAAGCGTATCCAGCGAAGCTTTGTACTGACCCAGCTTACGAAGAATAAATGAAATATTGATCTGAATACTTTGTATGCTATTCGTATCGCTGTTTGAATAAGCAATTTTTAACCCACGATTGAAGTATTCCAATGCCTGTTCATATTGATCTATGGTATAAAAAATCATACCAAGACGGTTGTAGATAGGGCTCATGATAATACCTGTTTCATGTACTTGTTCTCCCGTTTGCATAGCCATGAGGTTATAACGGAGTGCGTTGGGAAAATCATTCAGAAAAGTATAGGTATTCCCCATCAGGCTATAGAGTCCGTGTAATCTTATAAAGTGTACTTGGTTGTAAAGTTGTAACGCGGTCTGAAGTGTTTGTAATGATTTGGTATACTCTCCGTTCACACTATAGAGATCCCCTACGAATTCCAGCATACTGGCTGCGCTCAGGTAATCGTGGATGCTGCGGTAAATGTCGACGGCATCTTCGTAGTAGAGAATCTTTGCAGGGAGATCGGTGGATCTGTTTTGAAAAGTGCCTCCTATTTCGATCAGGGCTTCTGCCTGTAACCGGGGTGTACCATACTTCCTGAGAATATTGTAGGCTTCCATGCTGGTAGCACGACGGCCATCATCCCTGTGTGATTCGTTCAGGATCTTTGCGGTCAGGAGTTTACCAATACCAATGCCTCCCTGATAGTTCATCTTTCTGCTGAGAGAATCTATTTGTCTGGCAATGGTCCAGGCAGAATCCATATCCTGTTTTTCATAACCTGTCTTCAGGATCAGGCGTTGCCCATCTCTGTACAGGGCGCTGATTTTCGCGGTATCCTGTCCAAATGAAGGAATAAAAAACAGGAGGGCCACCAAAGTGGCCACTCCTTTTATTTGAAGATCATGCATCATATTATACCAGCTGTTTGCGTGGCAGTGCTTCCCTCATCAGATAACAGATACAGATGGCTACACCTGGTCCAATGATGGACGTCAATCCCAGGTATCTGGCCATAATGGCGCCCATCAGGCATCCCAGCAAAAAGCCTCCGATTAATATGGAGACATTTCGCAAACGCTGCATGGCTGCCGGCTCTTTAAAACCAGTACGTACCAGATTGCCCAGATCAAGTGCAGCCTGTGTTACATTGTCCGTCATCATCGTGGTCGGACCATGCGTCTCTTTGGCAAAGAGTTTACCAAAGGCATTCTGCAGTCCCATTGCCACCACTACCATGAATACCAGCAAATATAACATAAAGGAACTCATCAGGGGCAGGAACATCGCCAGCACCCCAGTCATCATCAGCAGCACGCTTTCCACCAGCATGATCCGGTACTTTCTGACTAGTACCCTGGCCAGCCAGCCACCTATCATCACCGCCGCCACAATGCGGAGTGCATAAAATTGAGATCAGCTTTCATAATTACTGGAATGATTGAATAGCTGTCTCAATGCCTTGTCCTGCTACTGTGAAGAATGAAGGCCCTGCCAGCAGTATCACTTTGCTCAGTGGTTTGAAAGCTGCATAGTGTTTACTTTTAAGGTATTCAGCTACTTTATAAGCCTGCAGCATACCTTTGGTCACATTCTCTGCTACCAGTGCTGTCGGAGAGTCGATACCCGCATCTTTCAGATCACTTGCAAATGACAGAGAAGCTACATTCAGTGACAGTGCTTCACGCATAGCGACACTACCTACTTTCGTCATCAGCCCGGGTGTGAATTGATTACGATCGCCGAGACCGATGAGCAACAGTTTCTTTGCCTTGATCTTGCCCGCTGGTGGTGTGATGAGAATTGTTTCCAATGCATGACCTGCAAACTGGCCGGACTTACGGATTTCAGTGATAAGGCCATTGGTGGCTTCATCCAGATATACCATGCCATTGAGTGCTGCTGGCAGGGCAGGAGGGGCGTTGAAAATATCGCCTTCGGTATATTCAAATACACAGGCTATCTGCAGGTCTGCTACAGCTGCAGAAGGTCCTTGTACAAGCCCTTCGATGGTGACGCCATCTACTTTGCCCCAGGCTTTGGAGGTGCCTACAGCAGTATTAGTTTGCTGTGCATGTACAAAAATGTGTGCGAGTAATAATGTGGTTACAACTATTGTGCGTTTCATGTTTATTAAAATTTAAATGCGACATGTGTATTTACGAAGATGCCATAAGGAGTAGCGCCAGTTAAATACAGCATCTGCCTGCAATACGAAGTGCTCACCAAATGGCATGTTACTGTAATGATGCAGGTCTATCAGGTTCACCGGACCTGGAGATGGTTTCATGTTATGATGTTTTTACAGGGGGCAATCTGTATGCCGAGGGTTAACATGCTTTAAATCAATTGTTTAAAATAAATATAGACAATGGCTTATTTACCGTATTTCGTATTTTGAATAAAAAAAACAAAACCGCACCCGGAAAAGGAGTGCGGTTTCGAAAAATATATTGCAGGGTGAATTACACAGTAATCGCTTCGTATGCTTTTTCCATCGCAGTATCCTGTACACCTGGTACACTCAAACCTTCTGCTCTTACCACGGTCACATCCGTCATGCCCATAAACCCTAACACCGCTCTCAGGTAATTTTCTGTATAATCATACACCTTCATCATTCCTTCAGAATAGACGCCTCCTGTAGAAATAGCCAGATATACTTTCTTGCCTTTCACCAATCCTTCCGGTCCATTTGCTCCATAGCTAAATGTCTTTCCTCTTCTGGCAATATGATCAATCCATGACTTCAGATTGGAAGTAATACTGAAGTTATACATCGGTGCGCCGATTACCACTACATCTGCTGCCAGCAATTCAGCAATTGCTTCGTCAGAATGTGCAATCGCACTCACCTGCTCAGCAGATCTATTTTCTTCAGGGGTAAAAAAGGATTGAATATGCGCTTCTTCCAGGTGCGGAAACGGTGCTGCGGCCAGGTCGCGAATTACTACAGTGCTACCGGGATGAGCAGCAGTCAGCTTTTCAACAATGGCATTTCCTAATTGTGCGCTATACGACTGAGACTTTCTTGGGCTGGTGATCAAATGCAATATTCTCATGATGCTTATTTTTAAATTTTAACCCAAAAGTATCTACAATCTCCTCGCGGCTGGCGATACTATATTCCCGGATAGCACTATCCTACAGGATAGTAATATGTCGTATTTTTGTACCATGAGCGTACGAACCAAAGAAACATGCAGAAAACACATCATTCCTGTCAAAGATGCCCTTGATGTACTCGGTGGCAGGTGGAAGCTCCAGCTCCTGATTCATTTGGGCTTTGGTCCCCGTCGTTTCAACCAGCTCGCCAAAGAGCTGGCTCCCATTACAGACAGAACCCTTTCCAAAGAGCTAAAAAGCCTGGAAGCTAACAAGATTATTTCACGCACCGAATATGATGCTTTCCCTCCTGTAGTAGAATACAGGATCACGCCCCACGGAGAATCACTGTTTGCCGTGATTTCAGAACTCGGCAACTGGGGGCGTGCCCATAGAAAGTTAATAATGGATAAGTAAAGTTGTGCTCAGGAAAAGTCTCTGAAAATATCGGCCACCGCAGTTGTCAGCTCCTTCGCCAGCAAAGGCTTTTTTAGCAACTTCACCACCATGGGATTGGCATACGTGCGGCTGATATCACTATAATCAAGCGAAGAGGATACCATGATCACATGGCACTGCGATTTGATCTTAGCAGGATAACTATCAAAAGCCTCCAGGAAATCAAACCCATCCATCTCCGGCATTTGTATATCCAACAATATTATGGTAGGAGGAATACGAGGTAATGTTATATTGGACGATAGAAACTCAAGCGCTTTATTGGCATTATTAAAAGCAAGTATAGTCCGGCTGATCTGCTGTATGGCAATCAACTTTTCATGCAATAGAAGGTCCACTTCATTGTCATCTATCAAAATCACACGTAAATCAGGAATCGAAATCATTTCTGTTCGGAATGCTTATTTCAAATTGTGTACCTTCTCCATACTTGGATTCTACATTGATCGTACCGCCAATCTTGTTCAGGGCTTCTTTCACTATATAAAGGCCAATGCCGCTGCCCGGCTTGTTGTTATTCTTAGATCTGAAGAACATTTTGAAGATGTTGTTCAGGTGTTCACTTAATATACCAATACCATTGTCCGATATTACCAGCGTTGCCTTGTGGGGCTCTACTTTTACTGCCAGGTTCACTTTTGGATGCACCTCATCCGGTTTCTGATATTTAACAGCATTTGATATAAGGTTGTTTAAAATTACACTAATTCGGAAAGTATCTCCCTTAAATTCAACCGGCTGGTCTACATTGACCTGGAACTCTATCGCTGTATTCTGATGTTTGAATTGTGTGATACATTCATTCAGCAGATGGTCAAAAGTAATTTTCTCATACTCCACATCCAATCTTGAATTGCGATAGTATTCAATAATCTTTTGAATAAAGCCATCCAGTTTCTGAATACATACTTCGATCATATTCAGATAGCCGTTAGGGTCAGTAACAGAGTTATCCAGTCTGCTCAGGTTAATGATACCCAGTACAGACATGAGCGGAGAGCGAAGGTCATGCGAAGTAGAGTAGATAAAGCGGTTCAGCTCATCATTGATCTTTTCCAGTTCGATGATCTTTTCTTTCAGTTGTTTGCGGGTTGCATATATTTCGTAGGCATTCTGAATGGTTCTGTGCAGCTCGTGCTCATCCCATGGTTTCTTGATATAGGAGAAGATATGCCCCTTGTTGATGGCATCGATAATGTCTTCTACATCGGTATAGCCGGTGAGCAGGATACGCATGGGATCAGGCAAGGTATCTTTAATCTCATTAAAGAATTCAACACCGGTAGATACGGGCATCTTCTGGTCAGCGATGATAATGTGTACATCGATGCTCTTTAGTAACTGCTTGCCTTCCTGGGCGGAGTTTGCTGTGTAAATTTCATAACTGCGGCGGAAGCTGGCTTTAAAAGCATTTAGGTTGTGTACTTCGTCGTCAATGTAGAGAATCCTGATACGGTTTTCTTTCATCCACTAATGTTTTATACAAAAAACGATAATGATTTAATTGCAGGGCTCTATTCCTGTCTGGGGGGGTACCATCGGAGCAAGACACTAGGTCATAGTGTTTATCTTCAATGGTAAATATATAATAAATTCTGCACCTTCCCCGGGTGCAGTATTAACGAATATCCGTCCCTGATGTTTTTCTATGATACTGAATACGATAGAAAGGCCCAGGCCTGTACCTTCGCCTACGTCTTTGGTAGTAAAGAATGGGTCGAAGATCTTTTCTTTTACTTTTTCTGTCATACCCGGACCAGTGTCTTTGATACTGATCACGGCCATTTCATCTTCCTGCCAGGTAGTGATGATCACACTTTCTTCCCTGCCGTTTGAATGGGTATTAATCGCATTGAAGGCATTGGTCAGTATGTTCATGAATACCTGGTTCATTTTACCGGCATAGCATTCAATCTTAGGTAGTGTACCGTAGTGCTTCGTGACCGTTACATTTGGCGGAATGCTGTTCTTCAGGAGTACCAGCGTGCTATCCAGCCCTTCGTGCAGGTCTACCGATTTCACATCACTTTCGTCAAGGCGGCTGAAGGTACGTAATCCTTTGACAATCTCAGCCGTACGTGTGGCACCATCTTCAATACCTTTTATCAGTGAGGCTATTTCTTCGTGAATATAGTCAATGTCTATCTCTTGTTTGTAAGCCGCGATCTCCCGCAGTTCCATTTTTACATCGGTGGCGGTGGCGAGATCATCGTACTTATTAAGCAGCGTTTTAATATCTGCTATATCCATTTTGAGCGGCTTGATATTGGAAGTGACAAAGTTGATCGGGTTATTGATTTCGTGTGCAATACCAGCAGTAAGCTGACCCAGAGATGCCATTTTCTCTCTTTCCACTAGTTGTGTCTGTGCGTCTTTCAGGTTTTTGAGGGCTACATTCAGCTCTTCATTGCTGGCCTGTAACTCTTCCGTACGTTTATGCACTTTGTCTTCCAGTATAATATTCTGCTCTCTTACAAGGCGCTCATTCTCCTGTGAGGCTTGCAGGGCTTCGGCTCTGAATACATTGATCTTGTGTGCCAGTGCGAAGGAGAGGAGCAGGGCTTCCATTCCTGAGCCGATCTGCAGTGCATAATAGGTAAAGTCATTATATGGCAGCACGTTCATATTGCGTAGTACGAATATGATCACACTGACGAGGAACACAGACCATGCCAGCAAAAAGAAACGGGCGGAGCTATAGCCCATCCGGCTCATCCTGAGTGGTACGATAAATACGATGACGGCAGCGGCAGAAACTACCAGCTGTACCCACACCTGCGCAATGGTATACCAATCCAGCAGGGCAGGAATGAAACATACCAGGTATGCATAAATGAGGTAGTTGATCAGGTTGTGTCCACGCCTGTAATGTTGCTTCGTTTGCAGGAACTGCTGTACGAACATCAATGCCGTTAGTCCATTGAAGATGGGTACCAGTACGGTGGCATGTATTTCCATCCAGGGCCACGAAGGCCATAGAAAGCGGAAGGCAAACCCCTGCAGGGTAGCTTGTGTGAGGCCTACGAAGATATTGTAGGCTACATAGATCAGGTAACTGTTATCCTTGGTAGAAAGGAAGATAAAGAGGTTATAAAACGACATAGCGAGGATGACCCCGACATACAACCCGAAGATAAGTCCCCGGGAGCTGTTTTTGGTCGTAATCTGCTCTTTGGTACCAATGTAGATAGGCAGTTGTAACTGTTCTCCCGCCTTGATGCGCAGGTAGTACAAATGGGTACTGTGTGCCTGGAATACGAGGGGGAATATATAGTTCTGATGATCGAAAATTCTGTTGTGAAACTGGGTGAATTCCCCTAGTCTGGTTTCTTTGTAACTGCCATCAGGCATTTGTTCAAAGAGGGTAATATCGTCGATGGTGGGATATTCTACTTCCAGCAGCAGTTTGCGGGCGGCGCCGGGGTTTTCGATATGGAACCGTGCCCAATGGGTATAGGGTGTGATTTGCAGGTTAGGTACATTCTCTCCTGGTGAGACAAAGGAAATGTGTTGCACATCTCCGATCCCGAGCTTGTTTGACTTGTCAGTAAATAATTCAAGGTATTTGCCTATGCGGGTGAGGGGCATGCCTTCCTCATATACAAAGGGAGCTGCTGCCTGCGTATGCAGATAGCATAATAGGGCGAATAACCATAAGGTAATGATCCGGAACATGCGATAAATTTAGAAAAAATTCACCTTTCACTCTGCACTTTGGTATATTGATAGTCGGGAATTTCCAGGTGATAACTGACTTCGTAAGAGCCTTTGGGGCCAACTTCTGTTTTGGTTTGAACAAGATGTTCGCGCAGATCATAGATAAGTTCCCGCTCCTTTGGATCTGCATATTCCAGGGTATTGACGTCGTTGATCACCATGGCAGTGGCTACGAAGTCGTCTTTAGGATAGAAAAAGGTGCCTTTATCGCCGAGGGATTCGTCGATCATAAATCCTACTCTCTTTCCGATACGTGTGGTGATGGGTGCACATAATACGTGAAAATTATCTATTGGCAGCTGTGCAGCGAGTACTACGCCTGCCCTGGCCAGTACCTGGCTACCGATGCCCATACCGGCTACTTCCTTGGAGTTCCACATTGCACAGATCTCCGCACTACCGGGTTTCACCATGTCATAGATCTTGTTGTCGTACTTGCCGATCGCAGTTTCTATAGGCAGGGGAATGACACCGTCAGCCAGCTGTACTCTGGCGCCACCGTAGGTTTTGGTGCGGGATTCATCTTCAACAATAATTACAATACTATTTTCATGTTGCATCCAGTCCGCATTACCGGACGTGATTTTAGCAATCCCAAAATAGATCTCCAACAACCGGAGGTGGCCGTTGTAAAACCTCAGGCAGGCTTCAGGATCGTCTGGTGCTCTAAATGCCCTTACTGTAATCATGATTTTGCATGTGGGTACTCTTTAATAATAGCATTGGTACTAGGGATGGAGGGAACATAGCTGCATTGCATTCGTTTGCAAAGAATGCAATGCAGTTATGTTCTAACCAGCTTGATTTAAACAAATATCTGCTCGAAGTCTACATAATACCTGCCAGAGCTTTTGTATTGATTCAGCAATATGCGCCTGCAGGTGTCTGTAACAGCAGCACCTCCCAATACAACGGAGGAGGCCAGCTGTGGCCAGGTGGTGATAGTTTTACCAATTTCGCTCAGGGAGTATTTCATCCTGGCAGACATATCATCCAGGGCAACCATGGGACGGAAGATGGGTAATTTTTCTGCGTCAGTCAGCCCTTTTAAGCGTTCCAGGTCCAGATCGGCAGGGATAAAACCATGCAGCAGGGGCCTGTCAGGCTCAAGGTCAAAACGTTCTACATCCACCATCCCTCTGTCATTGGTGTCCATTATTACCGGGATTTGCAAAGCTTTTGCCTTTACCCGGCTCAGAATTTTTATATCGATTCCATCACATTCTTCTATCAGTACATCCAGATTACCATCAGCAGTAAAAAAGTCATCCAGGTTCTGCTCTGTTGCGCCATCCAGGTAACATTTTACTTTGATGAAAGGATCCAGTTCTGCTATTTCCCTGGCTGCTACTACAGCCTTGGATATTTGTATATTGTGTATGCCCGTACGGATACGGTTCATATTGGTCAGTTCTACTTTATCAAAATCCGATAGTCTCAACTCTCCACACACTCTTTCCATAGCAATCGTAAGCGCGATACTGCCACCTACTGAGAGACCGATAATGCCGATCTTCTTTGTACGCAGTGTTTCAATTTCTTCTTTCGTGATCTTATGCTGGTTGCGGCTTGTGCGCAATGCAATAAAATCTTCTTCATCTACTATGTGCACTACTCTGTCAGCCCATGGATAATACACCCATACTCCGATTTCTTCCAGCGCCTGTGTTCCAACATAAGCGGCTAAATGCTGCTCATACTCTTCAGGTGTCAAACGCTTGGTCGGGTTGCTGATCTTAATGAGTTCCTTCAACTGTGATACGATGTGGTCATGAACGCGGATATGCGGGTTATTACTCAATAAGCTGGTAAGGGATTTATACTCTTCGGCATTTCCCAACCTATAAAAGGATGGTGTGAAATTGTCTGTTTCTGGCTGTTGTTGTTTTATATGTTCTTCTAATTGTCTCATTTTGCCTGGCATAAAAAAATTATGAACAACGAATGGTATAAATTGGAATATGAATTGTATAATTAATAAATTTAATATTGTATCAGCACCCACCCCTAAGTGTAGAGATATGTATCGGCATAAGGTTGAAGCCCTCTGAAGGCCTGGTTAGTTAGCGTACTACATATATTAGTTCGTCATCATGTAGTTTCGGGACAAATAGTTTTTATAATCAAATAAAAAAAATTGTTAAAGTTTCACATGAAAGCTATGGTAAAATAACAATTAATTTCAAAAGAATGTGATTTATAGACGTTATTTTAGGAATAAACCGTGAAATACGTAGTTGCCACAACGCCGTCATTGATTAAATTTTTTTAATAATTGGTGTAGTATTTGTGGCATACAGCAGGTCGTCGTAAATTGAATAATTATCTACATCATGATTTTAATACCTGGTATATGAATAAAAGAGAATTTATTAAGTTAGCCGGTCTTGCCAGCGTAGCTGCTGCTGTGGGCAACCCTGCCGGTATGGTGAGTGCTGCTTCATTGAAGGGAAAAAAAGAAACGAACGGAAATAGCCCAAAAGCTCCTTTTACTGTGCCTGCCTTGCCGTATGCTTTTGATGCACTGGAACCAAACATCGACAAGACGACAATGGAAATCCACCATGATAAGCATCATGGCGCCTATGTGAAAAATCTGAACGACGCTGTAAAAGGTACTAAGTACGAAAGCCTGACGCTGGATGAAATCCTGGCTACAATAAAAGCAGATGATAAAGCCATTCGTAACAATGGTGGTGGTCACTACAATCACTCTCTGTTCTGGACATTGCTGTCACCTACTAAAACTACTCCATCCGACAAGCTGAAAGCCGCTGTAACAGCATCTTTTGGCTCATGGGAGAAATTCCAGGATGCGTTCAATACTGCTGCAAAAACAGTATTTGGTTCTGGTTGGGCATGGCTCATTGTTACACCAGCTAAGAAGCTGCAGGTGATATCGACACCAAATCAGGATAATCCTTTAATGAAAGGGATTGTGAAGGAAACGGGTACGCCGGTTCTGGCACTGGATGTATGGGAGCATGCTTATTATCTGAAGTATCATAACGTGCGTCCTGATTATATCAGTGCTTTCTGGAATGTGATTAACTGGAATGAAGTGGATAAGTTGTATGCTGCGGCAGTGAAATAATTAACCAAATTAAAAGGGCTGGCTTTTCGCCAGCCCTTTTAATTTGTGTGCAAACAAAAACGCTCTTGCCGTAGGCAAGAGCGTTTTTGTTTGCTTATTTATTTATTCATTTTCGCTTAAAGAACACAAACCCATTTTTCTCTCCTATCACTTCCAGATTCGGATCCTTCCTCCACGGCTCACTATCAGTAATTCTACAAATAAAATACGTCGGCTTATCCACCGGTCCTTTCAACAGCCACTCCTGATTATAATAATTCTTATTTGTCGCCGGCAACTTCTTTGTATAAAACAAATGCGCATAACTATGATATTTCAACACCTGCACATAATCATCCTTTCCCTGAAACGACTCAAAAAACTCTATCGCCGCTCTCTGTGAAAACGCCTCTATCTTGGGTGTAAAATGCACCACCGTAATCTGAATCGCCCCTATCGTACTTACAAATAACATCAACATGCCCACCTTCACTTTCTTATTAAACAACAACACGGCACTCACAATCACCAGCAACAAATACACTGCCCCATACGCACTCTCCCACAATGAAAACGATACATCTGCCTGCAAATTAGCCTTCGCAAATTTATCTCCAATTGCAGATATCAGCTGTTGCTTATACACACCTACTATCGGCAATAAAGTGATTGCCGTGCCTATCAGCATTCCAATCAACAACATCAGCACAATATTCCATGCGCGCAATACCACTTTCCCTTCTGCAATTCTATATATCTGCCACGCTGCCAAAAAGCTCAATGGAAAATAACACAAAGAAGAATAATGCACAATCTTCGTCTCCACAATAGAGAACAGGATCAACACCACCCAAAACAACACCCACATCCATGTTCTGAAATCTCTCACCTCTGCACCCTGTGCGCCACCATAAATAGACCGATCATTCTTTCCCCTGAAATAACTGAATAGGAATATACTCGCAGGGAAACAACCCACCAGCAATACAATCCAGTGATAAAAGAAATTCCCCCCATGTCCTGCATCAGGCGTAGTGAGCAAACGGATCTGATAAGTCACAAACTCATTGATAAACCACCAGCCATGAGTCAGCAGTTCATACCCAAACCACAGCGCTGTAGTAATAAAGGTAAACAAAGTGATCAGTGCCAGCTGTGGCAGCTTAATCCCTGTTTTCCCTTTCTTCACAATCCAGTATACGATGAAAGTGAGCAGACTCACCAGTATAGCCACCGGCCCTTTCGTCAGTACCGCCAATCCCAGTGCAACACCACCCAGGATAGCAATCCTGTTTGGCTTTGCCGAATAAGGCACGCGAAACACACAGTAAATTGCTAAGAATATGAAATAATTGAAAGTCGGATCAATAATCCCTGACTTGAAATAAAAATGTGGTAACCAGGAGCCGGCATATGCCAGTGCCCACCATAAGCCCATCTTTTCATCAACCAGCTTTTTCCCAATACCAAACAGCGTAACGATGGTAGCAATACCAATGATGGCATTAGGAAAACGTGCGGCAAATTCATTGACACCAAACAGGGCCATACTAATGGCCTGCATCCAGATAAATAATGGCGGCTTTTCCCAGAAAGGAGCAAAGTCGATCTGAACCTGAGAGTAGTTGTGTGTTACCAGCATCTCCCTTGCTGCCTCCGCAAAGTTGATCTCGTCCCAGTCAAACAAGTGCACATGCCCCAGAAAAGGGACGAACAGGATAGCAGCCGCAATGGCGATAAGCAGGTATTTCATTCCGTAATTTAGATTGATCTGTTAAGACTCCTTTATTCTTCCTGATTAACAAATCAACAAAAATAACTAAATCAACTAAGACGAATAGCCGCTTCGGGAATAATTTCGGCAGGTGTATTCCCTTTTCTTTTATCGAATACCATGTAAAGCAGGATACTGCTGCATGTACCGATAATACTTCCTACATACACATCGATAAAGAAGTGCTGCGCCAGATAAATTCTGGACCAGGCAGCACAAAATGCCAGCATGATGAACACCAGTCCCATCACCTTATTACGGCTGATCAGGGAAAGAAAGCAAAACATGGCGAAGGCAGTCGTGGTATGACCGGAAGGGAAGCTGCATCCTCCGTGAACGGTTACCCATTTTACGGTATGAATGATGGCTGGATCTTCGAAGTATTTAATAGGTCTGGGAGCGTTGAAGTAATGTTTGGCAGTTTGTACCAGGATGGTCACCAGCAGCAGGATACAACCTGCATTGAGGAACATCCGGAACTTACGCATGGCCAGGATCACCACCAGCATTATGCCAAAGGTGATACCGTCGCCCACGTAGGTGAGACATGACATGACAACGTCGGCCCAGGGAGCGTGAAAGCTGTTGATAGCCAGAAATAATTCTTCATGTGTGAAGAAGAATATTTGTAGGATGGCTCCTGTTACTACCCATAACAGGAATGGTGCAAAGAACCATACGTTCTTGCTGAACAGTGTAACAATCGTTTTCAATTGTCGTGAATTTTAACGTTGTAGGTATGCTGAGTAGTTTCCCTTTTTTAGTCCCGCAATTGGTCTTGACGTAGTACCCGTATGACATTTATGGGCACATCAATTTTTATATGCTCATTTTGTCAGCTGGCATTGGATACCTGTAGTTCGCAGGCTAAAATAGTGTAACTACTCAGGTTGTAGGTTTGAGTGTATTTCTTATAAAGAACTTTTTTATCCTGTTGAAGATCCTCACATAGAATTCTTTATTGAACAGGTTGGAGTCGTTCATGGCTTTCACGATCAGGAACACGGCGATGGGGATCAACACGATGTTTGACAACCACATGCCACTCCAGGTAGCCATTACGTCTTTACGGGCCATTTTCTCGCCCGTCATAAAGAATATATTGAAGATCACAAAGAATGCAACGGCAAAGATGAGCGGGGTACCCAGGCCACCCTTACGGATGATAGAGCCCAGGGGTGCTCCGATCAGGAACATCACGATACAGGAGAAGGCCAGTGTAAATTTACGCTGCCATTCTACCTTATGCAGGATCAGGGTATTGTGTTTATCCTGGAATTCCTTGGCAGGGCCTTCCAGGTTACTCTGACCATCACGAACACTTTGTTCTGTTCTCTCGAATACAAAACGACGGGCATCTTCAGGCACCAGGTCCCTGAAGTTCTTTGTTTTGATAGGAGGGGCGGTCGCCAGCCAACCGGTATCTTTCCATTGTCCGAACGGATAGCGGCTGGTAATATATACATTCACTGTACGGGTAAAGACTTTTTCCTGTTCCTTCAGTGAATCGATGGCTTTATCCAGTTGTCTTACATTCAGCATTTGCTGGTTAGAGGCGAAGAGGCCCATATCCAGGCGGCTGAAAGCAAAAGAGCTCAGGTCAAATGCTTTTTTATACTGGCTGAAGCCCAGTCTGATCAGGTCACCTGGCTGGTTGAAGTTGCGGTTGCCGCGTTCTTCATAGCGCCAGCCGTTTTCCAGGATAAAGTATAAGAAGCGTTTGTCGTTAGACAGTACCATTTCGCCTTTTTTGGCAAGGATCAGTTTGTCGCCGCCACCTGGGCTATGATCGATGATCATGACCTGGTGGATAGTTTTGTTATCCTTTTCCTTGTTGGCTACTTTGATGGTATAGTCCGGAATATCTGTATAGAACACGCCAGCCTTGATATTGAAGGCGGGTTTGGAGTTCGTAATATCGTAGAGGAGTGATTTGGCGCGGAGGTTTGCCACCGGCATCACATAGTTGTTAAAGAGGAAAGCCAGCACAGCGATGATGGAGCAGCAGTACAGTACGGGGCGCATGAAGCGCAGCAGGGAGATACCAGACGATTTGATGGCAACGAGTTCAAAGCTTTCGCCCAGGTTACCGAAGGTCATTATAGAAGACAGGAGTACCGCCAGCGGGAGTGCCAGAGATACCAGGTTAGCGCTGGTATAAGTGATCAGTTCGATGATCACGGGTGTATCCAGTCCCTTTCCCACCAGGTCATCAATGTATTTCCAGAGGAATTGCATGATGAGCACGAACAAGGTGACAAAGAAGGTAGCCACGAAGGGCCCCAGAAATGTCTTTATAATTAGCTTATCCAGTTTTTTCACTCCTGCTCTAACGTTAAGGTGCTGTTTATTAGTACTATTCTTTGGTTTTATGCCTGTGCAGTGAAAAAGGCATAAAACCTTTTCCCTGCTAAAATGGCCGCTGTCTGTGTTGTTGCAATTGCATATCACTGTAAAGCGGGCATTTACAATGGGCAAATTTAACATGATTTCCGATAGTCCCGAATATCGGCGTTTAAAATAAGGTTAAATTTATCTTTGCAGCTATGAACAAAGTAATCCTTACTGTTGAGGAACAGGCACTTGTATCAAATCCTGACTGGATTTATCTAAAAAATAACATTCTGCAAAAGGTGATGAGCCTGCTGGGCGACCTGCATGTTGCCTTACAGGCAGCACTTCCCCTGCAGGAAATGTCGTTTCCTGGAGATGGGGGAGGTAAACTGAGCAAGGGAGAACGTTACAAAGATTTGCCTTATATCATGCTGGATTATCCACGCTACTTCAACCGTGAGGATATTTTTGCATTCCGGACCATGTTCTGGTGGGGACATTACTTTATCGCCACGCTGCATCTCGGCGGGGAGTTGAAACTGCGGTATTCACAGACAATCATCGATAGCTGGCAGGCACTATCTGCTGCCCGGTTTCAGATCTATGTAAGAGAGGACGATCCCTGGCATCATGATTTTGAGTATGGGAATTTCATTTCTATATCAGATTTGCCGGTATCGGAATTTGAAATGCTTATACACCGGCTTCCATTTATTAAGATCGCAAAGCCCTGGCCATTAGAGAGCTGGGAAGGACTAATACCTGGTGTAGTGGACGATTATACACTACTACTACAGTTATTGTGCGGCTTTTGAAACGGTTGGTGTTAATTGCCAATACGGTGGAACAGGTCTTTTACCTGGTAATCCCATAGTTGGCTTTGGTCAGCTATTTCTTTTTTCTCTGCAAAATCCCTTACAATAAGGATTGTCTCGTTAGTTACTTCAGAAATGGTAATGCGAAATTCAAAGAATTCTTCTTTGGGCGCATGTTTCCAATGTAAACGAATAAACTCATCTTCTTCCTGTTCCAGCACCTCCGCTTCTTCAACAGATCCATTCCAGGAGAAGGAAAATACGTTGTCCCTGTAATCTACTTTATCCGCAAACCACTCCTGTAATCCAGCAGGTGTGGATAGGAATTCATATAAGATACTGGGTGAGCACCGTACGGGGTATTCCAACTCATATTGCACTTTCTTAGACATCGCTCAAAGTAATTAGTAAATCAATATCATCTGGCTGCAATTATAGAAAAATATTTATTCTGTCAAAATTATTTTGCATTTTTTTTTAATAATTGCCCAAATCTTTTTACACTTTATAAATAACAATTCTATTATGAAAATTAACGATACATTAGCATTTCGCAGCACTTCTTTCACAGCAATTTACTGTCAGATGAGCATTTCAGCCTTCTAATATGTACGTTGTGAATGGTGAAACGTTTTTGCTTAAAAATGATTCAACAAGTAACAATTTATTTTGGCTACTATCTAAAAAAACTTATTTTTGTCTGGCATTCATCAAAAAGGTAACGTTTTTTTCACCTGTAACTGTTCCGAGTCTTTATGTCAATGCGCCAACTCAAAATCACTAAGTCCATCACTAACCGTGAGTCCCAATCACTGGAGAAATACTTACAGGAAATTGGGAAAGTAGACTTAATCACGCCGGAGGAAGAAGTGAACCTGGCTATCCGCATTAAGCAAGGAGATCAGAGAGCACTGGAAAAGCTTACAAAGGCTAACCTGCGCTTCGTGGTATCTGTTGCCAAGCAATATCAGAACCAGGGTTTATCTCTCAGTGATCTGATTAATGAGGGCAACCTCGGTCTTATTAAGGCTGCACAGCGTTTCGATGAAACACGTGGTTTTAAATTTATCTCTTATGCCGTATGGTGGATTCGTCAATCTATCCTGCAGGCATTGGCAGAACAAAGCCGCATTGTTCGTTTACCGCTTAATAAGGTAGGTCTGAGCAATAAGATCAGCAAAGCATACTCTCAACTCGAACAGGAATTTGAAAGAGAACCTTCACCAGACGAACTGGCTACTATTCTCGAAATCAATACAGAAGAAGTTGAAGCCACTTTAGGTGTTGCCGCACGTCACGTATCTATGGATGCACCTTTCATCGACGGAGAAGACAATTCCCTGCTGGATGTACTGGCTAATCCAAATGCAAGCAGCGCAGATGAGGAACTGGATCACCACGATTCACTGCGTCGCGAAATAGAACGTTCTTTATCTACACTCACAGATCGTCAGAAAGATGTAATTATGCTATACTTTGGTATCGCAGTAGAACATCCGATGTCTCTGGAAGATATAGGGGAGAAGTTCGGTCTCACCCGCGAAAGGGTTCGCCAGATCAAAGATAAGGCGATCACCAAGCTGAGAACTACCAGCCGCAGCAAACTGCTGAGGAACTACCTGGGCAACTAAGTAAGATTTACGTTCATCATATTGAAAAAGGATAATACCAATCGGTATTATCCTTTTTTTATTTCAGGCCGATATAGTTCTGCTTCGCTACTTCCTTAGCGCTCTCAGGGAGATAAGCCGCCTATAACCCGCCCATAAGCCGCTTATAAACCGTAGATAACCCGCATCTATAAAGAGGCGGGTTATCTACGGGATAGGTACGATTTACCTATGGGTTATGGCCAGGATCGCCGCGAAAAAACTTCCTTCTCTTCGTCACCAGTAGCGACCTGGCCAGATAATCCTGCTTTTGCCGAAGGCGGGCGGGGGATTATTAGATATTTCTTTTCGCTACCTTTTTATTATTTTTGCAACCCTTAAGCTATTTCCCGGCTTAATTAAAAACAGGTTTCTGATGTTTGAATCATTATCAGAGCGGCTCGACTCCGCCTTCAAGCAGTTGAAAGGTGAAGGCCGTATCAGTGAAATAAATATTGCCAGTACCGTAAAGGAAATCCGCCGTGCGCTGGTAGATGCTGACGTTAACTATAAAATCGCGAAAGACTTTACCGACAGGGTAAGGGAAAAAGCGCTGGGTGAAAAGGTACTTACTGCCATTTCTCCGGGTCAGCTCATGGTGAAAATCGTGAAAGACGAGTTGGCAGAACTGATGGGGGGATCCGAAGTCGAACTGGATATCAAATCCAATCCTTCAGTTATCCTGATTGCAGGTCTGCAGGGTTCCGGTAAAACCACTTTCTCCGGTAAACTTGCTAACTTTCTCAAAACTAAAAAAGGTAAAAAGCCCCTGCTGGTGGCAGCTGACATCTACCGTCCTGCGGCGATTGATCAGCTGAAAGTACTGGGCGAGCAGATTGGTGTAGAAGTTTACAGCGAACCTGAGAACAAGGACGCTGTGAAAATTGCCCAGAATGCAATCGCACAGGCTAAGCAGAATGGTAATACTGTCGTGATCATCGATACCGCCGGTCGTCTGGCAGTCGATGAAGTCATGATGACGGAGGTAGCCAATGTAAAGGCTGCTGTAAAACCAAACGAAATCCTCTTTGTCGTGGATGCCATGACAGGTCAGGATGCCGTAAATACTGCCAAAGCCTTCAATGAACGCCTGGACTTCAGTGGGGTAGTACTCACAAAGTTGGATGGTGATACCCGTGGTGGTGCTGCATTAACTATCAAATACACAGTTGAGAAGCCCATCAAGTTCGTGAGCATGGGCGAAAAGCTGGATACCCTCGATGTGTTTTACCCTGAGCGTATGGCACAGCGTATTCTGGGTATGGGTGATATCACTACCCTGGTAGAACGTGCGCAGGCACAGTTCAACGAAGAGCAGGCGAAGAAGCTGGAAAAGAAGATCCGTCAGAACCAGTTCGATTTTGATGATTTCCGTGAGCAGCTGAACCAGATTAAGAAAATGGGTAACCTGAAAGACCTGATGGGCATGATCCCAGGTATCGGTAAGGCTATCAAAGATATTGACATCAGTGATGATGCGTTCAAAGGTATAGAAGCTATTATCGGCTCTATGACCCCGTCAGAGCGTAGCAATCCAGACCTGATTGATGGCAGCCGCCGTCGCCGTATTGCGAAAGGCGCCGGTAAAGACATCCAGGATGTGAACCAGTTTATGAAACAATTTGAACAAATGCGCCAGATGATGAAACAAATGAATAAATTTGGTGCGGGAGGTAGAGGTCTGAGAGCAATGGGCAAGTAAAATATTCATGAAAATGGGATTTACCAACTGGGATGAAAACCATTTTCAGGAAAAAAAGCCAGCTTTAGGAGCGAAACCAGATAAACTGGAAACAAAACTTTTTGCAGCAAAAGGGAATTTTTAACAGAAAATATTTTGAACTAATCCTTTTTAAGATTACTTTTGCTGCCCCAATTGAATAATATTTTTTAACAACTCGCAAAAAAATAATTCGAATTATTTATGCCAGTCAAGATCAGATTACAACGTCATGGCGCTAAAAAGAGACCTTTTTATTTTATCGTAGTTGCCGATGCTCGCGCGCCAAGAGACGGTAAGTTCATTCAGAAGATCGGTACTTACAATCCACTGACAGTTCCTGCCTCTATCAACATTGATACTGAAAAGGCACTGCGTTGGTTACAGAAAGGTGCTCAGCCAACTGATACCGTTAGAAGAATCCTGTCTTTCAAAGGTGTGCTTTACCTGAAGCACCTGTTGAGAGGTGTAAAGCTGGGCCTGTTCGACGAGCCTACTGCTTTCCAGAAATTCGAACAATGGCAGGCTGAACACGAGCAGAAAGTTGCTGCACGTCGCGATAGCCACAAGAAAGCCAGAATCGCTACACCAATTGTGAGAAGAGTAGAAGACGCTTCTGCTCCACAGGAAGGTGGCGAAGCTTAATCAGGCTTTCAAATAAAATACTGAAAGGGAAATACTCAAGGGTATTTCCCTTTTTACTTATTAGTCGTCAGATAATGAATAATTACTTTAGCATAGGTAAACTGGTTTCTGTATTTGGATTACAGGGTGAGTTTATTCTGAAGCACAGCCTGGGCAAAAGGGCATCCCTGCAAGGGGTGGAAGCCATCTTCCTGGAAGAGCGTAAGAATAGCTTTATACCTTATTTCGTACAGAAAGCCAGTGTGAAGGACCATGAACATACCTTTGTGAAGCTGGAAGGCATTGACACCAAGGAAGATGCGCGTAAGCTGGTACAAACGCCTGTTTACCTGGGTGAGGCAGATTTTAAGGCACAGGCAGCGTCGTCTGCTCCGCTGGCCATGCTGGGTTATGCTGTGCATGACAAAGAGCTGGGCGAACTGGGGGTGATAGAAGAAGTGATCGAAATGCCGATGCAGGTATTGCTGAAGATCATGTATAAGGAGAAAGAGGTGCTGTTGCCACTGAATGAGCAATCGCTGATAAAGGTGGATAAGAAAGGACAGATTGTGCATGTAGACCTGCCTGAAGGATTGCTGGATATTTATCTGGATTAGAATTATTAACACATGAGGATCGATATTATTACCGTACAGCCAGGGTTGCTGGAAAGCCCCTTTTCGCACTCGATATTAAAGCGGGCGCAGACAAAAGGATTGCTGGAAATACACACCCATAATCTCCGGGATTATTCTACCCAGAAGCAAAAGCAGGTAGATGATTATCAGTTCGGGGGAGGGGCAGGTATGGTGATGATGCTGGAGCCGGTAGTAAGGGCCATTGAGACCCTGCAGGAGAAGATCACCTATGATGAGGTAATCTATCTTACACCGGATGGCGAGACCCTGAACCAGGGAATTGCCAACCAGTTGTCGCTGAAAGGGAACCTGCTTATGCTGTGTGGGCATTATAAAGGGATTGATGAGCGGATCCGACAGCATTTTGTGACGAAGGAGATTTCTATTGGCGACTATGTACTCTCCGGCGGCGAGTTGGCGGCAGCGGTACTGGTAGATGCGATAGGTCGACTGATTCCGGGAGTGTTGAATGATGAGCAATCTGCCTTGCTGGATTCATTCCAGGATAACCTGCTGGCGCCACCGGTATATACCCGTCCTGAGGAGTTCAGGGGCTGGAAGGTACCGGAAGTGCTGATGAGCGGGGATCATAAGAAGATTGATAACTGGCGGCATGAGATGGCCCTGGAAAGGACTAAGGATCGCAGGCCTGATTTGCTGGATAAGCACTAGGACAAGCAGGTTATTGGTTAATCTTCCCTTATTAAAGCCACCAGCAAAGAGTTGCACTCATTTATCCTGCTTTGTATTTTACCTGCATTCGCAAAGCAAATTTTGACAGCAACTTCATCCATTAAAAAGTTAAGCTAAAATTGAACTCATTTTCAATTAGTTAAAAAATTATTCCTTAATAAAAGGCACTGTTATTTGGAAGTTGTGGATTTCTCGATTACCTTTGCAGTCCGATAAATAAATTTGAAAGATGAACGCGATTTCTTTTGTTCACGAGCAACTGACAGGTAATACAAAAAAATACCCTAAGTTTAAAGCCGGTGACAATGTCACTGTAAACTATAAAATTGTTGAAGGTAACAAGGAAAGAATCCAGTCCTTCAAAGGTGATGTAATCAAGATCCAGGGTACTGGTTTTACTGCATCATTCACAGTAAGAAAGATCTCTGATGGAATTGGTGTAGAAAGAGTTTTCCCTCTGTTCTCTCCAAACATCGATGGTATCGTACTGAACAAAGTTGGTAAAGTAAGAAGAGCAAGACTGTTCTACCTGCGTGAACGTGCTGGTAAAGCTGCTCGTATTAAAGAAAAAAGGGTTTAGTATAAATACAGGGAAATTAGTGATAACGGGGACCATTCCGGTTCCCGTTTTTTTTTGTCACTTCCCGGTACCAGCAACCTCTACTCATGTTAATCTGACTACTGCAGGGAAATTTCCCTTGTTGACCCCGTCTGCCTACTCTTAAAATGGAATTAAAGTTTCTCTGATCTTCGAGCAGTACAATTGAATCCCGGATTATATTACCTATCTTTGTTAGCTTAACATTTTAAAACAGAGAAAATGACTGCCGTTATTGTAAAATCACCACTGTTATTGTTCCAGGATCTGGGTATGAGCGAACTGTTGTTGATCGCCCTGGTTGTATTACTGTTATTTGGCGGTAAGAAAATCCCTGAACTGATGCGCGGACTGGGTAAAGGTATCCGTGAGTTCAATGATGCCAAGAACAATGTACGTAAGGAGATCGAAGATGGAATGAAGGAAACACCTTCAACTACAGATCAGAAAGGAGCTTAATTCCTTCCCTGTACTTTACTGACTAAAAAATATCAAACAAAAGGAGAAGTCGTGCGCCTATGATAGTCATAGACTAGCATTTCCACGTCATAAAACCTGAAGTACGCCACAACCTGGACGCAACACTTTTTGTGTCCGGCTTACGAGTTTGACCTGATATTTTATTTTTTCAAGCAATTAACTGGTTTGGCTTTGTCTGAATTCAGCAGTATATCGGCTTTTCATGAAGCATTATACGCCGGCAGAACAACCTGTACGGAAGCGGTGCAATATTACCTTGACCGTATAGCAAAGACAAAACATCTGAATGCATACCTGGAGGTTTGGGAAGAGGAAGCTCTTCAAAAAGCAGCCGAGCTGGATGTCCGTTTACAAAACGGGGAAAAGCTGGGGTCGCTGGGGGGCGTTGTGATCGGGATTAAGGATGTGATCTGCTACAAAGGGCATAAAATAAGTGCGGCATCTAAGATGCTGGAAGGGTTTACATCTATGTATTCTGCCACCGCTGTCGAAAGATTGCTGGAGGCAGATGCCATTTTGATAGGTAATCTCAATTGTGATGAGTTCGCAATGGGGTCTACTAATGAGAATTCGGCACATGGACCAGTACTCAATGCATTGGATATCACTCGTGTACCTGGTGGTTCATCAGGTGGTTCGGCGGTAGCGGTGCAGGCAGATCTGTGTATGGTAAGCCTTGGTAGCGATACCGGTGGTTCTGTACGTCAGCCAGCGGATTTCTGTGGAATAGTTGGCTTAAAACCGACTTATGGCAGGATCTCCCGCTATGGACTGATCGCTTATGCGTCCTCTTTTGATCAGATAGGTATCTTTGGCAGGAATGTTGCAGATGTGGCAGGTGTACTACAACAAATAGCAGGGCCCGATAACTATGATAGCACGGTATCTTCAGAAGAAGTGCCTGATTATCAGACGAGGGAACACAATAAATCGTGGAAAATCGCGTATTTAAAGGACGCGATATTTCACCCTGGATTGGACCCCGAAATGAAAGAGGAGTACCAAAGCTTTTTTGAAGAACTGAATGCCTCAGGGAATTCAGTGTCAGCGGTGGATTTCGCCTATCTTGATTATGTAGTTCCTGCTTATTATGTATTAACTACAGCAGAGGCTTCATCCAATCTTTCCCGTTTCGATGGGGTAAAATATGGACATAGGACACCGCTTCAGAATTTAGATTTAACAGATTTTTATAAGAAAAGCAGATCGGAAGGTTTCGGTATAGAAGTAAAACGACGTATCTTACTGGGCACTTTCGTGCTAAGCGCAGGATATTACGACGCTTACTTTACGAAAGCGCAGCAGGTGAGGAGACTGGTGGTCAACAAATTATCAGAAATCCTGTCAACTTATGATGCGATTTTGATGCCAACTGTGCCGTCGACAGCTTTTAAAATAGGGGAGAAAACAGATGACCCTATTGCCATGTACCTGGCAGATATCTATACGGTACTGGCAAACCTGGCCGGAGTTCCGGCAATTTCCGTACCTTTGCAGCGGCATTCAAACGGGATGCCTTATGGTGTACAGATCATCACAAAGAAATTTAGCGAAGCGAACCTGTTAAATATTGCAGAGACAATTATGCAATCAAAGCAGGTCACTCCTGTTTAAAATATAATATGTGTATGAGGAAAATCTTTTTACTATTGCTGTTACCAACTTTGGGTGCATGGCATTTTGAAGCGAATGGTGGCAACGGCATACCTAAGAAGGTGGTTACTCCCATAGGAGGCCCAGATACTACGGTATTGAACCACAAAGTTCGGTTACCCAAGGACACAATTGTTGTTCCTTCAGTAACCTCTCAGGCCGTGCGTCAAAACGCACAGAGCTTGCCGTCCAGCATCAGCAATCCAAAGGTCTATGAACAGATCAACAACAACATTGTAGCTGGATATATCAATAACTTTGCCAGCAGGTATAGCCAACATCTGCAGGTAATGATTTCCAGAGGTCAGCCATACTTTGTGATGGTAGAAAAGATCTTTAGAGAGCATGGTATTCCTGAAGAAATGAAATACCTGGCGGTTATTGAGTCTAGTTTTAACACCAACGCCCGTTCCCGTGTAGGGGCTGTAGGCGCCTGGCAGTTTATGTCGGGTACTGCACGCATCTTCGGACTGAGCGTAGGTAAGAAAGTAGACGAACGTAAAGACTTCTACAAATCCACTGTAGCAGCGGCTAAGTTCCTCAATGAACTGTACAACCAGTTCGGCGATTGGTTACTGGTAGTAGCGGCATACAACTGCGGTCCAGGCGGCGTACAACGCGCTATGGCAGCAAGTGGACGCAGCGATTTCTGGGGCATGCAGTATTTTCTGCCTGCTGAATCCAGGAACCATGTGTACAAATTCATCGCGACCGGTTACATCCTCGATAGGTTCAATACCTTCTTCGGTGTGGGGAACGATGACAACAGTGATCATCCTGGCATAAGCACAATCAATGTTCCGGCTTCCTCAGTAGCCTACACTTCAACTGAACTGACAGAAGAAGAAATGTACAATACTGTAGAGTTCAACATTGCCGGCAAATACCGCCTTGATGCAATCGCTAAGAAACTGAATGTAGAACAGGCACAGCTGGAACACCTGAACCCTGATTTCGCAAGAATGATGTCAGGACCAGATAATAGCTATGACCTGCGCATTCCAAAAGACAAAATGAAACAGTTCCAGGCAGAAAAAGAAGAGATCCTGAAAGAATCTCTGGCCCTGATGCTGGATGAAAAAGCGACAGGAGTAGATAAGTCTAAGTTTCCACCGCCGGCTAAGTTAGTGCTGACACCGGAAGCAAAGGCAGCAGCGAAAGCGAAAGCAAAAGCACCGGTTGCTAAGAAGAAGGCAGCAGCTGCTAAGAAGAAAGCGCCGGCAAAGAAAGCGACAAGTGGTAAGAAACCGGCAGCCGCAAAGAAGAAGACAACGCATAAGAAGTAAGATATTACAGCAATCAAAAGATATTGCAACAATAAAAAAGCCGCTCGTAACGAGCGGCTTTTTTTATTCTTTAGTTCCGAATTGGTTCAGGATTGCGAAGCAATCCTGAACCAATTCGGCTTGTATTTAAGCCTTTATGCATTGCTTACCTGCAACTTATTCGCTGAGATCTTCTTGACCAGATCCAGCAGTGGCCCTGTCATAAATGTTGTCGTCAGCGCCATCAATACGAGCATCGCAAATACCTCGGGAGATAAGATACCGAGATCATACCCAATATTCAACACCACCAGTTCCATCAACCCTCTTGTATTCATGAGCGCACCAATCGCCAGTGACTCAGCCCATGGTTGCCCCATCAGTTTTGCAGTCAATGCACTGCCACCCAGTTTACCACCTACAGCTACCAGCATAATCAGTCCAAACGCAGCCCACAGGTGACCCTGTCCCAGTAAACCGATCTGCGTACGTAAACCTGTAAATGCAAAGAAGATAGGTAATAACAAGAGTACACTTACATCTTCCAGTTTATCTGTCAGCAGCTTTTGCACAGATGCTTCTGCAGGAATGATCACACCTGCCAGGAATGCACCAAACAAAGCATGAATGCCAATCGTCTCTGCTATAAATGCAGACAGCAACATGAGGCAGAATGCTACCGCTACGGTTGCTTTTTCTTTGCCAGCTGCCAGCAGCTGTGGTATTTTCTTCGCGAGGAATGGCTTGATCACATACAGCATTACACTCAGGAACGCCATTGCCATTACCAATGTAATGAGGGCACTCCATATGGAACCTGCTTTTACAACTGTAATCACTACAGCAAGAATACACCATGCTGTCACATCATCCGCTGCTGCACAGGTAATAGCCAGTATACCCAGTGGGGTACCTGTCAGTTTCCTTTCCTGTACGATACGGGCCAGTACCGGAAATGCCGTGATACTCATGGCGATTCCCATGAACAGGGCGAAAGACAGGAAGCTCACATTCGGTACTGAGAATTGTGTATACAGATTATACGCCAGTAATACACCAAGAAAGAAAGGCAGTACAATGCTCGCATGACTGATCATGACCGCATCATGTGCTTTATTTTTTACTTTAGATACATCCAGCTCCATCCCTACTACAAACATGAAGAAGGCCAGTCCGATCTGACTCAGAAACTGGAGGTTCTTAAAACTGTCAGGAGGGAAGAGGAAATCTTTTCCTTCAGGCCACAACATTCCAAAGAGAGAAGGCCCAAGGCATACGCCTGCAATAATTTCACCTACTACCGATGGTTGACCAATGCGATTTGCCAGCCAACCAAATATTCTTGCTACCAGTACGATGACGAGTACCTGAAATAATAATAGGGAAAGAGGCTGTTGCATATTGTGTAATAAGGTAGCACCGATACCTGTACCAGCAGCTGCGCCATGAGCAGCAGCGGGAGCATTAGGTAACAGTCTAGCCGCACCGGTCTTCAGGGGCAATAGGTTGCCCTGCCGGATCACGAGCCAGGTAAGGCCGCCAAATACGCCGATGATGGCTGGGTATAACAACAGTTTCTTTCGCATAGTCACAATTTTTATTGATCAAACAACAAGTCTATCAACCGAAAGATAATGATAATCTTTAATTGCTACCGCACTGTACTTTCAGCGAACAGTGCTCCAAACCCATTGCTGTAAATGAAAGCAAGGATTTTGTCAGCCCGGAGGTGAAGGATTTTTATCAAATACCATGGTTAGTGATGAAGGCAAAGTATTATCCAATAAGGCGTGTAGGATTATTGCTTCAAATGACATCAAATGAGAGGCTGCCTATAACAGCAAGGGTATAATCGATGAGGCGTGCTATATTAAAAAAGTATGAATCTTTTCATTTTCACTTAGTAGTTTGTAACTTCTATAATAACTTGTCTAGCATATGGATACCAGGAGAGACTTTCTAAAAAAAGCCGCATTATTATCCGGTGGCGCCGGACTGGCGGGCGTATTGCCCCCTGCCATTCAAAGAGCATTGGCCATTGACCCTGCTCCCGGCACTACATATCTGGATGCTGAGCACATCGTGATCCTTATGCAGGAGAACAGATCATTTGATCATTGCTATGGTACGTTGCGTGGTGTACGTGGCTTCAATGATCCACGTGCTATACAGTTGCCGAATAAAAATCTGGTATGGCTGCAATCGAACAAGGAAGGAGAAACCTATGCACCTTTCCGCCTGGATCTGAAAGATTCAAAAGCAACGTGGATGAGCAGCCTGCCACATAGCTGGGAAAACCAGGTAGATGCACGTAATGGTGGTAAGTATGATAAATGGCTGGATGTAAAACGCTCCGGCAATAAAGCATATGCACACCTGCCGATGACCATGGGGTATTATACAAGAGAAGATATTCCATTCTATTATTCACTGGCAGATGCTTTCACAATTTGCGACCAGAACTTCTGTTCCTCACTCACAGGTACGACGCCGAATCGTTTGTATTTCTGGAGTGGTACGATACGTAACCAGGAAGGGATTCCGGCAGTGCGTAACAATGAATGTGATTATCCTGAACCAGGTAGCTGGACCACGTATCCTGAAAGACTGGAAGATGCCGGTATTTCATGGAAAGTGTACCAGAATGAACTGAGTGTGGGTGTAGGTTTGGATGGGGAAGAAGATGCATGGCTGGCGAATTTTACAGACAATCCATTGGAGTTCTTTACTCAGTACAAACCGCAATTATCCGAAGCTCATTTGCAATATGTGCAGAGAGAAATTGCACGTTTGGAAAAAGAATTAGAAGATAAAGCACTGCCACATGATGAGAGAGCTGATCGCGAAGAGAAACTGGCAGAATGGAAAAAACACCATGAACAGTACAATGCAGAGAAGTATGCTGCATTGTCTCAACGTGAAAAGAACCTGCATGACAAAGCTTTTGTAACGAATAAGAAAGACCCTGATTACCATAAACTCACCCCACTGCATTATCATGATGGCAATGTAGAAAGAGTGGTGAATGTACCCAAAGGAGATGTGTTATATCAGTTCCGCGAAGATGTGAAAACAGGGCAGTTACCGACTGTATCGTGGCTGGTAGCACCTGAAGCATTCTCTGATCATCCTGGTTCACCATGGTATGGTGCGTGGTATATTTCGGAAGTAATGGATATACTCACACAGAATCCGGATGTGTGGAAGAAGACGGTGTTCATTTTAGCATATGATGAAAATGATGGTGACTTTGATCATGTGCCACCATTTGTACCTCCGCATGGAGAGGGTCATGGTAAAGCGTCTAAAGGGATTGATCTGGCAGCGGAATTCGTAACGCGTGAGCAGGAGATGAAGAAGAAAGGTTGGGAAGAGGAAGATATACGCGAGAGTGTAATTGGATTAGGTTATCGTGTACCATTAGTCATCGCATCGCCATGGAGCAGAGGAGGAGTGGTGAATTCACAGGTGTTTGATCATACTTCTACCTTACAGTTCCTGGAAAAATTCCTGGAGCATAAAACGGGTAAGAAAGTGATAGAAACGAATATCAGTACATGGAGACGTACGGTGTGTGGGGATCTGAGTTCAGTGTTCCAACCATTTACAGGAGATAAGCCGACGGAGCTGAAGCCGATTGTGCGGGATGAATATATTCAGACGATTCACATGGCGAAGTTCAAAGGGATTCCAGCAGGGTTTAAGTTATTGACAAAAGATGAAATTGCAGCTATCAATGCAGATCCTGCGAATGCACCATATATGGCGAAGCAGGAAAAGGGAACGAAGCTGTCATCTGCATTGCCGTATGATTTGCATGTAGAAGGGATGTTGAGTAAAGATAAGGAGCATTTTAAAATCAGCTTTGGCAGTGGCAAAGGGGTAGGTGCGCCATTCAATGTATATGCGCATGACATTGCAAAGAATTGGGCTTATACGGTTGCAGCAGGAGATACTTTGAAGGATGAGTGGCCGTTGACGCAGTTTGAAAATGGAGCGTATTATTTGAGTGTGTATGGGCCGAATGGTTTCTTAAGGGAGTTCAGAGGGAACAGTAAAGATCCGCAGGTGGAATGCGTGTGTAAGTACGAGGTGAATGCGAAGATTGCATTTCATTTGAATAATCTGGATAGTAAGAACCACAAGGTCTTTGTGAAGGATAATGCTTATAAGAGAGGAGAACAGCAGGAGTTTGTGTTGGGGGCAAAGGCAAAAAAACAGGTGGTGTTTGCTTTATCAGATCATGGTGGTTGGTATGATTTCAGTGTGATTGTGGATGGTTGTGCAAGGAGGTATGCGGGCAGAGTGGAAACAGGAGGGATGAGTATTACTGATCCGGTAATGGGGCGCACGATATAAAGTAAAATACTGGTCCAACACTTCATGGTGGCTCTGCCACCATGAAGTGTTGGACCCAAATAGCAGAAAGCCCGTCCTCCGAAGGAGGACGGGCTTTCTGCTATTTGTTATTTGGTTAAGGAGAATGGTCTGTCGGTTATTGCGATACCACGAGATCTTTCTGGTTGATCAGACATTTCTAAATGTAGGATGCCTCCATTCGTAATATCGGTATGAGATAACCAATCCTTCGTCAACACCTGTCCATTCAGCGTAGCCGATTTGATATACACATTCTTCATACTATTATTATTCGCCTCAATTACAAACTGCTTCCCATTCTCTAAAGTGATGGTGGTTTTATTAAACACCGGACTCCCCATCACATACTGATCTGTTCCCGGACACACACTATAAAACCCTAATGCACTCAACACATACCATGAAGAAGTCTGTCCCTGATCCTCATCTCCCGGATACCCATTCTCCGTCGCATTATACAACTTCTCCATCACTGCTCTCGCCCAATACTGCGCTTTCCACGGCTGCCCCGCATAGTTATACAAATACACCATGTGTTGTATCGGCTGATTGCCATGTGCATACTGCCCCATATTCGCCATCACCATTTCCGTCATCTCATGTATCGGCCCACCATAAGTCCCGACTTTATAATTATTAGGAGAAGCAAACACTGCATCCAGCTTATGCACAAAATTACTATCACCCCCCATCAGGTTGATCAACCCCTGTATATCATGAAACACTGACCACTGCCAATGCCATGCATTCCCCTCTGTAAAAGGGCCTCCCCATTCAATCGGATCAAAATCCGCTTTGAAGCTGCCATCTGCTTCTCTTCCTCTCATAAATCCTGTCACACTATCCCACACATTTTTATAGTTGTACATCTGCCTGCTAAACACACCTTCACAAAAGGTATTACCTGTTTCTTTCGCCAGGGTATACCCGCAGAAATCATCATACGCATATTCCAGGGTTTTTGCTGTCGCTTCTCTCACACCAGGATAAGGTACATATCCTAAAGTATAATACTCTTTCCAGCCATCACGGCCATTCGCCGGCCCCCATGGACCTTTGTTTGTCGCTTCGTGCAAATAAGCTTTCAATGCTTTTTGCGGATCAAAAGTATGCAGTCCTTTTGCCCATGCATCTGCCAATAAAGAGATCGCATGATTACCGATCATACTTCCACCTTCACCAGGAAAAGACCAGGAAGGTAACCAGCCACATTGATCATATGCATCCAGTAATGCCGCTACATAACGACCGTGCATAGTGGGATGCAGCAATGCATTGAGCGGAAACTGTGCACGGAAGGTATCCCAGAACCCAGTATCTGTATACAGGTAACCTGCATGCACTTTATCGTCATAAGGGCTATAGTAATAAGGTAATCCATCCTTATCATATTCAAAGAACTGACGGGAGAATAAACTAGCTCTGAAAAAGCAGGAATAGAAGGTGGCTTTTTGTGCAGGCGTACCGCCTTCGACCTTTACCTTGCCCAGATAGTCATTCCATACTTTCCATGCAGCAGCCTTTGTCTGATCAAAGGACGCGAAGCTACCCAATTCTCTTTGCAGGTTCAGTTCTGCCTGATCCTGGCTGATATAACTGCTGGCAGCTTTTACCTGTACAACAGCGCCTTTTTTGAATTTGATATAAGCGTTTTTACCACTGAGTGTATCGGCAGTGATCGTACCGGTCTTACTATCCCACACACCATACGCCGTGAATGGCTGATCGAATTGTAATACAAAATAGCTACGCAGCTCTCTGGATAACTGCTGGCCATTGTTAATATACCCGATGATCTTTCTTTCGGCAGGAATGATCTTTACATTACTGATACGGGTATATCCATCCAGCACTACCCATGCATCGCCGGAGCGGGGAAATGTAAACCGAAGGTGTGCTCCTCTTTCTGTAGGTGCAATTTCTGTAGTGATTTTGTTGTCGAGCGTAACCTTGTAATAGTTGGGTTTCGCAATTTCATTTTTGTGGCTGAATCGTGCCGCACGCTGAAACTGGTTCACTGCCAGTGTGCCGGTAACAGGCATGAGCGAGAATACACAATAGTCATTAGACCATGAGCTACATTGATGGGCTTGTTGAAACCCGCGAATACTGTCTTTTTCGTACTGGTATTTCCAGCCATCACCATTTTTACCTGTTTGTGGTGTCCAGGTATGCATTCCAAATGGAAGGGCTGTGGTTGGATAGGTGTTGCCTCTGGTGAGGGTGAAACTGGAATTGGTACCTTGAAGGGTATTTACGTACCTGACCAGGTCGGTAGTGTCAGCAAATAGCGACTGGCAGTACAAAAGACTGCACAGCATGAGACCTTTTCTAAGCATGATTGTGGATATTTTAGCAGGGGTGAAAGTAAATAAAAATAATTCATAGGTCAATGTTTTTGGTTAGCAGGCAAAGAACGAAAAAATCGCTTCTGCCGAAGGGCAGAAGCGATTTTTTCGTGTGAGTGATGACCAGCGGCCAGCGGGATGAAAGGTTGCTATTGCTTATATTTGCAACAATAAAAATCAGCTAGCGTATGGAATCATTAAAAGGTAAAAATGCGTTGATCACAGGCGCAGGTAAGGGGATTGGGAAGGCAGTGGCTCAACAGTTGGCAGCAGAAGGTGCGAACCTCGCACTGATTGCACGTACAGAAAAAGATTTACAGGCAGTAGCTGCTGAACTGGCAGGTACAGGTGTAAAGATTGTATATGCTACGGCAGACGTAGCAGACAGACAGGCAGTAGAAACTGCGATTGCTAAACTGACCGCTGAACTGGGTACGATCGATATCCTGATCAACAACGCCGGTGTGGGTAAGTTTGGTAAATTCCTGGATCTGTCACCAGAAGAGTGGGAGCATATTGTGAAGGTAAACCTGTTCGGTGCTTACTACACTGTACGTGCGGTATTGCCAGGTATGCTGTCCCGCCAGACGGGAGATATCGTAAATATCTCTTCTACAGCGGGTAAGAATGGAGCTGCAGTAACCAGTGCTTACAGCGCATCGAAGTTTGGTTTGATTGGTATGTCTGAATCACTGATGCAGGAAGTGCGTAAGTCTAACATCCGTGTGACGACGCTGACACCCAGCACTATTGCCACTGATATGGCGATTGATCTGAAACTGACTGATGGTAATCCTGAGAAGGTGATGCAGGCAGAAGATTTTGCGGAGTTGATTGTAAGTCAGCTGAAGCTGAACAGGAGAGTGTTTGTGAAAGAGGCGGGTATCTGGTCAACAAATCCGTGATAAAAGAATATGGCATTTAGCCGGTCGCAGGCCATAGGCGACCAAATAAAGGAGAGTATATCAAAAATAAATAAACCTTCTCAGAAGTGCTTAAAGGACTACCTATCTCCATTAGGTATCCGAATAAATAAGAGCTGACCATTACTTTTTGGTCAGCTCTTATTTATTCGGATACCTGTTATAGGCATATCATCGTTTAAGCAATTGTCAGGGCCTTCATTTTGCTTTTGAGCCCCATTTGCAGTTTTAATTTAATAAAGAAAGCGCCTGTTCAAATGCGGGGAGTTTCATTTCAGTTAATGCCTCCTGCATCAGCATCTTCCCATACAATATCTTTCCTTCATAGCTCCCTAAGTTCACCTCTCCCTTACTCATCATCTTTTTCACTTCGGGTAGCGTAGGTACTTTCATATCCTGATCATGTGTCTCCTTCATTTCAGCCGCCATTCTTAAGAAGATCGTACCATAATACAGGAACACCACTTGTCTCATCAGGTAGAACTTTGCCTTTTGCAACGCAGTTGGCGTCTCTCCAAAATAAGCAGTCAGGAAAGTATCGATATGCTGTTCATTTGCTGCAAAATACAAAGCCACTATTGCCAGATCTACATATCGGTCATTTTTAAAACTCGCTTCCCAGTCGATGAGCCAGATCTTTTCCCCATCAAAAAGTACATTAGCTGGATTCAGATCATTGTGTGAAGACACGAGTTCTTCATTGATAGGATAAATACTTTTTATCTGGTCAAAGTGTGCGAAATGCTCCGCAGTGGCACTTTCCGGAAACATATTCATTTCCAGAAAACGATCTCTGAAATGCGTCATCCCCTCGAGAAAATTGATCAATGGCGGAAAGAGTGGGAGGGCATGAATCGCCTTTACCTTTTCCGCAATGCTTTTTAGCTGCACATCTTTTTCCGGCAGACCTACCCATATAGGAGGTCCTGCAATAAACCGGCAAATGGACACCGCAGCATTTGCATCAGCATATAATACGGCTGGTGCAATACCTGCATCCGCCGCAGCACGCAGACAGGCGTATTCACGTGCAGGGTCAATCAGTTCATTGATGGCCATGACAAGCCTTAAGATATAGGCCTGCCCGTTTACCTGGATCTTATACACCAAAGCGGGTGATAGTCCCCTTGTCATGAGTTCAATGTCTTCTACCGTGGATGTCCCAAAGGTTTGCTGCAGGGCAGCTTCTACCACCTTTAGCTTGTGCGGCGGCAAAATGGAAAGTAGGGAGTGGTGCATACAATTAAATAATGTTGCCGCCAAGTTCTGTGAGCATGTCAGAAAAAGCATCCAGTTTTTTGGCTTTGGCAGTGGTGATAGTATCTGTGGAAAAAATGTCCTGGGCTACAACTTCGGCAGAGGCCAGGGATTCTTCAAAGATCTGTTTACCTATGTCGGTCAAACCTACATAACTAACACGGGCATCTCTTTCGTAAGCCTCCCGCTGTACAAGACCTATTTTCTCTAAAGGTATCAGCATGCGGGTAACGCCGGAAGCAGTAAAACCTACTTTCTCGGCAAGGTCCACACGGCGAAGCTTTTGCCCCGGTGCCTGGTGTAATATCAAAAGGATGGCAAAGTCGGTATAGCCAATGCCATGGCCGGATAACCGGGTTTCTAACCTTCTGGAAAGGATCACATGGGCCTTCGAGAGGTTGAGTATGAGCTTTAATGATGGACTAATGGCAGTCATGGTATTTAGTTGTAAAATACTTGACATGTCAAGTATTTTGTGAAGGTATGGGATTCCCTTTTAAAAACAAAATCCTCCACAACGGTCAGCATTAAACCTTGATCAGGACCATCGATTTTATAATAAATTCAGGGGTTTAGTGCACGATTGAAGGATAGCAGGATCTCTGTGGGTATAAAGGTTGTCTTTGTGACACTTATATTATATATTTATCCTAAACTATCATGCAATGAATTTCCGTTATGTATTACTGGTCATGTTGATGAGCAACGTACCCACGTTACTTTATGGTGTATATTCCAATTTCCCCTTATGATGAGAGGAAATAAGCCGGAGAATACAGATTTTGTTAATAAATTACTGACTGATAAGGAAGTACTGGATATAGATCAGCATAGCACAGGTAGTAAACAGTTGTACAGAAAAGGCGATGCCGTAGTATGGGTATCAGAAATGCCGGATACGGGATACCTGAATGGTGCATTGTTCAACCTGGGCGATAATGCGCAGGAGCAGTCAGTTACTTATGCTGATTTAGGTATTAAAGACAGCTGGCAGGCCAAAGATCTATGGACCGGAGAAGAACAGGGAACAACCAAAGTTATGATTAAGCAGGCTATACAACCACATGGTACAGTATTACTGCGTTTACACAAAAAATAAGAAAACAGTGTCTATGAAAGTTTTTAGCAGGGTACTTAGTATCTGTGGGTTTGTCATGTTCGCACACTCGTCGGTATCGGCACAATTGAATAAGCCGGCGGCACTGGCGCTCATTAAACGTGTTTTGCCTACACAGGCAGCTTCTTTTGAGGTAGGTGAATTGCCTGCTTCCGAAGCAAAAGATGTATTTGAGATTACACCACACCAGGGAAAGATCTTACTAAAAGGGAATAATGGAGTGGCAGTTGCTTCTGCCCTGTATTATTACCTGACTGAATATTGCCATTGCCAGATCACCTGGAATGGTACACAGCTGAAACTACCGGCAAAATTGCCAATGCCGGCAGCTACCGTAAAGAAAACCACACCTTATCAATATCGTTATTACCTGAACTATTGCACATTCAACTACAGCATGAGCTGGTGGGATTGGACGCGCTGGCAAAAGGAGATCGACTGGATGGCGATGCATGGCATCAATATGCCGCTGGCCATTACAGGGGAAGAGTATACCTGGTATGAGGTGTATAAACAAATGGGCTTTACAGATAAAGAGCTGGGAGGGTTCTTTTGTGGCCCGGCTTACTTCTCCTGGTTCTGGATGGGGAATTTAGATGGCTGGGGTGGTCCGTTGCCACTTAGCTGGATGAAGAGTCATAAGACCTTGCAGCAGCAGATCATAAAGCAGGAACGTGCGTTAGGAATGACACCCGTATTACCTGCATTTACAGGGCATGTACCGGCCGCATTCAAAGAGAAATATCCTCAGGCGAAACTGAAAGCGACCAACTGGAATAATGGTTTTGCTGATACCTACATCTTAGATTCAGAAGATCCTTTGTTTGCAAAGATTGGTAAGCAGTTTTTAGAAACACAGACCAGGCTGTTTGGAACAGATCATTTGTATTCAGCAGATACATTCAATGAGAATGAACCCCCTTCTGATGATCCGGAGTTCCTCTCTAAATTGAGTGCACGGATTTATGAGGGTATGAGACAGGCAGATACCAGTGCGGTGTGGGTCATGCAGGGATGGCTGTTCTATAGTGATCGTAAGTTCTGGAAGGCACCACAGATCGAAGCGCTGTTGAAAGCAGTGCCGGATAATAAAATGATTCTGTTAGACCTGGCCGCAGAAATTGAACCGGTATGGAAAAGAACAGATGCATTCTATGGCAAGCCATGGATCTGGAACCAGCTGAACAACTTCGGAGGCAATGTGAACCTGTTTGGTCGTTTGGAAGGAGTGGCGGCAGGACCCGCACTGGCATTACAGGATCCGAATTCAAAAAACCTGAAAGGGATTGGACTGACCATGGAAGCGATAGAGAACAATCCGGTGATCTATGAACTGACCATGCAGCATACCTGGCAAACAGAACCTATACAGCTGGATGAGTGGCTGAGAAAATACGCACGTAACCGTTATGGTGTGGATAATTATACTTTGGTACAGGCATGGCAGGTATTGAGAAAGACGGCTTATAATGGACAGACGATACGTGATGGAGCAGAGTCGATCATTACCGGCAGACCTACATTTGATAGTACTACCATATGGACAAGAACTAGGCTGAACTATGCGCCATTGGACCTGATTCCTGCATGGGACTTATTCATCAAGGCTTCTAAGAAAGGCGTGCGTACAGATGGATTTACGTATGACCTGGTAGATGTGACCAGACAGGTGATGGCGAACTATGCCACGCCTTTGCAACAACAGTTTGTGAGTGCTTATAAGACACGCAATATGGCCGGGTTTCATAAATATAGCAAAGCATATCTGGAATTGATAGATGATATGGATCGCTTATTAGCTACGAAAAAAGATTTTCTGTTAGGGCCATGGATTGCGAGTGCGCGCAACTGGGGTACTACTCCTGCAGAGAAGGCGCTGTACGAACAGAATGCCCGTGACCTGATCACCTTGTGGGGAGATGCGGAGAGTCCATTGCATGAATATGCAAACAGGCAATGGAGCGGATTGCTGAAGGATTTTTATAAGGCACGCTGGGAGCAGTTCTTTGATTACCTGATGACGGAGGAACGACCGGATTTCAAAGCGTTTGATAAGAAGATCAGTCAGTGGGAGTGGCAGTTTGTAAAGACGCAGAAGACCTATCCTTTGACGACCAGTGGCGATCCGGTAGTGGTAGCACAGCAGATGTATACAAAATATCATGACCTAATAGTTGCAGCTTATGAAAGATAATCAACGATTGCAGTCATTGGACGCACTGAGAGGGTTTGATATGTTCTGGATTATGAGTGGGGAGCATATCATTCATACACTGGCGAAGGCGACCGGGTGGGCGCCGGTGGAATGGATGTCAGCACAGTTGAATCATACGGAGTGGAATGGGTTTACTTTTTATGATATGATCTTTCCGTTGTTCCTGTTTATTGCAGGGGTGACGATGCCATTGTCGTTGCAAAAGAAGATGGATGTGGCGGGTGTAAAGTATACTTATTTACTGCCAGGTGAGGAGAAGCGGAAGCTATATAAGGTAATGCTGAAGCGGGCTTTGATATTGGTGGTATTGGGTTTTATCGTGAATGGATTGTTGAAGTTTAATGGATTGGAGAATACAAGATTTCCGAGTGTGTTGGGAAGGATAGGGCTGGCATGGTTCTTTGCAGGATTGATTAGTTTGAACTTTTCTGTGAAGGGACAGGTGTATTGGTTAGTGGGGATACTGTTAGGATATTGGGCATTGATGATGTGGGTGCCGGTGCCGGGGTATGGAGCGGGTGTATTGACGATGGATGGATCGTTGGAGTCCTATATTGATAGGGTGTTAGTGCCGGGGAGGTTGCATGATAAGGTGCATGATCCGGAGGGTGTATTGTCTACATTGCCGGCGATCGGGACGGCGCTGTTAGGAACATTGGTAGGGACTTTTATACAGAGAGGCGTGCAAACGCCGTTGAGAAAAGGTGTCATGATATTTGCCTTTGGAGCGGTGTTGGTGTTGTTAGGGTATGTATGGGGTTTCAGTTTCCCTATTAATAAGCGGTTGTGGACGAGTTCTTTTGTATTGTATGCAGGTGGTTTTAGCGTGTTGTTCCTGGCAGTGTTTTATTTGATAATAGATGTGTGGGGACTCAGGAAATGGGCATTCCCATTTGTGATCATTGGTACAAATTCGATCCTGATCTATATGGCGGCAGAGGGGATGGTAGATTTTAGATATACTGCAGGGTTTGTGTTTAATGGGGTAATACAATATGCGCCGTTATTGTGGCAGCCTGTGTTTGCGGCAATGTCGGTGACGTTTGTACAGTTATGTTTGTTGTATGTCTTGTATAGAAATAAGTTGTTCCTGAAGATCTAAAAAAGGGATGTATCAAAAATAAAAAAACCTCTTCAGAATTGCATAAAGGACTACTTATCTCCATTAGGTACCCGAATAAAACGAGGCCGTATCTTACTTCTGATACGGCCTCGTTTTCTTTGAAAATGGGTTTCATTTTCGTTGGTGAATTCCCTCTTTCACGAATGTTTTTTATTGTTTGAATAAGCCAAGTATGTTTAGTTTGTCAATTATCAATAGCAATACAAAAACAAAGATTGATAATACCGTAAAGCCAATGACTATATAAGCAAAGTAGTGGATGGTCCATTGCAAAGCAATCTTTAACCTGTGGATAAATGAGGTAGATTGAGCAGTCGCGCCTTCATACAAGGACAACTTCACTGTACAGAATTCATTTTCTGTATTGAAATTTCCTAAGTCAACACCGAGGTTTTGCAACCTGTCTTCCAATTCCAATTGTCTATCATAAATAGGTAACAATTCCTGATTGGTACCGGGTTGTTTTTTCAACGCTTCTAATGATGTTACTGTTTTCTCTAAAGAAACCTTTTGCGCATTCAATTGTCTATACTCATTCGTCTTATCTACTTTCGTAATTGACATAGACCGGATGATGCCAATTCCCTGTATTTCATGATAGAAGGCATCGAACGTTTCAGGATTCACGCCAATCATCAAATGCAACTCCCGATCGCCTTTTCTCCCTAATGCTTTTTCATACTGGATCATGGCTTTGTAGGACTCTATTTTCTTTCGCACATTTTCTTCGTCCTTTTGAAAGTCACTGGTGGTTGTTCTTACCACTGCGGTCTTCTCATACTTTTGATTAGTAGAAAAATCCGGTTGTGGACCTGCTGTAGGAGCCATTTTTAATTTAGATGTGGCATAGTTCTTTCTCAGTCCGTTCACCTGATCAAAGTAATTCTCATAATAATCCCCGGTACTATTCGTATTCGACGCTACATACCCATAAATCAATCTGAAAATAAACAATACACAGAATACTCCCGCCCCCCAGCGGAAGAGACGCCAAAACCTGGCCTTAATTGAGGTTTGCATAGTTTAAAATTGTAATGTGAATATAGGCTAAATTTCTACTGAAATACCAAATGCTGCATTCAGCACCAACTTACCTTCGGCCTCTGTGCCATCAGGTAATTTCAATCCTTTTAATTTAGTGGTTTTCCCTTTGGTCAGCAGATCAATCATTTGTTTGTCAGATAGTTTCTTTCCATGGGTTTCAAAAGGCACCTTGAATCCACATACTTTAAAGTTGGAACATCCATACGCTGCATTCCCTTTGATCAAAGGATGCTCCTTACATTTAGGGCACTGCAGGCTGGAAATTTCCTGTTTAGGTTTAGGTGCTTTTTTAGGTTTCTCTTCTTTTTCGGGCGCTGTTGCTGGTGCGGGCGCTGGCGTTTGCACGGCTACAATGGTTTTGTAGGAGGCGTTCTTCACTTCCTGGGTCAGGTCCACCACCATCTGGATCAGTTCCTGTTTAAAGGTATCCAGCTGGTATTCCCCTTTTTCTATCAGTCTTAATTTCCGCTCCCATTGTCCTGTCAGCTCTGCACTTTTCAGCAGGTCGGAAGTAATGGTATCGATCAGGTCCATACCGGTTTGGGTAGCGAACAGGTTCTTTTTTCTCTTCTCTATGTATTTACGTCTGAACAGGGTTTCGATGATATTCGCACGGGTAGAAGGACGGCCGATACCGTTGTCCTTCATCAATTCTCTCATTTCTTCATCGTCTACCTGCTTACCGGCGGTTTCCATGGCACGGAGCAGGGTGGCTTCCGTAAATGCTTTTGGGGGCGTGGTTTTACCCTGGTGTACCCTTGGAGTATGGGGGCCGCTTTCACCCACTACAAATACGGGCAGTACTTTTTCCTCGATTTCTTCTTTGCCGTCTTTGGTTTCTTTTGGCGCGGGTGCATCATTGGCATACACTTCTTTCCAGCCGGGTTCCAGTATCTGTTTACCTGTTACTTTGAATTCAACCTGACCTACTACACCCAATACGGTGGTGTTCGAAATCTTACATTCCGGGTAGAAGGCCGCGATAAAGCGTCTGGCTACCAGGTCGTAAATGCGCTTTTCTTCCAGCGGAAGATTGCTGGGATATACACCTGTAGGGATGATGGCATGGTGATCCGTTACCTTTTTATCGTCAAAGACGGTTTTCAGTTTGGGGATCGGTTTAGCCAGTATAGGTGCTGTCAGGTTAGCGTATGGTTTCAGGTCCTGTAAGATCCCTTCAACTTTTGGATGGAGGTCTTCAGAGAGGTAGGTGGTATCCACCCTTGGGTAGGTGACCAGTTTCTTCTCGTACAGGCTCTGGATATATTTTAAGGTATCGTCTGCCGTGAATGCGAATTTCTTGTTGGCTTCTACCTGCAAACCGGTCAGGTCAAATAAACGAGGGTTGCCTTCTTTTCCTTCCTTCTTTTCGAAACTTGTGATTTCGAAAGGATGTTGTTTCAGGTATTCCAATCCCTTATTGGCTCTGTCCAGGTTTTTGATACGGTCAATAGTGGCTGTGAATTCTGTTTCGCGGTAGATGGTTTTGAGTTCCCAGTATTCTTCTGATACGAAGGCGTTGATTTCCTTTTGCCTTTGTACGATCATGGCGAGGGTAGGGGTTTGCACACGGCCGATGGACAAGACGGTTTTGCCGATGGCAAATTTCTTGGTGAAGAGGCGGGTGGCGTTCATACCCAGCAGCCAGTCGCCAATAGCGCGGGCACTACCTGCAGCGTATAAGTTATCGTACTGATTCGCGTCTTTGAGTTTCTGAAAACCATCGCGGATGGCTTGTTCCGTCAGGGATGAGATCCACAGCCTTTTCACAGGTGCAGAACACTGGGCTTTGAGTAATACCCAGCGTTGAATGAGTTCTCCTTCCTGCCCGGCATCCCCGCAGTTGATCACCTCATCACAGGCTTGTACTAAGGTTTCGATGACTTTGAATTGCTTTTCCACACCACCGTTGGATATGAGTTTAATACCGAAGTGGGAGGGGATCATGGGTAGATCTTCCAGTCGCCAGAATTTCCATTGCTCGGTGTAATCGTGAGGTTCTTTGAGGGTACAGAAGTGCCCGAAGGTCCAGGTGACCTGGTACCCGTTTCCTTCATAGTATCCATCTTTGCGTGTTTTAGCGCCGATTACTTCAGCGATGTCGCGGGCGACACTGGGTTTTTCTGCAATGCAAACCTTCATAAATTACATTCCCTGATGGGGCAGGCAAATGTAGGAAAACAAAACCACGAAAAAATCGATTTTACCTTCGGCAAAATCGATTTTTTCGCAAGGGGCATGGACTGCGGCCGGTTGGAAAGGCTATCCGGTATTCTTCGGTTAGCTGGAAAATGTTATTTAATAATCAACGAACTGTTCATCCACATAACACCACAACCATCTTTCTCCCGGTTCTGCCGATATCACCACCGGATGTTGTGTTTTATGAAAATGCTTCGTCATATGCTTCTCTGGCGACTGGTCGCAACATAAAGTTGCGCCGCAGGTCTGGCAGGTACGAAGGTGCACCCAGTCAGATCCTATTTTTACACACTCCCCGCATACATGTTCCTCATCAACTTTGAGTGTCTTGATTGCTGTAATATGTGAACAAATTTCTGACATAGTTATTTATTTCACCTCTGCGAGGTATTTGTGTACAAAACTGATGGCCATAGACCCTTCGCCTACAGCTGCCGCTACCCTGTTCATGGCATTTGCTCTTACGTCGCCGGCTGCAAAAATGCCCGGACAACTGGTTTCCAACAGATAAGGATCTCTCTGCTGTTTCCAGATCTGCTCAAACTCAGGGTGCGTGAACAGGTCCCGACCCGTTTCTATAAATCCTTTGTCGTTCTTGATGATATTCATTTCCAGCCATTCTGTAAATGGCTTCGCACCAATAAAGATGTACAATCCATCTGCATGTTCCTGTGTCTGCTCACCTGTTTTGGTGTTGGAAATGATCAGGCATTCCAGTCTGTCAGATCCTCTGGCTTCTACCACTTCAGCAAATGGACGTACATGAATATTATCCGTTTCCACGATCCTATCTATAAGGTAGGCAGACATGGTGCTGGACAAATCTTCTCTGCGAATGAGGATATTCACATTCCTTGCAAACTTGGAGAGATACATGGCAGCCTGTCCGGCAGAGTTACCGCCACCTACTATGAACACATCTTTGTCCTTGCAGGCAGGGGCCTCTGTCATAGCAGCACCATAGTAAATACCGGCACCTGTAAAATCAGCTACACCTTTTGTATCCAGTGTGCGGTAATCCACACCTGTGGTAATTACCACACTCCGGCTGTTTACAAATGTGTCATCTTCCATGATGATCTTATTGTATCCACCCGTTTGCTCAATGGCTTTCACTGATTGCGGGGTGATGAACTCTGTTCCTAAACGTTGTGCCTGAGAGATGGCTCTACGGGCCAGATCAGCCCCACTCAACCCCTTTGGAAAACCCAGGTAGTTTTCAATTCTGGAACTGGTGCCAGCCTGTCCGCCGGGGGCACGTTTCTCTATCAGCAGGGTTTTCAATCCTTCAGAAGCGCCATATACACCCGCTGCTAAACCGGCAGGTCCTGCACCAATAATCACTACATCGTACACTTCATGTTTGATCTGTGGATTCAGGCCTACTTTGCGGGCAGTGTCCTGTATAGAAGGATTGGAGAGGAAAGTGCCATCTTCGAAGAAGATCACTGGTACATCCTTTTCATCCAGTTTATTGAGAGCAAGCAGATTACAACCTTCCTGGTTGCTATGTATATCCAGCCATTTATAAGGAATGAGGTTCCCTGCCAGAAAATCTTTGATGGCATGGCAGGTGCGTGAGTACTGGTACCCAACTACCTTAATGCCTTTGAATTCCGGGTGATAATCGCTTTTCCAGTCATCCAGCAGATCATCAATCACAGGGTAGAGTTTGTCTTCTGGCGGATCCCATGGCTTTACCAGATAGTAATCCAGTTGTACCGTATTGATGGCTTTAATAGCTGCGTCCGTATCAGAGTAAGCAGTGAGTAATACCCTTTTTGCATCCGGGTAAAATTTGATCGCCTTTTCCAGGAAAGTCACCCCATCCATCACCGGCATGCGTTGATCGCTGATGAACATGGCGATGGTTTCTCCTTTGTTCTTCAGTTCCAGCAGGCTATTGAGCGCTTCCTGCACATCGGAGGTACTGATGATCTTATAATGCTGTCTATACTTGTTTTTCAAGTCACGCACGATCGCCCGTAAAACCTGCGGATCGTCGTCAATACAAAGAATAATAGGTTGGTTCGTATTTTTCTCAGTGTCTTTATCTGGCATAAGCGCACCGTTTTTTTAGTGAATTAATGGATGGGGATCAGCACAGAAAAAAGTGTCTTTCCCGGGACTGAATTTACTTTAATATTTCCATGATGTTGTTTCACGATCTGGCAGGAAATGTCCAGACCGAGTCCGGTACCTTTACCAATTTCTTTGGTTGTAAAGAAAGGGTCGAAGATCCTGGACTGGATATTCTCAGGAATACCGGGCCCGTTGTCGATGATGGAGACCTTTACACAGGTGCCATCTTTCTCTGTTTTTATTTCGAGGGTACTGTTTTCCCGGCCCTGCATAGCATCCACTGCATTATCGATCAGGTTGGTCCATACCTGGTTCATTTCCCCGATCATGATACTGACAGGTGGGAGAGAAGTATCGTAGTTTTCGATGAGTTGCACATGTCCTTTGCGCAGTTTGTACTCCATGATGTTGAGCGTATTCCGGATACCATCATGAATATCTGTGAGTCTTTTATCATGGGACTGGTCCATGTGGGTAAAGGTTTTCACAGAGCCAACCAGTTTTACGATGCGGGCAGAAGCTTCTTCGATGTCCAGCACCATTCTTTCGGTGACGAGGTTCTTGTCGATCCAGTTGAGTACAGCCGACAGAGAATTTGGTGACATATGGGATTTAAATTCTTCCAGTATGTCTATGGTAATGCCGAATTCCACGAAATTCTCAGCTATTTCCACACCATTGGCCACATCGTGGTCATCCAGCCAGTTCACCATGTCATCTTCCTTTGCGCCTCTTTCCATCATGGTGAGTTTGGGTCTGTCGGTAGATTTGAGGATGGCGAACATTTTATCTTTTACAAAAGTCACATCTTCCGGGGTCATCTTTATGGACATGACCTCCTGGAAGGTATCCGGCATGAGTTGCAGGTGCTTCCTTAAAGAGGAGGCGCCCCGAACGATGGCGGCAGCGGGGTTGTTCAGTTCATGCGCCAGACCGGCGGAGAGCTTGCCCAGTGCCATCATCTTTTCATTCTGGCGCATCATGGTGGTATATTCCCTGACCCTGTTTGTCATCACATGCACTAATGCCTGGGTGAGTTCAAACTGGGTATGGATCATGACATCGATCTTTTCGATAGGGAAGCACATGAGCTGTGATTCCACCATTGCTTCGCTGTAGATGGTCGCTGTCATACCGCGGGAGAAGGGGAGGTAGCCACTGATAGTACCTGCTTCCATGACGGTAATTTCGACGGGATCGTTGTTCTGCATGTAGTACAGACGGAGCTTTCCTGAAATAAGGATATAGGTAGCATTGAGGGGTTCGCCTGTTTTGAACATAAAATCCCCTGGTAGAAGCGTTTTGGGTTCGCTGTTTTCAGCCAGCCATCGAAGTTGTTCGACGGGTACGTCTTTGAACGCCTCGACTGATTGTAGCCATTCAGTGGAAATGTTTACCATAACTTAAAGTTAAAGATAATTTGCCCGTAAGTGGAGAGCAAAAGATGTTCCGGAAAGGATAGACGAGAGAAGCGATGAAATGTACAAGTGGAAATGATTATAATATCATTAAATACTGGAACTTAATAAAAAATCACTGGGGCTTTTGGCGTATTTTGCGTAAGTTTAAATAACACGCGTACATACGCCATCCCTATTGACCTATAAAAGCACATGTTTATGTATAAGTATTTGTATCAGTGATAAATGTAAGACGATGTCAAAAAGTGGAAAGAATATATTTTTAGCCGATGACGACGCCGACGATTGTCTGCTTTTTGAAGACGCTCTCAAAGAGGTCGCGGATGATATTATTCTGACTACAATCTCTGATGGCAAAGAACTCATGGATATGTTAGACGAGCGCGTTCCCTCGCCTCCCGACATGATCTTCCTGGACTTGAATATGCCTCGTAAAAATGGTTTTGAATGTCTCAGGGAAATCAGGACAGATCAGCGCCTCAAGTCCATTCCCGTAATTATCTTTTCTACCTCATCACAACCGGAATTTATAGAACAGGTGTACATTTCAGGAGCTAACCGATACATCAGGAAGCCCTCTTCCTTTTCGGAACTTATGAAAGCAATAGCAGAAATGTTATCTATTGATTGGGATACCAATGAAAGATTCCCTAAACGAGATAAATTCTTTATCTCCTTTTAAGAAAACAACGCTCCTGTCGTGGGAAATATAGAACAACACTTAAAAGAATTACTGGCATTACGTCAATCCGTGCAAAATATGGATGAGCAAATCCGGGTAGAGACAGCAAAAAAAGCAATTAACAACGAAAGCCGTTTCAGAGAAAGTGTGGAACAGGCTCCGGTAGGTATTGCTATTTTCAGAGGGCGGAATATGGTGTTTGAAATGGCGAATGCTATGTACCTGGAACTGATCACCCGTCCTGTGGAAGCAGTGGTGGGCAGGTCGCTCTACGACGTATTGCCGGAAGTAAAGGAATCGGTAAAGCCGCTGTTGGACAATGTTTGGGATACCGTTACTCCGCACTATGGAAATGAGTTTCCTGTCATTCTGTACAGACATGGGGTGCCGGAGATGGTGTATTTCAACTTCGTCTACCAACCACTGAAGAATAGTACCGGGGAAATTGATGGTATAATGGTGGCTGCGACAGATGTGACAGCAGCAGTAATAGCCAAGCACTCCCTGATTGAAAGCGAGAACCAGTTTCGCAACCTTGTGATGCAATCGCCTATAGCCATGGCTATTTTCAAAGGAAGGGAGATGGTGATTGATATGGCAAATAATACCATGCTGCAGACAATGTGGCGCAGAACATCCGCCCAGGTAACGGGTTTGAACCTGCTGGATGTGTTCCCTGAACTGGCAGGGCAGAAGTTTCCTGAGTTATTACAACAGGTGTACAATAGTGGGATTGCCTACCAGGAAAAAGAGGCGATCGCTTATGTAGATGGTCCGGATGGCATGAAGCGGTTTTACCTGGATTTTGAATATAAGCCCCTGTTTGACCTGGAAAAGAATGTATATGCCATCATGGCCACAGTGTCTGATGTGACAGAGCGAAAGGAGCATGAGATGGCACTCCGACTGTCAGAAGAACGGTTCAGGGTATTGGGTGATACGCTGTCACAGATGGTCTGGACCACGGATCCGGAAGGCAAATTGAACTATGCCAGCAAGCAGTATTTTGAGTTTACAGGCATGACACTGGAGGAGTTGAATGGGATAGGATGGTTTAGTGTGATACATCCGGAAGACCTGATGAAGAACTTACCTATATGGCAGGAGGCGTTGAGTAAAGGCGTTGAGTATCAGATAGAGCATAGAATGAGAAAAGCAGATGGTACCTATCGCTGGCACCTGACACGGACGGTGCCCCAAAAAGATGCGGAAGGGAATGTGAATATGTGGGTAGGATCTACGACGGATATTCATGAAGGCAAAATGTTTATAGATAAGCTGGAAGCAGAGGTGCAGGAGAGAACGAAGGCCTTGCAGCGATCCAATGATGAGCTGAGGAAATCGAATGAGGAGTTGGCACAGTTTGCATATGTAGCGAGTCATGACCTGCAGGAGCCGTTGAGGAAGATCCAGACATTTGCAAGCCGGTTATTGGAAACGGAGTATAAGAACATCTCAGATAAAGGGAAGGATTACTTTTCCCGTATGCAGGCGGCGGCGCAGCGAATGCGGCAGCTGATAGAAGACCTGTTATCGTTTTCGAGGACGAGTAATAATGGGGAGCAGTTGTTTGAGTATGTGGATCTGACGCAGGTGTTGATGAGAGTAAAGGAGCAATTGAGTGATCAGATAGATAAGAAAGAGGCGGTAATAGAATATGATTTGCTGCCAGTGTTGTCGGCAATTCCTTTCCAGATAGAGCAACTGTTTATGAATTTGCTGACCAATGCGTTGAAATTTTCGGGAAAGGGGGTGAAGCCTCTTGTCAGTGTGAAGATGGAGGATAATGTGTATACGCTGGTAGGAGGATTACCTTATCATAAGATTACGATTGCGGATAATGGGATTGGGTTTGATCCGCAGTTTAGTGAGCGGATCTTCCAGGTGTTTCAGCGGTTGCATTTGCGGAACCAGTTTGAGGGGACGGGGATAGGATTGGCGATTTGTAAGAAGATAATGGATAATCATAACGGGGTGATAACGGCGGAGGGAAAGCCGGGGGAAGGTGCTGTGTTTACGTTGTTATTTCCGGTTGGGTGAATAGATTTCATTTTGCATTCGCATGTTCATTTGCATAAAAAACGCTTTTGCCGGTTTGCGGCAAAAGCGTTTTTTATTTTTATATTTTAGGTGCCAATAGTTCCCACAATTCGGGGGACCAGGGCCATTGTCGTTTTACGGTTTCTTTATCCATGTTACTCAATACAAGTGGGAATTGCTTTCCTGCAAATGTGGGTTCCAGCCGTTTTACCACTTTACACACCTCGATGTATACGTTTGCAGCGGCTACTGTGAGCTCCTGCGTGGGTGTGCCTTGTCTTGCATAGTCATTCCACTTTTTCCAGAACACATACACCATTCTATCTCTGAGTGCATTCCCTTCCGGCAATTGCTGTATATTATTATACAGGAGGGTTAAAAACGATTGTAGTTTTTGCGGGTCGCTGTAAATAGACTTTGCCCATTTACCACCTGCCTGTCTGAACAGGTGTTCCAATACTACATAGGGTAAAGTGGCCTCTGGACTGTTGGCGTCAGGGATGTTGCTAAATACCTGTGTGATCAGATCTCCCGGTTCAAGTGCAAAGAGCAATTCTGCTATCGGCCATTGGCTATACAAGGCAGCCCATCCCTGGTATTCCCAGTCATTTAAGGTAGCATATCGCCTCTTTGAATGGAGAGTAGGCATACTGAATTTGATATGCTGTGCAAAATTCTCAGGGGTGAATAAGCGGTTCAGTTGTTCCCGGTATTCAGGGTCTATGAAACCGGTTCCTTCCAGATATTTCCGTACCATGTATTGTGTATCTTTATCAGAAGCATTTTGCAGGTAGTCAAGGCTGATCTGCACCAGTTCTGATGTAACCAGTTTGCCTGTCTGCATGATCTGTAATAACTGGTGGAGAATACCACCGGGCTTAGGCATACTCAAAAGCAACTTATAGAGTTCGATCACTTCTGCTTTCCTGATAGTCCTGTTCTGCCAGGCATCCTGTAACATTCTTTCTGCTTCCATGAAGGATTGCATCCCATTTTTCTTCATCATGGTTTGCCTGAAAGCAGGGAGGAAAGCACCGGTTTGGTCACTCTTGTCAGTATCACTCAGTAGCCAGTTTGCTTTTGTGAGCGATACGATATGAGGGAGTTGAGCTCTGACGCTGGCATCGGTAGCAGCTAGTTTGCCGAGTAGCTGTACCCATTCATCCAGCGGGGACTGTGCATAGTAGGCAATATGTCTGTACAATGAAGAGGTAATCGCGGGTGCTAACTGACTGAAATCTACTTCCAGTGTTTTGAGCAATGCGTAGGTAGCTGCCAGTTCGCGGATATCTTTGGATTGTTCCAGTAGTAACCCCAGACTACGTTTCAGATCAGGAGAGTCGCTGTAGGAAAAGGTTTTGAGCCGCTCTATGACTGCGTTTCGTGTTTGGTCAGGATACCAGCTGGATTCCAGCACTTCTCTGAACAGTTGTAATAATGCCTCTTTATTAGCGGGAGTAACGGGTACTTCCAGCACGGCATTGATCAACTGTGTTTTCAGGTAGTGGTCTGTTTCAGCGACAGCGAGGTCGGTGACTACCTGTAAAGTAGCTTCAGATTTACGGCCGGTATTTAAGAGAATATTTATTAACGCACTACGTAGCGCAAGCAGGGGTTCCAGTTTGATGGCGGCTGCCAGTGTGGGTTCCAGTTTGGCCTGGTGCTGTACGAATTGTTTTTCCAGATATGGAATGGCAGCTTCTCTTACATAAGGGTTCTTATCGTTTAGCGCCGTGATCAGCAGATCTGGTATTTCTGCATGTTCTAATAAAGACAGCAGGCGTATTTTCAAACCAGCAGAAGGTGTTTGTGCAAACAGTTGTGTTAATTCGGTTTGCAACTCAGGATGTGCTACCAGTCTGTCGCTGATCAATGCCAGCAGTTCCGGTTGATCAGGTGCTTTTTGTAAAGCGGAGAAGATACCACTGAATAAAGTGGTGTCTATTTCACGCAGGTTTGATAAAAGTTGAATGATGGCTGCTCTTACATACAGATCAGTTTCTGACATGAATCGCGCTGCAAGATGTTCAATCACTGTAGCAGAAGGCGCTGGTAATACGGCTAAGAACCCGATGGCTGCCAGTCTTGTATTTCTATGCTCTAATGGAGAGAGGAACTGCAAAGCTAAAGTAGCTGCTGCATCTGTCGGGAACTGTTTTATTAATTCCAGCAAAGCAGGTTTTACGCTGTCGGGAGCCAATGCAATAAATTCACTCACTTTAGAAATTGTATCCGCAGATTTATTGACAGTGCGTAAGAGACCATCTATGCACACTTGCAGAATGATTGGATCGAGGTCATTGACCATTGTATCGGCGAGTATTTCCTCTACACTATCCAGGTGAGCAGCGAGCTGGCTGATGGTCTCAATTGCCAGCAGGCGCAATGTCCTTTCCGGCTCCAGGCAGGCAAACCAGCTCAGGGTATCGATCAGTGCCTCCCGCTGACTCAGGCGGGTAATGGGGATGGCGCATAACAATTCCAGCATACGGGTACGCACAGAAAGGGTATGTTCCTCTCTGGCTGCTGCTGCCAGTTTTTCAACCGCTTCGTCAGTTTCAAGAAAAGGTTGCAGGCTATCGAGTGCTTCCAGTCTTTCGTGTTCTGATCTTTCTGTGGAGATTAATATATCGAATAGAGCAAGTGCTTCTGACATCTTCAAAATTAGTTTAGGTTAATCAGCAAATCCAGGTCCGTCATCATTTGTCGTATTGCGTTGTAAAGCTTCTATATCCATACATGCATTGCGGCAGGCATCTTTCATAGCACGCATCACGTCATTGTCCTGTGGAACAAATGGTTTAGCCATGATGGCTTGCAGCAGTTCCGGAACGGGTGTCCAGCTACAGTTTGCCTGTAGATAATTGATGTATGGCAGCATGCCGGCAGGGGTTTGTTGTTTTTCGAGCTGCTGCCTGAATTCGGTTTCAGTGGGTTGTAATACTTCGTGCAGTAAAATCTGGTTAACGTATCTGCCTCTCTTTTCCAATAATTGCCACAGTCCTTCTCGCAGTTCAGCGAATGCAGGATTCGTTTTCAGTGCCAGGAGGTAGTGATTGAACTTTGATTCATTACCGAGGTCAATGGTCAATACCTGAGTGAGTGCATACCTGCTCAGGTTATCATCCATGTCTTTGTGTATGGCGAGGAAGCGGAGTATTTCAATATCAGATACGCCTTCCTGGTACAGGCTACTGCTGTTACCTGGTGTAAGGGCTGCCCAAAGTATACGGTTGGCCATTTCCGGGTTTTCATCATAATACATCCAGATGTGTGGGAAGATGCCGGAGAAGTTATGCTCCACATCTGCTTTGTGCAACCATTGCTCCCAGTTGATGTTGGCGCTGCCTGCCTGTGAAATGGCATTTTCCAGTACCTGTGTGCAGATATCCTTCATTGTTTGATCCTGCTCATGATCTGCCAGTTGGCCGAAAACCTTCACGGTAGCAGGGCTGAGTTGCGGGATCATACTGATCTTCTTCGCCAGCAGGCGACGCAGCTCCCGGTTCAGTTGCGTGTATAACAAAACAGGAGCGGCAGCTTCTACGACTTCGATATTCGCTTTGGTCAGTGGAATAAGCAGGATGCCTTTGATCCCTGCCTCTTTGATAGCAGGAGATGGAGCCTTCAATGCTTTGCAGTAAAAGTTGTTCAGGCTATCATCGTTAGGCGTAAAGCTTGTGATGGCCTGCAGAATAGCAGTGCGGCATTCTTCTTTTTGTTCCTGTTCATAAGCCTGTACAAAGCGTTCGAAGAGTGCGGGGCATTGTGCGATCAGTTTACCAAGAATATTGTAAATGGCCACTGCCAGATCAGCCCGTATGTTTTGTGCAGACATCGCCAGCAGTGCATTAACGAGCGTTTCATTTTTAGCTGTGTAAGGAGCTAAGAGATATAACAGTTGTAGGTTTTGAGCGGTAGCGAGTTGTGCACACAGGTATTCAATGATAGCAGGTGTGAGTTGCAGGCTGTATTCAAATACCCTTAAGGCAGCCTGCTTTACACTTTGATCAGGATCTTGTGTATAGGCATGCAGGATAGCATCTGTCAGTTCAGTACTTTCTATACCATGAACGGCCAGTAATTGTATACACCAGATACGGATAAAGGGATTGGTATCTGTTTTTAGTAGTGCTAATAATGCTGCTACAGGTACGAAGGAGCGGTCAAAGCAGAAACGAAGTACCATTTCCCTGATGGCAATGGGTTCATCAGGTGTTAATAGCGATGCGATTGTGGCGATGTCCAGTGTATCCTGCAACAGGAGTCTGTTTACAATCACCAGTTTATCTGTTTCCGCTGCCTGATGCATGATCTCTTTATAGAACGTGATGTCTTCGGGACTGGCGTCTACAGGTATTAATAACCAGGAGAGAATGATGCGGCAGGTGTCTGCATTCTCCTGTTGTTTGTAAAATTCAATCAGGTGTTGTCTGGCTGTTTGATCCTTGATGGACAATCGACCTAATATAGGCAGTATCAGGTCGCGTGACTCATCCTGTGCCAGTGAGGCGATCATAATATCGATCAGCGCTGTGGTATTATTTAGTTGGCGAAGGCCGGTAGCTGCCAGTTGACGGATCATGTCTGCTTTCAGGGTGGTATCCGTTTCGGTGGCAATGAGCGACAACCATTTCTCAGCAATGGCGGGGTCATGGAGATACCGGGTGGCGCCGGACAATAGTGAATATTTTGTATCAGTATCAGAGAGGGGCACCATATCCAGCATCATTAAGGTTTGGGAGGTATGTGCCGTCCGTCTTTCCCTGATCTCATCAGTGATCTTACTCATATTTTAATACGTTGGGTTTAATACCGGAAAGGGCGTCAGCGAGTGATTGTTGCTGAGGAGCGTCCAGATCCAGTTTAACAATAGCGTCCAGGGCTTTTTGCCTGGAGAGTGTATCAATTAGTTCATTGCGTACTACTGCCAGCAGTACATCGAATTGATGGGTAATGCCGGGGCGCAGGTAGCCATCGAGGCACAGGCGCAGGAGTTCTCTGTCAGTATCGTAGCGCAGAACATCTTCGAGTGCAGGGATCACCTGTGGATAGATCCCGGCAACATTGGCCAGCAGGCCGGCACAGGTCAGCCTGAATGGAGAACCAGGTTCTGTGAGTTCTGTGGCAAATACATCGACCAGTTGTGGATGACGTGCTACAGAGAGGGCTTTCACCTGGTTGAACAATACTTCGCGTATGCTATCGTCTCTTTCGCGGGAGAAGAGGAGTAAAAGCGGATCGAGGATCTGTTCAGTTTTCAGGCGGTTGGTAACGAGCGAAAGTACCTTTCTTCTATGTTCGGCTACCGGGAGGTCTTTGATGCTTTCCAGCATAATATTGCTGATGTGCACATCTCTGCCCATGTAAGGGGCCAGCATATCGGTGACGGCAGCAAATTCTCCATCGTCGTATACAGAAGGATTGGCAGCGAAGGCGTTGGCCACGGCCAGTCTGATTTCCGGAATGCGCATGGAAGGTTTGATGAGTTCCAGCAGGTCGTAGCGGATGCCATTAGTACCCGTTTGAGACAGTGCTGTTGCTAAAGTAATGAGCTGTGCATCGCTCATTTGTTTATTATCAGCGAGGCGGCGCATGACGCGTATGCGGATGTCCGGATCGTTTTTGATATCGAAGTAAGGTTGTGCAGCAGCAAAGAGTTTATCGCCCCAGCGGGTGCATTTCTCAGCCAGCGTGAGTGCTTGAGATTGCAGCAGGGTAGGAGAGTTACGATGTTTTTCCAGGGCGGCAACGGCCATATCTTCAGTGATGAGTGGGAGGTTGGCCAGGGTATCCTGGATGGCGACCATTTCGGGTTCACTGAGATGAGGGGTGGCAGAGAGTTCGATGAAGAAGTCTACCAGTTGCTGGTCCTGGTGAATACTGTCCTGTAGTCTGAATAAGATGGCAACGCGGGTATCTCTTTCCTTTTCCTGTCTGAAGAACTGAAGGAGGGCATCAAAGAGGACACGTGGCTCCGGGAAGCGGGAGGTGTTCAACGAAGAAAGGAAGAACATAACTTCATCCCGCAATCTTTTGTCTTTGACATCAGGTAATACCTGTAGCAGGGCGGTGATGACTTCTGGTTCGTGCAGGTGGCTTTTGGCCAGCTGTAGAATCTGTGCTTTGATCACTGTTTCTGCGTAAAGGCTACCCAGTACCTGTCTGATCAGTCCCGGCAGGGATTGTTGGGTTTTGTCCATACTATTTTCAATTAAAGATATGCTGGTATAAAAGGGGGGCTTACAATGTGATGATCGCCTCGATCTTGTCCAAAGCGACAACGCATCTTTTACCATCATGGGTTCTTAGCTCTACGGCTTCCGGATACAGGTTGCTCACAATACCTTGTAGTGTGGCGTGGGTGATATAGATACTGATTTGTTGCTGTTCCATACGGCTGCTTTCAAGTAAGGATATGAATATGGGTGATGGCATGGATGATCCGTTTAAATGAATAATGAGGTAACGGTAAAATTGCATACGAACATAAACAGGGCCAAAAGTAAGGAAGTTTGATTTTAATAACAACCTTGGCAGTGGGGCGAGGGGGAACTTTCACATTTTTTTAAAAAGCAGACCCTGTAGTCTGCGGGCTTTATCCAGCCATTAGGATTTTATCAAATCTCAACTTGCCGGCCTTGATTTTGAATACGTAGAAGATTGCGTATTCGCCACCATCGTATTCAGGATCAGATTTTTTGTTATAGCCACTGAGTTGCAGTGTTACAGTTTGTTCATTCTTATCGTAGGTAGCTTCCATGCTATAGTATTCTTCCTGATCATCTGTAAATTCGGCTGTTTTGGACGTGCCTTTTTCGTATAGATCTTTTGTTTTTATTTTCAGGAAGGCGGTAATAAATTGTTTATCGAAGATTTTGTCGAAGTATAGGTCGAACGATTTCTCAGTGACAGGGGCTTCTTTTTCTGCGAGGTTAGGTACACCGACAATATACCAGAATTCAGCATTGTTGTAAGGAAAGTTAAAGAAGGTTTTAGTTGTTTCTTTATCTCTCTGATAGATAGCGTCTCTAAGGGTACGGACCTGGTCAATCCAGGTAGTAGTGGTGTCGGTGGACGCGATGGCAGTGTGGGCACACAAGAGCAGGCAAATGTATAGTAGGGTTCTTTTCATGAGGTAAATTTAAAATTTTATATTTGAATAACTTTTACCCCGCAACTTAATTTGTTATGATTCCACTGCATCTACAATCTACATACAGTATGTTGACATGTGCTTTTAAACATCCTTTGGAGCAACATACATACGAAGGCGTGATACGGTTTTTGTATTATGACATGTCTGACGGATGTCTGGCGCAGGTATTGTCTTTGATGGTAGATAAAGAGATAGCTATGATCAAGAATGATATAGCCCGATATTATAATGCAGACGAAAGTCATTATCTTGATGTGAAAGAGCAACTCATCAGCTGTGGGTATGATGATTGGTTAAATGAAGATGATTAATACCTTACTACAATATTTGTTGCACCTGCCAATTGGATTTGTGTGGCTCATTTTCTTATTAGAGAATGTGATGATCACCTGTGGGGTATTGTAGATAGGCAGGTGTTTTTATAAGGGAGGGTATACGGCGAAGGAGTGGGGGATTTGGGAGTAGAGCCATTGCCTTCAGGTGTGCGGGATTTGCCGGTGATTCAGCAGCACCTTGAATTTTACTGGAGGGGAACTTTTTTCAGCATTAAAGAGATCGCAGAAGCTTCCGTCTGTGAAAAATGATCTTCACAAAAGAGACGAGTTCGCTGATAGCAGTGATCCCCAATGCATATTTGAAAGTAGACGGATCTACGCCTAAGATGAATACAATCAGGATAACCACGGGTAAGATCATCATACCATATCCTTTCCATCCAATCCACTTTTGGGTAAGAGATACCAGCACCCCCCAGATCAGGCTGAAAAAGCCGGCGGCTGCCAGTAAGCCCAGCATGACGAAGCTACCTTTTTCAGGAGCGAAGAAATTATAGAACAAGATGCTCCATAACATGACAAGGAGGATATATAGCAGGATGTATGGTACGCGTTTCATAGCGACAAAAATATGAGAAAATCTTAATTAATCCGCTTGTTGAGGCAGGAGTTGATGTTGTTGCAGGAGAAGTTTTTTTCGGGGAAGTTGTTTATGAGGTGATTAATTCGGAACTCATAAAAATTCAGCCTACAGCGATTAGCAGAGGGTTACCTGAGAATAATAAAAGGGAACATCGTCAGATGTTCCCTTTTATTATTCCTGGTCTTCATCATCTTCTGTTTCTTCCAGTTTATCCTTATCGCTCCCTCTCTTCAGCTTCACCTTCGGGTTACTTTGTGTTCCCGTTACATTGAACGGGATGCCCAATATCCCTAATGGCGGCAATCCCAGTCTGCCTTTCAGGTTTAATTTCCCATCAAAACTCACTTGACCTTCAAATCTGGGGCGGAAACCAGCCACACGCATTTTGGTCTTCTCAATCGTAATGATATTATTATTGATTTTGGATTTGATATTGATTTTTGACAAATCCGGGTCTCGTACGTCATCCTTGCCGGTGGCGCTACTTACTGCATTGAATAACCGGAATCCCTTCATTTTTACTTGCTTCACAGACAGCACGCCTTCTCCTTTCAGAGAAGGATAGACTGGCTGCATATTGTCATCCAGTCTTCCGCTTAGGTGGTATTCAAGTCCTACGATACCACTGGCGCTACCTGCGGAGGTGGCCATATCATGGAATAATTTGATTTCATTGTAGGCGCGCTTTATATCAAATTCAGCAGCGGAGATATGGTAATCGAAAGTGGCTTTCCGGGTATTGATACTGGTATACTTTGCATCCATCTCCACTGGCGCTCCGATTATAGTAAAGCCGGTTTTGTTCAGCTGGAGGTAGTTGCTGTCAATTACCAGCTGGCCATGGAAATCGTTGATATTAATACCGTTAAAATATATCCTTGCAGCATTGGCATTCAGGGTAAGCGACAGGTTGGCGGGCACCATGACCACGCCGGAAGCGGAAGAAGTGCTGGAGGTTGTAGTAGTGTTAGCTGTAGGGTTGGTGGCTGTTGAATGACCTCCATATACCATCAGTTCATCCACTAATATATAATCGCTTTTAAAATTAAACTGCCCATGCAAAACCTGATCTTTTTGCGTAGCATACCCGATCACATTGGTCAAATAGCCATCCAGGCGGATGGTGGATTTACCATAACGGGCATTGAACTGATCGAACCACATCTTATCCTGGTCAAAACGGAACACGCCGTTAGCAATATAAAATGGGAGTGGGAATAGTTCAGAGGTAAGGGTGATATCTTTTACAACCAGGCTTCCTTTGTTGTATAACCTGTTGTAGCGTCCTGCCATAGCATCGCTTTGTGTACCGCGTAATGACAGGTTGGTTTTGATCAGACCTGTCACATCATATCCTTGCTTTGCAAACACTTTGTATATCTTACCAAGGTCAATATTCCCATTGGAGGTGATATTATAACGCAGGTTATCAAAGTTGTTCAGATCCGCTTTCAACACAAATGGTTGTCCCTCAAATTCAAATGATATCGGTTTGACATTTACATTTAGTGATTTGAAAGTACCTGTAGTGTTGGTAATAGTGGCATCAATATTTATTTTTTCCAAAGGATTGGGGTAGTACTTTGTATGCACAACGCCATTGTTCATAGTGAGAGTGGCGGTGGTGACAGGGAACAATCTTTTTACCGGTACGTAACTGCCTTTTGTGACAATGTTTATATGCAGGTCTCCGGCCATAGATAAGCTATCCAATGGGTAGAACTGCTTCACGTCGTCCAGATGAAGTATTCCTTCCAGGCTGGCATCCACGAGTGGACTGCTGGCATTGCTGACCTGGAAATAGCCTTTGATATAGTTACTCAGCACATTTGCATTGATGTTTTTAACGGCAAGCATAGCATGTGCATAGTTGCTGTCGGGGCAGGAAGCCTGGATGTCAAAATTGATATTGTCAACAGCCTTTGGTAAAGAAGCGAATTTGAAATACCCATTATGGAAGGAAGACTGGAAGCTAAATGCCGGGATGCTGCTGATGACGGTATCGGCTTGTTTCCGCAGTCCTCTGTATACAACGGACTTTGCATATTTTCCATCAGCCAGCAGGTGGGCCTGTAGTCTGCCTTTCATGGCAAATGAGTCCAGTCCTACGGCTTTACTCCATTTTTCCAGGTCTATATCTGTATTCAGTTTAACATGAACTTCCGGCGTTTTGATACCTTTCAGTTTCATGATCGCGCTAAAGTAATCCTTGTCAATATTGAAGAAAATAGAGTCGATATTCACAATCAGGCTATCGGTATTCAGCTGTCGTAATTGTGACTGGAAGTTGAGGAACAGGTTTTTTACAGGGGCGGGTGCTTTTGCATTGGAGATGGTACCATTTCTGATCTGCATATTAAATGTGAGATCAGGCATGGTGTTGGTTGCTGCAATGTATTGACCAGTCAGGGTGGCATTTACATCCGCGGTTCCCGCTACATGTGTATGTTCCAGCCAGGTGGTGTATTCATGTGGCAGGGCACTGAAAATGGCGCTCAGGCTGGATTCTTTTGAATTGAGTTTGAAATCCATGGCATATCCATTCTTTAAAAATCCGAATTTCCCATTTAATTGTACAGGGAGTTCATTGATTTTCAGGTCATTCTTTTCAAAGATCAGATCCAGTGAATTGGTATTGATTTTTGTAATCAGCTCTCCATCCAGCTTTTTATTCTGGATATAAGGTGTATTGCCATAGCTCAGATCGAAAGAGGAGGCACGAAGGCGGGAATACAGATCAAACTGGGCTTTGCTGAGATCTCCTTTACCCAGGTAATCAACATTCTGGGCCTTTACATAAAGCGGGAGTGACTGGTCGTTGTAAATGATATTGCACTGTTCCAGCTGAATGCGTGCTATTTTCAGAGAGGCGCTACCGCTATCTGTTTTAGTGCTGTTAGTAGATGGTGCTGATTGGTAGACGTTATAGTTTGGATGGCCGGCAGCATCTACCAGCACGTGAATATTTCCTTTTGTGAGGTAAATTTCATCGATGCTGATGGCGTTTGAGAAAATGCTGGCGAGGTTTACACCCAGGGCTACTTCATCAGCGGCGATCAGTGTATCTTTTTGGAAAGGCGCGGCGCCTTTCAGATTGAAATCATAGAGGGTTAATGTGAGGGAAGGGAAGTGATTGAAAAAGGAAAGTCTTGCCTTTGAGAAGTTGAGATCCCCAGTAATACTGTTATTGGTCCATGTCTTGATCTTGTTGGAGACAGTCGATGGAAAGAGGACGGGGAGGAGGAATAGCAGTAATAAAAGTGATACAATAGAAATGCCGGCAATCTTCAGTGTTCGTAGTGCTGTTCTTTTGATTTGGACGTAGCTCATAAAAGCCCCCGGGTATTTTTTTAAACCCGGGGTAAAGGTAAGTGGTTTTTCATGAGCTCGATTAGAATGGGTTAAAAGTGAGGAAGTTATAATGATTATTTTAAATGTGTTTGGTTGAGTATTGATGTATTGGTGGAATTAATTATTCATTTGATCGACAGAGAGAATGTGTTGTGTAAATAAATTGGGGGAAACAAAAAGAAGGCGCCTTAGGTAAGTCGCCGTTCTTTTTCAGTGTACAGTACTTACCTGGTATTGCATGATCCATTATTACAGCTATCACAGCAGGTAGTATTGACCAGTGCCTGAATGATGAACATGGCACCAAATATGGCAATGATCAGGAGTTGCATCTGTATAGCCACACCGATTAAAATTATGCCGGCAATCAGTCTTATTATCCTGAAAAAGCTCCAGTTTTTAACTATTTTGTTCATAAGTTTTTTCCCGATTTGGTTGTAAAAATCCGATAGGAAAACGAGAATGACTGTAACTATTGTTACATATTTAGTTTTAGATTAACAATATCATGGTACAATTGGGTATAGACAGACTACTACTTACTGCATGGGACTGGAAAGCCAGGCGGATAGGTTTCGTAACGAACAATGCGGCTGTTACCTCAAATTTTGAAGCTTCCAGGAAAGCCTTAATAAGAAATGGATTTAATGTTGTCAGGTTATTTTCTCCTGAGCACGGATTGGATACTACCGGTCCGGATGGTCACTTTATGGGAAATACAATGGATAATCTGACAGGTTTGCCGGTAGTGAGCTTATATGGTGAAAAGTTGGCCCCGGATCAGAAGGACTTTGAAGATCTGGATATAATCCTGATTGACCTGCCTGATATTGGTAGTCGTTTTTATACTTATTTATGGACTTTGACTTATGTGCTGGAGGCCGGAGCGCGCTATGGAAAAAAATTGATTGTATTAGACAGGCCTAATCCAATTTCTGGAAATCTCCTGCTAGCCGAAGGTCCGATGCTTGATGAAGTGAATGCCGCCAGTTTTATTGGCAGGTGGGCGATCCCTGTTCGTCATAGCTGTACAATAGGAGAGCTGTCGTATTATTTTAACATGGAAAGAAAAATTGGGTGTGACCTTCAGGTTGTCACATGTACTGGGTGGAGGCGTCATATGTTTCATCCTGATTGGAGCGAATCATTTGTACCTGCTTCTCCTGCTATTAATACTTTTGAGACGGCCTTGCTTTATCCCTGTCTTTGCTTCCTGGAAGCGACAAATATCAGTGAGGGTAGAGGTACCGCTGTGCCTTTTAGGGTAGCAGGTGCTCCATGGATAAATGCAGGAGAGCTGGCGAACATATTTAATGATAATATTAAAACAGCTGTTGTGGCCCGTGAAGTTGATTTCGTGCCGGAAGTGGGTAGATATGCAGGTAATAGTTGCAAAGGTATAATTTTGCATGTGACAGATAGATACCAGTTTCACGCAGTAAAAACGGGGTTACTATTGATTAAGCTGATCATGGATACTTATAAGGGGAGGTTTGAATGGGCACCATACAAAACCCTTGTAAATGGAAAGGGGGAAAACCATTTGACATTATTATTGGGTCAACTGGATGCAGAAGATTTTTTCAAATTGCCTTTTGAGGGTTTTAAGGAGGAGTTGGATAGTTATGTTAGCAATGGGAATTGGAGAGAAAGAGTAGAGCCTATATTGCTATATGAGGACTAAAACGATGGAAGATATGAGAGAGTTATATTTGTTTTAGGTAGGATATGTCGTCTTCCTATTTTCCTTATATTCCAATTACTAATGAGGTAAATGGTAAAAGAATGGAGGAATTAATAGAGCATTTTCCGCGGAAAAATTGCTTCTACCTGCATATCAATCTTACGAAGATAATCGGCTCCATATGTTCCATTCTCCAATCCATTCTTCAATGTTTCCGGCACATAATCGTCGAGAACAGTACAATGGGAGGCAATAATTGTGGCTATTGCACACACTGTATCTGTATCCGAATTCTCTATTTGGTTTACCACATTCAAAAATACATCTGCCATCGTTTTTGCATTCTTCAATGCAGAGAGGGCTTGTGTCACTATCCTCATTGCATTTCCGGGATCATTTTCAATACCATTTTGTTCCCATCCTTCGCCTGACTGCACAATTAAAAACGCCTCCAATTGTTGGCGAGTACCTCCGTGATGCAAAAAATGCACAGACGGTGCTACTGCCAATGCAGATGTAGTCCCTGCGACGCAGTCTACAGGAGAATTTTTTGTGATTGTACAACTTATTCTGTCAATAAAAATGCTTCCAAAACAAGACACTTTTGCCGTGTGTTTTATTTAATACTGTTAGAAGCGGGAGGCTTTTGGTGAATTCCACACAGTCTATAAGTGAAATAGCCTGGAGCTCAATTTTAAGAATAATTCGTACTTCTCTCGTTTTCTTTAAGAAGTAAGAAGGGATAAGTCCTGAAAAAGTTAAGAATATGAAACATGCTAACAAAGATCTTATATAGTCCATCTCGCCTTCCCTAATTCCATATTTTTTTAATAATAAGTAAAAAGTTACATCATTGAGGTAAATAGGATAACTGCCTGCGTTTTAAGGTGTCTAATTTTGTTCCTGAAATAACACATATACAGGAATATGAATACAAATGCGCATTCTGATATCGAAAAAGACTTCAAACCCAAAGGTACTATCGTCTTCATAATTCTATTGCTGCTTCTTACTGTTTTGGTATGGTTCAGCGTGTATAATCTTCAGTTGGAGAGACATTGAGTTAATAATAACTATTATTATGAATAAGTATGAAATAAAAGTCGTTTTACTGAGTAGTTCGGTAATGGCGGTATTCTTTTTTGCTCTCCTTTATAATGTATTTGCCAGGAAAATAGATGTACCTACCTGTATTCCCTATCAGGCATCTTTTCAGCAGTCATTGGTTAAGCAGGTTGATAATACACATTATGAAGTATATGTTATTGCAAAGATGTGGGCCTTTGATCCCGCGGAAATAACGATACCAGTGGGTAGTACAGTTGATTTTTATCTGAGCTCTGCTGATGTGGTACATGGATTCAATATTGAACGAAAGGGAGTCAACCTGATGGCTGTACCGGGTGCTGTTAATAAGGTGACAGTAAAATTTACAGACTATGGAACATATAGAATTGTATGTCATGAATATTGTGGTGCGGGGCATCATAATATGATGGCCCAGGTATTAGTTACTTATTTAAAGAGATAAAGAATGAATATATCAGCATCATATAGAAGAACAATTCTTACCGGTCTTTTTATGCCTATGACACTCTTTATATTGGGTGCTTATAATGGTGTAATGCAAACACTTTACAGAGCAGGCGTTATTCATAAAGCAGCGGTTGCAGGTATTAATTATTATCAGGGACTTACTATGCATGGTGTTATTAATGCTATTGTCCTCACCACATTTTTTGCTGTGGTTTTCGGACATGTAACAATGAGTCATTACCTGAAGAAGGAGCCTCCTGGATGGTCTTACCGCATATCGATGGTATTGATGGTGATTGGTACTTTAATAGATGCGATATTAATGATAATGGGTAAGGCGCAGGCTCTTTATACATTTTATGCCCCGCTTAAAAATTCACCTTTGTTTTATCTGGGTACATCTTTATTGATTGTGGGTAGCTGGGTCGCGTTTTTTGGCTGGATTAAAATGTATATCGATTGGAAGAAGGAACATCCTGACGGGAAAATGCCCATTGCCGTTTTAGGTACGTTCGTGAATTTTACAATGTGGGTTATCAGTAGTATCCCGGTGGCATATGAATCATTGGTATTGTTAATGCCCTGGTCGGCCGGCTGGACAGAAGATATTAATGTGCCGCTTACCCGCATGCTGTTCTGGATGTTTGGACATCCTTTGGTTTATTTTTGGTTATTGCCTGCATATATAGCATTTTATACCATTCTACCCAAAATAAGCGGAGGAAAACTATACTCCGGAAATGCAGCAAGGTTAGCTTTTTTGTTATTTCTTATATTATCTACTCCTGTAGGTGTACATCATCAGTTTAGTGAACCGGTAATGGGGCAGGGAACCAAACTTTGGGTAAGCATACTTACTTATGCGGTGTCTATTCCCAGTTTCATGACTGCATTTACTGTTGGGGCTTCTTTAGAATTGGCAGGGCGAAAACGGGGAGCCAGAGGTTTGTTTGACTGGATGGCAAAATTGCCCTGGTTCCGATCTGAATATTTCCTGTTCGGATATTTCCTGTGTGGGTTGATATTATTCATTTTTGGAGGACTGTCAGGAATCATCAATGCGTCCTATTCTCTCAATCAAATGGTGCATAATACCGGCTGGGTACCTGGGCATTTTCATATGACAGTGGCCGGACCTGTCCTACTGGTAATACTGGGTATGAGTATTTACATGTATAGTACTGTATCCGGAAAGCCTGTAAAATTTTTAACCATGGTTACTATTGTTCCGTACGTTTGGATGATCGGTGTGGCATTACTCTCACATGGATTAATGGCAGGAGGGTTAATGGGGGAACCCCGGAGAACCAATATGGGAATGTCTTATACTAATCCTGAAAGCAATCTGTTTAATTCAAATTGGATACCTACAGCAACAGTTACTATGTTCGGGGGCATCGTGATGGGAGTTGCAGCATTGATATATTTTGTGAGTTTCTTTGCCACAGCACTTGGCAAAAGAACAAAGCAACCAGTTATTTCGCTACCGGAATCAGAAGAATTACATGAAGAAAAACCAATTCCACTGTTACACAATATGAAGCCCTGGATCATTGCCAGTATAATATTGGTAATGCTTACTTACATTCCTTCTTTAATGAACGTATTCAAATACAGCACGCCTGTTCCCAATAAATTCAATGCAGAAAGTCCTGTAAATGAAAGCGGCAATAATGATAAGTATTCTCAACCTGTGACAAATGAAAGAGCTAAGTAAAAGAGCATGGGTACTGTTTTTCGGTATTGCATTTATACTGCCGGCAATGACTTACGGTGCATTATACTGGTACAACCATCGTATTGCAGGCCTGCCTTATTACGGTGAAAATTACAGGTTAGAAACCAGTCGTCCATATTATACAGTTCCTGATTTCTCATTTGTAAATCAGGACGGCAATTTGATTGACAATAATTTTATAAAAGATAAAATATGGGTGGCACATTATTTTTTTACCACCTGTACTACTATTTGTCCAAAAATGATGAATGGGATGAACGATGTGCAGAAAGTATTTGCGGGTAATGATGATGTTCGCCTTGTATCTTTTACTGTAGATCCGGAACAGGATAGCCCTGCTGTTTTAAAACAATATGCTCAATTACGGGACATACAAAGCAAGCAGTGGGGACTATTAACCGGTGATAAGAAAATGCTATATCAATATGCCCGTAAAGGATTGTTTATTGTGGCTACAGACGGGGACGGAGGCGACGGAGACTTTATTCATAGTGAAAAATTGGTGTTGATGGACCGTTTAGGGCATATACGGGGATATTATGATGGAACCGAAAAAAATGACATCCAACTATTGATTAACGATATCAGGCGCTTGCTTGCAGATAATTAGAATTATGAAGAAAAGAATTTTCAAAGGATATTTTGTATTGGGTTTTATTGTGATTTTATTGCTCTTTATGTTTAGCAATGTTGATGCACAGCCAGATGTTACACATGGGAAGCAGTTATTTACTAATCGTTGCGCTGCTTGTCATGCTATAGCAAAAGATGTAACCGGACCGGCGTTAAAAGATGTTGACAAGAGACATACAGAAGACTGGATTATAAAGTTTGTGCAAGGGTCGCAATCTGTTATCAAATCAGGAGATCCAGTTGCTGTTCAATTGTTTGAAAAGTTCAATAATACTATCATGCCCAATCATCCGGATTTGAGTAATGATGATATCAAAAGTATCATTGCCTATATTAAAGATGAAGGTGCAAGACAAGCCGCTTTACCGGCATTGCCCGCTGTAATCAACGATGATAAGCCGTATGCCGGGAAAAGCAGTGTTTTGCATCAGTTAGTTTACTTAGATATTCCAGGTGAGCACCGACCATTAAACCTTCAGTCTCCATTCGTTTTATTATCGCTTGCCGGCATAATTATAGCCCTGGTTTTATGCTTCTGGGTAGTTGTTAAAACTTATGATATCCTCGAAAGGTATCAAAAATCAAAAGAATAGAATTTTCTGGCGTATATCGTCCGGTAAAATCTGAAAAATAAATGCTTAGCCCAATTATAAGGTTTTTTATCAACATTTTAATTCATATTAATTACCTGTCATAACGTCTGCGTAACAAATGTTACCGTTTTACTTATTTGCTGCCAGTACTTTTGTAGCAAATAGGAAGTTAATGAATGCTACAACGTATATTATAAAATTGAGTCTGTTCCTGTTGATGGGAACAAACGGCTTGCTCTCAGTCGCATTTGCGCAGGAAAATACCCGGAATATAAGTCTCACGGAGGCAATCTCAACGGCCCTGTTGAATAACAAAGATATTCATCTGGCACTGCTGGATGAACGTATTGCAGCTTCTGACTATAAGCAAACACAAGCGATCTTTCTTCCACAGGTGGATGTTTCTTATACTGCTATGAGCACGAACAATCCGCTGAATGCCTTTGGCTTCAAGCTACAGCAAAGGACGATAACACAAGGTGATTTTAACCCGGCTACATTGAATCATCCATCTTCTACACCGGATTATATGGCCAAACTGGAATTACAGCAGCCACTGTTGAATATGGATATGCTGTATCAGCGCCGGGGGGCCGAAAAGAAAACAGAGGTTTATCAATATAAAACACAGCGAACCAGGGAGTATTTAACCTTCGAAGTGCAAAAAGCTTACCTGCAGTTACAATTGACTTATACAGCTGTTAAAGTATTGGAAGAGGCTTTGCAGACAACCAATGATGTTTATACTTATACCAAAAATCATTTTGATCAGGGCCTGATTCAAAAATCAGATGTATTAAATGCGCAGGTACAGGTGGCAACAATAACAAGTAATCTTACCAAAGCAAACAGTAATATCCGTAACGCATCTGACCATCTCAGTTTATTGATGGGTGAAAAAACCGGCACCATATACAAAATCACGGATGGCTTTACAACGGCTCCGCAAATGCCTGATGCCGTGCGGGATGTTACTTTTTCAAGAGCAGATTTTATGGCTATGCAAAAAGCGGTGGAAGCATCTGACCTGGTGATCAGGTCAACACAAATGAAATACCTGCCCAGATTGAATGCATTTGGAAACTTTCAATACAATGATAATAGTATGGTGGGTTTTGGTGCGAATGCCTATCTCGTTGGTGTGCAATTGTCATGGAATATTTTTAATGGTAACCGTACTAAGAACACGATCACTACCCAAAAGCTGGAACGTGATAAGTTAGTTACACAATTAGAAGATAAAAAGAATCAAAGCCAGTTGGAATTGGATAAAGCTTATCGTGATCTGGCTGATGCCCGGTCAGAAACCGGAAGGGGGGAAGTATCCGTTGAGCAGGCGGCGGAAGCGTTACGCATTATACAGAACCGGTATGAGCAGGGGCTGGTGAACACGACAGACGTATTGTTGGCTCAAATGCAACTTTCGCAACAAAAATTATTGCTGGCACAGGCACAGTTCTCTGCTAATGTGACCCTGGCTTACCTGCAATTTTTAACCACAAGCACTAATAAATAAATTTTCATAAATGAATAGCGTTTACATCTCAAAAACAATAGCACTTATATGCACCGGTTTTGGATTATTATCCTTAACCTCATGTTCTTCACATGAGAATACGGATAATAAAACAAGCACAGATAGCGCAATAGTCGTAACGGTCGCCACTCCTTCATCGACAGGACAATCGGGGTTAAATATAAGTGGTCAGATTGAAGCGGGTGAAACAGCTGGTATCAGCACGAGGGTGATGGGTTACATTACTATGATAAATGTAAAAGTGGGGGATAAGGTGAGTAATGGACAATTGTTGGTTACTATCAGCAATCAGGATATACTGGCAAAAAGGGCGCAGACGGATGCAATGATCACTGAAGCAGATGCTGCCTATAAAAACGCGCAAAAGGATTTTGAGCGCTTTACTAATCTATACAAGCAGCAAAGTGCTTCCGCAAAGGAACTTGAAAATATCAGCCTGCAGTATACATCTGCGAAATCCCGGCTGGAAAGTGCAAAACAGATGCGCAATGAAGTAAACGCAAGCCTGAGTTATACCCGTTTAATCGCACCTTTTAGTGGTGTGGTTACTCAAAAGCTGGCTGACGTAGGCAACATGGCCAATCCTGGTATGCCGATATTAACGCTGGAACAAAGTGGCAGTTACCAGGTAAGTGCTGCTGTTCCTGAAAATGCCATCAGCCGGATCCGTCAGGGATCAGCCGCAATCATTAGTGTTAGCGCAGTGAATAAAACCATCAATGGGAAAATTTCCCAGATTAGTCAGTCCTCAGAATTTTCAGGCGGGCAGTACGTCATCAAGGTGCAAATTCCTGATCATGAAAAAGAGGGTTTGTATGCAGGCATGTATGCCAATGTATCTATTCCTGTGGCAGCAGCCAGTGAGATAAAGAATGATCAGGTGATGGTACCGCTTTCCTGTATTGAGCATAAAGATGCATTAACCGGGCTATATACTGTGGGTAATAACAGCACTGCTCTATTACGCTGGGTGAGGCTGGGAAAAGCAAATGGGAATCTGGTGGAAGTGCTGAGTGGATTAGCTGCAAACGAACAGTTTATTGTTAATGCTGAAGGCCGGTTATTTAACGGTGCTGCTGTTCAGATAAAAAAATAATAACGATGAAAAATGGATTCTCAGGGAATATAGCAAAGGCTTTTATACAGTCGAAATTAACGATACTGCTGATGATCGCCTTTTTGTTGATTGGCGGTTACAGTACTTTTTTAATTCCTCGTGAAGAAGAGCCACAGATAAAGGTACCAATGGCCGATATCTTTATTGGTTATCCTGGAGCATCACCCAAAGATGTGGAAACGAAAGTGGCTATTCCGGTGGAAAAAATGGTCTCCAACATTAAAGGAGTGGAATATGTGTATTCCACTTCAATGCAGGGACAAGCGATGTTGGTAGTACAGTTTAATGTAGGGGAAGATGTGGAGCGCTCATTGGTGAAATTATACAGTGAGCTTATGAAAAATATGGATAGGATGCCACAGGGGGTTACGCTGCCTCTGATTAAAACCAGGGCGATAGATGATGTGCCGGTATTAGGTTTAACCCTATGGAGTGATAAATATGATGATTACCAGTTGAAACAGATTGGACAGGAGCTGGCGAATGAGGTGAAAAAGATAAATGACGTTTCGGATGTCAATATTATTGGTGGGCGAAACAGCGAGGTGAAAGTTTTGCTGGATAAGAATAGAATGGCAGAAAACCATGTAGATTTTTTATCTGTCAGCAAACAGGTGCAGGCAAGTAATGTGCAGTTGGCAGGTGGTACGTTGCTTCAAAAGGATACGGCGTTTTCAGTTGAAACAGGAAATTTTCTGACTTCTTCAGATGATGTGGGTAATCTGGTAGTGGGTATTAATCAACAGCACCCCGTTTATCTAAAGGAGATTGCAACAGTGGTAGAAGATGCAGAAACGCCCAGACAGTATGTATTGTTTGGTTATGGGAGTGCAGATGCTGCAAACGCAAACGCTCATACATTCAAATCCAATTACCCGGCCGTTACGCTTTCCATTGCCAAGAAAAAAGGTGCAGATGCCATGCAATTATCAGAACAGATCCTGAGCAAGGTGAAACATCTGGAGAAGGGGCTGCTTCCTGGTGATGTACATTTAACTGTTACCCGGAACTACGGGGAAAGTGCGTCGGATAAAGTAGGCGAATTGCTGTTCCACTTGTTTATCGCTATTGTAGTGGTTACTGTGTTTGTGATGCTGGCGATGGGATGGCGTGGTGGTCTGGTCGTGTTTTTGTCAGTACCTGTCACCTTTGCACTTACCTTGTTCGCCTACTATTTTATGCACTACACGCTTAACAGGATCACCTTGTTCGCGTTAGTGTTTATAACAGGTATTGTGGTGGATGATTCTATCATTATAGCAGAGAACATGCACCGTCACTTTAAAATGAAAAAGTTACCACCATTACAGGCCGCCATTTATGCCATTAATGAGGTGGGCAATCCAACGATACTGGCTACTTTTACGGTGATTGCAGCAGTACTGCCAATGGCTTTTGTATCCGGTATGATGGGACCATATATGAGCCCTATGCCTATAGGAGCCTCTATTGCCATGATACTATCACTGATCGTTGCACTTACATTAACACCTTATCTGGGATATATTTTCCTGCGTGAGAAAGAAAAACATGGTGTGGTGCATGAAGATAGCAATGCACCATTACTGGAATCAACCCGTATCTATAAAATATATCGTTCCTTTATTAATCCTTTACTGGAAACCCGCTGGAAACGCTGGACGTTCATACTAAGTATAGTGGTGATTCTGTTCGCTTCACTGTCTATGTTTTATACTAAAGCCGTTGCGGTAAAAATGCTGCCTTTTGATAATAAGAACGAGTTCCAGGTAGTGATAGATATGCCGGAAGGTACGACGCTTGAAAAAACGCAGGCTGCAGCGAAAGATATTGCCAGCTATGTTGCACACCAGCCTATGGTTAAAAATTATCAGACCTATATCGGGACTTCAGCCCCAATCAGTTTTAATGGACTGGTAAGGCACTACGATTTGCGCCGTGGTGATAATGTGGCTGATATACAGATTAACCTGGTAGATAAAAAGAACAGGAGTATCCAGAGCCATGATATTGCTAAAGAAATGCGTGGAGCCGTACAATCTATCGCCAGGAAATATAATGCCAATGTGAAGGTGGTGGAAGTGCCGCCAGGACCTCCGGTATTATCAACTCTAGTTGCAGAAATTTATGGGCCTGATTATAATGAGCAGATCAGAATCGCCGGCGAGGTAAAAAAAATACTTGGCACCACCAATGATGTGGTAGATGTGGACTGGATGACAGAAGCAGACCAGCCGGAGTATCATTTAGAAGTTGATAAAGAAAAGGCAATGCGTTATGGCATAGCTACCGGGCAGGTTGCCGCAACAGTTAATGCTGCATTGTCTGGCATGTCTGCAGGAAATATATCTCAGCCGGCGGCATTTGTTCAAACAGGCATAAAGCTGCAATTGAGTGATCCTGATAAGAGCAATATAGACGATGTACTAAACCTGAAAGTTATAGGCATGCAGGGCAATGCCGTACCGATAAGGGATCTCGTAAATGTTACCCGTCAATTAAAACCCAAAAGTATTTACCGCAAAAATCAGAAGGAAGTGGTGTATGTGCTGGCAGATATGGCGGGGGATTTAGAGAGCCCATCTTATGCCATATCAGATGTATCAGATCATTTAAAAAGCATCAGGTTGCCTAAGGGATTTTCTCTAAAAGAGGAATATACTCATCAGCCGGAACTGGAAGATAACTACAGCCTGAAATGGGATGGAGAGTGGCAGATCACTTTTGAAGTTTTTCGTGATCTGGGTATTGCTTTCGCTGTGGTGATCATCATGATCTATATTTTGATTGTTGGATGGTTTCAGAATTTTACTGTACCCTTAGTGATGCTTGCTGCTATCCCGTTGTCATTAATTGGGATTGTATTGGGGCATTGGATGATGCATGCATATTTCACGGCCACCTCTATGATCGGTTTTATTGCATTGGCGGGTGTCATGGTGCGAAATTCCATACTACTTATTGACTTCGTAAATATCCGGCTGAAAGAAGGGATCCCTTTAAAGCGGGCAATTATTGAAGCAGGTGCTGTACGTACCACTCCGATATTACTGACGGCAGGAGCGGTGGCGCTGGGAGCGGTCATCATTTTGTTTGACCCGATCTTCCAGGGATTAGCCATATCGTTAATGGGCGGGACAATTACGTCTACTTTCCTGACATTAATCGTAGTGCCATTATTATACTTTAAGATGATGCGTAAAAAAAACTTAAAATCTGAATGATGAAATTATTTGTAGTAACCTCTTTGAAAGAGTACCTGGGGGATATATCCAAAATATTTAATCAGGCCAATATTCATGTTTTCAGCACTGTTGATATTGTTGGTCATAAACAGGATAAACCTCCTGATCTTCTGGATGACTGGTTTGCCAGTGGTGGTGAAGATATTGATTCAATGATGATCTTCTCTTTTACGAGCGAAGCCGGAGCCGATCATGGAATGAAGCTTATCGTTGATTATAATAAAAATCTTAAAGAAAACTTTCCGGTTAGAGCATTCGTTTTGCCCGTTGAAAGATCTGTTTAATTATACAATTATTAAAAAATGATAGAAAGAATAGTCCGTGTAGTTGCCGGCACGTTTTTCCTGACAAGTATAACATTAGCTTATACTTTAAATACCAACTGGCTATGGTTAGGTGTTTTCGTAGGCCTCAACTTATTACAATCTGCATTCACTGGCTTTTGCCCGCTGGAGAAGATTTTAAAAGCTCTGGGTGTCAACAACCAATAATAGTAGAATGTAACGGGTATAACAAAAGTGTTTTCATTAAAACTGGTTTTATGGATTTTTTCAAACAATTATTTAGTGGTTTTCCAGCAATTGATCTGGGGAAAATTATTAAAGATGGTGCGTTTTTAGTGGACGTACGTACTGCTGCAGAATTTGCCAATGGGCATGTGAAGGGTTCGGTAAATATACCCCTGGATCAGATAGCTTCGCAGCTTTCCAGATTTAAGGATAAAAAAAGCATCGTTGTATTTTGTCAAAGCGGTGGCAGAAGCAGTCAGGCTAAGTCTATTCTGGAAAAGAATGGATTTAGCCAGGTGATCAATGGCGGGAGCTGGAATAATGTTGCTAAATATTGCCAGGCATAATAAGCACAGTAGAAAAGTTCAACAGATGCACTATTCAGAGAATACAATGTTCCGGATTAACGCATTTCTGTTAACTTTAGGTGTATGAATGAGTCAGCCCGTTTAGATTTTGTATTTGAACCTGCCTTAATGGAAGAGATTAAGGAGTTTGGTGAACTGCGATCATTTAAAGATGGAGATATTATCATAGATTATGGTAAATATATCCGTATGATGCCACTTGTTGTCAAAGGTTCCTTAAAGGTCCTTAAAAGGAACGATAACGGCAATGAAATACTATTGTACTATCTATCCAGTAGTGAGACTTGCTCAATGGCCTACAGCTGTTGCCTTGAAGAGAAGAAGAGTGAGGTTAAAGCTATTGCTGAAGGCGATCTGGTGATCATTGCGATCCCGCATAATAAACTGGATGAATGGCTTTGCAAATATCCAAGCTGGAAAAATTACATTCTGCGGAGCTTTAACGAACGGTTTTCCGAACTCTTAAAATCTATTGAAAGCATTGCATTCCTTAAGCTTGATGAACGGCTGATTGCTTACCTGAAAGAAAAGAAGCGGCTCTCTGGCTCAAACGTTATCAAAGCTTCCCATTATCAGATAGCGGACGAACTTGCCACATCCAGAGTGGTTGTATCCCGGTTACTTAAACTACTGGAAAATGATGGCAAGGTATTATTGTACCGTAATGAAATAAAATTATTACAGGAGTTTAACTGAGTATTACCGGATTTTCGATTTTATAGCATCATCCAATGCGTTTCTTTACATAGCAGGTTCCCGCGTCACAGCAGGTAGTATTGATCATTGCCTGGACAATGATCATAGATCCCAGGTTGAAGGGCCTTTCAAAACCACCCTTGCCCTTGGCTTTGATTCCTTATGTATGTAAGTAAATTGCAGGAATTCGTCTTGAATGATCAATTTTCCTTTGAATAATTCAAAGTACGCTTCAGGGGCATTTAATTTTGCTTTGTTAGAAGGACGTTCAAGGTTAAGATAGACGGGTTCGGGAGAAAAAGATGTTGCATTTCTTCCGCTAATGTTGTTTTCCCGATTTGTCTTGGTCCTAAAACAGCAACTGCGGGAAATTCTTCCAGGAACAGATGTATTTCGGACTGTGCATTACACATTATCATCCTTGCAGTTTTAATGCTAAATTTTCGATTGGCAAGGAAATAATTGTGTATTAACTAAGTTAATGTTTTGTTTTTCAGTCATTTAGTTGAAATTCCAAATGATTTTTCAATTCACATTTATGACTTCCATTCGATGGTAAGGTCTTTGACTTCTGCATCAACTGTGCGCCCTGGATCTCCGTAAAAACAGGTTATGGGTACCAGCTTCAACAGCTTTACGGATGGCAATAATAGAGCATTTTCCGCGGAAAAATTGCTTCTACCTGCATATCAATCTTACGAAGATAATCGGCTCCATATGTTCCATTCTCCAATCCATTCTTCAATGTTTCCGGCACATAATCGTCGAGAACAGTACAACGGGAGGCAATAATTGCGGCTATTGCACACACTGTATCTGTATCCGAATTCTCTATTTGGTTTACCACATTCAAAAATACATCTGCCATCGTTTTTGCATTCTTCAATGCAGAGAGGGCTTGTGTCACTATCCTCATTGCATTTCCGGGATCATTTTCAATGCCATTTTGTTCCCATCCTTCGCCTAACTGCGCAGTTAAAAACGCCTCCAATTGCTGGTGAGTACCTCCGTGATGCAAAAAATGCACAGACAGTGCTACTGCCAATGCAGATGTAGTCCCTGCGAGGTTATTATGTGTTATACGGCCCTGTAGCAGTGTCAGTCGTTTCACTTCTTCAATATCTTCAATCACACCAAAAACACCTGCGCGCATTGCTGCACCGCTGGTGGTTCTGCTGGAAGGTGCAAGCTGGCTCACAAACTCTGCCGGAGTTTTGCACTCTGCTAATAGTTTTTGCATGTGTCTTGAATATCCTACGTGAGGATCACGTTTGAATGTATGCAGCCAGGCGCTTACAAATTCCTCTGCTGTAATATCAAAAGATTGCTTTGCGAGTAGCAGTTCCATATTTGCCAGTGACATCTGTGTATCATCTGTATAATCGCCCTTTTTATAAGCTGTCAGTTTAGGATGCTCCGCATGTACGAGGTCAGATAGGTCGGCATTGGTAGCGTGGGGCAGGTATTCATATTTCATGCCATAGCTGTCGCCCAGCGCCATGGTATAGAGAAAGGATGCATGCATATAGTCAGATGTATATTTCCCTCTTACATGGAAAGGGTTGATTACTTTCCAAAAGTAAAATATTTTCAGGTATCCGAAATGATTTTAAATGGTGGTGGTTTTTTGTATTGACCATTACGATAAGTATATATTTTGATTGAGGCATAGGGGGCTTTTGAAAAATGGATTTGCATGTTCAAAACTTAATAAGAAAGGAACCGTCTTATAAATAAATTAGACGGTTTCTTTCTTATGACAGGGAAGGAGACAGATGTCGAACTATTGGATAGAGGACTTTCAATTATTCTTTCATACCCCCCGTCTTATATAAATAGTAAGCCGTTTGATAAGTGGCAATTGTCTTTTTTATTAGCTGTCTATCAGCAGGGATTGATAGTAAATCATCTGTTTGTTTATCCAGTTTAAATACGCCTACCTGTTGTTGCGGACTTAAAACAGCCAGGGTATCATGTTGAAGATACCCCAGTTTTTGATAAGTAGCTAGCCATGCTCTGGATTGATATGTTGGTAACAAAACATCCTGTCCGTACCAGCTTGTCTCATATTGCCAGTGTAGTAAACCTAATAATGTGGGGAAAAGATCAATTTGTGAACACTGCTGACTGATGGTTTTTAACGTATCGTTTTTAAGATTATAAACAAGACAGGGAATATGATATTTTGAAACGTTGATCTCGTTCTTGCCCGCACTGCTGGCGCAATGATCGGCAACGAATATGATCACTGTATTGTTAAACCATGGCTTAGACTGTATCTTTTTTAAAAATTCACCAATGGCATAATCTGTGTATTTGACTGCTCCCTCACGACCGGAACCGGATGGGATATCAATCTTTCCGGATGGGTAAGTAAAGGGCCTGTGGTTGGAGGTGGTCATTACAAAATCAAAAAACGGCCGTTGGTGGCTGTATTGTGTATCTGCATGGCGTATGACTGCATCATACAGGTCTTCATCGCAAATACCCCAGGCATTCTTAAAGTGAATAGCTTGTGCGGGAATAGTTGTGCGGGTGGTAGCTAATCGTTCATTAGGTAGTAGCCGTTCGCCATTATCAGTAATGTCAAATCCATTATTTCCGAAGAAGTTATTCATATTGTCGAAGAACCCATCGCCTCCATAAAAAAAGGTAGTGGAATACCCGGCTTTTCTGAAAATTGAGCCTACAGTATGCAGATGGACATTGTCTTTCCTCCTTACGATACTGTTGCCCGGTGTAGGAGGTACGCATAAGGATAGGGCCTCCATTCCCCTAACGGTACGTGTACCGGTAGCATACATATTGGTAAATAAGACAGCACAATTGGCCAGCGAGTCGAGTATAGGAGTAATGTGTTGATCATTACCAAAATGGTGCATATACTCTGCGCTGAAACTTTCGATCGTCACCAATATTACATTGGGGCGTACGGCCTGACCGGGGTTTGTGACGATTCTGCGTAAACTATTGTTGCCATTGACAAACTGGATTAATGGCTCCTGCAACTGTTTTTGGGTTATTGCAAAAGCTTCACTTTCTTCTTCTTTTGCATAGAAGTCGTAATAATTCAGTTCGTTATTTTTGAATGCCGCAAAGAATGAAAAGATACCGGCCTTAGAGAGTTCGTTCTGATAACGGTTATTGCCGCTATCAGCCCAGGAATTGGATACAAGGAAGTAACCCGCCAGAGTGAACGTTAACACCGAACCTGTTAATAAAAATCTCTTTTTAAGTGGCGTATCGGATTGAAAACTTTGAAGGAAGATCTTCTTTTTATAAAATATAAAAAATACCAGCGATGTAAGCAGGACCATGCTGCTGATGAGCCAGGGTAAAGGGTAAGATTGATTAATGTTATTAATTACCTCGAATGTGTATATCAGATAGTCGACTGCAATGAAATTGAACCGGCTTTCAAATTCGTCCCAAAATGCCAGTTCTGCAAAGAAGGAGAACATGACTATTAGCACTACAATATAAAAACAGGTAAAGGTGATAATACGGTTCACAAGGGTATTGTTCCATTTTTGTGGCAACAATAATAAGTACAGCGAATAGGCGGCACTAAAAAATAAGGCTACCATGGTATCAAAAACAAGTCCTTTTGCATAAATATTTAATATTGCTGGCAATGTAATACTTGCTTTCTGCCAGGCCAGTACTAAAAATATTGTTCTTATTAAAAAAGAAACAAGCAAGAAGAAAATTAAAAAATTAATCAGTACGGAATATCGTGTCTTACGTGAGTTCATAGCGGAATAAATGCCGAAGTTCGACCTGAAATCTGTAGAAATCCTGAACAGGTTTTAAAGGAAGGTAGATGTTGTCAAGGCTGATGAAAAGCCGGAATTATCAAGATCCTGAGTTTTGTGGAAAAAATCAAATACAAGATTGGGTGTCGATAAACGGAGTATTCTTTTGTACAGGGAAGGAGACGGAAGTTGAACTTTTGGATATACGATTTCAGGATTATTTATAATAGATGAGCGAACATGATATAGAAATTTTATTTAACGATATTTGGCATCAATATTTTTCATGGCTTTATATTATTAATACCCATAATCAGGTAACATGGCAAACTTCGGGAAACAGATGCTGAACATTTTGGGAGAGATTAAAGGAACAGGCTCCTTTGTAAGTAGTGGAGTTCTGCCTTTCCTCTTCCCTGGTTTACAGATCCGGGGCATGGATGAAATCGGGTTTCCTATCAATGCTACCCAAATTAAAACGTTGATCAAAATAGCACACCAGGCGCCATTCGGTAAGGGAAGCAAGACAGTGCTCGACAAAGCTGTGAGAAGTGCCTGGGAAATCGATGCTGACCAAATAAAATTTGTTAATAAAAAATGGGGAGGGTTTGTAGACGGGATTGTGAGACTAATTATGCCTTCTATGGGGCTTGACGGGCTTTCAGTTTCTGCAAACCTGTACAAGTTGCTGATATATCAGAAAGGAGAAAAGGTAACAAAGCAGGGCAATTGCTGTTTTTATGTTCGGCTTCAATTGACTTACTACAACAATCCAGTGAATCTCTGGTAGGAAGAATTGCTTATATAAAACTGCGGGGCATTGATGTTTTGGAATATGCAACCCGTCAATCAGAAAAAATAAATGAGTTTTGGTTAAGGCAACATATATGTATTAGATAACATGATTTTGTAATTGGATATATTTTATTACAATTTCATAATTAAAATGGGCTTGTTTTGTTACATAAATTTATATTTTTTACCTTTGTTATATAACAGAATAGTATGGCATTTAAAAGACATGTTGAAAAATATCTTCACATTTGGAAAACTAATTCTTCTCGAAAACCGCTGATTGTCAGAGGTGCCAGACAGGTCGGGAAGACAACATTAGTAAATGATTTTTCCAGTTCGTATGACCATTTTATTTCCTTAAATCTTGAAAAAGGAACAGATAGAAAGTATTTTGAGGATTTTGATGATGTAAAAGCCATTTGTGAATCATTATTCCTAACCTACAATATACCCTTAGCCGAAGTTGGTAATACATTATTATTTATAGATGAAATACAGGAATGCCCCAAAGCAATTCAATTACTACGCTTCTTTTATGAAGAAGTTCCAACTTTACATATTATCAGTGCCGGTTCTCTTTTGGAATTTGCTATTCAAAAAGTAAAAAGTTTTCCAGTTGGACGGGTTGAATTTCTGTATCTCCATCCAATGAACTTCGAGGAATATCTGGAAGCAATTGGTAGGGGGGACTTAATCGAGCAGTTGAAAATACTTCCGGTTAAACCTGTTGCTCATCAAGTATTGATGGATATATTTCATCGCTACGCGATTATAGGAGGAATGCCGGAAATCATTAAAACGGATATTGAGAAAAACAACCTTGCAGATCTTACCAGGATATATGAGAGTATATGGGGAACGTATAAAAATGATGTTGAAAAATATACTACGAATGAAACAGAAAGAAAAATAATTAAACATATTATGGATACGGCTCCGCTGTATTTAGACGAGCGTGTTAAATTTCAGGGTTTTGGTAATTCCTCTTATAGATCAAGGGAGGTAGGAGAGGCATTTAGGACGCTTGAAGACGCGAAGATAATTCGTTTAATTTATCCAACTACCGATTTACAACCTCCTCCAAGGGCTGATTTAAAAAAATCACCAAGATTTCAAATACTGGATACAGGCCTTGTAAACTATACGTTGTCTATTCAAGCGCAAATGTTAAGCATGAGCGATTTGAGTAATACTTATAAGGGTGCAGTGATTCCTCATTTGATTACCCAAGAAGTTATTTCAATGAGCGAGATCTCTCCTAACAATCCGCATTTTTGGGTAAGAGAGAAATCACAATCAAATGCAGAGGTCGATTTAGTACAGGTAAATGGAGAATATTTAATTCCTATAGAAATAAAGTCGGGCAGTACGGGTACGCTCAGATCACTTCATCAGTTCATTGATGCAGCAGATCATGCTTATGCGGTTAGAATTTACGGAGGTACATTTTCTTTAGAGAGGGCTATTACACCTGGTAAGAAACCTTATTTATTGATGAATCTACCTTATTACCTGGGAACACAATTACATGGATATTTGAATTGGTTATTGCAGCAAAAAATTTGAGAGGAAATATAATAGGTTGCTGGCTCAGGGATGAAGAATTTATTATTCTTACAAACGTTGAATGAACGACCCCCTAAATTTTAAGGACCATGTATTTTTAACAACCTTAATCAGACAATATGGCAAACTTTGGGAAACAGATGCTGAACATTTTGGGAGAGATTAAAGGAACAGGCTCCTTTGTAAGTAGTGGAGTTCAGCCTTTCCTCTTCCCCGGTTTGCAAATCCGGGGCATGGATGAAATCGGGTTTCCTATCAATGCTACCCAAATTAAAGCGCTGATCAATTTAGCTCACCAGGCCCCATTCGGTAAAGGAAGCAAGACAGTGCTCGACAAAGCCGTGAGAAGTGCCTGGGAAATCGATGCTGGTCAAATAAAATTTGTCAATAAAGAATGGGGAGGATTTGTAGAAGGTATTGTGAGACAAATCAAGCCTGCCATGGGGCTTGACGGCCTTTCGGTTTCTGCAAACCTGTACAAGTTGCTGATCTATCAGAAAGGGGACTTCTTTCTGCCCCATAAAGATTCTGAGAAGGAGCTAGGTATGTTTGGATCGCTTATTATAGGGTTACCTTCCAGCCATAAAGGGGGAGAGTTGGTAGTAAATTTTGACGGATGTAGTGAGACCATTGACTTTTCTGACCCGGTCAACAGGTATCAAATTCCATTTGCGGCTTTTTATGCTGATTGTGAGCATGAGATCAGGCCTATTACATCTGGTTATCGGGTTTGCCTTGTATATAACCTGGTTCAGACTAAGGGGGATGAGAAGATCCAGCCAGAAAAGCTGAATGATCAGGTAAAGAAACTGGCCGCACTTTTGAAGGCCAGTGAAGAAGACCTGGATATTCCCAAAATTGTGCTATTGGGGCATCAGTATACACCCTCTAACTTCACTATGAATGCCTTGAAATTAAATGACAGACATAAGGCAGAAGCTCTAATCAGGGCAGCGGAGCTAGCGGGATTTTATATAAAGCCGGGTTTGGTTACTTCCTATCAAGTGGGTGAGCTAATGGAAGATGATACTAAACAATCGTCTGCAGGTCGAAACTATAGGAAACGGAATCGTTATTATGAGGAGTATGATCATGAGAATCTGACAGAAAATGGAATAATAGGAGAGGTGTATGATGAACATGTTGGTATCGAGCATTGGATGAAGGGGGGGATACCGCCATTGCGAAATATTCAGTTCGATGAGATGGACCTGATATCAGCTATAACACTTAATGCTGGAGAGCCCATACAAAAGGCTGCCGAAGGCTATACTGGCAATGCAGGCATGGAAATGCAATATTGGTATCACTATGGCGCTATTTTCCTGTGGCCTCGAAAGTACCATTATGACATGGTGATAGATCTTGATACGGATAATAAGCTGGAATGGATCGACTATTATAACCAACATTGGGGAACCCTCACAAAGGTAGATATCGCCCTTACAAGAAAACTGGTAGAAGGAGGGATGCCTGTAAATCACCTGAAAGAGAAAGTTGATTATAGTCCATTGGCAGATTGGCTGATAAACCTGAACGATGAGAAGTACCTATTGAAGAAAGGTTCGAAATTTTTGACAGACCATTTTGTTCGTATTGCTGTTGATAAATGGATAAAGCTGGTCAAACATTATCCTATAGATAAATTTGAAGATATCTTCTTAACGGTAGGCAATAAAAAAGATGTGCCCGTTGTCAGGCATCTATTACTCATCTTTAATGACTTGTTGGCGGATAACAACCCCTCAGCAAAGACATTTGTGGGACAACAAGCCTCGTGCATACCTGGCTACCTGGAGAACCTGAAATTAACTGCGGAAAGTGAGAAAAAGGCTGTTAGGGAGATTTTACGAAGCCTTTTGCAAATCGACGAGAAGAAAGTGATCAAAGAAAAAAACTGGCACAGGAAGATAACAGCAGCCCTTACAAAGAAACTAACGCGAGAATACGTAAATGACATCCTGATAGCTGAAATACTGTGTTCCGGGAACAAATCAAATCTCGCCGAGCAATTATTGTCAGTTTGCATTAGTGATCTCCAACGCAGGGTACTGGATAAACCTAAACCTCCTATTAGCTGGTCAAGACCTGTGCCTAAAAAATCTGGTATCTATGGATATGTTTGGGATATCCTGGCAGATTTCCTCAAATCTGCCACATTGCAGATTTTTGATTATCAGGCTATACTGGAAAAGCGGAATGAAATGGAGTATGCTATCAGAGATGTTGTTATTGACATTAAAATGGAAACCATCAGGAAGGGATCTCCTCATATACTCAGGCTTACTAAAACACAATATGCGTATGAAAGGGAGCTAGCTAAGTGGAAAGAGGATGTTGAAATATTAGGAAAAATGAAATGAAGAATGTTGGGTTTGAACTTTTACTATGCAGATTTAACACTTAATGTTAAATCTGTATGGTGGACCCCATTACCGAAGCGCATATGACGTAGCATCTTCAAATATCAAATTCCCTCTTCCACAGGCCCGATTCCCTCATTGATCTATAAAATCAGCCTACCTATACTTTTCTCCTATTATTAGTTAACCTCTTGGTTATCTTTAAGTTTCCCTATTTCCATTTAACCTTCCCCTGCATGGTAGCGTACATCAGTAAACCCGGTTTAAATTCCCTAGCCACTATTTAATTTAATGATGAATACCCGTATTAATACATGTATTATTCTGTGGATGTTGTTAATCAACCTGCATACAACAAAAGGCCAGTCCCCATCCATAATACCTTTACCAGCAGAAGCTGCCGCCCTCTTTCAATACAATAGTACGCCTGTAAGTATGATGACGGGTGTCCCGCAAATCTCCTACCCGATTTATGAAATCAATACTGGTAAGATAAAAGTACCTATCACGCTCAGTTATCACGCCTCTGGTATTAAAGTAACCCAGAAAGCGACCTGGGTGGGCCTTGGATGGTCGCTTCTGGCAGGCGGTTCTATCGCCCGCCAGATAAGAGGAGATGAAGATGAGACAACAACATCTGGTTGGTTTAATCAATCTACGCCAATTAGCAGCTTCGGTAGTGTATTAACTTATGATGGACGAAAGAATTATTATGAAAGCAGACCAGACCTGCAGCCTGACTTCTTCAATTATAATTTTACCGGCAAGTCCGGGCGGTTCTTATATTCCAGGGATTTACAGGATTTTGTCACCGCTCCCTACAAACCTGTCAGAATTATTCATACAAGTGACAATAACTATGAGATCACAGATGATGACGGCAGCAGGTATTTCTTTACAAAACCATTCAAAACGACTACTGACAATACAGGACTACAAAGTCACATCATTGGCTGGAACCTGACTAAGATTATTTCCAATGATGGGGCAGACAGTGTGATCTTTAATTATGCAACACCTACAGCTAGTGGTGATAAAGCAGCTGACAATGTGCTCACCTTTAATAAAGTATATCGCAAGAACGTATCAGGTACCGATGATGCAGCCTCTTATGTAGCTGATGAAGTTATCGAAACCATCACCTACTCCTATAATAGTGTACCTAACATCAGTGAAATTATTTTCCGGCAGGGGAAGGTGAAGCTTTATGGCAATACCGTCAGATCTGACTATGCAGGGAATGCGCTGGATAGCATTGTCGTATATAGCAATGACAACGGCACCTATAACCGGGTTAAAAAGGTTTCATTTAACTATAGCTACTTTTACACCGGCAATTCATATCCCAGCTATACAGATTACCGGCTCAAACTCCTTTCATTTTCTAACGATGACCTGAATGGAGAGCAACCGGAAAAGTACACTTTCGGTTATAATAGTACAACCTTACCTAATACTTTGTCCTGTTCACAGGACTGGTGGGGATTTTACAATGGTGTAACACAATACACCCTCATGCCCAGGCAACTCCCTTCTCAGACAACCATTCAGATGTACGGGTACTTAGGCACTGCTGACAGATCCTCTTCTGCAACATATATTATGGCTGGAATCCTGAACCAGGTTACCTACCCCACTGGTGGTTATACCACTTATGATTACGCAATCAATACATATGAGAGAACGCCCGATAATAAAGACTCTACAATTGCGTCCATCACACTGGCTGGACCTGCTAAGACGGGGGTTACTTATGGATGGGATAGCGCCACAACAACATTTTTGGTCAGACCTCCGGGTAATAATCAGTATTATTACGAGTTGAAAATTTCAATAGATTTCTCTGCATCTTCGGCTAACCCACCTTTCACCTACGCACAGGACGTGCAGTTGAGAGATATCACCACGGGAAAAACAGTAGCGAGCTGGAATTCTGATACTTATCTCAATGCGGGTACAAGCGGTATAGCTCATACGCTTACGGCCACTTACACCTGTGACACCAGTCATACGTATCAGCTGTATGTCGGTATAAATGATCTGCCGACTACGACCGTGACTGCAAGAATCTCTATTGCTGTTCCGGACAACAGTACAAAATACAAATATGGTGGTGGTATCCGTGTGGAAACAATCAGCAGTTATAATCTTGACAATACCCTGCAGAAAAAAGATGTATATAAATATGGGGAAAATGAATCCGGCATCGGTTACCTGCCTACATCCGCGGACGATATGACAACTAACATCTTTTACAACACCACTACCAGGAGATATATTGCAACCTCTTCTACTGGTTGTAAAACGGAAGATGGAGACAAATATACTTATATCGCACAATCCTCTTATCCTACTATTACTTTCCAGGGAGCGAATGTATTATACCCTTACGTGACAAAGTATGAATACAGTAATACACGGCCTAATGGTAAAACAATCTTTACATATAAAATCCCCAATGACTTTATCACCATTGGTAATCAATCTGCCCTTGGAGGAAAAGAAAGAATAGATAACGGACTTTCCGATGAACTACCCATCAAAACTACCTATTATAAATTCAATAGCGAGGACAGTTCTTTTTCAGTTATAAAAGAAACAATCAATACCTGGGATTTATTCAACTTTAGTCAGGACTCTGCCTTAATGGTATTTCCTACTGTAGAATATTCCACTACGCAGCATTGTGGCGATTCTTATTTAGACTACAGTTCATTTGTCTACATGGTAAAAAGCGGTGGAAGACACCTTTCTGCTGTTACAGAAAATAACTATGATGATAATGGTACCGTATTCAGTAATACGGTCAGCTATACCTATAATGATAAAAACCATCCTCAGACAATCACAAAATTCAATAGTAAAAACGATACGCTTGTCACGGAAATGCGGTATCCTGGTGAGCATAGTAGCATAGATGTAAATGCTGATGTGCTGGATCACATGGTCACTAAAAATATGCTGAACCAATTTTACTGGCAAGGAAACTATACAAACGCAACCTTATTAAGTTATAAACACACCCTCTTTAGTGATAGCTGGGGAAGTAATGATAGTTTGATCGCACCCAAAATCGATAGTAACTGGCAACTAGGTAATGACAACAGTTTACCGGCCATCACTATTGCTTACCAAAGTTATGGACAACATGGTAATATACGCCAGATAAGGGATGCGCAGGGCATTACCACTGCTTACACGTGGTCTGCAGACGACTCGTATCCTGTAGCACAAACAGCAGGAGCCGCCGTTAACCAGGTAATATATGATGGGTTTGAAGATGCCAATAGCTGGACAGGTATTACCCGCGATAATACCGTTTCCCATACAGGTAGATATGCTGGTTTGATCAGTGGTGGTACTTATACCAATGCTACCTGGAATACAATTTCACTCTCTACTGCAACCACGTTCCGTTATTCCGGCTGGGTATACAGTAATGGACCAACTGCTACCCTCAACTTACTGATGAAGACCAGTTCAGAAACTGGTAACTACACTTATATAGATAACGTTTCCTCCTCCCAGACTGGTAAGTGGATATATCTTGAAAAAGAGTACACTATTCCTGCCGGTGTTGCGTACGTAAGCCTTCGCCTTGACAATAATAGCAGCGGTAAAGTTTGGTTTGATGAGGTTAGCCTGCGTCCCTCCGCTTCACAAATGAGTCATTATTCATTCCTCCCACTGGTGGGTATGAGCAGTAAAACGGACGAAGGCAATCATACGATTTATTATGAGTTCGATGGCCTGAACCGTCTGAAATTGATAAGGAACAAAGATAAGAATATACTGAAAATGTACTGCTATAATTACGCTGGTGATATTGACAGATGTGAGGGAACTACTTATTATAATGATTACCAGAGTCAGACATACGCTAAAACCTGTGTAGTAAGTGGTGCCAGCACGACGGTTACTTACGCCGTTGACGCGGGGAAATACAGTTCGCGTACCAGTGTAGCGGATGCCAACAGCAAGGCCCTTGCAGACATTGCGGCGAACGGTCAGGCTTATGCCAACCTGATGGGAGATTGTAGTTATTACCTGAGTGAGCAAATGAAAGATACCTTTACCGCAGTATGTGCGGATAATGGAGTAGGATCAGCAATGGTATATTCTATAGCAGAAGGAACAGACACATCTTTCATAAGTCAGGATGATGCCAATACTAAAGCCAAAGCACGTCTCAATTTACAGGGACAATTATATGCCAATTCTAACGGTTGTACCTGGACAAATGAAGTACAAAGCGGTACCTATACCAAGGTCTGTTCTTCTTCCTCAGCAGAAGGTACAGCGGTAATTTATACCGTTGCTGCAGGAACTTACTCGTCAGCAGTGAGTCTTGCCGCAGCCAATGCACTGGCACTCCAGGATGTAACGAGTAATGGTCAGGCTTATGCTAATACGAATGGCCTTTGTTATTATTATAGCGATGTACAATCTGCTATCGCAACTACGACCTGTTCCACCGGTTATGTGGGTACAGATGTCACTTTTACTGTAGCTGCCCGTCATGATTCTTCCCTCATCAGTAAAGATTCAGCAAATGCAGCAGCACTGAGATACGCCAAGGCAAATGCGCAAAGCAATGCAAATTCAACTGGTACATGCCTGGCATGTAACCTGATATTAAGCAAAAAATCAGGTAGCAGCAATTTAGGTACCTTTAATGTCTCAGTTGTCAATTCCACCACAGGTGCAAGTGTTTACAACCAGTCATTTACCGATCCTACAGATGCCCAGCTGGCAACCTGCTACAGGATAGCCAGTGATGCTATCTATACTATTACAGTCACTGCCCAGAATAACCTATATGCTACCATAAACGGTACAGAGAAAGCCATTAGCCCCGGGCACAGCCAATCATGGTTATTAGGCCCTACCTTGAATATTGTCCTTTCCTCATCAGGGACCATTACTTACAGTAATACAGCTGTCAGCAAATCTGTTCAGAAGAATAGCTGTACCAAAGATTCCACCGGATCATATGTGACTTACACTGTTGCCGCAAGTAAGTATACCTCTACTGTATCACAGGAATATGTTGATTCGCTGGCGAATGTGGATGCTGCCAATAATGGGCAGACCTATGCGAATACAAATGGATATTGTTTCCCTTCAGGAAAAAACTTCGCCATTGTGGTAAAGAAGGGGGGGACAGATCCGGGTACATTAAGCATCACAGCCACGAATACCAGTACCAGCACTGCAGAAGTAAAGACGACCGCGATTACAGAATGGCCGTACTATGCCGCTATCACCAGTGGTAAAACCTTTACGATCTCCATTGCACCAATTGGCTCCGGTATCTCTATGACTGCCGATGTAAATGGTACACAGAAAACAGTATCCTCTGGTTCTACTATCACGTTTACCAGTACTTCCGCACCTATCCTGATCCTCATCTGGAACAAATAAACCCATGAACAAACAGTCATTTATATATATCATCTTCTTTTGCCTGCTGGGATTCGTTCATCCCGGCAATGCACAGGTGCCAACCAATACCCAGCGTACTGTAGCATCACCTGTTACAATACCAGCCGCATATACAAAAACGGCTTACAGCTCTATTCGAACCTGGATACCTGCTATGATTACCACGGACGAGAACCAGGTTATGGATTCCAGCAGGTCTACAGCAGATGTAAAACTGACCACTCAATATCTGGATGGGTTAGGGCGTCCTTTACAAAAGGTAGTGAGAAGAATTAGTCCGAAAGGTAATGATATGGTCACGGCTGCTGTATATGATTCTCTTGGCAGACAGCAATATCAATATCTTCCATTTGTACAGGAACAGAATGGTAAGATTAAATCGGATCCGTTTGCTGCACAGGCTTCATTTTATCAGGATGCCAGTCTCAATCCCGGCACCGCGGATGATCGTGTTTTTTATGGCCAGACTGAATACGAAGCATCTCCGCTGAATCGTGTGCTTAAAACCTGGGGACCGGGAGATAGCTGGGCGCAAACGGGGGGGAATCATCCTGTGAAGATGCAGTATAATTATAATACAAGTGACGATGGGGTAGTAATCTGGAAAATTGGCATCAGCAAAAAGACTTGTAATACTATAACTACCTATGGTAACGGATCAGTGACTATTCCAGATACTGCTGGTATTTATAGTGCCGGACAACTTAATAAAAATATAGTTATTGATGAAGCCGGGCATCATGTAATTGAATATAAAGACAAAGACGGACACATCATTCTCAAAAAAGTCCAACTCACAGATAATCCAGGTAAGGCACATGATGGATGGCTATGTACATATTATATATATGATGATCTGGGTAATCTCCGTTTTGTAATACCACCTTTAGCAGTGCAAGCTATCGCATCCGACTGGAATCTTACTCAGGGCATTGCTGATGAACTTTGTTTCCAGTATCAATACGATGCACGTGGTCGCATGATCTCCAAAAAGACTCCTGGCGCCGGATCCACACTAATGGTATACGACAATAGAAATAGGGTTGTATTTACACAGGACTCAATACAAAGAGGTAAATCGTCCCCGGAGTGGCATACCACATTTTATGACGGATTGAATCGTCCTTATGAAACTGCACTATATACAATCAGCAGTACAAGAGATGCGCTACAGTGTACGCTCAATACCTCCACCGGTGATACTGTTATAACTGAAGTTGATATCGACACTCTACCTGTAGATCTTGTGGTAACTACATACGACAGTAATGTCAGTCAATATTTGGCCACTAATAGTATAAGTTTTGAATCAGAATTCACTACCGGTGATAATGCGTCGTTTACAGCCAGCATTACCAGTAACAGTGGCACTACGACATTTCCTGCCAGCAATCCTACACCACAGTTAAGTGCCAGTTTACTCACACCTCTATCTTATACTTACTATGATAATTATAATTATGATGGTGTGCATAGCTTTGTAAGTTCAAATTTATTAAAACCGGAAGCCGGAGATAATCTTTATAGCCAGACGAATACAGCTGCCAGTACACATATCCTTTCCCTCACTACAGGTTCTAAGATCCGTATAATAGGTACAGACAACTGGCTCATCACTACAGATTATTTTGACGATTACGGTCATACGATTCAGTCAATTGCTGATAACCATGTAGGTGGTAAAGATGTCATCAGCAGTATGTATGATTTTAGCGGCAAGGTATTGAGCACTTACTTTGCTCATACCAATCCTTCCAGTACGACCACAGCACAGACGACTATATTGACCAATTTAGGATATGATGCCGGAGGACATCTTACCTCCGTCTTAAAAAGGCTGAATGACAACAATACTTTGGAAGAAAATATAGCAGAAAATACTTATAATGAACTGGGACAGCTGCAACAGAAAAAATTAGGCGTTGATGGTAGCACACAATTAGATACACTAACTTATACCTATAATATCAGAGGTTGGTTAGCCGGTATCAATAAGGCATTTGTCAATTCTACTTCAACTGACAACTGGTTCGGAGAAGATATCAGCTATGATAATGGATTTGACAGTAGTCAGTACAACGGTAATATTTCAGGTATTAAGTGGAAAACAAAATCGAATGGTATTCCACGCGCATACGGCTACGGTTATGACGGAGCTAACCGTTTGAACAAGGCAGTCTTTAACCAGCAAAACACCACTGGGGCGGCCTGGACATCTGATAAGGTTGATTTCACGGTAAGTAATCTCGCTTATGATGCAAATGGGAATATTAGTTCCATGAAACAACAAGGATTAATAGGTACGACTAGCAGTAATGTGGATAACCTGACTTATACTTACCAAACTAATAGCAATAAACTGCTAACCGTAACTGATGCCAGCAATACCTCTACAGCCAAAATTGGTGACTTTAATGATGGCACAAATACCGAAAACGATTATAGTTATAATGGGAATGGTAATATACTTTCCGATCTGAATAAAAGTATCACGTCGATCAGCTATAACCAGCTGAACCTACCGGAAAAAATCATGGTTAATGGAAAGGGATCCATCACTTATCAATATACATCAGCTGGGGCGAAGATTAAAAAAACTGTTATAGATAGTACGGTTTCTCCGGCTAAGACCATGGTCACTGATTATATAGGTGGATTTGTATATGAGCAGGATACTCTTCGTTATATTGCGCATGATGAGGGTCGGATTCGTCCGAAGTATGATTCCGGCAAGGCCATTGTTTACCATTGGGATTATTTTGAAAAAGACCATTTGGGCGATGTTCGGATAGTACTGGGAGACAATGCAGACACCAGCGTATATGCAGCTACGATGGAGACAGCTAACAGTGATAATGAAAATGCATTATTTAGTAATATCGACAATACCCGCACTGCTTTACCGTCTGGCTACCCAACAGATGAGACCACCAATCCTAACGCATATGTGGCAAAATTGAATGCTGAAAGTGGTGAAAAGATCGGACCATCCATCGTATTACGTGTTATGGTGGGAGATACTGTACAGCTAGGTGTGAAAGCATTCTACAAAAGTACGGGAGCGAGTACATCCAGTACCACGACCAGCAGCATGTTAGCTGCATTGGTCCAGGCATTCAGTTCATCTGCAGTTACAGATGGTACACATGCTGCTGGTACCAGTTCAGGTTTTTCATCTGCCTATACATCCAGCGAATACGAAGAATTGATAAGCAAGGATGTTAATGAAAACTTATCAACGAAACCAAAGGCATACCTTTCTTATGTCCTGTTTGACGACTTATTTAACATGGTGGATGATAATAGTGGTGTAAAACAGGTACAGGGTAGCCCTGATGAATTACAGATATTGACAGTAGATAAATTTGTGATTAAAAAAAACGGGTTTATCTATATTTATACCAGCAATGAAAGTGCGGAAGATGTGTACTTTGATAATCTCGTCGTTGCACACAATAAGGGACCTTTACTGGAGGAGACGCATTACTATCCGTTTGGTCTAGCGATGGCGGGTATTAGTTCAAATGCATTAGCAGAAAGTAATTATCCGCATAATAAGTTGAAATATAATGGAAAAGAATTGCAAACCGGTGAATTTGGGGACGGTAGCGGACTGGATTGGTATGACTATGGTGCAAGAATGTATAATGTACAAATAGGCAGATGGTCAGTGATGGATCCGATGAGTGATTCTATGAGAAGATTCTCTCCTTACAATTATGCATTTGATAACCCTATGCGGTTTATTGATCCTGACGGGATGGAGCCGGAAGATTGGGTGAAGTTTAAAAATAGCCTTGGACAGATGAGTGTAACGTGGGATAAAAATGTGACTGATCAGAAGAGTGCAGTGGCAAAATATGGGGCAGGAGCTAAGCATTTGGGGCAGGAAGCAATATGGTATTCAAATACAGAGGGAAATCAAACCTGGAAATTAGGAAAAGGAGGAGAGTTCCATGAAATACAATCAAATGCAGTAATTGGAACTATTTCTACAGTGGCCGATGTAACTTCCAATACAGTGGTAACAGCCGCTGATATGGGGCTAAGTAAGGCAAGTGCATTATTGCAGGGAGCAGGCGCTACAACCGAGGCATTATCAGATCTCACTTTGGCATCAAAAGTTGTAGGAACAACCGGGCAAGTACTTGGAGGGCTTGGAATTGCATTAACGGTAGCCGATGCTGCAGTTGGTGAACGTGGATTTACGACAAAGCATGCAATTGACCTAGCAATGGGTGCCGCTGGGTTTATTCCCGTATATGGTACCGCAATTGGTGTCACATGGTTTGTTGGAAACCTGATTTCGACAGCTGCTACAGGCCGAAGTATATCAGATAATATTCAAAAAATGATTGATGAAAAAGATTAGTAACAAAATGATATATAGTAGAATATTTATAAGTACATATAAGTACTATTCAAAATTTAAAAATCAAAGTCCACGATTTAGTGCTGCTATGGTGCTTACAGTAAGTCAATTTTGTACTTTTATGTTGGTACTGATAATCTTGCAAAGAGCATTGATATGGGATGTAGCTAAATATGTTCCAAACAAATATGTAGTCATTCCAATTGGTTTTATTTGGGTAGTAGCCATTTATAATTACTTTTCTGAGGAAAGGATTCATCTTCTCTTGGAAAACTTTAATGAATTACCTAAAGGGAAACGTAAATTTTGGGCTGTCATGAGTTTGGTATTCTTTTTACTACCTATGATTTTAATTGGTATTGTTGGTTGGGGACCTCGGCCTCATTTCTAACAAATTTTAATAAATTTTAGTTGCTATGATACGATTCATCTTTTCAACGACAACTTTTTCCATTTTTATAGTGCTGAGCGGAAACGCTTAGCACTATAACGATACTGTTCACTTAAAAGGTTACTACATCATTAGAAAATCAAAAGGAATGTTTTTCAAAATGAATGACTATTATATCGAAGTCCCTACCTATTCCCCACCTCAAATAGCCGCTTTCATCCCACAAGGATAGTGTCACTCATCATCATCCATTTTCCTACTGGCTGAATAAACTATCTACTGAAAATGCCCCGTTTTTTTTCCGGATACGACCAATTCCTTAAACCTCTCAAATCTCGATTATTACGAAAATACCCACGATACCATGTTAGTATTTAACATATTCTACATGGAGGCCTACTGGCTTTAGCGCCTGTTCATTGCTATATTGGATAAGGGAATAGCCGGGTTCTATAAATATGAAAAGCAGGTTTCCCGCTTGCTGCTGTGGGCTGCAGGATTAGCAATTTTCATCAGTTGTCTTGGTCTGCTTGGCCTGGTTAGTTATACCATCCGGCAGCGTACAAAAGTAATAGGCGTACGCAAAATACTCGGAGCCTCTATTGTTCAGGTCGTGAGTTTGATCTTAAAGGATTTTATGCAGCTCATTCTTGACGCATTTATAATTGCTACGCCGCTTGCATAGCTGAGTATGCACAAGTGGTTACAGCAATTTGCTTATCAAACCAGTATGAGTTATTGGGTATTTGCGCTCAGCGGACTGATTATGTTTTCTGTTGCATTGCTCGTGCTTGGCTTTCAGATTGTAAAGGCCGCTTTAGTGAATCCAGTGGAGAGTCTGAAGACGAATAAATTAATTTAAAAATGAAAAGGGGATAATACATTATTGTACTATCCCCTTTTTCCTGTACCGCGTACGGGAGTCGAACCCGTCATTCCTCCGTGAAAGGGAGGCGTCTTAGCCGATTGACCAACGCGGCATTTCGCGATTGGGATTGCAAAGGTAGTCAATTATTGAATATTTCAAAATTTATTTCAAAAAAGTCGGGTGTATTTTCGCATTTTCACGTTTATGATGCATTCACGTAAGGATAGGCTGTTCGATGCCGTAGATTATCAACTCGAAAAATTTCCTAAGGAAGACATGCTGGCCGCCAAGGTGAATGGCACCTGGACCCGCTATAGCACTGCTTTTGTAAGAGAAATCGCTGATAGATTCAGTGCCGGGTTACTGCAACTGGGCGTTAGTGGCAATGATGGTTCCGCTGCCAAAGCAGACAAAATTGCCATTATCAGCTCGAACCGACCAGAATGGATCTTTACCGATCTGGCCGTTCAGCAAACAGGAGCGATACTTGTACCGCTCTATCCCACTACCAGCCTTCTGGAACTGGAATTTATCCTCAATGATGCCGAAGTGAAGTACATTTTCATTGGCAACCAGGAATTGTATGACAAGATCAACAGCATTCGACCGCAATTGTCGTTTCTGAAAGGTATCTATACGTTAGACGAAGTGCCTGATGTATCACATTGGTCGGCCGTCACAGATATGGCCACGCCCGAACTGCTGCAAAAAGTGCAGGAAGTAAAAGCAGGCATATCGCCCCAACAACTGGCTACTATCATCTATACGTCGGGTACCACCGGTACGCCAAAAGGTGTGATGCTGAGTCATCACAATATTGTGAGTGATGCCTTTATGGGCAAGGTCTCGTTCCCTTTTTATGACGATCCTGCTAAAAAGGCACTGAGCTTCCTTCCGCTGAACCATATTTTCGAGAAATGCGTTACCTATATCTACTTCTACAGTGGCACCAGCATTTACTACGCTGAAAGTCTGGATACCATCGCTGACAACCTGCGGGAAATACAACCGGACGGATTTACTACCGTACCGCGTCTTCTGGAAAAGGTATATGATAAGATCCTCGCTACCGGTAATAAACTGACCGGTATCAAAAAAACTTTATTCTTCTGGGCGGTGAACCTGGCTACCCGCTATGACAATGTCAAAAGCGGAGGCGCCTGGTACAACCTGCAACTCGCACTGGCCGATAAACTCATTTTTAGTAAATGGAGAGCTGCCCTGGGTGGTAAGATAGATTTCATCGTAACGGGTGGCGCTGCCTGCCAGGAAAAGCTGCTACGCATCTTCTGGGCGGCTAAAATACCCATTTACGAAGGTTACGGACCTACCGAGAATAGTCCCGTGATCAGCGTAAATACCCGGAAAGAGGTCATATTTGGCACTGTAGGCCCTGTTTTGGAAGGTCTTAGTGTGAAACTGGCAGAAGATGGGGAAATCTGCGTGAAAGGCGATTCTGTGATGGTGGGTTACTATAAAAGACCAGACCTGACCGCAGAGGTGGTAAAAGATGGCTGGTTACTAACTGGCGATATCGGTATCCTTCAGGAAGGGAAATACCTGAAGATCACCGACCGTAAAAAAGAACTGTTCAAGACAAGCGGGGGTAAATATGTGGCCCCTCAGCCGATAGAAAATAAATGTAAGGAAGATCCCTTCATCGAACAGATGATGGTGATAGGGGCAGACAGGAAGTTTGTAAGTGCCCTCATTGTGCCGGCTTTTCCATACTTAAAGCAATGGATGCAGCAGCAGGGTATCAATTTTACCACCCATGAAGCGGCCATTAAGGAACCTAAAGTGTTAGAAAAATACAATGATGTGATAGAAGGGTATAATTCGAGGTTTAACCATGTGGAGCAGGTGAGAAAGTTTGCACTGTTGCCTGATGAGTGGAGTGTGGAAGGAGGGGAGATGACGCCTAAAATGAGTTTGAAGAGAAAAGTGGTGTTGGAAAAGTACAAAGAGGTGATAGAAGAGATCTATAATCTACAAAAGTAAATCAGAAGAGATTGGGTGGCGTGCAAAGAAACGAACTAATAAATGGGCCGGCTGTCTGAAGGCCGGCCCTGGTTTTGATCCTATTACTACTAAAGCGCTGTAAATGTGAATGAATGGACGATCAGTTCCACTTCCTTAGCATTTGACGGCGCATTGCCATCAAACAGCCAGAGATTCATATGTACTGGCATCGCTACCGTACTCACATTATACCCTGATGGTGTTGTCCATGGAAAAAAGGCATTTGCCGCCGCCTGTGTATGACCATGAAAACCGGAAAAAGACACACTGCTGCTGTTCCGCACAAACCGATAAGTACTATAAGTACCATTCAGCTTCAGCTCAGCCGTATAAGAAGCACTGCCACTACCTGTTTGCGGATACACAGTATAGTTATAATTAGGCCATGCATTGTTCCCCCAGCGGGCAAACTCAATATCCATCTCATGGTGCCCATCATCTCCGGATTTGTAATTAAACAATCCAAAAACGATATTTCTGTCCAGAGAGTCAACTCTACCTTCTACCTGCCATACATAGGTGCCATACCCCAATGACTGATTGGTATACACTTCTGAACAAAGCCATCTGCCAGTACTGGCATCTTTCCTGATTTTGAGATGGAGAAAGCCATTGCTGTCTACCCATACATTACTGGAACTATTGCTCCAGTAATTGGGGCCCGGGCCTGAGGTGCCGGATTCTGTTCTTACCGTCCAGGTATATCCACTGAACGTAATCGTGGAAGCCGCAGCGCTTGCTCTGGCAGCGGAGGTTTCCGTGGCAGGAGTTGCTGCCTGTTGGGTAGATTCTTTACTACAGCTGGTGAAAGCGATCATTGCTACAGCCAGTGTCATGAATGTGTACTTCATGATGGTTTATTTTGATGAGGAAAAGTGGTTTTTTAATATGGTCTATATAATGACATCGTAGAAATGTGTTACTTTGATGCGAAATCAAGAAATTTTTAACAAATCCCTATCATCATCCATATTAGTTTTGCGCCCTACCCTTTATAACAAATGGAGAAAAAGAAATTGTATCTGCTTCTGGCAGGTTTATTTATGTTCAGGTTGATATACGGTCTATGTGCGGAATTTTGGTTTGCAGATGAACTGCAGATCTACCTGATTGGGTTAAAATCTTACACTACCGGTACGTGGCCTACCTACGGACCAGATGTAGTATATACCCACACTCAGATCCCCGGTGCCCTGCAAGGGCTGCTGGTGAGCCTTCCATTTTACCTCGGAAAGTTGCCGGAACTGCCTACGATTATGTTAAACATCCTGTCGTTTAGTAGCCTATGTCTGCTTGGTTGGTATGTGACTAAAAGGGTGAAAGGCGTGCCGGACTGGCTCGTCTGGATCCTGTGTATGACCACTCCCTGGACTTTGTATTATAGCACCAGGGTGGTCAACCCATCGTATGTACTGGTCTTTTCCATTCCGTTTTTCATTGCCGTACTGGAATTATTACCCATTTATACGGAAAAGCTCATGAAACCCGGCCTGGCATACTTCACGATGGGAATCACGACTACCTTCATCATGCAACTGCATATGTCATGGGTATTGATGGTGCCATATAGCCTGGCGGCGATGGCGTTTACGATGAAGACAGCCAATAAAAAAGTCATTCTTTTCTATATCCTGGGAGGTGTGATCGGGTTACTCACCCTGATACCTACCTGGTTACATCCGGACCCGTTGGCGGGTAAGGTAGGGGAGAATGTGGTGATCAACTGGGGAAATTTCAGCAATATCCTCACGATATTACTACGTTACCTGTCATTTGCCACTTACGAAATCCCTTATGTACTAGGCGATTCTACAGACAAGGATGTGATCTTTCATACCCAATACTGGATGATTCCATTTATCGTATTCCTGTTGGTAATCGGCTTCCTGCAGGTGGGGCTGTTGATTATTGGATTCTTTATAAAGACTGAGAATGAGGAGTGGAAAAAGGTGCGCTGGCTGAATATCTTCTCTTACGGGTTACTGTTTGTGAGCTTTTTCTTTTCAATAAAAGGGCCTTCTTCACACACCTTTTATTTACTGTTGCCACTGCCCATGATCTATTCCTTCTATTGCTATGAATGGCTGATCTCGAAAAAGGCAGTGGCGCTGAAAGTCCTGAGGGTCGTAGTCTATTGTGGCTTCATTTTCCACATTGGATTGGCGATATACAATTACGGGCACAAATCCATTTATAAAGACAGACCTAAAGTATCTGAAGCGCTGGAACGGATGGATTACCGCGTATTGGGTGAGCGACGTTCCGATCAGTTAGGCTATGGTTATTAATGTTGATCCTTATAGCTATAAACAGTGTAAGGATATATTTTCCCGGCAGTATAACGAGCTACCATACTGACTAACAGAATAGGGAAAGTCAGTATGAAGCTGCCTGATAAACGTACTGCCAGGGAAGATGAAGTAAGTGGTGCATGTATGGCGCCGCTTAATACAGCTGCAATACCCAGGATGATAAAGTTGCTTACCACCAGCTGCGTGTGGAAAAACTGGTTACATGTCAGCGCTACCAGTAGCCCCAGCAAAGCACCTATCACAATACTTGGTGCAAATACCCCACCATCACCACCGGCTCCCAGCGTTACTGAAGAGATGATCGGTTTCAGCAAAACAATACCCAGTATCGTGCATGCAAATGTATAGGAGAGGGGAGTGTGACTGGATTGTTCAATCATATCTTTCACACCACTATAGCTGTCGCCAAACAGGTGAGGGAATATAAAAATACTCACACCTACTATCGCAGCTCCCAGACCGATACGCACATATTCATTCTTCATAATTGCAAAGCGGTGCTTGATACCAATTACCGATTTGGTAAAGAATACAGAAATCACCCCTGCAATCACACTCATACCAATCATATAAGGTACCGCCTGCCATGTCCATGGAAATGCACTCAATCCAAACAATGCATGTTCATGAAATAAATGAAGCCAGCCCCATCCGATAAATACGGCAATGCCTGTGCTGATCAATATTGTTTTAGTGACTTTCTTCGCAATTACTTCCAGCGCGAACAGCAACCCTACAAATGGGCTACCGAACAATGCTGTTAAACCACCTGCTACACCCGCACAAATCAATTCTGTTTTATACCTGTTGGCAATGCCAGCTTTTTGCCTGGTCACCGCACCAATTGTAGCTGTAGATACTACTGTGGAAACCTCTACACCGGTAGAACCACCAAAGATGACAGTGAGGAAACCATTGATAAAGTGTGAAGGGATCTTATATGCAGGTAGTTCATTGCGACGGGTATCAATGGTGAGGTAGATCTCTTTAATACCTTTATTTGGTTTCTTCCGGAAAGCATATTTGCGTAGCACATGTATCAACACCAGGCCGATCAATGGAAAGACGATAAATAAGAAGGAGTAAGGTCTGATCGATTCAAAAAAATGGTCTTCGTAATACTCTGTAATATGTTTCAAAACACTAGCCAGAATGGCCGAGAGTAAACCAGCAAAACACGAGGCAATTACCAATTTGTAGTAATTGACCCTTATAATCTTATCGCGCATGAAATTTGATCTTTAAGTCTTAATTGGCGATGCAAAGTTAGGGCATAATGACCTCGTGTCGATAGAATATTTTAAATAGCATTGATAATCATGTAAATATGAAAGCAATATACTGGCTGCTGGCAATTGTTCTCGTCAGCTGTAAAACAACCACTCCGGGTTCAGCAGGACAATTGATACAGGTTGAAGCAGGTCCGTGTTTCGGCTCCTGCCCGGTATTTAAAATGACCATTAACCAGGATCGTTCTGCTACTTACGAAGCGATCCGGTTCAATAAAGATCAGCAGGGAACCTATGGAGCGACTATCAAGGAAGAAGACTTTGTAAAACTGCAGCACCTGCTACAACAAACGAACTATGCAAATCTGCAGGATTCATTCAAACTTCCCATTACAGATATGGCATCTATCACACTGCACATTCCGCACGATGGCAAGGTGAAAAATATATATGATTACGGAAAAAAGGGTACACCTCAACTAGAGGTACTGTATCAGTTTATCACCGACCTTCGGACTACGCAGGACTGGAAATAAAAGGGCGGGTCATTTGAACCCGCCCTTTTCAATAATTTTAATTCAGCACCTTCAACTATTTTAATTCAGCACCCAGGAAGGCTTTCATATCATTCCAGCTGGCAGTATCAGCAGCGGCATTGTATTCAATCGGCATATTGAATTTCTTACCGGTTGCTGTTGCAGCAGGATTAGTAAATGCATGTGTCGCATTTGGATATTCTTTGAACACATATTTCACACCTGCAGAATCCATTTGCTTTTTGAATGTAGCTACTTCTTCAGGAGATACAAATTTGTCCGCACCACCATGGCAGATCAGGGCAGATGCCGTGAACAGGTCTTTAGAGATAGGCAATGAAGTAGCCAGACCTCCGTGGAAACTTACCACACTTTTCAGTGGCGCACCCAGGCGAGCCGCATTCAGTACGCAGCTACCCCCAAAGCAGAAGCCGATAGCAGCAATACGACTTGTATCCACCTGTGAATAAGTCTTTGCTTTTGCTACAGCAGCAGCAATACGCTCATACGCCAATTTAGGATTAGCGTAGAAAGGTGTCGCCCATGCCTTCGCAGAATCAGGATTGTCGGCCAGTTTGCCATTGCCATACATATCCAGACCTACGGCAAAGTAACCCAGCTCTGCCAGGCGCTGTGCTACGTTTTTAACATGGGTATCGAGGCCCCACCATTCCGGTACTATTACGATAACTGGTTTCTTTGTAGCAGTGTCATCATTGAAAGCGATAACACTGTTCAGGGGTATACCATTTGATTCGATGGTAACATCTGTTACCTGTACGGTAGGCGTTTTGGTGCTGTCTTTAGTTTCAGTGGTCGACGAGCCATTGTTACATGCGGTCATGAAGAGCGCAGCTGCCGGTATGGCAAGCAGAGTTCCGAGTGTGAATTTCATCTGATAGTATTTGAGTTGAGTAATTGGAGTTGCAAGGTATGGAATCTCCCTTGTTTATTTGAAGATACCAAAGTAACTTTGCAAAGTTAATTTAATAGTAATATGTTTAATAATCAGGACGAAGAAATTGCTTACGGTATCCGCAATCTGGTGACAATCATGAATAAGCGATTGCGCAAGCAGATGAGCAACCCGGAACAATTATCCATCGCTGAATTCAATGTACTGAGCATCCTCATGATCCAGAAAGAAGCTTTCCCTTCTGAACTGGGTGCACAGCTCAGCATATCCTCCCAATTCATGTCGCAGATACTGAACAGGATGGAAGGACTGAAATACATCTCCAGGAAAAGCGCCCCATCTGATGGTCGCAAAACACTGGTTTCCCTCACCAAACAAGGTAAACAAAAAGTAGAACTATCCCGCAGGGAAAGAGAAGAATGGCTGGCACTCATGGTATCGGAGAAATATACAACGGAAGAAAAGGATGTGATTAAGAAGGCACTGGACCTGCTTTCTGTATTGACAGAATTATGACTACTGGAAATATGCGCTTTTCTGCTTTGCCGCTAAGTGGTGGATACTTTCTGATGGCTGTGCCGACAGCGATGCGGAAGCCTAGCCTGAACCTGTATGATTTTTCACAGATGGAACTGGCTCATGAGCAACAGCTGGAAGGCAGAACGTGCGGAAAAATAGTGGTTTCAATTAAATAATAAACTGCTCCCCGTCATAGAATGGCATCTTCACATATCGTATTTTGTAAAAAAGGACAATTATGACGGAACCATTCAAAGCGTTACAGGTGATAGAAGCCGATGGGAAATTTGTTTTATCTATTGTTGATAAACTCATAGACAATCTGCCTCCGGGCGATGTCATCATAAAGGTTCATTATTCCTCACTGAACTATAAAGATGCCTTATCTGCTACCGGCAACAAAGGCGTGACCAGACAGTTTCCACATACACCGGGAATTGATGCCGCCGGAGAAGTAGTATCGTCTATTGATGAAAACTGGAAACCGGGTGATCAGGTGATTGTAACCGGGTTTGACTTTGGTATGAATACCAGTGGAGGTTTTCAGGAGTATATCCGGGTACCGGCCAAATGGGTCGTACGTTTGCCAAAGGGTTTGACACTGAGAGAAAGCATGATCTATGGTACAGCAGGGTTCACAGCGGCACTGTCCGTACAGGCATTGCTGAAAACAGGTGTACAACCAGCTGATGGTAAGATCGTGGTAACTGGTGCCAGTGGTGGTGTAGGGTCTATTGCCGTAGCCATTCTGAGCAAGTTAGGTTATCAGGTAACTGCTGTAAGCAGCAAGCAGGCAGCGTTCCTGCAATCATTGGGTGCAGTGGAAGTTTTACCTCGTGCGGAGATGGATGATGCCAGTGGAAAGGTGATGCTGAAACCAAGATTTGCAGGTGGTATAGATACCGTAGGTGGCAATGTATTGGCTACAGTGGTGAAGAGTTTGCAATATGGTGGTGCGGTGACTGCCTGTGGTATGGTGAATGGCGGACCATTACCTTTGACTGTATTCCCATTCATACTGAAAGGTGTGCAGTTGTTAGGAATTGATTCAGTAGAATATCCAATTTTCAAAAGGAAAGAAATATGGGAAGTCATGGCTACAAGCTGGAAGCCAGCGCAATTAGCGCAACTGGCAAATGAAATTCCTTTGGAGAAATTAGGTGAGAATATTAACCTGATATTGGCAGGGAAGATACAGGGTAGAACTGTAGTGCGTCTTGCCTAAAAAAGTTAAGAGGCCGTATCTTAAGTAAGATACGGCCTCGTTTTATTCGGATACCTAATGGAGATAGGAAGTCCTTTAAGCACTTCTGAGGAGGTTTATTTATTTTTGATACACGCTCTTCTTAAATTACTGAATCATCAGTTTAGTGCTCATCACTTTCTTTGTTTTAGTGCTTACTTCCACGCTGTAAATACCTGTAGGTATACCAGATGGAATAGTCATAGTCTCGTTAGCCTTCGCTGATTTTCTCAACACCACTCTGCCTGACATATCCGTCATTGTTACAATCACATCTGTAATTGCCTTATCTGATATACGAATAGCAAAGCTATGCTGTATAACAGGGTTTGGATAAATAGATGAAGTGGTTACCTCCACAGACGCCTGTCTTGCACCCGCTTCAGTACCCGCTGCTTCAAAGTGTGACCAGTCATACGCACCTACATAATGCACATAGTAATTACCATTCACTCTCGCAGGCATGCTATTAGACCATGTATTGGTATAATCCACTCCATTGATCTCGAGTTTAGTCAGGTTCCATGAATTGATGTAAGAGATATTACCTGCAATTACATAACAGAACTCACCATTACCATCTTTTGCAAATGGTAATGTCACCACAGAAGGGTTATCACAGCTACCACCAGTTACGTTCTGTTTGAAATTAGCAGTGACAGACAGGTTGGTGTTTACTGTAACGGTAACAGGATTGAGGGTGTCAGTAATGCCACCGCTCCAATTATTAAACAGGTAACCATTACCTGGTGTTGCAGTCAATGTTACAACCGTACCTTCTGTATATGTACCACCAGCGGGGTTGAGTACCACCGTACCGGTACCTGATACTGCTGTAGTGATAGAATACTGCTTAGGTGCGACTACATTGGTCACATAGATATTGCTGGTATCTTTAAAGCTACCATCAGCAGTCGTCGCATAAATGAATGCACTCCCTGAAGCCAGCGTTGTTACTAATCCTGTGCTGCTCACAGTAGCAATGGATGGTGCAGAAGATGTCCATGTCAGCAACTTATTGGTAGCATTAGCAGGTAATACAGTTGCTGTGAGTTGTGCTGTAGTATTGATGTTCAGTGTATCGGTAGCAGGTGTAACAGTGATACCTGTTACAGGTACTACTACAGCAGGTGTAGGTGTGCTGCCATATACCAGTTGATCATTTACATAGAGAGGAATATTACTTACTTCTTTCAATGTACCGTCTACACCCTGTGAAGACCAGTCATTGGCTGCGTTCCATGCACTGGCTGGCGCTTCGTAAGGAAGACGGATACGGATCTGTGATTCTTTCTTTGACTCACTCTGACCACCTGGCCAGATCTTAAGCGTTGAATTGTAAGTTACCTCTGTATAATAAAGATGCTTTGCAGTATCCCACGCTTGTAACGGTGTAAAAGTTACATCTGCATTGTTGGAAGAAACGACGTAGTCAGTAGATTTATAACCGGCGGTAAGGCCTTCTGAAATATCAACAAATAAACGGAATACATGTTTGGATGCAATACGTGCCGGCCATGCAGTATGATTGTTTACCCACACAGACCATTCAGTGTATGTAGTACCACTGCCATTGATCTTGGCCTCGATCGTGAATTCGCCTGTAGGTGTTTCTGCCACCGGGAAGTTAGTGAGGGGTGTACCTCCGTAATCCTGTACCAGCTTTGCCGCCAGTCCGGAGAATGCCGCATTGTAATCGGTCGCTACTTCGTTATTCACATAGTTGCCACGATCATCTGTATAGGAGTCATCGTTGTTGGGGCCACCTACCAGTGCGCCATACAAGGTATGTCTCGATTCGGTAGGAGGGCCGGTCAGGTTATTCGTCCAGCAACCATGTGCAGTACGATGGTGAGGCTTTACAGGAGGATTTGTACCAAAGCCACATACATAACTACGATTGTTTGGATTGCTACCCAGTGCATAGTTTATTTGAGATTGTGCAAAGGTGTAGTACTTCGTGCCTTTGGCAGTGGTAGTAGCGGCATCTTTGTAGTAAGCAGCCAGGAAACCAGTGTTGATCGCATATCTCAGTGCACCCCATACATCCAGGAATGCGAGGCCACCGGCTGTGTAAGTAATGCGTGACCCATTGTAACCATCTGTCCAATAGTCAAGGTGTCTTTCTATATCTTCTTTGTACTGGGTTTTGCCTGTCAGCTTTGCCAGTAGCGCATAACAGCCAGTAGATTTATCATCCCAGGCTAGCCCCCATTTGTAAGATTTGATGGCTGTCTGTGATTCAGTAGAGAGGTTTGCATAGTATGTCTCTGCTTTTGTGAGCCATGCAGCATCGCCGGTGGCGCGGTAGAGCCAGATGGCGCCCCATACCAGTTCATCGTTGTAGCCGCTGTAAGAGTTATAATAACTGGCAGCATCCGTGATGGAAGCAGAATACATACCGCGATAGGTATCAGCAAAGTTGTACAACTGAATCGCGTGTGTAAGCAACGTCGCACTATAAGTAGGGTCGTCTGTTTTAAACACCATACTGGCAGCGGCCATTGCAGCAGCAGTTTCGGCAGCAAGGTCAGAGCCTGGATGTGTCGCATCAATCTTGTAAGCAGGACGGGACATCGCCATTACTTCCGAAGATCCCCACCACGCGTGGTCTGTACCGCCATTGCCTACCTGGCCATACAGTTCATTTGGCGCGGTATGACAGCGAATAAAATAGTCATTTACAAAACGAAGATTGCTTTTCAGGTACTTCATCTGACCGGAGTTATTATAACCACCTGCAAAGTCAACAGCGCCCCAGGCCAGCATCGTCGCTGAGAAAGCCATCGGGAAGTTGAACTTCACATGGTCGCCGGCATCATACCATCCACCAGTCAGGTCTACACCTACATCACTACCATCAGTGAGTGCTGAGTTGCTACGCCAGGTGACACGGTTGTCTGCCGGCAATGTACCCGAGCGTTGTGCTTCGTAAAAGAACATAGACTTCTGCAATACTTCTGCATAGTTGTAGCTCTGTGCGTACGTGGATTTGAGGGATACCATCGTCAGGATGGTGGCGAATATGGGTAGGCGCAGCAGCTTGCCTCCCTTCGCAGGAACGAGGGAAAATCTGGTTTTCATCGGGTTGTATTTAAAAATCAATGTAAAGGGACCAATGGGTATCTGAATTGGGCCTTGAAGAGATTATAGGTTTTTTATAGTATGTCTTTAAGAATAATGATATGGTAACGCAAGTTTAGGGAATTCTCAGGTATAAACAAAAAAATCGCCAGTCTGATAAGGCTGGCGATGTACCATCATTAAGCACCCATCAGGTCATCCTGTCTTTCGGAGATAGCCTTGTGTCTGAGTACCAGTTCTTTGAAACTTCCTTCATTCAGCATGGTGTCTTCCTGGCCAAGATGACGAAGCTAATCTTAGTTCCGGTTCTACAGCTGTTTTATCAGCTTTCCGTTCGGGGCGCTGTAAGCGAATGAGAGGGCGAATTGAAAAAAGAAAGCCGCCTTTCATGAGGCGGCTTCTTGCGTATTAAATAGGTTCAGATAAATATTTTCTGATTAGTGGATGGGCTTTGGCAGGATAAAATGTAGTGTTTAAACAATATAGCAAGGTCAAACACGGATTTTTAACATCTTACTAAGTTTTTGCCTTTTATTAGAGTAATGCTAGCATCTCGTCGATATTTCCTTTTATTTGAAGGGAGCGGGCTGCGATTTCCGCAGGCACTTCAGGGTGGTCTCTGTTAAAGCGAAGCAGGTAGGCCGAAGGATTATGGTAAGTGATTTGTTCCATTGGCCAGCGTACTACTCCTGGAGTATTGAAACCGGTGCCCATGTCCATGATGACTATGGGTGTTTGTAAATGTTGATGTACCCATGACTGGAAGCGTTCGCGTTGTTGCTCGTAAGGTTTTTCGATAAACCAGCTGCCACCCCGGACGTTCATAAACATATCGCCACCACATTTAGGACATTTAGGAATAGCGTTTGCATCCGTGATTTCATGCGTAACCGGATCAAGATTCGCTGACAGTTTATCAAGAATAGGGCGGGTATCATATGTTTCATCAGAGCAGGGTTGTAAACATTGCATCAGTTTATAGTTTCCCTGTGGTGTGAAAATTCTGGAAGGGGCAAAACCGTTCTTTTCAAACATGGTATCCACATTGGAGGTAATGACAAAGTATTCCTTGTCTCTGACCAGAGAGAATAATTGTTGATAAACGGTGGCCTGCTGATTATCGTACGCAACGTTTTGCACATGCATGGCATGATAGCCCCAGTTAATGGCTTCGGATAAGCCCTGGTAGCCCATTAACTGGTAGTTGTTACGAAAGCCTCTCTGGTACATGACAGGGAAGAGCTTACGAAATCTTTCGGAAGATGTATAGTCAATACCTGCGGCAGCACTCATACCTGCGCCTGCACCAATCAATATTACTTTTGCATCACGAATCAATTGCCCGAATTCCATACTGCTAATTCTTTTTGATAGATCTGATAATCTGCGTCGCTGAATACGTTGAAGATGACTTTTTGCACAGGGCTCTCCGGATGTGCGGCAACCCAGTTATACACCGTGCGGATGGCTACTTTTGCTGCCAGTGCTGGTGGGTAACCAAATACACCTGTGGAGATGCAGCAGAAGGCGATAGATTGAATATCTCCCTTAGCATGCGCCACTTCCAGACAGCTTTTATAGCAACTGGCAAGTTGTTCTTCCTGTAATGGGGTAGGTGTTAAATGTGCTACTATCGGGCCTACAGTGTGAATGACATATTTAGCAGGCAGGAAAAAACCGGGAGTGATCTTTGCTTGTCCTGTTGGTTCTGTATGTCCTTGCCGGAGCATGAGTTGATGGCATGCTTCACGCAAACGGGGGCCTGCTGCTGAATGAATGGCATTGTCTATACACTTATGAAATGGGTGGAAACATCCAAGTAGTTGTGAATTGGCTGCATTTACGATTGCATCTACCTGTAGGGTGGTAATATCCTTACAGCTATAAGGTAGCAAATTAACGGATAGATGGCAGCTGCGGACAATAGCATTACATACTTCCACAATGGGGCGCTGTAATTGGACCGGCCAGAGGCCCCATTGAAACCAGTAATGATCATATAGGCTATTTCATGAGAGATCAGACAGCTATAAACAATGACTAAAATCAACGAAAATAAGACCGTAGCTCTTAGTTTCTTTAAAAGAGAGAGCGAAATTGCAGCCACATAAATGATGATAAACGGCAAGTAGACTGCTGAACGGTATTTGAAGAATATGTGATCCGGGGAGGCCTCCCATGCATTGACCAGGTCAACGGTCATCAGCATCACATTCACCAAAGCAAGAACAGCAGCAATAGAATTGGCAGTAGAGAGATATGTGCTTTTAACCTTTCGGAGTTTTGCCATACACAGCGTGGCTATCAGAAAGCCAATTATGGATATACAGTGGGCCTGGAGCAGGGATTCTGGTATAAACATATGCGGCACAAAATAAAAAAGGCTGCCCAATTGAGCAACCTTCTTACTGGTACCGCGTACGGGAGTCGAACCCGTCATTCCTCCGTGAAAGGGAGGCGTCTTAGCCGATTGACCAACGCGGCTTGTCTAAAAGCTATGGCGCGATTCCATATTTTAGGATTGCAAAGGTAAGCGGGATTTTCATATTTCCAAAAAAAATTTCGTTAACTTAAAATTCTATTGCTTTATCCCGGTCTAGCATGTAACTTCGCAATCAATTTTTTTCAATCTCAACAAACTCAGTGTAAAATGGGAACTAATCTTAAAATCGGTATTAATGGTTTCGGTCGTATTGGCCGTTTAGTATACCGTCAGATCTACAAAATGCCAGGTATAGACGTGGTAGCTATTAATGACCTTACAAGTCCCGCAGTTTTAGCTCACCTTCTGAAATATGATTCAGCTCAGGGTCGTTTCGATGCTGATGTGAAGCACTCCGATAACGCTATCTCCGTTGACGGAAATGAGGTGAAAATTTACGCTCAAAAAGATCCTTCTCAAATTCCTTGGGGTAACCATGGTGTTGACGTAGTTATCGAATCAACCGGTTTCTTCGCCGATAAAGACAAAGCTGAAGCTCACATCAAGGCTGGTGCTAAGAGAGTTGTTATCTCCGCTCCTGCAACTGGTGACCTGAAGACTGTTGTATTCAACGTAAACCATGATATCCTGGATGGTAGCGAAACTATCATTTCCTGCGCTTCATGTACTACTAACTGTCTGGCTCCAATGGCTAAGGTACTGGAAGATACTTATGGTATCGAACTGGGTATCATGACCACTATCCACGCTTACACCAACGACCAGAATACCCTGGATGCACCTCATCCTAAGGGTGACCTGCGTCGTGCACGTGCTGCTGCTGCTAACATCGTACCTAACAGTACTGGTGCTGCTAAAGCTATCGGCCTGGTACTGCCTAGCCTGAAAGGTAAACTGGATGGTAACGCACAGCGTGTTCCAACCATCACTGGTTCCCTGACTGAACTGACTTCCGTTCTGAAGAAGAAGACTACCGTTGAAGAAATCAACGCTGCTATGAAAGCTGCTTCTAACGAATCATTCGGTTATACTACAGACGAAATCGTGAGCAGCGACATCATCGGTATCCACTTCGGTTCCCTGTTCGATGCTACTCAGACTAAGATCGTTTCTGTAGGCGACAAACAACTGGTTAAGACTGTATCATGGTATGACAACGAGATGAGCTATGTGTCTCAGCTGGTTCGTACCGTTAAGTACTTTGCCGGTTTGATCAGCAAATAAGCTTTATAGATCATAAGATGTAAATGGTGAATGGTAAATGGTGAAATTGTTTCCACCATTCACTGTTCACCATTTATCGTTTATTCACCAGAGAGATAAACCAGAACCAATGAGTAAATTTTCCGATTTCAACTTTAAAGGTCATAAAGCAGTAGTGCGCGTTGACTTTAACGTGCCACTGAACGATCAATTCCAGATCACTGATGATACCCGTATGACCGCTGCTGTTCCTACCATCAAAAAGATCCTTGCTGATGGCGGTAGCGTAATCCTGATGTCTCACCTGGGTCGTCCAAAAGATGGTCCTACCGATAAATATTCTCTGAAACACCTGGTTAACCACCTGATCAAATTGCTGGAAGGTGTGACCGTTAAGTTCGCTACCGATTGTATTGGCGAAGTAGCTGAAAAAGCTGCTGCTGCCCTGCAACCAGGCGAAGTGCTGCTGCTGGAAAACCTTCGCTTCTACAAAGAAGAAGAAAAAGGTGATAAGGGCTTCGCAGAAAAGCTGTCTAAACTGGGTGACGTATATGTAAACGATGCATTCGGTACAGCTCACCGTGCACACGCTTCTACTGCTGTGATTGCTGAATTCTTCTCAACTGACAAACGTATGTTTGGTCTGCTGATGGAAGCTGAAGTTAACAATGCAGAAAAAGTACTGCATGGTTCAGAAAAACCTTTCACCGCTATCCTGGGTGGTGCTAAGGTGAGCGACAAAATCCTGATCATCGAAAACCTGATGGAAAAAGCTAACAACATCATCATCGGTGGTGGTATGGCTTATACTTTCCTGAAAGCGCAGGGTAAGGAAATCGGTAGTTCTCTGTGCGAAAACGAGAAACTGGACCTGGCACTGGAACTGCTCGCTAAAGCTAAGGTGAAAGGCGTACAGCTGATCCTGCCTGTTGACTCTATCGCAGCTGATAAATTTGCAGCTGATGCCAACACCCAGGAAGTTAGCAATGACAACATCCCAGCTGGTTGGATGGGTCTGGACATCGGACCTAAATCCGTAGCTATCTTCAGCGAAACGATCCAACAGTCTAAAACCATCCTGTGGAATGGTCCTATGGGTGTGTTCGAAATGAAGGCTTTCCAGAATGGTACCAAATCTGTAGCTGATGCTATCGTGCTGGCTACAGCACAGGGTGCATTCTCTCTGGTAGGTGGTGGTGACTCTGTTGCTGCTGTGAACCAGTTTGGCCTGGCTGACAAAGTTAGCTATGTATCTACTGGTGGTGGTGCTATGCTGGAGTATTTCGAAGGAAAGACCCTACCTGGTATTGCTGCTGTAAAAGGATAAGTATTATTGAGCTTTTTAGATAACAAAGACACCTGGTGTTAAAAACATCAGGTGTCTTTGTTTTTTGGAATGGGCAGAAAGTTTTTTATTATCTTGATGGAATGAGTAAACTAACGCGCCACCTCTATTTCCAGGTTATCATCGCCGTCATCATCGGTATTCTCGTCGGCCACTACTATCCACAAATTGCTCCTACAGGAGAATTGATCAGTACCATCTTTATCAACCTGATAAAGATGCTGATTGCCCCCATCATCTTCCTTACCATCGTACTTGGCATCGCCAGAATGGGAGATATGAAGAAAGTAGGCAAGGTAGGTGGCAAAGCGTTACTTTATTTCGAAATCGTGACCACCCTCGCCATCACTATCGGCCTCCTTGTTGCGAACTATTTAAAACCCGGTAAAAGCATTGATTTTTCCAGTGTGTCGGGTGCCGACATTGCAAAAGCGGCCAGGATCCAACAGGATGCAGCTGGCTTTAGCTGGACGGAATTCCTGCTCCATATTGTTCCTTCCAATGCTGTAGAAGCCTTTGCCAAAGGTGAAATTATCCAGGTACTGGTCTTTGCAATTCTCTTTGGCTACGGTATTACAAAACTGAATGGAAAGGGTGATGGTCTCCTGAATACCTTCGAGCGCATTTCAGAAGTCTTTTTCAATATCCTTAAGTTTATCATGAAACTGGCGCCAATTGGTGCCTTTGGAGGGATGGCTTTTACTATTGGTAAGTTCGGCCTCAAAGCCCTGCACCCTATGATCTCACTTATGCTATGTGTATACCTGACTATGTTCCTGTTCATCTTCATCGTACTGGGAACGATCGCGTATCTGTACAAATTCAGCCTCTGGAAATACCTCAAATTTATAAGTAACGAACTTCTGATCGTACTGGGTACATCCAGTTCCGAATCTGCCCTGCCGGGTATTATGGAGAAACTGGAAAAAATGGGTTGCCATAAAGAGATCGTAGGTCTCGTTATCCCCGCAGGTTATTCCTTTAACCTGGATGGTACGAGTATCTACCTCAGTATGTCTATGATCTTCCTGGCGCAGGTGGCAAAAGTAGACCTGAGCATCTGGCAGGAGTTAACCATCATTGGCATCCTGATGATCACTTCCAAAGGAGCTGCAGGTGTAACAGGTAGCGGTTTTATCGTACTCGCCTCCACACTGGCTGTTATCAAAGTGATCCCTGCAGAAGGTCTTGCACTCCTGATAGGTGTTGATCGTTTTATGAGCGAAGCCAGGGCTATTACAAACCTGATCGGTAATGGTGTAGCCACTATTGTGATGGCAAAAAGTGAAAAAGCTTTTGATGAGGAAAAGTATAAGCTGGCTGTAGGTGTTCAGTAATATTAGTTACTTTTAGTTCCCACTTATGAATGTGAAGTACCGCTTTGCTACTTTTATATTTTGTCTGCTGACAATATATAGTTATTCTGTGCGTGCACAGGAGTCGACACTTTCATATTCATTCCGCCACCTGGATCTCAACGATGGGCTGGCCAGTAATCACGTATCAGCTATCTTACAAGACCGCAAAGGGTTTATCTGGATTGCCAGCACGGCATTACAGCGTTACGATGGGAGTAACCTGATCACCATTGCCAGCTTTGACAAGGTACCCGGCTCTATTTATTACGATGATATCTGCCTGTGTGAAGATAAGAAAGGACGGATCTGGATGGGGGCTCCGGACAACATTCGTTTTTATGATCCTGTTACATCCAAAGTAAAGGTCCTGAAAATGGATATGCTCCCAATGGGCACCGGCAATGTATATTGTAGTCATATTATACAGGATCATGCAGGGGTGATCTGGGTCACCACCGAGGAAGGATTATATCGCTATGATGAACAGTCTTCCACCTTCGTTATTCCCAAAGAAGTACCCGAAGCGCAGCGTGCTGAAATGTACAGCGCCATTACTGAAGATAGAAAAGGTAACCTCTGGATCAGTGGCAGGAAAGGCATCTATATGCTGAGTGCCGACCGGAAACACCTGTATGGCAGAAATAACAATCCCCTACAGATTCCCCTGCTAAATACACTGGGTAGCGTTAAGCAGTTTTTCATCGATAGCCACGAACGGCTCTGGGTTGCAGATAGGCTTGGCGACACACTCTACTGCTATATACCCGCACAAAACCAGTTAAAAGGCTGGCCCTTCAGGATCAATCAACCTCCTGAAGGGAATCTGGTCACAGACATTACCGAAGACAAAGACAATCAGATATGGGTAGCAACGGAATTGGGCGGCATCTACCGCTATGATGAAAAGGCAAACGATTTCCACCTCAACATCCGCGCAAATAACGAAGACGATAAAAGATTCCACTACGACTTTGAAGTCAACTGTTTCCTGAATGACAGAGATGGCCGCCTATGGATAGGTACTGACAGGGGTTTAAATATTCTGAATACTCCTGATCCGGCGTTTCGCATCATGGATCAGCGGGAGCCAAATGCAAATCTACCCCAGGCAGAAGTGACTGGTCTTTTCCAGGATAATAAAGGGAATATCTATGCAGGTTATTGGGGTAAGGGCTTTAGCTGGCTCTCACCTGATTTGCAGTTTAAAAAGCAGTTCCTCAAAGAAGTACCTGAGGAGCGGGGATTGGTATGGAGTTTTGCCCAGATGCCGGATGACAAGGTGCTGGTAGGGCAGGAAAATGGCTGGTTATCAATATTTGACCCTAAGCAGGGGGGATTTGTAGCGCATAAACACAAAGATGTATTTGATGATCAGACGCTCATGACCATGCTGCCGGAAAATGATACCACCGTGTGGATAGGATTGTATAAAAACGGACTGGTACGTTGGAACCCTGTAACAGATACATTCATGGCTTGTCAGAACCTGATGAATAAAATCCGGCATCCTATCACGGTGATGGATATAGCGAGGCAGGGAGACTGTATATTATGGCTCGCTACGAGTGATGCTGGTTTGATCCGGTATAATCATGTTACCCAGAAGATAGTGTCGCGGGAGCTGTTTCCCTATGCACATTTATCTGTCAGTAATATCACCTGTTTGAAACTGCTGGATGATACGACGCTCGTAGCAGGTACAGAGCATGGTTTGTGGGTATACAATATTCATAATCATACAGCTGATCCATTATTGATCAATGGCGACCTGTTTGACGAGTGGGTACTAAGCATGTTACCTTCTGGCAGCAAGGGTTTGTGGTTTACTACCCCATATGGTTTTTATCGTTTTAACAGACGGAATTTCGGTCTGGAAACCTTTGTACAGACAGGACAGATCATTGATAATAACCGTAAGGTGAGTAGACGGATTGTACGACTGGCAGATGGCCGGTTGATGATAGGGGCCTCAGATCATTTTGTGATATTGGATACGGCGGCATTGAAAGTCGCACCTTCGCCACCCAATGTCACCATTATCAATTTCAGGGCCATGGACAGCAGTATACAGCTGAGTACCCTGTATTATAAAAATGCACCGCTGGCACTGAATCATCGTCAGAACTTTATCAACATTGAATTCAAAAGTCTGCAATATCACCATGAAGCCATCCGCTATTTTTATCAGCTGGATGGGGTAGATGAAGACTGGGTACAGGCTAATGGTCTGCTGGTAGCCAGGTATACGAATCTACCTCCGGGTAGTTATATATTCCGGGTAAGAAGTATGAATACTGCCGGCACTTTTTCATCGGGTGTAACGACATTGTATTTTAATATTCTGCCTGCTTTCTGGCAAACTACCTGGTTTCGTATGTTGGGGCTGCTGCTGGTAGTAGCGATCATCTATACTTATTTCAGGATAAGAATCTACCTGATCAAAAGAGAAGCCCGCCGCCGTACACAAATAGAACAACAGATTGCACAGCTGGAAATGAAGGCCCTCCGGGCACAAATGAATCCGCACTTCATCTTCAATGCCCTGAACTCTATTCAGACATTTATGATGAAGAGTGAAACAGAGCAGGCGCTTTCTTACCTGAATCGTTTTGCAAGACTGATCAGGAATGTGCTGGATAGTTCACAGCTGAATAGTATTACTATTTCCAAAGAGATCAGGATGATTGAAAACTACATAGAGCTGGAAAAGTTACGTTTTGCGGATCAATTTGATTGTGATATACATGTAGATGCCGCACTGGATCCTGATTTTACGGATATCCCTACCATGATTTTACAACCCTTTGTGGAGAATGCCATCTGGCATGGGTTGCTACACAAAAAGGAAAGGGGGAAACTCACTATTATATTCACGAAAGAAATAGATCGGGTACTATGTATGATAGAAGATGACGGTATTGGCAGGGAAAGGTCGGCAGCGTTGAAGCAACAAACTGGCGATGAGCATCATTCCAGGGGGATACAAATAACGCGTGACAGGCTGGCTTTGTACAACAAACGATTTAACCTGGATATGACCTTTGATATAGAAGATTTGCCATCAGGAACGAGAGTGAATGTATGGTTTCCACTCGACGAAGAATAAAAATCTTCATGAAAAGCGGGATTCACCAAAGGGGATGAAAACTATTTTCACAAAAAAAGGGGGTTACAGTAATGTAATCCCCTTTTCAATTATTTTACCAGCTGCCGCTTGAACCTCCTCCGCTACCGGAGCCTCCACCGAAGCCGCCAAAGCCGCCTCCTCCTCCGCCACCGCCCCAGCTACCTCCACGGCTACCGCCGCCAAAGAGACCCGGGCCAATCCAACCAGTCCATCCACGACGACTGAATGTATGACCACCACCGCCACCGCGATTGTTCAGGATCGAAATGATCACTACAATTATGATGATCAGTATAACCAGTCCTGGTGCATTGCTGCCGTCTTTTGCCCTGTTGGGCGTGCCTTTGTATTCTCCTTTCGACGCTTCAACGATCCTGTCTATCGCTTCATCAAAACCCTGATAGTAATCGCCGGCTTTGAAGTTTGGCTTAATGTTCTCATCGATGATACGGTTAGCGATAGCATCTGGTACTACGCCTTCCATACCGGTGCCGACTTCGATACGGATCTTTCTGTCGTCTATGGCTGCCAGTATCAGTATACCATTGTTTTTCTCTTTGGTACCGATACCCCAGTCACGGAGTATAGCCAGACCTACTTCGGCAATGTCCCTCCCGTTGGTAGAAGGGATGGTCACAATGGCAATCTGTGTAGAAGTGGTATCGTTGTACTCTAACAGTTTGTTTTCCAGTGTGGCCACCTGATCGCTTTGCAGCACGCCTGCCAGGTCATTCACCAGCCGGGGTGGATTGGGGCGGGGAGGAATCTTTAATTCCTGTGCCTGTACCATTCCCAGGGCTAAGAAGAAACCTACAAGCAGGCAGTATACTTGCCTCATCTTAATTAATTTTATTGACCTCATCTCCCTACTACTATGTCATCCGGTAATTCGTTAATGTCATCTCCTTCATGTGGAAAGTGTAAACACAGCGCTTCGCCTATTTCACCAATGCAGGTTTCGATACCTGTTACCACCTGGTTATTGGCAAAATGTGCCAGCATGCTTTTTGTTTTCTCTTTCCAAAAATCTTTACCCACTTTTTCATGAATGCCTTTATCCCCGGCTATAGCATACTGTTTGTCTTTCAGTGCAAAATAGAGTAGCACTCCATTGCGGAACCTTGTTTTCTCCAGACCCAGTTGAATAAAGATCTCATGTGCCCTGTCTATGGGATCAACAAATTTGCAACGGCTTTCGACAAATACGCGGATTTCTCCGCTGGTCATTCTTTCCGCATTCCGGATCGCTTGTACCAGTTGCTGTTTTTCTGCTTCGGTGAGCAGTTCTTTTTTAGGGAATAAACGCATAGATGAATGGGCTATTTGATATTAGAACTGCACCTTAGGCGCATTTTCAGAACCCTTATCGGCCATGTAGTATTCTTTGGCTTTGAAACCACCGAAACCAGCTACGATATTGTTAGGGAAAGTGCTGACAGTGCTATTAAAGCTTTCCACAGCAGTGGAAAAGTCATTACGTGCTACGGTGATGCGGTTTTCAGTGCCTTCGAGTTGTGCCTGCAGGTCACGGAAGTTCTGGTTAGCTTTTAGTTCAGGATAAGCTTCTGATACAGCCAGCAGTCTGCCCAGTGCTGTACTCAGCTGACCTTGTGCTGCCTGGTACTGTTGTACTTTTTCAGGAGTCAGGTCATCGCCTTTGATAGTGATCTGGGTAGCTTTTGCTCTTGCTTCCATTACCTGTGTCAGGGTTTCTTTCTCAAAGTTAGCTGCACCTTTAACAGTCGAAACCAGGTTTGGGATCAGATCAGCTCTGCGCTGATACTGTGCTTCCACATTGCTCCACTTGCTTTTTACTGCCTGATCCTGACGTACGATGCTATTGTATTTGGATACACCACAGCCTCCAAAGATTAATACTACAACAAGAATAATGATCAGTGTGAGCGTACTCTTTTTCATTTGTGCTAAGATTTATTTACTATATAACAATGTTAATGCCTGTTTATATTGCCCTGATTTTCTGTAAATTAGTATTGTGAGTAATAACAGGCGTATCCAAACCTACAAGAAATTACGCAAAGTACAAGGAGTTATTATGCTAAGGCCTGTTAACCAGCTCACTGAACAATAACCGCAGGAACGATAAAGGGAGTTTATTTTACTTTCACAAGAAAGATATAAGCATTGGTGAAAAAATCAGTTAGCAAATGTAGGTTTCTCTATAATTTTGGTGGTATTTGCTTATTGTGAATATCGTTAAGAATACTTTCATTCGTTTGTAACGCCGCTATTGTTAATTTAAAGGTATTTAAGTCTGCTTCAATGAGTGAACAACACATCCATATTCTGTATATAGATGATGAGATACACAACTTAAATGCGTTCAAAGCATCTTTCCGTAGGCTTTACACGGTGTTTACGGCAAGTTCGGCTGAGGAAGCAGAGAAAGTGTTGGAAAAGGAAGAAGTCCACATCATCATTTCAGATCAGCGGATGCCCAGGATGACCGGGATTGAATTTTTTGAGTCTATCCTTGACAGGTATCCTGAGCCTATCCGAATCTTACTGACAGGTTATGCCGACATCAATGCGGTTATTGATGCCATCAACAAGGGTCAGGTGTATAAGTATTTTTCCAAGCCATGGAATGACGAGGATCTTCGTCACAACATTGAAAAGGCATTTGAAGTCTATGCCCTCCGTAAAGAGAACAAGGAATTAACAGCAAAGCTGCTGGATGTAAATGAGAAGCTGGAGTTCCTGCTCCGTCAAAAGCTCATTTCTTAATGATGAAGTGTATCGTGTTGTCGTATATCTGATAGTCCAACTTTAATTGTTTACAGATCTCGTCAAGAAAATCTTCAACCTTTTTATCTTTTTCAAGGCTACCTGAGAAGTGTGTATTTTCAAGCGAAGGCGCTGCGGAAAAGTCCAGTTTGAGTCCAAACCAGCGTTGTAATACAGGTCTCAGTTCTTCCAATGGCCTGTTGCGGAAGCGATAAACGCCTTCCCTCCAACCCAGGGTCACTGTTTCATCGAAACGTTTTACCTTGAAGCGCTCACCGGGATGATAGATTGCCTCAAATCCGGGCTTGAGCGTTACATCAAGACTATCCCCTACATCTGTCACCACTGTACCTTGTACCAGCGAGGTAGTAACTGTATTGTTATCATAAGAATTGACGTTGAAAGCCGTACCCAGTGCTATCACGGAGGTGATTCCTGTGTGTACGATAAACGGTCTTTCAGGATTATGTGCTACCGTAAAGTAAGCTTCTCCTTCCAGGTACACTTCCCTGGTTCTGCCTGGGAAGATGAATGGGAAACGGAGGGTGGAGCTGGCATTGAGATGTACTTCCGTACCATCTGCCAGTTCAATATGATAATCCTGCTTGGGGGGCACTGTGAGCGTATTCCATTCCAGCGATTTGCTCTGGTAAATGGTATCCGGACGGATGTTTTTAATAGCGATGGTCCCTGAATCGCCTGTTACCTTAATGGCGGTATCAGCCACTTCTGTGCCAGCTACTACCGAAGGTGGAGGCACTGAAAAGATAGGTACGCCTGCCATTTGTGGGATTATAATGCGATATTGGTTGGCTGTTTGATGAGGTACCTGTTGTTTTGCCGGCAGAAAGAAATATGCCCCTGCAGTGGCGCCGATGGCCAATAATATAGCTGCCGCTACCCGTACTTTCTTCAGGTAAGCCAATACCCTGAGGTGTACTGGTGTTGGTTCCAGGATGGCTTTTACCTTTAGCCAGTCGGATTCTACCTGAAGATCTTCCAGGAATGCATTGTCTGTGTACAATATGGCCTCTTCATATTCCTGCCAGCAGCGGCGCACATTTTCATTGTTGTGCATTTCCTTTTGCAGCAGCTTGTCTTCCACTTCAGTTAAATCGCCAAGTTGCTTACGCAGTAGTAAACTGTAGATATACTCTTGGTCGTATTTCATTTTATTATGGTAGTGGTTACGAGGGTTTTTAAGATAATAATTAAGTTGAGTCTTGGTTTTATATATTGCGTCATAGCCGGGTTATCTTTCAATAGCCATGATCAAAGGTGTTGTAATCGACGTCGGTACCAATGCCGGCCCCGTTTCGCAGGGTGGACAGGGTGCCTTATTTTGCTGTGCAGCAACGACGGCATTTTCCTGCCGCTGACGGCATCTGGCGTCAATAAGTTGATAGAAAAAGCCCCCAGGGGCATGTTCTATCTGCTGATATTGCCGGGTCTTCCATACTTCTATAAATATCTTTTGTACTAGCTCTCTTGCCTCGTCCATATTCCCCAACATTGTACTTGCTTTCAGGCAGAGGGGTTTGTAGTATTTCATAAAGAAGTATTGATAGGCCTCCAGGGTATTATCCTTCTTTAAGACGGATAACATAGCGGTATCCTCGCTGGTAATCATATGAATAAGGTTATTTTGCGGTTAGTGAGTCTTCTTTTGTGCGATAGATATCTGTCCCCAATACGCTTTAAATTTCGATAGAAAGAAGGAGAAATTCGTTAACGCCATGTTAATGAAATCCGATTTTTCTGGTTCCCTATATTTAGACTTTCCCTTAAATTGCAGCTTTCTAAAGAAAAACTTAGTGGAATATGCAAGTTTGGAAAGACTATCAGACAAAGAATAAAGAACGTTTTCTGGAAGAATTGCTGGCTTTGCTGCGCATCCCTTCCGTGAGCGCAGACTCCCGTTTTAACAAAGATGTAGCGGACTGCGCCGAAGCGGTAAAACAACGCCTGATTGAAGCAGGTGCTGACAATGTAGAAGTTTGCCCTACTGCCGGACACCCGATCGTATATGGAGAAAAAATCATCGATGCGGCTTTCCCGACCGTATTGGTATATGGTCACTACGACGTACAGCCTGCCGATCCCCTGGAACTGTGGGATAGCGGTCCGTTTGAACCTGTGATCAAAGACGAAAAGATCTATGCCCGCGGTTCTGCGGACGACAAAGGTCAGTTCTACATGCACGTGAAGGCGTTCGAAACCATGATGAATACCAACTCTGTACCCTGCAATATCAAGTTTATGATTGAAGGGGAGGAGGAAGTAGGCTCTGCGAACCTGGGTATCTTTATCAAGGAAAATAAGGAAAGACTGAAAGCAGATGTGGTGCTCATTTCTGACACCTCCATGCTGAGCCTGGAAAATCCTAGCCTGGATACCGGCTTACGCGGTCTGTCTTATATGGAAGTAGAGGTAACCGGCCCTAACCGTGACCTGCACAGTGGTGTATATGGTGGCGCTGTTGCCAACCCTGCTACCATCCTTTGCCAGATGATTGCTTCCCTCCATGACGAAAATAACCACATCACCATCCCTGGTTTCTACGACAACGTACAGGAACTGAGCAAGGAAGACAGAGCTGCCCTGAATGCAGCACCGTTCGACGAAGCTGAGTATAAAAAAGACCTGGGGGTAGATGAACTGTGGGGTGAGAAGGGATATTCTTCTATCGAGCGCACCGGTATCCGTCCTACCCTGGAGGTAAACGGTATCTGGGGTGGCTATACCGGCGAAGGTTCCAAAACCGTACTGCCTTCAAAAGCACACGCCAAGATCTCTATGCGCCTGGTACCTAACCAGGACTGGATCCAGATTTCTGACCTGTTCAAAGCTCATTTTGAGAAGATTGCGCCTAAGTCAGTAAAGGTAAAGGTAACAGCTCACCACGGTGGTAGCCCATATGTAACACCTACTGACCACGTGGCATTCAAGGCAGCGAGCGAAGCGATCAAAGAAACTTTTGGTAAATCTCCAATTCCCGTACGCGGTGGTGGTAGTATTCCTATCGTAGCACTGTTTGAAAAAGAACTTGGACTGAAGACCATCCTGATGGGCTTTGGATTAGATAGCGACAACCTGCACTCTCCAAATGAGAAGTATGGTCTGGCTAACTATTATAAAGGAATTGAAACCATTCCTTATTTCCACAAGTTCTTTGCGGAAATGAATAAGAAATAATTATGCAGAATACAGAGAAACTGCGCCTGGACAAGTATCTCTGGGCGATCAGGATATTTAAAACCCGCTCACAGGCCTCTACGGCCTGTGAAGGCGGGAAAGTGAAGATGAATGGGACCTCCGTAAAAGCTGCACGCGCAGTTAGTATAGGAGACAAATATGAAATCAGGTCAGAATCCCGGAAATGGGTGATTGAGGTGGTGAGCTTAATAGCCAACAGAGTACAATATGCTGAAGCCATTAAGCATTACGTTGATCTCACTCCCGAAGAAGACCAGGAGATGAACCAGCGGATTGCCGCCAGCTTCCATACCGGTAAGCGTCCGAGTAAGATCGGCCGCCCTACCAAAAAGGAAAGGAGGGACCTGGATGGTTTCATGACCAACGAGGATGAGGAACAACAACAATAAAGATTGAGGCCCGGGCTAAAGCCCGGGCCTCAATCTTTATACATAAACTTTGGAATTTGCTTAGTAAATTCGCATCCTCTAAAATTACCTTTCAATAAATGCCTAAGCAAAGCGACGTTTTGTCTACTGACTTCCTTGTCAAAGTAGCGGAAGAATTTGGAACTCCGGTATATATATACCATGCGGAAAAGATTGCCATCCAGTACGAAAAGTTAAAGGACGCCTTCCAAAAGACGGACGCACGCTTTTTCTATGCCTGTAAGGCGCTCACCAACATCAACATCCTGAAGTACATCAACTCCCTGGGTTGCGGTCTGGACACCGTGTCTATCAACGAAGTCCAACTCGGTCTCAAGGCAGGATTCGAACCTAAAAACATCATCTTTACCCCTAACTGTGTAGACCTCGACGAAATCGTAGCTGCCAAGGACCTGGGTGTAAATATCAATATCGACAACATCTCCATCCTGGAGCAATTTGGTAACCGCTTTGGTGACTCTTACCCAATCTGCATCCGCCTGAACCCACATATCATGGCTGGCGGTAACTATAAGATCTCCACAGGTCACGTAGACAGCAAGTTCGGTATCTCCATCCACCAGATCCGCCACATTGAGCGCATCGTAAAGAGCACCAAACTGAAAGTAACCGGCCTGCATATGCACACCGGTTCTGAAATCAAGGATGTAGATGTATTCCTCCGTGGGGTAGACATCATGTTCGAACTGGCTGTGAACTTCCCTGATCTGGAATTCATTGACCTGGGTAGCGGCTTCAAAGTGGCTTATCAACAGGGCGACCCTGAAACCGACATCCAGCTGCTGGGCAAAAAGCTCTCCGACGCTTTCAACAAGTTCAGCAAAACATATAACCGCCCTCTGCAGGTATGGTTCGAACCGGGTAAATTCCTGGTAAGCCAGAGCGGTTACTTCGTGGTAAAAGCAAATGTGATCAAACAGACCACTGCTACCGTATTCGTAGGTGTGAACTCAGGGTTTAACCACCTGATCCGCCCAATGTTCTACGATGCCTTCCACCTGATCAAGAACATCTCTAATCCAAAAGGAACCGAACGGATCTATACCGTGGTAGGTAACATCTGCGAAACAGATACTTTCGGTTGGGATCGTAAACTGAACGAAGTAAAAGAAGGTGATCTGCTGGTATTCTACAACGCAGGAGCTTACGGTTTTGAAATGTCTTCCAACTTCAACTCCCGTTTTAAACCTGCCGAAGTGCTGGTAAAAGATGGTAAAGCCCAACTCATCCGCAGAAGGGATACTTTCGACGACCTGCTAAAAAATCAGATCGAGTTATAATTTGAATATTTTACAGATTAGAATATATTTATAGGTCTGCCGGATTGGCAGACCTATAACTTTTTATGGCGAAAATTGAGGTTTTGCATTAAATTTGTACCTAATAACCAACCACAACCTCTCTGCTTAATCCTGCACGCTGTAATTCACTGAATGTAACTTTTACAATTTTTCATCTGTCCATTCGTCATATAACTAGATGAGTCATTTTTACATATTTTAGATTATGAAAGTTTTAACTGCCGGTCCCGATCAATTAAAGGATGAGGCACTGATAGAATCCCATATTTCCTTCGCGCCTTATGTCAAGTTCCTGAAGGAGAAAGCGGCCAGTAAAACAGATAGCAGGGCGGCGTATTATAAAAAGATCGCTGAACGCTTTGAAAGTAACCCCGCACTACTTGGCCCTATAGCCGGTGCAGATGACCTGTCCGCTTACCAGGAGTATATCGACCTCATTATTGCTACAATATTTCCAATCACTTCTGATATGGACAAGGATATCTATGGTATAGGTGTCCCCCAGAAGTTTGCTATATTTTATTACTCCGACCTCTTCAAGAATATCTTCGCTGATAATAGCGACAGAATGCTGGAAGTACCTAAAGGTATTTCAGTAGATAAGATTAAGAAGGATAAACTGGAATGGCTGTACAAGCTGATCCTGGAGAAAGCATACGGTTTTCCCGTTACTTACCAGAACGAGATCATCCACCATATCAACATGCCCGACAGCAATGGAGGCAAGAGATATGTGAAGGTGAATGTAGACCCTCGTTTCGTGGAAGTAAAGGTAAAAGGTGAGCTACCTCCGCTTACATACGATACTGTATGTATGAAAAAGTTCAGCCCCGAAGGCCTGAAAGAAATTTTGCCACTGGATAATTTCGTCCTCGAAGGATTTGTGATCTGGACATTACAGGATGTAACCAAAGATGAGGTGCAGAATGTAATGAAGAACCTGATCCTGAACATGCACGAGGGCAACGAAAGACGTACCTACCGCCGTATGGAGGAAGAAGTACTGGCACTGATGGGAGATACTGACCTGAGTGTGCACGTGGTACCTATTCCAAAAATCAATGGTCGCTATGTGCTGGAATGTGAACAATGCGAAAGCGGCGTGACCCTGGGCGTAACTGGTAGCGAAAAACAGCAGCAACAGCTGTTTCAGCAACTGATCCAGTACCTGGGGCAGAACAAAACGCCACTTTTGCTGCCCGTGGTGACGGAGAGTTCTCTCTATGCATATCCATTCCTGCGCTACCTGCCGCTCAAGGGCATCAATAGCTTTGTACTGGTACCTATATGGCATGAGGATACCCTGCTGGGTATCGTAGAACTGGCCTCCGGCACCCCTAACAAGATCACTGCTGAAACACTGGCACAAGCCATGCCGGCATATCCACTGTTAGTGATGTTGTTGAATAGAGGTGCTGACATCACATCGAACCGAATCACCCAGGTCATCAAGGAGCAGTTCACTGCCCTGCAACCTTCTGTGGAATGGAAGTTCATCGATGCAGCATGGCATTATCTGCACACACCAAAAGCAAAAAGAAAAGACATCGGTAACATTGCGTTTGAAGATGTCTATCCATTATATGGCGCTGTAGACATCCGGAACTCTTCTACCGAACGTAGCAATGCGATCCACGAAGATCTTCGTGAACAACTACTCCTGATCCGGGAAACCCTGGACCACATTGGCAACACCATCTACCTGCCATTGCTGGAAGAGCTGAAGTTCAAAAATGATGAGCTCATTACCGGTATCACTAGTGGTATGCTCTCAGAAGATGAACTGCGTACAAACAACTACCTGGACGAAGAAATCGGCCCATTGTTCCGTCACCTGCACGAAAGTCATCCTGAACTGCAGCCGGCACTGGAACGTTACTTCTCCCTGGTAGACCAGACAGAAGGCCATATTCAGCACCACCGCCAGGATTATGAAGATAGTCTGGCTATGATCAACGCTGAACTGAACCAGTACCTGGACAAAGAGAAAGAAAACATACAACACTCCTTCCCATGTTACTTCGAAAAGTATCGTACGGATGGGGTAGAGTACAATATCTATATAGGACAGGCCATTGCGCAAACCCGCAAGTTCGACCTGCTCTACCTGCGTAACCTGCGCCTGTGGCAGATACAGTCTATGGCAGACATTGCAAGACTCACCAACAAGTTGATTCCAACACTAAAGGTGCCTTTGCAAACTACCCAGCTGGTACTGGCTCACAGCAATCCGATCGACATCAGCTTCAGACAGGATGAACGCCGCTTCGATGTAGAAGGCGCTTACAACATCCGCTATGAAATACTGAAGAAAAGGATTGATAAGGTGCACATCCGCCAGACAGGCAAACGCCTTACCCAACCGGGTACCATTGCAATCGTGTATGCTTATGCGAAAGAGATGGAAGAATACCTGAAGTACATCACCTTCCTGCAGAATAAAAACATCCTGCTGCCAGACGTAGAAATGCTGGACCTGGAAGACCTGCAAGGGGTAAGCGGTCTGAGAGCGCTAAGAGTGAAAGTAAATATGGAAGCATAAAAAAAGGGAACATTATCAATAAATGAAACTCCCGGGAATCGTATAAAATAAAAAAAGGGTGTATCTAACTTTTGATACGCCCTTTTTTCTTTGAAAATAGTTCGTCCAGGCCATAATTTGATATGACTCTATAGGATTAAAATTTTCTTTTCGTGCTTATAGCAACAATCGTTTGTACTTAGAGTCTTAAATCAGTTTTTTCTACAGGCTGAAAAAGCACCAATAAAAGGTCGATTTTTGTAACTTAGTAATCTTATTGAGATGGGGGTAATGCCTCAAGCTCGCGCAGGCGTCTGAGATAATTATTTATCTGCGCCTGCTTTCTTTTTTAGCCACTCCTGATTATCAGGTTCCATATATGGCACTCTATTTTTGAGTATAAAATAAGCGGCAATTAGGATTTTGTGTGAAATTGCAATAAGTGCTCGTTTTTTGCCTCTTCGTATACTCAAAGTATAATATTTTCTTTTCAGATAAGTATCTTTCGTATGTGCTGCAGCCCATGCTGCTTCCACGAGTGCGGTTTTAAGGGATCTGTTGCCATGATTGATTCTTTCACTTTTCTTTTTTCCGGCACTTTCATTATTACCAGGACATAAACCACACCAACTAGCCAAATGATGCTGATTAGGGAACGCATGCATATCTGTACCTATTTCGGCTAAGATGGCGGTAGCTGTTTGTTTTTGTACTCCGGGAATAGTCTGAAGTAATTTTACTTCTTCCTCCCATTTTTTAAGTACTGATCTATACGGTTATCCACCTGACCAAGTAGGTCATTTAGCTGTAAAATAACAGTTTTAGACAGGCTGAGCATAAAACGGTGATGCTCATTAAGATGGCCTTCTAATGCAAGAATAAGCTCTTGTTTTTTGATTTTGAGCCTACCTTTTGCCAAATTGGCCAATATCATAGGATCCTGTTCTCCTTCAATAATGGCAGTGATCATTGACCAGCCACTTACACCGAATACATCACTGACTACAGTGCTCAATTTGATATTGGCTGTCTCTAAAATGTTCTGTAACCGGTTATATTCACTGGACCGCTGTCCTATTACTTTACGTTTGTATCGGTACAATTCCCGTAATTCGCGAGTGTATTGCGGTGGAATAAAACTTCCCTTTAGTAGCCCGCTTAGCAATAATTTTGCAATCCAGGCACTGTCATTGCGATCGGTCTTATGCCCCGGCACATATTTAATATGCCGGGCATTGACCAGAATAAGTTCAAAGTGAGGTTCCAGTATATTAAAAACAGGCTTCCAGTAAACCCCCGTGCTCTCCATTGCGACATGTGTAATGCCGGATTCTTCAAGCCAAGCTACCAGGTCCCTAAGTGAACTTGTGAAAGTGCTAAAAGTGCGGGTTTGTTCTTCCAACCCATTTCCTCTGATGGTGGCTACTACATTCTCCTGGTGAACATCGAGGCCACAGCCGCGACTCACAACCTGTTCAAAACTGATATGTGATTGTTCCATGGTAGTACTTTTGTCGAAGGTACCACCATTTTCATAGTCGTTTGTGAACCCGGTTCATGAGGGTTTTTTCTGAAAATGTTTTTCATTCCCCGTTGGTGAATTCCCTCTTTCATGAAGGTTTTTATTATCAGAACCTGAATCCAAATGTGATATAAGGTAACACCTCCTCTTCAGATCTACCTACCGTCGCTGTGAGTATCAGCATATTCACCGGACTAAAATAGATACCTCCACCATACCCATCATGCCAGGCGGAAGATTTCTCCCCACTCTTCCATACCCTGCCCACATCATTGAAGGCTAATAAACCCACAGTAGCCGGGAACAGGTAAGAACGGAATTCAAACAGTTTCAATCGCAGCTCTGTATTATTGAATGCCATAGCATCGCCGGCAAAGCGGTAGTTACGATAACCGCGCAGGTTTTGTACACCACCTAAATACATGGCCTGGAAATATTCATAGTGGCCCCACAGCTTACCACCCCCAAACCTTGTGACCAGTACCAGGTTAGCCGGTGTGCTAAAGCTGGTATAGATACTCATGTCCGTAGACAGTTGCAGGTAATGGCGCTGTTGCTCATTCAAACCCTGGTTACCATGTAAGGTGGTATTCCAGTAGAAACCTCTGGTAGGTGCTATCGTATTATTACGGGTATCGATCTGGTAACCCAGTTTCAAGCCTGCGTAATACTTGCCTTGATATACAGACAGAGAGTCTAGTCCATTTTTATCAAAGTCCTCAATGATCCTGCCTTTAGTCGCATCCTTATCCAATGTATAATAAGTAAAGGTAGGTCCGTAGATCAGCTGGAACTTGTTGGACAGGTTCGTTTTGAAGAGTGGCTCTACATTGTACAGACTGAAACGGGTACGGTAATATTTAATCTTCAGGTCTTTCTCAAATACGGTTTCATTACCATAGCCAAAGAAGTTGATGGTATTGTTAGGAGCCTTTGCAGTGGCTGTCAATGCCAGATCAGTATTCCCGATTACATCCGTGAATTCACCCATGTAGCGGAACTGCCAGGCATTTGTACCCAGGCTATGACCTGCCATCACCGTTTGCCTGGAAGCAAATGGTCGCTTGCGGAAACCTTGTTTGGTGTACTGGAAACCTACACCCAGTGACAATCCATCATCGCTGTTGAAACCAGCAGTTGCCAGTGGCATCAGTTTATCATAGGTATATAGCAGTGGTGTACGTTCATATTTGATATTGTCCGGGTTGTAAGAAAGGACCTTACGTTCATTACCTGCCAGCGCAAAAGTATCGGCACCACCGCGTTTCTCATAGATGCGGATATGATTGCCTGCATGCTGAGTGGTAATGTCTCTGTAAGTATCATTGTCTTTACCACCGATAATGCGGATGTGAATAGGTGTATAATAATCACCTTTGATGTCGAACTTATCTTCACCACCCAGACCAAAGATTCTTATTTCCCTCGTTACCTTCGGATCAAAGGTGCGGGAGTAGATGTTTTGTTGTACCTCACCTTTCTTGCTGATCTTATTTACATTCAGGGATACTGATCCATCTTGTTGTCTTTCGATGGTAAACAGTTCATCTTTCTTTGTACCTGTTACATCTACATCCTTTGACAGGAAGCGGTAAAGGTCAAGGGAAGCCGTTTCCAGTTTATCACGACGGGCAATGAGTGTACGATACGTAAAGTCACCTACCTTCTTCTGCACAGTGTCCGGGAAACGGGCCACAGCAGCAGCGATCACAGAATCAGGCAGACTCAGTACCAGCTCGTGACTGATATCTTTCCATTTCTTTTCATCGATCTCATTCATGAAAGACCGATCAAACGGCTGTGCAGATGGGTTCTGATATTCGATGTTCGGGTAGTATGGTTTGAACCCCTGGAACTTCGGCATCACCCATTTTCTGGCAGCGATGGCGGTGATCACACCCTGGTTTACAAAGAAGGCCTGGTCACGATCGCGAGGCACAGGATAGTATTCTTTGGTATCCCGTTTCTTGTGTTTCTTCACCCCCCATCTCCACTGGTCATCATGACGATCCCAGTCAGCCATTAGCAGATCCAGCATACGGGCGCGGGCTACAGCTTCCTGGTCGATGGTGTTATCATTGTCACCATGTATTTGTTCCAATACCTTGACAGTATTGTATGTTTTGCCTTTTACAACAGGTTCTCTTTCTTCAAAGAGATACACATCATCACCATGGGTGCTGGCATAGATGCCGAGGGAAGTATCTTTCGGTAAGTATACAAATGTCGGGTTGGTATGCGGAACGCCTGCGGCCTCTGCCAGGCTGGCCACAGCCATGGTAGCATATGGATTGGAGGCAGAGATCTGGTCCTGCACTACATCTTTTGCAATGGTGTTTTTCAGTTCAGCTGGAATCGCTTTTTCGGGGTATTTCTTTACAGAGCGTAAAACCCATTCTGTACCTGATTTATCTTCCAGGCGGAGAGAGAGGGTTTGCATACCACCACCTCTCTGCAATATTTTCAGACCGCCTTTTTCTTTGTTGATATCGAGTACGGGGAAGTTAACAGGGGCTGCCCATACATCGCGATAGTTCTTACCCAGTAACCAATAGTGAATACCAGTTTTGTGGATATACTGTGTATCCGCAGGCAAGGTCACGAATGGGGGTAATTCTTTTGCAGTAGGACTTGCATTGGCCAGTTGTTCAGAACGAATATCCTGTACGTTGAAAAGGTTGCTGGCAAATGAAGGACCATCGCTTTTATCTACAGTATAATATTGCACGGTGATATTCCCGTTCTTTGAAATCTCCAGTGCAGCATAGCCATTCTCGTTACTGGCATAGAGAGACTTCGCACCTTTCTTCACCCGGGTTTCTTTTGCTCCACTACCACTGCCGATATAGTAATTCTCTTTGTCTTTGATGAACTGTAAAGCATGATCATGGCCTGCTACGAAGATGGTCGGACCATGTGATTTGAAGGCAGCTTCCACACCATTGACCAGTTCCTGGTAGTCAGGATTTGGCAGATCTTCAGGCGTGCCAAATACCCCACGGGTCAGGGGATAGATAGAACCTATCACCGGCAGCGGAATATACAATCCCTTGTTCAGATCAGTGAGTGGGAAGATGTGTTGCTTCAGGGTATAATAACCACCGTGAATACCATAACTACGGAAAGGGTGGTGGCTTGCAAAGATGACCAGCTTGTTCCGGTTACGGATTACGATATCACTCAATTCAGTCAGTACATCCTGTTTTGTTTTGAAATCGCAGGAAGACTCAGGTCCCGGTTTTGCGTAAGGAAACAACCACCATTCGGTATCCATGATCACGAGGGTGATGTTCTTATCCAGGGTCATTTCTATAGGACCTGGGCAACCGTCTTTGGGCAGGAAGTTTACATTCGGCAGGTTCAATGAATCGACATATAGTTGTTCATTGATGATGGTCTGCCAGCCGTTTGGTTTTGACTTTTCCCAGTCATGATTACCGGGAATGAAGATAGCCTGCGTATTGGTATTGCGTACCAGGTTCACCTGGTAATCAAGTATCTCTTTGGAAAGTGGGTACCGGCTGCTGGTAGGGTCCGGCATCCCATAGGGGTATACGTTATCTCCCAGGTAGAGAACAGTATTTCTTGCATCCTGTAAGTCAAAGCGGCTCTTTACAGCATCAATAACAGGGTTGTGTCCATCCTGATGCAGTTCGCCGGCATCTCCTATCAGGATGATCCTCCTGGCCAGTGTATCCTGTGCCTGTGCTACGAAGGGTAGGAAAAGTATGGAGAGATATAAAAGGTACTTCATCGTTACTGAGGTCTTTGGTTATATTTAAACTTGAGGATATTGGCCGACGATTCATCAGCTGATTCATTCGAAATATACATATCGCCATTCGGGGCAAAAGAAATGCCTTCCGGTTGTCGGAATACTGTATGTTTCAGATTATAGGCTTCCTGTACTTTTCCATCCAGGTCAGTGATCACTAACAGTCTATTTACAGCAGACAGTATGTACAGCCGCTTTTCAATAGGGTGAATGGCAGCTGCTGATGGCTTGAACAGGGTCATTTTTTCGCCGCTAAGACGTTCAATATCTGCGATATTGATACGGTAGAATGGATTATCATCAAATGTCCATGTCTTCATATCAAAGCGGTAGGCGGTATTATAACCCTTGTCCTTATCATCAGCGCAGGCTTTGCAAACCATGATCATCCCATCATTGCGGGGATCATAGTAGAGGGTTTCAAACTCGTTTTTGCCATCTATTGGTAGTTTATAATTGATGGCATCAGTAGAGTCAGAAAAAAGACCTGTCACCTGATAGAGGTGCCCCTTGCTTTTCAGTACCAGCCAATTTTTGCCATCGGTAGCGAGGTCTTCATAATCCCCGCTCTTGTCGAATTTCCAGTTGGGGTAAGGCGTATTGCCTGTTACATCGATAGAAAATACACGGCCCTGTTCATCGTTGATAGCCAGAATATGGTGTTCATCCGGCGCCAGTACAATGCCTGAAATCTCTTGCATGGACTGTCTTACATGAAACCGGGTGGGTTCCTCAAGTTTATATCCTTTCGGAGATTCGTATTTTTTATCCCTGTTGTTGTAATAATTACATGAAGTAAACAACAGGCAAACTATTAATAAATGTCGTAGAGTCATAAGATGAGCAGTATGGTGGAATAAAATTAACTCAAAAATGCAGTAACTTGCTGATCTCAGTTTTGCTTTTTTAACCAAGCCTTATGCAGACAAGTGTAATCATCGACGCCGCACAACAATATGTGACAACACAGTACCAGGATCATCCTCTCCCCAATCTGGTGTACCATAACCTGGAACATACCAGACAGGTTGTTGCAGCAGCAGCGCAGATTTCAGCGCATTACCGGTTACAGGATACCGACCTTTTAGTCGTGTATATAGCAGCCTGGTTTCATGACCTGGGCTACCTGCTGGGGGAGTCTAAAACACATGAACAGACAGGTGCTTCACTGGCCCGTAATTTTCTAAATGAACAAATGGTACCGTTAAATATACAAGAGCAGGTAACTGGTTGTATTATGGCTACCAAAATGCCACAGGAACCTCACAACCTGCTGGAAGAGATTGTTTGCGATGCAGACCTCTTCAACTTTGGTACGAAGGAGTTCAGGAAGCGGACCAAGGTATTGCACCAGGAAATAGAGCTTACACATAAGAAGGAGATTACTGGTGCTGATTGGACAGCTGGTACATTGAAACTGCTGCAAGCGCATCATTATCATACCGCTTACTGTCAGGCACTCTTACAGGAGCAGAAAGAGGAGAACATTGCGTGGTTGAAAAAACGCCTGGAGAAACAGGAGGATAAGGCAGAGAAGAAGGGAGGGAAAAAAGAAGAGAAATTAGAAGAAGCTGTTGCTAAAGAAAGTAAAAAGCTGAAAATCGATAAGCCGGAAAAGCAAAACAAAGAACCGAAAGCCGGCAGAGGGGTGGAGACCATGTTCCGTACCACTTCCTCCAATCATATCCGCCTGAGTGCCATGGCCGACAGCAAGGCGCACATCATGATTTCAGTGAATTCTATCATAGTATCTGTGATACTCGGTGTACTTTTCCGCAAGCTGGAAGACTATCCTAACCTGATCATCCCTTCAGTATTATTCCTCACCACAGGAGTGATCACCATTATCTTCTCAGTACTGGCTACCCGTCCAAATGTGAATAAAGGTAAGTTTATCAGGGAAGACATCGTCAATAAAAAGACAAATCTCCTCTTCTTTGGTAACTTCCATGAAATGGAGCTGGAGCAGTATAAATGGGGTATGACAGAGATGATGAAAGATAGCGATTACCTCTATGGTAGCATGATCCAGGATATCTACCATCTTGGGGTAGTACTGGGTAAAAAGTATAAACAACTACGCATCGCGTACAACATATTTATGTTTGGTCTGATCATTTCAGTGTTGGCATTTGTGATAGCCGTGCTGTTCTTCCCTGTGCATAACTAAGTGATATATGAATACTCCACTGTATGACCGTGATCTGAGCTGGTTATCATTTAACTACAGGGTGCTGAGCATGGCCAGAGATCCTGCGGTGCCGCTGTATGAGCGCATTCGCTTCTTGTCCATCTTCTCCTCGAACTTAGATGAGTTCTTCCGTGTACGTATGCCCGCTGTCATGGCAGTGAATAAACTGGTGCGCGACAATCCTGAAGTAGCAGGGGAAGAAACGCTTTCTACCGATACGCTTCCCATTATTCAGCAGGAGATCAACAGACAGTTGGGCGAATTTGGGCATACCCTTACCCAGCAGCTCCTGCCGGCATTAAGAGATAACAGGGTTGATCTTTACTATAACCAGGAGATCCTGTCTTCGCACCTGGCTCCTATGCGGGAGTACTTCCAGACAAAGATCCAGGGCTTTCTGCAACCCTTTTGGCTGGACAAGAAAAAGCCCAAAGATGCATTCCTGGAGAATAACCAGCTTTATCTGGTAGTATCCGTTTCTCCTGAAAATGAACCTGATCGCCTGCAATATGCAGTGGTCAATATTCCCAGCAGTGAACTGCCCCGTTTCTTTGAACTCCCACAAGTTCAGGATGTCAGCTACATCGTGATGCTGGACGACATCATCCGGGAAAATGTAGGCTGGCTGTTTCCGGGATATACCGTCAATGGTTGCTATAGTATCAAGATCACTCGTGATGCAGAAACTGATATGAACGAACTGGCCAGTGATATACTGGACCAGGTAGAAACCATGATTGCCAAAAGAGAACTGGGTATCCCTACCCGTTTTCTCTATGACAGCAGCATGCCATTGGCCTTGAAACAATTACTGGGTAATTACTTCAGTATCCTGCCACAGGAAATGGTGCCGGGAGGCCGTTACCACAACCTGAAGGATTTAGCAGACCTGCCCATGCCTGTAAAGTCTCCGCTGTTCACCTATCCTAAGCAGCCTTCGGCTCATCTGCCACAACTGGATCAGGTACCGCATCTGCTGGAAGAGGTATTACAAAGGGATATCATTCTCCATCCCCCTTACCAACGATATGATTACATTCTCCGTTTCTTCAACGAAGCGGCGACTGATCCCACTGTCAAAGAAATTTACATTACACTATATCGCATTGCAGCCAGTTCACAGATTGCCAATGCCCTTATCAGCGCTGCCCGCAACGGTAAACAGGTAACGGTATTCGTAGAGCTGAAAGCCCGTTTTGATGAAGCCAACAATATCCGTTGGGCCAAGAAAATGAAGGCAGCTGGTGTGAAGATCATCTATAGCATTCCGGGGTTGAAGGTACATGCCAAGATAGCCCTGGTAAAACGTAAACGTGGTTACCAATGGGATTATGCAGGGCTGATGGCCACGGGAAATTTCAATGAAAGCACCGCCCGTTTTTATACAGATCATGTATTGCTCACAGCACATCCGGGTATTACCCAGGAACTGGAACTGTTGTTCTTATATCTACAGGCCCGCCAGCAACCGGATAAGTATAATTACCTGAAATTCAATCACCTGCTGGTGGCGCAGTTTAACCTGAAGACCCGGTTCTCCGAACTGATAGACAGGGAGATTGCCAATGTAAAAGCTGGTAAACCTGCGCATATCATCATCAAGCTGAATAATCTGCAGGAAAAGGATATGATTGCCAAACTGTACGAAGCCAGCGAAGCAGGAGTAAAGGTAGACTTGATTGCACGTAGTATCTGTTGTCTGCAACCCGACCAGCCGGAAAGCAGCAATATCAAAGTAAGAAGAATTGTAGACCGCTACCTGGAACATGCGCGGGTATTCATCTTCCATAACAATGGGGAAGAAGAAGTGTATATGGGTTCTGCAGACTGGATGAACCGCAATATCCACAGGCGTATAGAAGTCTGTTTCCCGGTATATGCAAAGGAACTGGCTGCCCAGTTGAAAGAGATTATCAATCTTCAATTGGCAGACAATACCAATGCAGTGATGCTGGATGCGCAGTTGCACAATATATCTTTGACTCCTGAAAAGGGTGCACCTGCTGTCAATGCCCAATTGGGAATCTATCAATATATTCAATCACTGGAAAATGACCATCATTAGTCGCTTATTCATCGCCTTACTGTGTCTTTGTGCCACTACTACTTTATCTGCACAGGAAAAGCATTCCCTGGACCTGGAGCATATTTATAACCCGGGTGCCGATGCTGCGGCAGACCTGGCAGCTATTCAGCAGCAGGCGGCGGCTGCCAAAAAACACATATTGGTACAGGTAGGCGGCAATTGGTGCATATGGTGTAAGCGATTTTATAAATTCACGGAAGAGGATAGCACGTTGAAAAGCCTGCTGAACAAGAACTTTATTGTATACCATCTGAATTATAGCAAGGAGAATAAGAACCTGCCTATATTGCAAAAGCTGGGTTATCCACAGCGTTTCGGTTTCCCGGTGATCGTGATCCTGGATGCAAAGGGCAACAGACTACATACACAGGATACCGGTTTACTGGAATCCGCAGATTCATATGATCAGAAGAAGATAGCGATGTTATTGAAGCAATGGGGCCCGGATGCGCTCAACCCTGCTTATTACACTAATCAATGATAAAATTCCAACGTTTAGTAACACAGCCCTGGAAGTTTTCCCTGTTTTTGTTGTATAAATTACCGGCAGCATGGCTGGCAGGGGTAAGGGTACAACAATTGACCCCTGCTGTTTGTATCACTTCCGTACCTTTCAGGTGGTTGTCACAGAATCCTTTTAAGTCTACCTATTTTGCCTGTCTGGCTATGGCGGCAGAAATGAGCACGGGATTACCGGCTATGTGGTTTACGGCCGATGCGGCACCTGCCCGGGTATCCATGTTAGTAACGGGTATGCAGGCCAGCTTTCTGAAGAAAGCCACAGGGAAGACTTATTTTACATGTGAAGAACTGGACGGGATGCAGGTAGCTATACAGCATGCAGTAGCTTCGGGGGAGCCTGTCGCCATCACAGTCAACACTACTGGCAGAAGCCACGATGGCACAGTAATTGCCACGTTCGCGATCACCTGGTCGTTTAAGAAACGCTGATAAAAATCAATCATTATGAAGATAGCCTTTCATGGGGCGGCACGAACTGTTACCGGTTCGAAACACCTGATTACATTAAAGAATGGGAAAAAGATCTTATTAGATTGCGGCATGTTCCAGGGTATGGGAAAGGACACAGATGCCATGAACTTTGACCTGGGTTTTGACCCATCTACTGTTACCATGATGGTATTATCCCATGCACATATTGACCACACAGGCCTGATTCCCCTGTTGGTAAAAAGGGGTTTTAAAGGCCATATCTTTTGTACCCCCGCTACATTTGACCTCGCCCAGATCCTTTTGATGGACTCCGCCAGGATACAGGAAGAGGATATAAAGTTTACCAATAAAAAGCGCCGGAAAGTAGGATTGCCGCAGGAAGAGCCGCTGTATACAGTGGATGATGCTAAAAAGAGCATATCTGCTTTCAAAAAGGTAAAGAGCTATAAAGAATGGCACAGAATAGATGACGAGGTGGAAGTGATGTTTACAGATGCGGGGCATATCATAGGTAGTGCGGCAGTGACTCTTCGCATAACAGAAGGGGGCAAACCAACGATCATTACTTTCAGTGGGGATATTGGCAGGTACAATGATGCGATCCTGAAATCGCCGGATACTTTTCCACAGGCAGATTACATCCTCATGGAATCTACCTATGGCAGTACCCTGCATGCGGAAGCGGCACCAGCTACCGATGTATTGCTGAGGTATATACATGATACCTGTAAGGTAAAGAAAGGAAAGCTGATCATCCCGGCATTCAGCGTTGGTCGTACACAGGAATTGCTGTATGCCCTGAATAAGGCGCAGCTGGATGGTAAGTTGCCAAAGGTGGATATCTTTGTGGATAGCCCGCTATCCACGGAAGCGACAGAGGTGGTGACAGCCCATCCGGAGTTGTTCAATAAGTCCGTGGCGAAGCTGTTGCAGATTGATGACGATGTATTTGATTTTCCGGGGTTGCATTTTATAGAATCCGTGGATGAGTCAAAGAACCTCAATTTTCGTCAGGAACCTTGCGTGATTATTTCAGCTTCAGGTATGGCGGAAGCAGGTAGGGTAAAGCATCATATTGCTAATAATATTAGTGATACTAAAAATACCATACTGATGGTGGGTTATTGTGAACCGCAATCATTGGGTGGCCGGTTAATGAGAGGAGCGAAGGAAGTATCAATTTATGGTACCCGTTATGAGGTGAGGGCAGAAGTGGGAAGTATCCGGTCAATGAGTGCCCATGGCGATTATGAAGATTTAAGCCAGTGGTTGTCTTGTCAAAACCCGAAAGAAGTGAAGAAGTTGTTTTTGGTGCACGGTGAGTATGAGGTGCAGCAGATATTCAGGAATTGGTTGTTGAAAAAGGGATTTGGGGATATAGAGGTGCCTGAAAGGCATTCTGAGGTTGGATTGGGATAAGGTTTCTGCGAGTGTTCTTCGACGCTTCTTCGAGTGTTGTTCGAGTGTTCTTCGAATGGTGTTCGATGCTTCTTCGACGCTTCTTCGATGCTTGTATATCTAAAACCCGGTTTTGCTGTAAGGCAAAACCGGGTTTTTCTTTTAGTCCTTTAACTCACTGATCACTTTCTTAATATAATCATACTGCTTCATCAGGTCTGCTTTTTTATCAGCAGGTGCGATGGTCGCCTTGTCCAGTTTTCTCTTGGCCACTGGCTGCAGCATATTGACCATATAATTGGTCACCATCTTGTTATTGAAGGTTTTCACCATATCCCTGATCTGGCCTACGCCTTTGATCACGATATCAGCGTTATCCACATTTGCCAGGATGGTGATATACTGAATAGCATCTTCCACCTTTTCCTGACCACTTGCTTCGTCAAAGGTTTTGGAAAAGAACGCGATGTCATCTTCATTCCCCTTTTTTGCATACACATTTGCAATCGCATTGCGCAGTGCACCTTTAGCGGTAGCTTCCATTTGCTTCGCTAAAGTATAAGCTTTATCAGCATCAATAGAAGAGAGGCTTGTCAGCGCCGCACCTGCAGCGGCATAAGACTTGTCTTTGGTCGCTGCTTCGAACAGGGAGGTGAACTGTCCATCTTTCAGAGAGCCCAGTTGTCTCAGGGCAGCTGCACGAACAGTCGCATTGTCATCGTTCTTGGCCAGTTGCTGTAGAACAGGCAGGGCGGCAGATTTTACTGCATCGTCGCTCAAATTCAGTCCTTTGATAGCCAGGGAGCGAATACCATAGAATTTATCTTTCAGGGCAGCAATTACCACCTTGCGGGCACCGGTATTAGACTGATCTTTCAGGCAAGCTTCCAGTGCTTCCCTGCGATCCAGGTAGTTAGGTGCATTGTTGAACTGGAAGATGTAGGTGTTCAGGTCCCTGTGATCAGCGATATCAGCCAGCAGCACTTTGTCCGCATCTACATTTACCAGGTCTGGTTTCGTTGTATAAGGGAAGGTGAAGGAAGCCGTTTTATCGGTCACATTCACCAGGTGACGTTCTTTTTTACCACCTGCATAGATATCAATCGCCATTGGCAACTGGAAGATCTTGCCTGATTCCTGGGTTTGGGCGATATTGACAGTCACCGTTTTAGCACCGTCATTGTATTGGTAGCTTACATCCAGTTTAGGGAAGCCGTCGCCAAAATACCATTGGTTAAAGAACCAGTTCAGGTCTTCGCCGGTTACTTCTTCAAAGGCCAGGCGCAGCTGATGAGCTTCGGCAGGTTTGAAGGCATTGGTCTTCAGGTAGAGGTTCAGGGATTTGAAGAAGGCGCTATCACCTACAACATTGCGGAGCATATGCAGGATACGGCCACCTTTCTGGTAGCTTACAGCGTCGAACATATCTTCCTTGTCATGGTAGTGAAAACGCACCAGGTCACGGTCGCCGGCATATTCGGCGAACTGTTTGTAGCTTTCCATGGCTTCCAGCGCATGTGCATCTGCATCGTCTTTACCATATTTATGTTCCAGCCACAGGTATTCACTATAGTCGGCAAAAGACTCATTCAGGGTCAGGTTGCTCCATGACTCAGCCGTTACCAGGTCACCAAACCAGTGATGGAAAAGTTCGTGGGCGATAACAGATTCATTGTAGTTGTTATTATCCAGCAGTTCTCTGTCAGTTTTCTGTACGAAATCGCCGTGCAGGGTAGCAGTGGTATTTTCCATAGCACCGGATACATAGTCTCTTACTACGATCTGGGCGTACTTAGGCCATGCATACTCATAACCGAGGATGTTGGAGTAGAAGGTGAGCATTTCAGGGGTGTTCCCGAAAATGGCTTTTGCGTATGGTTCGTACGCTTTTTCCACATAGTAGCTTACTTCTTTGCCACGCCATTGTTCCTTTACGATAGCGAATTCACCTACTGCCATCATGAACAGGTAAGGGGAGTGGGGGAGGTCCATCTTCCAGGTATCGGTACGGGTACCATCGGGGTTATTCTTTTGGCTTACCAGTTTACCGTTGGAGAGGGTCACGTATTTCTTTTCGACAGTCATACTGATCTCTTCGGTACATTTCTGGGCGGTCTTATCAATAGTAGGGAACCATACAGAGTTGGATTCGGTTTCACCCTGTGTCCAGATCTGGATCGGTTTATTTTTGTCCGTGCCATCCGGGTTGATAAAATACAGGCCTTTGGCGTCAGTGATAGCTGCGCTGCCGGAAGCACTGATTTCTTCTGGTCTGGCCACGTAATCTATATACACAGTATACGATTCGGAGCGGTCATATATTTTATCTAGTTGTATATGCAGCTGGGTGCTATCGTAAGTATACTTCAAAGGGGTGTTTTTACCACCTTTTACAAGTGCAACGGTTTTGACATCCATGCCTTTGGCATCCAGGGTCAGGGAATCGGTTGCGTAGAAGTGAGGCTTGAGGGTCAGCCATGCTTTACCGTACAGATATCTTTTGGCGTAATCAAAGCGGACATCCAGTTTGGTATGGGAGAGGTCGTTCACTCTTGTTGCAGTGGCTCTGTAGATCTTCAGGAGAGGATCATTGGCATTGTCTGGTTGCTGTGCATAAGCGGGGGAATAACACATGCTTCCAGTCAGACATACTACCAGCAGGCCGTTTAGTGCTTGCTTGAAAGATTTTGACATTGTAAGAAATTGATTTTTGCAACGAATTAACGAGTATTCTTAGAAATAAATGGGATTTGGGTTGTTAAAAACCTCTTCCTTTCTGAAAAATATTTAAAAGGCCCCTTCCTTGCTGCCGCAAGGCTCCCAAAAAAAGCTATTTTTGTCTCAGTTCAGATGAAACAACTTATGATCAAAGCAATCGTAAATGGCACCACGCCATTTGCAATCAATACGGCACCTGAAGGGCTCTCCTGCAATGGGCAGGCCGTACAATGGTCTGGGCTGGAATTGCCTACCGGCAATTATAGTGTAATATTGGATGGGCGGAGTTATACAGCTCAGGTCATCAACATAGACAAAGACGCAAAAAAGGTAAAAGTCCTGATTGAGCAACAGGCATACGAGGTCGCTATCGAAGAGCCGATAGACCAGCTGCTGGCAGCCATGGGTATCAACCACGGCGCCACCCGCAAGGTAAACGATATCAAGGCGCCAATGCCCGGACTGGTACTGAAAGTATTGGTTTCGCCAGGCCAGGCAATTAAGAAAGGCGATCCGGTACTTATTCTGGAAGCCATGAAAATGGAGAATGTATTTAAGGCAACCGCAGATGCAATCGTTAAGGAAATCAAGGTTTCTGAACGAACTGCTGTTGAAAAAGGGGAGGTCCTCGTTATATTGGAATAGTATTTGTTTTCTAAGCAGCCGCGTGGGTTTTGATGAACACCTTTCCGGGGTTATATTATATTTCTATGATTAAGTATTTGAAAAAATCTTTATTGATACCGTGCTTTCTCCTGATGACATTGCAGATGACAGCTCAGGATAAGCAGTACTATATTTATATACAAAGCGAAAGGTCTCAGCCTTTCTATGTACGCTTTGATGGAAAATTACTCAGCTCTTCCGATAAAGGCTATCTCATTATTTCCAAACTGCCTGCTGGTACAGCCAATATGCGTATTGGATTTGCAAAAAGTGAAGTACCTGAACAGCAGTACCTGGTAAAAGTTGGCGGTTCCAATGACCAGGGGTACCTGTTGAAGCAGGATGGCTTATATAATATCGTGACTTTTGCAGCCACCAGGCCTGTGAAGAAGAGTGAAGAAGCGACAGTAGCAGCAGCGCCTGCACCTGTAGTGGAAACACCGGCGCCGGCTCCGGTTACAGAACCACCTGCACCGACACCAGCTCCTGTTGAGACAGCAGCAGCACCTGCTCCTCCTGTTCCGGAGCCACAAAAGGCCATGATGGATTCTATGCAAAAGGATCTGGCAGCAGCTTTCCCAAATAAAGATGCAGGGGTGACAGTAGGTCCTGGAACCCGTCCGGTAAAACCAACCAGTAAGTTTTCAGAATCCCTTGATAGGGTCGTAAAAGATGACAGACCAGAGGAACCTCTGGTAGATCCGAATGCCGGAACAGGGATGATCCTGGCACCTGCAAAGGATACCACAGTGGCTGTTCAGCAACCTGAAGAAAAGAAAGGACGTAAGAAACGCAGGGATAGAGAACCACTTACAGATGAAGAACAACAGATTCTTGCTGACGTAATGGCGGAAGAACATAAGGCAGCAGCAACACCAGCACCTGTACCCGCAACTGATCTGGCTGTTACTACTGATACGGCGGTAACAGTTATGACAGAACCGGCATCAGCTCCTGCTCCTGTTGTAACAGAAGATGCACCTGTACCTGATAAAAAAGCTAAGAAAGCAAAGAAGAAAAAATCAGAAGACCCTGCATTTATCGATTTTCAGGATGGTAGCAATGCACAGGCAACACCTTCAGCCGCTGTAGATGTTGCTACTGTATCAGTTGCTCCTGCCATTGAAGAACCAGCACCTGCTCCTGTTTCTAAGAAGAAAAAGCGTAAAACAGATACAGAAGAGCGTCCTAATAATGTATTAACAGACGATTCTTCCGGTTATG